>CAWBER010000001.1:0-95543 GCA_963787855.1 uncultured Gaiellaceae bacterium
CCCATCGTGGGATGCGGGGCTCGAGCGAGCCGCGCCCGCGCTCGATGATTCGCCGGCTCGCGGAGACGAGCACTACGACACCGAAGTCACCACGGCGCCGACGACAAGGGGCGACGTCTCATCGGCGTGCGCCAGTGTGCCGCGATGACGCCCGGAGAAGTGAGGCTGGATCTGGCCGGACCGATGAGTCTTGAGTGGTTGTGGGTCTCCATTGAGAGCGGCCGGAGCAGGCCACCGAGAAAGGAGTCGTGAGATGACGCGGTATCTGATCTCGTTCGATGACGGCGCAATGACGTTTCCCGAGGAGGATCTCCCCGACGTGGCCGAGGCAGCGCACGCGGTGGTGCAAGAGGCAAAGGATGCCGGCGTTTGGGTGTTCGGCGGCGGGCTGCATTCCCACGAAGAGGTGAGCGTGGTGGCCACCGACGGGACCGTCACCGACGGCCCATACCCTGAGAGTAAGGCGTACATCGGCGGATTCTCGGTTGTCGACGTTCCCTCACGCGAGGAGGCGCTGGAGTGGGCGGGCAAGATCGCCGTCGCCTGCCGTTGTGCGCAGGAGGTTCGCGAGTTCGTGCCCGGCTCTACGCCCTGATCAAGGCCATCCGCAGAGGCGGCGGAAGGCGTTTCGCGTTTCGCCGTTCACCCACCATCGCCTCTGCCCAGCGTCCTCTCACTTGAAGGACGTTCGCGGCGAGCCGTGTCCGTGTTCCTCGAGGTAGGCCGCGACCACCTTCTTCGGGACGACCATCGCCCACGCGTCGAGCACCAGCGCTCGCATCTCGGCCTCGTCGATTGCGTCGAGCCGCACGACGGCCCAGTGGTAGCGCATGTTCGACGCATCTGGCAGCGAGAACTTCTCCGGCTCGGACTCGACGAGCGCCTGGCGCCAATCCTTCGGGAAGGCGAAGCCCAGCTCCCGCCCGTCACTCGAGAAGGCGAGGTAGACGATCTGGCCGACGCGGAACTTCACCCGACCCCGGACGAGCGCCTCGTAGCTGCGCGGCAACGTCGATGCCAGCGCCCTGACATCGTCGATCGTGACCATCCTCGTAGGCTAGGCCACCTCGTCCCACGCACGCTGTCACGGGCCGACCCTCACCCTGAGCGGATCGGTCAGAATCCCATGCGCTTTGGCAATCGGGACGCTGCGCTGCTTCGTGATCGACGTCGAGGACCTCGAGATCGGCGCAGCGTTCTGGTCCGAGGCGACGGGGATTCGACGGATCTCGTCCGCCTGGCCCGACCGGTTTGCGTATCTGGGCCACGAGAACGAGAAGACTTGGAAGCACGAGATTATCCTCCGTGTCCCGGCGGCCAAGAGGTCCGACTCGGGAGCGGTCGACGCCGCGCGGCGGCTCGATCCTGCGGCGAACCGTGCGCACATCGACGTCGGCGTCGGAGAGATCGACACCGCGATCGCGCAGATCGAGGCGATCGGCGGCCGGCTGAAGTGCCCTCCAACGGTATACCCCGTGCCGCACGCGTACGAAGGTGCTCGACCGCTGATCGATTGGGCCGTGATGCAGGACCCGTTCGGGAACGAGTTCTGTCTCGTCCGCGAGCTCACACGACCCGAGCGATGCCCTGGCGGTCGCGGCGGAACAGGGCCCTGCAGAGGACGCGCAGTGGCGCAGCGTCGCCCGCAAGGCACGACCCAGCGGCTGAGAGCTCCGAACGAGCCATGAAGATCTTCAACCTCTACGGCGACGAGTGGGATGCGACAAGGGACCGCGAGGGCTGGCGCGCCAGCGGCACAGTTGTCGGCCACCGCATCGGCGGTGAGCTGATCGGCGCGACCCTGTCCGAGGTCGAGCCCGGAAGCAAGCTCTGGCCCTACCACACGCATTACCTGAACGAGGAATGGGTGATCGTGCTCCGCGGCGAGCCGACGCTTCGTACGCCCGAAGGCGAGCAGGTGTTGAACGAGGGTGACGTCGTCTGCTTTCCGCGCGGCAAGGGCGGCGCGCATCAGATCATCAACCGAACGGACTCGCCGATTCGCGTCCTCATGCTCTCCTCGATGATCCGCGGCGAGATCATCGAGTACCTCGACACCGGAAAGGTTCTCGCCAAGGATGTCGAGGACGAGGACATCATGTTCGCGAGGCCGGGACCCACCGCCGAGTACTGGGAAGGCGAGGAGTAATCGGCGGCGTTTGACAGCGTCCCGGGCCGCCTGGAGCCGATTCACGTCGATCTCGATCTCGACGGCTACAAGATCGGCATTGCTTCTGTCGCGTCCACACGCGACGACCACGGCCTCGACCCGGTTCCCGAGGGCCAGCGAGCCGCGGTCATCCTCTGGACCGACGACACTCCCGCCGCGTTCGCCGACCTCGTCGCCAACGGAGCGACCGGGCTGGGCGCCCCGCACGAGTGGCTCGGACGTCTGCTGATCGCATGAATCGCAGATCCCGACGGCAACCCGATCCAGGTCGTCCAACACGCTGACGCGACCGCGCGAGCGCGCGGCGCAACGACTTCCGGATAGCTAGCGTCCCTCGAGGTGAGGGTCACCGCTGAGGCCGCCCGCCGATTCCTCGTTGCCCGGCACCTCCTCGCGCCGGCACGATCCATCGCGGGGGGCCCCGATGCCGTGCTCGAGTTCCTCCGCAGGTTCGGCTCCATCCAGTACGACCCCATCGCGGTCGCCGGCCGGAGCCACGACCTCGTGCTGCACGCGCGCATTGCCGACTACGACCCGGCCTGGTGCGAGCTCGTCTACGAACGTCGCGAGGTGTTCGAGGCGGTCAACAAGGGACTGTCCTTCGTCCTGACGACCGATTACCCGTGGTTCCGGGGAACGCAGAGCCGGAATGCCCAACGCGTCCTCGCCGAGAACGCCGAGGCGGCCGAGCGCGTGCTCGAGCGAGTCCGAGCGGACGGCCCGCTCTCGGCGCTCGACTTCGAGCGGCAGCACGGAGCGACGGTCGACTGGTTCGGGGTGCGCACGAACGTCGTCCGGGCCGTCCTCGAGGCCTACACGGTCACCGGCGTGCTCGGCCTCGCACGGCGCGATGGCAGCCGCCGCTACTACGACGTCATCGAGCGCCTGCTGCCTCGCGAGGTGCTCGAACGCGACGTGCCGCTGCGAGACCAGCTGCGGCACAAGATGCTTTCGCGATACCGAGCGCACGGCCTCCTGGGCGCAAGCAGCGGCGGCGACGTCTTCGGCGGCCTCGGCCCGGCGAAGCCAGATCCGCGGTACCCCGAGTATCCCGGGCGGACCGCGGTGCGAGAGGGCCTCATCGAGGACGGAGGGCTGGTTCCGGTAGAGGTCGAAGGCGTTCGCGGCAATCGCTTCGTCCTCCGCGACGAGGTCGACATGCTCGCAGCGCCGTCGGAGCCGCCTCCCTCCGTCGCGTTCCTCTCACCATTCGATCCGCTGATCTGGGACCGCGCACTCCTCGGCTCCCTGTTCGAGTTCGACTACGTGTGGGACCTCTTCCACCCGCCGGCCAAGCGGCGGTACGGGTGGTACGTCCTGCCGTTCCTCTTCCGCGACCGCTTCGTCGGACGCATCGAGCCGCGGATCGACCGTGGGAGTGGCCGCGTGCAGGTGGTGGGTCTGTGGTGGGAGGAGGGCTTCGCGCCGCGTCGCGCCGAGGGGTTCGTCGACGCGTTGCGCGACGCGCTCCGCGCCTACCTGCGCTTCGCAGCCGCGAGCCGCCTCGAGTGGGCACCCCACCTCACAACCGAGAAACGGCTCTTCCTCACTCGCCCCTGACTCTCGTTCAGGGCAGCCAGCCCTCCCGATATGCCGACCGCGCCTCCGGCCCGAAGCGGGCGTAGGCCTCGTCCGGATTCGACGTCTCCTCGAGCACGCTCGCACCGTGCTTCGCCGCCACGTCGTCCACGGCATAGACGACCTCGAAGCCGCCCGTTCGGCTGCCGGCCATGACGATCACACACGACCCGTCACCGGCGCCGACGAAGGTGTGCTTCGTCCACGCCGAGCAGTGGATGAAGTCCCACGCCTTCAGGCGGCGCTCCTCACCTTCGATCACGAGCACGCACTCGCCGGAGACGACGAGGAAGTCCTCCTGGCCCCGCTCGCCGTGGTACAGGCCGCGCTGACCGGGCGAGAGAACCTGGATGCGGACGCCGAGGTCGGTCCACTCCTGCCGCCCTTCGAAGTCGGTGTCCTGCCCGCGCTCCTCGCTTCGGATCCACGTCACGTCCCGCGCGTTGAGGACGAACCAGCCCTCACCCTGTGGGACGCAGCCGAGCTCCGTCTCCTCCAGCGACGCCTCGGGAACCATGCACCGACCGTCCGTCACACGGCGCCGACGGCCGCGTCCGCGTTCGCGCCGACGCCCTCGGTCTCGGGCGGCACGAACCTGCTCGCAGTGAAGGTCGCGCCCTGCGGGTCGGTGAGAACGGTCATGCGGACCCACGGAGCATCGAACGGCGCGACGACGACCGTGCCGCCGAGCTCGGTGGCTTTCTCGGCGATGACGTCTGCGTCCGCTACCGCGAAGGTCACGCCCCAGTGGGGCGGAACGTCGGGCTGGTCGTCCCCGATCAAGCTGATGCTCGCCACGACGTCCTCGAATCCCGGCTCGCCGCCGAGCTCGGCCAGACGCTTGCGCAGGTCGGGGTCGTCGCGCTCGAGAAAGTCGCCGTAGCCCGGCAGCGTCCACATCTCGAACCCACCCCCCAGCCCCAGCGTCTCCCATCCGAACACGGCGCCGTAGAAGGCCTTCGCACCCTCCACGTCGCGGGTGTAAAGGTCGTTGAAGCTCACCGACCCCGGCTCGTTGACGATCTGCGCGCCCTTGTGCTGGTAGGCCTGCCAGACGCAGAACACCGCACCCTCGGGATCGGTGCAGACCGCCATCCGGCCGGCGCCCGGCACGTCGAACGGCTCCTTCACCATGCTCCCGCCGGCAGCACGCACCTTGGATGCGGCCTCGTCGGCACTGTCGACCCACATGTACGTGTCCCACATCGCCGTGGGCTGCGCAGATTCGGGGATCGATCCGACAGCGGCGACTGCGCGTCCGCGCAGGCGGGCAATGAAGTACTTCGCCGGGGCCCCCGGCGGCATCACGTCTTCGAACTCCCAACCGAAGAGGCCGCCGTAGAACGCGACCGCAGCCTCGGGATCGGGTTGGCTCGTATCGATCCAGCAGGGAACGCCGGGGATGTAGGTGTCGCGTTCGGGCATCGTCATTTCCCTTCGTTCGTTGACGGGTTCGCTGACCATAAAGAGTATTTAGGTCAGGTTATGTCCTCAATCGCAGCGCTACTTCGTGCGCCCTCGCCTCAGCGCGGCGAGCCGCTCGAGGCTCGCGGCCGGCCAGAGCTTCGCCGTGTCGTAGTACGTGCGGAAGGCGGGCGTCGAGTCGGGAAGCGCGATCCACGGGAGCTTCGATCGCGTGTAGATGTGGACGTCGGGCTCGACGCTCGAGGGGTCGTCGAGCGTGCCGGCGCGGACGAATCGCACCTTCGCGCTCGTGTAGCGACTGAAGACCGCCACCTGACAGTCCGGGCAGCGAAAGATTCGCTGCTTCTGCGTGCGACCGCGGGGTACGTCCACCGGTTCCGGCTCGCCTGCGAGGAGCTCGACTCGGTCGGCCTCGATCAGCAGGTTGACGACGAACGCGCTCCCGGTCTGCCGCTGGCAGTTCAGGCAGTGGCAGCAGTGGACGAAGAGCGGGTCCGAGGCGAGCCGGTAGCGCACGGCTCCGCACGAGCAGCCGCCCTCGCGCGTGACGCTCATGCGCTCACCGTATCGCGCGTCGAGAGGAGGCGGCGTCAATCCCCGAGGATCGCCACTACGTCTCGAGTCGCTCGTCGATCCTGACGACGACGCTGTCTCCCGCTTCCTTCCCGATCGCCTTCCGCACGTCCGCCTTGACGGGGAGCTTGTGCGTCCCATCGCCCATCGCCATGAAGGAGCTCCGGAACGGTTTGCCGTCGATCGTCCCGCGCACCTTGACGAGCCCCCGCGTGCCGAAGACCTCGACCGACCGCGGCCAGACGACGTAGGTCCAGCCGCCTTTCGCAGGGCTCTTCTGGAGCGTGGCTTCGAACTGCTCGTTCATCGCAGCCTCCTCTGCGTCGCTGCTCGATGGACTGTCGGGAGCACGCGAACTCATCGGCGAGCAGACGCAAGGTTCTTGTTGACGTGACCAAAACTGGGTGCTACGGTAACAGTCATGACGACTAGAACTACGAGGGGCCGGCCGCCTCCCGGCTACGACCCGTCCCAGTTTCCGCCCTTCGCGGTCACCGTCGACGTCGTGATCCTCACGATGTCCGAGGGCGCGTTGAACGTCCTGCTCGTCCGCCGTGGTGAGGCCCCGTTCGAGGGCATGTGGGCGATCCCGGGAGGCTTCAAGCGGCCGCCCGAGACGCTGGACGGCGCGGCCAAGCGCGAGCTCGCCGAGGAGACCGGCGTCGACGCCGCTCCCGTCCTGAAGCAGTTCCGCGCCTACGGCGACCCGGGTCGCGACCCGCGCATGGACGTCGTGACGGTCGCCTACCTCGCGGTGCTCCGCGACGTCGGGGCGATCGTGGCCGGCTCCGACGCGGCCACCGCCTCCCTGATCCCGGTCTCCGACGTCCTCAACGGGCAGATCGACCTCGCCTTCGACCACCTGCGGATCCTGCGGGACGCCGTCGAGCGGATCCGTGTCGAGCTCGAGGTCTCGGGCATCGCGACCGCGTTCGTCGGGTCGACGTTCACGATGGCCGAGCTGCGAGCCGTATACGAGGCGATCTGGGGCGTCCAGCTCGATGCGGCCAACTTCCGGCGCAGCATCGTCGTCGAGGACGGCTGGGTGATCCCGACCGGACGCCGCGCGCGCCCCGGCTCTGCCGGCGGCCGACCGGCAGAGCTCTATCGCGCCGGTCGCGCCTGGAAAGAGGGCGGCCCCATTCACCGCGCAGCCCGCCCCGAGGAGAGGAAGTGAGATCCATGCGAGCTGTCGTCTACGACAGGTACGGCCCTGCGGAGGTGCTGCACATCGAAGAGGTGCCGCGCCCCGTTCCCACGGAGAACGAGGTGCTGGTGAAGGTGCACGCGAGCACGATCACGCGCTCGGACTGCGGGTACCGCGCGGCCGACCCGTTCTTCTCGCGCGTCTTCACCGGCCTTCGCCGGCCGAAGCAGCGAATCGCAGGGATGGAGCTCGCCGGCGTCGTCGAGGAGGTCGGCTCGGCGGTCACCGAGTTCGAGGTCGGTGACGAGGTCTTCGGGCTCCACTCGGGCGCGAACGCGCAGTACGTGTGCCTGCGCGAGCACGGCGCGCTCGCGCACAAGCCCGCGAGCCTGAGCTTCGAGGAGGCGGCCGCGCTCTCCGACGGCGCGAGCATCGCGCGCGCGTGCCTCGCCAAGGCGGAGCTCGGACCAGGGAAGCGCATCCTCTTGTACGGGGCCACCGGAGCGATCGGAACGGCGGCCGTGCAGCTCGCGAAGGCCACCGGAGCGCACGTGACGGCCGTCGGCAACACGAAGAACGTCGAGCTCGTCCGCTCCCTCGGCGCGGACGTCGTCCTCGACTACACGCGGGAAGACTTCACGAAGAACGGCGACACCTACGACGTCGTCTTCGACGCCGTCGGCAAGCACTCGTTCCGGCGCGCCCGGCGCTCGCTGAAGCCCGGCGGTGTGTTCATCGAGACCGACCTCGGGTTCATGTGGCACGTCCCGTTCATCGCGCTCGCGACCCGCGTCATCGGCAGCAAGCGGCTGACGCTCCCGATCCCGAAGTACACGAAGGAGGATGTCGCCCACGTCAAGCAGCTCGTCGAGGAAGGCAAGTACCGGCCGGTCATCGACCGCACGTACCGGCTGGAGCAGGTTGTCGAGGCGACACGCTACGTCGAGACGGGCCAGAAGACCGGCAACGTCGTGCTCACGGTCGGCGGCGCGGCTGCGGAGGGGGAGTCGTGAAGGCGGTCGTCCACGACCGCTACAGGCCGCCGGACGTGCTGCGGGTCGCCGAGGTCGATCGCCCGAGCCTGCCGACGACGAGGTCCTGGTCAGGTGCACGCGATGATGGTCACGCGCACGGACATCCACATGCGCCCTGCGACGCCGTTCTTCTGGCGCTCACGTCGAAGAGGGGGCAGCACTTGAAAGCCGCCGTGCGAGACCGGTTCGGCGCTCCGTCCGAGGTCGTCGAGCTCCGCGAGCTCGGCGTGCCCGTTCCAGCGGAGGGCGAGGTGCTCGTGCGCGTGCACGCGGCGTCGACTGAACATCGCGGACTGGTACTCGGTCGTCGGGAGGCCTAGGATCGCGCGTCCGACGACGGGCATCTTCAGGCCGAGGAGCAACCGGCCGGGAACCGACTACGCGGGGGTCGTCGAGGCTGTCGGCCCGGGCGTCACGGAGTTCGAGCCCGGGGACGAGGTGTTTGGCGGAAAGGACGGTGCGTCCGGACGCCACCGTCGTGATCGCCGGCGGACCGCGAGCGAACCACCTGCTCGGGCCGCTCGGACACGTGGCCGGAATGCCGGACATGGAGACCCTGCGCGAGCTGCTCGAGTCCGGACACGTGAGGTCGGTCGTCGACCGGCGCTTCGCGTTCGCCGAGATGGCCGGTGCTCTCGACTACCAGGGCGAGGGCCACCCGCGCGGGAAGGTCGTGCTCGACGTTTCGAGCGGCTAGCGGTATTGCGCGGCCGCCGCGAGCGCCTCGAGGAGCCGATCGTCGTCGTCGCGGTCGCGCACCGAGAACCGGATGCCCTCCGGGAAGACCCGGACGACCAGCCCTTCGCGGAAGAGAGCCGCGCCGACTCGGTCGGCCTCGTCGACCGGCACGAAGAGGAAGTTCGCCCACGACGGCAACGGCTCGAGCCCGATCTCGCCGAGAACGAGTGCGCAGCGGTCGCGCTCCGCGACCTGCTCGCTCACGTCGGGCGGGCCGGCGGCCAGGGCCGCGACCGCCAGCGCCGCCGAGATCCCCGAGATCGGCTGTGGCGACTGCCGGCGGTCGAGCTCGGCGGCCGTCGCAGCGTCCGCAAGTGCGTAGCCGACGCGGGCGCCCGCGAGCCCGAACGCCTTCGAGAACGTTCGCAGGACGACGACGCCGTCGTCGATGAGACCGGCGGCGGTATGCCCGGCATACTCGAAGTACGCCTCGTCCACGACGAGCGGGCGCGCGGGCGCGAGCGATCCGAGGGCGCCCGTCGGATTGTTCGGCCGGCACGTGAACGTCACCGCGGGATCGACATCGCCGACCTCGGCGCCTGCGAGGTGCGCCGCGATCCGGAACAGCGGATAGGTCGGGTCGACGTCGATGGCGACGACGTCGTCCGGCCCGGCGAACGTCCGCGCGCTGAGCAGGATGAGATCGTCTGCGCCGGCGCCGAGGACCACGTTCTGCGGCTCGACGCCCGCGTACTCCGCGATCGCGTCGACGAGGGCCGGGAAGCCGCCGTGCGCGTACTCGTTCACCTTCGCGAGAGCATCGACGATGAAACCCGGGCCGGCCGTTGGCGACGGAGAGGCGGGAACGTTCCCGTCGAAGCGCCTGATCAGCGCGGGGTCGAGCCTGAGCTCGGCCGCGATCGCCTCGGTCGACGGCGCCCAGCGGTACTCGCCGAACGCAGCGGGAAGCGCTCTCATCGGGCACAGCCTAGGGTGGTACGCGAAGTAGAGTCGGCGCCGTGAGCAGGCAATGCGCGCACCTCGACACGATCGCGACCACCGAGCTGCCCCAACCCCCGCTCGAGTGCGAAGAGTGTGCGAAGAGCAGCGGCAGCTGGATGCATCTGCGCATGTGCCTGCACTGCGGGAAGGTGGGCTGCTGCGACAACTCGCCGAACCGCCATGCGACCGCGCACTTCAGGGAGACCGGCCATCCGTTGATCCGCTCGGCTGAGCCGTACGAGACCTGGGTGTGGTGCTACGTGGACGAGATTTCGCTCTACGGCGCGGAGATTCTCGATGGCCCGCGCGAGCCGTGACGTCCCGCCGGTCGGGGACTCGGCGCTCGCGCTGCGCACGGCCTCGCTCGAGCCCGGGTTGTCGTGGACGCTCGGCGACCCCGACGACGATCTCCTCGTCTACGTCGCGGCGGGGGCAGGCCTCCTCTCGGTCGGCGGGACCTCGGAGCCGGTGCAGGCCCGAAGCGCCGGCCTCGTCCTCGCAGGTGAGGACGCCCTGCTCCAGGCGACGGACCCGCTCGAGGTGATCCTCATGACCGTCGGCGCCGGCGTCGACCGCCACGCGCCGATGGGCCAGCGCGCGCTGACGGTATCGCTCGACGACGCCGACGCGCAGCGGGCGACCGGCGCCCGCTCGTTCCAGATCCTGTTCGACGCCTCCAACGGCTCCACGCGGGCCACGCTCTTCGCCGGGTTCGTGCCGCCGGGGAGGGCGCCCTGGCACTACCACCTGTACGACGAGATCGTCTGGATCCCGGACGGGCCTGGCAGGGTGCATGTGGGCGAGGCGGTCGAGGAGCTCGGGCCAGGCTCGGCGTTCCGGCTTCGCCCGCGCGAGGTGCACATCGTCGAGAACACGAGCACCGACAGCGAGCTCACGATCGTCGGGCTCTTCACGCCCGCCGGCAGCCCGTCGGCCGCGTACCTCACGCCCGAGGTCGCCGCCGAGTACCGCTTCGCGGGTTAGAGGTGGGGCTCTCGATCCCGGAAGGGCTTGACGGGACGCGGTGAGCGAGCTTCGCCGGCCGGTGCTGCTCTACGACGCGACCTGACGGTTCTGCCGCTTCGCGGCGCGTGCCGCCGCGCGCCTCGACCGTCGGCGACGACTCGCGTTTCTCCCGCTGCAAGATCCCGAGGCAGCGCGGCTCCTCGCACAGATCCCCGAGGACGAACGCCTGGCTACCTGGCGCCTGGCGCGGTGCGACGGCACCTTCGCCAGTCATCTCGGTCTGCGCGGCCGCATTCCCGACGCGATCTACCACGCGCTGGTCGGTCGCCGGGACACGCTGGGACGACTCGTGCCGGACGGGCCGGCGCCGCGCCGCTTCCCCTAGCTACGTCAGGCGAACCACTCGCGCAGCGGCGGGCTCGGGCCGAAGGACGAGAAGTCGCCGTCGTCCCGGATCGCCCGCGCCGCCTCGGCGAAGGCGTTCATCGCGACCCACGCAAGCGCGCCTCCGACGCTGACGCGTTGCGCGCCCGCGCCGGCGATCTCGGCGAACGACAGACCGCCGAGAGCGAGGACGTTCACCGGACGCGAGACCGCGGTGCAGAGCTCGCGAATCTCCTCGACCGTCGTGAGGCCCGGCGCGTACAGGACGTCGGCGCCGGCTGCCTCGTACGCAAGTAGTCGCTCGACCGTGTCCGACAGGTCCGGGTTACCCCGGATGTGGTTCTCGGCGCGGGCAGTGAGCGTGAACGGGAAGTCCACCGCACCCGCAGCCTCGACCGCGGCGGCGACACGTTCCACGGCGTGGCTGCTCTCGTACAGCCGTCCGGACGGGTCGTAGTCCTCGATCGAGCCACCTACCGCGCCCGCCTCGGCGACCCGTGCGACCGCTTGCGCCGCGCTCTCGGGTGAGTCGCCGTAGCCGTTCTCGAGATCGACGGAGACGGGCAGGTCGGTCGCTCGGTCGAGCTCGGCCGTATGCACGACGACCTCGTCGAGCGTGGCCTGGCCGTCGAGGCGGCCGAGCGTGAACGCGAACCCCGAGCTCGTGCTCGCGAGCGCCTTGAAACCGAGGGCGGCGAGCGCGCGTGCCGACCCGGCGTCCCATGGGTTGGGGATCACGAAGGGCTCGCCCTCGTGAAGAGCCGCGAACGCCCGCGCTTTCTCGTCTCGGTTCACTCGCCTCGGAGCGCAGCGCGGATCTCGTGGAGCCGCGCGGTCTCGACTGCAACCGAGAGGATCAGGACGAGGATCACGACGCCGAGGGTAACGATCGCGTCCGTCCCGTCGAGCGAGATGGCGACGACGAGCGCGACGGCGGCCGCACCCAGCCGCTCCCAGGCGACCCGGCGAAGCACGCGGAACCGCATGAGCGCGAAAGCGCAGAGGAAGGCTGCGACTCCGAGGCCGAGCGCCCACCGACCTGCCTCGGAGAGCGGGTCGAGCGGATGCTCGAGCGTCTTCTTCGCGGCGACGGCGTAGAAGATGATCCCGAGGACGACGGGATAGTGGAAGAAGGTGAAGACGTCGCGTGCGAGCGGCCCGCGAGCGGCGGGCGACGCACGCCGGAGCGAGCGCTCGGCAGCGACCGCCGTGAAGTCGAAGTAGGCCCACCACAGCGCAGCGACGCCGGCGAATGCGACGACGACCGAGAGTGCATACGTGGCGTCACGCTCGAGGTCCGACGTCCCGATTCCGATTGCGACGATGGACTCCCCGAGCGCGATGATCACGATCAACGCGTAGCGCTCCGCGAAGTGCGACGGCGAGACGCGCCATTCGGCGGCCGCCACCACCAGCGTCCCGACGACGTCGATGACGAGCGAAGCGAGCCAGATCCAGGCGCGGTAGTCCGGATCCGCGAAACCGCCGATCAGCGCGATCACCGCCGCAAACACGAACCACGGCGAGAGCCGCGCGACCGCGCGAAGCTGGCCCGGGTCGGCACGCACGCCCCAGGCGTACAGCATCGAGTTGAGCACGCGGGCGACGAAGTACGCCACGGCGAACCACGCGGCCTCGTCCTGGAAGGCATCGGGCACCGAGAGGGCCGCGAAGAACCCTGCGGCCATCGCGGCGAACATGATCAGCCGCGTGACGCTGTTGTCGACGTCGATCGCGTTCGTCATCCACGCGTAGGCCGACCAGGCCCACCACACCATCGCGAGCACGAGCGCCGAGCGCAGAAATCCCTGCGGGCTCGTGTCCTCGAGGATCAGCGCCGTGACCTGCGTGAACGCGAAGACGAACACGAGGTCGAAGAAGAGCTCGATGTAGCTGGTCTTCCGCTCCTCCTCCGCCTCGGTCGACTCCTCGACGAGCGGAGCGACGTCGCTCATTCTCTACGCCTTCGCGACGGCGCGCTCGAGCGACGCGACCGAGAGCGGCGACCCGGTCGCGTCCTCCACGAGTCTGTCCCAGCGCACCGACTGACCGGGAGCGAAGAGCTTCTCGCGCAGGATCCGGCCCGCGTCCGGCCGGTCGACGATCCCGCCGGCTGCGTCTTCGAGGGAGGCGGTCAGCTGGAGACCGACGATCGCCCCGTAGAGGTACGTGTGGTAGTAGACCGGCGCGACGGCGATGTGGATCTTCGCCGCCCAGTCGGGCGCGCGGCGGCCGTCCGGCGGGGTGATCCCCTGGTAGCGCGACACGAGCTCCCACCAGGTGGTGTCGAGATCCCCCTCGGGATCCGCGTACAGCGCACGCTCGAACGCGTTCATCACGAGCACCCAGCGCGTGAAGACGAGCAGCTCGGCGGCGCGCGCTGCGTGGAGCTTCGCGCCGAGCTCTGCGACCTCGCTCGCACTCGCGCCGAGAACCGCTTCGAGCCACTCGCGCCGACCCGACAGCGCGCCGGAGAAGAGCGCGGATCCCTCCGTCGCGACGAGGTGCGTCGAACGCAGGAGCCACGGCAGGTCGTCGCCGAATCCGAGGTCGTAGACGCCGTGGCCCAGCTCGTGGAGCATCGTGTCCGCGCAGTCGTGCGTCTCGACTGTGTTCGCGAGGACCCGCACGTCGCCCATGCGATCGATGTCTATACAGAACGCGTGCTGGTTCTTGCCCTCGCGCGGGTAGAGGTCGCTTCGCCGAAGGATCCCGTCGACCTCGAGCCCGAGGCCCTCGAACGTGCGCCGCGCGAGCGCGACGACGTCCTGCTCCGCGAAGAGCGGGTCGAGGTCGACCGCGCCGTCGGGTGGCGTCTCCTGGAAGAACGGGTCGGCGTACTGCCAGGGCCGAAGCTCCGAGGCAGAGCAGCCGAAGCGCGCTGCGAGCTTCTCGTCGAGCGCGCCCTTCCAGCGCGCGAACGGCTCGGCGGTGACGCGGTCGGCCTCCGCAAGCGTCTCGGCCAGCTTGATCTCGTCGAGCTCGTCGGTCGCGAGCGAGAGAGCGAACCAGTCGCGGTACCCGAGCTCGCGGGCCGTCTCGTTCCGGAGGCGAGCGAGCTCGCGGACGTCCGCCGCCACTTCGGCGCCGACCGTCTTCGACGCCTCCCACGCCTCCCTCCGCTCCGCCGGCTCCTCGCTTCCGCGGAGGATTCGCTTGATGTCGGTGTCCCCGACCTCGACGCCGCCAACCACCCCACGGTGGCGCGAGAAGCGCATGTCGACCGAGGACTCGAGCTCGACGATTCGAGCGCGCAGGGCGTCCGGGATCTGGTGCGTGAGCATCGAGTTGCGGAGGAGGTCGAGCTGGCGCCGGACGAGGCCGTTCGCACCGGCTTCGCGTGCCGCCGTAACCGACTCGAAGAGGCCCCGGTCCGCGAGCGTGTCGGACAGCGCGAGCTCCGCCTCCGTTCGTCGCGCGGCGTTCTCCTCGGTCGCTTCCACCTGCGACTCCCACCACGCGACGTTCGACGCGAGGGAACGCGGTGCGAGCCTGGTCTCGGCCTCGGCGAGGATCGCCGCTGCGTCCGTCATGACGCGCGAGCTTACCGCTGAAGCGCGGAGCCGCCTGACCGAAGCTAGCCTGCGCGGCGTGAGCGCGGTCGACGTCAGGACCCTGCCGTGGAGCTGGTACACGGATCCGGCCGTGCTCGACCTCGAGCGCGAGCGCATCTTCCGGCGCTCGTGGCAGTACGTCGGCCACCTCGGCGACGTGCCCGAAGCCGGCTCGTTCGCGGCGTCGTTCGTGGGAGACGTTCCGGTCGTCATCGTGCGGGACAAGGAGGACGAGCTGCGCGCGTTCCTGAACGTCTGCCGACATCGTGGCTCCCTCGTTTGCGAGGGCACGGGTCGGCGCGAGACGCTGCAGTGCCCGTATCACGCGTGGACGTACGGCCTCGACGGCCGCCTGATCACGGCGCCGCGCGGCAACAAGGAAGGCGGGATCCCGAAGGGGGAGCTGGGCCTCGTTTCACTGAGGCTCGAGACGTGGGGACCGCTCCTGTTCGTCAACCCGGACGCCGACGCCGAGCCGCTCGAGGTCCATCTCGACGGTATTCCGGAGCTCGTCGCGGGCGCGGGGGTCGACCTCGACGCGCTGCGCTTCCTGCAGCGCTCGGAGTCGGAGCTCGACTGCAACTGGAAGGTCTCCGCCGAGAACTTCCTCGAGTGCTACCACTGCCCGACCGCACATCCGGGCTTCTCCGCGGTCATGAACGTCTCGCCCGACGCCTACCTGCTGGAGGCGAGCGCGAGCCGGATGACCCAGTACGGCCCGCCCCGCGCCGAGCCGCGAGGCGCCTACGACCCGACCGGCGAGGTCGGGCGTGGCCAATTCCATCTTCTCTTTCCCGGCACCGTGGTCAACGTCATGCCCGGGCGGCCCAACTTCTCCATCGGCCCCATCGTCCCGCGGGGGAGCGAGAAGACGTACCGCTTCATCGACTACTTCGTCGCGGAGGACGCGGACGAGGCATGGATCGAGGAGTCGCTCGCCTTTGACGCGCAGGTCGGCGCCGAGGATCGCGTGCTCATCGAGCGCGTGCAGGCCGGCATGCGGGCCGGGCTCATCGAGCAAGGGCGGCTGTTGCCGGAGTCCGAGAAGCTCATCGCCCACTTCCAATCGCTGGTCGTAGAAGCGCTCGCGTAGCCTCCGGCGTCCGCAACATCTCCATTTGGTTAACGTCCCGCGCGCATGCGGTTCAGCCTGACTCCGCGCACCTCCGAGTTCTTCGCGCTGTTCGGCAAGGCCGGCGCGAATGCACTCCAAGTGTCGCGGCTCGTGGAGCGGCGATTCCGCGAGCACCCGAACTCGGGCATCACGCAGGAGCAGGTCAAGGCGGAGGAGACCGAGGGCGACGAGATCACCCGCGAGCTCATCACCCTCCTGAACACCCAGTACGTCACGCCCTTCGACCGGGACGACATCTACCAGCTCGCGACCGAGCTCGACGACGTCGTCGACTACCTCGAAGAGGCCTCCGCGCTGCTCACCCTTTACGGCGTCGACATGCCGACGCGCCACGCCGTCGAGCAGTGCGGGATCATCGTACGCGCGTGCGAACAGCTCGCGATCGCGTGCGAGAACCTCAAGGGCATGCGCGGCGTCCAGGAGGCGCTGGTCCAGGTCAAGCTGCACGAGGACGAAGGCGACCGCGTGCTGCGCGAAGCGCTTGCGGCGCTCTTCCGCGACGAGGGGATCGACCCGCTCATCGTGATTCGCTGGAAGGACATCTACGAAGGGCTCGAGCGCGCGCTCGACGCGTGCGAGACGGCGGCGAACGTCATCGCGAACATCGTCGTGAAGAACGCCTGAGCCAAGACTGCAATGGAGGACCTGACCCTCGTCGCCGTCATCGTCGTCGCGCTCTTCTTCGACTTCACGAACGGCTTCCACGACACGGCGAACGCGATCGCGACGAGCGTCTCGACGCGCGCGCTGACGCCGCGCACGGCCGTCCTCCTCGCGGCGATCCTCAACTTCGCCGGCGCGTTCGTCTCCTTCGCCGTGGCGGCCACGATCGCGACGGGGATCGTGAACCCCGAGGTGATCACGCTCAGCGTGATCCTCGCAGGGCTCGTCGGAGCAATCACGTGGAACCTGATCACCTGGTTCCTCGGACTGCCGTCGAGCTCGAGCCACGCCCTGATCGGAGGCGTCGCCGGATCCGCGATTGCGGCGTCGGGGCTCGACGTCATCAACTGGTCGGGGATCTGGGACAAGGTCGTCCTGCCGGGGCTGCTGTCGCCGACGATCGGCTTCGTCGCGTCCCTCGCGCTGATGTTCGTGATCGTCTGGGTGATCCGAAGACGCTCGCCGACCCGGGTCAACCGCGTGTTCCGGCGGGCACAGATCGTGTCGGGAAGCTTCGTCGCCTTCACGCACGGGACGAACGACGCCCAGAAGACCATGGGCATCATGTCGCTCGCCCTGATCGTCTCCGGCCACCTCGATGCCGATTTCGACAGGCCGCCGACATGGGTGATCGTGTCGGCCGCGCTCGCGATGGCGCTCGGCACCTACGCGGGCGGCTGGCGGATCATCAAGACGATGGGCACGCGCATCGCGAAGATCGATCCGCCGCAGGGCTTCGCCGCGCAGACCGCGTGCGCGGGAATCCTCTGGACGACCGCGCACTACGGCTTCCCGGTCTCGACGACCCAGACCATCACCGGCTGCGTGATGGGCGCCGGCGCGAGCCGCCGCTTCTCCGCGGTGCGCTGGGGGATCGCCGGAAACATTGCCGTCGCGTGGATCCTCACGTTGCCGGCGGCCGCGTTCGTCGGGGCGACGATGGAGCTCGTCACCCGAATGCCGGCGGGCAACCTGGTCGTGTTCGTCCTCGCGGGGACGATCGCCGCCGGGGCGTTCATCGGTCGGCGCTACGAGACGCGCCGGCTTCTGCCGGCTCCCGCGTAACGCGGATTACCGAATTCTCACCCCACGGGGGCGCGCTGCCGATACACAATGTCGTGATGGCGACCCGCGTTCGCACCGAGCCGCTCGACACGCTCCTCAACCGCGAGCTCTCTCACCTCGAGTTCCACGCCCGCGTGCTCGAGCTTGCGACGGACGAAACGCTGCCGCTTCTGGAGCGGGTGAACTACTGCTCGATCTTCTCGTCGAACCTCGACGAGTTCTTCCAGGTCAGGGTCGCCGGCCTCCTGGGCCAAGCCGAAGCCGGCCTCACGGTCCGGTCGGCGGACGGGCTCACGCCGCACCAGGCGCTCGCGCGGATCCGCGAGCGCGTGCTCGAGCTCACCACGCTCCAGTCACGACTCTGGAAGAAGGAGCTCCGCCCGGCACTCGAGTCCGAAGGCGTCGCAGTCGGAGGCATCGAGGACCTCGAGCCGAAGGGGCTCGAGAAGCTCGAGCGGCGCTTCCATCGCGAGATCTTCCCGATCCTGACGCCTCTTGCCGTCGGGCCGGGGCAGCCGTTCCCGTACATCTCGGGACTTTCTCTCTCGCTGGCGATCTTCGCCGAGGACCCGGACATCGGTGAGGCGCGGTTCGCCCGCGTCAAGATCCCGGAGGGACTGGCACGCTTCTTCGAGCTCGGCGGTCGCGGCCTCTATGTCCCACTCGAACAGATCATCGCGTACTTCCTCCCGACGCTCTTCCCGGGCGTCGAGATCCTCGAGCGGGCCGTCTTCCGTGTGACGCGCGACGCCGACTTCGAGGTCTCCGACGACGCCGACGACCTGCTCGAGGCGGTCGAGAGCCAGCTCCGCCGACGGCGCTTCGGCGACGTCGTGCGCGTCGAAGTGAGCTCGTCGGCGTCCTCCGAGATGGTCGCGCGCTTGCAGAGCGGACTCGAGGCCGACGAGACGCAGGTCTATCGCGTCGACGGACTCCTCGACCTCTCCGAGCTCAAGGAGCTCGTGGCGATCGACAGGCCGGACTTGAAGTACGAGCCATGGATCCCCGCGATACCACCGCGCCTCGCGAGCGCACAGAGTGACCTTCCGAAGATGTTCGACGAAGTCCGTCGCGGCGATGTGTTGGTGCACCAGCCGTACGGCTCGTTCCGCGCGAGCTTCGAGACGTTCGCTCAGGCCGCCGTCCGCGATCCGAACGTCAACGCGATGAAGACCGCCGTCTACCGCACGAGCGACGACAGCGAGCTCGTCGCGGCGCTCATCCAGTGCGCCGAGCACGGGAAGCAGTCGGTCTGCCTCGTGGAGCTCAAGGCCCGCTTCGACGAGCTTCGCAACATCGAGTGGTCGAGAGCGCTCGAGCAGGCGGGCGTCCACGTCGCGTACGGATTCCCCGACCTCAAGATCCACGCGAAGATGACGCTCATCGTCCGCCGTGAGGGAGACGTCCTTCGGCGCTACGCGCACATCGGCACCGGGAACTACCACGCCGCCACTGCACGCCTCTACGAGGATCTCGGGATTTTCACGGCCGACGAGGAGATCACCGCCGACGTGGCGGATCTCTTCAACTACATCACCGGTTTCGGACGGCCGCAGAAGTTCCGCAAGCTGCTCGTCGCGCCGTTCACGCTACGCAGCGGCCTCATGGACGAGATCCGTCGGGTCGCCGCCGCGGCAGCCGACGGGAAGCATGCGAGCATACGGCTGAAGCTCAACCATCTCGTCGACCCGAAGATCGTCGAGGAGCTGTACGACGCTTCGCGCGCCGGTGCCCGAGTCGACATCATCGCCCGCTCGACCTGCGCCCTTCGCCCCGGCGTCGAACGCGTGTCCGAGAACATCCACGTCCGCTCGATCGTCGGTCGGTACCTCGAACACAGCCGGATCTACTCGTTCGAGGCGGACGAGCGAGTGGCGACGTACATCGGGAGCCCGGATCTGATGCAACGCAATCTCGACCACCGCATCGAGGTGCTCGTGCCCGTCGAGAACGCGCGCGTGCGCTCGGAGATCCATGGCGTGCTCGACAGTGCGCTCGCCGACAACGTCAACTCGTGGATCCTCACGGCGGGCGGCGAGTGGGAGCGCGCCAGGGCAGCAAAGCCGGAGAAACGGCACTCTCATCACGAGACGATGATGCAGCGGGCGCTAAAACGCGCGCGCCGCGGTGCACGCGACCGGCGTGCCGGATAGCGCCGCGCCGCCCGAGGTCCTCTTCGTGTGCGTCCACAACGCCGGACGCAGCCAGATCGCAGCCGGCCTCACACAGCTGAGGTCCGAGGGTCGTGTGCACGTCCGCTCGGCGGGGAGCGATCCCGCGGAAGAGATCAACCCGGCGGTGGCGGAGGCGATGGCGGAAGTGGGCCTCGACCTGAGCGAGGAGTTTCCGAAGCCGCTCACCGATGACGTCGTGCGCGCAGCCGACGTCGTGATCACGATGGGCTGCGGTGACGCGTGCCCCGTCTACCCGGGCAAGCGCTACGAGGACTGGGCGTTCGACGACCCGGCGGGACAAGATCTCGCCAGCGTTCGCCGGATCAGGGACGAGATCGACGCACGCGTCACCGAGCTTGTTCGGGAACTGCTCCGCGAGTAGCGCTCAGGCCGTGGAGACGCTGCGGCGCTCGCCCGGCCTGACCGCGGCCGGCGGCTCGACATAGAGCGTCGGCGCGAGCTCGTGGCCGCGGCGCTCGAGCACCCACGCGGCGCCCTTGTCGCAGGTCACGTCCCAGCCCAGCAGCAGCTGGAAGACCTCGCGGTGCGTGCATACGAGACTGGTGTCCGGCAAGTCGGCGAGGAGCGTCATCAGGTCGTCGAACGGCACGTCCGGCTCCAGTTCCCAGTTGGTCTCGACCGAGAGGTGGCGACTCTCTGCAATCGGGACGACCGACTCGACGCACCGCGCGAGCGGGCTCGAGACGATGCGCGTGATCTCGTGCGCGGCGAGAGACCACACGAGCTGTCGCGCAACCATGCGGCCCGCGTCGTCCAATCGCCGGAAGCGATCGATCTCCGGTGACGACAACCGCACGCCTGCACTCGCATGTCTCAGAAGCAGCACCGAACCCCTCTCTTCGCTCGCCTCTCCCGGCCAGTGCAGGGATTCTGTGCATTCCGCGCGCCCTGGTCAAGGCGTCGAGGGCTTGCGCACGACGTCGTACACGAGCGCGCCGAGCAGCCCTCCGAGCAGCGGGGCTGTGAGGTAGATCCAGAGCGCGTCGAGCTCACCCGAAACAAGCGCCGGGCCGAGCGAGCGCGCCGGGTTGAGCGATGCCCCCGAGATCGGGCCGCCCACCAGCGAGGCCAACGCGATGGTCCCACCGATGGCGAAGGCGGCCGTGCCGATTGTGGCGCGCTCGTGCGTGGCGCCGAGGATCACGACGAGAAGCGTCGCCGTCATGACGACCTCCCACGCGAACGACTGCGCGTCCGAGCCCGACGGCATCGTGGCGCCGAGGCTCGCCGTCTCACCCAGCGACGAGCGCAGGACGATCGCGGCCGCGATGGCGCCCGCGACCTGTGCGCCCCAGTAGCCAGGAACAGCTGCCCATGGGAACCGGCGCCGCGCGGCGAGCGCGAGCGTGACCGCAGGGTTGATGTGCGCTCCCGAGACGTCGGCGAACGCGAGCACCATCGTCATGACCACGAGGCCGAAGGCGACCGAGATCCCCACGAGGCCGAGCTCTCCACCCTCCGCGTCCACCATGATCGCTCCGCACCCGAAGAGGACGAGCGCGAACGTTCCGAGCGCCTCCGCACCGAGCAGGCGCACGCGCTCCGTGCTCATGCCCTCAGGCAGTCGCGATCGCGGGCTCGACGAGCAGCCCGCCCACCCGCTCGAGCATGCCAGGCCGCAGGCGGTAGAACGCGTACGTGCCGCGCTTCTCCCGTTCGAGCAGACCCGCCTCGACGAGCTGCTTCAGGTGATGGCTCACGGTCGGCTGCTTGACGCCGAGGAGCGGCTCGAGGTCGCACACGCACACCGACTCGCCGTCGGCCTGGATCAGGCAGTTGAGGATCTGCAGCCGGTGCTTGTCGGCAAGCGCTTTGAAGAGCTGCTCGAGCTCGGCCGCGGCCTCCGGCGAGAGCGCCGGGCCGGAGATCGGCGTGCAGCATTCGACCAGCGGGAGCTCTCTCATGGGAAGCCATGGTATCGATGGACGTCGATGTGATCTTTCGCCCGAGAACCACGAAGCGGCCCGAAGGCCGCTCCGTGGGGACAGGCGTCGTGTCGGAGGGGAAGCTAGTTGCGGTTCGCCGCCTTCACCGCGAGGATGAAGTTCGTCTTCGCCCGCTTCAGCTGCTTCGGCGTGAGCGAGATGAAGTCGGAGCGGTTCGCGATTGCGACCTCGTTGTCGAAGATGTAGTCGATGAACGCCTGCACTTCCCGCCGCTTGAACGAAGAGCCTTTCGCATAGATGAAGAGCGGTCGCGAGAGCGGCTTGTAGGCGGCGTTGTGGACCGTCGCCTTCGACGGCGCAACGCAGTTGTTCGTCTTCGGATTCGTGACCTGGACTGCGTTGAGCCGGCTCTGGTTCTCGACGAAGTACGAGTACCCGAAGTAACCCATGCCGCCACGCTCACCGGACACGCCCTGGACGAGCACGTTGTCGTCCTCGGACGCCTGGTAGTCGGTACGGCTTGCCCGCGCGCGCCCGTTGATCGCCTCGGTGAAGTACTCGAACGTCCCGGAGTCGGTTCCGGGGCCGAACAGCTTGATCGGCACGTCCGGGAAGCCTGCCCGCACGTCCTTCCAGTTGTTCACCTTCGAGCCGGGCTCCCAGATCTTCTTGAGCTCGGCCACCGTGAGGCAGCGCGCCCACGTGTTCTGCTGGTTGGTGACGACGCTCAGAGCGTCGTTGGCGACGGTGAACGCGCGCCACGAGCCGATGTTGTTCGTCTTGCACACGGCCGCTTCGCTGTTGCGCATCGGCCTCGACGCATCAGAGAGATCGATCTCACCACGGCAGAAGCGCTGGAAGCCTCCCCCGGTGCCGGAGATGCCGACCGTCACGCGCACATTCGACGCTCCGGCGCGCCGGAACAGCTCCGCGGCTGCGGTCGTATAGGGACCAACGGTCGAAGAGCCGTCCGCCGAGATCGACCCACTCAGCTGCTTCAGGTTGTACGTCGGTCCCTGCGTCGAGCCGGCGATCGCTGTCGACGCGACGACTGTCGCCACTACCGCACCCGCAGCCGCCGCGACGCCGCGGCGCCCGATTCGGAATCTCATCGTGTTCCCATCTCCTCGTCTCGAAGTTGCCCCTGCCAGCGCGATGCTCGCGACGGCCGGCTCGCGCGTGGGGCGACGGGGAGTGAACGTCAGGTGGCGGAGTGGTGAACAGAACCGAGGCCCAGCACCTCAGGTGTCAGACACCGTGTCTGACACCTGCTGGGCAGGTCCGGACGCGGCCGAACCGGACAATCGGCGCGATGCACACAGGCATTCCGTACCCGGTGTCCGGCACTGGGTCGTCCCTTGGGGAGGTGTCCGATCTAATGCGACGCGTCGGTGAACTCGGCGAACTCGCCGGTCACCAGGAACGCGGTCTGCTCGCCGATGTCGACGGCGTTGTCGCCGATTCGCTCGAAGCAGCGTGCGACGGTGATCTGCCGCATCCCCCACTCGAGCGCCTCGGGATCGTTGACGTAACCGAGGACCTCGGTGAAGACCTGCCGGTTCGCACGATCGACGAGCTCGTCGAGCCCGTGCAGCCCTCGCGCCCGCTCGACATCGCGCTGCGCGAACGCGTCGAGCGAGACCTTGACCATCTCCTCGCAGCGCTCGCCCATGTCGACGAGGCTCTCGATGACGGTCTGCTTCGTGTCGAGGTGGCTCGAGAGCTTCGTGAGCTTCGCGATAGTGACGCACTGGTCGCCGATCCGTTCCACGTGCAGCCCCGAGTGCAGGAGCGCGAGCACGAGCCGGAGATCGCCGGCGACAGGCGTCTGGCGGGCGAGCACGAGCTCGATCTGCTTGTCGAGCGTGTGGTAGCGCTCGTCGACCTCGTCGTCGAAGGCGATGACCTCGTCACAGAGCTCGACGTCCTGGGTGCGTAGCGCGTCGACCACGCCGCGGATCGAGCGCAGGACGATCTCTCCCGTCTCCTGGAACCCTGCCTCGAGAGCGTCCAGCTCGCCCTGGAACTCGACTCTCATCCGAATCTCCCCGTGACGTAGTCCTCGGTGCGCTTGTCCGAGGGCGTCGTGAAGATCTTCGTGGTCGAGTCGTACTCCACGAGGATCCCGTGCCTTCGCCCGCCGTCCTCGTCGACGAGCACGCTGAAGAACGCGGTCATGTCCGCGACGCGAGCCGCCTGCTGCATGTTGTGCGTGACGATGACGATCGTGTAGTCGCGCTTGAGCTTGTGCATGAGGTCTTCGATGCGCGTCGTGGAGATCGGATCGAGCGCAGATGCCGGCTCGTCCATGAGGATCACGTCGGGATTGACCGCGAGCGCCCGCGCGATGCAGAGACGTTGCTGCTGCCCGCCCGACAGGCCGAGCGCGCCGTCCTTGAGCCGGTCCTTGACCTCGTCCCAGAGCGCCGCTTGCCGAAGCGCGTTCTCGACGCGCTCGTCCATCGACCCCTTCATACCGAGGATGCGCGGCCCGAACGCAATGTTGTCGTAGATCGACTTCGGGAACGGGTTCGGCTTCTGGAAGACCATCCCGATGCGGCGGCGAATCTCGACCGCGTCGACATCGCGAGCGTAGAGGTCCTCACCGTGGTAGAGCACGGTGCCCGAGACCTTCGCGCCCGGCACGAGGTCGTTCATGCGGTTGAAGCAGCGGATGAACGTGCTCTTTCCGCAGCCCGACGGGCCGATGAACGCCGTCACCGTGTTCTTGTGCACGTTCAGGTCGACGCCGTCGAGTGCGACGTTGCCGTGATACGCGACGCTGAGATCCGAGACCGAGAACACCTTCTCGCGGCCCTCGACCTCCGAGCGGTCGAGCCCGTGTGAAACCTCGGCGATGCGCCCGCTGTCGATGCGTGGTGCTTCCATCTGCGTCATATCCTCACTCACCATTGCCTGCGATAGCGATTGCGTAGGAAGATCGCCACCGCATTCATGCTAAGGACGATGGCAAGGAGGACGATCGCGCCGGCTGCTGCGAGCGTCTGGAAGTCTGTATCGGGCTGCTTCGTCCAGTTGAAGATCTGGACCGGGAGCGCCGTGTACTGGCCGAGGATGGTCGGGTTGAAGGGCACGTAGACGACCGCCCCGACCATGATCAGCGGCGCCGTCTCACCGACCGCACGAGAGAGCGCAAGGATCGAGCCCGTCGCGATCCCCGGGATGGACGCGGGGAGCACCTGGCGCCATACGACCTGCCACTTCGTCGCTCCGAGCGCGAATGCGCCTTGCCGGATCGAATCGGGGACCGCTCGGATGGCCTCGCGCGAGGAAACCACGACGGTGGGGAGGACGACGAGGGTCAGGATCAGCCCTCCGGCGAGGACGACGCGGCCGAGATTGAGCCCGTTGACGATGAACGCGAGCCCGAGGATGCCGTAGACGATCGCCGGCACGGCCGCGAGGTTCTGGATGTTGACCTCGATCAGGCGGTTCCACCAACGCTCGCGGTCCGCGTACTCCTCGAGGTAGATCGCAGTGAGTACCCCGATGGGCACGGAGAACAAGAGGACGAGCGCGCCGAGGTAGAGCGTCGCGAGGATCGCCGGCCGGGCGCCGGCCTCGTCGGCCAGCGACGACGGGAGACCCGTCAGAAGCTGCTCGCTCAGCGCAGGCCAGCCCGTCAAGACCGTGTCGATGAGAAGCAACGTGAGCGTTCCGAACGCGACGAACATGCAGAACAGCATTGCGAGCTTGAACAGCCGGTTCTTCCAGACGCGTCCTTGCCGCGTGGTCGCTTCGTCCGGCGGCGGCACGTAGTCACGCTGCACGTGCGGTTCGATCACGGTCACTCGTAGACCTCGCGGTACTTGCGCACGAGCCGGATCGAGATGAGGTTGATGATCAGCGTCATCACGAACAGCAGGAAGCCGACCGCGAAGATCGTCTTGTACTCGATCGACCCGGTGGGGATGTCACCGTTTCCGGTCGCGCCGATGAAGGCGGTGATCGTCTCGATCGTCTCGCGCGGATCGAAGCTGATCTGGGCGAGCTGGCCGGCGGCGATCAGGACAATCATCGTCTCACCGACTGCGCGCGAGAAGGCCAGCACGAACGCGGCGATGATCCCCGAGATCGCAGCCGGGACGACGATCCTGGTCGAAACCTGGAGCTTGTCGGCACCGAGCGCGTAACCGCCGTCCCTGAGGTCTCGGGGGACGGCAGCCATCGCGTCCTCGGAGAGCGTCGCAACGGTGGGGATCAGCATGACCCCGAGAACGAGGCTCGCCGCGAGCGCGTTGAAGACGTCGACCTGCACTCCAAGCTGATCGCGCAGGAGGGGGGTGACGAAGGTCAGCGCGAAGTACCCGAGCACAACCGTGGGGATCGCCGCGAGGATCTCGAGGATCGGCTTCAGGAATGCGGTCGCGCGAGGAGCGGCGTACTCGCTCAGGTAGATCGCGACGCCGAGGCCGAGCGGGAACGCGACGAGCGACGACCAGAAGGAGATCATCAGCGTCCCGACGACGAGCGGAACGGCTCCGAATTGCGCATCGAGGAAGAGCGGCGACCACTGCGTCCCGGTGAGGAAGTCCCACGGGCTCACCTCGCGGAAGAAATCGAGGGCGGGTAGGACGAGTGAGAGGACGATGCCGACCGTCGTCAGCACGGAGATCGCCGCGGCGATGAAGAGAATCAGGTGGACGAACTGGTCGCCCCAGCGGATCTTCTTGCGCGGAAGCGCCGTTGCCCCGGGGCGGGCGACGGTGACGTCGACGCTCGCCACCTAGCTCGTCGCGTCCTCGAGCTTCTGGACTTGCTCGTCGATCTGCTCCTGGCTCATCGGCACGACCCGCGACTCCTCTGCGATCGACTGCTCGTTCTCGAGCGTGAAGCGCAGGAAGTCCGCGAGCGACTCGTTGTCGGCGAGCGCGCTCGTGCTCACGTACATGAAGAGCGGTCGCGAGAGCGGCGTGTAGGTCTCGTTCTGCGCGGCCTCGACGCTGGGAGCGACACAACCGTGTCCGCCGTCGACCTCGAGCGCCTTGAGCTTGTCCTGGTTCTCCTCGTAGTAGGAGAAGCCGAGGTAGCCCAGGCCGCCCTCGTCTCCGGAGACGCCCTGGACGATGACGTTGTCGTCCTCGCTCGCGGAGAAATCGGTGCGACTCGCACCCTCCTCGCCGTTGATGACGTCGGTGAAGTAGTCGAAGGTTCCCGAGTCCGTCCCCGGGCCGTAGAGCTTCAGCGGGGAGTCCGGGAAGGACGGGTCGAGCTGGTTCCAGTTCGACACCTTGGAGCCGGGCTTCCAGATCGCGCTCAACTGCTCGACCGTCAGACAGGTCGCCCAGTCGTTCTGGATGTTGACGATGTTCGTCAGCGCGTCCGTCGCGACGCGGAGCTCGACGTACTCGACTCCGCTCTCCTCACACAGCGCCACCTCGTCCTCGTCGATCGTGCGCGACGCATCCGAGACATCCGTCTCGCCTGCGCAGAAGCGCTCGAAGCCACCACCGGTTCCCGACACACCAACCGTGATCCGCACGTCCGGGTTTTCCGCCCGGAAGTCCTCGGATGCCCTAGTGGCAAACGGGCCGACGGTGCTCGAGCCGTCGATAGTGATCGTCCCACCTCCGCTTCCCCCGTCGTCGTCACCGCCACAGCCGGCGCCGACGAGAGCGAACGCGATACAGCCGAGCAGCGTGGAGAGTGCGCGTGTAGTCATGCCGCCAGTGTCTCGTCGGTGCTCCGTCGTTCGGGGAGCCGCACGGTGAAGATGTGGTGACGATCAGGTGAAGCGCTACGGCGCTGGAAGCTCGCAGCGAACCTCGAGCCCTCGGCCGCGCGCGCCCCGCGCCTCGACCGTGCCCCCCGCCTGCGTGACGATGTGCTTCACGATCGCGAGCCCGAGCCCCGTTCCGCGCGACACGCGCGCGCGGTCGGCGCGATAGAACCGCTCGAACAGGCGCGGCACCTCGGCGCTCTCGATGCCGATGCCGTCGTCTCGCCCACTCAGAACGACGGTGTCGGCGTCGCGCTCGACGGACAGCGTGAACGTCGCGCCAGGCCCGGCATAGCGGATCGCGTTCTCCGCGAGGTTCCGAGCGATGACCCGCAGCATGCGTGGACGGACGGCGAGTTCGACGGCGTCGTCACATTCGAGCCGCAGCTCGACTCCGGCCCGTGCCGCCCGCTCCCCTAGCTCGTCCAGCGCTTCGTCCAGCACGGGCCTCACCGGCGTGGCGCCGAGTGCGACGACGCGTGCGCCCGACTCGAGCTCGCTGAGGAAGAGCACCTCGTCGATCAGCTCGGTGATCTGGTCGATCTCGCCGCGCGCCTGGTCGACGAGCGCCGGTACGTCCTCGCCCGGAAGAGCGGTCGTCTCGAGGAGGGTGAGCAGCCGCGCAAGCGGAGTCCGAAGCTCATGGGAGACCGCGGCTGTGAAACCCGCACGCAGCTCCTCGTATGCGGCGAGGTCGCCCTCGCGCGAGAGGTAGACGAGCCGCTCACGCCGCCCGTTCACCTCGTACGGCACGACCAGCGGAATCACGCCACGCTCGCCGCTCAGGAGGTCGCTCGGGAGACGATCGCCCTCGCGCAGCCCGTCGACCGCCTGCCGCGCGCGGCGGCTCGCGTGGAGCACGCGATCGTCGTCGTCGAGCACGACGATCGCCTCGCGGCTCTCCTCGACGAGGACTCTCCCCCGGATCGCGTCGGCGTCCGTCACGTCACAGCGTTCTAACAGACGGTTTGCGAACCGCTGGGACGCCGACACAGAGGCCGACGGCTCGTCCTTTACAGACAGCCCAGGTGTCAGACACGGTGTCTGACACCTGGGTCGTCCGTTTCAGACACCACCCGTTCACCAGACGTTCACCACGTCGCGGCCCCGGGCGGCTGCTCAGGAGGCCACTATCGTGTCGCGGATGGCGAAGGTCCTGATCATCGAAGACGACGACGTCATCGCCCGCGGGATGGCGCGACACCTGGAGACGGCAGGGTTCGATGCCGTCGGCGTCGCCAACGGCGAGACCGGTCTCGCCCGCCTGCGCTACGAGCGGCCGGACGTCTGCGTCCTCGACCTCATGCTTCCCGGCATCGACGGCTGGCGCGTGATCGAGCAGGCGCGCGACGAGGGGATCGGCACGCCGATCATCGTCGTCTCCGCGCGTGGCACCGAGCACGACCGCGTGCATGCGCTCGAGATCGGCGCCGACGACTACCTGGTGAAGCCCTTCTCGATGAAGGAGCTCGGAGCGCGGGTCCGCGCGGCGGCGCGCCGCGGAGTCAGCGAGGCCGAGCCCCGCCGGGGCGATGCGATCCTGATCGAGGAGCTTCGCCTCGACCCCGACAACGTCCAGGCGTACGTCGACGGGAAGAGCGCCGAGCTGACACCGACGGAGTTCCGTCTCCTCTACACGCTCGCCCGCGAGAAGGGCCGCGTGCTCACTCGTGACGAGCTGCTCCAGCGCGTCTGGGGACGCCGTGCGACACATCGCGACCGAACGGTCGACGTCTTCGTCCGCAAGCTCCGCGAGAAGGTGGACCGGCGGGCGCCGCGACACACCTTCATCCACACGCGCTACGGCGTCGGCTACAAGCTCGAAGCCGAGCCGAAATAGCTCAGGCAGGAGCGGTAGGCGCCGCCTCCTCGAGCTTCGACTCGACGCGGTCCTCGGGATTCGGGAGCACGGTGGCGACGATCCACGCGACCGCGGCTGCGAGAACTGCGATCGGAGCGACGTCGAACGCCGAGTCGCCCATGAGAAGCGACACGAGCAGGACGGCGGTGAACGGAACCCGCAACACAGCGGTCGTCCCGGCGGCGATCCCGGCTGCAACCGCCGGCGTCGTGTCCAACCCGGGGAAGAGATTCGCGGCGACCATCGCGGCAGCGACGCCGAGGGCGATTGCCGGAAAGACGGGCCCGCCCCGGTACCCGGCGCCGAGCGAAAGGGCGTACGCGAGGCCCTTGGCCACGACGAGGAGTACCAGCACCCCGGCGGACCCCTCCGCGACGACGGCCGGCAACTCGGCCTGACCCGAGAAGAGGACGAGGTCGACGGGCCGGTCGGCGGCTGCGCGGAACGCGACGGCCAGCGCACCGACGGCGAGCCCGGCGACGACGAGCAGCGCAACCGGGCTGAGAGTCGACTGCGCCGCGATGCCGTGGGCGAGGTGCCGGATCCCCACAACGACGATCGCGATGACCACGGCCATGAGCAGACACCAGGCCAGGTCCGTCAGGCGCACGCTCTCGTATGCCGGGAGCGAGGGCAGCGCGAGATTCGTCTGGTGGAGCCCTTGCCAACCCGCGACCCCGGTGAAGACGATCGCTCCCGTCCCTGCCGCGACGAACCCCGGCAGCAGCGCGCGACCGATCTGCTGGGCAGGAATCTTCCCGCTCGCCGCGGTCACCTCGAACAGGAGAAACGCCGCGATCAACGGGCCTCCGAAGAGTGCAGCGACCGCCGCGAAAGCACCCGCGAACGAGAGGAGCTGAGCTTCGGTCCCCTCCAATCGGATCAGCCTCACCGCAAGCGCACCGAGACCGAGACCGAGGGCGATCAGCGGCGCCTCCGGCCCCAGAACAAGCCCGAGACCCAATGTCGCGAGCGCCGCGGGAAGAATGCTGGCGAGCGCGATCGGGGGTATCGGGTCTGCTCCGAGACCTTCCAGAGGAGAGTGTCCGCCGTGCCCCGGCAGGCGAACGGCCGCTGCGACGAGCAACCCTGCGAGTCCCGGTACGAGGACGACGTACCACCAGGAAGGCTCACTCCAGCCGAGCTCCTCGGGGATCACCTCCCACACGAGGTGGATCACGTCGTGGATCGCCGTCTGGAACAGCACGGCCGCGAACGCGACCGGCACCCCGAGGAGCGCCGCGAACACGAGCGTCCGGACGTAGGCGATGGCCTCCGTGTTGGGCATGGGCGGACACTACTGACCCAGCGACGCGCGCCAGGTCGCTGCTATCGTTTATGACGTTAATGATTAGCGACGTTACGCTTAGCGCAGAAGGAGTCGCGGCCGAGCTCCGCCCGGTCCTCTTGCGGCTGGCACGGGAGCTGCGCAAGGAGACGGAGCAACTCGGCATCACCGCGCGGCAGGCCACGCTCCTGTGGCTCGTGAAGCGCAACCCCGGACTGTCGCTTGCCGAGCTCGCCGCCGAGGAGGGCATCTCGCCTCCGGCGATGTCGGGACACGTCGACCGGCTCGAGCGCATAGGGCTCATCGAGCGCCTTCGCTCGAGCGAGGATCGCCGCCGAGTCGGCCTTCGCCTCACGGACGACGGTCTGAAGCTCATGCGCCGAATCCGTGCACGCCGCACGACCTGGCTTGCCGACCGGCTGGGCGCGCTCGATGACTCCGACCTCGAGGCGGTCGCAGCAGCTGTGCCGGCGCTCTCCCGGCTTCTCGGTGACGACGCGTGACGACGCTCGCCTTCGCACTGCGTGCGCGGACGTTCCGCAGCCTCAGGCGCCACCGCAACTACCGGATCTTCTTCGCCGGGCAGATGGTCTCGCTCGCCGGGAGCTGGATGCAGAACGTCGCACTCGCCTGGCTCGTGCTCGAGCTCTCCGGATCGCCTCTCGCAATCGGCGCGCTCGCGTTCTGGCGCTTCGTCCCGTTCACCGTGCTCGGGCTCGTCGCCGGCGTCGTGACCGACCGCATCGAGTCGCGCAAGCTCGTCATGGCGACGCAAGCGAGCGCGATGGCGATCTCGATCGCGCTCGCCGTGATCACGCTCACGGGCACGGCGACGTTGCCGATCGTCTACGTGCTCGCGGCACTAGGCGGCGTCGCGTTGGCGTTCGACGCCCCGGGAAGGCAGTCCCTGACCTTTCAGATGGTCGGGCCGCGTGAGCTGCCGAATGCGGTCGCGCTCAACTCGGGGCTCTTCAACGGCTCACGGGTCATCGGGCCGGCAATCGCCGGTCTATTGATCGCCGCGGTCGGCACGGGGCTGTGCTTCGTGCTCAATGCGTTCAGCTTCCTCGCCGTCTTGGCGGCACTGGCGCTCGTCCGCGGCGACGAACTCCGTCCGGTCGAGCGCGACCCGTCCGCCCGCATCATCGATGGCCTGCGCCGGGCGTTCGCGTTCGCGTGGGCCAAGCCCGAGCTTCGCCTCGTCCTCTTCGTGGTGACGGTCGTGAGCCTCATCGGCTTCAACTTCCACGTGCTCGTCCCGCTCCTGGCCGCCGACACGCTGCACGTGGGGCCGGAGGGCTTCGGGCTGCTCTCAGCATCTTTCGGGCTCGGTGCCCTCGTCGGCGCGCTCGCCACGGCGACGTTTCGTGAGGCGAGCTGGCGGCTGTTCGCAATCGGGGCCGGAATGTTCGGCGTGCTGGCGCTCCTCCTGGCTCCCGTGCAGAACGCCGTGCTCGCCGGGGTGCTCCTGTTCGGCATCGGGATCTCGTTCACGCTCTTCACGGCAAACGCGAACTCGCTCATCCAGCTGGCCGCGCCCGACCACCTCCGTGGACGCCTGATCGCGGTCTACCTGTTCGCGTTCGTGGGCACGGCCCCGGCCGGCGGATTGCTCGCAGGCTCACTCGCCGACCTCGGCGGCACATCGCTCGCCTTCACGGTCGCAGGCGTGACGTCGCTGGTGTCGATCTTCGTCGCGAACGCGTGGAAGACCCGACTGACTGCCCCGGCCCTCGCGTAGGCGACATGGACGCATACCGCACGCCTGACGAGCGCTTCCGGGAGCTTCCCGGCTACATGTTCGAGCCGCACTACGTCGAGCAGGACGGGCTCCGCATGCACTACGTCGACGAGGGCAAGGGGGCGCCCGTGCTCATGCTCCACGGCGAGCCGACCTGGGCGTTCCTGTATCGGAAGATGATCCCGACGGTGGCGAGCGTCGCTCGCGTCGTCGCGCCCGACTACTTCGGCTTCGGCCGCTCGGACAAGCCCACCCGGATCGAGGACTACTCGTACGACTTCCACTGCTCGTCGATCGAGGGCTTCGCGGACGAGCTCGACCTTCGCGACGTCACCGTCGTCGTGCAGGACTGGGGCGGGCCGATCGGGCTGCGGCTCGCCGTCGAGCGGCCCGATCGCGTCGCGCGGCTCGTGATCCTGAACACCGGGATCGGCGCGGGCCGCGCGCCGTCGGAGGAGTGGCTTCGCTTCCGCGAGTTCGTCCGGCGGGTCGGCACCGACCTCGTGCCCGGCCAGCTCGTCCGCATCTCGGGCGTGACGGAGCTGGCCGACGACGTGGTCGAGGCATACAACGCGCCGTTCCCGACACCCGAGTCGAAGGCCGGCGTACTCGCGTTCCCGGAGCTCGTGCCGACGGAGATGGAGCATCCGAGTGCAGCCAGGATGATGGAAGTACGCGCCGCGCTCGAGGCGTGGGATCGCCCGGCGCTCGTCCTCTTCTCCGACTCCGACCCGATCTTCACGCCAGTCGCAGCCGAGCGGATGGCGGCCCGGATCCCCGGCGCCGGGCCGCCAGAGATCGTCGCCGGCGCGGGTCACTTCCTTCAGGAGGAGAAGGGCGAAGAGATCGCCGACCGGATCGTCCGCTTCCTCGCAGCCGACCGGGTCGCAACCTGATGGGGCTCGAGCTGTTCATGGTCGGCGTCGTCGTCGAGGACATGCAGCGTGCGGTCGAGTTCTACCGCCGGCTCGGCGTCGAGGTCCCGGAGGGGAGCGAGGAGCTCGAATTCGTGGAGGTGAAGATGAGCGATCTCACCTTCTTCCTCAGCACGACTGGCGCGCAGGCGCGGTGGGATCCCGCCGCACGAGCACCCGCGGCGGGCGGGTACCGGATCCTGCTCGAGTTCTACGTCGAGACTGCGGAAGCGCTCGACGCGAAGTACGCCGAGCTCACCGGGTACGGGTACGCCGGCTACTGCGCCCCGTTCGACGTCAGCCCGACAACGCGCTTCGCGATGGTCGACGATCCCGACGGCAACACCATCCTCATCTCGGCCGCGACCGCCGGCGCCGCCGACTGACGGCCGACCTCAGGCGACCGTCCAGGTGTCGCCAGAATGCAGGAGCTCCGCCAGCTCGCCTTCTCCCTTGCTCTCCAGCGCCGTCTCCAGCTGCTCGCTCATGAGATCGTCGTAGACCGGTTGCTCGAGGGCGCGGAACACGCCGAGCGGCACCGCGCCGTCGGTCTCGAAGGTGAGTCGCGAGAGGGCGAACGCTAGGCTCGCCTGCGGGTGCGCGACGTCGTGAACGAGCAGCGAGTTCTCGCCCGCCTCGGCGACGTCCACCACGCGCAGCGAGCCATCGGGGTACTGCTGCACGCCGCGCTCCCCCTCCTCGCCGAAGCGGATGCGCTCGCCGCTCTGCAGGTAGATCCGGTTCCCCTTGTTCTCGCGCACGACGTCGAAGGCGCCGTCGTTGTAGATGTTGCAGTTCTGGAGGATCTCGACGAACGCCGATCCGCGATGTCGCGCGGCCGCGCCGAGCACCTCGGTCAACCCCTTCTTGTCGGTGTCGAGCGCGCGCGCGACGAACGACGCCTCCGCGCCGATTGCGACGGAGAGCGGGTTGAACGGGTGGTCGAGCGAGCCGAGTGGGGTCGACTTCGTCACCTTGCCGAGCTCCGACGTCGGCGAGTACTGACCCTTCGTGAGCCCGTAGATCCGGTTGTTGAAGAGGAGGATCTTCAGGTTCACGTTGCGACGAAGCGCGTGGATGAGGTGGTTTCCGCCGATCGAGAGCGCGTCGCCGTCCCCGGTGACGACCCAGACGGAGAGGTCGGGCCGCGTCACGGCGAGCCCGGTCGCAATCGCCGGCGCGCGCCCGTGGATCGAGTGCATCCCATAGGTCTGCATGTAGTACGGGAAGCGCGCAGCGCAGCCGATCCCCGAGACGAAGACGATCCGCTCGCGCGAGAGGCCGAGCTCCGGCATGAAGCCCTGGATGACGTTCAGGATCGCGTAGTCGCCGCAGCCCGGGCACCAGCGGACCTCCTGGTCGGACTTGAAGTCCTTCCCGGTCAGTTGCACGAGGTTCCCGTTGCCCTCGGCCATCACGAGTCCACCAGTGCCGTGATCGCGTCCGCGAGCTCCGCCGCCCGGAACGGCCGCCCGCGCACCTTGTTGTAGCCGGCGGCGTCAACGAGGAACTGCGCTCGGACGAGCATCCGCAACTGCCCGAGGTTGATCTCCGGGATGAGGACCTTCTCGTACGCGCGCACGACTTCTCCCGTGTTGCGCGGGAACGGGTTCAGATGATGCAGGTGCGCAGTCGCGACCTTGCGGCCCGCCGCGCGCACCCTTCGTGCGGCCGCGCCGATCGCGCCGTAGGTCGACCCCCAGCCGAGCACGAGCGTGTCGGCGCCGTCGGGGTCGTCCACGTCCAGCTCGGGAATGTCGGCGGCGATCCCCGCCACCTTCGCGGCGCGCAGTCGCACCATCCGGTCGTGGTTCTCCGGATCGTACGAGACGTTGCCGGTCTCGTCCTCCTTCTCGAGCCCGCCGATGCGGTGCTCGAGCCCCGGCGTCCCGGGGATCGCCCACGGCCTCGCGAGCGTCTCCGCGTCCCGCTTGTACGGAAGGAAGCGATCTCCGTCGTTCAGCTCGGTCGCGAAGACGGTGTCGATGGCGGGCAACGTCTCGGTATCGGGAATCAGCCACGGCTCGGAGCCGTTCGCCAGGTACGCGTCCGAGAGGAGGAAGACCGGCGTGCGGTACTTCACCGCGATCCGCGCCGCCTCGATCGCCGCGTCGAAGCAGCCCGAGGGCGTCGAAGCCGCGACGACCGGCACCGGCGACTCCGAATTGCGCCCGAACAGCACCATCAGCAGGTCGGCCTGCTCGGGCTTCGTCGGCATTCCCGTGGAAGGTCCGGCGCGCTGCACGTCGACGATGACGAGCGGAAGCTCGAGGGTGACAGCGAGCCCGACCGTCTCGGACTTGAGCACGATCCCCGGCCCCGCCGACGTGGTCACGCCGAGCGCGCCGCCAAAGGCCGCGCCGAGTGCTGCGCCGGAGGCCGCGATCTCGTCCTCGGCCTGGAACGTGCGGACGCCGAAATGCTTCAGCGCAGCGAGCTGCTCGAGCACGTCCGAGGCCGGAGTGATCGGGTACGCACCCAGGAAGAGCGGCAGGCCGGAGAGCTTGCTCGCCGCGATGAGCCCGTAGGTCAGGGCGGTGTTCCCCGAGATCTGCCGATACGTCCCCGGCGCTGCGGGCGCCGGGGGGATCTCGTAGGAGCTCGCGAAGTCCTCGGACGTCTCGCCGTAGTTCCACCCGGCCTTGAAGGCTTTCGTGTTCGCCTCGACGATCTCCGGCCGCTTCGCGAACTTCCGCTCGATGAAGCCGAGGGTGCCCTCGATCGGCCGGTGATAGAGCCACGACATGAGGCCGAGCGCGAAGAAGTTCTTCGAGCGCTCCGCCTCCCTCGACGTCACACCTTCGATTCCCTTGAGCGCCTCGATGGTCATCGACGAGAGCGCGACCGTGTGCACGTGGAAGTCGCCGAGCGTCCCGTCCTCGAGTGGGTTCGATTCGTACCCCGCCTTCTGGAGGTTGCGGTCGTTGAAGGCGTCGGTATTGGCGATGATCGTCCCGCCCTTCGCGAGGTCCGTGACGTTGACCTTGAGCGCGGCGGGGTTCATCGCAACGAGCACGCTCGGCTGGTCGCCCGGCGTGAGGATGTCGTGGTCCGCGAAGTGGACCTGGAAGCCCGACACGCCCGGAAGCGAGCCGGCGGGCGCGCGGATCTCCGCCGGGAAGTCGGGCAGCGTCGCGAGGTCGTTCCCGAAGACGGCCGTCTCCGACGTGAACCGGTCGCCCGTGAGCTGCATCCCGTCGCCGGAGTCGCCGGCGAACCGGATCACGACCCGCTCGAGATGCTCGACGGGCTTCGACGTAGCCACATTCGAGGTATAGCTGAAGCGCGGCGGCCGGGAGTAGCTGCGACCGGCCGCAAAGCGGCCGCTTCAGGGATCGTCGCGCAAGCGGGATCCGCGCGAGCGGATTCCGCTCGCTGCAGGCAGCCTCAGCTGAGGCGGTAGACGATGCGGCCGCGAGTCAGGTCGTACGAGGAGAGCTCGATGCGAACGCGGTCGCCGGGGAACACCCGGATCCGATAGCGCTTCATCCTGCCCCCCATGTAGCCCAGCGCCTCGTGCCCGTTGTCGAGCCGGACGCGAAACATCCGGCTGCGGAGGGCCTCGATGACCTCACCCTCGACTTCGAGCTTCTCTTCCTTCTCTTTCATACAGAGCTCCTTGTGTCGGGGGAGAAAGAAAAGCCGTGGCCGCAGGAGCGGCCACGGCTGTCAAGTCCTTACGACGCGACGGGGATGACGTTCGTCGCCTCGGGGCCCTTCTGACCCTCGCGCGGCTCGAACTCGACGCGCGAACCCTCGGAGAGGCTCTTGAAGCCATCACCGGCGATGTTCGAGAAATGCACGAAGAGATCCTTCGCGCCGTCGTCGGGGGTGATGAACCCATACCCCTTGCTGTCGTTGAACCACTTCACGGTTCCAGTTGCCATAGAAAAACACCTCCCTTACCAACTCACGAACGGGTAAGGAAAGCGCACGCGCAGACCGGACTCGCTCTTGATTTAACGGGCGAAACCTTAGCAGTAACCGAGCGCTATTCGGCCTCGGCGAGCAGCGCGCGCACGTCGAGCGGGGCAGTGAACATCCCCAACGAGCCGTCCTCGTTGCGCGGCCACTCCTCCTTGGGGCGGTCCCAGTAGAGCTCCACACCGTTGTCGTCGGGGTCGCGGAGGTACAGCGCCTCCGAAACGCCGTGATCCGACGCGCCGTCGAGCTGCACGCCGGCGTCGACGAGACGCCTGAGCGCAATCGCGAGCGTCGCGCGGTCGGGATAGCGGATCGCGACGTGGTAGAGGCCGGTGTGGCCCGGAGGAGGAGGCGTGGCGCCCTGGGACTCCCACGTGTTGAGCCCGATGTGGTGGTGGTAGCCGCCTGCGGAGACGAACGCCGCCTGCGTGCCGGAGCGGGCCTGCTCCTCGAAGCCGAGGACGCCGCAGTAGAAGCCGACCGCCCGCTCGAGATCCGCGACCTTCAGATGGACGTGGCCGATGTCGATGCGAGGATCGATGCTCACCCGGCAACCGTAGCGTCCACGTCCAGCTTCGCTCGGCCGCGAGGGAGATCGAGAGCCAAGCCGGCGGCGAACCACACCGTGAAGGCCAGCCAGTGGATGCCGATCACGTCGGTCTGCACGCCGAGTGCCAGAACCGCGGCGAACGCCGCGGCGAGCCAGGCTTCACGACGCCACAGCCCCATGAGGACCGCCAGGCTCCAGAGGACGAACGCGACGACACCGGCAATGCCTGCGTCCACGCCGAGCTCCGTGTAGGTCGACTCGCCCGCCTTGATGTCCACGCCCGTGCGCTTCGCAACGACGCCGGCGTTGCCGAGCCCGTGGCCTTGCGGATGCTCGAGAACGACGCGCACGCCCTCCCGCAGGTTGGTCCAGTGGCTCTCCGTCGACTCGTCCTCCACCGTGGGGACGCGACCGCCGCTGATGCCGCCCTCTCGCACGGCGTTCGCGCGGAGCCAGGCGAGCTCGTCCGGCGTGTAGCTCGTCGACGGGCCGATGGTCGGGTACGCGGCGATGAAGAGAGCGCTCGCGACGACGGTTCCGGCGGCGATCGACGCCGGGAGGACCCGCCGCTGCGCGATCGCGAGCACGACCAGCCCGAACGCGAGCGCCGCGAAGGCCGCCCGCGTGTGCGTGAACAGGAGCGCGACGTACAGCAGCCCGCCCGTGAGGCCCCACCACCAACGGAGTGGGCGGCTCGCGATGTAGATCAGCGCGACGACGAGCGTGTACGCGCTCGCGAGCGGCGAGAGGAACGTCGACACGAGCCGCCGGATCGGGTTGTTCTCGTCGCCGGTGTTGTAGACCCAGTTCTCCGGAAGCCCGGAGAGCCCCTCGTAGTCGAGGCCCAGCTGCTCGGCGAACCACCCCGGCACGCCCGAGTCTCTCCACGCCTGGAGCGAGACGAACGCGACGTCGAGCAGCCCGACGACCGCTACGACGACCGCCGATAGCACGACCAGCCCTCCGACCCGGCCACGTTCCTGCCAGGCGACGGCTACCAGCCGACCGAGCGCATAGCCGGCAACCGGGAAGAGGTGATGGCGGAGCGCGAGCAGCTCGCCGCGAGCCGTTGCCTCGCCGCCCAGCACGTCCTGTGGTATCAGCCAGTAGGCGACGATCACGGCCGCGTAGCTCGCCGCCAGCACGTCCGCGGCGGTGACTGACGGCAGGCGGCGGACCTTCCACGCGACGACGAGCAGCGCGACCAGCAGAAGCGCCTCCTTCCATGCGGCCGCGACGTCCAGCCTCGTGCCGCGAAGGCCGAGCTCCCACAGCTGAGCCATGGCGACGTTGTGGAGCACGAGCCCCACGACGAGGACGCCGCTCGCGATCCCGATCAGGCCGCGGGCGCTAATCGACGATCGCCACCAGCGTCAATCCGAGGCCGACGATCCGGACGCGGCCGGGAAAGAGCGAGGCGAAGCTCCGCCGCGTCAGCAGGTCGAGCTCGGTCGCGGACTCCTTGCCTGCTACGCGGTAAACGCGGTGCGAGATCGCGTCCGGCAGCCAGTGGACGACGGGCAGCCGTGTGTGCACCTCGACCGGGAACCTACGATTCGGCGTCGTCAGGAAGACGCGTCGCCCGACGCGGATCGCCTCGGAGACGAACCGGCGCTGGCGCTCGCGTCCGCCGAGGTGCTCGATCACGGCGTTCGAGAAGACGACGTCGAACTGCCCGTCGGCGAACGGGAGCGCGCACGCGTCACCCTGCACGTACTCGATCCGCGGGTAGCGTGCGCGGAAGCCGGCGCCATCGTGGAGCCCGAGCGCGGTGATCTGCTCCGGCCACGGATAGTGCTCCTCGAAGAAGTTCATCGTCGCGCAGCCGCCACCATCGCCGAACCCGAGCGCGTCCGCCCCGACGTCGAGCACCGAGGTCTCCGCGGTGGGGTCGAGCTCGTCGAGAAACAGCCGGAGCTTCCGCTGTCGCGAGCGGAGCGAGATGGCGTCGGCGAGCCGCATCGCGTGGAAGTATCCGGTCCGCAGAGGGCGGTAGGGTGGCTCGATGGTCGAGGCGGTGCTGAGAGCAACAGGCCCGTACTCGCTCGGACTCACCGCTCGAACGCCTGCGTGGCAGGCCAAGCTCCCCGGCGGACGCTGGGCGGCGGCGCGCCAACTGCACGACGGACGCGTCGTGATCCGCGCCTCGTGCGAGCACGCCGTCGAGGACGCCCGCTTCATGCTCGCCCTGGACGACGACACGAGCGAGTTCCACCGGCTCCACGCCCGAGACCCGCTGATCGGCCCGGCGGTCCAACGCCTCCGCGGAATGCGCACACGGCGTAAGGCAACCGTGACCCACGCGGTGATCCGAGGCGTCTGCGGGCAGTTGATCCAGGCCTCGCGCGCGCTTCAGATCGAGCGCGCGATCATCCGCGCGTGCGGTGAGGATCCGCCGTCGCGAGTCGCGCTCGCCGGACTCTCTCCGGCGCGCATCGCCGCGTGCGGGCTCGCCGGAGGCCGCGCGGCGACGCTCACTCGGCTCGCCCGGACGATCGCTCTCGACGGGCTCCGCGCCGACGACCGCGCGCTCGAGCGGCTCGGACGCGAGCGTGGTGTCGGGCCGTGGACGGTCGGCGTCGTCGCACTGCAGGGGCTCGGTCGCTACGACGCAGGCCTCGTCGACGACCTCGCGCTCGTGAAGCTCCTCGCCTCACTCCGCAACCGCTGGCCCGACCCGGGCGAGACGGCGGAGTTGCTCGCACCGTACGGCGAGTGGCAGGGGCTGGCGAGCGTCTTCCTCCTGCAGGGGTTCAAGCGCGGCCTCGTGCGTGGAGCGAGCATGGATCGCGCACGGCTCGTTCGCATGGCGTCGCGAACCGCTGCCTGACCGGCCGTACACTCCGCGAATGGTCGACACGCGGAAGATCGCCGTCCTCGGCGCCGGCCGGATCGGCGAGTCGCTCATCTCCGGACTGCTCTCGTCGGGATGGCGCGAGCCCTCCGAGGTTGCCGCGACGGCGCGCCGGACCGAGCGCGTCGACGAGCTTCGCGAACGGTACGGCGTGGACGCCACGCTCTCGAACCACGACGCGGCGGCGGGCGCAGCGCTCGTGGTCATCGCGGTCAAGCCGCAGGACATCGAGGGCCTGCTCGGCGAGATCGGCACGCTGATCCTTCCCGAGCAGACCGTCCTCTCCGTGGCGGCGGCGATCCCCACGTCGCGCATCGAGAGCCGGCTTTCCGACCGCGTGCCGGTCGTGCGTGCGATGCCGAACACGCCGTCGACCGTCCACGAGGGCATCGCCGGGCTCTCGGCCGGAGCGCACGCCGCCGACGAGCACCTCGACCTGGCCGAAGAGGCGCTGTCGCACCTCGGTGGCGTCGTTCGCGTCCCCGAGACGGCGCTCGACGCGATCACGGCCGTCTCGGGGTCAGGGCCCGCGTACTTCGCGCTGCTCGCCGAGGCGATGATCGAGGCCGGCATCCTCCTCGGGCTCTCGCGCGAGATCTCGACCCAGCTCGTCGTGCAGACGATGTTCGGCACCGCCAAGCAGCTGCGCGACGAGAAGATGCATCCCGTCGAGCTCCGCGAGATGGTCACGTCTCCCGGCGGCACGACGATCGCCGCGATCCGCGAGCTCGAGATGGCCGGCGTCCGGGCCGCGTTCCTGAACGCGATCCAGGCCGCGATGGTGCGGTCTCGCGAGCTCGCCGCCGGCGAGCCTTAGAACTCGGTTCTGAATCGAGTTCTTAACCAGGCAGAACCGGGGAGTCGAGCTCGATCACGATCCAGCGCTCGGCGGCGAGCGCCTGGAGCGCGAGCACGGTGTCCGCCACCGGAGTGTCCTCGAGATAGGCGTCGCGCGCCTCGAAGTCGGCGACGAGCGCGCGGATGGCCGGTTCATACGCCGCGGCGTCACGTGCCGCGAGAGCGACGAGCGAGTCGGCCACGGCCGGTGGTATCGAGTCGGCGTCACGGAGCGACTCGGCGAGCGCAGCGGCCTCGTCGTCGTGCCCGAGCACCAGCTCTGCGAGCGCCGCCGCATACCAGCCGATCGGGCTCTCCGCCTCGGCGGCTCCGGCCCCGAGCGCCCACTGCGCGTCGGCAAGAGCACCCTCGAGGTCACCGACGATCAGACGCGACTTCATCGCGCCGATCGGGCGTCCCCAGCTTCCGGCTGGTGCTTCCGGCCAGCTCTCTCGATACGTCTCGGCTGCGCGGATCAACCACTCCCGCGCATCCTCGCGCCGAGCGAGCATCAGCAGTGCCAGACCCGCCGCCCACGCAGCGTTGCCCATGCGCGTGAGCTGCCGCTGACGCTCGTCACCGTCGTCGGGCAGGCGCGCCGCGCCGTCCTCGTAGCGCGCCTGCGCCGACGCCGCGCGTTCCTCCCAGCCGGTCATCGCTCCGGAAGTATCGTCTCGCCGTGGCCGAGCTCCGCGAGGTGGTGTACGTCGACGGCGTGCGCACGGCGTTCGGCCGCGCGACGCCCGACGGCCTGTTCGCGAAGACCCGCGCCGACGACATGGCGGTCAAGGCCGTTCGCGAACTGCTGCGGCGCAACGAGCAGCTTCCTCCCGAGCGCATCGACGACGTCGTCTTCGCCGCGACCGCGCAGGTCGGCGACCAGGGGCTGACGCTCGGGCGCGACGTCGCGCTCCTCGCCGGTCTGCCGACGACCGTGCCCGGCTTCGCGGTCGACCGCATGTGCGCGGGCGCGCTGACCGCGACGACGGCGGGCGCCGGCGAGATCGCGATGGGCGCCGCGGAGGTTGTCCTCGTAGGCGGCGTCGAGCACATGGGCCACCACCCCATGGGCGAAGACGTCGATTTCAACCCGCGGTTCGTTGCCGAGCGGCTCATCGACGAGTCCGCCGCCGTGATGGGGCAGACCGCAGAGAACCTGCACGACGAGCTCCCGCAGCTGACGAAGGAGGCGGCGGATGCATACGCGGTCGAGTCGCAGCGCCGCGCGGGCAAGGCCTGGGACGAGGGCGTGATGGACGAGATCGTGGTCCCGATGTCCGTCTTCACGGACGAGGGCTGGAGACTCGCCGAGCGTGACGAGTTCCTCCGGCCGGAAACGACGATGGAGGCGCTCGCGACCCTGCGGACGCCATTCCGTGCCGGGGGACGCGTCACCGCCGGGAACTCCGCGGGCCTGACGGACGGCGCGACCGCCGCGCTCGTCGCCTCCCGGGACGCAGCCGCGGAGCTCGGCCTCGACGCGAGAATGCGCCTCGTCGGGTTTGCCTATGCCGGCGTCGAGCCGCACCTCATGGGACTCGGACCGGTGCCGGCCACCCGGAAGGTGCTCGAGCGCACGGGGCTGACGATCGACGACGTCGACCTCTTCGAGCTGAACGAGCCATTCGCGGTCCAGGTGCTGAGCTGGTGCGACGGCATCGGCGTCGCGCCGGACGATCCGCGCCTGAACCCGTACGGCGGCGCGATCGCGTGCGGCCATCCGCTCGCCGCGACCGGCGTGCGGCTCATGGCGCAGCTCGCGCGGGCCTTCCGCGATCGGCCCGGCTCGCGCTACGGCCTGACCGCGCTCTGCATCGGCATGGGCATGGGCGCGGCCGTCGTCTGGGAGAACTTGCAAGACGGTGGCTAGCAGCCCGACCGAGTTCAAGCTCCAGCGCCTCGAGACGCGGGTCGGCCCGATCGCGCTCGTGACGATGGACAACGGCGAGGACTGGCAGAAGCCGAACACGTTTGGCGAGGCCGCGCTGCGCTCGCTCGAAGGCGTCCTCGACCGGCTCTGCTCGCGCGACTGGCGCGGGTTGCTCCTCACAGGAAAGCCGTTCGTGTTCGCTGTCGGGGCAGACATCGGCGAGTTCGGCGAGATCACGCCGGATCGGGCGCGCCTCGGCGGACAGGCGGGCCACGAGCTCTTCGGCCGTATCCGTGATCTGCCGTTCGTCACCGTCGCGGCGATCAACGGCGCCGCGCTGGGCGGAGGCGTCGAGATCGCACTGCACTGCGACTTCCGGACGATCGCGTCGTCGGTACGCCACTTCGCCTGCCCCGAGGTCTTCCTCGGGCTCATTCCCGGCTGGGGCGGTACGCAGCTCGTCCCGCACCTCGTCGGCGCCGAGCAGGCCGTGACGTTCGTCGTCGAGAACCCCCTGCGCCAGAACCGCATGCTCGACGCGCGCCGCGCGTTCGAGGCCGGGTTCGCCGACGCGCTCGTCGAGCCGGTCGAGTTCCTGGACGAGTCGCTCGCCTATCTGCTCGAGAGGGTCGAGGAAGGCGCGGGCAAGCGCCGGCCGGCAGCGGACCTGTCCGACGCCGCCGAGGTCTGCCGCAAGGCCCGCTCGCGGCTCGACGGCCAGGTGCACGGGGCGACGCCCGCCCCCTACCGTGCGCTCGACCTCATCGAGGGCTCGGCGATTTGGTCGCTCGATGAGGGTTACCGCGCGGAGGAGGAGGCGCTCGCGGAGCTCCTCCCAGGGCCGGAAGCGCAGGCGTCGGTCTACGCGTTCAACCTCGTCGAGCGCCGTGCGAAGCGAGGTGTGGGCATGCCCGACGCCGAGCCGCGACGGGTGCAGAGGGTGGGGGTCGTCGGCGCCGGGCTCATGGCGCGGCAGCTCGCGCTGCTCTTCCTGCGCCGCCTCGAGGTTCCCGTCGTGCTGCGCGACCTCACCCGTGAGCAGGTCGACGAGGCCGGCGCGTGGATCGCAGACGAGCTCGGCGAGCTCGTGCGCCGCGGCCGGCTCGCCGAGGGCAAGGCGCGCTTCCTCGGCTCGCTCGTCGGCGGCGGCACCGAGTGGGAGGTCTTCGCCGATTGCGACCTCGTGCTCGAAGCAGTTTTCGAGGAGATGGCGGTGAAGAAAGAGGTGTTCGCCGCGCTCGAGAAGGTCGTCTCGCCCGAGTGTGTCCTCGCGACCAATACGTCGTCGCTCTCCGTGACCGAGATGGGCGCCGACCTCGAGCATCCGGAGCGCGTGGTCGGCATGCACTTCTTCAACCCCGTGGCCCTGCTCCCACTCGTGGAGCTCGCGCGTACACCCCACACCGACGACACGACGCTCGCGACCGCATGGGCGGTCGTCAAGAAGCTGAGGAAGACCGGTGTCCTCGTACGCGACGCACCGGCGTTCGTCGTGAACCGTCTCCTCGGCCGGCAGGGGTCCGTCGTGATGCAGGCACTCGACCACGGCAACACGGTCGAGGAGACCGACGAGGCGGTCCTGCGGATGGGCCTGCCGATGGCGCCGTCAGTGCTCCTGCAGCTCGTCGGCCCCAAGGTCGCGAACCACGTCCGGCACACGCTCCACGACGCGTGGCCCGAGCGCTACCCACTCTCGGAGACCCTGGCGAGCCTCGCCGACGGCGGCGACGCACCCGTGGTCGTGAAGCACGAACCGAAGACTGTCGAGGAGCTGCACACCGCCGTTCTCGAGGCGCTTGCCGACGAGTCGCGGCACATCCTCGAGGACGGGGTCGTCGCCGAGGCCGCGGACATCGACACCTGCCTCCTCCTCGGCGCCGGTTTCCCGTTCTGGCTCGGCGGGATCACGAAGCACCTCGACCAGACGGGCGTTTCCGAGCGCGTGGTGGGACGGCCGCTCGCCGAGATTCGCGCCAGTTCGTAACCTTTCCGCCGGCGGCTGAGGTATGCTGCGCGAGTACCGCTCGCCGGTGAATGGGCGAGCGCACACCACTTAGGAAGGAGCGGCACGGACAACGTGCTGCCTGAATGCCCGAGGCTATGACCATCCCGGCGCTGACGTCGGACACATCCGAGAACCTGACTGCTGCGGCACGTCGAGCGGAGTCCTGGTTCGGCGAGCCGTTCCTGATGCCGGACGAAGACCCCTCGCAGGCCCTCGCGTCGGGCACGGCACGGCGTGCGGCGCTCGACGACGCGCTCGCCGAGATGAACGCCGGCCTCGAGGCACCGTCGTCGCGCTGGAAGGTGCGCTACGGCCTCATGCTGGGCCTGGAGCGCGTGCTCACCGAGGATCCACCTCACACCGCCGCGGGAACCGAGCTTCGCCGTCACCAGGTCGACGCGCTCGCGGGCATGCTCGCCGAGCTCATCGCAGCGACGCAGCGTCCGGTCGACGAGAACGGGAACGGAAACGGCCAGGCGACGAACGGCGGGCCGGCAGATGCCGAGGCCGACGAGGACGCCGACGACGACTTCGACGCGGGGTACATCGAGGACGAGGCGGTCGAAGAGGAGTTCGCCGGCGCGGATCCTGGAGCCGTCCGACGCTTCCGCTTCCGACACCCGACCGCGTCGGGCAAGACGATCGCCGCCGCGGGCTTCGTCGAGGCCGCGCGTCACCTCGGCATCCTGATCCTCACCCACCGCCGACTCCTCGTCTCGCAGTTCAAGGGCGACCTCACCACGGAGGGCTACGGCGACCGCTTCACCGACGCGATCCTGGCCGGCGCCGGCCCCCGGATCGACAGCCCGATCACGATCCAGACGTACGCGTGGTTCGCCCGCCACGGCACCGAGCTCGACCGCGGCGCGTACCACCTCGTCATCTGCGACGAGGCGCACACGGCTCTCGGCGAGAAGACGAGTGCCGCGATCCGGGCGTTCCCGGAGCCGCTCTTCATCGGAATGACGGCGACCGAGCAGCTCATCGCGAAGCAGGTCTCGGACGTCTTCCCCGCCTCGGTCGACGATCTCCCGTTGGGAGACGCCGCGCGCCGCGGGCTCATCGCACCACTCCGCTGCCTGCGCGTGCCTCCCGCGGCAGCGATCAACTCGGTTCCGGTCGTCGGCGGGGACTTCGAGGAGCGCGCGCTCGCCGCCGCCCTCGACCACCAGGCGCTGAATCAGGCGGCCGCGAGCCTCTATCGCGAGCGGTTCGGCTCGACTCCCGGGATCGTCTACGCCGCAGGCGTCGAGCATGCCTACAACCTCGCGCAGGAGTTCCGGGCCGCCGGCCTCAAGGCCGAGGCGGTCTCGGGGCGCACACCACCTGCGCGGCTGGCGGAGACCCTCGCGGCGTACGAGCGCGGCGAGATCAACGTCCTCATCAACGCGATGCTGCTCGCGGAGGGCTGGAACTCACCGCGGGCGACCATCTGCATGCACCTCGCGCCCACGGCGTCGCGCCGGGTCTACCAGCAGCGAATCGGCCGGATCATGCGCATCCACCCGCGGAAGGAGGCCGGCGTCGTCGTCGACTTCGTCCCGAAGAGCGCGACGCACTCCGAGCGGGTCGTCTCGCTGCACGCGCTTCTCGACTCCGACTTCTACCGCGAGGGCGCGCGCGTCACTCCCGCGCCGAGGCGGCGCCAGCAGCGGCGCGCGCGCAGGAAGCTCTCACCGGTGCCGTGGCTCGTACCGGTCACGCCCGACGTCGCCCGGCGGCTCGCGGTCATCCAGCGTGAGTGGCAGCGAATCGACCCGAAGTACCTCGACGACGACGAGCAGCGCTTCTGGGCCACCATTGCCGGCCGCCAGATCCGGTTCGACCAGCGCGCGGAGTTCGCGAAGAAGTTCGCGGAGGGCCGCGCGACGAAAGGTGCGCTCGAGACGTTCCTGTCGACGTGCGCCGCCGAGAACGCGAACCGCAGGCTCAGGATGACGGCGTTGATGGACCGCGTCGCGACGCCGATCGACCGTGCGGACTTCGACGACCTCGTCACGCTCGTGACGCAAGCGCCGCCCTGGGACAAGGATCGCGCCGCGGGCGTCCGGATCCTCCTCCGCGCCATCGGTGAGGGAAAGCCGCTCGCTCCGGATCAGATCCTCGCGCGCTGGACGTGGCGCCTCGCCCGCGCCACGCGGAAGGTCCAGGATCGGCGCGTCTCGACGGAGTTTCCCGAGGCGAAGCGGCTGCTCGGCGCGGCGGCGAACTCGCGCGGGTACCGACACGAGGAGAACGTCAATCGCCTCGTCCAGGTCGCAGGCGAGATGCCGCTTCCCGTCGGTGCGGCACTCCTCGCGTCGGCGGACGGTTACACGCCGCGGGCGAACGGCGCACTCGACCATGCCCGCGAGGAGCTCGGGACGACCGCGGAGATCGCCAACGCGCTCGCCGACAACCTGCCCGTGCCGAAGCTCACGGCACGAAAGTCGCGACGCCGCCGCCGCAAGCGGAAGACCGCAGCGCCGACCGACGCCGCGGCGACGCAGAGTGTCGAGGCGCCCGAGGCGATCGAGCCGGAGGCACCGGCAGTCGAAGACGCAGCGGCCTGACGATCAGCCGTCGCCGCCGCGGGGCGGCTCGTCGTCAGCCTCCCGCTCGCGCAGGTAGCGCGTGATCTCCGCGGCCAGGGCGTCGCCCGAGGGAAGCTCGTCGGACTCCTCGAGCAGGTCGAGGGAGTCGGCGCGACGCTCGAGCTCCTCGACGTAGCCGGCCGTGTCGGCGTCCGTCGCGACGGCCTGCGAGACCTGCTCGACGTACTCGTCGGACGCCTCGGCGAGCTCGTGCACGTCGATGTCCGTCGAGAGCACGCCCGCCAGACGCTCGCAGAGCGCCTTCGCCGCGGGCGGGCTCGGCGCGAGCTGCACGTAGTGCGGAACGGCCGCCCACAAGCTCACCGACGGAATGCCCGCGCGCCGGCAGGAGTCGAGTAGGACGCCGACGATGCCGGTCGGCCCCTCGTAACGCGAAAGCTGGAGCCCGAGCTCGTCGACGAGCTGCGGGTCGGTCGCCGCGCCCGTGACCGGGGCCGGGCGAGTGTGCGGAACGTCCGCGACCAGCGCTCCGAGCGTCACCGCGAGCTCGACGCCGAGGTCGCCGGCGAGCTCGGTCACGAGCTCCGAGAACGTACGCCAGCGGTAGTTCGGCTCGACCCCGACGAGCAGGATCGCGTCGCGATTCACATCCGGGATACGCGCGCGGTAGAAGGTGTTCTCGGGCCACTCGATCTTCCTCGTGCGCCCCTCCTCGAGGGAGACCATCGGCCGCGTCGCCTGGAAGTCGACGAACAGCTCCGGGTCGATCTCAGCGAACTTGCGCGCGCCCCACAGCCGGGCGAGATAGCCGGCGGCGAGCGTCGCGGCCTGACCCCCGTCGTTCCAGCCACGAAACGCGCCGATCAGAACCGGCCGCTCGAGGGTCGCCGGGCGCTCGTACATCCTGAGCTCGCGAGGCACCCGACTAGTGTAGGGGCGACCCTTGGGTCGCTCTCGGGCGAGGCAAGCCTCCGCCCCTACGAGCGGGTCAGCGGCCGGGGTGGCCGCCAGAGCGTGAAGGCGAGCGCGAGAGTGCAGGCCCAGATCGTCGCGGCGAGGACGACGTGGACGAGCACGAGCCCCCACGGCAAGGCGTTGCGGTACTGCACCTCGCCGAGGACGGCCTGCGCCACCAACACGACCAGGAGGCCGATCCAGATCCGGAACAGCCCCGGATACGCGCCCCGGATCCTCCCGAGCAGCCAGCCCACGACGAGGACCCCGATACCGAACACCGCCGCTGCGCGAACGTGCACGTAGACCGTGTCGGCGATCCCGAGGCCGAGCCGCTCCACGTCCTCGCTCGACCCCGGATGCGGACCGGATGCGGTCGCAACCGCGCCGGTGACGACGAGCGTCATGCAGACCGGGAGACCGACCCACATGACGAGCTGTCGCAGCCAGCTCGGCCCGGCGGCCGCGGCCAGCCCGTCGCGCAAGCCCCAGCCCTCGAGCACGGCGATCAGCGCGAGCCCGAAAGCGGCCAGGCCGAGGAGGAAGTGCGTCATCACCGCGAGCGGATGGAGATCGAGTGCGATCGTGATGCCGCCCATCGGGATCTGCGCGATCGCGACGAGGAACGCGCCGAGTGCGCTCCACCGGCCCCACCGCGAGAGCCCACTCGTCCAGCGCGAGGCGAGCCAGGCGACGAGGGTGAGCACGATGCCGACGAGCGCCACCATCCGGTTGCCGAACTCGACGAACGCGTGGAAGCCCTGCTCCGGGTACGGCTTGTTGCCGCAGCTAGGCCAGTTGTCGCAGCCGAGCCCGGAACCGGTGAGGCGGACGAAGGCGCCCGACGTGATGACGAGGAAGAGGGCGATGCACGACGCGAGCGCGACCCGGAGAAACGTTCTCGCGGAGACGGACCGAGTCGACGCAACGGCGACCGCCACTAGCGGAAGAGAACCCCCGACCCGGCCTCGACCGTGCCGATGCGCATGGCGAGAAGCCCCTCGGCGGCGAGTGTCGCCTCGAGGACGGGGGCCCGCTCGCTGGGCATCGACACGAGCAGGCCCCCGGCGGTCTGAGGGTCGTACCCGAGCGCTTCGGACACCTCGGACGCCTCGCTTGCCACGCGTTTGCCCGCGTACTCGCGGTTGCGACGATCGCCTCCCGTGCGCACGCCTTCATTCGCGAGGTCGAGCGCGCCCGGCAAGGCCGGTAGCGAGTCCGAATCGACGACGGCACGCACGCCGCTGCGCTCGGCCATCTCGAGCGCGTGGCCGAGCAGCCCGAAACCCGTCACGTCCGTCACGGCGCTCGGCTCGAACGGCCGGATGGCATCGGCGGCGGCGCGGTTCAGCTCGAGCATCGACTCGATCGCGGCTTCGAGAGCGCCTGCCGGCGAGACCTTGTCGCGCTCCGCCTGCAGCACGATCCCCGTGCCGAGGCGCTTCGTCAGGAACAGGACGTCGCCGGGACGGGCGCCCGCCTTCGGCCAGATCCGGTCCGGATGGACCGTGCCGACGACGGCGAGGCCGTACTTTGGCTCGTCGTCGCGGATCGTGTGCCCGCCGGCGAGGATGGCGCCCGCAGCGCGTACCCGCTCGTCTGCGCCCGCGAGAATCTCGCCGAGCACCTGAACCGGCAGCTCTTCCGGGAACGCCGTCACGGACAGCGCGAGGAGCGGGGTTCCTCCCATCGCGAAGACGTCGTTGAGCGCGTTCGTGGCGGCGATCGCGCCGAACGTTCGTGGATCGTCGACGACGGGAGGGAAGAAGTCGACGGTGAACACGATCGCACGCTCGTCGTCGAGGCGATAGACGGCCGCGTCGTCGGCGGGGTCGAGGCCGACGAGAAGATTCTCGTCGTCCGCCGGAACGAGGCCGGCGAGCAGCGTCTCCAGCCGCGCCGCGGAGTACTTCGCCGCGCAGCCTCCTGCGCGCGCCAGTGAAGTCAGGGCTGCGGTCTCCACGGAGACACTGTACGGAAGCAGATCGCGCAGCACGGAAGGAGTTCGCGCACGCCGGCCGAAGACTCGCCGAGAGAGTTCATCCTTCCCTCTCCCCCTGACACAGCGGCCGCCGCCCCCTCGGCGGCCGCTCTTCTTCCGGGGTAGGCTCGCCCGCGTGAAATCGGCCCTTGTGACCGGAGGATCCTCGGGGATCGGGCTTGCCATCGCGCGCGCCCTGCAGGAGGACGGGTACGCGCTCACGCTCGCGGCACGACGGCCGGAGCCGCTCGAGGCGGCCGCAGCCGAACTCGGTGCGCTGGCCGTGCCCGCCAACCTCGGTGACCCGGACGAGTGCGTTCGCGTCGTCGCGGCCCATGCCGCGCACCACGGCGGGATGGACGTCCTCGTCAACTCGGCCGGGATCGGCATCGGCGGCTCGTTCGCCGACCAGGAGACGAAGCGGATCGCCCTGCAGGTCGACGTGAACCTGACGGCCACGCTCGTCGTGACGCGCGAGTCGCTGCCACATCTCCGCGTCTCGCGCGGCCAGATCGTCACGCTCGCCTCGATCGCCGGGACGCTCCCGACGCCCGGGCTCGCCGTCTACGGGGCGACGAAGGCGGCGCTGATCGCGTGGACGACCTCGCTGAACCGCGAGGAAGCGGAGCACGGCATCCGCGCGACGGCGATCTCGCCAGGATTCGTCGCGACGCGGATGACCGAGTGGACCGGGCTGCCCGAGGAGGAGCAGATCTCGACCGACGACATCGTCTCGCTCGTGCGCACGGTGCTCTCGCTGAGCCCGATGGCGCGCGTCCCGAACATCGTCGTCGAGCGCGTCGGCGACGCCTACTGAGGCTCCGGCGCCAGCTCCTCGCGGACGGCCTCCTCGAGCTCGAGCACGGAGACCGTGCCCTCGAAGCGCGCGGCGATCTTGCCGTCGGCTCCGACGAGGAACGTCCAGGGCTCCGTTGGAAGGTTCCACTCCCGCATCCAGCGGTTGAAACCCTTCGCGGGGTCGTTGTCCTCGAAGACCTCGACGTGGATGAAGCGCACGTTCTCGCCCTCGAAGCGACGTGACACCTCCTCGACGACATCGACGACCGGCCCGCACGTCCGGCTGGAGCAGAACTTCGGCGTCGCGAAGGTCACGACAAACGGCACCTTGGCCTCGAGGGACTCCGCGACCGAGTAGCGGAGGAGCGACTCGTCGGGCGGTCTCCGCGTCGTCAGGCTCGACGTGTCCCCTCCGGTCGACGACAGCGTCGGCGTGTCGGAAGCGATCGCCTCGTCTCCGACGTCCGGCGCGTCGTCCTCGGCGACCACGACGACGTTCCCGAGCGCCTGCACCTTCTCGGCGCCCCCCTCCGGCTCGGCGAGCAGCCAGTACTTCCCCGGCCGGGTCAGGGGAAGGGTCGCGACGAAGATGTGCGTTGCGCCCGCCTCGTCGCCGCCTGGAAGGCCGATTCGCTCGAGCTTGGCCTCCTCCTCGAGGAAGGGCGGCGAATCGAGGGAGTTCGCGACCCAGACGCGCGCGGTCGGGAGCGCTACGACAGCGCCCTCGGCATCGACGACGAGGAACGAGACCCGGACGTCACCGGGCTCGTGGTTCGCCGTGCCCGGAACCACCGCGACGTCGTCGCCCGGCATGCGCCAGAGCTCCTCGAGCGTCGCGCCCGCTCCGGGCTCGGTCGAGGTCGACTCGTCCGATCCGCCGCAACCGACGAGGAGCAGGCACGTCAGCGCAATGAGTCCCGCGGCGGCGCGCATACGCGGCCGAGTGTAGCCCCGGAGGGCCTAGTTCCCGTCGGGCCAGGAGTGCTTGCACTTGCCGACGAATGCGGCGAGGAGCGCGAGGTTGACGAGCAGGAGCATCAGTCTGGGCTTCACGGCGACCTCCTCTCTTAGAAGCGGATCTCCTGGAGCGCCTCGGCGGCGTTCCGGTACAAACGTGCGGCCTCGCGGTCACGACCCTGCCGCGCCGCGAGATCTCCCAGTGCGACCCACGCCTCGGTACGGTGGCTGATCGACGCCAGCTGCTCAGCAGCCGCGTCGGCCGCCCGGAAGCACGCTTCCGCCTCTTCAAGCTGCCCGCGCTCCATCAGCGCTCGTCCCAGAACGAGCTGCGACGGACAGACTTCGTGGAGGTAGTCCTCCCGACCCTGCACGAGGTCGAGCGCCTTTCGCGCCAGATCCTCTGCCTGGTCGTACTCCGCCCGGTTCAGATGGACCCGGGCGATCCCCTCGAGCGCCTGCGCGGCGTCCGCGGGTGAATCCGTGTCAAGCGCCCTCGAGTAGGACGCCTTCAGATGCTCGACGGCGCCGTCCTCGTCTCCGAGCAGAAGCGTGAGGCCGCCGAGCATGAGCAGCAGCCGCCCGACGTTTCTCTCGTCGTTCAGGCCGTCGTACAGCTCTTTCGCGCGCTGCGCGTAGCTGCGTGAGAGCACATAGTTGCCCTGGCGCTGCGAGAGGAGCGAGGCCTGGAAGTACGCGTTGGCGATCGCCGAGCGATCGCCGAGGTCCTGCGCGAGCTCGAGCGCCCGCTCCACGTCGTCGTGCGCCGCGGCGTAGTCGCGCAACCGGCGGTGACAGCGCGAGCGGCGCTGCAGGATGTCGGAGCGAAGCAGGTCGCTGGGCAGACCCGAGCGCTCTGCCAGAGCCAGCGCCTCGTCGAAGAGCGCGATCGCCGTCGAGAGACTCGAAAGCTTGTAGCGGCAGACCGCGAGGCGATAGAGGACGTCGGCGCGCTCGAGCTCCGAGTGCCCGTCTCGCTCGACGATCTCACGCGCGCGAAGCAGGAGCTCGATCGCCTCCTTCACCTGCCCGAGCTCCTGCATGGCCCACGCCTCGCCAGTGAGTACGCGGAGCTCGAGTGGGCGTACCCCCAGGCCGGCAATGTCCGTGCGGAGCGCCGCGTAGACCTCGACGGCCTCCTCGTAGCGATGCGCCGCCGTCAGCGCCTCTGCGCGCGCGAGCGACGCTTCAACCTTGGTGCGCTCGTCGGTCGAGATGCCAGAGGCGAGAAGCGCCGGATCGACGTCGAGCCGTTCCGCGAGCCAGCCGACGGTCGCCTCGGTCGGTCGTGTCTTGCCGCGCTCGATCTGGCTGATGTACTCCTTCGAGAACCGGTCGCCCGCGAGTTGCGTCTGCGTCAGGCCGGCCGAGACGCGGAGCGCGCGGACGCGCTCGCCGAGGCGAGCGTCGGGCCCGGTGGCCGGACCAGAGTGGGTGACGGTGTCGAGCATGACTTCTTCAGTCAATCTGCAATTCGCTTCGGCCGCGCTCCCCCGAGCGGGGGGTGCGCGGGTACCGCTTTCGAGTGAACTAAGGCTAGCCCAAATCACTTGACCTGGCTACTTGACTTTCAGAGACACGACTCCTATAGTCAGGCCCACACCGCAGACGATCGGACGCCAGATCGGATGCGCGGGCACCACCGCCGGGACAGCAGGCGGCGCAGGATGAGCGTGGCTGGGCCGCAGGGCCACGATTCACCGGCTTGCCTGCCCCGGGAAGGGGTCGCCTCGAACGGGAAACGCCCCCGGAGCCGCAGCCGGGGGCGTTTTCGCGTTCGTGGGGGAAACCCACGGTTTCCCCCACGCGCCCCCTTCCCTCGTGCCGTGCACCCGCATGCCGCGGCTGGCCTACGGCCGAGTAAATCGGCCTTCGGCCCTGAGCCGATGCGACAACTCGGCGCTATTCGGTGATGGGCTCGGCGGCGGTGCGTTCGGTTCGTCTCGCTTCGTCGTGCGGGCGGACGAGAGTGAAGGCGACGACGGCTCCGATGACCGCGATGCCGGCGGCGACGAGGAGCGCGCGCTCGAAGCCGCGCATGAACGCGTCGACCGACACCTCACCGCCCGCTTCGGCGGCCACGATCGCTCCCATGATCGCAATGCCCATCGTGCCGCCGACCTGACGCGCGCTGTTGAGCACGGCGGCGCCGACGCCCGCCTTGTCGACCGGGACACTGCGCGTTGCGGCGGCCGCGCTAGGGGTGAACGTGAGCGCCATGCCGACTCCACCGACGAGGAACGCGGGCAGAAGATCCCAGAAAGACGCGTCGGCGCTGAGCCTCGAGAACAGCGCGAGGTGCAGCGCGACCAGGAGCATGCCCGCGGTCATGAGACCCCGCGACCCGATCCGGTCGCTCATCCGTCCTGCCGCGGGTGCGACGAGGATGATGAGGACCGTCATCGGCAGGAATGCCGCGCCGGTCTCGACCGCGGAGTAGCCGAGGACGTTCTGCATGTAGAGCGAGACGAAGAAGAAGACACCGAACATCGCGAGCGCGACGAGGAGGATGACCAGGTTCGCGCCGGCGTACGTGCCGCTCCGGAAGAGCTCGAGCGGGAGCATGGGCTCGCGCCTGCGCCGCTCGATCACGACGAACGACGCGAGCGACACGGCCGAGACGACGAAGGCGCCGACGATGCGAGCCGACGTCCAGCCGTAGGTGTTGGCCTCGATGAGACCGTAGGTCAGCGCGAACAGCCCGACGGCGGAGGTCGCCAGGCCCGGGATGTCGAGGCTCGCGTGCGTCTCGTCACGCGACTCATCGATGAAGAGGAAGCTCGCCACGATGCCGAGGACTCCGACCGGGACGTTCACGAAGAAGATCCAGCTCCAGTCCACGTGCTGGGTGATCAACCCGCCGACGAGCGGGCCGATTGCGAGTGCGAGCGCGGAGGTGCCGGCCCAGATCCCGATCGCGGTGCCGCGCTGACGAGGCGGGAACGTCGCGGCGATGATCGACAGCGTCGCCGGGTTCATCAATGCCGCTCCCGCACCCTGCAGGACTCGTGCTCCGATGAGCATCTCCGACGAGGTCGCGAGCCCGCAGAGAAGAGACGCGAGCGTGAAGACGACGATCCCGAGCACGAAGATGCGACGCCGGCCGTATGCATCGGCCACCTTGCCGCCGACGAGCATCAGCGACGCAAACGTCAGCGCATAGCCGGTCACGATCCACTCGAGCTCGGAGAGGTCCGACTCGAGCTCGCGCTGGATCGACGGCAGCGCGACATTCACGACGGTGTTGTCGAGCATGATCATGAAGAGGCCGACCGAGACGGCGGCGAGCGTCAGCCACTTGCGATTCGCCTCTGCGAAGATCCCACCGCCCATGCACGCCAACCCTAGCCAGCGCGTGGCGACCGACTTCGCGTGGCGCCCCTCCGCGAAGCAGCTCGAGGCGGCGAACGTCGCCCGCCTCGCACGCGCCCTCGGCTGCGCCGACTACGGCGAGTTGCACGCGCTCTCGATCGACGATCCCGACCGGTTCTGGCGCGCCGTCGTGGACGACCTCGGGATCCCGCTCGCGCGCCACTGGGATGAGGTGCTCGACGACTCGCGCGGCGTCGAATGGACGACGTGGTTCGAGGGCGCGCGGCTGAACGTCGCGGATGCGTGCGTCCATCGCTGGGCGCACGAGATGCCCGACCGGGAGGCGGCAGTGTGGGTCCCCGAGGACGGCGAGCGACGCTCGCTGACGTGGGCGGAGCTCTCGCGCGAGGTGCGCCGGCTCGCGGAGGCGCTGCGCGAGCTCGGGATCGGCGAGGGCGACGTGGTCGCCACGTTCCTGCCGATGGCGCCCGAGGCCGCGATCGCCGCGCACGCGTGCGCGCACGTCGGAGCGGTGCAGGTGCCGATCTTCTCGGGCTTCGCCGGTCCCGCTGTCTCCTCGCGGATCGCCGACGCCGGCGCGAAGCTCGTGCTCACCGCGGACGCGTCGTACCGGCGCGGCCGGCTCGTCCCGATGAAGGAGGTGCTGGACGAGGCGCTCGCGGACGCGCCGAGCGTCGAGCAAGTCCTCGTCTGGCGTCGCGCGAGCGTCGAATGCCCGATGACCTCGGGGCGCGACTCGTGGTGGGAGGACGCCGTCGAGGATCATCCGGGCGTGCTCGAGCCCGCGGCCGTCGAGAGCGAAGCCCCGTACCTCCTCGCATACACCTCGGGAACGACGGGAAGGCCAAAGGGGGCGCTGCACGTGCAGGGCGGCTTCCTGCTGTCGATCGTGCGCGAGACCGCGTACCAGGCGGACCTCCGCGCCGGAGATCGCGTGCTCTTCTCGACCGACATGGGCTGGATCATGGGGCCGTGGACCGTCGTCGGCGCGATGGCCTGCGGCGCGACGGTCGTCTTCATGGAGGGCGCGCCCGACTGGCCGCACGACCGCGTCTGGCGGATCGTCGAGGACGAACGCGTGACGATGCTCGGCGTGTCGCCGACGCTCGTGCGCGCCCTGATCCCGCACGGCGAGCCGGACGCCGACCTCTCGTCGCTACGCGCCGTCGTGACGACGGGCGAGCCGTGGAACCGCGGCCCGTACGACTGGCTGAACGAGCATGTCTGTGGCCGCGGCCGAGATCCCGATCGTGAACTGCTCCGGCGGTACCGAGGTCGGCGCCTGCTTCCTCTCGGTGTCGATGCTGGAGCCGACGAAGCCATGCTCCGTCGGCTTCCCCGCGCTCGGCGAGGACATGGACGTCTTCGACGACGCGGGGCTGCCCGTGCGGGGCGAGGTCGGCGAGCTCGTGTGCAAGCGCGCCTGGCCGGGGATGACACGCGGCATCTGGGGCGACCCGGAGCGCTACCTCGAGACGTACTGGCGGCGCTTCCCGGGCGTCTGGACGCACGGCGACTGGGCGTCGGTCGACGAGGACGGGTACTGGTTCCTGCACGGGCGCTCCGACGACACGCTGAACATCGCGGGCAAGCGCATCGGGCCGGCCGAGCTCGAGTCCGCGGCCGTGGGCCATCCTGCCGTTGCGGAGGCGGCCGCGGTCGGCATCCCGCACGAGGTGAAAGGTGAGGTCGCATGGCTCTTCTGCGTGCTCGCGCCGGATGCCGCGGCGACGCCCGAGGAGATCTCGGCTGCCGTCGCGCACGAGCTCGGGAAGGCGTTCGCGCCGGACCGCGTGGTCTTCGTCTCCGCTCTGCCGAAGACGCGTAGCGCGAAGATCGTGCGCCGCGCCGTGCGGGCGCGCGCGCTCGGGCAGGATCCCGGCGACCTGTCGACACTCGAGAACCCGGAGGCCCTGGAGGAGATCGCGCGTGTCGTCTGACTCGCTCGAGGGCGTCGCGCTCGTCACGGGCGGCGGCCGTGGGATCGGCGCCTCGATCGCCCGCGAGCTCGCGGAGGCGGGCATGCGGGTGGCGGTTACGGGAAGAACGCCCGAGCAGGTGAACGCCGTGGCTGCCGAGATCGGCGGGCTCGGCGTGACCGGCGACGTCTCGAATCCGGACGACGTCGAGAGCTGGGTGGAAGCGACCGAGCACGAGCTCGGGCCGATCGAGCTCCTCGTGGCGAATGCCGGCATCGGCATTCGTGACGGGGCGACGTGGGAGCTGCCGATCGACGAGTGGTGGCGCGTTCAACAGGTCAACGTGCTCGGCGTGCACCTGTCGACCCGCGCCGTCATCCCACGCATGCTCGGTCGAGGTCGTGGTCGCATCGTCATCACAGGGAGCGGCGCCGCCTACCTGCCAGGCGGGCAACAGACGGCCTACGCGACCAGCAAGGCGGCCGTCTGCCGCTATGGAGAGACGCTTGCCAACGAGCTGGCCGGCCGCATTCCGGTCTTCTTCTTCAGTCCCGGCCTCGTTCGCACGGACATGACGGAGCGGTGGGGCGACGACGCGCCCTGGACGCCGCCCGAGCTCGCGCCCCGGCTCGTCCGCGTGCTCGCCTCCGGCCGGGCGGACGCGCTAGCGGGCCGGTACATCCACGCGGAGCACGACGACATCGAGGACCTGATCCGCCGGGCCGACCAGATCGCGGCCGACGACCTCAACGCAATCCGGCTCCAGGCGCTGACGTAACGCAGCGTAAACCGCGCCGTCGCTTACCCTGCGCCGACATGCCCTTTTTCATCTGCCCGAACTGCAAGGAGCGCTCGGTCGACCTCGACGGATACGACGGCTTCTCCACGCAGGCGATCCAGTGCCGCAGCTGTGCGTTCGGGTTCCTGTACGAGCTCCTCGAGGACTACTACCCGGCGCCCGAGACGGGATTCGTCGTGTGCGATCGCGACTCCCGAGTGCTCGCGGCCGGACGCGGCGTCTTCGAGTTGACCGGATACCGCGACGCCGATCTCATCGGCCGCGACGTCACCGAGGCGCTCGCGCTTTCGGACACGACGCCGATCGAGGTCGTGCGCGAGTGGGGCGTACGGAAGATGGGGCAGCCGCTCGAGATCCGCACGAGCGCGGGCATCGAGAAGCGCGTCGTCGTCGACTTCTTCCCGGCGTACGACGACGACGGCGGCCTGCTGCTCGCGCTGACTCCCCGCTAGCGGCTCAGCCGCGCGCGGGACGATCCACGTCTGGCGGGCGAGGGCGAGGAGCTCGCCGTCCTCGGCGAACAGCGCGGTGCCGGCGTAGAGCTTCCGGCCATCCTCGCCGAGCGGCCACGACGCAACGACGCACGACTCGTCCGCCTCGGGCACGCGATCCACCCGCGCCGTCATCCGACCGAGCACGATGTCGCCCCGGCCTTCCGCGCCGACGGCATACGCGCCTGGACAGTCGATCGCCGCCCAGACGATCTCGGTAGCGCGACTCGGGAAGCGCGATCGGCGACGCGTGGAGCGGCTCGCGCCCGGCGACCGGGCCCACCCGGATCTCGAGACCGTCGTCCCGCACGCCGCACACGAAGCACTCGCCGAAGTCGGGGCTCCAGCCTCGCACGTGCCGCTCACGCGACTCCTCCGCGACCTCGACGGAGACTGGCGTCAGGCGCCTGCACCTCCACGTGCGCAGGTCGTGCCTGCGCGACGAGCGCATCGCCGTCCATGAGGCGCACGACCGTCGGCGTCGCGCTCTACGCCGAGCGGACGGTCGAGAGGCGGCGGCAGGCGCAGCGTCACCTCGACCTCCTCGGCGTCGACGAAGGCGGCGAGCCGCCCGCAGGCATAGCCTCCGTTCGCGGACGCGAGCGGGCCGCGGTAGTGGCGCGGGAACGTGATCTCCATTGCGGCCAGCCTACTGGATAGACTAGGTTTGTGACTGTGAGGCGAAAACCTTGAGAGTCGCTCTGTCACAGCTGAACGTCGTCGTCGGCGACATCGACGGCAACCGCGAGAAGATCCTTGGCGACGTCGATCGCGCACGCGACGCTCCAGGCCGACCTCGTCGTGTTCCCCGAGCTCGCGGTGACGGGCTATCCGGCGGAGGACCTGCTCCTCCGGCCCGGATTCGTACGCGCAGCGCGAGCGTCGGTCGACCGGATCGCGGCGGCTTCCGACGGCATCGTCGTGCTCGTCGGGACACCGTGGTTCGACCGCGACCTCGCGAACGCGTGCGCCGTGTGCGCGAACGGCCGCATCCAGGCCGTCTACCGCAAGCACTTCCTCCCCAACTACGGCGTCTTCGACGAGCACCGCTACTTCGCGTCAGGGCCGCGACCTCGTCGTGCTGCGCCTCGGGGACGTCGTCGCCGGGATCACGATCTGCGAGGACGTGTGGCAGCCCGGCCCGCCGGCGACGGACCTCTCGCTCGCCGGCGCGCAGCTGATCGTCAACCTCTCGGCCTCGCCGTTCCACGTCGGCAAGGCGGAAGATCGCGAGGAGATGCTCGTCACGCGCGCGCGCGACACGAGCGCCTACTTCGCGTTCTGCAACCTCGTCGGCGGGCAGGACGAGCTGATCTTCGACGGCCACTCGGTCGTCCTCGACGACGCGGGCGAAGTGATCGCGCGCGCGAGCGGCTTCGCGGAGGAGCTGCTCGTCGTCGACATCGACCCGACCGAGGCGATGGCGCGGCGTCTGCGCGACGTGCGTCGGCGAGAGCTCGACCGCTCGCGCGAGCGCGAGCCGCACGTCGAGGTCGTGGAGCTCGAGCGCAACGCGGCAGCACGCCGAAGAGATCGCCGGCTCGATCACGCCCTTCGAGCCCGAGCTCGAGCAGATGCGGCTCGCACTCACGCTCGGCCTGCGCGACTACGTGGACAAGAACGGCTTCACGGATGTCGTCGTCGCGGTCTCCGGCGGGATCGACTCGGCCGTAACGGCCACGCTCTGCGCCGATGCGCTCGGGCCTGACCGCGTGCACTGCGTCTCGATGCCGTCCCGTTTCAGCTCGGAAGGCACGCGGGACGACGCGCGGGCGGTGGCTGAGTCGCTCGGTTGCACGTTCCGCGAGATCCCGATCGAGACCATCGTCGGCGGGTTCCACGAGACCTTCATCCGACGAGATCGACGGCGGTCTCGCGGGGCTCGCCGCCGAGAACCTGCAGGCACGCGTCCGCGGCGTCCTGCTCATGGCGCTGTCGAACACGTATGGGTGGCTCGTGGTCTCGACGGGGAACAAGTCGGAGCTGGCCGTCGGCTACTCGACCCTCTACGGCGACATGGTCGGTGGCTTCGCGCTCCTGAAGGACGTGTTCAAGACGGACGTGTTCCGCCTCGCCGAGCACCTGAACGAGCACGCGGCGCCGCGAGATGATCCCTCGCACGACGATCGAGCGCGCACCGAGCGCCGAGCTTCGCGACGACCAGCGCGACTCCGATTCGATCCCGCCGTACGACGTACTCGATCCCGTGCTCGAGGCATACGTGGAGGACGACCGGTCCGTCGAGGAGCTGCTCGCGGCGTTCGATCCCGCGGTGGTCGAGCGGGCCGTCGGCCTCGTCGACCGCGCCGAGTACAAGCGCCGGCAGGCCCCGCCGGGCGTGAAGCTGCGGCCGAAGGCATTCGGTCGGGATCGGCGCACGCCGATCACAAATCGCTTCAGCGGTTGACGCGACGAGACCGTAAGTAGTAGCTTACGGTAAGTGCGAGACTAACGGACATCCTCTCGACGCCCTCGGCGACCCCACACGGAGGCAGGTCTTCGAGCTCCTCCGCGAAGGCCCGCGATCGGTCGGACAGCTCGCGGACGAGCTGCCGGTGTCGAGGCCGGCCGTGTCCCAGCATCTGCGCGTCCTCGAGAGCGCCGGCCTCGTCGTGCACACGAAGGCCGGCACGAGACACCTGTACGAGCTCGACGCGTCCGGGGTGAGAACGCTCCGCGACTGGGTCGACGGATTCTGGAACGAGGCGCTCGCCCGCTTCAAGACGGCGGCCGAGGCCTCGTCGCGACAAGGAGGTTCGCCATGAGCGACGCTCTGGTCATGGAGGTCATCCGCAAGACGGTGACCGTGGACTGCGCGATCGAAGAGGCGTTTCGCGATCTTCACCGCGGACGCAATCAGCTGGTGGCCGGTCGAGACGCACTCGATTCACGCGTCGGTGGACGAGATCGTCTTCGAGCCGAGGGTCGGTGGCGCCGTCTACGAGATCGGAACGAGCGGCGAGCGCGGGCACTGGGCGACGGTGCTCGAGTGGGAGCCGCCCCACAGTCTCGTCCTCGCGTGGAACATCCTCGAGCGGGAAGGCGAGCTGACCGAGGTCGAGGTGCGGTTCCTGCCGGAGGGCACGCGACGCGGGTCGAGCTGGAGCACCGCGGCTGGGAGAACGTCGAGCTCGACGGCCCGGCCAAGCGCGGGAACTACGACACCGGGTGGGACGCCGTCCTCGGCAGAGTACGTCGATCGCGTCTAGACACCGACGTCGATCGGCGCTCGCGGGCGGCCCGTGCAGGATCAGCTCACGGACGAGAGCCGGAAGGCGGCGAGGGACGAACTCGTCCTCCGCCGCCTCCAGCTCCGGCACGTCCACCACCGGATCGCGGTCATGAACTCCGCGTTCAGCTGTGCCCAGGTCAAGTGAGGAGCCGGGTCAGCGCCCGGCGCGCGAACGAGGTAGTAGCGCTCGACCTGGCCGTCCCAGTCTCCGAACTCGAGGAGATGCCGCCGCGTCCACACGCTGGACCCGAGGTCGAAGCCCTCGAGTCCTGCCTCCTCGGCGAGCTCGCGGCGCAGAGCAGTCTCGTCGGTCTCCCCTTCGTCCACGCCGCCGCCCGGCATCGCCCACCCCGTCCAGTGCGGAAACTCGAGGCGGACGAGGAGCACGCGGTCATCCGGATCGAGCACGACTGCGCGAACGGCTTCGCGGATCCGGAGCTCAGTCACCGAGCAAGTCTCGCAGCGCCCAAAACCAGTGAAGCCGCTCGTCCCACGGGACGGCGGCGTTCGCCGGTGACGTGGACGGAAGGACGAGAACGCGCACGCCCGGCGCCAGGCGTCGGGGACCGCAGAGTCGGTCAGGCGGCTTCGGGCTCGCGTGCGTCGAGCCGGAGCTCGAGGAGCATCCGCAGCCGCTCGCCGACGTCACTCGCGTCGCCGCGACCGGGACTCACCGCGCGGGAGCACTTTCACGGTGTCCTCGTCGTAGCGCCAGCCGTAGCAGCGCTCGTAGCACTCCGCCTCGCTGAGCGTCCGGAGCCGCTCCATTCGCTCGCAGGCTAGGTCACGGTCCGGACGGTGCAGGGATAGGCTCACCAGGTGCCGACACGCCCCCGGGTTCTTCAGTTCGACATCACCGTCGATCGCTCCGGCGACGCACGCAGCGCGCTCGGAGGAAGCCCGCTGCCACGCGAGTCGGAGTGGTGGGCGGAGCACCTCGTGCTCGCTGGGCTCGTGCGCTGCACGCTCGCGAGCCTCGACTACTCCGCGAGGCGCGCCGGCGTGGACGTGGTCAGCTCCGGGAGCGCGCACGGCATCGTGACCAAGCGCGACGAAGACGGCCTGCACGCGTTCGTCGAGATCGAGACGACGCTGGACGTCCAGGTCGCACCGGCGCTGGACGACGACGGCCTCCGCGGCCTGCTCGCGAGGGCGGAGCACGGCTGCTTCGTCTCGAACTCGCTGATCGCCAGGCCGAGACATCGCTGGATCGTCAACGGCGAGGAGGTCTGGATGAGCACGACAGCTCTCGACATCGCGGCGGTTCGGGCGCGCTTCTCGGCGCTCGACCGGAGGCTCGCGTTCTTCGACGGACCGGGTGGGACGCAGTGCCCGGACGAGGTCATCGACGCGATCTCCCGCTATCTCCGCGAGGACAACGCGAACATCGGCGCGCCGTACGAGACGAGCATCCGCACGGTGGAGCTCGTCGACCGGGCACACGAGACGGCGGCGAGGTTCCTCGGCTGCTCGCCGGGCGAGACGGCCTTCGGTCAGAGCATGACCGCGCTCAACTTCCTCCTCAGCCGCGCATTCGCGCGGACGCTGCGCGAGGGCGACGAGATCGTCGTAACCGCGCTCGACCACGACGCCAACGTCTCTCCGTGGCTCGAGCTCGCACACGATCTCGGCGTCGTCGTCCACGTCGGCGCGCTGACGCCGGATCTCGAGCTCGACTACGAGGATCTCGAGTCCAAGGTCACGGACCGCACGCGGGTCGTCGCCTTCCCGGTCGCCGCGAACTCGGTGGGGACGGCGCCCGACGTCCGCCGCCTGGCTGCGCTCGCGCACGCGGCCGGCGCGCTCGCCTGGGCGGACGCGGTCCACTACGCGCCGCACGGGCCGATCGACGTGGCCGCCTGGGACGTCGACGTCCTCATCTGCTCGCCCTACAAGTTCTTCGGCCCGCACATGGGGCTCGCGTTCGGGAAGCGGGAGCTGCTCGAGTCGTGGCGCGCGTACAAGGTGCGGCCGGCTGCGAACGAGCCCGTCGGGCACCGCTTCGAGCTCGGGACGAGCCAGCACGAGCTCCTCGCGGGGTTCGTCGCGGCAGTCGAGTACATGGCCTCGCTCGGCTGGGACGCGATGCTTGCCCACGAGCGCGCGCTCGGCGAGCGATTCCTCGCAGGTCTACCCGAGCGCGTCGAGCTCTACGGCATTCGAGGGATGGAGGGACGCGTTCCGACCTTCTGCTTCAACGTCCTCGGTCGTCCCGCCGAAGCCGTCGCGATCTCTCTCGCCGAGCGTGAGATCGCGGTCTGGCACGGCGACTACTACGCCGTCGAGACGATGAAGCACCTCGGGCTGGCCGACGGCGCGGTGCGTGCCGGGATCGTCCATTACAACACCGAGGACGAGGTGGACCGGCTGCTCGACGGGCTCGCCGAGCTGGCGTGAGGCTCCTCCTCATCGGCGGGCCGCGGTTCCTCGGGCGAGCCGTGACGGAAGCAGCGCTCGCTGCCGGCCACGAGGTGACGTTCTTCAACCGCGGCAAGACGAACCCCGAGCTGTACCCGGAGGTCGAGCGCCTCGTCGGCGATCGCACGGGTGAGCTCGATGCCCTGCGCGGCCGCAGCTGGGACGCCGTCGTGGACACGTGCGGCTACCTGCCCGAGACCGTGCGGGCATCGGCGAGCGCGCTCGCCGACAGTGGGACCTACTGCTTCGTCTCGAGCATCTCCGTCTACCGGGACTTCACGAAGGTCAACGACGAGGAAAGCCCTGTGGCGGAGCTCGGCGACCTGCCCGCCGAAGAGGTGACGGAAGAGAGTTACGGCCCGCTCAAGGCGCTGTGCGAGGACGCCGCCCGAGATGTCTTCGGCGCGCGAGCTCTCGTCGTGCGGCCCGGTCTCATCGTCGGGCCACACGATCCGACGGGCCGGTTCACGTACTGGCCGCACCGGATCGCGCGAGGCGGAGAGGTGCTCGCCCCCGCGCCACCAGAGAGCCCGACGCAGGTGATCGACGTCCGCGACCTCGGCGCGTGGATCGTCGAGCTCTGCGCGCGGCGCGCGAGCGGCACGTACAACGCGACGCACCCGGGCGTCAGCCTGGAGCAGTTGCTCAGCACGTGCCGCCAGGTCGCGTCGAGCGATGCGGAGATCACATGGGTCAGCCCGGAGTTCCTCGTCGAGCACGACGTCGGCGAGTGGATGGAGCTGCCGCTCTGGCTCGTCGATCCCGCGCTGGAGTATGCGGATCGCGTGGACGTGAGCCGCGCGCTCGAAGCGGGGTTGACGTTCCGCCGGCTCGAAGAGACCGTCCGCGGAACGCTCGACGAAGCGGAGACGACCGACGCAGCCGGTCTCCGACCGGAGCGCGAGGCCGAGCTCCTCGCCGCATGGCATGGCCGCGGGTAAGGACTACTCCGGCACGCCGCTGTCCCAGAAGCTCGGCGCAAAGCCGGGCGTCGGAGTCGTCGTCTACTTCACGACGACCCGCGACGAGCTCGAGCGCCGGTTCGACTCCCTCAAGGGAACGCTCAGCCCGGCGGACGGGCTCTGGATCGCCTGGCCGAAGAAAGCTGCGAGGATCGAAGGCGATCTCACGTTCGAGGCCGTCCAGGAGATCGGCCTCGCGCACGGGCTGGTCGACAACAAGAGCTGCTCGATCGACGAGCGCTGGCAGGCACTGCGCTTCGTCTACCGACTCACGGATCGGCCGTGAAGTCCTGCGCCTTCCGGGCGCGGTCCCAGGGCGCCTCGTCCCAGCGGATCAGGTCCGGGTCGATCCCGCGCGCCTCGGCGAGGTCGCAGGTCAGCCGCTGAAACCGCACGATGTCGACGACCGGATGGGTCGTCGGCACGAGAAGCGCGTCGCAGCCCAGCTCGCCGAGCGCGCGCATCGCGTCGACGGCGCGCTCGGCCGCCCGTCCGTCGCCCTCCAGCACGAAGCAGCGAACCGACGGGTCGATCGCGGCGAGGTGCCCGTGGAGGAGCTGCTCCGTCTGGTGCGCCTCGGCCGCGACGTGGACGCCCTCGCGGAGCTTGAGCACCGCCTCGAGCACCGTTCCCGCGTCGGGTCCTGCGCCTGCGACGACGAACCGGTCGTGCTCCGACACGGCGAACGGCTCGGCATCGAGCTCCCGGAAGACCTGGTTCGCCAATCCGTCGACGTCCTCGCCCTGGAGCGCGCGACCGGCTGCGACGGCGCACGTGTAGCTCACCGTGTGGCAGTAGCTCTCCTCGATCTCGGGCGTGGCGACGACGACGTGGTCCACGGCCTTCGCGAGCGGGCTGTCGGCTTTTCCCGTGATGAGCCACGTCTCGCCCGCGAACCCGTTCACCGCCTCGAGCGTGAGCGCCGTGCCTCCCTCGTGCGAGATCGCGACGAGGACGTCGGCGTCGGGCGCGGTGCCCAGGACGAGCTCGAGCGCCTGCGCGGCGTTCCCGCACGCGAGCGCGGCATGGAAGGACGTGCCGCAGCCCGTGAAGAGGACGCGCGCACCGGCAGGCAGCCGCCGATCGCCGACCAGGCCCGGCACCTGCGCGAGCCAGTCCGGCTGCGCCGCGATCGCCTTCCGGGTCAGCTGTCCTGGCATGAAGGGTGTCTATACCATCGAGCGCCGTGGCGATCTTCGAGAAGACGGAGCTTCAGAACGGCATCCGTGTCCTCACCGCGCCCTTCCCGCAGGTCGGATCGGTGTCCTGCTTCGTCATGCTCGCGGCCGGGTCGCGCTACGAGACGCCCGATTCCAAGGGCATCGCGCACTTCGCGGAGCACATGTTCTTCAAGGGAACGGAGCGGCGCCCGACGGCGCGGACGATCTCGACCGAGATCGACGCGATCGGCGGGGAGTTCAACGCGTTCACCGGGAAGGAGCTGACGGGCTACTACGTGCGCTGCGGCTCGGAGACGCGCGACACCGCCCTCGACGTCCTCGCGGACATGCTCCTGCACTCGAAGTTCGACGAGGCCGAGATCGCGAAGGAGAAGGGCGTGATCCTCGAGGAGATGAACGTCTACCTGGACACGCCGCAGCGGTACGTCGGCAACGTCTACGACCGGCTGCTCTACGCGGACCAGCCCCTCGGGTGGGACATTCTCGGAACGCGCGAGACGGTCGACGGCGCGAGCCGCGAGACGTTCACCTCGTACCTCGACACCTGGTACCGGCCCGAGCGCATGGTCGTCGGAATCGGCGGCCGGATCGGCGACGGGCTCACCGAGAAGCTCGAGGAGCTGCTCGGCGGGATCGAGTCGCGTCCGACCGGAAACGCCTCGACGGTCGAGCTCCCTCCCGACACCTCACCCGTCCTCCTCCACACGAAAGCCTCCGAGCAGGCGCATCTCATCCTCGGAGTCCGCGGCTACCCGATCGGGCATCCGAACCGCTACGCACTGCAACTCCTGGCCGTCGTGCTCGGCGGAGGGATGTCCTCGCGCCTCTTCACCGAGGTGCGCGAGCGACGCGGGCTCGGCTACTACGTGCACGCGGGAAACACTGCGTACACGGACGCCGGCACCTTCTACGCGAGCGCCGGCGTGGACGTCGCCCGCGTCGACGAGGCGATCACCACGATTCTCGGCGAGCTGCGGAAGATCGCAGGCGAACCCGTTCCTGCCGACGAGCTCGAGAAGGCGCGCGGCTACGCCAAGGGGCGATTCGTCCTTCGCCTCGAGAGCCCGCAGGGGACGATTCAGTACGGGCTCCGCCGCGAGGTCCTCGAGGGCGAGATCGAAGAGCCCGACGAGCTGCTGCGGCAGCTCGACCTCGTGACCGCCGAGGACGTACAGCGCGTTGCGCGCGACCTCTTCGAGGACAAGCGGCTCTACCTCGCGCTCGTCGGCCCGTTCGACGATCCCGCCCGCTTCGAGAAACTGCTCGCGGCGTGAGAGCCGCCGGGGCGCCAGGCGGCGCCCCGGCGATGCGCTACCTCAGGGAAGGCTCAGGAACTGCCCGAGGAAGGCGCGGGCCTGCGGTGTGTCGACGCGGTAGTTGTGGTTGTTCGCGTTGCACTGGCCGTTGCCGCCGCTCGTGACCGAGACGACTCGCTGCGTCGCCTGATCGATCTGGGGCGAGCCCGAGTCCCCGAAGCAGAGGCCTGAGCCGGTGCCGATGCCGTCGTTCTGGCTGTAGCGGACGTCCGCCTTTGACAGCCCGGTGATCACGGAAGTGCCAGACCGGCGCTTGCCGTCGAAGGCGAAGGACGTCGGGCCAGGATCGTCCCAGTTCGGCACGACGCCGTAGCCGACGATGTCCACGATCCTGAACTTCAGGGCGCCCTGGGCCTTCAGGGTGTCGAGAAAGCCCGCAGTGGCGAGCTGAACCGGCGAGCCCGGAGCCGAGTCCTTGGGCAGGAGCAGGATCCCGAGGTCGTGCAGGTCGCCCAGGTCGTGCCCGAACCCCGGCATCTGGTGGTACGACTGCACCTGAATCGGGCTCGAGACGAGGCTGTGGGTATCCGTCACGGACGCGTTGTTGCTGAACGAGACGAACAGTGCACTGGCCGGGATGCCGAGCTCAGCCGGGGGCAGGCAGTGTCCCGCCAGCAGGAACACGTCGTGCAGCCCGTCCTTCGAGTCGCCCGCGAACGAGCCCGAGCAGACGAGGCCGTCGACGCGCGGGCTCCCCGTCCCCTCGTAGTCGAAGTACATCGCCCCAACCTGGGGATGTGTCGTGTCGAGCACGCCGCCCCACACGCCCGACGCATTCGTCGGAAGAAGCAAGCCGCAGACCACGAGCGAAACGGCCATGAGCCTTCTGGCCATGAGTGACCTCCCTCGTTGTCTCACTGACGACGGTGCGAAGACTATGTGGGACGCCGAGGGACGTCCAATGCACGCATACACTGGGCCGATGACGGACGAGCGCGAGCTGCTCCGGCGTACCACCGAGCTGGCCGCCGACTTCCTCGACACCCTCGACGAGCGGCCCGTCTTCCCGCAGGCCTCGCTCGACGAGGTCGCAGCGTCGCTCGGCGGGGCGTTGCCCGACACGCCGTCCGATCCGCTCGAGGTGATCGAGCTGATGGCGCGCGAGATCGAGCGGGGCGTCGTCGCGACCGCCGGCCCACGCTACTTCGGATACGTGATCGGGGGCGCCGTCCCGGCAAGCGTGGCCGCAGATTGGCTCACGACGATCTGGGACCAGTGCGCCGGGCTCGGTGCGCTCGGCCCGTCCGCGTCAGTCGTGGAGGTCATCGTCGGCGACTGGCTCAAGGACCTCCTCCGCCTCCCTGCGGATGCGTCGTTCGCGCTCACGACGGGGTGTCAGATGTCACACGTCACCGCCCTCGCCGCCGCACGCCACCACGTTCTCGACGCGCTGGGCTGGGACGTGCGGGAGCGTGGGCTCGCCGGCTCGCCTCCTATCACCGTGGTGGCCGGCCGTCTCCGCCACGTCACGATCGACCGCGCGCTGCGGCTTCTCGGAATCGGCGCGGCCCAGCTCGTGATCGTCGACGCCGACGAGGCAGGGCGCATGCGGCCGGACGCCCTGCGGGCGGCACTCGCGACCGTCGAGGGCCCGACGATCGTCTGCGCGCAGGCAGGTGAGGTGAACGCCGGCTCCTTCGACCCAATGCCCGAGATCGTCGCCATCGTGCGAGAGACAGACGCATGGCTCCACGTCGACGGCGCGTTCGGGCTCTGGGCCGCGGCGAGCCCGGAGCGACGCGATCTCGTCGACGGCGTGGCCGGTGCGGACTCGTGGGCGAGCGACGCACACAAGTGGCTGAACGTCCCGTACGACTGCGGGCTCGTCTTCTGCGCGCGACCGAGTGCGCACCGGGCCTCGATGACGATGCAGGCGTCCTACTTCGAGGGCCAGGGGAAGTGGGTGCGGGACGCCGCGGACTGGACCCCGGAGTCGTCACGGCGGGCGAGGGCGTTCACCGTCTACGCCGCCCTGCGATCGCTCGGTCGCGAGGGCGTTGCGGATCTCGTCGATCGCTGCTGCGACCTCGCTCAGCAGTTCGCGGACGGCATCGCCCGGCTTCCCGGCTGCGAGCTCCTGAACGAGGTCGTGCTGAACCAGGTGCTGTTCCGCTTCGAGGACGACGAGACGACGAATGCGGTCCTCGCGAGCGTGCAGGAGAGCGGCGAAGCGTGGATGGGCGGGACGATGTGGGACGATCGTGCCGCCATTCGGGTGTCCGTCTCGGGCTGGCGTACGACGGAGGCGGACATCGACCGCACGGTCGCCGCGTTCGAGGCCGCACTCGTCACGGTCTAACCTGGGCTCGTGAGCGCGCTGCGCGTTCTCGAGCACGAGTCGGAGCTGGGTCGCTGGGAGCTCGTGACCCGCGAGCCAGACGCGCGGCTGCGTGGCTACGTCGGCGAGTACCAGGGGTACATCGAGAGCGGATCGCCTGCGCCGCTGCGACAGCAGGTGCCGACCCCTTGGCTTCCGCTCATCGTCAACTTCGGGTCGCGGTGGAACGTCGCGTCATCAGCGGGACCACCGGTCCCGTTCGACAGCTTCGTTGCCGGTCTCGGCGAGCGCTCGTCGTACGTCGCTGCGGCGGGTGCGGCGAGCTGCGTTCAGGTGAACCTCACGCCACTCGGTGCTCACATGCTGTTCGGGTTTTCGATGCACGAGCTCGCGAACGAGGTCGTTCCGCTCGAGGCCGCACTACCTCGAAACCTGGCCCGCATCACCGACCAGCTCGAGGACGCCGCGAGCTGGGAAGAGCGCTTCGCGCTGCTCGACGCGATCCTCCTGTCGCGACTCGCGGATGCACGCGAGCCCTCGCGCGAGGTCGCCTGGGCGTGGCGCATCCTCGACGAGACGCACGGGAAAGCGCCGATCGGGTGGATCTGCGACCGGCTCGGCCGCAGCCGCCGGCATCTCGCCGCAGGATTCCGGGAGCAGGTCGGACTGCCGCCGAAGACCGTCGCCCGGATCATGCGCTTCGACCGCGCCGTCGCCCTGCTCGGCCGGCCGGACGCTCAGCTTGCCGATGTCGCGTTCGAGTGCGGCTACTACGACCAGGCACATCTGAACCGCGACTTCCGCGAGTTCGCCGGGACGTCGCCCGCCGCGTTCGCGCGACAGATCCACCCGGACGGCGGCGTGATCCTCTAGGTCACATTCGTCCAAGACGAGGCTGTGCGGGGCGTCCTACGCTCGGAGCACCACGAGAGGAGGACAGATGAACTGCATCGCCTTTCTGAGCTACGAGGACGCGTCGGCGGCGATCGACTGGCTCGAGCGAGCGCTCGGATTCGAGCGCTCTTCGGTCCACGAGGGGCCGAACGGCAAGGTCGCGCATGCGGAGCTGCGGTTCGGCGACGGGATGATCATGCTCGGCACGGCTGGCCCGAATGACTTCGGCCTGAGGACGCCGCGTGAGCTCGGCGCCGTGAACCAGGGCGTCTACGTGATCGTCGACGACATCGCCGGGCAGCTACGACCGTGCGAGAGCCGCGGGGGCGGAGATCCTGCGCGAGCTCGCGGACACGGACTACGGGTCACGCGAGTTCATGGCCCGGGACCCCGAGGGGAACATCTGGAGCTTCGGGACGTATCGACCGGAGTAGCTAGTCCTCCGTCGGCTGGGCGACCGCGCGGTCGGCGATCTCGGAGACGACCGCGGGATCCGCAAGCGTCGTCGTGTCGCCCAGCGGGCGGTTCTCCGCGACGTCGCGGAGAAGCCGCCGCATGATCTTCCCCGAGCGCGTCTTCGGGAGCTCGGGCGTGAAGACGATGTTCGCGGGCTTCGCGATCGGGCCGATCTTCACGGCGACGTGGTTGCGGAGCTCCTCGAGCCGCTCGACGGAGCCCTCCTCGCCGCCTTTCAGCGTCACGTAGGCGACGATCGCCTGACCGGTCAACGCATCGGAGCGCCCGCACACCGCCGCCTCGGCGACGCTCTGGTGGTCGACGAGCGCGGACTCGACCTCGATCGTCGAGATGCGGTGGCCCGAGACGTTCATCACGTCGTCGACGCGGCCGAGGAGCCAGAAGTCGCCGTCCTCGTCGATGCGCGCGCCGTCACCGGCGAAGTACATCCCCGGGAAGCGCTCCCAGTACGTCGACCGGAAGCGCGCGTCGTCGCCGAAGATCCCGCGCGTCATCGCGGGCCACGGCCGCTTCAGCACGAGGTAGCCGCCGCCACCCGGGCCGACCTCGTTGCCGTGGTCGTCGACCACGCCCGCGTCGATCCCGGGGAACGGCTTCGTCGCGGAGCCCGGCTTCGTCGTCGTGACGCCGGGAAGCGGCGTGATCAGCACCATCCCCGTCTCCGTCTGCCACCACGTGTCGACGATCGGAGTGCGGTCGGAGCCGATGTGCTCCCGGTACCACATCCACGCCTCGGGGTTGATCGGCTCGCCGACGGTGCCGAGCAGCCGCAGCGACGAGAGGTCGTGCTTTGCGGCGTGCTCAGGCCCCCACTTCATATGCGCGCGGATCGCCGTCGGAGCCGTGTAGAGGATCGTGACCTTGTAGCGCTCGACGATGTCCCACCAGCGGTCCTTGTCCGGGAAGTCCGGCGTGCCCTCGTAGAGCACGCTCGTCGCGCCGTTGCAGAGGGGCCCGTAGACGATGTAGCTGTGACCCGTCACCCAGCCGATGTCGGCGGCGCACCAGTAGACGTCCAGCCCGGGCTTCAGGTCGAAGATGTAGTGGTGTGTCGACGCGACGCCGACGAGGTAGCCGGCGGTCGTGTGCGCGATGCCCTTCGGCTTCGCGGTCGTTCCGCTCGTGTACAGCAGGTAGAGAAGGTCCTCCGCGTCCATCGGCTCGCACGGGCATGACGCCGGATCCGTGGACTGCCCCTCGACGAGCTCGTTCCAGGTGATGTCGCGTCCGGGCGTCATCGGCACGTCGCCGCGTGTGCGCTGGCCGACGACGACGGCGCGCACGCCGGGACACGACGCGAGCGCGTCGTCGGCGTTGCGCTTCAGCGGAACGATGGTCCCGCGCCGGAAGCTCTCGTCCTGCGTGAGAAGCACCTCGCAGCGCATGTCGTTCAGGCGGTCGGCGAGCGACTCGGCGGAGAACCCGCCGAAGACGACGGTGTGCGGCGCGCCGAGGCGCGCGCACGCGAGCATCGCGACCGGGAGCCCAGGCCCCATGCCCATGTAGATGCCGACCGGCGTGCCCTTTCCGACGCCGAGCGCCTTCAGGCCGTTCGCCGCGCGGACGACCTCGTCGAGCAGCTGTCCGTACGTGATCGCCGCGCGCTCGGCATCATCCCCAGTGGGCTCACCCTCGTAGTAGAAGGCGACGCGATCGCCGAGCCCGGCCTCGACGTGGCGGTCGAGGCAGTTGTAGGCGACGTTGATCTTCCCGCCGCCGTACCACTTCGCGTACGGCAGCTCCCACTCGAGAAGGGACGTGAAGGGCTCGAACCACGTGACCCGTTCCCGACCCTCCCGCTCCCAGAACTCCTCGAACGGGATGTCGTAGATCTCCGGCTTCGCGTTCGCATGCGCTGCGAACTCCGGCGGGGCGGGTATCGGCGGTCTTCCTCGAACAGCGTCTCGATCGCTTGGTCGCTCATGGCCGCCGATCCTAACGCCGTCGGTAGAGTCTTCCGCGGTGGAGGCCGACCTTCGCGCTCTGAAGGAACGACTGGCCGAGATCTCCGATCTCGGCCGAGCGGGAATGGTGCTCGCATGGGATCAGAAGGTCACCATGCCCTACGGCGGCTATCCCGCCCGTGCCGACCAGCTCGCGACGCTGAGCAAGGTGGTACACGAGCGGTTCGTGGACGAGGAGCTGGGCCGCCTGCTCGAGCGCCTGCGTCCGCTCGAGGAGTCGCTCGACTACGAGTCCGACGACGCCAGCCTCATTCGCGTGACGCGCCGCGACTGGGAGAAGCAGCGCCGCGTTCCGACGGAGCTCCGCGTCGAGCTGACGCGCGCCGCTGCGCTCGGCAACCAGATCTGGATCGAGGCCCGCGCCACGAACGACTTCGCAAAGTTCCTGCCCGCGCTCCAGCGCAACCTCGAGCTCAAGCGGCAGTACGTCGACTGCTTCGAGTGGGAGGACTCGCCGTACACGCCGCTCCTCGACGACTTCGAGCCGTACATGCTCACGTCGGAGGTGGCCGAGGTCTTCGGGACGATCCGTCCCGTGCTCGCCGAGCTCGTGCAGCAGGCACCGCGCTGTCGACGCGGAGTTCTTCGAGCAGTCCTTCGAGGCGGAGAAGCAGGAGGAGTTCTGCAAGCGTGTCCTCGACACGCTCGGGCTCGAGGAGGGCTCGTACCGGCTCGACCCGACGGTGCATCCGTTCTGCACGTCCTTCTCGAACCGCGACGTCCGCATGACGACGCGGTACAACGAGACGGGCATCGACGCGCTCTGGTCGACGATGCACGAGGCGGGACACGGCCACTACGCGCACGGCATCGCGGATTCCCTGCAACGAACGTTGCTCGCCACGTCCCCGTCGCTCGGCCTCAACGAGTCGCAGAGCCGCACCTGGGAGAACCTCGTCGGGCGCTCGCGCCCGTTCTGGATCCACTGGTACGAGCCGCTGCAGGAGACGTTCCCGTCCCAGCTCGGCGACGTCGACCTCGATGCCTTCCTCGCGGCCGTCAACCGCGCCGAGCCCGGCCTCATCCGCGTCGAGGCCGACGAGACGACGTACAGCCTGCACATCATCCTCCGCTTCGAGCTCGAGCAGCGGCTCATCGAGGGCACGCTCGACCCGAAGGACCTGCCCGAGGCATGGAGCGCAGGGCATGGCGGACCTGCTCGGCGTCGAGGTGCCGGACGACACGCATGGCGTGCTGCAGGACATCCACTGGTCGCAGGGCGGCATCGGGTACTTCCCGACCTACGCGCTCGGGCAACGTGATCTCGCTGCAGATCTGGGCGTCGGTCTGCGAGGCGCTCCCCGACCTCGACGCGCAGATGGAGGCCGGCGAGCTCGGCGAGCTCGCGACGTGGCTTCGCGACAACCTCTACTCGCTCGGCCGCAAGTTCACGCCGAAGGAGACGATCGAGCGGCTGACCGGGTCGCCGACGATCGATCCACAGCCATACCTCGCGTACCTGCGCGAGAAGCTCGCAGCCCTCCCCGCCGGTGCCTGACGCCGTCACGCTTCGTCGTCAACGGCGAGGAGCGCTCGCTCGAGGTCGAAGGCCGAACACTGCTCGTCCATGCACTCCGGGACGGGCTCGGGCTGACAGGCGCGCACATCGGCTGTGACACGAGCCAGTGCGGCGCGTGCACCGTGCTCCTCGACGGAAGCGCGGTCAAGAGCTGCACCGTGCTCGCGCACCAGGCCGAGGGGCGGGAGGTCACGACGATCGAAGGGCTCGCGCAGGACGGAGAGCTGCACCCGATCCAGCGCGCGTTCGTCGAGCACCACGGGCTGCAGTGCGGGTTCTGCACCCCGGGCGTGATCCTCACGGCCGCGGACCTGCTTTCGCAGGGAGGATCGCCGAGCGACGAGGAGATCCGGCACGCGCTGCGCGGCAACCTCTGCCGCTGCACCGGCTACCAGGGCATCGTCGAGTCGATCCGTGCCGTCGGAGCCGCGTCGTGATCCCCGCCGAGACGCGCTACGCCCGCGCTTCCGACCTCGACCATGCGCTGGAGCTCCTCGCCGAGCCGGACTCGAAGGCGATCGCCGGCGGGCAGTCGCTCATCCCGGTGATGAAGCTGCGCATCGCGCGGCCATCTCTCGTCGTCGACATCTCGCGTCTCGACCTGCGCGGCGTCTAGGAGCGTGAGGGCGAACTGCACATCGGGCCGCTCACGACCTGGAACGAGCTCATCGGAGCGGAGGTGCTGCGGCGGCCGGCGCTCGCGGCACTCGGAGAGTGCGCACGCGGCATCGGCGACCTGCAGGTACGCAATCTGGGGACGATCGGAGGCAGCGTCGTCCATGCCGACCCGGCGTCCGACATGCCGGCCGTCCTCCTCGCGCTCGGCGCCCGTCTCAGGCTTCGCTCGCCGGACGGCGAGCGCGAACTCGCAGTTGCGGACGCGCTCGTCGGGCCGTTCACGACCGCGCTCGGGCCGCAGGAGCTCGTGACCGACATCGTGATTCCGGTCCCAGCCCCAGGGTCCGGCTCAGCGTACGCGTCCGTGGAGCACCCTGCGTCGGGCTTCGCGCTCGCCGGCGCGGCGGCGTTCGTGACACCGGAGGACGAGACCGTGGCGGTGACGGGGGTCGGGCGCGACGCCCTTCGTGCTCGCCGGACGACCTGGCAGATGCCGAGATCTTCGGCGACAGCTTCGCGCCCGCCGAGTACCGCCGCGAGCTCGCACGCGTCGTCGCCGATCGCGCCCTGAGCGCCGCGCGCGAGCGCGCGCAGGGAGGATCGATGAGCGACACGCTCGGCGTCGCGCGTCCCCGCCTCGACGCGCCGGAGAAGGTGACCGGGGCGACGCGCTACGCCGCGGACGGCTACGTCCACGGCCTCCTCCATGCGCGGCCCGTGCTCGCGACCGAGCCGCACGCGCGCATCCGTGGCTTCGACAAGGACGCCGCGCTCGCCATGCCCGGCGTCGTCGCCGTGCTCACCGCCGCCGATCTCCCGATCGCCTCGACGGGAACCGACCGCACCTCCGAGCCGCTCGCGCGTGAGGAGGTCGTGTTCGCCGGACAGCCTGTGGCGCTCGTCATCGCGGAGACCGAGGCAGCAGCCGAGGACGGCGCCGAGCTGCTCGTCGTCGACTACGAGCCCCTCGAGGCCGTCGTCGACGTCGAGGCGGCGATGGAGACCGGCGCCCCGCTCGCGCGCATCGTCGAAGAGTCGGATGACGAGGGCGGCGACCTCGAGTCGGTTCACGCCCAGGTCGACAAGGGCCAAGAGGACGACGCCGGCGAGCAACTCTCGGCGAACGTCCTCGACCGTGTTACGCGCGAGCGCGGTGACGTCGCGGCGGCGTTCGCCGCCAGTGATTGCGTGGTCGAAGGGACGTTCCGGACGCCCTGGGTCTACCAGGCGTACATCGAGCCGCAGGTGTGCACCGCCTGGCTCGAGCCGTCCGGGACGCTGGTCGTCTCGACCAGCACGCAAGGGTCGTTCGTCACGCGGCGGGAGCTGGCCCGGGCGTTCGACCTCCCGCTGGAGCGCGTCAGGGTGATCGCCGAGCCGCTCGGCGGCGCGTTCGGCGGCAAGTTCGCCCTCGTCGAGCCACTGGCCGTCGGCGCGGCGCTGGCGCTCCATCGTCCAGTGCGCCTCGTGCTCACGCGCAGCGAGGACTTCGCGGCCACCAACCCGGCCTCGGCGCAGGTCTCGCACCTCAAGGTCGGCGCCCGCGCAGACGGGACGCTCACTGCGATCGAAGCGCGCATGATCGTCGACCGCGGCACGAATGCCGGCTGGGGCGTCGAGGGCGCGAACGTCGCTCCTCGTCGCCGGGCCGTACCGCTGGCAGGCCCACGACCTGCGCGGCTACGGAGTACAGACGAATCGCTTCACGTTCGGCGCCTACCGCGCTCCGGGCGCGCCGACGGCCGCATTCGCGCTCGAGTCGCTCCTCGACGAGCTGGCGCAGAAGCTCGACCTCGACCCGCTCGAGCTGCGCCTGAAGAACGCCGTGGTCGAGGGAGACGTCGGCGTGAGCGGGAGCCCGTTTCCCACGATCGGCGCCGTCGAGGTCCTCGAGCGGCTTCGCGAACACCCGCTCTGGGCGCAGCGCGATTCGCTGCCGGACGGCGAAGGCGTCGGCATGGCCGCCGGCCACTGGCCCGGGGCCATGGAGCCCGCCTCGGCGGTCTGCCGGGTCGATGCCGACGGCACGATGACCGTCGTCACCTCCGTCGCCGACATGAGCGGAGTGAACAGCGGCTTCGCCGTCATCGCCGCGGCCGCGTTCGGGCTCCCGCCCGACCAGGTTCGCGTGGTCACGGCCGACACCTCGTCGGCCCCCTACGCGGGCGCGAGCGGCGGTTCGAAGGTCACCTACACCGTCGGCCCAGCTGTGCTGCGGGCGGCCGAGGCGGCGCGGGAGAAGCTGCTCGCCGCCGCCTCACAGGAGCTCGAGATCGCGCCGGGCGACCTCGAGGTGGTCGACGGCGTCGTGCAGGCCGTGGGCGCGCCCGACCGCTCGATCACAGTGCAGGAAGTAGCGTCGAAGGCGCTGCGCTTCGGCGGGCGCTACGAGCCGATCGAGGGGCTCGGGACCTCGGCGCAGACGAGCGGCGCGCCGTCGGTGGCCGCGCACCTCTCGCACGTGCGCGTCGATCGCGAGACGGGCGAGGTGACGGTGCTGCGGCACGTCATCGCGCAGGACGTCGGCCGCGCGCTCAACCCGGTCCTCGTCGAAGGACAGATGCGCGGAGGCGCTGTGCAGGGCATCGGCTGGGCGCTCTTCGAGCAGCTCGACCACGACGAGGACGGCCGCCTGCTCACCGGCTCGTTCCTCGACTACGCGATCCCCACGGCGGAGCGTGTCCCCGAGATCGACACGCTCATCGTGGAGGTACCCGCTCCGGACGGACCCTTCGGCGCGAAGGGCATCGGCGAGGCGCCGGTCGTGGCTGCGCCGGCGGCGGTCGCGAACGCGGTTGCGCGGGCTGCCGGCACACGGCTGTACGAACTGCCGATGACGCCGCCGCGCGTCTGGCAGGCTCTTCACTCGTGACGGCACTCGAGCGCGCGCAGGCGGTGGTCGAAGCCTGGGACGAAGAGCTCCGCCGCGAGCTACCCGAGAACGCATACCTGTTCGACGCCCACACGCACCTCGGCGACGACATCGACGGCATGGTGGGCAGCTACGACGAGCTGACGTCCCTCCTCGACCGGTACGGGTTCGAGGGTGCGTTCATGTTCTGCCTCGACGAGCCCGACCGCGAGCCGGGGTTCACGGCGCCCAACGACCGCACGCTCGCCCACGCCGAGCGCTCGGGCGCGGCGTTCATCCCATTCGTCCGGCTCGACCTCACCGCACAGCCGCTCGAGGAAGCGAGGCGCTGCCTCGACCTCGGCGCGCGTGGGATCAAGCTGCATCCTCGCGCGCAAGCCTTCGCGCTCAACGACGAGCGGCTCCAGCCGGTGTTCGCGCTCGCGGTCGAACGGTCCGTGCCCATCCTCATCCACGGGGGCCGCGGGCTTCCGCCGATTGCGGAGGACCTCGAGGCGCTCGTCCGGCGGAACGAGGGCGTCAAGCTGATCGTCGCGCACGCGGGGATCGCCGACATGGCCGGCCTGGCGGGACGGCTCGGCGGCATCAGCGGCGTCTTCTTCGACACGTCCGTCTGGAGCGGCCTCGACCTGCTCGACCTGTACCGCCAGGTCGCCCCCGAGCAGGTCATGTACGCGTCCGACTACCCCTATGGGCGCCAGCCGAACTCGCTGCTCGTGGCCACGAGGACGGCGAAGCTCGCGGGCTTCGACGACAAGCAGCTCCGGCTGATGCTCGGCGGGAGCGCGCGCCGCATGATCGCGGGCGAGGAGCTGGAGCGGTTGTCGCCGCCGAAGGGCCCGGCATCCCTCGTGCAACCGCTGACGTTCGCGCGGATCCACCAGTACATCTCGATGGCGGTGCCGATGCTCTGGCTTCGCCAGCGAGACGCGATCGGCGCACTCGGGCTCGCCGTCAACGCCTCGCGCGAGCGAAGCAACGGCCATCCCGACACCTCCGAGCGGATCGAGGAACTCCTCGTGACGGCGCAGGAGCTGTGGCGCGCGGGAGCGGAGATCGAAGAGGACGACGAGCGCAAAGCGACGTTCCGCGCCGCGATCCAGCTCGTCAACCTCGCGGACATGGTCGCGCTTACGACGCGCGCCTGAAGCAGTCCACGGTGTGGTCGTCGACCATGCCGACGGTCTGCATGAAGGCGTACACGCTCGTCGGCCCGACGAAGCGGAACCCGCGGCGCTTGAGGTCCTTCGAGATCGTCTTCGACAGCTCCGTCTCCGCGGGCAGCTCGGAGAGCGTGCGCCACCGGTTCACGATCGGCTCGCCGTCCACGAATGACCAGAGGTACGCGTCGAGGCTGCCCTCGCTCTCCTGCACGTCGAGCACGCGCGCGGCATTGTCGATCGTCGACTCGACCTTGAGGCGGTTGCGCACGATCCCTGGATCGTCGAGCAGGCGCTCGACGTCCTTCGTGCCGAACCGGGCGACGGCCGCCGGATCGAAGCCTGCGAACGCGCGCCGGTAGCCCTCGCGCTTGTTCAGGATCGTCGACCACGACAGCCCCGCCTGCGCCCCCTCGAGCGTGAGCATCTCGAACAGGTGCACGTCGTCGTGCGAGGGAACACCCCACTCCTCGTCGTGGTAGGCGAGCATGAGCTCGCCTCCTTCGGTCGCCCACTCGCAGCGCGTGACGCTCGACATCGCTCGGTAGGATCGCACGCGGTGCGCGCCCTCCTCGCGGTTCTCGTTGCTCTCGTGTTCGTCGCCGGTTGTGGCGGCGGGGACGACGACTCAGCCGGCCCCGCGCGACACGACCGAGGCGACGGAATGCGCCGAGGTCGATGCGCCAGAGGCGCGCGAGCCCGAGCCGGCTCAGGCGCCGTCGGCAGAGCTCGACGCGTCGACGACGCACACGCTGACCTTCGACACGAGCTGCGGCTCCTTCACCGTCACGCTCGATCCCGAGCAGGCGCCGAAGACCGCCGCCTCCCTCGTCGCGCTCGCCAACGCGGGCTACTTCGACGAGACGATCTTCCACCGCGTCGTGCCGGGGTTCGTCATCCAGGGCGGGGATCCGACGCAGTCGGGCGCGGGAGGCCCCGGCTACTCCACCGTCGACGTGCCGGCATCGGGATCGGCGTACACGCAGGGCATCGTGGCAATGGCGAAGTCCGGCGTGGAGGCACCGGGAACGGCAGGGAGCCAGTTCTTCGTCGTCACGGGCGCTGATGCCGGGTTGCCGCCCGAATACGCGATCGTCGGCGAGGTGACGGAGGGCATGGACACCGTCCTGCGCATCGACGCGCTGGGCGTGGGCGACGGACCGCCGTCGCAGCCCGTCGTCGTGAACACCGTCACCGTCGGCGAGAGCTGACGTGCGCGTCGCCGCGATCGTCCTCGCGGCAGGCGAGGCGTCGCGGTTCGGCAGCCCCAAGCAGAACCTCCTGCTGCCGCGCGTCCTCGAGCAGCTCTGTCGCGACATCGGTGGACGAGGTCGTCGTGGTCGAGGGCGCGCACGCGCTCGAGCTCCCAAGTGACGCAGTGTCGCAAGGCGTTCGGGTCGTTCCGTGAGGACGTGGGCGGCCGGCCCGGGCGCGTCGCTTCGCTGCGGGCTCGAGGTCGCTGGGCGATGACGTCGGGGCAGCAGTGGTCGTACTCGCCGACGGGCCTAACCTGTCTCCGCGCGCGGTCGAGCGCGTGCTCGGACGATTGGCGCGAGCACGGAGGCGTCGTCGCGGCGTCGTACGCGGGCGGGCGTGGACACCCGCTCGTCCTCGGCCGCGCCGACTGGGACGGGCATCCCCGACGAAGGTCTTCGCGACCGGCCGGTGCGGCTGGTGGCGTGCGACGACCTCGGTGCTCCGGGCGACGTCGACACGCCGGAGGATCTAGGCGGTCGCGTCGAGCCCGCGTAGCTCGGCGAGCTTGTCCAGCAATCCGGGCGGCATGCGCTCGACCGAGCTCGTCCGCACGTACCGCCGGAGCGTCTCCTCGAAGCGGTACCGGCGCCGGCAGTAGTCGCAGTCCGAGAGGTGCGTCTCGGCCTCGCGCCACTCCGCGTCGGAGAGCGTCCGGTCGAGGAAATCCTGGAGGAGCTCCTCGCAGCGGTCGCACGGCGCGCCCATCAGGAGATCGCCCCCTCCGCGAGGTGTTGCTTGAGCGCTCGCCGACCACGGTGCAGACGTGACATCACGGTTCCGATCGGGACATCGAGGATCTGTGCAGCATCAGCGTACGAAAAGTCGCCGATGTCGACCAGCACGACGACGTCGCGAAACTGCGGCGGGATCTCCGAGAGCGCGTTGACGATCGAATCCTGGGAGAGGCGCTCGACGACGTCGTCCGTCTCGAGAGCGTCCTCGCCCGCGGCTGATGCGACCTTGTTCGCGAGGTAGTAGTCCGTCTCCTCGAGCGGCTGCGTCTGGGGCGACCGCTGGATCTTGCGGCCGCGGTCGACGTTCAGGTTCGTGAGGATGCGCAGGAGCCATGCGCGGAGGTTCGTCCCTGGCGTGAACGACCTCCAGCTGCGAAATGCCCTTGCGTACGTTTCCTGCACGAGATCCTCTGCCTCCTCACGCGAGCCGACGAGTCGTCTCGCAACCCGGTACACCTGATCGGCGAGAGCGAGAGCGTCCTCCTCGAAGCGCGCTCGGTCACGGGCTTCGGCCGCGATCCGCCGTGCGTCGGTCTCGGGGCTCGCCTCACTCATCGGCGTACCGTACCGCTGTCGTTGACGGAGCCTTGAACGAGTGGTCTGTGCAGCCTATTCCCGCTCAGACGCGATCTCGGGAAAACCGGACCGGGTGAGGGTTGCGACGATCTCGTCGCGAGACGTCTTGTCCTCGTCCCACTGCAGCGAGACCTCACCCATGAGATTCGCGTTCGCGTACTCGATCCCGTCGTGCCCGCGAAGAGCTCCGGCGAGCCTGCCGATGCAGCGCTCGCAGCGCACGCCGCTCACCTGGATCGTCGCGCTCGTCATCGCGGCGATGGTACCCGCGTCGCTTCGCGAAGCCGCAGCTCGTGGTCGGCGAGATCGATCAGGAGCGGGTCGTGCGTGGCGCACACCAGCGTGGTGCCGGTGTCGTGTGCGAGCGCCGCGAGGAGCGCGCCGACCTCGAGCGTCGTGGCAGCATCGAGTCGCGACGTCGGCTCGTCCGCGACGACGACGGGCGTGCGCGCCGCGAACACCCGCGCGAGCGCGACGCGCTCGCGCTCTCCGGCCGATAGCAGGTCGACGTGGCGCTCGGCGTGCGCGGCCAGGCCGACGGCCGCGAGAGCATCGGCCGTCCGTTCCCGCGCGTCGTCGGTCTCGATCCCCCGAAGCGCGAGGGCGAGCTCGACGTTCTCGCGCGCGGAGAGAAACCCCGAGAGGCCCGGTGCCTGCCCGACGACGGCGATGCGGTCGCGCCGGAGCGCTGCCCGTGTCGCGCGGTCCTGCTCGGACACGACCGTCTCGCCGAGGCGAATTTCGCCGTCGTCGGGAACGTCGAGACCGGTGAGGAGCGCGAGCAGCGTCGACTTGCCCGAGCCTGAAGGCCCGGTGACGACGGAGAGCTGACCGGGCGGAAAGACAGCGTCGACGCTGTCGAGCGCGACCTGCGCGCCGTAGCGTCGGGTCGCGCCTCGCGCCTCGAGAACCTCGCCGCGCGCACCACCCAGTCGAGCGCGCTCCGTGACCTGCAGCTCCACGCGACCGTCGACGGGATGCAGGGAGACCGACCCCGCGCCGGCGACGATGCGGGCTCGGTCGTGGATGCCCGCCGCCCGGAGCGCCTCCTCGGGTATCCGCAGCCAGCCGCCTGCGCCGACGACAGCCGTCTCGTGCTCGCCCGACCGCTCCTCGCTGACGCGGCCGTCGCGGATGTGGACGACCCGGTCGGCGATCGCCGTCGACGCCGGGTCGTGACTCACGAGGACCGCCGCCGATCCGCTCTCCCGGACGAGCTCGGACAGGAGCGCGAGGACGTCGCGTGCCGCCTCCTCGTCGAGGTCGCCGGTCGGCTCGTCCGCGATGAGGAGCTTCGGCTGGTGCGCCAGCGCGGCGCAGAGCGCGATGCGCTGCTGCTCGCCTCCCGAGAGCTCGCGAGGGAGGGCGTCGGCACGATCGAGCAGCCCGACCCGCTCCAGGAGCTCGCTGGCTCGGACCAGCGCCGAGTCGGCTGGAACGGCGGCGAGCCCGAGCGGCAAGGCGATGAGCTCCGCCGCGGTGAGCTCACCCTCGAGCGCGCGCCAGTAGTGCTGGTCGGCATACCCGAGAACGTCCCGGCGATACCGCCCGAGCTCGCGGGCGGACGCATTCGGAACGTCGACACCGGCAACGACGAGCGCGCCCGCCGACGGTCGTGCGAGGCCGGCGAGGATGCGCAGGAAGGTCGTCTTCCCGGACCCGCTCGGGCCGAGCACGACACAGACCTCGCCCTCGTCGACCCTCAGCGTGAGGCCCTTGCAAGCGCGGCGACTCCGCCTGCGGCGGACGGGTAGACGGCGAACAGTTCGCGGGCGTCGACAAGCGGGGCCGATTCAGTCGGTCTCCCGGTACGCGGGGCCCACGTTCACCTGCGAACGCGCGACGCGTCGCGCCGCCGACGAGGAGAGCCGCAACGATTGCGAAGAGCACGATCCGGCGACGACGAGCGCCGGATCGACGACCACGGCGAGCGGCGGCTCGGCATCCGCTCCGCCTGCAGTGACGGTGACCACGCGGGTGACGAGGAGCAAGAGCGCGAGGCCCGTCGCGAGCCCTCCGACGAGACCGACGGCTGAGACCGTCGCCGCACGCGCGCGAACCACTCTCCGCAGGAACGCAGGCGAAGCACCCTGTGCCTCGAGGTCGAAGTGCTCGCCTGTGTCATCGCGCAGGTCCGCGCGCACGGCGAGCGTCAGGCCGAGCGCGGCGAGAAGGAGCGCAACGGTTGCGGTCCCGATGAGCGCCAGCAGCGTCCCTTTGGCGAGGGGATCGCGTCCGGGCCTCCGCCTCTACGTCCGCGCGCGAGGTCGCGTCGAGTACGCGGAACGGAGCCTGCGAGAGCGCGCGGTTCACGCTCGGGGAGCCGCTCCGGCTCGACGTCGAGCCACACCTCGTTCTCGCGCGCCGCGCCCGGCGCCGCTGCGTTGATCGCCGTTCGCAGCGCGATGCGGTCGCCCACGACGGTCTCGTCGCTCGTTCCGGGGAACCGCTCGACGATGCCCGCGACCTGCACCGGCACCGAGCCGCCGCCGATCTGCAGCGGTATCACCTCGCCGACTCCGCCTGCGAGCTCGGCGAGTCGCGGCGTCACGAGCACGGGAGGCGGCGCCTCGTCGGTCGGCTGCGCCGCGCGGAGCCCTGACGTCCGCTGGAGTGTGAGCGGAACCCGGACGCTGACGCCGTTCGACGTGCGCTCGAACGACCGACCCGCCGACTCCGATCCAGTCACGGAGCCGGACCGCGAGCGGTCCCGGAGAGCCGGGTCGTCGCGAAGAAGGCGACACCCGCGTCGGCGCCGCGCTCGATGAGCCGCGGCGGCGGAACCACCTCGACAGCCGTCAGGAGCGCACCGGGTGCGACGCGTGCGCGTAAGAGCGACGAGGTGCGTGCCTTCGCTTCGCCCAGCTCGACACGGCGAAACGAGCCGTCGTCCGAGCGTACGATCGCCGCGAGCGACACGAGGCCCGGCCCGACCTCGAAGCGCGAGTCGGCCGTCCGGCAACGGCACGCCGCGCATGTCGGCGACCCCCGTCGGGCGCGACCAGTGCAGCGAGGTCGGCAGCGATCCCGGCCCGAAGCCCAGTCGTTCCTCCAGATCGCGACGGTCCTCGAACGCCGTCTGGTCGAGCCCCAGCACGGTGACCCCGCCGACCCGCTCGGCCCTCCCCGCGCCGCCCGTGACGCGCAACACGGGCCGAGCGGCGCCTTCGATGCCGACGAGCTCCTCGAACCGCGCGATCGGCGCCGCGTCGAAGACACGCACCAGGTTCCGGAGGTCTTCGCGGACGACGATGTCGTGCGGGACCTGGAATGCAGCCTGCTCGCGGTCGCCGCGCACGAGCGTCGCGCGGTATCCCTCCGCGAGCAGGGCCACGGCGAAGGCGATCGTCAGGAACGCGACGGTTGCGAGCGCGGCGCCCGGCCCGCGTGCGAGGCCGATCGCGGCGAGTCGGGAAGGCAGCCTCCCGCGTCCGCGATTGGCTCCGAAACGCGCGAGCGCAGGGAAGATCCTCACCACGAGGAGACCCGCCGCGATTGCGATGAGCCCCGGCAGGACCAGGAGCAGGAGCGCCGTTCCTTCCCCACGTGCGAGCTGGTCCTCGTCCGCGGCCCCGCCGAGAAGCGCGACTGCGATCACGAGAAGCGCAGCACCCGCGACGACGTCGAGCACTCCGACCCGTGCCCCCTCGCGTGACGGCAGTGACACCGTGATCCAGACGAGCGCTGCTGCGAGCAGGGCCGTCGCGACCGCAAGCCCCAGCCCGGTAGGCGAGACGACGCTCTCGCGAAGCACATCGCCAACGGGCGCTCCGGAGAGGCCGGCCACGATGCCGGCCACCACGACTCCCGCGATCCACCCCAGAGCGACACCGACGAGCGCGACCGCGCTCGACTCGATGCCGCCGAGCAACGCGAGCTGCCAGCGCTGCGCGCCGAACCACCGGAGGCGGCGGCGCGTCGCCTCGAGGTCGCGACGCATGCCACGTGCCGCGAGAATCGTGAACGCGAGGAGCAGCGCGGCGCCCTCGCCGCCGACGAGGAGGAGACGCGTCCCCGCGACGTCCGCCGAACGCTCGGCCTCCCGCAGCTCTTCGACGGGAGCGTCCACGGCGAACGAGCTGGACGACGCTCCGTAAGCTCGACATGGGCGCGCTCCGTGCGCGCGACCAGACGATCGACGTCCCACAGCCGTGGCGCCCCCGGATCCACGGGCCACACCCACGCATACGTGCGATAGGTGCGCGCGAGTAGCGGAGACGCCTCCAGTGCGCTACGGCCCTCCGCGACGACGAGCGGGGGTGGCGGAGGACGATGGTATTCGCTCGTCTCGCCGAGCTCGGGAGGAACCGTCGCGTCGGGAACGGCGGCGTCGTTGTCCAGGAGGAAGTCGCCGAAGAGCTGTCGCGACCGCAGCGTCCCGGTGCCGACCTGGACGAGTCGGAGGCCGGGCGCGTTCGGCAAGGTTCCGCGCCCCCGCAATCGGAGCACCTCGCAGCGGGCGGTCGTGCACGTTCGCGGCATCCGACCGGAGCGCAGGATCACGTGGTCCGGCACGCCCTCGATCGCCGTGATCCCGACGAACTCTCCGGCTACCGTCCTCTCGCGGAACAGGACGATCGGCGTCGGCCCGTCGAGCCCGATTCCAGCAAACGCGTCGTCGACCTCGCGGTCGAGCGCGGTGAGGCGTTCGCTCGGATCGCCGGGGATGACGAACCAGACGGCCCGCACGGAGCGGTCCGAGGTCGGGATCCGCTCGATCGCGAGCGCCACCGAGCGATCCGTCGCGATGGTCACGCCGGCGAGAACGCCGGCGAGAACGGCCGTCGCCACCGCGAGCCCGAGGACGGCCACGGCGGCGCCACTGTCACGCCGGCGAAGGCGCTTCCACGCAAGCCCGGCAACAAACGTGATCGATCTCAATGCGTCGGCCTTGCGACGCCTCCGGTAGGCGGCCGTCTTCGTCCGATTCCCGCAGATCGACATCGAGCACCACGTCGACGAAGCGTTTCGCGATGCGTCGTAGAACAGCCACCCGCAGTGCGGGCCGGGACACGACTTGAGCCGCTTCCAGACGCCGGACGCCTGCGCCTCGAACACGCGCGAGAGGATCTGGGCGAACGCGCCGTTCGCGCCGTCGTCGGCCGCGTGGAGCATTACGTCCCCTCGCTCGCTCAGGCCAAAGCGCAAGGGCGTCTCGGCGGCGAGCGACGCGAACTGGGCCCGCAGCGCGTCGTCCGGTTCCGCACCGCGCGTGTTCCGTTTCGCAAGCTCGCGAAGGACGTCGCGGAGCGCGCGAGCGCGCACGAACGAGCTCGCATCCACGGTCGCGTCGCTCGAGACGAGGCCGCGCGCCTGCAGCCACTCGGCGAGCAGCTCGGGAGTCGCGATGTCGTCGACGGCCCACACCGCGATCTCCGTGTTCACGAAGTCCTGTACGAGATCGAGCGGTGGCGGCGCCGGCGCACGGCCGGCTGGTTGGAAGCCGAGCGGGACAGTCCCCACCGGCGAAAGAATATCGGTGGTGCCTGCAACACCGTCAAGCGGGAGACGCAAGTGTCAGCGCTTCACGCCGTGCACAGGCCTCCCGGCTGCCTCCCAGGCGTAGTACGAGGCGCTCGGCCCGAACGCGATCTCGTACTCGACGACGCGAGGGTTGCGTCCGACCTCCTTCGCCCGCTGCGCGTGCCAGAGGAGATTCGGATCGTCGCGCTCCTCCCACACGAGCACGAGGTGCGCCGCGGTCATGAAGTCCGCGACGAAGGTACACCCTTCGGCCGGACAGGGGAACGGATCGGTGCGCACGCAGAACCAGCCGCCATGGTCACCGTCGTCCTCGCCCTCCCACAGCTCCTCGTCCGACTCGAGGTCGAGATCCGAGAGAACGGCGGCCCCCGGCCGAAGCTCCCACTCCACAGGGCCACAATAGCCACGTGCCCGACGACGACCGACGCGATGTCGCCCTCGTCCTGTCGGGCGGCGGCATCAACGGGATCCTGCTCGAGCTCGGCTTCTTGCGGCGGCTCTCGGAGACCCCACTGTGGGCGCGAGTGGGCTGGATCTACGGCACGTCAGCCGGCGCTCTCGCAGGAACCATGGCGGCTCTCGGCCGCCTGGACGACCTCGAGGAGTTCCTCCTCGGGCTCTCGCCGCAGGATGCGTTTCGTCCACGTGCCATGTGGCAGTTTCCGGGCGGCCTCCACGACTACACGCTGCCGACGACCGTCGCCGAGCGAATCGGGTCACCGGAGGAGCTCGGCTACGCGCTCGCGGACGCCGAGGTCGAGCTCGTCGTCTACGCGACGGACGTGAGCGACTACCCGGACGGTGACGAGGCACGCGACTTCGAGCTCGAGTACTCGTCGCATACGAGCCCGCCGGAGGTGATGGGCGCTGCGATCCTGGCCTCGGCAGCCATCAGCGGCCTCGTGCTTCCGAGCACGCTCGACGGCAGGGTTGCGACGGACGGCGGCTGGGTGCGGAACTTCCCCTTCGAGCACGCGTATCGCAACCCGGAGGTCGGTGCGATCGCAGCGTTCAGATATGTCGCGAGCTATCCGCCCACGAGCGGTGCCTACCTCGAGCGGACACGCGAGCGGCTCGAGCGGTTCCGCGCAGTGCCGCCCGTTCGCGCGCTCCTCGCGGAAGTGCGGTTGGCGCAGGAGCGGACGACGCGCGGCGAGCCCGCGCACTACGGCGAGCTGATCGTGCGCCTCATGCGCGTCGCGTTCGCGCGCAATGCCGTCGTCGAGGAGCGGATCGCTCGCGAGCGCGACATCTCCGTGGAGGAGCTGCGGCGGCTTCGTGAGGACGTTGTCCGCACCGCGGTGTCGCGGCGGCACCGTGGCGAGGCGGCGACTGCGAGCCGAGCTCGAGTCGCAGTTCGGATCGGCGCGCTTCCCCTTCCGCCACGATCGCCACGTGCCGGCGCTGATCGTGCGGGCGACTGCGGCGATTCCGCGCTCGACCCGACGTTCCGGGGCGACACGCCGTGGCCGGAGGCGGTCAAGCGCGAGCTGATCGAGCGCGGCTACACGCTCACCGACGAGGCGCTGAAAGACAGCGGGCTCGGAGACTGAATTACGGGGCGATGCAGTCGACACAGCGACGCGGCCGCAAAGCGGACGCCTTCAGGGGAACTGCGCCGGTAAAAAGGTCGGCAGGGGTCCGGGCAGGCGGTCGGACCCCTCGCCGATGTAGGTGAGCAGGCCCCGGAGACCGGGGCCTGCTCGCGGCTAGCCCTGGGGGGAGGCGGGCTGCCGTCCGAGCGTGACTGTCACGCTCGTTCGTGACGCATCGCGATAGATCACGAGCTTGACCTTGTCTCCCGGCTTCTTGCCGGAGATCGCGTCGCGAAGCTCTTCGACGGAGGAGATCTTCTTGCCCTCGAAGGCGACGATGATGTCGCCGCCGAGGGTGTAGCTCACACCGGCGACGACGACCTCGGTCTCGCCGCCCTCGATGCCCGCCTTGTCCGCGCCGCTGTCATCCGTCACCGATCCGACGAGCACGCCCGCTTCGACGGGAAGGTTGTACCGTTCGGCCACGTCCTCGGTCAGGGCCTGGCCGCTGATGCCGAGATACGCGTGGTCGACGCGCCCAGTGCGCAGGATCTGCGCGACGACGTCCTTCACGGTGTTGGACGGGACGGCGAAGCCGATCCCGACGTTGCCGGTCGCACTCGATCCGGTTCCGGTCTCGATCTGCGTGTTGACGCCGATCACCTGGCCGCGCGCGTTCAGGAGCGGGCCACCGGAGTTGCCCGGGTTGATCGGCGCGTCCGTCTGGATGACGTGGTCGATCGTGAAGCCGGTTGGGCGCCTGGATGAGTCGCTGGAGTGCGCTGACGATGCCCGCCGTCACCGTGCGGTCGAGGCCGAAGGGATTCCCGATCGCGACCACCGGGTCACCGACGCGTACGGCGTCGGAGTTGCCCATGGAGAGAGGAGTGAGCGCGCTCGCGGCGGTCTCGACGCGGAGGACTGCGAGGTCGGTGGACGGGTCCGTCCCCACCACTTCGGCCTGCACCGTGTCGCGGTTCGAGAAGCTCACGGTGACCCGGCCCGCGTCGCGGACGACGTGGTAGTTCGTGACGATGTGGCCGGACTTGTCGATGACGAATCCCGAGCCGAGGGCGGCGTTCTGCCCGAACGGAGGCGTCGAGCTGGACGTCGAGTTGTCGCTGGCGTTGATGCGAACGACGCCGGACGAAGCGCGCTCGTAGATCTCGTTCACGGACATCGCGCCTGCCGGATGCCGGGGCGAGCCCGGGCGACGGCGCTGCGGATGTCTCGGTCACGACGGTCGTCGTCGAATCGAGGCCGCCCAGAAGAGCGACGCCTCCAACTGCGACCGCTCCGCCGAGGATGGCTGCTGCAACGAGGGCGGCGCCTGACCGCAGAAACGTGGACGACATGACTCGAGCGTTATAGCCCGGCCGCCGTGAACCCCGGGTTAGCCGCCGTTAAGCCCGGGTTGCCGCGTGCTAGGCGATGAGCAAGCCGGTCACGTACATCGTCGCGACGCCGGCGATGAAGCCGACGATCGCGTGCCCCGAGCGAAGGCCGCCCGGAGCGTTGCGGGCGACGTAGCGTCCGACCTCGACGACGACCTGGAACGCCGCGCCCGCGGCGATCGCGAAGAAGAGCGCGATGAGGACGTCGCTCGACGTGTAGCCGCCGACCCACGTGCCGAGGATCGTGGGCGCGCCGGCGACGAGCGCAAGGCCCGCCAGCACGAGGAGCGTGACACGCGTCTTCGCGACCGGCGTCGCGATGCCGAGCCCCTCCGTGACGTTGTGGATCATGAAGCCGACGATCAGGAACGCGCCCAGCTGGAGCTCCCCGATCGCGAACGACGCGCCGATCGCCAGCCCTTCGCCCAGGTTGTGGAGGCCGATACCGACCGCGATGAGGAACGCAAGCGTGAGCCCGGTCGCCGCCGCGCCGCGCGTGAGGCGCGCTGCGAGCGCGGTCATCCCGAGGAAGCTCAGTGCGACGCCGAGGAGGACGAGGCCCGAGCCGCCGAGAGACGCCGGAAGCCCGGCCTGCAGCTCGAACGCCTCGGACAACGCCTCGACCCCGAGGAAGGAGAGCAGTCCGGCCGTGAACGCCATGAACGCGGAGAGCCAGGCAGCGCTGGCCTGCCGCAGCGCCGGCAGCCAGAGGAGGCCGAGCGCGACGGGCAGCACGCCGACGAGGAACCCGATCAGGGCGTAGCCGAAGAAGCCCTCCACGGACGGCTGTGGCGTCTCGATCGCCGCGGGGATCTCCTCGACCGTCTCGATCCCCGTCGAGCTCGTGACGCCCACGGTGATGGGCTCGCCGTCGACCCAGTCGAAGGGCACGACGATCGTGCTCGACCGGAGCCGCCCGAGCGTCGTCGGGCCGTCGACCGTGAACGGCACGATCGCGTCGTCGACGTTGACGTTGGCGATGGTCAGGTCGTCCGGCTGCGGATTCCGGACCGTGATCCGGATCTCGCCCGGGGAGAACTCGACCCGGCGGATGTCGAACTCGTCGGCAGGCGGAGGGTTCGTCCCCACGAGGTCGGCGAACGACGACCCGCTGTTCACGACGAGGCCGACCGCGAGCGCGAGCAGCAGCACGGGCACGACGGCCCAGATCCGCCAGTCGAGTCGGCTGCGGCCCGGTGCCGCGGACTGCGCCTCCACTACTCGACGACCTCGAAGAAGCCCATCCAGCCGAGCTCGGCGAACTCCGACTGGTGCGCGTGGAACATGAACGTCCCGGTGTTCGCGAACTGAATCTCGAGCACGCCGCGCTGGCCCTGACACTGCATCACGGTGTCTGTGTACTCCCAGTACTCGCCAGTGCCAGTGGGCTGGTACCGGAAGAACTCCGCGTGGAGGTGGAACGAGTTGATCAGGTCGAACTCGGTGAGGTTCGCGAGGTAGATCCGGACGAGCTCGGATCGCTTCACGCGGATCGGGTACTTCGCGTAGTAGAACGAGCGCCCGTTGACCGTGTAGAAGTTGTTTCCGCCGTCGGCGTCCGTGTCGAAGCCGTTCATCACCATCACGAGCTCCTGCGCGGGCGGGCGCGGCTCCTTCGGGTCGACGATGAACGCGCCGTAGAGGCCCTTGTGGATGTGCTTCTTCAGCGGAGTCGCGTGGCAGTGGTAGAGGTGCATGACCCGCAGGCCGCGCCTCGAACTCGTAGGTGAACCGGCCGCCCGGCTCGACGACCTCGAACACTCCGTCCATGTTCGTCGGGTGGATGCCGTGGAAGTGGATCGTGTGCGGGTGCGACCCGGCGTTGACGAAGTTCACGCGGAGTCGATCTCCCTCGGTCGCGCGGATGACGGGGCCAGGAGCGGTGCCGTTGTAGACCCACGCCGGGAAAAACACGCCGGGCGCGACCTCGAGCTCGACGTCGGTCGCGGTGAGCCTGTACTCCCGGACGCGGCCCGGCTGGTAGGGCAGGGCTGGCGGCGGGTAGAGCAGCGCGTCGAGGTCGTTCGGGCCGCCGACGGCAGGTACCTCGGCACCGAACATCGCCGCATGGCCCATCGCCCCGCGCTCGTGGGTCGCGAGCGACCGCTGATGAGCGTGGCTCGAATGGTCGTGCCCGCCCGCCGTCGCGTTGTCGCCCAGCGCGAGCTTGCCCGCGATCGGGATCGCCGCGAGCGGTGCGGCGGCAGCCAGGAGCTTTCCGCGGGTGAGCCGAGTATTAGACATGACTAATTCCGATTCGGAGTGTAACCTAAGGCGCGCGAAATGCGAGCCGCTACCCCCGACCTCACCGTCGCCGTCCAGGACTACCTCAAGGCGATCTACGTCCTCGAGTCGTCGGGTGAGCGCGTGACGACCTCCGCCCTCGCGCGCCGCATGGGCGTGAGCGCGCCGTCGGCGACGGCGATGACGAAGCGGCTCGACGAGCTCGGGCTGGTCGAGCGGCTTCCGTACCGCGGTGTCGCGCTCACCGACGAGGGCCGCCGTGGCGCGCTCGAGGTCGTCCGCCACCACCGCCTGCTCGAGCGCTACCTGGTCGACCGCCTCGGCCTCTCCCTCGACGAGGTACACGCGGAGGCCGAGTTGCTCGAGCATGCGCTCTCCGAGGAGCTCGAGGCGAAGATCGACAAGGAGCTCGGCTTCCCGACCCACGATCCGCACGGAGACCCCATCCCCGACAGCGAGCTCCGGCTCATTCACGGCGAGAGCCGCTCGCTGCTCGACCTCGAGCCAGGCGCTCACGGGTCGATCGCGCGCGTCCCCGACGGCGACTCCGAGCTGCTGCGCTACCTCGGCGAGCTCGGCCTCGTCCCGGACGCGAGCGTGGAGATGGTCGCTCACGCCCCGTTCGGCGGGCCGGTGACGGTGCGCACGTCGTCGGGCGAGCACGCGATCTCGCGCGAGCTCGCCGACCGCATCGCCGCGGCGTAACGCCTAGGCGAGCTCGATCTCGACGACCTTGACGTCCTGGGCACGCTCCGCGCCGAGGGCGTCGTCGAGTCTTCTGACGGAGCTCGCCGGACTCGGCGAGCTCTTCCGTGATGTCGGCGCCGCCGATGAGCTCGCCCTTGACGAAGACCTGCGGGATCGTCGGCCAGCCGGAGATCGACGAGAGCTCCTGCCGGATTCGCGCGTCGGGAAGGATGTCGACCGCGGTGATCGGCGCACCGGCGGCGTGCAGCGCCTGCAGCGCCCGCTGCGAGTTGCCGCACATCACCATCTGCGGCGTCCCCTTCATGAACACGGCGACGGGCTCCTGCGTGATGACGTCCGAGATCTGCTCGTTCAGAGGGCTTCATGACGTTCCTTTCGTCTCGAATGCGGAGCTCGTGGATCGAGCCGTCGGCGAGGGGCGAGGCGAGCACGTCGTTCACGCGGCGATGCTGGTCGATGAGCGAGACGCCGTCGAAGTCCGAGCTCACGACCGTCACCTGGAAGTGGTCGCCCGTGCCCGTGCGATCCTCGACCGCGAGCTCGTCCGCGCCCGGAAACGCCTGCTCGAGCAGCGCGCGGATCGCCTCGGCCTCCATCGGGGCCATGCTAGACGCGCGGGGTACCCTGCGGCCGTGCGACTCTTCCGCACGCTCCTGCGTGTTCAAGCTCGGGTTCTGGGCGGGCACCTTCGCGTCCGCCTCGCTCCTGAAGCGTGCGTTTCCCTCGCGGGGAGACGCCGACAGCGACGAGGTCAGGCTCGTCGCAATCCTCGACGGGATCGAGCTGAAGAGCCGCGCGCAGGCGTTCCGGGGCGGCTCGATGTTCACGTGGCTGGGCGGGATCGCCGTGGATTTGCGCGAAGCGGAGCTCGCGCCGGATGCGCGGCTCGAGGTCGGCTCGCTGTTCGGAGGCATCGCGCTTCGCGTGCCTAAGGGCTGGCGGGTCGAGTCGGATGTGCAATCGCTGGCCGGCGGCGTGGCGGTTGACGTTCCCGAGCCCGACGATCCGCACACACCCACGTTGCGGGTGACCGGCTTCTCCGCGTTCGGCGGGATCGCGATCGGCGCCAAGCCCATCGAGAGCTAGAGCGTGGGCCGCGCGACCCAGTACCTCGTCTCGGTGCCCGAGAGGATCCTTCGCGCGGTCGCGGCGGCGCTCGGCGGCACGATCCACGAGACGGCCGAGCTCGTCCTGCCGAGGCTCGTCCGCAAGTCCCGGTTCTACGAGGCGACCGCGAAGAACCTCCTGCGCATCACCGTCGAGCTTGTCGGCGGGGTCGAGCGCGAGACGGAAGTGGTCGCCGACGAGCATGAGTCCTCGCCGAAGAAGCTGGCGATACGCAAGGCAGGCGGCAACGTCGTCGAGCTCGGGTCGATCCTTGCGTTCGGGTTCTCGCCGCTCTGGCTGCTGGCCGGCGCGGCCGACGTCACGAAGGGGACGCGCGTCTACCTGGACGCGCTCGTCTCGGAGCTGAAGGACGCCGGCGTGCTCGCGAGGGAGGCGGAGTTCTCGTCGGTGGACGACCTCCTCGCCTCGCTCGAGGGGGCGAGCGGCACGTCCGCGCGCCTGATCGACATCCCGCCGCTCGAGATCGACGGCCTGAAGCGCTCGCTCGCCGACCTCCGTGAGGATGCGAAGGGGCTTCCGACTCCGCCCGAGCTCGCGGCGGTGTACCAGGGGCTCGTGGTGGAGGCCGACCGTGAGCAGCGCTCGCTGCTGGAGGTCTCCGTCGGAATGGGTCTCGCCTTCTTCAACTCGGCGCGCAAGGTCGGGCGCCAGCATGTCCTCGACCCCTACACGGAGGACCTGCAGCCCGTGCGAGATGAAGGCTTTGCGTCTTACGCGCGCCGCGTCGGGAGGCCGTATGCACAGGCGGTGACCCGCCACTTCCGTCCGAGCGAGCAGACGCTCACGG
>CAWBER010000002.1:0-17763 GCA_963787855.1 uncultured Gaiellaceae bacterium
GCCCTTCTGCCCGGCTAGGTCGCCGGGGCCGGTACCGCCGGGCCTTCGTCCTGCGCCCCCTTCGCTCGTTCGGTCGCCATCGAGATGAGAGCAGCTCCCGCGAGGGCGAGTAGGAGCCCCGCGTAGGCGACGACCTTGTGCCACGTCGGCTCGGCGAGGCGCTCGTCGAGAAGCAGCGTCCCGATGACGATGCTGACGAGCGGGTTGCAGACGGAGACGGTCGCGACCGAAGCGGCGAGGTTGCCCTTTGCGAGAGACAGCTGCTGAACCACGAACGCAACGACGCCCGTGAGCGCGAAGGCATACGCCTCCCAGCTCGTCAGGACTCCGTCCACGCCCTCGTCACCCAGGATCTCCATCGTCGGCTTGCAGAGCGACGCCGACAGGCCGAACAGCACGCCAGCGCAGATGCCGTACGACGCCGCCGCGCGAGACGCCGGCCCGCGCCCGCCAGCGACGAACGCAGCCGCGGCCACCAGCGAGAACACGACTACCGCAATGGCCCATTCGTTTGCCGGCGCATTGTCGTTCCCCTCGGCGGCGTCTCCCACGACTGTGAAGAGCGCGAGCCCGAGCACGACTACCGCCGCGCCGGCGACCTCGTTCCGCCGGACCACTTGGCGCGTCAGGAAGTAGCCGAGCGGCAGGGCGAAGACGATGGTGGTCACGAGGAGGGGCTGGATCACCGCGAGGCGACCATTGGCCAGCGCGACCGCCTGGAACACGTAGCCGGCGAGCAGGGCAACCGTGCCGAGTAGCCACCATGTCTGCGTCGCGAGCTTGAGGAGGGACGCGGGCGAGCCGAAGGACACGTCGCCCATTCCAAGCGCGCCCTTCTGCTGCAACGTCGCGGCGAGAGCGAAGAAGAACGCTGCGACGAGTGCGAGGATCTCGGCCACGCGGGGACCCTACGCCGGCTCCGGGATCGTCACAACGCGATCCACGAGCTCGAGGCCCTCGGGGCGATGCGTGATCAGGAGCACCGATCGATCCTCGGCGGCCTCGAGGACGTCCGCGACGACCGCCTCGGCCGTCGGGCCGTCGAGGTGGGCGGTCGGCTCGTCGAGGACCAGCATGGGAGCGTCGGCGAGCAGCGCACGCGCGATGACGAGACGCTGGCGCTGCCCGCCCGAAAGCTCCGCACCCTCATCCCCGACGTGCGTGTCCAGGCCGTCCGGGAGCGACTCGACCCACGCGTTCAGCCGCGCCCGCTTCAGCGCAGCGTGCAGCTGCTCGTCGGTCGCATCCGGTCTCGCGAGGCGAAGGTTCTCGCGAATCGTCGAGTCGAAGACGTGCGCCTCCTGCCCCGCGAGCGCGAACGTGCTGCGGACGTCCTCCTGCCGCAGCCCGCGGACGTCGACGCCGTCGATCGTGACCCGGCCCGCCTGCGGATCGAGGAAACGCAGGAGCAGGTTCGTGACCGTCGTCTTCCCGGCGCCGCTCGGGCCGACGAGCGCAACCCGGCAGCCGGGCTCGAGCCGGAGGTCGAAGCCGTCGAGTACCGGCTCTCCCGCTTGGTACGCCGCGGTCACGCCCTCCAGAGCGACGGTGACCGGCCCGCGTGGGGCGGGTTCCGGCTCGATCGGATCGGCGACCAGCGGCTCGCGGTCGGTCAGCTCGACGACGCGCCGTCCAGATGCCAGCGTCGCGGAGAGCTCCCGCGCCGCGCCCGGAAGTGGCGCTACGGCGTCGAACGACGACAGCGCGAGGAGCGCGAGCGCGGCGACGAGGACGCGGTCGAGCGACCCGTCCTCGTGTGCGGCGACAGCGACGGCCAGTACCCCGACGGTCGTGAGGCCCGCGACGAGCACGGAAAGCGAGTCTGCGAGGCCCGCGACGAGGGCGTCGCGACGACCGAGGCGCACGAGCTCACGGTCGGCGGCGCGGACGCGCGCGAGGGCGTCGTCCTCTCGGCCGTAGGCGACGAGCTCCGGTGCGCCGCGTAGAAGCTCGACGAGCTCTGCGGTCAGCTCGCCCCGCGCCGAAGCCTGGCGCCGGCCGACGTGTCGCCCCAGCCTTCCCGCGAGCACCGGTGCCGCGATCCCGCCGAGCGCGAGGCCGAGCGCGAGGACGACCGCGGCCGTCGGAAGCACGAACGTGACGGCGACGACACAGCTGACCGACACGACGAGGCCGACGAACGACGGCAGGAGACCGCGGAGATAAAGCCCCTGGAGCGCATCCACGTCCGAGACCAGTCGACTCACGAGGTCCCCCCGGCGATACGCGTCCAGCTCAGCCGGCGCGAGCGGCTCGATGCGCTCGTAGACGTTCGCCCGAATCCGTCCGAGGCCGCGTAGCGCGAGGTCGTGCGACGCGAGGCGGTCGAGATACCGTGCGAGCGGCCGCGCGAGTGCGAGGAAGCGGACGACGACGATGGCCGTCGTGAGCGCGAGGATCGGTGGCTGCTCGGCGGCCCTGGAGATGAGATAGCCGGCGGTCGCCATCAACGCGACGCCGAAGCCGACCGCGAGCGAGCCGAGCGAGAGCGAGAGCACGACGCGACTGCGCGAGCTGCCGGAGAGAGCCAGGACGCGCTCGATGGTTCTCATGCCGCCTTCTCCGTCACTCCGTGCACGCGACCGCTCTCGAGCCGGACGATCCGGTCCGCCGACTCGGCAAGCTCGGGCGCGTGCGCGACGATCACGACCGTTCGCCGCGCTCGCAGCCGGTCGATCGACTCCGCGACCAGCTCCGCACTCACTGCATCGAGATCCGCCGTCGGCTCGTCGAGGAGGACGAGCGGCGCGTCGCGCAGGAACGCGCGCGCCAGAGCGATGCGCCGCCGCTGACCGGCCGACAGCTGCCGCCCGCCGTCCCCGACGACCGTTGCGTACGACAGCGGCAACCGCGAGACGAAGTCGTGCGCGCCGGCGAGCTCGGCGGCGCGGCGCACGTGCTCGTCGTCGGCCGCCGGGACGCCGAGCCGGATGTTCTCGGCGACCGTGCCCCGGAAGAGCGTCGGCTGCTGCGGGACGAGCGCCGTCAGCGCACGCCAGCGCGCGGCGTCGAGCTGCGCGAGATCGTCCTCGCCCACGAGGATGCGGCCCGACGAGGGATCGGCGAGGCGGATGAGCAACGACACGAGCGTGCTCTTCCCCACTCCACTCGGCCCGACGATCGACGTGGTCTCCCCAGGGCGGATCTCCAGGTCCAGGTCGCGCAGCACGTCGAGGTCGCGGCTCGGGTAGGCGAAGGAGACGGCCTCGAACCGGATCGGGACGAGCGTCGGATCGGGCGGGGCCGTCCCCCGCACACGAGCCGGCGCGGGTTCGGCAAGCTCGAGGAGGCGCTCGGCGACGGCGGCTCCTTCAGCACTCGCGTGGAACTGTGCCGCGAGGTTGCGGAGCGGCAGGTAGAGCTCCGGCACCAGAACCAGCACGGTGAGCGCCGCCTCGAAGCCGATTCCGCCCTCGGCCAGGCGCACACCGACGACGACGGCGACGAGCGCGATCCCGAGCGTGGCGGCCAGCTCCAGGATCGACCCGGAGAGGAACGCGATGCGAAGCGCCCCCATCGTCGTCCGGCGGTATTCGTCGCTCACCGCCTCGATGCTGGTCCGCTGAGCATGCGAGCGGTTGAAGGCACGCAGCGTCGGCAGCCCGCGAACGACGTCGAGAAAGTGATTCGAGAGCAACGCGAGGGCTTGCCAACGCTCGCGCGCGCGCCGCTGTGTGTGACGCCCGACGAGCCACATGAAAACCGGTACGAGCGGCAGCGTGAGCAGCATCAACCCCGCAGCGAGGAGGTCGATCGACGCGACGAGCACGATCACGGCGACAGGCACGACGGCAGCGAGCACGACCTGGGGTAGGTAGCGCGCGAATGTCGTCTCGAGCGCGTCGACGCCCGCGACTGCCGCGGTCGCGACCTCCGCGCTCCGTGCACCGTCGAGGGCGGTCGGCTCGCGCCGGAGCCGCGTCTCGACGACGTCGAGGCGCAGCTGTGAGATCACGTCGCCGGCAGCGCGCCTACCCGCGACCTCGAAGCCCCATGCGGCGAGCGCCCGAGCCGCCACGACCGCCACGAGCAGCACGAGCGGCGTCGCGACCTCAGCAAGCGCTGCGCCCTCGAACGAGCGCGCAGCCACACGTGCAAGGAACACCGCCTGCGCAAGGACGAGCAGCGCCGTGACGACCCCCAGCGCGGCGTCGACCACGAGCAGCGTGCGTGCCGCCCGCGCGCGGCGAACAAGACGCGGGTCGAGGAGGCGCATTGGGCTCGTGCCTACGCCGACGCGGCCGGCTCGTCGCCCTCGGTGCGCGCGTCGATCCAGCCGCAAGCGGGGCACGCGAAGACGAGCACGACCAGGCCGTCGAGGGCAGGCGACTGCGCCGCTGCCTCCTCCTCCGTGGCCGCCTGGACGAGCTTCTCGGCCTGGTGGTTCATGGGCGTGCCGCACTTCGGGCACGTCATCGTCGGACGCGTCAACCTGACCCTCCGATCGTCACGTTCTCGCGGCCGTAACGCAGAGTCTCGGCCATCCACAGGAGCTCGTCGACGAACTTGTCGATCGCGAGGAACGAGTCGTCAACGAGATTCCCTTCCTCGTCGAACCGGCGTCGAACCGTCGTGAAGTTCACGTCCCAGAAGATCGTGACCAGCCCCAGCTCGCGCAGCACCGGCAGGAGGTTCTCGATCGCCCTGGCGCCGCCGAACACTCCGGCGGAGACGCCCACCACCCCTGCCGCCTTGTGGATGTACTCCTTCAGGTTCGTGTCGAGGACGTGCTTGAGCATCCCCGCGTAGCCGTGGTTGTACTCCGGCGTCACGACGACGAGGGCGTCGGCGCGGTTGATCGTGTCCGCGAAGGCCGGGTCCTTCGCGCTCTCGCCGGCGTCGTCGACCGGGATCTGCAGCGTGGCGACGTCGATGAGCTCGGTCTCGACGCCCGGCCGCTTGCCGACCTCCTCCCAGACGACTCTCGCCGCGTGCTCGCTCATGCGGCCCTGACGTGGCGTCCCCAACAGGACTGGGACGAAGAGCGGCCGCGTCACACAGCAGCCTCGCGCTCGCCTTCGATGCGATGACGGAACACGTAGTACGACCAACCCTGGTACAGCAGGACGACCGGGACGCAGATCAGCGCGACGACGCTCATCACCGCGAGCGCATAGTGCGACGACGCCGCGCTGTCGACCGTGAGGCTGTTCTCGGCGCTCGTACTCGAGACCATCACGCGCGGGTAGAGCGAGACGAACAGCGTCGCCACCAGCGAGATCGTGCCGAGCGCGGTCATTGCGAAAGCCCGTCCGGTGCTCCTCGCGAACAGGAAGACGACCGCCAGCGCGAGCGCCACGATCCCGATTGCGGCTGGAATCGCGGGTGGGAAGAGATCCTTGTCGTTGCGGTCCATCGCGACCGCGACGGTCCAGGCCAGGTACGCGGCACCGAGCAAGGCGGCCGGGATTGCAAGCCGTCGGGCGACGGCCTCGGCGCGGTCGCGCAGCTGACCCATCGTCCGGAGACTGAGGAATGTCGCGCCGTGGAACGCGAACAGCGCCACGACGGCGATGCCCGCGAACACGCTGTATGGGCTGAACAGATCCAGGAGATTCCCGGTGAAGCCACCCGCCGAGTCGATCGGCGTGCCGTAGAGGAGGGACGACAGCCCGATGCCCCAGAGCAGAGAGGCGCCGAAGCTTCCGATGGTGTTCGCCCATGTCCACGTCGAGCGCCAGCCGGGCGTCTCGCTCTTCGAGCGCCATTCGAACGAGACGACGCGGACGATGAGGAAAACGAGAATGAGCAGAAGCGCGAGGTAGAAGCCCGAGAACATCGTCGCGTACCAGGCTGGGAACGCCGCGAAGGTCGCACCGCCGGCGACGACGAGCCAGACCTCGTTCCCGTCCCAGACCGGCCCGATCGTCCGCAGGGTCGTGCTCCGTTCCGCGTCAGAACGCGGCACGAACGGGAGCAGCATCCCTACCCCGAAGTCGAACCCCTCGAGCAGGAAGTACGCGGCCCAGACGACCACGATGAGGCAGAACCAGAAGGTCTCGAGATCCATCAGTACGTGACCGCCGGGAGTGCGAACTCGTCGCCCTCGCCGCCGACTTCGGGCGGATCGACGCGGGCGTACCTGCGCATGAGGATGACGTCCACGATGAGAAGAGCAACGTAGAGGACGACGAACGTGCCGAGGCTCGTGGCGATCGTGGCCGTCGAGACGCTCGGCGAGTTGGCGTCGACCGTCTTCAGCAGCCCCCAGACGATCCAGGGTTGGCGCCCGACCTCGGAGAGCACCCAGCCGGCGAGCGCCGCCACGTACGGCAGCGGGATCGCGGCGACGCCGAGCCACAGGAACCAGCGCGTGGACGCGAGCTTCCCCCGCCAGTACAGGAACGCACCGAGCGCAAAGATCAGGAAGACGAGCGTTCCTGCGTACGCCATGATCCGCATGCTCCAGTACGTCGTCCGCACCGGCGGGATGTAGTCACCGGCGCCGTACTCGGCTTCGTCGGACGTCTGCAGCTCGTTCATTCCCTGTACCTCGCCGTCCCAGGAAAGGGTCGCGAGGATCGAGAGGAGGTGCGGGACCTGGATCGAGAAGGACGGCGTCTGGTCGTCCGCCGTGAAGCCCCCGAACTGGATGAGCGAGAACGCGCACGGCTGGCACGTGTCCCACTGCGCCTCGGTCGAGGCGATCTTCATCGGCTGGTAGTCGGTCACGATCACGCCCATCTGGCTGCCGACCCCGAGGTTCAGCGCGGAGATCGGGACGCCGACGATCAACGCGAGCTTCGCCGCGTGGCGGAAGAGATCGTGGTTCCGCCCGCGCACGAGGTGCCAGCAGGCGACGCCGAAGACCACGACGGCGGCGGTCGTGAGCCCGACGAGCAGCACGTGGATGTACGCCCAGATGCCGAAGCGGTTCGAGAAGAGCTCCCAGACGTCCGTCAGCTCCGCACGACCGTTTCTGACGGTCGAGCCGACGGGCCGCTGCATCCAGGAGTTGGCCGAGATGATGAAGAACGCCGACGCCCAGCTGCCGATGGCGAACAGCCAGACCGTCGCGAGATGAACCCGCTTCGACAGCCGGTCCCACCCGAAGATCCAGAGCCCCAGGAACGTCGACTCGAGCATGAACGCGGCGAGACCCTCGATCGCGAGCGGTGCTCCGAAGACGTCGCCGACGAACTCCGAGTAGATCGACCAGTTCATCCCGAACTGGAACTCCTGCACGAGCCCGGTCGCGACGCCGATCGCGAAGTTGATGAGCATGAGCGTCCCGAAAAACCGTGCGAGCCGAAGCCACGCCTCGTCGCCGCCGCGGTACCAAATGGTCTGCATGACGGCGACGAGCGGCGCGAGCCCGAGCGTCAGCGGGACGAAGAGGAAGTGGTAGAGAGAGGTCGTCGCGAACTGGAGGCGCGCGAGGTCGACCGTCGTGATCGCGAGCTCACGCATCCTGCACGGATCATTCCACCTGTGACACGACAGATGGGATGATCCGCCGAGTGCGCGCCCCGGGGCAGGCCGAGGAAGCAGCCGACGTGCTCGTGATCTTCGGGATCACGGGCGACCTCGCGCGCGTCATGACGTACCGCTCGCTGTATCGGCTCGAGGCGCGCGGCCTGCTGGACTGCCCGATCGTCGGCGTCGCCTTCGACGACTGGACGCTCGATCAGCTGGTCGAGCGAGCGCGCGACTCGATAGTCGCCACGGGCCAGGAGCTCGACGAAGAGGTCTTCGGCCGGCTCGCGAAGCGGCTCTCGTACCACCACGGCGACTTCACGGACCCGGCGACCTACGCAGAGGTCGCCAAGGCGCTCGAGGGCAACGAGCAGCCCGTCTTTTACCTCGAGATCCCGCCGTCGCTCTTCGGGACGGTCGTCAAGGGGCTCGCCGACGCGGGCGTCACGAGGAACGCGCGGGTCGTCGTCGAGAAGCCGTTCGGACACGACCTGGCGTCCGCGCGCAAGCTGAACGCGACCCTCCACGCACTCATCGACGAGTCGCAGCTGTACCGCATCGACCACTTCCTCGGGAAGATGTCGGTCGAGGACATCCTCTACCTCCGCTTCGCGAACACCATCCTCGAGCCCGTCTGGAACCGGCAGTTCGTCTCGTCGGTGCAGGTCACGATGGGCGAAGAGTTCGACGTCGCCGACCGCGGCCACTTCTACGACCCCGTCGGCGCGCTGCGCGACGTCGTCCAGAATCACCTGCTCCAGGTCCTGAGCCTTGTCGCGATGGAGCCGGTGACGGGGCACGGCGTGGACGTCATTTCAGACCGCAAGCGCGACGTCTTCGTCGCGATGGCCGAGGCCGACCCGGCCAAGTACGTTCGCGGACAGTACCGGGGCTACCTCGATGTCGAGGGAGTCGCGCCGGGCTCGCAGATCGAGACGTTCTGCGCGCTTCGGCTCGAGATCGACAACTGGCGCTGGTCAGGCGTCCCCTTCTTCATCCGCGCGGGCAAGTCGCTGCCCGTGACCGTCACCGAGGTGCGCGTTGTCTTCAACACGACGCCGTGGCTCGGCTTCGTCCCCAAGGACTCGCCGCGGCCGGAGCCGAACCAGCTCGTGTTACGCATCGGCCCGAAGCCCGGCGCGCGGATGCGCATGCAGGCTAAGGACGCCCACGGTCCGGGCCTGCGCTCCGTTCAGCTCGACATGGAGTTCGAGAGCTTCGGCGGCGAGGGGCCGACGCCGTACGAGGTGCTCCTCGACGCCGCGATGCGCGGGGACTCGAGCCACTTCGCGCGCCAGGACGCGGTCGAGGAAACGTGGCGCGTCGTCCAGCCGCTCATCGACTCGCCGCCGCCCGTCGAGGCCTACGAACCCGGCACCTGGGGACCGGCGTCGGCCGACGATCTCGTTCGCGACTACGGAGGATGGAGGACGCCGTGGCTCCCATGACCGAGGCGCCACTTCGGGAACGTGCCGCATGGATAGCGCTCGAGCGCCACTTCGACGAGATCAGGCACAGACACCTCCGCGACCTCTTCGCCGAGGACGCCACGCGCGGCGAGCGGCTTGCCGCCGAGGGCGTCGGCATCTACCTCGATTACTCGAAGAACCGCGTCACCGACGAGACGCTGCGCCTCCTGCTCGAGCTCGCCGAGGAGTCAGGCCTTCCGGAGCGCACGGAGGCGATGTTCCGCGGCGATCGGATCAACCCGACGGAGAATCGATCGGTCTTGCACGTTGCCCTGCGCATGCCCCGCGAGCGGTCGCTCGTGGTCGACGGTATCGACGTCATCGCGGAGGTCCACGAGGTGCTCGACCGCATGGCCTCGTTCTCGGAACACATCCGCTCGGGTGAGTGGAAGGGTCACACGGGGAAGCCGATCCGCAACGTCGTGAACATCGGGATCGGCGGCTCCGACCTCGGGCCGGTGATGGCCTACGAGGCCCTCCGGCACTACACGCGCCGCAATCTCATCTTCCGCTTCGTCTCGAACGTCGACTCGACCGACCTCGTCGAGGCGACGCGCGATCTGGCGCCCGAGGAGACCCTCTTCGTCGTCTCGTCGAAGACCTTCACCACGCTCGAGACGATGACGAACGCACGCTCGGCGCGCGCGTGGGCCCTTGCCGCGCTCGGCGACGACGGTGCGATCGCCAAGCACTTCGTCGCCGTGTCCACCAACGCCGACGAGGTCGCGAGTTTCGGCATCGACCCGGAGAACATGTTCGGCTTCTGGGACTGGGTCGGCGGCCGCTACTCGATGGACTCGGCGATCGGCCTCTCGACGATGCTCGCGGTCGGGCCCGACCGGTTCCACGAGCTGCTCGCCGGCTTCCACGCGATGGACGAGCACTTCCGCACGACGCCGCTCGAGCGCAACCTTCCCGTGCTGATGGGGATGCTGTGCGTCTGGTACGCCGACTTCTTCGGAGCGCAGACCTACGGCGTGATGCCCTACAGCCAGTACCTGAAGCGCTTCCCCGCCTACCTGCAGCAGCTGACGATGGAGTCGAACGGGAAGAGCGTCAGGCTCGATGGCCGCCGCGTCGACTACGAGACCGGAGCGGTGTTCTGGGGCGAGCCGGGGACGAACGGCCAGCACAGCTTCTACCAGCTGATCCACCAGGGCACGAAACTGATCCCCGTCGACCTGATCGGCTTCGCGAAGACGCTCGATCCGCTCGGCGACCACCACGACATTCTCATGTCGAACGTGTTCGCCCAGGCCGAAGCGCTGGCGTTCGGCAAGACCGAGGACGAGGTGCGCGCCGAGGGCACGCCGGAAGCGGTCGTGCCCCACCGCGTGTTCGAGGGCAATCGTCCGTCGAACGTCCTCCTGGCCGAAGAGCTCACGCCGCACACGCTGGGGGCGCTCGTCGCCCTCTACGAGCACAGCGTGTTCGTGCAGGGCACCGTGTGGGAGGTCAACTCCTTCGACCAGTGGGGCGTGGAGCTCGGCAAGGCGCTCGCGCAGCGGATCGTTCCGGAGCTTACGAGCGATGAAGAGCCAGAGCTCTTGCACGACTCGTCGACGAATGCGCTCATCCGGCGCTACCGGGACCTCAGGTGATCAAGCTGCTCCTGTCGGACGTCGACGGCACGCTCGTTCGTCCGGACAAGTCGCTCGCGCCGAGCACAGTCGACGCCGTTCGGGGGCTGCACGACGCCGGAATCCACTTCGCCGTGACGAGCGGGCGCCCGCCGCGCGGCATGGAGATGCTCGTCGCGCCGCTTGCGATCCGCGCGCCGCTCGCCGGGTTCAACGGGGGTCTCGTGGTCGAGCCTGACTTCGACGTGCTCGAGGAGCATCTCGTTCCCGACGACATCGTTCCCCAGGCGATCTCGCAGCTCGAGTCCTTCGGGCTCACGGTCTGGCTCTACCGCGGCGTCGACTGGTTCGTACGCGACCGCGACGGTCCGCACGTCGACCGCGAGTCGCACACCGTGCAGTTCGAGCCGACAGTCGTCGAGAGATTCGACGACGTGAGCACGCGAGTCGCGAAGATCGTGGGCGTAAGTGACGACTTCGACGCCGTGGCTGCCGCCGAAAGCGCCGCGCATGACGGCCTCGACCTCCACGTCTCGGTCTCGCGCTCGCAGCCGTACTACCTGGACATCACGCACCCGCAGGCGAACAAGGGCGCCGTCGTGACATATCTCTCCGAGCGCTACGACCTCGCAGAGGACGAGATCGCGACCATCGGGGACATGCCCAACGACGTGCTCATGTTCGCCCGCTCCGGCCTCTCGATCGCGATGGGGAACGCGCACCGCGAGGTCCAGCGCGCGGCACGGCACGTCACGACGTCGAACGACGAGGACGGCTTCGCAAACGCCGTCGACCGCTACATCCTCGGAAGGAGCTAACCATGGCCACGGATACACCCATGCAGCTCGGAATGGTCGGCCTGGGCCGGATGGGCGCCGGGATCGTCCGTCGGCTCATGGCGGACGGACACAGCTGCGTCGGCTACGACATCCATGCGGACGCGGTGAAGGCGCTCGAGGCGGACGGCGCGCTCGGCTCGTCGTCGCTCGAGGAGTTCGCCGCGAAGCTCGACAAACCGCGCGCGGCCTGGGTCATGGTCCCTGCGGGGGACATCACGGACAAGACGATCGCCGCACTCGCCGAGGTCCTCGAAGCGGGCGACGTGATCATCGACGGCGGGAACACGCACTACATCGCGGACATCCGCCACGCCGAGGGGTTGCGCGAGAAGGGCATCCACCACGTCGACGTCGGTACGAGCGGCGGCGTGTGGGGGTTCGACCGCGGCTTCTGCCTGATGATCGGCGGCGAGACGGAGGTCGTCGACCGCCTGTCCCCCATCTTCGCCTCGATCGCGCCGGGCGTGGACGCGGCGCCGCGCACTCCGGGGCGCTCCGGCGAGCCCAGCCAGGCCGAGCACGGCTACTACCACTGCGGCCCGAACGGCGCCGGGCACTTCGTGAAGATGGTGCACAACGGCATCGAGTACGGGCTCATGGCCGCGTACGCGGAGGGACTGAACATCGTCGCGAACGCCGATGTGGGGAAACGGCAACAGGAGATGGACGCCGAGACCGCCCCGCTCGAGCACCCCGAGCTCTACCAGTACGAGATCGACACGGCCGAGGTCGCCGAGGTCTGGCGTCGAGGGAGCGTCGTCGGCTCGTGGCTGCTCGATCTCACCGCGCAGGCGCTCACGGAGTCGCCGAAGCTCGAGGAGTTCGCCGGGCGCGTCTCCGACTCGGGCGAGGGGCGCTGGACGTCGATCGCGGCAATCGAGGCGGGAGTGCCGGCGCCGGTGCTCACGACTGCGCTGTATTCGCGGTTCTCGTCCCGCGGGCTGGACGACTTCGAGAACCGGCTGCTCTCCGCGATGCGGAAGCAGTTCGGGGGCCACGACGAGAAGGCCGGCTGATGACTCTCGACGTCGAGGTCCTCCCCGACGCCCAAGCCGCGGCCGAGCGCGGAGCGGAGCTGATCGCCGGCGCCGCCGCACAGGCGATCGCCAAGCGGGACAGGTTCACGCTGGCCGTCTCGGGTGGGAGCACGCCGGGCGCGATGTTCGCGGCGCTGTACGGACGGATGCCCTGGGAGAAGGTGACGATCTTCCAGGTCGACGAGCGCATCGCTCCCGACGGCGATCCTCATCGCAACCTCACGTTGCTGCAGCGGAGCCTGCCGCCGGGCGGCGTGGCCGACGTACGGCCGATGCCCGTCACCGCGCACGATCTCGAGGAGGCCGCCACGGGCTATGCCTCCGCGCTCCCAGAGCGGCTCGACCTCGTCCACCTCGGGCTCGGCCCGGACGGGCACACGGCGTCGCTCGTCCCGGGCGATCCCGTGCTCGAGGTCGACGATCGCGACGTCGCTCTCACCGGCGAGTACCAGGGCCGACGCCGCATGACGCTCACGTATCTTCCACTCGACCGGGCACGCAGGATCCTCTGGCTCGTGACGGGCGACGACAAGATCGATGCGCTCGCCCGGCTCCGGGCAGGCGATACCTCGATTCCCGCCGGACGGATCACGACCGCGAACGCGCTCGTCATCGCCGACGCGGCTGCGGCAGGATCCGCGTCATGAGCGATCGCAAGTACCCCGTCGAGCCGCGCGCTCCTACCGTGCTCGCGGTCGACGTCGGCGGCTCGCACGTGAAGGCGGTGCTGAACGGCGTGGATGAGCGCCGCCGCTTCGTCTCCGGGCACAACATGACCGCCGAGGAGATGGTCGAAGGCGTCCTGAAGGAGACGGACGACTGGGAGTACGTCGGCGTTTCCGTCGGCGTTCCCGGCCCCGTGATCGACGGGAAAGTCGTCCGCGAGCCGGTCAACCTCGGGCCAGGCTGGGTCGGGTTCGAGTTCGAGAAGGCCTTCGGGAAGCCGACGAAGGTGGTCAACGATGCGGCCATGCAGGCGCTCGGGAGCTACGAGGGCGGCCGGATGCTCTTCCTCGGGCTCGGCACCGGGCTCGGCACCACGCTGATCATCGACGGAGTCGTCGCGCCCATGGAGCTCGGACACCTCCCGTACCGGAAGGCGACGTTCGAGGACTACGTCGGCGAGGCGGGTCTCGAGCGCGACGGCCACAAGCGCTGGCAGAAGCACGTCGTCGAGACGATCGAGTACCTGTCCGCTGCCGTCCTCCCGGACTACGTCGTGCTCGGCGGCGGCAACGCCCGCGAGCTCGACGAGCTGCCGCGGAACTGCCGCCTCGGCCACAACGAGGACGCGTTCCTCGGCGGCTTCCGCCTCTGGGTCGCCGACTGAGCTAGAGGTCGAGACCGACGAGGTCGCCGATGCCCGCGATCGCGAGGTCGGCGGCGGGATGTGCTGCGACGACCTCGGGATCCGTGGCGAACTGCCCCTGAAGCGGACACACGGTCGTGACCCGCTCGCCCCAGAACTGCTTCGCCGCGGTCAGGATCCGGAGCTTGTCGTCCACCAGCACGTAGCGCTCGGCCGGATGACGACGCTCCACGTCGTCGAGTGAGAGCTCCTTGTGCACGTAGACGAGGACGTGCCCCTCGACCGCCGCCGCGATCCCGGCCTGCTCGACCTTGCGCGGCTGGAACACCGCGTCGCCGTCGGTGACGACGACCGTAGGCCCACGCGTGCGGAATGCGCCAGTGCATCGAGGGCACCCGGATACAGGCGCTCGGCGAAGGGATAGTCGAGGAGGTAGCGCGCTGCGCCGAGAAGGTGCGGGTCCCGGCCTTCACCCTCCCACCACTCCTGCACGGCTCCTAGGTAGTCCCGGTACTCGAGCTCGACGAACCATCGCTCCTGGATCGACCAGTACCGGCTCGCGAGCTCCCGGCCGTGCCCCGCCGTGAGGTGCGCCTGGAGGTCGTCGCGGAACCGGTCGTTGTCGAGGAGCGTGTTGTCGACATCGACGAGGTACGTCGCCGCGGTCACGGCCACTCCCCCACCTCCTGTGCAGATCGCGTCGGACTAGCGGCGCCGACGAGGCCCGCCGGTCGCGACGCGGCCGCGACCGAACGCGTCGATCCGACCCCAGCGCCCGGGGATGTCGAGCAGCTCGAGATGGCCGATCCCGCGCGGCAGCGCCGGATCGACGACGAGGTGCTCGCCGTGCGGCTCGAGGCCGAGCATCGTGCGGAGCAGGAGGAGCGGCGTTCCCGTCGACCACGCCTGCGGGCTGCACGCGGTCGGGTACTGCACCGGGTATTTCGTCTGCTCGCGCGGATACCCGCCGAACGCCTCGGGCAGACGGCCGTCGAAGAACTCGGCCGCGTCCAGGATGCCGGCGGCGATTCGGCGGCTTCGTCCTTGAAGCCGTAGCGCCGAGCCCCCACGCGATGAACGAGTTGTCGAACGGCCAGACCGTGCCGACGTGGTAGCCGATCGGGTTGTAGCGCCCCTCGCCCTCGGCCAGCGTGCGAACGCCCCAGCCGGAGAAGAGCCGCGGCCCGAGCAGGTGACGTGCGACCGCCTTCGCCTTCGTCTTGTCGACGATCCCGCTCCACAGCAGATGCCCGTTGTTCGACGCCAACGCGTCGACCTTGTTGCCGTGCCGGTCGAGCGCGAGCGCGAAGTACTCGCCGTCCTCGACCCAGAAGTCGCGGTTGAAGCGCCGCTTCAGATCCGCTGCGTCGCTCTCGAGCTGTCCGGCGAGCTCGCGCGTCCTTCCAGATCTCGCGCGCGAGCCTCGCGCCGCGCACCTTCGCGTCGTATGCGTAGCCCTGGAGCTCGCACGTCGCGCGCGGGAAGCCCGGGAGCGCCCCGTCCGGAACGAGATCGAGTCCCACGAGTCCTTCCAGCACTGGTTCTCGAGCCCGGTCTCCTGGTTTCGGCGCAGATACCAGATGTAGCCCGTGCCCTCGAGGTTTGCGTACTCGTCGATCCAGTTCAGAGCCGCGCGCGCTTCATCTCGAGCTCGCGGACGAGCGCGCGGTCGCCAGTCCAGCGCTCGTACTCGTCGAGCAGCACGACGTAGAGCGGAGTCGCGTCCACGGAGCCGTAATCGGGCGAATGCGGCCGCTCCTCGAATGCCGTCATCTCCCCGTACCGCATCTCGTGGAGAATCCGGCCCGGATCCTCGTCGCGGAAGTCGTCAGAACGCAGCCCCTGCCAGTCGCCGAGCGCGCGCAGCGTCGTCGCGGCGAGCTCGGCGTGAAGGCAGAGCCTGCAGGCTCGTGAAGATGCTGTCGCGGCCGAACATCGTCATGAACCAGGGCAGGCCAGCCGCCGGAAGCGATGGCCGCCAGCGATCGGCGGCGAGAAGCGGAGCGCCGCAAGGTCGACGAGGCTCCGCGGTAGGTCGCCTGGAGTGAGTCATGGTCGCATCGAGCGGGGCGCGTCGGCGAGCCAGTTCGCGAGGTCCGCTGCATGCGGGCCTGGGCGCGCTCTGGAATGCGAGCAGCCTCCGCGCCTGTCCCGATCCCAGACCCGCCGTGACGACGTCGAGCTCCGTCGTCCACTCGCCGTGAGGATCGACGCGGATCTTGAATGTCAGGCCATCGTGGTCGAACCTCGCTGGTTCCGTCGCCGAGATAGCCGTCGCCCGGCCGAACGTCCCGCGCTCGTAGCCCAGGCGGAGCCTGCCGTTCTCGACGCGCGCCGAGTACTTCCCCTTCTTCGCCAGCGCGTCCTTGACCTCGAAGAGGTCCGCGAAGTCGCAGCGCGGCGTCGATTCGCACCGTGAGGTCGCCGCCTTGTCCGCGTGATTCAGGATCGTCAGCTCCTCGTGGAAGCCGTCTGCGACCGCCCGCTGACGAATAACCGACGGCTTCGCGTCGATGTAGACGGTACCGGTCCCGGGGACAAGGAAGAAGCGGGTCTCGAAGTACTGAAGGTCGTCGACCGAGAGCGCGTTCAGCCGCTCGCCGTTCACCGTAGGATCCACCAGGAGAGGAAGCGGGTGTCGAAGGAGAAGAAGCCCGTCGGGTCGGTAAGCGACGCCTCGATGTCTCCCCGCTCGTCGCTGACGACGAAGGTGTTGCCGTCGAGGATCTTGACGAGGTCGTCGCTCATGCTTTCCTCTTCGCGTAGCCGGCCGCTCTACGGCTCGGCTTCTTCGCCGGCGGGCCTGGAAACAGCCGCTGGACGAGCACGAGCTCCAATCGCCTTCGATCGTCAGCTCGCCGCGGAGCAGGGCGGCGACGGGATTCAGCTCACCGGTGGCGATCTGGCCGAACACGGCGCGATCGGCGCGGATGACACTCTGCCCGCCGGAGCCCCTGCCCGAGACCGAGATCTGGCCCTTGTCGACCGTCACGTACCGACGCTCGACGCGCTTGCCGTCGACGATGTCGAAGCGGACCGAGCCGCTCAGCTTCCGCAACAGTGGCTCCTGGCCCCGGTGCGAGAGCTCGTCGAAGAAGCGTCTGGTCGGGTCGGCTGACGGCGTCGCCATTCCGTAACCCTAGTACTCGTCGCCAGGCAGCTGAACAGGAGTAGCTGACACGAGCCGCGTGGCCGCGAACGGGTACACGAGCACCGAGATCATCCCGGCGCCGATGAGAGACGCCCCCACGCCGTCGGAGATGTCGCCCTTCTCGGAGCCGATCCCGACGATGGCGACGATCAGCGGCAGCCCCGTGGCGCCCAGAAGCGCCAGGCTCGCAGTCTTGCCGCGCTCCGAGCTCGCGGAGCCACAGGAGCGCCGACGCCCCGCGCGCGACGAGCAGCAGCGCGAGGAACAGCGCTGCGAGCGCAAGGCCCTCGGCAGTGAGCAGGCTGTCGATGTCGAACGTCATCCCGGTGACGACGAAGTAGACGGGGACGAGGAACCGAAGCCGATTCCCTCGAGCCGGACACGGACGATCCGCCCCTCGGGCGAGTCGAGCACGAGCCCCACCAGCACACCCGCCGCGAATGCCCCGAGGACGAACTCGAAGCCCGCGTCGGCCGCCAGGAACACGAGAAACGCGAGCAGCAGGATCGACGCACGGACACCGACCTGCCCCGTCGTATGCAGCGTGTCCTGCAGAATGCGGAGGAGTCGCGGCGGGCGCGCTTGCGTCGCAACGATGGCCGCACCCGCGACCAGTACGCCGAACCCCAGCAGCAGCAGGAACTCCGTCACCTCTCCCGTACACGCTCAGTGAGGAAGCGGAGATGAAGATGATCGGCCAGAACTCGCCGGCCACTCCGGTCCCCCAGCACTGCACGACCGAGTGGGGTCGGAAGAACGCCCGCATCCGAGAGGATCGGCACGAGTGCGCCGAGCGCCGTCGTCACGAGGGCGACGCCGAGCAGCCACCACTCGGCGTCCACGCCGGCCTGCTGGAGGACGAGACCGACTGTCAGACCGATCGCGAGCGATATCGCCCAGCCGATCGTGCCGCGGCGGAGAACGGTGCGCGGCACGTGGTGCTCGATCACCTCGAGGCCGGC
>CAWBER010000003.1:0-616491 GCA_963787855.1 uncultured Gaiellaceae bacterium
ACTCGAGCCGACTGGAGCCGACGTTCCGCCTGGATATGCGGATTCTCAGGCGGGTTCAGCGTCAGGAACGCCGACGGCAGTCCGGGCAGAGGGCAGTGGAGTCGCGGTTGCGATGGGAGACGGTCCGCAGCCCGAGACACGAGGAGCAGCGGACGAGCGCCGGCTGCTCGGGCTCGGCCCGTGTGCTCGCCTCCGCGACAGCCACGGGCTAGCTCGTCCCCAGGTGCAACCGGACCTGCTTTGACATCCGTTTCATATGGGCGGACACTTGTGCCGGGCCGGGCGGTGTCCCATTTCTGCGGCGATCCCCCGAGGGGGGCATCGACGCCCGGACTCCCCCCGCCCGGCCCCCCTTGCTCTTCGGATCGTCGCCGATCTGCGTCTGGCTTCGCGATTCAGCGAGCTCGTCCGCCGCGCAGCGGCGACGAACGGACCCGGACGCGCATAGCACCACCAGAGCGTCACTTCTACGACTGAGATATCGGCTCACCCTCCCCGTTGACCTTCTGGCGGAGCCGTAGCCGACGAGCCGCTATCCGTTACATGAGAGTGCTGGGCAGTCCCGAACGGCCATCTTGTCGGCCGGGCTCGAGCGGCGAAGCGGCTATCCCATTGTCCCGGTGACGGTCACCGTCCACACCTGTAAGCCCACGATACCTTCACCGAGCGGGTCTACGGGCGGGGACGTCCACTTGCCGTGGAACTTCGCGCCCGAGAACACCTCGGTCATGTGCATGACCCCTTCGCCACCGGCCGAGGTCATCCGTCCGGACAGCCGTCCTTCCCAGGCGATGGGCTCGAAGTAGTGATGGGAGGTCCAGGTGCCCGAGACCGTGCCGGAGTCCGTCTTCGTGTTCCAGACCCACTCGAGTGGATGCAAGCCTGCGTCGCAGCAGATCGAGAGCTCGATCGAGTCCACGCTGAGAACCTGAAAGAGCCAGTTCACAGCCGCGGTATTCGCGCCGCGCTCGGTTACCAGCCGCTCGCTCACAACCTCCCAGCCGAAGAACCCGAAGGTCACGTCCTGCTTCGGTTCGCCCGCAGCCGCCGATGGCAGCGCGCCGAGCAATGCGATGGCAGCGACGAGGATCGCCGCAGCACGACCTACGCGGAGTCCTTGCTTCCCCATGATCCCCCCAGTGATCGACAGCCCGTCCAATCTGGCACCGATGGCCCAATGTGTCAAGAAGCACAAGTCGTTGAAGCTCGAACCGTCCCGAACGGCCACTTCGTCGAACCTACGTTGAATGCTCAGAATCGCTCAACAATTGCCCCGAGGATCAGCCCGGTGCACACTCCGGTGATCGCGCACCTGTCCCGAAGGGCCACCTTGTCGCCCGCGCTCGAGCGCGTCATCGTGTCGACAGGGCCGGGTGCGTAGGAGAGATTCGGTCGTGACGGAGTTCGAGACGCCGCTCGGCCCAACATGCGATTGAGGAGCGCGAGCTCGAGGCGGGCGGGCGGGCTGAAACTAGCTAGGGGTGGGTTCCCCAATCGATGTAGCGCGGTGTTCCTCTGCCTGTTGTTAGGCGGCGAAGGTTTTCACCGTTGCGGTCAATGACCGCCAGGCTGCTCATTTCTCCCGACTCGATGCGAAACACGATCTGCTTGCCATCTGGGGAGAATGAGCCGGCGAAGGCGTTCTCGGTTCGGCCTGTAAACCCGGTGAGGTCGGTCCTGCCCGAACCGTCGGGACGGATCGTTACGAGATTGGCGGACTCATTGGGTCGGACGTAGTCGGCGTTCGTCGTCAGAACGATCAGTTTTCCGTCGGGCGACCAGTCGTGCTTGATGGCGACTTCCCACGAGTAGGGAGTTAACTGGCGCAGGCCGCTGCCGTTTCGGCGCACCGCGAACAACGCTTGCTGTCTGTCATCTTCCTTGATCCGCACGAACGTGATCAGCTTCCCGTTAGGAGAGAAGTTCGGGTCGGTATCGCAACCGCACTCACCTCCCCCGAAGGGATTCCTCGTGACCCGACGCAGGGCGGTGCCGTTCGAGCGCATCAACCAGACGCCGTTGTTGCCGGGGGCGATGTCGCGCTCGTAGACGATCCACTTGCCGTCCGGCGAAAAGGAGGGCTGTCCCTGATACCCCCCAGGAGTCAGGTTACGAATGATGGTTCCGGTAGGGGACAAGAGGGCGATGCCAGCGCCACTCTTGCTCTCGACCCCGGCAACGATCGTCCTGCCATTGGGCGACCAGTCGGGATTCGCCACACTGAAGAGGTGAGTGATCTGCTTCGCCCCTGATCCGTCGGGACGGATCGTGAAGAGCTGGTAGCGCTCAGGACGAAGCTCCTGTGCGTACACGATCAGGCCATTCCGACCCGGGGTTGTCGCAGTCGCGCCGATCGCAGCAGTAAGTGCTACGAGAACCGCAACTCCAAGGGCCAGGTTACGGCCCGCGGTCATCACTCTCCTCGCCATGTAAGTAACGCAGCAGCTTTGTGCGGGCTGTTACACGCTCAACTCTTCGTCCTTGTTGACCGAAAGTCAAGCTGCGGGCTGCCGAGGGCGGCGCCCGCGAGCCTTGACGCCCTCGCAAACGGGGCGGATCATCGCGACGTGAAGGCCTTCGCGCTTGCGTTGACGCTTGTTTCGAGCGTCCTTGCCGCCGGCTGCATGGGTGGCGGCGACAAGAGCGTGACCCCGGTGGACAAGACGTCTTGCGCAGATGTCTTCTACGAGGGCGAGGGTGAGCCGGACGCGATCATCGTCTCGGACGTATCGCAGGACGTTCCCGCCCGCATCCACCAAGGCCGCAATGGTCAGGGTGATCAAGGGCGTCCTGCGTCAGCGGGGTTTCCGGGCGGGCAGCTACCGGGTCGGCTACCAGTCCTGCGGAACCGACCCCGACGAGGGAGGGGCCTGCGAGCGCAACGCTGAGTCATACGCCGCCGCGAAGGACGTGCTCGGAGTGATCGGACCGTACTACTCGGGTTGTGCTGCCGTCCAGATTCCGATCCTCAGCCGCCGAGCGGCAGGACCGCTCGCGATGGTGAGCCCGACGAATACGGATCCGGGCCTCACGTTGAACACCCCTTACTCCGACCACGATCCAGGAGCCCTCTATCCGGATGGGCTGCGGAACTACGTACGCGTCGTGCCACCCGAAATCGTCATGGGAGCCGCCGCCGCGACCCTCGCGAAGCAGATGGGAGCAGAGCGGGTCGTCGCGTTCGTGAACCGCGAGCGGCGTTCATACCGGTGGTACGGCCCATCTCTCGGCGGCGGCTTCGTCGAGACCGCTCGCAGCCTCGGCCTCGTCACGACCGAGCTCGAGTGGCGTGATCAAGAGAGCTATACGGCGATCGCGAAGCGAGCCGCGGCTGCACGCCCTCAGCTCGTCTTCTTCGCCGGGAACCCTCTGAACAACGCCAAGCGCTTGCTCGAGGACGTTCGCCGCCAGGTCGGCCCCGACGTGGAGTTCGCCGCCGGAGACCTGTTGATGTTGGCCGCTAAGGAGCTCGGCCCCGTCGGCGAGGGACTTCGCGTGACGGGACCCGTACCTCGTGCTCGAGTCGCTTACACCTGCCGGACGACGGTTCCTGCGCTCAGTCCGCGTGTCGCCGGAACAAGCCTTCTCCAGGGGTTCACGGGCCCGGTGGAGGCGGCGCCCGCCACCGAGGCGCTGCTCGAGGCGATCGCGCGCTCGAACGGCACGCGCGCATCAGTCGTCGAGGAGCTGTTCGAGACGAGGATGAAAGGCGGGACCCTGGGGTCGTTCTCGTTCGACCGGAGAGGAGACATCACGCCCGCTCGCATCGCCTTGTTCACGATCCGCAACGGCGCCGTCGTAGTCGACGGCGTAGTCCGTGTTCCGGGTCGCCCCGACGATTGATCGCACATCCCATGTCCCGAGCGACCGAGCGCCGAGCACTCTGGATGGCTGAGGACGCCGCCCGCGAGCTTCCGAACCTGCCGCTCGAGGACGCGCTGCAGCTCGTGCATCTCTACTTCGAGCGAGGCTCACCAAAGGCTGTGCCGGCCACGAGGCGGTGGCTCGTGCGCTATCTCAGCGAGGGCAAGCCGAGCTTGCGGGATGTGGCGAAAGTGACGGCGAGTCTCGCTAGGCCCAAGGCGCGTTGACCCGCGTGCCCGCGCTCTTGCTTGCGCACGGCCGGCGTCTGATACTCCCACCGATGCGACTTGCAGCTTCTGCCTTGTTCGTGTCCGAAATCGCGGGCTCGAGGCCATGAACGCGGCGTCCGTTGCAACTGCTTTCCTCGCCGCCGCCCTACTTCTCACGTCTTCGGCCACAGGGACTGGCGAAGCCCGGTCTCAGTCTCGACCCGATGGGCTCATTGTCTTCGACGGCCGCGAGCTGGGCGGCCTCTCTACGATCCGACCCGACGGACGCGCACTACGGAACGTCCCAGGTACCTTGGGCGACACCGAGCCGGCGTGGTCGCCCGACGGCCAGATGCTCGCGGTCACACGCATCGACGGCATCTGGGTCAGAGGCGCGGATGGATTGCATGCACGACAGGTGACGCGGCATCACGGCTTCGATGCATCTCCCTCCTGGTCGCCGGACGGCACGCGAATCGTCTTCGTGCGCGGCACGACCGAGGAGCGCAGCGGTGGCTACCGGTTGGGACTCTGGAAGGCTCCGGTAGGCGGAGGACGACCTCAGCCGCTGCTCGTCGAGCCAACCGGTGAACATCCGGACTGGGCACTAGGCACTCCGGACTGGTCGCCGGACGGTCGGCGTATCGCGTTCAGCTTCGGGCCTGAGAGCGAGCGCTTGATGGTCATCCCCGTCGACGGGGGGCGAATGCAACGACTCGGCCCTCCGATGCTTCGCGGCCGCGACCCACACTGGTCGCCGGACGGTAGAAACATCGCCTTCCTCGAGTATTCGGAAGAGCGCCCCCACCGATTTCGCATCCTCAATCTGGCGAATGATCGCGTCAGGACGGTGTTCAAGACTGAGGGGTCGGTCTGGGTTCAGTCCTGGTCGCCAGACGGCCGCTGGCTCGCCATCATGGCGACCCGGCGAGTCGAGTGCGAGGAGTTCGTGCTCGATGACCACTGTGAGAGCGTCGATCTCTGGATGGTCAACGCGCTCAACGCACGCCGCACGCTGATCCACTCCTTCGGTCAGGACGGGAGTGACGTCACCAGCATCGACTGGCGGCGTTCCCGCTAACGCGAGTGCCGCATGTCGTACGGTCACGCGTCGTAGGCTCGGTCACCCTGAACAGGAGTCACCTCTCTCGCGACTGCCGTCTGCTCGTCTCGAGATGCATGTCGCGCAGCTTGCGGTGGCGTGAAAGCACGCTCCGAGGCGGTGGCTCGTGCGCTATCTCAGCGAGGGCACGCCGAGCTTGCGGGACTTCGCGAAGTGACGGCGAGTCTGGACGCCCGTTGTGCCGACACAGACGAGCGGCCCGCATAGCGGGCCGCCACATCCGGTCTCTCAGCCCAGGGCCTCTCAGCCGCCGGGCGCATTCGAGACGCTGCTCGCCGCATCGGAGAACAGGTCACGAAGGACGTTCCGCAAGAAGAAGAGCGCGATGATGATGGCAATCGCGAGGAAGCCGAGCAGGATTGCGTACTCGGTCGTCGTCTGGCCATCCTCGCGCTCCCGCAGCTCAGCCACGGCGATCTGCAGCCGAACCCACGGACGCATCAGGACGTCGGTCATAATCGAGTGTTCCTCCCCATCGGGGGCCGCTTGCCCCGCTTGCCCGAACCACGAATGTGGCCGGTGAACCACACCATCGCCGAGAACTGGGCTCTGCACCACCGGTCGTATGGGCGGTTCGACCTAGACCTCACCGAAGGCTGAGCCGGCGGCGAGGCGATGGCTCGTGCGCTATCTCAGCGAAGGGTCGCCTAGGTTGCGCGATGTCGCGAAGGTGGCGGCGAGACTTGCTGAGCAAGCGGAGCGAGGCTCGCGGTGAATCGAGCGCCCCGCCACGACACTGAGTCCACTCCAAGCCTCGTGATCTCGGCGTCCGCGATGCCCAACGAGCGAACGTAGTCGACCGCAGCCTGCAGCGGGGTAGCCGAGTCCTGCAGAGAGACGACTCGCTTCCCTGAGTAGATCTCGTACTGCTTGCTCATCACAAGGGTAAGACGCCCTTTGACGCGAGAACTTGCGAATACGAGGGGGACGAGCCCGCCGCGCTTCCAAAGCCCGGTAGAGCGGCGGATCTGCCGCCACAGCGTCGCCGCCGCTCGATACCGGGATCTGCGCCGCAGTACGAAGATGCGCTCGTCGTGCGAGACTTGCGGCCTCGAAAGGGTGAAGTTTCGCGGCGGCTAGTAGCCGACGCTGCGCCAGTTGATTGTCTGCCAGACGCCGCGCCGCCCATCTGCCAATACGCTGGAAGTAGAACCATGAGCGATCCGATGCGCGAGGTCTACGAGCAACTGCTCGATCGCGGCAGCCATTCGATGAGAATCGGGGCAGCGGCCTCGTAGTCGAACGCCACGGGTGCGAGACGGGTGCGACAGAAAGAGAACAGACCGAAGTCGGTCGTGTCGATTCCCCGCGCCTCGAGATCGGACTCGATCTGCACCCACTCGGAGGCTCGCCCAGGCGGATCGTGAACTTACCCCCGTCCTGTCCTGCTGCGAGCCACTTGTTCTCGATCAGATAGCGCAGGGTCGGGTTGGGCTTTCATGCGCCCACTCGTTCCGAAGTCGTCCCTGCCTTCGTTGGGATTGACCGCGCGCGTGAACCTGAGCCGGTCGAACGGTTCGCTACAGACGAGGGCGAGCTCTTCGTCGCGCTATTCGAACACCGTCCCGGCGAGGCTCCGCGCAGGGATAGGTCAGTGATTCCTGACTATTTCCTGACTATCGCGGCTCCGCCGGTGCCAGAGAATCTGCACTCGTGGACGAAAAGCCTCCGTTTCCAGCGGGTTCCGACAGAGCGGGCGACCGGGCTCGAACCGGCGACATCCAGCTTGGAAGGCTGGCGCTCTACCAACTGAGCTACACCCGCGTGCGTCTAGCGTAGCGTCGTGGATCCGTATGCGTGGTCGTGGAATCCGGAGGCGATCGCGATCCTGGCTCTCGCCGCAGGCTACGTCGCCGCGCTGCGGCGCTACCCGGCTGCGGCGTGGCGGATGGCGTGCTTCGGAGGCGCGACCGTGCTCCTGCTCGCGGTTGCAGTGACGCCGATCCACACGCTCGGCATGCACTTTCTTCTCACCGTCCACCTCCTCCAGAACGTCGTCCTGGCGGAGTGGGCGCCGCTCCTCGTCGTCCTCGGGATCCCTCCGGCGATGGCGTCAGCGATCGTGCGGCCGAGAGCGGTTCGCGCGCTGACGCATCCTGCGGTCGCGCTTCCGCTCTGGCTGGCGAACTACATGATCTGGCACCTGCCGTGGCTCTACGACGCGGCACTCCGCAACCCCAACACGCTGCTGCATCTCGAGCACGCGATGTACTTCGTGACCGGGCTCGCGATGTGGTGGTGCGTCTTTCAGGACGAGCCCCATCGCCTCGGCTCGGGCGCCCGGGCGGGATACGTCTTTGCGGCGTTCGTTCTCGGCAGCCCGGTCGGGCTCGTGATGGCCCTCGTGCCGAACGCGATCTACGACTTCTACGTCGAGGCGCATCACCGTGTGTGGGGGCTCGACCCGCTCGAGGATCAGCAGCTCGCGGGCATGCTCATGGCGCTCGAGCAAGCGGTGGTCTTCTTCGCCGTGCTCGCGTACTCGTTCTTCCGGTTTCTCTCCGAGGAGGAGCGGCGAGAGGACGTCGACCATCCCCCGGCCCGTGTGTAGCGCGCTCGTCCTCCGCCTCTGACGGGCTTGGGAACCATGGCACTCACGGGATACGCCGATTAGCGCGAGGTATCCCCCGCGCCGACTACCCTCACGTCCGTGCGCGCCCGTAGCTCAGTGGACAGAGCGGCGGACTTCTAATCCGCGGGTCGCAGGTTCGAATCCTGCCGGGCGCGTCGAAGTCCCTGCAAATCGCGAGAACTAGGTGACCGCTCGACTGTCGTAGCACCGCGCGATACGAAGGACGCGACTTTCTTATCCGAGATTCGCGCTTGCTGCCGCACGCGAGAGCCCCGCCGCGACGTCGCGGAGTATCGTGCGGCAACTGCTCGGCCGTTCGGGAATGCGCACACGGCTCTTTCGTTGACCAGCGACATCGCAATCGTCGGCGCCGGCATCACGGGCCTCTCCATCGCGTTCCACCTCGCGGAACGCGACGTCGGGAGCATCGTTGTATACGAACGAGACGGGATCGGCGCCGGCGCCTCCGGAGTGCAGCCAGGTGGCGTCCGCCAGCAGTGGAGCACTCGACTCAACTGTCTGATGGCCCGCGACTCCCTTGCGTTCTACACGCAGCTGGAAGCGCGGTTGAGCCCGCGCGTGGATCCGGGGTTCCGTCCCTGCGGCTACATCTTTGTCGCTCACGAGTCGGAGACCTTCGAACGGCTTCGGGAGGACGTTTCAATGCAGAACGCAATAGGCATTCCTTCGCGCATCGCTACCGCCGAGGAGCTCAGTGCGCTTGTCCCGGAGCTCGAGGTCGCGGGAGTTTTCGGCGCGAGCGTTTGCACGGAGGATGGGTATTTCGACCGTCCACAGTCTGTCGTCGAGGCGTTCGCGGAAGCGGCGGGTCGCTTGGGCGTCGTGGTCGTGCAAGCGGCGGTCAGGAGCATCGAGCCCAACGGCTCCCGCTGGCGGCTTGGATTGGCGAATGGTGCGCACGGCGAAGCCGACGACGTCATTGTTGCAGCCTCCGTTGACACGCCATCGCTCCTGCGCCCGCTCGGAGCCGACGTCCCGATCGTTGCGGAGAACAGGTTGCTCTTCTTCAGCGACCCGATCGCGGAACGGCTACTCGACCCTCTCGTGGTCGCCGTCGATCGCCGCTTCGCAGCCAAGCAGCTCGCCGACGGGCGCATGCTCACGAGCGATCTCAGTGCACCCGCCGCGGGCGACGGCGATGCCGAGACCATGCGGCGCCACGTGAAACAATCGGCAGTCAAGCTCTTTCCGCGCTTCGAATACGTGGCTCTACCGTTGCTCGTGCGCGGCGTCTACGACGTGACTCCCGATCGTCAGGCGATCGTCGGCCCGGTACCCGGGCACGACCGCCTATACGTCGCGGCCGGCTTCAGCGGCCACGGCTTCATGATGGCTCCGGAAATCGGGCGTGGAGTTGCGGCGATGGTGATGGGCGAGCCGTCCGGGGAGACCCTCCTCCACCTGCGGCCGGACCGATTTGAGAGTGGAAACCTGGCTTATGAGTCAGCCGTCGTCTGAGTAGGTGGACGTCGCCTCAGCCTCGTAAGGCGCGGCTGCCGCCAGGCATGACACTTCGTCGCACGGCCTAGACTCGTGAGTGTGTTCGACTATTCAGAGCGGAGACGGCGCCTCGCGGAGCGCATGGGCGACGCGGGCGTGGATCTCCTCTTCCTCCAGCCGTCCTCGGACCTGGAATACCTCACGGGCGTCGAGCGCGCGATCCCGACCTTTGGCCAATCGCAGTATGCGCATGGCTGGGTGGCGGGCGCGTTCTTTCGACCCGACCGCGACCCGGTGTTCGTTCTGCCGCGGATGATGACGCTCTTCGACCTTGCGGGAGAGCTGCCTGGTGAGGTGGTGGTCGTTTCCGAACGCGACGACGGACCGGCGCTCTTCGAGGCCGCGGCGGTCGGAATGGGAGACATACGGACGCTTGCGGTTGGCGACCGGATATGGGCCGAGACCGTGCTCCGCCTCACGGATGCGGTTGCGCCCGAGCGCGTCGTTACAGGGTCGGGGCTCGTGAACGAGCTCCGACGAACGAAGTCACCCGAGGAGCTCGAGGTAATGGAGCGCGCCTGCCGTGTGTGTGACGACGCGATGGCCGTGGTCGCGCCCAAGGTCCTACCCGGCGCGACGATGCTGCAGCTCGTCGAGGAGCTCGAGCACTCAATGCGACTGCTTGGTTCACGTGTTCCGTCGTTCACGACTCACGTGTTCACCAGTTTTGTAGGCGGAAAGAACTCCGCGGAGGAGAGCCACAGCGAACTCATCGAAGAGGGAGACGTCGTGATGTTCGACTTCGGCGCGGTCGTCGATGGGTACTGCTCGGACTTCGGCCGTACGGTCTGCGTCGGGGAGCCGGATCCGCAGGTCCGCGATGCCTACGAGCTCGTTCTCGCTGCACAGGAAGCCGGCCGCGCGGCGCTCCGACCAGGCGTCCCCGCCAGCGAGGTCAACCGCGCCTGCCGCAAACCGATCGAGGACGGCGGCCACGGCTCCAACTTCAAGCATCGCATGGGGCATGGGATCGGCCTGGACGTCCACGAGCGCCCGTTCGTTTCGGAGGAGGAGGACACGATGCTCGAGTCGGGCATGACCTTCACCGACGAGCCGTCCATCCTCGTCGACGATCGCTTCGGCGTCCGGATCGAGGACGTCGTTGTCTGCGAGGTGGACGGCGGACGCAAGCTGAACCGCTACGCGCCCGATCTCATCGTCAACATGTGAGCGGGGCGGCCGAACGAGTCGACCGCCCCGCGTCGTAGCACGCTCCGACTAGCCCGCCGGCCGCGGCAGGCGCACGTCGATGGAGTAGAGCGGGTTGAAGACTGCTCCGCGGAGGTCCTTCGTCGATGCGAAGACCTGCGTCGGCTGAATCAGCGGGAAGTACGGACCGGTCTGATTGAGCCGCTGCTGGATCTGTCGGTACATCGGTGCGCGGGCGGCGTCGCTGGTCGTGACCCGCGCCCTTGCTGCCAGGCGCTCGAGCGCCGGGTCCGAGCCCTTCGGCCACCCGACCCGCGTGCCGACGAGCTCGCCCGGCATGAAGGCGAGGTAATCCGCCGGATCGGGGTAGTCGGGCCCCCACAGAGACAGGCCGAACGCCATCGTTCCGTTTCGATACTTGTCGAGCCACGTCCCGACGGGAGCTCCGGCGAGGTCGACCTTCAGCCCGATGTCCTGCAGGTTCGCCTGGACGCGCTGCGCCAGCGTGGCGAAAGCGACGCCGTTGATGGTCAGGTCGCTGGGATACTCGACGGTGAACGTCTCGTCGCCCACTCCCGACGCAGCGAGGTCGCTCCTCGCCCTGGTGAGGTTACGGCTGACACCCGATCCGGGAGGCAACGAGCCCAGGAACATGTTCGGGATGATCCCCCGGGCTTGAATCGCGCCGGCGCCCGCGAGCGCCGCGAAGGAGCGGTAGTCGAGCGCATAGCGGACTGCCGACTGGAACCGCTTGTTGGGCGTCGCGGTCGAGATCGCCGGGTTGTTGTTCGCGAACAGCCAGAACACCCACGTGGAGGGCTGCGTCTTCACCCCGACGCGGCTGTTGTTTCGCAACGACTGCGCCTGTTGCGCGGAGAGGTCGATCGCGACCTCGTGCGTGCCGCGCTGGACGTTGATGAACTGTGTCGCGGAGACCATGTTGCGGATCACGACACGCTCGAACGCCGGCTTCCGACCCCAGTAGCGCGGGTTCTGGTCGAGGATGATCTGGGACGTCGTGCTGTACTGCCTGAGCAGGTACGGCCCGCTTCCGGCGCCGCGAGATGCCGCCGAGTTGAACCACCTCTCGGCCTTGTCGGCCTTGTCGGCGTTCGCCGCGTCCGTCGCGCCGTTCCGCTTCGCGAGCTTCGAGTTGACGATCCCGAGCGACGTGTTTGCCACGATGGCGGGAAGCGCCGTGTTCGGCGTCGCCGATCGGAGCACGACGGTGTACTTGCCACGCGCGGAAACCTTCACCCCTGCGAGCAAGAACGACGGGTTGCCCTTGAGGTTGATGAGTCGCCGGAACGAGAAGACGACATCGGCCGCTGTCATGGGAGTTCCGTCCGCGAACCGGACGTCGCGCCGGAGCTGGAAGGTGTAAGTCTTTGCATCCTTCGACGCGCGGAAGCTCTGAGCTGCCATCGGGAGCGGACGCGAGACATCGCCGCCCTTGAAGGTGAGCAGCGTGTCGTAGATCGCGCGATCGACGATGGAGGCAGTTGGCTCGAATGCTCGTTGCGGATCGGATGTCCTGATCTCGAACGAGCGGTCGACCACGAGAGTCTCGGTTTGCGCCTCGGCGGACCTGGCGGAAGCGCTCAAGAAGGCTGCCGCTGCGGCTACGAGCGCGATGCCGACGGCGAGGCTTGCCCTGTGACGGACGCCGAATTGCATGAGGTCTCCTTGCCTCGGGGGGTTGGCCCAGTCAGCCTACTGCGCGGATCCAGCGCGCGCGAGGCGCGAAGCAGACTGGATCGAAGGAGCCTCGAGCGGAGCACCGGGCCGCTGGAGCCAACACGCCGCCGACCGGGCGGGCGCGAGCCCGATGAGGGCAGGCTCGTCCGATCGACAGCGATCGAAGGCATACGAGCAGCGTGGGTGGAACCGACATCCGGGCGGCGGTCGCGACGGATCCGGCACCTCTCCTGGCAGCGCCTCCGGCATCGTCCCGGAGCCGTCGGCGTGCGGAACGGCACCGATGAGCGCCTCGCTGTACGGGTGCAGCGGCTTGGCCCACAGCTCTCGGGCCGGGGCGGTCTCGGCGATCCGGCCCAGGTACATGACCGCGACGGTGTCGGCCACATGGCGGACGATGGCGAGATCGTGCGAGATGAGAAGCAGCCCGAGCTCGAGCTCACGAGCGAGTTCCACCAGGAGGTTCGCGATCTGTGCCTGCGCCGAGGCATCGAGCGAAGCCAAGGGCTCGTCGAGAACGATGACGGACGGGCTCGCCGCGAGCGCCCGCGCGATGGCGATGCGCTGCCGCTGGCCGCCCGAGAACTGATGCGGATAGCCGCGCGCGGCAGCTTCGGGAAGCCCTACCTGCCCCAGGAGCAGCGCGATCCGGCTTGCCCGCTGCGATCGCGAGGCGAGACCGAGAACCGCGAGCGCGTCGCCGATCTGCTCGCCGACCCTTCGCCGCGGGTTGAGCGAGGAGAACGGGTTCTGGAAGACCATCTGCAGTCTCACCTGGTCATGAGGACGAGCGCCGCGGGTCAACGGCTTGACCTCTTGACCCTCGAAGCGGATCGTTCCCGAGTGAGGGGCCACCATCCCGACGGCGGCGCGCGCGAGCGTGGACTTGCCGCAGCCGGACTCGCCGACGAGACCAACGATCGCCCCGCGCTGCACGTCGAGGCTCGCGCCGGCGACCGCGCGAACCGGTGGGAGCCCGCGTCGCTCGTATTCCACGACGACGTCGGTGAGCTCGAGACCACTCAAGAGGGGGCTCCCGTCCGGAGCGGATCCACCGGGCACGCCAGTGCGCGCCCGTTGACGGGGACGAGCGGCGGGATCGCTTCCGCGCACGAAGGTCGTGCGTAGGCACAGCGGGGATGGAACGCGCAGCCGGGCGGAACGTGACGCGGCGTGGGCGGCGCTCCCTGGATCGCTATGAGCGGTGTCGCGGCAGCCTCCGGGTGCGGCAACGCGTCCAGGAGTCCGCGCGTGTAGGGGTGTCGCGGGTGACCGAGGATGTCTGGCCGGCGACCGGTTTCGACCACGCGACCGGCGTAGAAGACGGCGACGCGATCGGCGATCGACGACAGAACCCCCAGGTCGTGCGTGATGAGGACGATCGTCAGGCCCGACTCGTTCCGAAGGCGGTCGAGCAGGCGGATGATCCCGGCCTGAACCGTCACGTCGAGCGCCGTCGTGGGCTCGTCGGCGACCAGGAGCTTCGGCCGACAGGCGAGGGCGACCGCGATGGCGATCCGTTGTCGCATCCCACCTGAGAACTGGTGCGGGAACGCCCTGAGCGTGCTCTCCGGATCCGGGATCCGTACCTCGCGCAGGGCCTCGACAGCCAGCTCGGCGGCGGCTCTCCGTCCGAGGCCGAGATGCAGGCGCACGTGGTCGGTGAGCTGCGTCCCGATGGAGAGCATCGGGTGCAACGAAGTCATGGGGTCCTGGAAGACCATCGCGAGCTCACGGCCGCAGATCCTGCGCAGCTTGCTAGGAGGTAGACGCAGAAGGTCTTGGCCATCGAAGACCGCTCGACCTTCGACCGCTGCAGCTTGCGGCAGCAGCCCCATCAACGCGAGCACCGACATCGTCTTTCCGCTCCCGCTCTCACCGGCGATCCCGAATACCTCGCCCGGCTCGACGCGGTAGTCGATCCCGTCGACCACCGTCGCGGCCCCGTCGGGCGTCTGGAGCCGGACCCGCAGGCCGTCGACATCGAGCAGGCTCACATGCGCTCCCTCGACTCGCGTGCGGTTCGGGGGTCGAACACATCCCGGAGGCTGTCACCGATGAAGTTGAACGCGAGCACCGCGGTGAAAATCGCCAGGCCGGGAAAGGTGCCGATCCACCAGAACTGGAAGTACTGGGTGCCCGTCGCCACCATCGAGCCCCACTCGGGGGCCGGTGGCTGGGCGCCGAGGCCGAGGAACGACAGGCCGGACAGGAGCAGGATCGCGTTGCCCACGTCGAGGGTTGCGAGCACGAGAACCGGACCGACGACGTTCGGGAGTACTTCGCGGACGAGCGCGCGACGGGCGGAGCTGCCGAGCAGGCGCGTCGCCCAGACGTATTCCGATTCGGCGACCGAGAGCACGAGGCTTCGAACGACGCGCGCGTATGACGGCCAGGCGACGATCACGAGAGCGAGGACGGCGTTCGTGAGTCCGCGCCCGAGCGCCGCCGTCACGACCATCGCGAGGATGATCGCGGGGAACGCGAACACGAGATCGGCGGTACGCATGACGGCTCCGTCGGCGACCCCACGGAAGTAGCCCGCGAGTCCGCCGAGGATGCCGCCGATCGTCAAGGCGAGGACGACGAGGAGGAGCCCGAGCGGCAATGAAATGCGGGCTCCGTAGATCACGCGCGAGAACACGTCGCGGCCGAGCTCGTCCGTGCCGAAGAGGTGGTCGGCCGACGGCGACGCGAGGGGCGTGAACGCCTGCTCCAGCGGGTCGTACGGCGCTACGAGAGGCGCGAACACCGCAACGAGGAGCCAGAAGATGGCCAGGCTCGCGCCGACGAGCGCAACCGGCTGCAGCAGCGCGGGCGGGAACCAGCTCCAACGCGCTCTGGGTCGCTGCGGCTCTTCGACGACCGTCGTCGTCATGTGACTCGAATCCGAGGATCGATGAAGCCGTACAGGACGTCGACGACGAAGTTCACCGTCACGTAGACGAATGCCACGAAGAGGCTGACACCCATGATCGCAGGGAGGTCGAGCGTCACGGCGCTGCGGTATGCGTACTGGCCGATGCCGGGCCACGCGAAGATCGTCTCGACGAGCACGGTTCCGGTGAGAACGTTCGCGAAGATGAGTCCGATTACGGTCACGATCGAGGGCAACGCGCCGCGAAGGACGTAGCGCACGAGAACGACTTGCTCCGGGAGACCCTTCGCGCGCGCGGCGCGCACGTAGTCGTTCCCGATCACCTCGAGCACTGCAGAGCGCGTGTACCGGGTGAGCAGACCGATGTTGAATGCCGCAAGCACCAGGGCCGGCAGCATCAAGTGGTGGAGCGCGTTCCAGGCCGTGCTCCACTGCTGGTCGAGGAGTGCGTCGATCGTGTACATCCCGGTTCTGTGCGGCGGCTCGAGAACGCCGGGGTCGAGCCGGTCTCCGCCGGGGAACCAGCCCAACCGGAAGAAGAACACGTAGAGCGCGACGAGGGCGATCCAGAAGGTGGGCATCGAGAGCCCGCCGAGCGAAAAGACCCGCAACGCATGGTCGGCGAACCGGTTGCGTCGGACCGCGGCAGCAACGCCGAACGCGATGCCGAAGGGCACAGCGATGAGCGTCGAGAAGAGCGCCAGCTCTACGGTGGCCGGTGCATACCTGGCCAGATTCTCGCGAACCGGCTGGTGATCCTGGAGTGACTCCCCGAGATCACCCCGTACCAGGTTCGTCAGGTAGTGCCAGTACTGGACGGGGATCGGGTCGTCGAGCCCGTAGCGCTCCTTGAACGCCGCCACTGCCGCGGGGTCGGCGGCCGCCTGCTCGCCGAGATTGGCCGCGACGGGGTCGCTCGGTACGAGCTGAGTCAGCGCAAACGCGACGAACGTGATGCCGAGGCACAGGAGGATGAGCGCGCCGGCGCGGCGCAGGACGAAGCGGACGAACGGCATTGCCGGCACTCGGTGGCGGATCACGGGAGGATCTCGATCGTAGCCGCGCCTTCCGAGCGATATTCGGCGCCTGGATCGAGGGCTGAAATTGCCGGGGGAGCCGGTGGCCGAGCTAAGACGTTAGGGGCTGGAATGACCGCAGTCCCCATCTCGTTCGTGCTCTGGGGCGACACGAGGTGCCTACCGATACGTACAGCGCTTTTCATTGCTGCCGGGCTCCCTCCCGGCGCTCCGACTGAGGGTCAACGCGGCGGACTTCTAATCCGCGGGTCGCAGGTTCGAATCCTGCCGGGCGCACTTCGCGTTCATGCGTTATTGCGGGCGGTTGGGGCGGGACAAGCCTCGTCTGCCGTGCCCCACTCGTGCCCTAAACGTCGGCCGGCTACTTCGTTAGCTAGCCGAGCTTGGCGTCTCGAACGCGCTGCGCGGCTACATCGACCACGTAAGGTCGCAGGCGGGCTTAGCCGAAGCGCCAGCGCGTCTGGCTGAACTCGTCGCCCTTGCGGAAGCCGAAGGCCTTCCGCGGGGCAACCTCGAACACCAGAGCCGTGCCGGCCTCGTGCACGAAGAGGCCGTCCCGCACGTCGAAGTGCCAGTCGCTTCCGTACTTCGACACGTACGCGTCGGCGATTCGCATGAGCTGCGCATCGTCGGTCAGACGTACGGCCTCGCCCTCGACCACGACGTCGAGACCTTCGCCGATCAGATTGCACCCCGTCGTCAGGATGACGTGACAGTTCTCCTTGAGGTTCCGAGCCTTGCGCTCGGTCGGCCCGGTGCAGAAGTAGAGCGCATCGTCGAGCCAGACCGCAATCAGCGGGGTGACGTGTGGGCGACCGTCCGGGCGTACCGTGGAGACCCAGAACACCTCCGCGTCCCGAAGACGGTCACGCGCCTCTGGCCATGGAGTTGGGCTCGCGTCCTCGCTGCTGAAACGCTGATCCAACTCGGGGACGGGTTCCATGAGCTGCACGACGGAGTGCTACCCGCGTCTACCGGTCGCTACACGCCAGGGTCGAGTCTGCGGGCGGAGGTTCGACTCCTCCCGGGGCCATTCCGTCCTTAGCAGCCATGCGGGAGGCGCACGGTTGAGCGGTTCGGAGGCCGAGGAGCGCGCTGCGTGCGGTGCGGTGCTGGCGTCTCGGCTAGGGACGCTCGGCAGCGTCAGATTGCGGGACTGACAGGCTGACCGAAGGAGTAGGCCCGGAACGCTCCGTCGAGGGTTGTGTACGAGCTTTCGGAAGCCGATTCCTTCGAGATGGCGACCGATCGAATCCAGGGCGCGCGCGGCCGGCCGCCCGTGTTCACGGACGACCTGCTCCGTCAGGCGGCGGGCTACTCCTACGCTCGGGAAGTCGGCACGCGGCGGGGCGCGCAGGATCTCGTGTACCGGATGTTCGCGATCGTGGTCATCGAGCACTATTGCGAAGCGTTCCCCGAAAGCCGGGACGCCCTCGGATGGCTGCTGGAGCCTCGTCGCCGGCACACGCTGCTCTCCGAGCTCGGGCGCGCCGCGCGTCCGAGGTCGACCGGCGGGGGGAGCTGCGCTGGAACGAGCGCGACGTCTCGGTTCTCGTTCGTCTCGCGCTCGAGGTCGCCAAGAGGCAGCCGGCGACGAAAGAGGGCGTGGCGCTCATCCGGGCTCGGAGGCGCGAGCTCGGAAGCGGTTTCCGACACGACTGACGCCAGCCCCATTGGCCCTTCGGAAGCCGCCGCCGCATGTCTGCGTTACGCGGATGCGCATAACGCACTACCGCGTACTACATGCTACGCTTTTCGGCATGACGAACCCTTTTCGCTACGGCGCCTTGGCACTCGACGACGCGTTCACGGACCGCGACGCGGAGGTCGCCGAACTCCTCGCCGACGTCCTGAACGGCCAGGACGTGGTCGTCTTCGCGCCGCGCCGGTACGGCAAGTCCTCCCTCGTCTGGCGCGTCTCCGAGCGTGCGATCGCGCAGGACCTGCTCGTCGCGCACGTGAATCTCATGACCACGCCGACGGCCGAACGGCTGGCGGAGAAGCTCGCCGAGACGATCCACGACGACCTCGCCTCGACGCTCTTTCGCGCACGCGAGCGACTCCGTGTGTTCTCCGGGCTGCGGATCACGCCGATCGTGACCGTCGACCCAACCTCCGGCAAGCTCGGGTTCAGCTTCGACGCGGGCCGGCAGCCGCAGGATCTCGACGCGACGCTCGAGCGGCTGCTCGAGCTCCCCGGCCAGCTTGCGGCTGAGCGGGGGAGAAAAGTGGCGCTCGTGCTCGACGAGTTCCAGGAGATCGTGGACATCGAGCCCGAGCTCCCGAAGATCATGCGCTCCGTCTTCGAGACACAGCCCGAGGTCGCGCACGTCTACCTCGGGAGCAAGCGCCACATGCTCGAGCGGATCTTCAACGACGAAAACGAGCCGTTCTGGCGGAGCGCGAAGCAGATGGAGATCGGCGTGATCGCCCCGGATCTGTTCCGCGGGTACATCGACTCGCAGTTCGCCCGGACGGGGCGGCAGATCGAGCACGAGGCCGTCGACCGCGTGCTCGACGCGACGCTCGGCCACCCCTACGCGACGCAGGAGCTCTGCTACTTCGTCTGGGAGGAAACGCCAGACGGAGGTGTGGCCGGCTTGGAGCAGCACGAGCTCGGGCTGGAGAAGCTCCTGCGTGCCGAGCATGCCCATTTCGGGCTCGTCTGGGAGAAGTCGGCCAGGGCACAGCGGCTCGTGCTGCACGCACTCGCGCGCGAGCCAGGCCGGCCGCTCGCGGGTGAGTACCGGCGCCGCCACGGGCTACCCGGCCCGTCGAGCGTGCAGCGTGCGCTCGACGCGCTGCGGAAGGACGAGCTCGTCACGCGTGACACCGACGGCGCGCATCGCATCGCCGAGCCGTTCCTCGCCGACTGGCTCCGTCGCGGGCTCTCGCCCTAGCGTCCGCTGAGCGCGTAGCGGGCGAAGAGGTGCGCGCCGTGGCGGCGGAGGCTGAGCGGGCGCCACTCGAGCAGCGGGACGAGATCAGCCTCCTCGACCAGCCGGTAGCGGCTGCCTTCGCCCGCATCGCCGGCGAGGAATGGCGACGTCGTGAGGAACAGCTCGTCCACTTGCTCCGATCGGAGAAGGCTTCCGAAAGTGTGTGGCCCGGCTTCGCTCAGAATCCGCCGATGGCCGCGCGCGCGAAGCGCGCCGATGATGACGTCGCCCGTGAACCGCAGTCGCCTGCCCAGGGACACCACTTCCGTGCTGTCGGGCAGCCGTCCCTCGAGCCGAGCCGCCCCGCGGTCGCTCGTCAGCACGAGCGCTCGACCGCGGAGCACCGGGTGTTCCGGGTCGATGTGGCCCCAACCGCACAGGCATGCGATCTCGGGCGTCGGAGGCAGGCCAAGGTCGGCGCGAAGCGCGGCGTACGCGTCGGACGCGGGCGGATAGATGCTCTCCGCGCGCCAGGTGCCCATCGGCGACGCTTGCAGCACTCCAGCGCCGATGAGCACAACGTCGGCGAGCGCGCGCAGCACTCCCATCAAGAAACGGTCGGCGTCGTTGTCCCCGGCGATGAGAGCGTTCGAGCCCGGCACCGAGGGAATCGCGACGACGCCGTCGAGCGTTGCGACGAAGTTCGCGAACACGCAGTCCTCCGCGAGCCCGAGCTCTCCGCCGTAGATCCGCGCCAGGTCAGGCGGCAGCGGCACGACAGGCAGGCCGCCTGTGTCGTCGGCGAGGACCTCGAACGGCTCCACGCGCGCGATCGTAGTCGCAGGGTTACCGCGGGAGGCGCAGCCCGAGACGGCGCGGCAGCGACGCGACGAAACGGGTGGGCGCGCTCGGCTCGCGTCCTTCGTCCTCGGCTGCGTCCTTTGCGATCAGCGCGCGCCGGATGAGCGTTCCTCCCGCGTACCGGAATGGCTCCGGCGGGAAGAGCTTCCGCGGCGGGTCGACGATGGCGAGGCGCGTTCGCTCGTCGCGGCGATCGAGGGCGAGGCGCGCGAGGATCTCGCCGCCGAGATACGAGGGCCCGACCCCGTTCCCTGTGAAGCCGAACCCGTGATGAATTCGGTCGCGGCTTCCGAAAATCGGAAGGTGCGTCGGGGAGACGTCGATCGGGCCGCCCCACGCGTGGGTCACTGCACGGCCGCGCGTCTGCGGAAAGAAGCGGCGCAGCGCCTGCTTTGTCTCCGCCACGACCTTCGCGTCGAACTCGAGCCGGTCGGCAGGCCGGCCGTTCATCCCCATCGCGCCGCCGCCCCAGCCGAACACGATCCGCCCGTCTCGTGTCGTGCGCGTGTAGTGGACGAGCGTTCGGCTGTCGACGATCGCCTCGCCGCCCGTCCAACCAAGCTCGTCGAGGACGTCCGGAACGGGCTCGGTGAGGACGATGTGGCTCGATGCGACCGCGAGCGAGAGCCGGTAGCCCGGGAAGGAGGCGGCTGCGGCGTTGACGGCGAGGACGGCCGCGCTCGAACGGACGCGCCCGCTGCGGGTCTTCACGCCGCCCTCGCGGTCGAGCCGCGTGACCGCCGTGCGCTCGTGAATCCGCACGCCTCGCTCGAGGAGCTTCGCGCGGAGCCCGAGCGCGAGCCGTGCCGGGTGCACGGTCGCGTTCAGGCGGTAGAGCGCGCCGCCGAAGAACAGCGGGGATGCACAGCGGGCGCGGACCTCATCAGCCGTTGCGGAGACGACTTCCTCGGCCGCGCCGAGCTCGGCCGCGGCCCGGACTTCGTCCTCCCACGTTCCGACCTGTGACTCGGTGGTGGCGACGCGGAGCATCGGCGCCTCGCGGAACCAGGCATCTACCTCGTTCTCGGCGCACCACGCACCGATCCCGCGCACCGCGTCCTCGGACGCCCGGCAGACGGCGAGCGTCGCCTCGTCCCCCGCCTGAGAGCGAAGGGTGGGCGCGTCGCCCCACAGCGTCTCGCAGAACCCGCCGTTTCGGCCGCTCGGGCCATGGCCGCACACGGCCGCCTCGAGCAGCAGGACGTCCAGCTCGGGCTCGAGCTGGAGGAGGTGCCAGGCCGCCCACATGCCGAGGTAACCGCCGCCGACGATGACGACGTCGGCCGTCGTGTCACCCTCGAGGGGACGCGCGGGCGTCATCTCGCCGGCATCCGCGAGCCACCAGCCCTGGCGTGTGTGGAGCATCAGGCAGCCGGAACTGCGCGCCGTGCAAGAGCGACGCTGCATGCGATCACGGCGGCGACGGCGATGGGCACGATCAGCGTCCAGAAGAGCGGAAGGCCGCCGAGGACGGCTCCGAGCGAGACGAGCAACGCCGAGCGGCCGCTCGGCGGCAGCGCGAGCTGGCCGACGAGCATCAGCGCAGCGCCGACAAGAAGGAACGAGAGCCAGAGCACCAGGTCGCGGGTCGTCCCGAACTCGGCCACGATCGCGCCGCCGAGCGCTCCGACCACGTACAGCACGCTCAACGCGAGGACGAGGAATTTCGTTGCCGACACCAGTCCGTCCCCGCTCATCGGCGAGAAAGCCTAGATGCCATGTTCCGCGGCCGCGAAGCGGACGCCTTCAGGGATCCTCGCGTTCCGGGATCCGCGCCGGCGGAAGGGCAACGAGGGGTGGCGGACGGGACTCGAACCCGCGACCACCGGGACCACAACCCGGGGCTCTACCAACTGAGCTACCGCCACCGCGCCGAAGCAAGGATAGCTACGGGTCAGTCGCCCCCAAGAACTGCCTGGGTCTGCGTCGTGCGCGCGACTCGACGGCCGGACGCGTCGAAGAGGTCGGTCTCGACGACGATCGTCGTCTTGCCGACGTGGAGCGGCCGAGCCCGCGCCGTCACCTCGCCCTCGCGCACGGCCCCGAGGAAGTTCGTCTTCGACTCGATCGTCGTCGTGCGCGCGCCGGCGGGGAGATTGAGGAACGCGCACACCGCTCCGGCGGCGTCGGCGAGCGTCATGAGCACGCCACCGTGGAGGATGCCGCCCGCGGTGCAGAGCTCCGGCGCCCACTGGAGCGTCGCCTCGACCTCGTCCGCGGCGCCGAACGTGCGGATGCCGAGCGTGGTGCCGAGCGGCATCTGCGCGTTCACGACCTCGGTGATCTCCGGCTTCTCCACGCAGGGAACCTACGTCAGTCTCTTCTCGAGGTACGCCGCGAGCCGGGTGAGCGGGAACGAGATGACGAAGAAGATCACCATGATCGCGCCGTAGATCTCGATTGCGTGCTCCTCGCCTTCGAACGTGAGTCGCTCGACCTGGCGCTCGGCCGACTCGAGCAGCTCCGGCGCGCCGATGACCTGGACGATCGTCGTGTTCTGGATGATGTTGACGAGCAGCCCGACCATGGGCGGAAGCAGTCGACGCAGCGCCTGCGGGAGGATGACGAACGCGTGCCGTCCGACCCAGCCGAACCCGAGTGCCGAGGCGGCCTCGTGCTGCTCGCGCGGGATCGAGCCGACGGCGCCGCGCGTGGCCTCGGCCACCTGCGCGCTTCCCCAGAGGATGAGGCCGATCGCGCCGGCCGTGAGCGCGTCGAACCGAAAACTGTCGCTGATGGCCGGCAGGGCGAAGAAGATGATGAAGATGGTCACGAGGATCGGCAGGCCTCGCCAGACCTCGATGTAGAGGCGGATCACCGCCCTCATCGGCAAGAACCGGATGGTCAGAAGCGTGCCGAACGTGATGCCGATGAGCGCGCTCCCCACGAGCGCGATCGCGGACAGCTTGAGCGTGTTGACGAGGCCCTCCTCGATGACGTAGCGGGCAACCGGCTCGGTCCACTCGGGCACGTTCACTTCGCCTCCTCCGGCAGAGCCAGGTGCGACTCGAGCAGCCGGATCACCGCCGAGAGCGACCACACGATCACGAGGTAGGTCACCGCCAGCACCGTGAACGTCTCCGTCGTCTCCAGCGTCAGCGCGTTGATCTGGAGCGCGACGGTCGTCAGCTCCGGATAGGCGATGACGTACATGAGCGACGTGTTCTTGACGACGCTGATGTACGTGTTGATCGACGAGGGCAGGGCGATGCGGCCGCCGATCGGGAGTGTCACGTTGAGGAACGTCGAGACGCCACGGAACCCGAGCGCGGCGCCGGCCTCGCGGTACCGCACCGGCACGGCCTCGAAGCCTGCGCGGAAGTTCTCGGTGTTGAAGGCGCCGCCCCAGATCGTGACCGAGAGCCACGCGACGGTGAACGCGTCGAGGCGGATCCCGAACTGCGGGAGCGCGTAGTAGAGCATGAAGATCTGCACCAGGATCGGGGTGTTCCGGATCACTTCCACGTACACGGCCGCGAGCTGGCTGATCACGGGCACGCGGTGCGCGCGGGCGGCGCCGAGGACGAGGCCTACGACGAACGCGCCGGCCATGGCGATCGCGGAGACCTTCAGTGTGTTCTTGAGGCCCTCGGCGAGCTCCGCGCCGTTCTCCTGGACGAAGTCCCAGATGCTTTCGAGGAACCCGAGCGCGAGAAGCCAGGTCACGAGGGGGCTCGCGTCACGAGAGGACGAGGGGCGGCCGTGGCCGCCCCTCACTGCTGTGCTTCAAGCCCGTTACGGGCACTGAGTCGTTACGTCTCCCTGGGAGTAGCCGAGGTTCTGGTTCGGCCTCAGGATGTTCTTCTGGAAGCCGGCGAACACCCGCGTCGGCACGTTGTTGCGGAGGATCGTGTTGAACGTGTCCCGCCTCTTCATGACGTTCAGCCGCGAGTCGATCCAGCGCTTGAGCGCCGTGTTCCCCTGCTTGATCCCGATCCCGTAGGGCAGCACGAGGAACTGGTCGTCGGTCAGCTTGAGCGTGCGGTCTTGCGTCGCGACGCCCACCAGGACGGTGTCGTCCCACATGAGGGCGTCGGCGCGCCCGTTCCGGAACTCGAGCAGCGCGTTCGTGAAGCTGTCGGTCGCGGCCACCCGCGTGTCCTTGAAGCAGTTCTTCATCCAGCGGTCGTAGATCGAGCCGGTCGTCGTGGCGATCGTCTTGCCCGCGAGCGTGGGCAGATAGTTGTTCGGCGCACTGTTCGGCACGAGGATGCGCCCCGTTGCCTTGTAGTACGCACGCGAGAAGTCGATCCGCGTGTCGCGGTCGACCGTGTAGGTGAACGTCGCGAGAACCATGTCCACGCGGTCAGACGTGAGCGACGGTTCGCGGGCGGGGGTCGTCAAGCACGTGAAGTTCACGCGGTTCGGCTTGCCGAATGCGAAGCGCGAGAACCAGCGCGCGAGCTCGGGCTCGAAGCCGGCGTTGCGGCCACGGACGTCGATATAGCCGAACGGGGGCGAGTCGCACTTGATTCCGATGTTGAAGCGCCCGCGGTCCTTGATGTCGGACGGCAGCGCGGGAAGCCGCTGCGCCTGTGTCTCCTCACGGGCGGACGCGGCGCCGCCCCAGGTCGCGAGCGCGACGCCTGCGACGACCGTTACGAGCACGCCTACGGCGAGTCGTTTCATTCGGGTGTCCCTCCTTCGTCGATGGTGAGCTCCTCCAGTGAATGTGCGAGTTGCAGGCTACGTCGCAGGAAGCGCTGCGTCCGCTCCTTGCGTGGCCGGTCGAGGATGTCTGCGGGGACGCCCTCCTCCACGATCTTGCCCTCGTCCATGAAGACGACACGGTCGCCGACGTCGCGCGCGAAGTGCATCTCGTGTGTGACGACGAGCATGGTCATGCCCGTCTGGGCGAGGTCGCGCATCACGACCAGGACCTCCCCGACGAGCTCCGGGTCGAGGGCTGACGTGACCTCGTCGAAGAGCATGACGTGTGGGTTCATCATCAGCGCGCGGGCGATCGCGACCCGCTGCTGCTGGCCGCCGGAGAGCTGATGCGGGTGCTGATGAGCCTTCTCCTCGAGCCCGACCGTGGTGAGGAGCTCTCGCGCGCGCGCCTCGGCGTCCCTTCGGCGCATCTTCCGGATCCGGCGCGCCGCGAGCGTCAGGTTGTCCATCGTGGTGAGGTGGGGGAAGAGGTTGAACTGCTGGAAGACGATCCCGACGCGCTGCCGAACCTTGGCCACCGGGGCGCCCTTGCCGGTGATCTCCTCGCCTTCGAGGTAGATGCTCCCCTCCTGGATCGGCTCGAGGAGGTTCACGCAGCGCAGCAACGTGCTCTTGCCGCTCCCGCTGGGCCCGATGATCACCAGCACCTCGCCGTGCGCGACGCTCAGGTCGATGCCGTCGAGCACGAGGTTGTCGCCGAAGCTCTTGCAGACGCCTTCCAGCTGCACCATCGGCGTCCCGTTGGGGGACGTTACCGCACCCTCGGTATCGGGCGCCCGACTGTTCACCAGCTGTGCCTCACTCGCGTCCATCAAACGAGACCACTGACGGCAAGTCAAGCATTGACTGTCACGAACCGGACGCGTACCCTCCCGAGGTTCCGTCGTCGAGCGAAAGGAGAGGACGTCATGAAAGTCGCCTGCGCCACACCTCTCCGGCTCGCGTCTGCCTCGGTCTAGGACCCTGCGGCTCGAGCCGCGGCCTGGTTCACCACTGACCGAAGGAGACTTCAGTTGTCCGCTGGAACCCTGGCCGCCCTCGGCTGGTCCGACGAGCTCGAGGCGGCCTTCACACCGTACGTCGAACGTGGCTTCATCCCCGCTCGCGTCGTCGCGGAACATCGCGGCGGCTATTACGTCCGCTCCGAGCTCGGCGACCGGCTCGCGCAAGCGCGCGGCCGTCTTCGCGACGACGAGCTCTGGGGCGGGATGCCCGCGGTCGGCGACTGGGTCGTCGTCTGCGACGCGCCCGGCGAGCGCTTCGCGATCGAGGCCCTCCTGCCGCGTCGCACGAAGGTCTCGCGCAAGACGCCCTGGCTGAAGGCCGAGGAGCACATCCTCGTGGCGAACGTCGACACCGTCGTGCTCGTCACCGGCCTCGACCAGGACTTCAACCCGCGGCGGCTGGAGCGCTACCTAACCGCGGCGTGGGACTCGGGGGCCGATCCCGTGATCGTGCTCACCAAGCTCGACGTCTGCGACGACCCGGGCAAGGTCGCCGAGGCTGAGAGCGTCGCCGTCGGCGTCCCCGTTCACCCGGTCAGCAACGTGACGGGGGAGGGGATCGACGCCGTACGTGAGCTCCTCGAGCCTGCGAAGACGTTCGTGCTCCTCGGTTCGTCCGGCACGGGGAAGTCGACGCTCGCGAACCGCCTTGCCGGTCGGACCGTGATGGAGATCGGTGGCCTCCGCAACGACGGCCGTGGCCGGCACACGACGCGTCATCGACAGCTGCTCGTGATGCCGGGTGGCGCCATCCTGATCGACACGCCCGGGCTGCGCGAGCTGCAGATCTGGGAAGGCGACATCGACAGCGCGTTCGCCGACATCGCAGAGCTGGCCTCGCAGTGCCGCTTCAACGACTGCGCGCATTCGACCGAGCCCGACTGCGCGGTACGGGAGGCGCTCGAGTCCGGCGAGCTCGACGAGGGCCGTTGGACGAACTACGTGAAGCTCCAGCGGGAGCTTCGCTCGATCGAGGCGCGCTCGAGCCGGCGCCTACAGCGTGAGCTCAAGAGTCGCTGGCGGGCGCGCGCTCGCGAGACCAGGCGAGCCCGCCGTTACGGAGGAAAGCCCTAGGAGCTCTCCTAGCGATAATCCTGCTCCGATGCCCATTCCCGGGAAGCTGGACGTCGCGCAGGTCTACAACGACTCGTGGCGAGGCTGGCCGGTCAAGCCGCTCCACCGCCAGCATCCGATTCGCGGCTCGTTTCTGGACCCGCGACCCGACCCCGAGCTCGGCGCGATCTATCACGACGGGATCGACGTCGCCGTGCGCGACGACCGGCCCGAGCAGGGTGCGCCGGCCGGCCGGACGCACCGGGTGTTCGCCATCGAAGGCGGCCCCGTGTTCCTCGCCACTCCACGTGGCGCGCGTGGCTTTGCGCGCGTCGGCCACTTCGGCTACGGGCACATCGATCCGGTCGTGCAGACCGGCGAGACCGTTGCGCCCGGACAGCACATCGGCTGGACGTGGAAGGGTGACTGGCACGTTCACCTGAGCGAGTTCGTCTTCACGAGCGGACGGCCGATCGTGGTCAACCCGCTTCGTCCAGGTGGGAAGGTGCGGCCGTACGTCGACGAGGCGCGGCCGGAGATTCGCGAGTTGCGCTTCTACGCACCCGCGATGCCGGCGTGGTCCCGTCGGCCGACGACGAGCGTCGCGCGCCTGCCGCAGGCGGGGACGCGACTCGCCCGCGATCGGCTCGTCGGCAAGGTCGACGTGCGGGTCCGCGTGAGCGACCCGCAGTCCTTCATCGGGTGGTTCGAGGAGCTGCCATGGCTTGCCGCACCTCATCATCCGTTCCGGCTCGACGTTCGGATCTTCGATCTCGCCGCGAACAGGATGGTCCGGCGCCGCGAGGCCTTCCGGGCCGAGCAGGTGCTCGATCAGCCGGCCGACCGCCATTTCGCGCCGGGCACCGAGCAGAACCTCCCGGCCGGAGGCTGCATGACGCGCCACGCGACGATCCGGTGCGACGGCGTGTACTGGTTTCGCCTCTTTCCGCGATTCTGGGACACGACTCGACTCCGCGACGGACGCTACGACGTCCGTGTCCGCGCATGGGACGTGGCCGGGAACGTCGCGGACGCAAGCGTGCCCGTCACGATCGCAAACGGCGTGTAGCCGGCCTCAGACGTCGGGAACGAGGCCGAGCCAGCGCGCGGCACCCGGGAGTTGGAGGCGCCGATAGCTCTCGGCGGTGTGGCTCCACGAGCCGGTCACCCTCTCGAGCGGCGCCCGGGGGTCGAGCTCGCGCAGCGTCTTGAAGAAGCGGCCGGATTGGTTCTCCTGACCCGTGACGATCTCGTCGGCGTCGCTCCACCAGATCTGCAGCGGGACTCCCGATCGCGCGATCTCGGCGGCCCAGTGCTGGGGGCTGCGCTGGTGGTAGGCGCGAGGGTTGCTCGCCGGCGTACCTCCGACCTCGACACGAGCGAGACCCTGCAGCATCGTCCCCTTGCGACCGAGGGCGGCAAAGTCCGCATAGCGACGGAAGAAGTCGGTGACCGAATCGAAGGCAACGGCACCCGCGAGGAGCTGCGGACGTCGACCGACGAGAAGCAGTGTCTCCTGTCCGCCCATGCTCCCACCGACCGCGTAGACCCGACTCGGATCGACGCGCAGCCACGGGCGCGCGGCACGCAGGATCGAAGGCATTCGGGCGAGGTCGTCGATCTGGCCCTCCCAGCCCCAGGAATGAAGCGGCAGTCGCCTCCCCATCCCGCCGGGACAGACGACGGCGAAGTGACCCTGCCCCGGAAGCCCTCGCCACAGGTTCGCGTTCGTCCGCGCCCGCACGCCTCGGCCGTGCGGTGAGATCACGAGTGGCAACGGCGGCGACGGGCTCCGAGGGCCGTACTGCGAAGGTGCCACCACGATGGCCCATCTGGGCACGCCGTTGTGAGCTCGGTAGCGAATGCCCCAGTGCTTGACCCCGTCGCTCACCTCGGGAGCCTGCCGGATGACTGTGGCGGGCGCATGCTCGGACGAGCACGCGCCCGCCAGCTATCGCCTCAACCTGAGCCCTACTTGCCCACCTGTACGACCGAGTAGTCGGTCGTCGGCGTCGGTGTCGTGCCGAAGCGCGCATTCACCGCGTACAGCCTGCTGCCGAGCTCTGCGACGGTGGTCGGCACGTCGAAGTCGGGAGACGAGATGCGGCGCAGCACTCGGCCGCTTCGCAGGTTCGGCGACAACGCAATCTTGGCGATGACGTTGAGGCGGTTCTGCACGACGTAGAGCGTCTTGCCGTCGAGCAGGATGCCGTCGCCGTTCGGGACGCTCTCGTTGCCGGCGAGCGCGATAGAGCGCGTCGTTCCCATTGCGGTCACCGTGAAGAGGTTGCCGCCCGTCGACTGCACGATGACGAGCGTCTTCCCGTTCGGCGTGGCGTCGATCCCGTTCACGTTGAAGCTGCCGTCGACGTGGTCGTAGTCGCCGGTGAGCAGTACCGTGGTGATCGACGAGGCTGGGCCGGGACGGCCGCCCGGGCCCAGCGGCAGCCGATACAGCGCGGCTCGCTGCGAGTCGGTGAACCACGCTGCCCGCTTTGTGACCACGACGTCGTTGACGAAGGTGTCACCGCTCGTCGGGAGGTCGTACGACGCGATGGGCGCACCCGTCCTCGCGTTGTAGACGAACGCGTCGCCGGTCGGACCGCCGGCCACGAACAGCCGGCCGCGATCGACCTTCATGCCGATCGCCGCGGGACCTGCCGGCGCGGTGACGAGCTCTGCGCCCTGGCCGGTCCGAAGGCTTCCTCGATACACCTTTCCGGTCGGGATCGAGCCCACGTAGAACTGCCCGCCCGCGATTGCGATTCCCTCGGGCTGGAACCCGTCCGGCAGCTCGATGCGGTTCGGGAAGGTCTGCGCGCCGGCGACCGAGGTCACGATCGCTGCGATCCCGGCGAGCACGAGTACGAGTCGAGTCATTCGGAAATCCCCCTTCTCTTCCGTCGGACATCGTCAGGTGTACCTACTCCGGTACCCGCGCCGCGGATTGCCATGCATATGCAGTCGCCGGCAGACGGAGTCAGGCTGCTCGCTCGCCATGAGCTATGGCGCATCCTCCGCGACCGGCGCGCATCACATAAGCCAGGAGCCGCTCAGCGCACGCCACCCCCTCCGATGCGGTCAGCGCGTCGGGGCCGCTCGTCGGGTGTCTTCGGGCCGTCGATGAGCGACAGCGCGAGCTCGATCGCCTCGTTGAGCGTCATCGCGCTTCCTTCCGACTGGGCCGCGACCAGTGCGGGGTCGTTCGCGTCGAGGAGGTTGGCGATCCGCGTGCGCAGTTCCCGCTCCAACGGGTCAGGGGGGCCGTACCCGACCTCCTCGCGAAGCGCGTCGGCCGCGCCAAGCAATCGCGCAGCGTGGAGCGTTCCCCCACTTCGGGCCGCGACCTCGGCCAGTCCTAGTAAGGAGCCGAAGATTGCCTCCCTGTCTCCGACGCTGCTCGCGAGGCGCAAGGAGCTGCCGAGGAGAGCTCTAGCCTCGTCGGTATCACCCTCGACGAGGGCGACCAAAGCCAAGTAGGACAGGATGGCGGCCTCGCCTTGGGCGTTTGAACGCTCGCGTACCAGCTCGAGCGAGCGCTCCAAGTGGGTGCGTGCCGTCTCTGTGTCCCCGTCTACCAATGCCATCCCACCGAGGTTGGCGGCGACGATCGTCAGGCTCCGCGTGTCGCCACATTCCCGTGCAAGGTCGGCCGCCTCGAGGTAGAGCGTCCGAGCGCGATTGCGCTCGTCCTGCATGTCAGCCGCCAGCGCGAGCCCGACGAGCGACATCGCGATCATGGAAGTGTCTTTGCGGGCGCGAGCGAGCTCGAGGCGTTGCTCAGACCACCGTTGCATAGCGTCGTAGTCGCCCGTCTTGGACGATACGAACGACGCCCCGTACAGGAGCTCGCCCCGGTCGAGGGAGGGGTCTTCCTCGGCGGTCTCGATCGCATGTACGAGATAGCCGAGAGCCTCGCGGAGGAGTCCGCGCATGGCGAGGAAGAACCAAGTCGCTCCGGCCAGCTCAACCTCGAGGCGCTCGTCATGCTCTTGGGCCCAGCGGGTCGCGCTGCGGAGGTTCTCCAAGTCGGCGTTGAGGAGTGCGAACCACTCCCCTTGCGAAGGCCCACGCAACTCGCCGTGGGCGCTCTTCGCGAGCCCTAGGTACCAGCGAGTGTGTCTCTCGAGGATTTCGCTGTCCTCGCACTCATTCTGGAGCCGCTCGGCCGCATACTCCCGGATCGTCTCCAGCATCCAGTAGCGCTCGTTCGAGAAGCGGAGGAGGCTTTTCTCGACGAGCGACTGCAGCGTGTCCAGATCGGCTCCTGCGACCTCCTCCGCCGCGTCCAGCCTGCAGCCACCGGCGAAGACCGAGAGCGCTCGGAAGACAGGCTGCTCTCCCTCGGAGAGGAGGTCGTAGCTCCAGGCGATCGTTGCCCGGAGCGTCTGCTGTCGCGCCTCGGCATCCCTGCCGCCCTTCAACAGGTCGAGTCGTTGGGAGAGGCGCTCTAGGATGTGCGCGGGCGAGAGTGCCTTGGTGCGGGCAGCGGCGAGCTCGACCGCGAGCGGGAGGTCGTCGAGGCGGGCGCAGAGCTCGGCGATCTCCTCGGAGGGCTCAAGCCGAGAGCGCTCGCAGAAGAGCGTCACCGCTTCGGACGAAGCGAGTGGAGGCACGTCGTACTCCACCTCGCCTCGGACGCGGAGGAGCTCGCGGCTCGTGCAAAGCAGGGTCAGGTTCGGACAGGCGGTGAGGAGGGTCGCGAGCTCGGGCGCGGCCTCGATCACCTGCTCCAGGTTGTCGAGCAGCAGAAGCATCTCCCGCTCCCCGATGTGCGCGGCCAGGCCGTCCTTCGCTCCGAGCGTCTGCGAGATCGTCTCCGTCACGAGCGAGGACTCGCGGAGCGCCGCGAGCCCGACCCAGAACACACCCGCCTTGTACGCCGGGACGAGCTCGGACGCAGCCTCCAGAGCGAGGCGAGTCTTCCCCGAGCCACCTGGCCCAGTGAGCGTGAGGAGGCGTGCTCCATCACGGAGCTCACGCACAACGTCTTCCCGCTCGCGCTCGCGACCGATGAACGAGCTCGCTGGCCGGGGAAGGTTCGTATTCGAGATCGTCTTGAGCGGAGGGAAGGCCTCGTTGCCGAGTTGATAGATGGAGACCGCGCCCTCGATGTCCTTCAGGCGGTGTTCCCCGAGGTCGGTAAGCGACTGCCCGTCGACGAGCTCACGGGTGGTTGATTGCGAGAGCAAGACCTGACCACCGTGGCCCGATGCTGCGACACGCGCCGCGAAGTGCACGTCATCTCCCACGTAGCCCTCGTCGGTGACGAGCGGAGTGCCCGTGTGCAGGCCGATGCGCAAGCTGATCGGGCCTGGCTCGAGTGCGTCAGCGATCGCTTGCGCCGCGGCGGCCGAACTCGGCGCTGCCGGGAAGGCGAAGAAGAAGGCGTCCCCCTGGGTGTCGACCTCGACGCCGCCCTTGGCAGCGCACGCCTCGCGGACGACGCGCCGATGCTCGGCCAGCGCGTCCGCGTATGCCTCTGCGCCGAGCTCGCGCAGAAGGCTCGTCGATCCCTCAACGTCCGTGAAGAGGAAGGTGACGCTGCCGGTCGGGAGGTCGGATCTCACGCCGTGTGATCATCCGCCGCAGCGGAGCTCGCGTCCAGCTCGCCACCTCCCCCTCGCGAAGTGCTCGGGCGGTGGGGCCTGCTGGCGGGGTCGCCGGTCGCTCTCCGGATAGCCCAGGTCGTCAGGTGTCGCCGATATGTCCACCACCCGCGAACAACTCCGCCGCTTCCTGATACGTGCCATGTCGCGCGCGCACGGCGGCATCTACCGTGCCAGCGGAGGCCGCCTCCTTGGCCGCGTGGCCGGGATGCCGGTGCTCCTCCTGACGACGACCGGGCGCGGGTCAGGCAAACCCCGCACGGCCGCGCTCACGTACTTCCGCGACGGCGCAGACCTCGTCGTGATCGGCTCCTTCGGTGGCTCAAACCTGCCGCCCGCCTGGTGGCTCAACCTTCAGCGCGATCCTCGGGCAAGCGTGCTGATCGGTGGGACGACCTCGAGGGTGATCACGAGAGCCGCGACCGCCGAGGAACACGACAGGCTCTGGCCCGTCGTGACGAGGACTCACCCTGGATACGCTCGCTACCAGGAGCGCACAGCAAGACTGATTCCTATCGTGATGTTGACGCCCTTGATGCCGGATCTCGTCTGACCCCGTCGTAGGCTCCACCCATGTCCGATCAACTGAAATTGCTTCGCGAGTTGGCCACGGTCGCGCCGCGTCGTGCGGTCACTGGCACTCGGTTCGACGGAACTGGATTCGTGCTCGGACGGCCGAGGCCACCGACTTGATCGACGGGCGTCTGCGGGTCGGGGTCCAGCTGCCGGAGGTCGAGCGCGACGTGCGCTGGCCGGAGCTGCGCGCGATTGCGCGAACGGCGGAAGCGTCCGGCTACGACTCCATCTGGATCGGCGACCACATGCTGTATCGAGGTGACGGTCGCCCGGAGCGGGGACCTTGGGACGCGTGGTCGGTGCTGGCGGCGTTGGCTGCGTCGACTGAACGGATACGACTCGGGCCGCTTGTCGCGTCGACCGCGTTTCATCCGCCAGGTCTCGTCGCGCGGATGGCGGCGGCGATCGACGAAATATCGGCAGGACGGTTCACTCTTGGTGTGGGCACAGGCTGGAACGAAGCGGAGTTTCGCGCGTTCGGGATCGCGTTCGAGAACAAGGTGGCGCGTTACGAGGAAGCGTTCACAATCATCCGGCGACTGCTCGCCGGAGAGCGCGTGAGCTTCGATGGGCGCTTCTACCGCGTCGATGACGCTCTGCTCCTACCGCCGCCAAGACGCCGGGTGCCCCTACTGATCGGTAGTTCCGGGCCGCGGGTGCTCGCGGCGGCGTCGCCTCACGTCGAATGGTGGAACAGTTGGTACTCGTGGTACGGCAACACACCATCGGGGTTCGCTGCGCTGAGCTCAAGGATCGAGGGTGACTTCAAGCGGAGCGCCTGCGTGCTCGTATCGGTCGACGGAGGGACCGGTGAGCGAGCTCTCGAAGAAGGATCGCCACCCGTCGAGTCACGCGAACTGCGCAAGCACCTGAACGAACTCAGCGCCGCCGGAGCCGATGAGGCGATCCTCGTACTCGATCCGATCAACGAGCACTCTGTCGCCGCGGTAGCCGACGCGCTTGGGCTCGATCCGCAACGGCTCGGTGACTAAGAGTCAGAACGGTCTCGCGCGGATCATCTGCGGGGTTCATCGGTGTGACGGACGCGGGAACCTGACGCTGCACGACCTCGGCGACTTGTTCGTCCCGTTCTCGATGAGCAGGTCGACGCACGCCGGGTCGCCGCGGCGGGCCTCTCCGACCGCGTCGTACAGCGAGCGCCACTTCGAGCAGCGCCGTCAGAGGGCCTTCCTGACTCGATCCGAGAATTGACGAGCGCCTCGCGCCCATCGGGAGTCACGACCACATCACCAAGCTGGAGATTCGCCGGGTGCTCGAGCAGACCGAGGTCGTCGGCAGTCGTGTCGACGATGCGGTAGGTCGGTATCGCGTCGAGCGACTCAGCCCCGGTAATAGACGACGAGCGCGACGGAGATCACTACCGCCAAGATCACGGCCATGACAGCGGTAACAGCCAGGATGAGAAGGAGCATCGCTGCCGGACTATCTCCCTCCTCGGCAACGTGTTCGAGGCGCTTCACTTCCTCCACCGGATGACGGACGAGCCGGCCCGCCTCCTCCTTGATCTCGTGCGCGAGGAGATCGGTGCCGTGCATGTCATCAGGAGAGGTGCTCATCCCAACTCCTTGACTTAGACCTCAGATTTTTCCACGACCGACGTCCTGTCAGACGCGTGGGGGAAGCTCGTGTTGCCCCACACGAGCACATGATGCTTCAGTAACCACACGACTGGTTTCGAGAATCTCGCAGGGCGACTAAACAAAGCGCCCGGCCTGGCGCATCTAATGACTGAGATGGCGGCGCGTGGAGCCACGGTCGAAGCGCTGGAGTCGCTCTACCGAGCCGACTTGCCCCGCTTCGTTCGTGCAGCCACGGCGATCGTCGGCGACGAGGGAGCGGGGAGGGACGCCGTGCAGGACGCGTTCGTGCAGGCAGTTAGAAAGCGGACGGGCTACAACGGCGAGGCGCCGCTCGAAACGTGGGTGTGGCGGATCGTGATCAACGAGGCTCTCGCACTGCGACGCAGCCGTGCGTCGGAGGTCGAGAGGGTCTCGGAGAGCGCGACCACTCCGTCCACGAACCACGTTCCCGAGCAGGACATCGCCGTGCGCGCCTGGGTCGCCGCCCTTCCCGAGCGCCAGCGCCTTGCGGTCTTTCTCCGCTACTTCGCGGATCTCGATTATCAGTCGATCGCAGTCGCGCTCGAAGTCGAGGTCGGAACAGTCTCGGCCACGCTCGCCACGGCGCACGCTGCGCTGCGGCGCTCATATCAGGAGGCAGTTCGATGACAGACGTTGAGCTAGACGTTGCGGATTCGTTCGAGCGGGTCTTCCCCGTCCCGACGGTCGTCGCCAACTGGGACGACGTGCTCGACCGCGCCGGGGTAGGGAGTGGAACTCCCACCCGGTCGGCCTCGCGCTGGCCGGTCGTCGCCATCGCCGCGGCGATCGTTGCGGGTGCGGCCTTGCTCGCCACGCCGGCGCTCGGTATCGGTGAACGCCTCCTCAGCCTGATCCAAAGCAAGCCAACCGCGCTCGACGTGCAGGCTCCTGCCTGGTCGCACGACGGGCGCACGATCGTGTTCGTGAGCTTCCGCGACGGCAACGGCGAGGTCTACGCAATGGACGCCGACGGCAGCTCGCCTCGGAACCTCACGCAACACCCGGCGAAGGATGTCCGCCCTGCCTGGTCGCCCGACGGACGGAGGATCGCCTTCGTGAGGCTCCGCGACCGCCAGTCTGAGATCTACGTCATGAACGCCGACGGGAGCGGGAAGCGGCAAATCACGCGGAGTCGAGCGAGCGACGACTCTCCTACCTGGGCACCTGACGGGCTAGACTCTCCTACCTGGTCACCTGACGGGCGGAGGATCGCGTTCCTGCGCCCCGCCACACGCCGCTACAAGATGCCCGGCCGCGATGTGATCCGCCGCGGCCACCACCTCTATGTTGTGAACGCCGACGGTAGCGAGCTGCGCAACCTGACGCGCAACTGGACGTATCCGAGACAGGTGAAACAGACGGTGTGGTCACCGGACGGACGGACGATCTACTTCGGGCGCTACGTCGTCAGGACCGACGGGAGTGGAGCGCGGAGGCTCCCGTACTTCCCGTTGACTGCCGTCTGGTCGCCCGACGGGACGCGGATCGCCTTCGCGGCCAAACCGGACTGGTGCCTCACGGGGCCTCGTCCGTGCTACGCGTCGCAACACGGATATCTACGTCATGAACGCCGACGGGAGCGGAAAGCGCAAGCTGACGCACAACGCAGGCAATGACGCCGAACCTGCGTGGTCTCCGGACGGGCGAAAGATCGCTTTCCGCAGCACACGAAACGGGAAACAGGGATATCTACGTCATGAACGCCGACGGGAGCGGAAAGCGGAACCTCACCCGGAACCCGGCGCAGGACCGCAGTCCCTCCTGGTCCCCGGACGGGCGGAGGATCGCTTTCGTCAGCGACCGCGACGGGCGCCTCGAAGCTCACGTCATGAACGCCGACGGGAGCGGTCAGCGGAGCCTGACGCTCCAGGACAGCTGAAGGTCGCTAGTTCCTGGATCGTCTCGCCGACGACGTCCGTCGCCGGATCGATACCGGCTGCTCGAGCGCCGCCTGGCGGCCTCCCGTTCGCGCCCATTGACATGACCGGCGACCCCAGATGACGGCCTGAGGGGCATGCGAAGTACGCAAGACGCGCGCCCTGTTAGCGTCAGCCCATGAGCGTCGAACGTCTCGGTTGGCTAGGTGTACGGACAGATCACTTCGAGCAGATGGTGTCGCTCTACCGCGATCTCCTGGGGCTCGACTCGTTCCACGTCGACGGCACGTCGGTCCGATTTCGGCTCGGTGACGGGACCGAGGTTCACGTCTACGGACAAGGGGATGTCGACCACGGGTTCTTCGGTTTGGCCCCAGTCGTCGGGCTCGTTGTTGACGATGTCGCCAGCGTTCGTGAGCGTATGGAAGCCGCCGGCATCGAGTTCCTCACTCCGGTCGAACACGCGGGCGCGAGCGCCTGGTGTCACTTTCGTGGCCCGGACGGGAACGTCTACGAGATCATCTCGCGCGGCGAAGCCTCTTCCGAGACATCTGTCTCCTGGTAGCGCCGATCCTGTCTGGAAGTGCCACGGCGCGACCGCAAGCGCGGTTGGCCTCCCTGAGGCACGCCTCGAGCAGCCACTCATCCGGCGGCAGCCGCCGCTGCACCCAGCGTTCACTGCTTCGGGATTGCGCTTCGCGTTATGGGCCACAGGGTGACGACACGACGGGACCAGGTCTGTCTCCCTCGGGAAGACCGTCGCGCCTGGCGGCGGCGAGCCATTCGGCTCCGCCGCCGTCAGGCCGGAGGCGAGGAGGAGGCCGCCTACGAGCGCCACACCCACTGCACGGAGGCTGGCCACGGTTGTCGTCTCGGCATCATCTCCCCCTTAGGCGTCCCGCGTGTTCGTGCGCCAGGCACCGGCGGCGAGGGGCACGAGCGTCCAGAGCGCGATGTTCGCAGCGATCGCAGCAGGGGCCATCGAAAGTGCCGACTGGACCTCGAGGGCCTCGGGAGCGATCGCCGTGACACCGGCGCCGGGGAGCAGATCGCGGACGAACCCGAGGCTGTCGATGCCGAGCAGGAGCGGGCCTAGAAGCAGCTGCCAGCCGAGCAGGATGCCGACCGACGGCCCAGTGGAGCCGACCACGGACGAGACCCCGAGTGCGAGCACGAACGTGAGCGTCGCCGCGAGCCCGATCCACGCACCGGTGAGCACAAGCAGGCGGAACCCCGGCGTCGGCTCGCCACCCGCGAGGACGATCGAGGCCACTGCCGCAGTTACGAACCCAGCGGCCGCGAGCGGGAGGAGCAGCGCAAGTCCGCCCGGTATTCGCGCCGCGAACAGCGAGAGTCGCGAGCGCCCCGTGATCACGAGCTCGCGAAACACACCGGCTCGGAGATCCCCCGTGCCCGCGGTGACGCCTATGAGAATCGCGACGATGGCCACGAGCCCGCTGAGCAGCCCGATCGACGGGACGAAGTTCTCCACCCCACCTCCCGGGCCGTGCCTGTCCGGGTCGCTCGCATGTTGAACCGCCACGACCGTGTAGCCGACGAGCATCGGCACGACCGTGAGACCGAGGCTCGAGAGGACGAGCCCGCGACGCTTCCGCAACTTCAGGAACTCGGCGCCGACGAGTCTCGGTCCTCTCTCCCTGCGTCTGCGGGAGGGCGAAACAGCCGTGGCGAAGGATTCAACGCTCATTGTGTTACCCCCAATCGGGTCGTGATTTCCAGGAATCGCTGCTCGAGAGACGCACGAATCGGCTCGACGCGGCGGACATCGACGCCCGCTTCCACGAGTCGACGGGTGATCTCTCCGGCGGCGGCCTCCGCGTCCAGGCCAGGACGCAGCGTGACGAGGATGCCGTCCTGCGTCCTCTCGGCCGCGCAGACGACGGCGTCCAGGACGAGCACGGCCATGGCCTGCGACTCGTCGCTCGTGGACACGAGAATCGTGTGTTCGCTCTCCGCGTGCAGGTCCGCGATCGAGCCCTGCAGGACGACACGCCCCCGGTCGACGATCGCGACGTAGTCCGCGACCTTCTCGACCTCGTCGAGGAGGTGCGACGAGAGGAGGACGGTCATGCCGTCCTCGACGAACCCGCGGATCATCTCGCGGAACTCGTGAATCCCGGCCGGGTCGAGCCCGTTCGTGGGCTCGTCCAGGATCAGGAGCTCGGGATCTCCAAGCAGTGCGCGGGCGACGCCGAGCCGCTGGCGCATGCCGAGGGAGTAGCTCTTCACGCGATCGTCCGCCCTGTCGGACAGTCCGACGCGGTCGAGTACTCCGTCGATCCGTGCCTGCGCCTCCAGCCCGCGCGCAGCTGCGGTGATCGCCAGGTTCTCTCGGCCAGTCAGGAACCGGTGGAAGCGTGGCTCCTCCACGATCGCGCCGACGCGTGCGAGTGCCGCTTGCCTAGCCTCGGGGATCGGCGAGCCCAGGAGCCGCATCGAGCCTGCACTCGGGCTCGTGAGGCCGAGCAGCAGCCGAATGAGCGTCGTCTTGCCGGCGCCATTCGGGCCGAGGAACCCGAACGCGCTGCGACGGGGAACTGCGAGGTCGAGATCAGCGAGCGCCGTGCGCTCGCCGAATCGCTTCGTAAGACCGTGGACTTCGATGGCGTAGTCGGTCATGACATGCCTCCTTGAGGTCGGTCCCGGACCTGTGCACACAGGCCCGGGAACCGAATCGGGGTTCTTAGGCAGAGACGGGCTCCGGCTTGATCTCGGGCGATGCCTTCGTCTCAGACCGCTCGACGGTCGGAAGCCACTGGAGCCATGCGGGCAGGTACCAGTTCCAGTCGCCGAGCAGCTTCATCGACGCGGGCAGGAGCACGGCCCGGACGATCGTGGCGTCGATCAGTACGGCCGTCGCGAGCCCGACGCCGAACTGCTTGAACATCAGCATCGAAAGCGTCGCGAAGATCGCGAAGACGCCGACCATGACGACCGCCGCGCTGGTGACGACGCCGGCCGTGGTCTTGATCCCGTGCGCAATCGCTTCGTCCATCGTCGCGCCCCGGTGGAAGACCTCGCGGATCCGGCCGAGGACGAGGACGTGGTAGTCCATCGAGAGGCCGAACAGGATCACGAACAGCAGCAGCGGAACGACCGGGTCGATCCCGGACGTCGAGCTGAAGCCGAGCAGGTCCTTGGCGAAGCCGTGCTGGAAGACGATCACCAGCACGCCGTAGGCCGCGGCCACCGAGAGCAGGTTGAGCACGATCGCCTTGGCCGCGATCACGATCGAGCGGAAGGCGACCAGCATGAGCCCGAACGCGAACAGCAGCACGAACGCGACCACGAGCGGCAGAGCCGACTTCATCTTGTCGGTGCTGTCCTTCCACTGCGCGCTCGCCCCCGTGACTGCGTACTCGGCGTTCGGAAGCGCGCCCACGGTCTCGGGCACGATCTCCTCGCGGAGCTCCTCGAGAGCCGCGAGTCGACGCCGCGTCGGTTCCGTTCCCTTCGACCGGGACGGTGACGTTCGCGACCGTCGCGTCGGCGTTGACGGCGACCGTGATCGGCTCGTGCATCCGGCCGCTCGCGAGCGCCCGCTGCTCGAGCCTGCTGGATCGCGTCGCGAACTGCCGGCGCGTTGACGTCTTCCGCCTTGACGACGACGTTGGCAGGCAAGCGGCGTGCCGGGAAACGCTTGCTGCATCCGGTTGTACGTCTTGACGACGGCCAGGTCCTGCGGGAAGGTCTCCACTCCAGGCGCGACCAGCTTGAGCTGGAGCGCCGGCAGCGCGAGCGCCACGAGCAGGCCCCCAGCAAGGACGACGGAGAGCACCGGCCTACGCAGCACGCGGTCGATGATCGCGCCCCAGATCCGGCCTTCACCGTCGTCCCGGCGAAGGCGGCCGGCGAACGGCACGTGCACCCGGTCGACGTTGTCGCCGAGCCTCGAGAGCAGCGCCGGCAGGACGGTCAGCGAGCCGACCATCGCCAGCCCGACCACGATGATCGTCGCGAGGCCGAACGAGGCGAACGTCGCGTCTGCGGTCAGGAAGAGGCCGGCCATCGCCACCATCACCGTCAGGCCGGAGATGAGGACCGAGCGGCCGGCGGTGGCGGCGGCGACTTCGAGTGCCTCCCGCTCGCTGCGCCCGGCGGCACGCTCCTCGCGTTCCCGCCGCAAGTAGAACATCGAGTAGTCGACGCCGACCGCGAGCCCGACCAGGAGCACCATCGCGGCGGCTTCCTCTGCCACCGGCATCACCTGGCTGGGCAGCGCGACCAGGCCGAACGCCGCGATGACGGCGGTGAGCGCGAGCAGCAGCGGGATGCCCGCCGCCACGAGCGCTCCGAACGCGATCACGAGGATGATGAGCGTGATCGGGAGAGAGAAGAGACCGGCCTTCTCCAAGTCCTCGGCGAAGACCTTGTTGATCCCGTCGACCGCGCTTGCATCGCCGAACTGGCCGATGAAGAGCTCCGGGTGAGCCTCCTGCGCCTTCTCGACGCGCTCGAGGACTGGGCCGATCTTGTCGACCGCGTCGTCGGCGTCGCCGCGGATCTCGAACTCGACGAGGGCGGCGTGCCGGTCCTTGGCGATCTGGCCGGCGTTTCCGGGCGCGAGCGGCGAGCGGACGTTCTGAACCGCTCCCAGGCCGGAGATTCCCTCGACGACGTCCTCGATCGCGGCCGTGAACGCCGGATCGCTCGTCCTGAGCGAGCTGCTCTGGATGAGGACGCGTCTCGCCGGCGGGCTGCTTGAAGCCGGCGTCGAGGATCCTGTCGGCGCGGCCGGACTCGCCCGGCCCAGCCGTCGAGTCGTCGATGAGCTTCGTGCCGACCATGCCGCCGAGCGCGAAGGCGACGACGACGAAGGCCAGCCAGCCGAAGGTGGCGGTCTTCCAGTGGGCGGCGCTCCAGCGACCCATGCGGGCCGCCAGGTTGCTGTGCTTGGTGCGAGACATTGCTGTTCCTCCTTCGCGTTCTTCGGCCGAGGGCTAGGACGCCTCGTCGGCCATGAGTTGGAAAGCCGGGATGAGCACCGGCCAGCGGGGCTCGGTGGCGCGGACGGCGTAGGGGTGATGGAAGGCGGAAAGGGCTTCGTGCTTCGGCGGGTTGAGGACGAAGTCGTCGCCGTTTCGGTCGTCTCTGACCGAGACGAAGACCTCGTTCTCGCGGGAGTCCCAGTAGAGGCGGACGGAGATGCCGTCCGACTCGCGGAAGGCGAGCTCCCGGAAGCGCCGGTGCGACCTGGTGTGGGTGTGGCGTCCTTCGGGCATTTCGGTCCTCCTTGTTGACCTGTCGAGCGTGCTCCAGGAGGACGCTGCCTCGCGTCGTGGGGCTACCCCAAAGACATCCCTAGTGTTTGCCAGGGGGCGTCGGTTGCCGCATGCCTGCGAGGGTGTTTGACTGTCTCGTCGAGGACGCGATGGATCTCCCGACCGGCACGGTCACGTTCCTGTTCACCGACATCGAGGGCTCGACGCGGCTCGCGAAGGCGCTCGGCGCGGCGCGGTACGGCGAAGTGCTCGATGCACACCGCCGGCTGCTGCGCGACGCCTTTCGGACGTCCGGGGGGATCGAGGTGGACAGTCACGGCGACGGCTTCTTCGCCGCCTTCCGGAGCGCGGGCGAGGCGGTGCGGGCGGCGTCCGGCGCGCAACGCGCGCTTGCTGAGCATCGCTGGCCGGAGGGTGCCGCCGTGCGCGTCCGTATCGGGATCCACACCGGCGAGGCTGCGGTGGTCGACAAGAGTTACCGCGGTTTTGCCGTCCACCGGGCGGCCCGCATCTGCACATCCGCGCATGGAGGCCAGGTTCTGCTCTCGGGCACGACGTGCGATCTCGTCGAGCCCGACCTGCCTGCCGACGTTCGCCTACGCGAGCTCGGGCTCGTCCAGCTCCGTGACATCGAACACCCGGAGCGGCTGTTCCAGCTGGTCATCGAGGGACTGCCTGAGGCGTTTCCGCCGCCGAGGGCAGCGGCTGCGCGAGACGTGCCTGCTCACGCGGCCGATCTGCTCGAGCGCGAGGCGGAGCTGGCCGCGCTCGACGCGCTGCTCGCCGCCGCGCCGGCCGGGGGCAAGCTGCTGGCGATCGAGGGGCCGGCCGGAATCGGCAAGACCCGCCTACTGGCAGAGACGCGTAAGCGCGCGCAGGCATCCGGGATGCGGGTGCTGGCCGCTCGCGGCTCCGAGCTCGAGCACGAGTTCTCGTACGGAGTCGTGCGCCAGCTCTTCGAGACGCTCCTTGCCTCCGCACCGCGCGAGGAGCGCGACGATCTGCTCGCCGACGCGGCGGGGTTGGCATCTCCGATATTCGACCCAACCCGGCTCGGCGCCGAACCGGACGAGGATTCGTCGCTAGCGATGCTGCACGGGCTCTTCTGGCTGACCGCGAACCTCACCGCTCGCCGCCCGGCTCTCCTCGCGATCGATGACCTGCACTGGTGCGATCCGTCCTCGCTTCGCTGGCTGGCCTATCTGCTGGCGCGTCTCGAAGGCCTGTCGCTACTGGTCGTCGTCGGGCTGCGGCCGGCCGAGCCCGGTGCCGACGTCGCCCTCTTGGGGCGGATCACGGCCGATTCACTCGCGACCGTGCTGAGGCCTGGTGCTCTCAGCGAGGATGCCACGGGAGAGTTGATGCGCCACGCGTTCGCGGCAGCCGTCGAGCCGGCGTTCCGGTCGGCCCTTCACGAGGCCAGCGGCGGGAACCCGTTGCTTGTCCGTGAGCTCGCGAACGCGGTCGCCGCCGAGGGTCTTGATCCGACGGCTGCCAACGCTTCCCGCCTCCGTGACCTGGGTGGACAGGCGGTCTCACGAGCCGTTTCGCTCCGCCTCTCCCACCTATCGGCCGAGGCCAGAAAGCTCGCAGAGGCGGTGGCGATCCTCGGCGACGACGCGGAACTGCGTCACGCTGCCGCGCTCGCGGGGCTGGACGAGGCGACCGCGTCCGACGCGGCCGCCGACCTGGGCCGAATCGAGGTCCTGCATCGACGCGTTCCCCTCGCATTCGTTCATCCCGTCGTTCGCGCAGCCGTCTACGCGGAACTGTCGGCCGTCGAAAAGGATCGAGGACACAACGAGGCCGCCCGTCTGCTCGCCGAGTCAGGAGCCGAGCCAGAACCCATCGCCGCGCAGCTCCTCCTCACCGCCCCCACGGGAAATGCATGGGCGGTACGGATGCTGCGCGACGCCGCCCGGTACGCAGTCGCGCGCGGCGCTTCGGAGGGCGCTGTCGCCTATCTTCGCCGAGCTCTCGAGGAGCGCTCCGATGAGGAAACCGCGGCTGTTCTCCACGAACTGGGCCGGACCGAGGCCAGAATGGCAGCTGCCGAGGCCACCGAGCACCTCGCCGCTGCCAGAGCGGCGACGAGTGAAGTGCGAGCGCGCGCTCGCATCACGCTCGATCTGGGCAGCGCGCTCTTCTCCGCCGGGCTGGCGCGGGAGGCCGTCGAGGTCTTGCGCGGTGCGATCGAGGAGCTTGCGGGTCGAGAGCCCGAGCTCGGGACGCAGCTCGACAATCTGCTGATCGGAATCGCTCGCTTCGAGCCCGACCTCTATCCACTCGCGGTAGAACGCCTCGAACGCCTGCGGGCCGTAGCGGCGCAACTCGGGCCCGGTGACGAGGTCGCGCTCGCCAACCTCGCGTCCGACTCCGCACGTGCGGGAACCGCGAGGGCCGAGGCCGTCGACTTCGCTGAGCGGGCCCTGGCCGACGGCATGCTGATGCGGGAGCACTTCGATCCTGCGTTCTTCTACGCGGTGCAGGCGCTCGAATGCGCAGATCAACTCGATGCCGCATTCCGTCATTGCAGCGAGGCGATGGAGGCCGCGCGAAAACGAGGGCTGGTCACGCAGTTCTGCTTTGCATCGTGCTCCAGATCCCTCGTGGCGTTCCGCCGCGGTTCGCTCGCGGATGCCATCGCGGATGCGGAGCTGTGTCTCGGCGTGATCGACTCGCATCATCTCGAGGTCGCGCGGCCCCACGCAATTGGGTTTCTCGTGCACGCGCTGATCGAGCGCGGAGAAGTGGCACGCGCTCGCGAGTTGCTCCAGCCACTCGCGGCGCCCGCGAACGAGCAGGCGTCCACAACGTTCACTCTCCGTGGCGCTCGTTCACGCATGCGGCTAGCGGAGGGCGACCATGCGGGTGCGCTCGACGACCTCCTTGCGCTCGGCGCGTTAGCGGAGCAGCTCGAAGTCCGCAATCCGGCGATCGCCGGCTGGCGGTCGCAGGCCGCGCTCGCGTTGCTCGGACTCGGGCGGAGCGACGAGGCCTGTCGTCATGCCGCCGAGGGAGTTGCGCTCGCGCGGCAGTGGGGCGCGCCGCGGACGCTCGGGAGGTCGCTGGTCGCTGCCGGGCTCGCCGAGAGCGGTGAGGACGGGCTCGCGTTCCTGCGCGAAGCTGTCGCGGTGCTCGAGCCCTCTGATGCTCGCCTCGAGCTCGCGAGGGCCCTGGTCGAGCTCGGAGCCGCGCTGCGCCGGGCAAACCAGCGCTCCGAGTCGCGCGATCCGCTCCGCCGCGGGCTCGAGCTCGCCACCGTCTGCGGTGCGGTACCGCTCGCAGAGCTCGCAGAGACAGAGCTGCTTGCAACGGGAGCGCGACCGCGCCGGATCGCGTTGAGCGGCGTCGAGTCGCTCACGCCGAGTGAGCGCCGCGTCGCCCAGATGGCGGCGGAAGGGAGCACGAACCGCCAGATCGCCCAGGACCTCTTCGTGACCACCAAGACAGTCGAGGTGCATCTGTCGAGCGTCTACCGCAAGCTCGACATTGCTTCGCGTACTCGGCTCGCGGCCGCGCTTGCCGGCGCGCCCGCAGGGGAGAATCAAGCCGGCGAGAGCTGAGACTCCGCGATCACTTGGATCCCTATGCGTGGCCCCAATGACCTCCTGAACGCTCGGGCCGCCGCGCTAACCGGCATGAATCCTGCATGGCCCCGGGAGGAGTCGAACCTCCGCCCGCAGATTCGAAGTTCTCGCCAGAGCCAGATCAGCCGAGATCGACCTAGATCGTTTGGCTCGTCTGAGCTGTTTCGGCTGAATCAGCGCATCCTCGTTCTCGGCCTATCTCGGTGGGTCTGGTGGCCCCAGCGTGGCCCCGCCGAACGGCGATCCGGGACCTGCGGCGCTGCGGAGTCAGCCCGTGGCCACTAGAGCGTCGGGAACGAGCACCGTCTCGAACGGCGTCAGCTTGCCCTTGCTGATCCGATAGACCGCAACGGCGTTGAGCGTCGAGTCCCCCGTTGGCATGATCCAGAAGTTGCGGAAGATCCTGTCCGAGGCTCTCGTCCCGAAGAGGTTGCGCGTCACCGAAGCGCGCGAGCCGTCCGAGCGGGCGATTGCGTCGAGCAGGAGGTCGACCGCCTGGGCCGCGGACACGGCGTAGCGAGTCGGCTCCGCGCCGAAGCGCTCGGTGAACGATGCCACGAATCGCTTCCCGCTCGGGGGAAGATCGGCGGTGAGCGGGCCGGGCTGGGTGAGCGTCATCCCTTCTGCGGCGGCGCCGGCAAGCAGCGCCGTCGCGGGACCAAAGGACTCCGGCGCCAGTAGCTGTACGTCTGGGCCGAGACGCGCGCGAAGCACGGACAGGAGCCGGACGGTGGTGGGATAATCCTCGATCCCGAGGAAGACGCCGTCGGCGCCCGCCTGCGCGGCTGCAGCCGCAACCTTCGCGGTACTGAGCTCGCCGGCGCACGGCGGGCAGTCGCCCCCGAGATCCCACGAGCCACGGCCCACGACCGAGATGCCGAGCCTCCGTGCTGCGCGGGCGAAGGCGTCCACGAACCACGCGCTGTCCGGATTACCGGAATCGAGCGCATAGACGCGCCTGACGCCGAGCCTGCGGGCGGCCAGCGCAGAAGCGGCCGCGTGCACATCGTCGGTCGGGAGGATGCGGGCGAAATTGCGCTGGCCGCTCGGGTAGAGAGCGTCGGGGTTGCTCGATCGAAATGGCTGCGTCAGCCCGACGACGGTTGCAGACGGGCTGACGATCGGAACGGGGCCGCCCGGGGCGCGGTTGAGGATCGGGATCGAGAACCACGTGCAGCCGGACGTATGCGGTCCGACGACTCCGATCACGCTCGGGTTGCCGACGTACATGCGCGCGTTGGCGGTGCACACACGCTTGTCGAAGATGGGGTCGCGCGGTCCGGCTTCCTCGCAGAATTGAAGGCCGACCGTATGACCCCCGGCCGTGTACTTTCGGCGCTCGAGCTGCATGGTGATCGCGTTGACGATCGGGGTCGTCGTCCCGCGTCCGCCAGGCCCGAGCGGAAGGCTCACGGCGATCAGGCGTTCGGGAGACCCGGTGCCTTCGTAGTGGAGCGCTGAGCACCGCGCTGACCCGAGGGTGTCGATCTTCTGCTCGGCACTCCGGCCTTCGCTCAGCCGGACGGCGGCGATGGCGACGCCGGCAGCGAGAACGAGACTTCCCGCGATCAGCAGGAGGCTCCTGCGCTTCTTTCGTTGCGGCTCGTGCGAGGGCCGCGAATCGGGCAACGCGGGGACGGTCGCGGTATCCGCCGCTGTCAGCGGCTCCTCGAGCAGCCGGCGGTAGATCGCCTCCGTCTCCGACGAGGGGTACGTTCCGAGCTCGTCGGCGAGCAGGCGACGGCAGCGCTCGTACGTACGGAGCGCTTCCGCGTCGTTCCCGGCTGCCGACTGTGCCTCCATCAACAGGCGGTACCCGCGTTCTCGGTACGGCTCGAGTTCGACGAGCTCCTCCGCGGTGCGAACCGCGGCTCGCGGATCTCCCGTGAGCCGATGCGTCTCCGCTAGGCAGTCGAGCGCTCGGACGAGCGTCTCTCGAAGGTCCGCGCGCTTGTCCTCGATCCAGCGACCCTCCTCGCCCGGCAGGAAGGTGCGCCGTGCGAGCGACTCTGCGATCGACGCGTCGGCGCGCGCCTGCTCGAACTCTCCGGCGGCGAGCGAGCGCTCGGCGGCCGTCGCAGCTTCGTCGGCAGCGTCGACGTCGATCCAGGTCCCGGCTGGCAGCCGCAACTGGTAGCAGCCAAAGGCGCTCGTCAACGCCTCGGCGCCATCGACACCGCATTCGTTCAGGAGCGCGCGGAGCTTGCTGACGAGGACCGACAATGCTTTCTCCCACGTCGCCGGGGGCATTTCGCCCCAGAGCGCTTCCGCGAGCTCGCCGCGAGGAACGGGACGCGCCTGCTCGGCGAGGAGGTACGCGAAGACGAGCCGACCCTGACGTCCCGGAAAGCGCTGCTCGTCGACGACGGCGCCGTGGGTCTCGATTGAAACGCGGTCCGTCAGCGACACCCTCATGGCCACCCTCGCTCCCTTGCCGGCCTCTTGCCACCGGCTTGCCGTCCTCTTGCCCGCCGCGCGAAGTATCCGCGGCGCAATGCCCGACGACAAGGTTCTGAGATGCGAATGCGGCTACGAGGTCACCGCCACCGACGAAGCAGAGCTCGTCGAGGAGATCCGCAGGCATGCGCGCGATGCCCACGGAATCGCCTTCTCGGTCGAGGACGCGCTCCTCGTGGTTCTCCGGTCAGAGCTCGAGCCGTCTCGGGTGTCAACGGAGAGCGGCGTGCGTGGATCGCGCGCGGCGAGAGGAGGTTCGTCGTGAAGAACCAGCGCGAAGTCAACCCTGAAGGAGGAGGAGAAGTGAAGCGATACCGCCATGTCTTGACCATCGCGGTGTTCGGCGTGGTGCTCGTGACGTTTGCCGCGCTCGTTGGCGTCACCGCGGCGTCGCCGCCCTCGGGCGTAACGCCGACCCTGCTCGCGCGTGGCGCCTATGAGGACTTCAAAGTGAGGTCGATACCGGACTCGCCGGTCGACTTCCAGGTCAAGGCGAAATCACCGGTCGACGTCGTCGTTCGGAAGCACGACTATCTCATCGGATCGCATACCGGGTGGCACAGCCATCCAGGTCCGGTTTTCATCACGGTGACGCAGGGCACGCTGACGTACTACCTATACGACGATCCGACCTGCACGCCGCACACAGTGTCGGCGCCGAACGGGTTCGTCGACGACGCGCGCGGACACATGGTCCGCAATGAGTCCGGCCAGCCCGCACAGGACGTGAGCGTGATCATCGCGCCGACGGGAGGCGCCTTCCGGGGCGAGCTCGACGCTCCCAACCCGAACTGCGGTTTCTGAGAGCGAGCCCGGTTGCGAGATGGGGAGCCGGCGCAGGCCGGCTCCCCGTTCGCTTTGCCCCCTCGGAGAGCTCGCCGCCCATACGGGTTCCGAAAGACCCCGCAGTCTGAGTGGTCCCGGGAGAAGTCGAACCTCCGCCGGCAGATTCGACGTTCGGGCCCCGAGTCCAGACGGCCGAGACCAACCGAGATCATCCCGCTTACCCGAGGCGTTTCTACCTGATCGTCGACCTTCGTCATCTCGGCCCATCTCGGTGGGTCTGGTGGCCCCGCCGTGGCCCCCGGCAGCTGTCATACGGGGAGGCGGACGCGAGGGAGATGTGGAGCGCCGTCACTCAGGGGTCTGCGCCACTTCACGCGCTCGAAGACGCGCAGCTTCTTGCGCGACCTTGGCCCGGATCTCCGGAGGCACGTCGGGGTTGATACCGACGAGTGCGACGGCGTCGTCGACGAGTCCGAGCTCAACGTCCCCACCCGGCGGCAGCCGTCCCTCTAGGTACCAGCTCACACTCAGATCGACGAGGCGATCGAAGCGGTTGGACGCAGACGCGAGAACGTGCGGGCCGAGATGTGAGCGTTCCTCGCTGCTCGCGACGCCCCACACGCCGCGAATCGCAGCGGCCGAGAGCGCGCCCAGAGCGCAGTCGCCTGCTGCGGCGAAGACGACGCCTGAGCCGACGTCGATCTGCCGGTTAGCGATCCTCTCGCAGATCGCCTGGTTGTCGTACTGGAACGAGTAGTCGCTGAGAATGTCCACGCCCGGAAGGGCGCGCCGCACCCCGGTTGAGAACCCTTGAACCAATGCCTGCTGCTGTGGGAAGCTCGGCTCTCCGCTGATGATCGAGACAAGGTGTCGACCACCCTCGGGCAGCGTTCGCCGAGCCTCCATGAGGCCGCTTAGGTAGCCAGCGAGATGGGCGGCCTGGTCGGCGCGTAGCGTCAGCGCGGTTGCTCGGAACCGGAACGCTCATGCCTGCCCGAAACGATATGCCGTGAGGCTTGCTGTCCCCCGCTCGCGCAGACCCCGAAACAGCCCCCGCCGTCCGAGCACCTCGCGATGGGGAGGTGCCTCAGTCGCGTCCCCCCTTGACATCAGACACTAGTGTCTGCTTTAGTAGTCCAGACAGTGTTGTCCGACTTAGAGAGGCAGGACAAGATGCGCCACGGAAGCACAGCCCATGGCCTGCACCAGCGCCACGGGGTCAACAGTCCCGAAGCAACAACTGGCAAGAAGAACGGCTTGCTGCTGTTCGTGCTCCTCATCGCCCAGCTGATGGTCATCCTCGACATCACGGCGGTGAACATCGCACTGCCGAGCCTCGCCGGTGATCTCGGCCTGAGTGGCTCGGACATCAGCTGGACGATCACGAGCTACACGCTGGTCTTCGGGAGTCTGCTCCTCCTGGGCGGCCGCGCCGCCGACCTGATCGGGCGACGGCGGATGTTCCTGACCGGCCTTGGCATCTTTACTGCGTCCTCGTTCGCCTCAGCCATCGCTGGCACAGCCGGTGCGCTCTTCGCCGCACGGGCAGGCCAGGGCCTCGGGGCAGCGATGCTCTCACCCGCAGCCCTCGCGATCATCATGTCCGCCTTCCAAGGCCCCCAGAGGGCGAAGGCTCTCGCTGCCTGGGGTGCCGTCGGGGGCGCGGGCGCGGCGATCGGCGTGCTCGTCGGTGGTCTTCTCACCGAGTTCGCGGACTGGCGGATGATCTTCTACGTCAACCTGCCCGTAGCAGCCGCACTCGCGATCGCTGCACTCAAGGTCATTCCGGCTGACGCTGAGAAGCCGCGCTGGAAGGGTCTCGACCTCCGCGGTGCTCTGCTCGCAACGGCGAGTCTCGGCGCGATCGTCTTCGCGATCACGCAGGGCGAAAGCGCAGGCTGGGCTTCCGCTCAGACACTCCTGGTCGGACTCGGCGGCCTTGCCGGACTCGCTGCCTTCGCGGCCTTCGAACGCCGCACGGACGCACCGCTTCTCCGTGTCGATCGGCTCGCCGATCGCGCTGTCGGTGGCGGCGTCGTCCTGATGCTCGCCGCAACCGGACTAATGTTCGGCCTCTTCCTGCTCACCTCGCTCTACTTGCAGAACGTGCTCGGGATGGGGCCGCTTTCGACCGGGCTGGCCTTCATCCCGCTCGCGCTCGCTGCAGGGGTCGGCGCTCATGCGGCCGGACACATCGTCAGCAAGCACGGCGTCCGCGCTCCGCTCGCGGGAGCGTTCCTGGTCGCCGCGGTCGGCATGACGTTGCTCGCCCACGTCGGCGAGGACGGCAGCTACCTCCGCGACGTGCTGCCGGGCATGCTTGTCGCCGGACTTGGACTCGGCGTTGCCGCCGTCTCCGTCTCGATCGCCATCCTGACCGACGCTCGCGAAGAGGAGAGCGGGATGATCTCCGGCCTCAACTCGACCGGCCACGAGATCGGCGGCACCATCGGAATCGCGATCTTCGCGACGATCGCGGCTGGCAGCGGCGCGATCGCAGGCCCGCAGGCCGCGTCAGGGATCGCGCAGGCGTTCATCGCAGCCGGACTCCTCGCGAGTGTCGCCAGCCTGGTCGCACTGGCCGTGCTGCCGCGAGCACGCCACTTCGTGCCGAAGCTCCGGCTGAACCCCAGCGCGATGCCGAGTCACTAGATGGCGAAGCCGACGACAACTGCCGAAGCGTCCGTGCGCAAGCGCCGACGGGCCGACGCCGAGCGTAGCGTCGCCGCCATCCTCGACGCCGCACTGGAAGCGTTGGCGAGCGATCCTGACAGCAGCATGTCGGAGATCGCTCGCCGCGCAGGCGTCGTCAGAGCGACCATCTATGTCCACTTTCCGACACGTACGGCTCTCGTCGACGCCGTCATGGAGCACGCCATCGCGCAGGTGGTCGAGTCGATGAGAGGTGCCGAGCCGCAGCGCGGTGAGCCTGTGGAGGCGCTGGAGCGAGTGCTCCGCGCTACTTGGCGGCAACTCGGGCAATTCCACGGCCTACTCGCGCTCAACATCGCCCGGCTGTCAGCGGAGGAGCTTCACCGGCGTCACCGTCCCATGCTCGACCAGCTGGAACCACTGATCCAACGCGGCCAGAAGAAGCGTGTCTTCCGGCGTGATCTCCCGGTCGTCTGGCATCTCGCAGTGCTCCGGGCGATCGTCCACGCCGCCAGCACCGAGATCCGAGGCGGTCGCCTCCCGGAGGCGGACGCTGAGGCTGCGATGCTGACCACAGCGATCTCCGCGATCTCAGACTAAGAACCCCCCGGAAGCAGCCCCACCGCCCATCGCCCCGCGAGGGGGAGGGCGTAAGTCACTCAGAGCACTGGGCTGGTGCGAGACGCCTAGAGAGCGTCGTCCACGTGGAAGCTGAACATCATCCCACTCTCGTGGTGCTCGGCGATGTGGCAATGCGCCATCCAGAGTCCTGGGTTCGTGACATCGAGGAGGATGTCCACCGTCTCGCCGGTGCGAACGAGCACGGTGTCCTTCCAGACCAGGTTCTGCTCCGGCACGTCGTCGCGAGCGAGGATCAGGAAGCGCCCTGCTCCGTGGATGTGAAAGGGATGGGGCATCGGGTGGTCTGAGTCCATCTCGTTGACGAGGCGGATCTTCACTTGATCACCTACGCGGAAGCGCCAGTCGATCGCCGCGTTCTCCGCGCCCGTTGAGCGGTCAACCAACTTCCAGCGCATGTTGGCGGGAGTGGTAACTCGGTTGACCTCGACCATGTCGTCTTCCCACTCGATCCCTTGCGCGGAGTCATGCTCATGCTTGCCTTCGTGATGCTCGTGTCCATGCTCATGCCCGTCTTCGTGGTGCTCATGTCCGTGCTCCTCTCCGCCGTCTGACACGAGATGGTTCGGCACGAGCTTCATGCCGCACTTCGGGCACCGATCCGGTGCATCGCTCGTAACGTCGGGGTGCATTGGGCAGACGTACGTCGTCTCCGCCGGAGACGCGATCGCAAGAAGCTTCATCCCACACTTCGGGCATGAGCCAGGCTCGTCACTCACGACCTCGGGGTGCATCGGGCATGCGTAGACGACTGGCCCCTCAGGTTCGCCCATGTCCATCTCCGCGACGAATACGAGAGTCTTGTCTGGGGCACTGTCGAGTTGCGATGCGACACGTTCACGTTCGGCGACCATGTCGGCGTTGGTTCGCAGCGCCCCGAAGGCATCGGCAGACGTTGGCTCCTTGGCTTCTTCGCCCACCGTGATCCGAGCGAGCCGATACTCGCGGTCGGGAGTGCGATGGACGAGCGCCAACTCGCCCGGCCGATCGAAGAGCGCATCGACTACGACCCGCTCTGATGGAGCGATGAGCACCTCGTCCACGTACTCCTCGCGTTCGTAGTGCCCGCTGTCGGCACCGACGAGCTTCATGCGAGCGCCAGGAAGCGTCACGTTGAACACCCGAGTGTTCGCCGTGTTAGTCAGGAACAGGCGGACAACCTCGCCGCGATCGGCCGTCAGCGAGAGGTCAGCCTCTCCGGAGATGAGCATGACATTGCCGAAGCGGCCCATCGCCACATAGGTCGTCTCGGAAGGGCTGAACGTCGCGATGGCGCCGTCCTCGATGAGTACGTCGTCGAGGGTGAGGAGTAGCTCCCGATCGGCCTGTGGCCAGTAGTCGGGATCGGACGGGACAACGAGGATGTTCCCGTAGAGACCCATCTCCTGGCCGTAGTCCTCGCGGATGTGCGGGTGGTACCAGTAGACGCCTGGATCGGGAAGGGCAATCTGGTAGGTGAAGGATTCCCCAACAGGAATCGGAGACTGCGTCTCATGGGTTCCGTCGTAACGGTTCTCAAGGCGCAGTCCGTGCCAGTGCACAGTCGCGTCAAGGTCGCCTCGGTTGATCACATGGACGGTGATCGTCGCGTCCTGTGGTGCGACGAGCGTTGGGCCGGGAACCGAGCCGTTGTAAGCGAGCATTCGAACCACCGTGCCGCCTATCTCTTTCGTCACGGGAGCAATCTCAAGCGTGACGTCGTCTCCATGCACGAGCTGGAGCCGCTCCGACGGTTGCGCTTCTGGCAACCCCCTGGTGGCTGTGGGGAACCTGCCTTCGATGGCCTGATGTGGACGCATCGGACTAGCCACGCCTTGCCGTGCTCCTACTCGCGTTCGCAGTATTCGTCTCGATCTCACTACCCTCGTCAACGGCGAACGCGGTCACCGACTTCTGCGCGTAGGTCTCGATCTGCTGGGCGATGTACTCGGCGTCGTCTCTCACCCAGCCGATAAGCGCGGAGCCTCGCGTCCACTGCCAGTACAACCCGAGGAAGTACAAGCCGGGAAGGTCGGTCAACCCGCGTCGATGGCGAATACGACCTTCGGGGTCGATCACAGGCACGTCGAGCCACGAGTAGTCGGGGCGGTAGCCGGTCGCCCAGATAACGGCGTCCACGTCCAGTTCGGCCCCATCCTCGAATCGAACGGTCTTGCCCTCAGCGTCAATGACGCGAGGCTTGAGCGTCACGCCATGGCGGCTCAGTCGTCGAGGGCTGGAGCCGATCAGTGTGTCTCTGTGCTGCATGCGGCTACCTAGCCGAGACTCCACGGTCTTGTTGATCACGCGGCTCTTGGTCAGCCACCAGAAGAGGTCGCGACCAAGGACTCTCTGGGGAAGGGGCATCTGCCGCGAACCGACCGCGAGAACGACGCGGTCATGAGTCGAGGACAATTCTTCCGCGATCTGGAAACCGGTGTTACCCCCGCCGACGACGAGGATTGTTCCCTCCGGTACTTCGGAGGGCCTTCGGTACTGGACGCTGTGAGCTTGATAGATCTCGGGTTCGAGTTGCGTCGCGACGGCTGGAACGAAAGGCTGCTGAAACGGCCCGGTGGCGACGACAACTTGGTGTGCGCCGATCGTCCCTCGATCGGTCTCGATGACGTATCCGCCCGACTCACCCACACCAAGCCGCCGAACGTTGGTGTTAAGGCTGACCGGCAGCTCATAGCGGCGGGCGTACTCCTCCAGGTAGCCGATGACCTCGTCCTTGCTCGGATAGCCGGCGGGATCACCTGGAAAATCGTGTCCGGGAAGGCTGTCGTACCGGCGGGAAGTGAAGAGCGTCAACGAATCCCAACGTTCCCGCCACGCTGACCCAACAGATCCGGCCCGCTCGACGATCAGGAAGCGATCTTTCTGGCGCGACAGGAAGTAGCCCATCGCAAGCCCTGCCTGCCCGGCCCCGATTACGACGACCTCGTAGTTCTCCGCTGTTTTCTCCACTCTGCTTTGGGCCCTTGTCCTCACCCGGCGTTCCCGGCGAATCGATGCCGAAACTTTTCGGAGGCCCCGTCGCCTGGCATGTAACGACCGAGGTCTCTCACTCCTGTTGCGCCCTCGCAGCATCAACGACATCCGCGATCGCTCGACTCGTAATCGCTGCGAATCGTTGCTCTTCGAGTAGGGCTTCGTGGGTCGCGCCACGTGCCGTTCGATGGAAGCTGTTCGACGAGAGCTGTGCGAGCTTCGCTTGGGCTGCGGCCCAACCGGCCTGTTGCCCGACATCAGCCGAGACGACACCTAACGGTTTTCCGCCCAAGCTCGTCAGCGCCTTCGCCTGATCGAAGACCGTGCGCAGTTCGGCGAACTCGGCGTTGTTGGCTCTCAGCTCCCGGGGTTCCGAGGCGAACGCTCGTAACTGGTCACGAGCGTCGGGAGGTAGCGTCGCGTAGCCCGTATCGAGCACGAGCCGTCCAAATCCGGCGCGAGCAAGCGATGGCAGCAGCGCCGAGGCGCGTCGCCACACCGAGTAGAACGTCGGATAGTCCGGGAGATCGAACTGATACGGCGTGGCCGAGTCGACCAAGGCGACCCCCGCGACTTGCTGCGGGTACTGCGCGGCGTACACGAGCGCGTAGGTGCCGCCGGTCGAGTGCCCGGCCAGCACGTACGGCCCGGAGATGTCCGCAGCCTTGAGCAGACCATGCAGGTCGGAGGCCAACTCGTGGCCGTCCTGGCGACCTGACGCCGCACCGCTCCATCCTTGCCCTGCCCGGTCGAACGCACAGACACGTGTCTTCGATGAGAGCGCACGCTGCACCCAGGCCCAGCTCGGCGTCCGTTCCCCGAGTCCGTTGAAGAGCACCACTGTCGGCGCTCCGGAACCAACACAGTTCAAGTACAAACGGTGCCCGTTGACGAGATGGGTTCGACCAGCCGGTACGGAGTTGCTGGAGGTCGCCTCCGCAACGGTCTCGTAGGCACCGCCGATCCCGACGAGCAGAAGGACGAAGAGCGCCGGGTAGAGCAGTGCGCGACGTGACCAGTTGTGGAGAGAACGGCGTGCGCCCCAGAACGACCAGCCGACTAGGACAAGAAGAAGTACCGGCCAGACCCAGCCCGCAAGACCAAGGACGCGGTTGCCTGGCGCGAAGACCAGTATCGCCAGCCCGACGACTGCCGCTGCGACGCCCGGTGCTAGCGCCCATCGCTGCGGCTGATCGGTGAAGCGGCTCGACGCAAGCGCGAGCAGCATGAATCCGGCCCCGAGCGCGAGCAGCGCAGCGCCGGTGATCTGTGATTCGTCTCCGCCTGGGAAGACGATGAGGACGAGCATCAAGCCGAGGACGAGGCCCAAGGTGATCGAGCCAAATACCACGAGGCCGATTCGACTCTTCTTGTCTGGCGCTGTGCGGCTGACGTTCGTTGAAGCGGGTGCTGCGCTCACAACGACTCCTTACGCTTCTTCTAGCGCACCGATCGACATGATGAACGAAACTGACTCTCGGCCATCCACCGCTCGACGTTCCCGCCGCGTCTGTCCAGAAAACATCGAACCCACGCCCAGGCCCTCGTGACCAGGCCCCACCCGCTGGCCGCAACGGAGGGGGTGGGGAGCGCTGACGGCGTTACGGTAGGGCGACCATGAATGACATGGCAGCAACATTCCTATTCGCCGACATCGCCGGATTCACGGCGTTGACGGAGGCGCACGGGGACGAACAGGCGGTGGCGCTTGTGGACGCGTTCTGCGCTGCCGTGGATGACGAATTACCGGCTGGTGGCACACGCATCAAGTCGATCGGTGATGCAGTGATGCTGCGAGTCCCCGATCCCGGCGACGCGATTCTCCTCGGGCTCCGCATGACCCGAAACATGCTTCGCGAGAACGGCATGTTTGGCGTGCGAGTCGGCCTCCATCATGGAATCGCCGTCGAACGGGAAGGGGACTATTTCGGTGCGACGGTGAACGTCGCCGCACGTGTCTCCTCGCTGGCGGCCGGGGGCGAGGTCTTGATGACCGGGCAGACGGCGGTGCTCGTCCCCGACCTTGACGGCGTCGTGTTCGAGTCGCGTGGCAAGCACGACCTCCGCAACGTTGCCGAGCCGGTCGAGATCTTCGCGGCGCTGCGGGCCAGCGACGTGGGAGCCGACGAGCTGCCGATCGACCCGGTCTGCCGGATGGCCGTCGATCCTGACCGCGCAGCTGGACGGCTCACTTACGACGGGACGGTGTACTACTTCTGCTCGTTGCCGTGTGCTGGTCATTTCGCGAGCTATCCCGACCGCTTTGCAAGAGCGACGCAGTAGCCGCAACTTCCCCCGCGAGTAAGCACCAACCTCCGAACGCTTCGCGAGGGGAGGTGATCTCCTACTTCATGAGTAGGGGTCACGGCACGCCGACATCGCGTGTCGGACCTCGGTCGACGAGAGGACCCAGGCGAGCCGCGGCGTTCTGTGGCCCCTACGTGGCCCCAAAGGCGGGTCTGGCGTGCCTGGTGTGGCGCAAACCGGCATGAATCCTGGATGGCCCCGGGAGGAGTCGAACCTCCGCCCGCAGATTCGAAGTCTGCCGCTCTATCCACTGAGCTACGGGGCCGGGCTCGGGCAAGTATGCCCGCGCTCGGCTATGCGGCTCGTTCGGCTTCCTGCTCGTCGCGTACGCGGGCGACGAGAACGCGTGCGACGGTCGGGTCGAAGTCGGTGCCTGCGCAGCGCGTGAGCTCGTTCATCGCGTCCTCGACCTCCATCGCCTCTCGATACGGACGCTGCGAGGTCATGGCGACGAATGCGTTGCAGGCCCGAATGATCCGCGATGCGAGTGGAATGTCCTCGCCGGCGAGCCCGTCGGGATACCCGCTGCCGTCCCAGTTCTCGTGCGAGGCGCGCACGACGGTTGCGATGCTGCGCAGCGCCGGCGACGCGCGCAGGATCCGCTCGCCGACGATGGTGTGCTGCCGGACGAACGCCCACTCGCGTTCGTCGAGCGGTCCGGGCTTCGAGAGGATCTCGTCCGGCACCGCGAGCTTGCCGAGGTCGTGGAGCTGGGCGGCTCGGTCGAGCTCCTCGAGCTCGTCTCGGCGGAGTCCGAGCATCCGCCCGACCTCCGCTGCGAGCGAGCCGACGCCGACGAGGTGCTCCCGAACGGCCGGGTCGCGCACCAGGAGCGCTTCGAGCAGCGCCGCCATCGTCCTGTCGCTCTCGCCCCGGCGCGAGTACTTCTGCGCATAGAGCCGCTCATCGGCGGTCTGCAGCGCGTGAGTCGCGTCGGACGCCTCGTCCGGGAGCATGATGGCGCCGAACGACGTCTCGATCTCGAACCCTTCGCCCTGCTCGGAGAGCGCGGCGCACGCGCGGTCGATGAGCGGCTCGGCCTCACCGTCCGCGACCGTCGCGAGGAGGCAGAACTCGTCCCCGCCGAGCCGATAAGCGGCACCTTCGGCGCCCGGTACGGCCGCGAGTTTCTCGCCGAGGCGCGTGAGCAGCGCGTCGCCGGCCGGGTGGCCGAACGTGTCGTTGTAGCTCTTGAATCCGTCGAGGTCGAACAGCATGAGGAGTGTCGGCCGCATGGAGTCGGAGCGCAGACGGCGCTCGAGGTCGGTGAGCAGCTGGCGACGATTGCCGAGCCCCGTCAGCGCATCCGTGGTCGCTTCCCGATGCGTGAGCTCGAAGAGGCGGCGGTTCTCGCGGAACGTCATCGCCAGCCGGACGACGACCAGCGCGAGCGTGGCCGTGGCGAGCACGATCGCCAGGATGTTGAGGCGCACGAAGTGGTCGTAGACGAGAATGCCCGTCGCAATCAGCGCGCAGACCGTCGGAACGGCGAGCAGCGGGCGTCCCTCCACGTGGAGCCCGGCGCGCGTGCGGTCGTTCACCCACGCAGACGCCGCGATCAGGAGGAGTGCCGCGGGCCAGAGGATGTCGATCCAGGTGCCCTCGACGTAGGTTCCTTCCGCGGACTGGAAGAGGTAGACGATGTCGGCGAGCGCGGTCGAAAGCACTCCGAGCCCGAGGAGCAGCCAGCGCAGCCCCGGGCGCCAGCCGGTGAGCGAGAAGACGCCGAAGACGGCCGAGAGGAGCAGCACGTCCCCGAGCGGGTACGAGAGGTTCGTCACCACGACGGAGGTCGAGCCCTGCGTGACGTCGGCGACGAGCTCGAAGATCACGGCGGCGCCGAACGCGCCTGCGGCGAGCGCGGCCGTCGTGCCGTCGAGCCAGAGCATGTCCCCGATCGTCCGAGCGCGCGAACGGAGCAGGAGGACGATGCCGACGTACAGGAGCGGGTAGAACGCGATGTAGCCGAGGTCCGCGATCGACGGATACGTCTCCGGCTCGAAGGCGGCGTACCAGACTTCGCCGAAGATCCAGCAGGCCATCGCGATCGAGATGACGGTCCAGGCGGGCCGCTCACGCTCGACGAGGTACGCGTGCGACGCAGCGATCACGCAGGCGAGGACGAAGAGCCCGATGTAGACCCACGTGTTGAAGAGCGTGAAGAACGCGTCCTCGGGCGGCGCGAGCAGTATGTAGGCCGCGAACGCGGCGAGGCCCGCGGCCGCAGCCGCGCGCGTCGTGTAAACCCAGCGCTTGTGGGGCATCTCGACCAGAATCGGTTTGTGACGACCGGTTCTTGAGCTTTTGACCCGGAAACGGGTCCAGTCCGTCCGGTCCTGGTCCTACCCTCGCGCCATGGCACTCGGAATCGTGGTGTTCGGCGCCGCGTTCCTCGTCGGGCTCGGGCTCGGCACGTACACCCGACGGCCTCTCTCGACCGCGTTCCTCGTGCTCGGCAGCTTCGGCGCCTTGCTCGTGCTGTCCGCGACGGGTGACGTGTTCGGCGCCGCAGCGCTGCTTGCGATCGTGGCCCTCGTCGGGCTCGTCGCGGAGAGCATGCGCGAGACATTCGTGCTGCTCTTCGGACGCTATTAGGGCGAGGCCAAGCCTCGCCCCTGCGATGCGGGCGGAGGGACTCGAACCCTCAAGCTCTCTCGAGCACCGGCTCCTAAAGCCGGCGTGTCTGCCGTTCCACCACGCCCGCGCTGCGAAGGATAGGTCGCTCAGAAGCGGTCGAGGCGGAAGAGCCCGATGTCGTGCCGCGTTCCGCCGTCGAGCGCGAGGTCGGCGAGGATCTCTCCGACGACCGAGCAGAACTTGTAGCCGTGCCCGGAGAAGCCGGCGCCGACTACCGCCGCCGCGGTGTCGGGGTGCCGGTCGATGAGGAAGTGCTCATCGGGGGACGGCTCGAAGAGGCAGGTCTTGAGCGCGATCGTCGCGCCCGCGCCGTCGGGGAAGTAGCGCTCGGCGAAGGCGCGGAGCGGCGCCTCGTCCTCGAGGGTCGGCTCGCGGTCGATGCCGTCCGGGTCGCCGCCGGATCCGAAGTGGTCGTAGCGGCCGAGCTTGAACCCCGGGATGCCGTGGGCCGGGAATCCGTAGAAGTGCTCGCCGTCCAGGGCGAGGTTGAACACGGGCATGCGGTCGGGCTGGAACAGCTCCGGCGACGACGGCTGCAGCCAGGCGAGCGACTGGCGGACGCCTCGCACCATCCCGGCTGGGAGGCGCGCGACCTCCTGTGACCACGCGCCCGCCGTGAGGACGAGGCGCTCGGCCTCGACCTCGCCGCGATCCGTTCGCACGCGCACACCGTTACCGGTCTCGCTCCACTCCAGTACGCGCTCGCGCGCGCGGAGAGTCGCCCCACGCGCCAGCGCTCCTGCGACGTGCGCCACGATGCACCGCTCCGGCGTCACGAAGCCGCCCTCCGGCTGGAGCACGACGTCCATGTCCGCCGGAAGCGAGTAGGCCGGAAACTTGCGTGCCACTTCCGCGCCCGTCAGGACCTCGTGCGCGAGGCCGTGCTCGGCGCAAGAGCGGAGCACGCCTTCGAGGATCCGCTCGCCGCCTTCCACGATCCCGGTGACATGGAGGAGCTGCTCGCCGCCCGCCTCCGCTTCGAGGTCGCGCCACAAGTCGTAGGCACGGCGCAGGAGCGGCACGTAGTCCGGGTGCTCGAAGTAGGCGAGACGGATGATCCGCGTGAGGCCGTGCGACGAGCCGCGCTCGTGGAGCAGGTCGAAGCGCTCGAGGCCGAGGACGCGCTTCCCGCGGCGGGCGAGGTGATACAGCGCGGCGCTCCCCATCCCGCCGACTCCGACGACGACGACGTCGTACCGCTCCACGGGCCTGACCCTACTCGGGGCTGGTTGAATGGCCCAATGCCCACTGCGGTCGAGAGCGTTGGAGAGAATCGTGTTCGGCTCACGGTCGACGTGACCCCGGATCAGGTGAAGCACGCCGTCGAGCACGCGATGTCGGACCTCTCCGAGAGCGTCAAGATCCCGGGATTCCGCAAGGGGAAGATCCCGACGCAGGTCCTCGTGTCGCGGCTCGGGAAGGAGCGGATCTACGCCGAGGCGGTGGACAGCCACATCGGCGGGTGGTTCTTGAGCGCCGCGTCGCGCAGCCGCGTCCGGCCCGTGTCCGACCCGCAGTACGAGTTCGAGCTTCCCGCGAGCGCCGACGACGCCTGGAGCTTCAGCGCGACTGTCGACGTGCAGGCGCTCCCCGAGCTCGCCGACTGGACGACGCTCGAGGTTCCCCGCGCAGAGGTGGACGTGCCGCAGGAGGCGGTCGACGCCGAGATCGAGGCTCTGCGCGACTCGGTGGCCGAGCTCGCCCCGGCCGGCGAGCGCTCCGCCCAGCCCAGCGACACGCTCCTCGTGGACCTCGTCGACGCGGACGGCGAGACTCAGACGGACACGATCGTCGAGCTCGGTGGAGGCCGGCTCGCTCCCGAGATCGAGTCGGCCCTGATCGGAGCCACCGCCGGCGAGACGAAGCAGATCGACTTCCCGCTCGCGGACGGGTCGAGCTCGACGGTCGAGATCACCGTGCGCGAGGTGCAGCAGAAGATCCTGCCCGAGGTCGACGACGAGCTCGCGCGCTCGGCGAGCGAGTTCGACTCGATCGCCGAGCTGAGGGCGAGCATCGAGGGCATGCTGCGCGAGCAGCTCGACGCCGAGATCGATGCGGCGTTCCGGATCTCCGCGGTGGACGAGCTCGTGCGCGCGTCGGCCGTGCAGCCTGCGCTCCCGCTCGTCCGCACGCGCGCGGCGGATCTCCTCACCGGCTTCGCGCGCTCGCTCGAGCGACGCGGTGTCTCACTCGAGACCTACCTCGCCGCGAGCGGCGGGGGCGCGCAGGAGCTCGAGCGGCAGATGGTGCTGGAGGCAGCAGTCTCGGTCGCGCGCGAGCTCGCACTCGAAGCGCTCGCCGACAAGGCCGGCATCGAGATCTCCGACGACGACGTCAAGGCGTACATCCGCGAGGAGGCCGCCGCCTCCGGCGAAGCGGATGCGGAAGGCGTCATCGAGGATGTGTGGGCGCACGGGCAGCAGGAGTCGATCCGTGAGGATCTTCGGCTCCGCGCCGCGCTCGACCGGCTCGTCTCCGACGTGAAGCCCATCGCCCCCGACCTGGCGGAAGCCCGGGACAAGCTCTGGACACCCGACAAGGAAAAGCCGGAAGGGGAGACGAAGTTGTGGACCCCCGGCAGCAAGGAGAGTGCATGAGCACCGCTCGAAAGAGCCTCGCGGTCGTGGGGGAAACCATGTTTCCCCCACGTGCCCCCTTCCTTTCGAAGGCGCAGGGAACCTCCCGGTTCCCCACACCCCTCCCCGCTCATCGATCGAGGAGAGATCGATGAGCCCCCTGATTCCGATGGTGATCGAGCAAACCTCGCGCGGCGAGCGCTCGTTCGACATCTACTCGCGCCTGCTCAACGAGCGGATCATCTTCCTCGGCACGCCGATCGACGACCAGATCGCGAACCTCATCGTCGCGCAGCTCCTCCATCTCGAATCCGAGGACCCGGACAAGGACATCTCCATCTACGTCAACTCGCCGGGCGGCGTCGTGTACGCGGGGCTCGCGATCTACGACACCATGCAGTTCATCAAGCCCGACGTGCAGACGATCTGCGTGGGCATGGCGATGTCCATGGGCGCCGTCGTCCTCGCCGGGGGCACGAAGGGAAAGCGCAGCGCTCTGCCGCACTCGAAGATCCTCATCCACCAGGGCTCGGGCGGCTTCTCGGGGCAGCCGACCGACATCGAGATCTACGCCCGGGAGGTAATCAGCATCAAGCGGCTAATGGAGGAGATCATGTCCAAGGACACCGGCCAGACGATCGAGAAGATCGCCAAGGACATGGACCGCGACTACTACATGACGGCCTCCGAGGCGAAGGATTACGGGATCATCGACCGGGTCATCGAGCACCGCTCGTAGCGGGCTCCCCTTCCATCGACGGTGAAAACGGAGTAAAAGGAGACACGTGGCTCGGGCGAGCGAGGGCAACGAGCAGCTGCTTTGCAGCTTCTGCGGGAAGTCTCAGCGGCAGGTCAAGAAATTGATCGCTGGTCCCGGCGTCTACATCTGCGACGAGTGCATCGATCTCTGCAACGAGATCATCGACGAGGAGCTCACCACTCCCGCGCAGCTCGACCTCGACAATCTCCCGAAGCCACTCGACATCTACGCCGTCCTGAACGACTACGTCGTCTCGCAGGAAGAGTCGAAGCGCACGCTCGCCGTTGCGGTCTACAACCACTACAAGCGCGTGCGAATGGGCATGGAGGACGCGGAGGTCGAGCTCCAGAAGTCGAACATCCTGCTCCTCGGCCCGACCGGCTGCGGCAAGACACTCCTCGCGCAGACGCTCGCGCGCATCCTGAACGTCCCGTTCGCGATCGCCGACGCGACAGCCCTGACCGAGGCCGGCTACGTCGGTGAGGATGTCGAGAACATCCTCCTGAAGCTGATCCAGGCGGCCGACTTCGACATCAAGAAGGCGGAGACCGGGATCATCTACATCGACGAGGTCGACAAGATCGCGCGCAAGGCGGACAACCCGTCGATCACGCGCGACGTCTCGGGCGAGGGTGTCCAGCAGGCGCTCCTCAAGATCCTCGAGGGCACGGTCGCCTCGGTGCCGCCGCAGGGCGGGCGTAAGCACCCGCACCAGGAGTTCCTCTCGATCGACACGACGAACATCCTCTTCATCTGCGGCGGTGCGTTCGCCGGGCTCGACAAGATCATCGAGCGTCGGATCGGCAAGAACACGGTCGGATTCTCGGCAGACGTACGCTCGCGCAACGCGGCCGAGAGCTCGGAGCTGCTGAGCGAGGTCATGCCCGAGGACCTCATCACCTTCGGGCTCATCCCCGAGTTCGTCGGCCGCCTTCCCGTCGTCTCCGCGGTACACCAGCTGACACGGGACAACCTCGTCGAGATCCTGACCGAGCCGAAGAACGCGCTCGTGCGGCAGTACCAGCGCTTCTTCGGCTACGACCAGATCGAGCTCGTGTTCACCGAGGACGCGCTCTGGGAGATCGCCGACCACGCGCTCGCGCGCGAGACGGGCGCCCGAGGCCTGCGCTCGATCATCGAGCTCGCGCTCCTCGACGTCATGTTCGAGCTCCCGTCGCGCACGGACGTCACGAAGTGCGTGCTGACGAAGGAGACGATCTCGCGCGGCCAGAAGCCCACGCTCGTCACGAGCGGCGCCGCGGCGGCAGCCGACGACCTCGACGAACTCGCCGAAGAGTCCGCCTGAACCTGGGCATCGCGGCGCTCGAAGATAGGTAGTTCCGCCGATATCGGAGAGAGAGGACGAGGGTAGGATCGACGTATGCCACGCTTCCTGATCGAACGCACGTACACCGTGACGGCCGACCAGCTCCCCGAGGTCGCGACCCGCTCGAAGGCGATCGGACACCACCGCTTCCCCGAGATCGTGTGGGAGCACAGTCACGTCGTCATCGACGAGAACGGCACGCCGAAGTCGTACTGCGTGTACGCCGCTCCCAGCGAGCAGATGGTCCGGGACCACGCCGGCCTGCTCGGCGACCACTCCATCCAGGAGATCTACGAGATCGCAGGGGATGTATCGCCGGCGGACTTCCCGCTGATCGACGATCCCTCTAGCTGAGCGGCCGCTCGACGTCCTCCTGGACGAGGTGCGTGAACGCCTGCGCGGTTACCGCTTGTCGAAGCTGGACCGTGCGCCGACGCGGATCGTCCTCGGATAGGAGTCTGAGCGCGGCGGAGTACAGCGTCACCGCGTGTCCCTTCGCCCAGCCGCGTGCCGCCTTGTCCGCCGCGACGAGCAGGCAGCCCACAGCGCGGTCGTTCTCGCCTGCCTCGCGCCAGTGCTCCGCGATGGCCTCGGTGGACTGGCCCGAGTCGCCCGTCGTCTCCTCGAGAAAGGCGGCGACTGCGGCGTGGCGCTCGCGCCGCGCAGCGCGAGGAAGCCTGAGGTAGGCGACCTCCTGGATGAGCGCGTGCTTGAAGGCGAATTGCTGGTCGCCCTGGATGCGTGAGACGGCCTCGCGGCGTACGAGGTCGCGTTCCTCGAGGAGGCCGAGAAGGTTAGAGAGATCGTCGCGCGCGGCCATCCGCGCAAGCGCTCCCCGCCAGAAGACGCGTCCTGCGACCGATGCGTCGATCAGCACGGCGCGCTCCGCCGACGGCAGCGCATCGAGCCGGGCCGCGACGATCGCCTGGACGCTCGTCGGGAGGTCCGTGCCGCCGACGTCGGCCCGCTCCGCGAGCGAGGCGGCGAGCTCCTCGATGAAGAGAGGATTGCCCTCGGCGCTGCGCACGACGTCCGCAAGACGATCACCCGGGGCGTCGAAGCGGGCGAGCGCCCGTTCGGCTAGGTCCTCGGCGGCCGCCTCGGAGAGTGGTTCCAGGGGCAGCGCGTTGTAGGCGGGAAGCCCTCCGCCCCAACCGGGTCGGTCGGTGCGGAGCTCCGGCCTTGCGAGTGCCACGAAGAGGACCGGAACGTCGCGCACGCGCGTCGCGAACGACTCCAGGAGATCGAGCATCCCGGCATCGGCCCAGTGGATGTCCTCGTACAGGAGGAGCGTCGGCGTTTCGAGTGCCAGCGACTCCACGAGGACCCGCGCGGAGAAGAAGAGGGTCTCTCTATCCGCGGGGTCGGCGTCACCCTCGAGTCCCAGGAGCGCTGCGAGGTTCGGGGCGTGCTCCTCGGCGGCTGTTGGCCCGGCGAACTGGGCCACGCCGGCGGTGAGCTTCGCGCTCGCCTCGCCTGGATCGTCGCTGTCGAAGATGGCCGCGACCTGCTTGACCTGCTGGCCGAACGCACCGTACGGACTACTCGCTCCGTACGGTGTGGAGCGTCCGCGTACGACACGACCGCCCTGGGCGGCGACGAACTCACAGAACTCGAGCGCGAGACGCGACTTCCCGATCCCCGACGGTCCGAAGACCGTGGCGAAGTGCGCCCTTTCGTCCTCGACGACCCGCTCCCAGATCCCGGTCAGCGTCGCGAGCTCCCGGTCCCGCCCGACAAGAGGGATGGGAGTGACCGGACGCTCTCCCGCCCCCGTCGTCGGCCGGAGCGCGAGCCAGGCCAGCACCGGAGCCGACTTCCCCTTCGCCCTGATGGGCTGGGCGGGTCGGTACTCGATGGTGTTGCGCGTGCTCGAGTACGTCTTCTCTCCGACGAGCACCGCTCCCACGGGAGCGGCGCTCTGCAGGCGTGCGGCGGTGTTCACCACATCTCCAGCCACCATCGCCTCACCGCGCTCCGGTCGGGCGTTCAGACCGACGATCGCCTCGCCCGTGTTGACGGCGATCCGCACCTGAAGATCCTCCAGCTCTGCCCAGTCGCGGACGGCGAATGCGGCACGGACCGCGCGGTCGGGATCGTCTCCGAACGCGGTCGGTGCGCCGAACACGCCCATGACCGCATCGCCGACGAACTTCTCGACGAGTCCTCCGTGGCGTTCGAGCTCCTCGCGCACATGCTCGTAGTACGGCGTGAGGATGTCTCGCACGTCCTCGGGGTCGAGGGTCTCGGCGCGTGAGGTGAAGCCGACGAGGTCGACGAAGAGGACGGAGACGATGCGCCGCTCCTCACCGATCTGGCGCTCCTCGACGAGTGCTCCGCACGCGTTGCAGAACTTCGACCCGTCCGGGTTCGGTTGGCCACATTGCGCGCAGACGAGCACGCGGTGAACACTAGAGTCCCGATCGGGAGGAGGCGTGATGTCGCAGACCACACACGACACCGAGCGCGCCGAGGCCTTTGCCGAGCGCATGCTGGACATGCTGAACAGCGGGGCGCTGATGGTGATGGTGTCCGTCGGACATCGAATCGGCCTGCTCGATGCGATGGCGGCGCACGGAGCAGGGACAAGTCGAGAGCTCGCCGACGCCGCCGGGCTCGACGAGCGCTACGTGCGCGAGTGGCTCGGTGCGATGACGGCGGGACGCATCGTCGAGCTCGAGCCCGAGAGCGGGCACTACACGCTCCCGGGAGAGCACGCCGCGTGGCTGACCCGCGCCGCCTCGCCCGACAACCTCGCTGTCGAGGCGCAGTGGATCACGAGTCTCTCGAACGTCGAGGACGACATCGTCGAGTGCTTCCGCTCCGGCGGAGGCGTTCCGTACGAGCGCTACCCGCGCTTCCACGAGGTGATGGCCGAAGAGAGCGCCCAGACCGTTCTCTCCGTGCTCTTCTCGCAGATCCTCCCGCTCGTCCCAGGGATGGCCGAGCGCCTCGACGAGGGTGCGGCCCTGCTCGACCTCGGCTGCGGGAGGGGGCGCGCGCTGCTCATGCTCGCCGAGCGCTTCCCCGCGAGCACGTTCCGCGGCCTCGACCTGTCGGCCGACGCGATCGCGTTCGCGCAGGAGCAGGCACGCGAGCGCGGGCTCGAGAACGTGTCCTTCGAGTCGCGGGACCTGAGCAGCTTCGACCTGGACTCCGAGCCCGAGGCCTTCGCGTTCGTCACGACCTTCGACGCCGTCCACGACCAGGCGCGGCCGCTGGCCCTGCTGAAGGGCATCCGCCGCTCGCTCGAGCCGGACGGCGTCTACCTCATGCAGGACGTCCAGGGCTCGAGCCACCACCACGAGAACGTCGACCACCCCGGCGGGCCACTCCTCTACATGATCTCGTGCATGCACTGCATGACCGTCTCGCTCGCGCAGGGCGGCGACGGGCTCGGCGCCATGTGGGGCGAGCAGAGGGCGCGCGAGCTCCTGGCCGAGGCGGGCTTCGCGTCCGTCGAGGTGCACCTCCTCGAGCACGACCCGTTCAACGCGTACTTCGTGGTCCGGCCCTGACTGCGTTCACGACGCGTCCGGAGCTACGCGGCACCTTCGGGATGGTCGCGTCGACGCATTGGCTCGCATCCCAGACGGGGATGGCCGTGCTCGAGCGTGGCGGGAACGCGTTCGACGCCGCGGTTGCGACCGGGTTCGTGCTCCAGGTCGTCGAGCCGCACCTGAACGGGCCGGGGGGAGAGGTGCCGGCCGTGTTCTTCTCCGAGGACCGCGGCGAGCCGCTCGCGCTGTGCGGGCAGGGGGTCGCACCCGCAGCGGCCACGATCGAGCGCTTCCACGAGCTCGGGCACGGGCTGATCCCCGGGACCGGCGTCCTCGCGGCGTGCGTCCCCGGCGCGTTCGGCGGCTGGCTCCTCCTGCTGCACGACTTCGGCAGCTGGCGCCTCGCCGACGTGCTCGAGTTCGCGATCGGCTACGCGGAGAGCGGGTACCCGCTACACGAGCGCATCCGCGCGACGATCGAGCTGAACGAAGAGCTCCTCGCGAGCTGGCCCGGCTCGCGCGAGCTGTACGTGCCGGCGCCCGTCGCCGGCGAGCTCTTCCGCAACCCAGCGCTCGCGACGACGTACCGGCGGATCGTCGACGAGAGCCGCGGCGGTTCGCGCGAGGAGGAGATCGAGAGAGCGCGCCTCGCCTGGTACGAAGGTTTCGTCGCCGACGAGATCGACCGCTTCTGCGCGGACGAGGGCGGGCTCTTGACGGGAGCGGACCTGGCCGCCTGGCACGCCACCCTGGAGCCCGTCGCGACCTTCGACTACCGCGGCCTGACGGTCTGCAAGACACGGCCCTGGGCGACCGGCCCGGTCGCGCTCCAGCAGCTCGCGCTCCTGGAGGGCTACGACCTCGGCGAGCTTTCGACCCACGAGCTCGTCCACGTCGTCGTGGAGTGCGGAAAGCTCGCGTTCGCCGACCGCGACGCGCTCTACGGCGACGCCGAGGAGGTCCCGCTCGAGCGGCTGCTCTCGAAGGCGTACAACGACGAGCGGCGCGCGCTCGTCGGCGAGGACGCGTCCGCCGAGTACCGGCCCGGGATCGGCCGCCTGCCTTCGCTGCATAAGGTCGCTGCCACCGTCGGCTCCGGCGAGCCGGGCCGCGGCACCGTCCACCTCGACATCGCCGACCGCTTCGGGAACCTGATCTCGGCGACGCCGAGCGGCGGCTGGCTGCAGAGCTCGCCGGTCATCCCGGCTCTCGGCTGGCCGCTCGGGACGCGCGCGCAGATGTTCTGGCTCGAGGACGGGCTCGCGTCGTCGCTGCGGCCCGGGACACGCCCCCGCACCACTCTCAGTCCCGGTCTCGCACTGCGCGACGGTGCTCCGTACCTCGCCTGGGGAACGCCCGGCGGCGACCAACAGGAACAGTGGGCGCACCACGCGTTCGTCCGCCACGTCGACCTCGGGCTGAACCTGCAGGAGGCGATCGATGCGCCGGAGTTCCACTCCGACCACTTGATCTCGTCGTTCTTCCCTCGCGGGTTCGCGCCCAGGTCGCTCGCGCTCGAGTCGCGGTTCGACTCGCGGACGATTCGGGATCTCCAGCGTCGCGGGCACGACGTCGCGCTCTGGCCGGCGTGGTCGGCGGGGCGCGTCACGGCAGTCTCACGCGAACCGGATGGGCTCCTCCGCGCCGGGGCGAATCCGCGCGGCATGCAGGGCTACGCGGTCGGTCGGTAGCGTCCTCGGCATGGCGGAGGCGCGCACGCGCACGTACTCCTGGGACGACCCGTTCGCACTGCGGGACGCGATGGCGGGCAGCTCCGGGCTCGAGCTCATGCAGGCGATGGCGAACGGCCAGATCTCGCCGCCCCCGATCGCGCAGACGCTCGGATTCCGACTCGCCGAGGCCGAGCGTGGCCATGCCCTGTTCGAATGCCAGCCGGCGGAGTACCACTACAACCCGATCGGGGTCGTGCACGCGGGGCTCGCGATGACGCTCATGGACTCGGCGATGGGACTCGCGTTCGTCACCACCCTCGACGAGCCCGTCGGCTGGACGACGCTGGAGTTCAAGTCCAACTTCACGAGGGCGCTGACGGTCGAGAGCGGCGTGGTTCGCTGCACCGGGTCGGTCGTCCATCCCGGTCGCCGGGTCGCGACGACCGAGGCGCGCATCGAGGATGCGCAGGGGCGCCTCTGCGCGCACGGGACCAGCACGATCCTGATTCTCTGAGGTCTAGGCGTGCACGAGCGCGTCGCGCCCGGCGCGCTTCGCCGCGTACAGCGCTGCATCCGCCCGTGCAACGACGTCGGCGTCCGACTCGCCCGGCGACCACTCCGCGAGCCCGACCGAGCAGGTCTGGCCTTCGGGTGTCAGCTCGCGAAGCCGCTCGAGCACGACCTCGGCGACGTCGGCCGAGCAGCCGGGCAGCACGACCCCGAACTCCTCGCCCCCGTAGCGGGCAAGCGTGTCGGTCTGCCGCAGCGCCGTCCGCCAGGCAGACGCAGACGACTTGAGCAAGCGGTCTCCGGCCTGGTGCCCATGGACGTCGTTGAACTGCTTGAAGTGGTCGAGGTCGACGATCGCGACGCAGAGTGGACGACGCGTGCGCCTCGCGTAGCCGACGGCGCTCCGGATGGTCGAGTCCCAGGATCGGCGGTTGGGAAGCCCCGTGAGCTCGTCCGTCTCTGCCAGGTCGCTCAGCTTCGCGAGGAAGTCCGCTCGCTCGATTGCGACCGCAGCCTCGATTGCGAGGAGCGCAACAGCTTGGGTCGTCTGCTCGTCGACGTCGTCCACGCGGCGTGCCCAGCCGACGCTCAGCACGCCGATAGGTGCTCCCGCCTGGACGATCGGCTCGAACAACATCGAGACGACCCCCATGCGGCGGACCGCATCCTGAGGAAGGTTCGCGTTCCCGATTGCGTCGGCGACGAAGTAGCGGTCCCCGGTCGTGAACGCGCGTCCGGTGCCCGACGACTCCGTGCTCGTGTTCAGCCGTGAGCGGCCAGCATCCGTTCCGGCACGACCCGTGCGCACGAGACTGCCAGGCTCGTCCGGCTCCCAGATCGCGACATGGGCCGCGCCGGCGATCTCGAGCGTCGCACGGCAGATGTGATCGCGTGCGTCGGCCTCCGCCGTCAACGCGCGCGTGACGCCGGCAATGGCGGCAATCGTCCGTTCATGCTCGCGAGCCTGGCGCGTGCGAATGCGCTTCTCGTACACGAGCGACTCGACCGAGAACCCGACGATCGCCGCCGATGCGACCCAGAGCACGGCGCGCCGCCAGTCGCTCGACGTGTAGCTCTCGGGGTCTCCCACGAGCAGCGGGAGCACGAACACGAGCGAGCCGGCGGCGATCCCGATCGCGACCTGTGTCCGGCCGAGGTTCAGCGCGATCCATACGATCGGGAGCAGCGCGAGCGGGGCGTACCCCGAGACGGAGCCGTCGTTCGCCTCTCGCAGGAGCGCGACCACCACGAAGTACGCGAGCGGCGGCGCGAGATAGGTCCAGCGCGGCAGGCGCGACCACGGCGTGAGCAGACCGACGAGCGCGATGGCAACCGTGAGCGCGGCGGAGATCCAGACGAGCGTCCACTCCTCCGGCTGCGGCGGGATCACCGCCGTCAACGGCGCGAGGAGCCCGACGAGGGCGAACGGGAGGAAGCGACGCTGGATCTTCCGCTCGAGCGGCTTTTCCGCCATCTTCCTGCGTGACATCGGCCGTGTCCCGACGGGGCTTGAGGTTGGCGCTACCCTGGTGCGATGCGCCGCGACTCGAGAGGAACCTTGCTGTCCCCGGTACCGCTGCGGCGCCGCAGCCGCTAGCTGACGAGCGCCGCGACCTCTCCTCCTTAGACTCTCGCGCGATGGAATCCCGGTACGAGCCCGGCGCCGTCGAGGCGCGCTGGCAGGAGACGTGGGAGGCCGAAGGCCTGTACGCGGCCGGCGCAGGCGCGCGCCGCGACGACACCTATGTCATCTGCGTGCCACCGCCGAACGTGACCGGTGAGCTGCACCTCGGGCACGCGCTGAACGGCTCGCTCCAGGACGTGCTCATCCGCTGGCACCGCATGCGAGGCTTCGACACGCTCTGGCAGCCCGGCTACGACCACGCGGGCATCGCGACGCAGAACGTGGTCGAGAAGGCGCTTGCCGCGGAAGGACTGACGCGGCACGACCTCGGCCGCGAAGCGTTCGTCGAGCGCACGTGGGACTGGCTCGAGAAGACCGGCCGCACGATCATGGGCCAGTTCCGTCGTCTCGGCGCGTCCCTCGACTACTCGCGGGAGCGCTTCACGATGGACGACGACTACGTCCGCGCGGTCATGACGTTCTTCGTCCGGCTGTGGGAGAAGGGGTGGATCTACCGCGCGAATCGCATCGTGAACTGGTGCCCGTTCCACCTCACCGCGATCTCCGACCTCGAGGTCGTGCACGAGGAGATGGACGACACGCTCCTGACCATTCGCTATCCCTACGCGGACGGCGACGGCCGCGATGGCGTCTCGGTCGCGACAGTTCGCCCGGCGACGATCCTCGCCGACGTCGCCGTCGCGGTGCACCCGGCCGACGAGCGCTACCGCGAGGCGATCGGTCGCGAGGTGATCGTCCCGTACGTCGAACGGCGGGTCCCCGTGATCGCCGACGAGCGGATCGATCCCGAGTTCGGCACCGGCGCGCTCAAGGTCACGCCCGGCCACGATCCGCTCGACTTCGAGATCGGCCGCGACCACGCTCTGCCCGAACCGATGGTGGTCGGCTCGGACGGGCGCATGAGCGAAGAGGCCGGCGACCTCGCCGGCCTGAGTCAGGAGGAGGCGGGCGCGCGCGTGCTCGAGTGGGCCGAGGAACGTGGGCTCGTCGAGAAGCGGGAGCCGTACCGGCACTCGGTCGGAACCTGCGAGCGCTGCCATTCACGGATCGAGCCCCTCATCTCGCTGCAGTGGTGGTGCGCGATGCAGGAGCCGGCCGCTCCGGCGATCGCCGCGCTGCGCGAGCAGCGCGTGCGCTTTCATCCGGAGTCGCAGCACCGCTTCGCGATCGCGTCGCTCGAGGAGACACCCGACTGGTGCATCTCGCGCCAGCTCTGGTGGGGTCACCAGCTCCCGATCTGGACGTGTCCCGACGGGCACCACACCGTGCAGGTGGACGCGCCCTCCGCGTGCGCGGAGTGCGGCTCGCCCGAGCTCGAGCGCGAGTCGGACGTCCTCGACACCTGGTTCTCGTCGGCGCTCTGGCCGTATGCGACGCTCGGCTGGCCGGACGAGACGCCCGAGCTCGCCCGCTACTACCCCGGGAACGTCAGCTCGACGGCGCGCGAGATCATCCGCCTCTGGGAGAACCGCATGATCTGGACCGGCCTCGAGGCGCGCGGCGAGATCCCGTTCACCGACGTGATCATCCACTCGACCGTGCTCGCGGTCGACGGCCGGAGGATGTCGAAGAGCCTCGGGACCGGCATCGACCCGATGGAGCCGATCGAGGAGTACGGCGCCGACGCGACGCGCTACGGGCTGCTCAAGATCTCGTCGACGCAGGACGTCCGCTTCTCCTACGGCGCGATCGAGGAGGGCCGCAAGCTCGCGATCAAGCTCTGGAACGTCGCGCGGCTGCTCCTGCAGAACGCGGAGGGCGTCGACGCCGCGGTCTCGCCCCAGAGCCTCGAGGAGCGCTGGATCCTCGCGCGCCTCGACGCGGCTCGCGCCGAGCTCGAGGACGCCTGGAGCCGTTTCGACTTCGCCGAGTCGACGGCGACGCTCTACCACCTCACGTTCGACGACTTCTGCGACTGGTACGCCGAGGCGATCAAGCCGCGTCTGTACGACCGCGACCAGGCTGCCGTCTCGACCGCGCTCGCCGCGCTCGAGCGCCTGCTCGCCCTCCTCCATCCGGTGATGCCACACGTCACAGAGGAGATCTGGTCGCAGCTCCCCGGCCGCGAGGCACGGCTGATCGTGTCGCCGTGGCCGGAGGGGGACCCACAGTTTGCCGCCGACGCGGCCGCGCTCGACCGCGTGCAGGAGGCTGCGCAGATCTTCCGCCGCAGCGGCGTCCAGGTCGAGCTGGGCTCGGACGACGAGCGAAGGATCTTCGCTGCGGTGGTTCGACCCGAGCGCGCAAGTGGTGACGGGAATCGCGATGCCGAGATCGTGCGGCTGCGCAAGGAGATCGCGCGCTGCGAGGGCATGCTCGCGAACGAGCGGTTCGTCGCGAACGCGCCCGACGACGTCGTCGCGGCCGAGCGCGAGAAGCTCGAGCGCTACCGGCGCGAGCTCGCCGCACTCGAGGAGTAGGTCGATCTCGATGGGGCCGCAGGCTCAGTGGCTCGACGAGATGAGCCCGTGGCCGCGCGACGGTTTCGGGCTCGACCGGATGCGCGCGCTCCTCGCAGGGCTCGGTGACCCGCAGAATGCATACCCCGCGGTCCACGTCGTCGGCACGAACGGCAAGTCGACTGCGACGGTGATGATCGAGCGGCTGCTGCTGGGCGAGGGCTTCTCCGTCGGTTCCACGATCTCGCCGCACGTCGCATCCTGGAGCGAGCGGATCCGCGTGAACGGTGCCGAGACCGACTTCGAGCAGGTCGTCGCTCGCGTGCGCGAGCCGGCCGAGCGGCTCGGCGCGACGCAGTTCGAGGTTGTGACTGCCGCCGCACTCACGGTGTTCGCGGACGCGACCGTCGACGTTGCTGTCGTCGAGGCAGGCCTGGGCGGCCGGTACGACGCGACCAACGTCCTGCGGACGCGCATCGTCCTGCTCACGAACGTCGGGCTCGAGCACACCGATGTCCTCGGGGACACGCTCGAGGCGATCGCGACCGAGAAGCTCGCCGTCGCGCCCGAGGACGCGATCGTCGTCCTTCCGGAGCGGACGTACGCCGACCTCGTCCCCGGCCGCGAGATCAGGATCGGCGGCGCGCGGGAGGCTGCCGAGGCATTCGTGGGGCACGAGATCGCCGCGACTCCGGACGTCTTTCTGCCCGGCCGCTTCGAGCGCCGGGAGGGCGAGGTCCGGGACGGTGCGCACAATCCCGACGGTGCGCGCCACCTGGTGGAGCAGCTCGACCGCGACGACCACACGGTCGTGGCCTCGATCCTCGCGGACAAGGATGTCGACGCGATGCTGCGGATCCTTCGCGGCGCGGGAGCGCGCTTCGTGGCCACCTCCTCGTCCTCCGCACGCGCCCTTCCAGCGGCTGACCTCGCCGAGCATGCCCGCGCTCACTTCGAGCACGTGGAGGTCGTCGTCGACCCCGGTGCCGCCGTCCTCCGCGCCCACGAGCTCGGGGAACCGGTGCTCGTGACCGGATCTCTCTACCTCCTCGGCGATCTCGCCCAGGAGGAGCAACGTGCGTCATGGCGCGGGTAACGGAGCGGCTGACGGTGCTCGCGTTCGCCGCACTGCTCGTCGCGGCGATCATCGGGATCGCGTTCGGCGTCGGCTACGGGATCGGCAAGCTTCTGCTATGACGATCGCCGTGCCGCTCGCTCAGTTCTCGTTCGACGATCCCGACTGGACGCTTCTCCGCAACCTCGGGATCGGGCTCGTCGTGGTCCTGTGGCTCGCGACGGCGTACTGGACGTTCAAGGACGCCCGGCGGCGCATCGAGGACCCGTGGCTCGTCGGCCTCGCGACCCTCGTCGGCCTGTTCCCGCCGTTCCTGGGGCCGATCATCTACATGTTCTTCCGACCGCCCGAGTATCTGCAGGACGCGCGCGAGCGCGAGCTGGAGATCAAGGCGATGGAGGAGCGGCTCGCCCAATTCGACCAGCGCTGCCCCGTTTGCCGCGCGAAGGTCGAGCCGTCGTACCTCGCGTGCCCGGTGTGCACGACGCGCCTCCGGCACGCCTGCCCGTCCTGCGGGCAGCCGGTGGAGTCCCTCTGGCAGATCTGCCCGTACTGCGCGACGCAGATCCCCCCGACGCTTCCGGCGCTCGAGGACGTGACGAGCCGAATCCAGCGCGCGACCGATTAGACTGCGCGGCCGCATGGCCCGCGAAACGACTCTCGTCCTCGTCAAGCCGGACGGCATGCACCGCGGCCTCGCCGGCGAGATCGTCGCGCGCTGCGAGCGGCGCGGGCTCGAGCTCCGCGGCGCGCGGCTGCTCAAGATCCCGAAGTCGACGGCACGTGAGCACTACGCCGAGCACAAGGGAAAGCCGTTCTTCGGCTCTCTCGTCGAGTTCATCACTTCGGGGCCCGTTCTCGCCCTTGCGGTGAGCGGCGAGTCCGCGATCTCGGTGGTGCGCACGATGATGGGCGCGACGAACCCCCTCGACTCCGCGCCGGGGACGATCCGCGGCGACTTCGCGCTCGAGCTCTCCGAGAACATCGTCCACGGGTCGGACTCGAAGGCGAGCGCACGCCGCGAGCTCGCGCTGTTCTTCCCCGACGGTCTTGTCTGAGCCGGGCTACGTTACTCGCAACCGCGAGCTCTGGACGACCAAGAACGCGGAGTACACCGATCCCGACGCGCTCCGCGCCTGGCTGGATCCAGAGTTCAAATGGGGTGTCTTCGGCGTCCCGGAGCACGAGCTAGGCGTCCTCGGAGACGTCGCCGGCCTCGACGTCGTAGAGCTCGGATGCGGCACAGCTTTTGAGTCCGCACGGCTCGTCGAGGTTCGCGCGCCGGCTGGCGCCGAGCGGCACGCCTATTACTCGGACCACGATCCGGAGTGGGCTCGGAACTGGCCGATGGAGGAGATCTGGGTCGCGCGCAAGACAGGCTGACGCTCGCCTCGACCTCGCCGCAACGGCGGGCGATCCTCGAGCAGTTGCGGATCCCCTTTGAGGCAGTCGCGCCTTCGTACGTCGAGCACGACCCGCCGGACGCCGATCCGACCGAGCTCGTTTGCCGGCACGCCGAGGGAAAGGCACGCTCGGTGCACACCGAGGGGTTGGTCACGCTCGGTGTCGACACGACGGTGGTCCTCGACGGACGCGTCTACGGGAAGGCGGCTGGAGCGGACGAGGCGGCCGAGATGCTCGGCCAGCTCGCGGGGCGCACGCACGCCGTCGTCTCGGGCCTGTGCCTGCTCGGTGCGGGTACCGATGTGGCGGCACACGAGCGAACGGACGTCACGTTCCGGAACGTCTCGGAAGAGACGCTGGCCGAGTACGTCGCGAGCCGGGAATGGGAGGGACGTGCGGGCGCGTACGCGATCCAGGGTCTCGGCGGCCGCCTCGTCGAGAGAATCGAGGGCGACTACCTCAACGTCGTCGGGCTCCCGGGCGCTCTCCTCGTCTCCGTCCTCGAGAGACGCGCAGCAAACCTGCTGCAAACCCGCAGGTAGACTCGCTGCTCCTTATGGGCTGGTTCAAGTCGATGACCGGGTTCGGAGGCCGTGACATGGCGGTCGACCTCGGCACCGCCAACACGCTCGTCTACGTGCGCGGGCGTGGCATCGTGCTGTCCGAGCCCTCGGTCGTCGCGATCGACCAGCGCACAGGTGAGGTGCACGCGGTCGGGGTCGAGGCGAAGCGCATGCTGGGCCGCACGCCCGGGACGATCTCCGCGATCCGGCCCCTCAAGGACGGCGTCATCGCGGACTTCGACGTTACGGAGCAGATGCTCCGTCACTTCATCCAGAAGGTGCACCAGAATCGTTTCGCGCATCCGCGCGTCGTCGTCTGCGTGCCGTCGGGTGTGACCGGAGTCGAGAAGCGCGCGGTCGAAGAGGCGACGCTCTCGGCGGGCGCGCGCCAGGCTTACCTGATCGAGGAGCCCATGGCTGCGGCCATCGGCGCCGGCCTCCCCGTCGCCGAGCCGACCGGGAACATGATCGTCGACATCGGCGGCGGCACGAGCGAGGTGGCCGTGATCTCGCTCGGCGGCATCGTCGTCTCGCAGTCGATGCGCGTGGGCGGCGACGAGATGGACGAGGCGATCGTCAACCACATCAAGAAGGAGTACAAGTTGCTCGTCGGCCAGCAGACCGCCGAGGAGATCAAGCTCGAGATCGGCTCCGCACACCGCCTCCGCGAGGAGCTTCAGGCGGAGGTTCGAGGTCGCGACATGCTCACCGGCCTGCCGAAGACCGTGATCATCTCGTCCGAGGAGATCCGTCGTGCCCTCGACGAGCCGGTCACGATGATCATTGACGCGATGAAGTCCACTCTCGACAAGACGCCGCCCGAGCTCGCCGCGGACATCATGGACCGCGGGGTCGTGCTCGCCGGCGGCGGCGCGCTCCTGCAGGGGCTGGACGATCGCGTCCGCCACGAGACGCAGATCCCGGTGCACCTCGCGGAGAGCCCGCTGACGTGCGTCGCGGTCGGCTCGGGGCGCAGCCTCGAGGAGTTCGAGGTCATTCACCGCACGAATCGCAGTCGCGCTGCACGCCGCAACGGCCTCTTGCGCGTCTGACGCTTCACGTCGGGTAGCCGCCCGCACGCGGCCGCGAAGCGGACGCCTTCAGGTGATCTGCGCGACCGGGGTTCCGCGCCAGCGGAATCCCGGTCTGCGCCGCGAGGTCGTGTAGCCAACGTCGGTTAGCCGCCCGCACGCGGCCGCGAAGCGGACGCCTTCAGGGATCTGCGCGACCAGGGTTCCGCGCCAGCGGAATCCTGGTCTGCGCCGCGAGGTCGTGTAGCCAACGTCGGTTAGCCGCCCGCACGCGGCCGCGAAGCGGACGCCTTCAGGGATCTGCGCGACCAGGTTCCGCGCCAGCGGAATCCCGGTCTGCGCCGCGAGGTCGTGTAGCCAACGTCGGTAGCCGCCCGCACGCGGCCGCGAAGCGGACGCCTTCAGGGATCTGCGCGACCAGGTTCCGCGCCAGCGGAATCCTGGTCTGCGCCGGGAAGGGCGTGTAGCGGGATCTTTGCGGCTCGGCGCTCGCCGGGTTCCGGTCTGAAGCCAGGCTAAACTGCGCCGTCATGCCCCGGCAGCGCAGCCCGCGATCGGCGGCGCTGGGCCTGACAGTCCGGCGTATCCCCACGACGATTCCCTCCCGCTCGAGCGGGACTCTTCGTCGTCGGCTCGTCGTCGGCCTGCTCGTGCTCGCGTCGCTCGTCCTCATCTCGCTCTCGTTCCGCGCGGACGAGAGTGGCCCGCTGGGCGGCGTCCAGTCCGCCGGCGCGACCGCGCTGCGGCCGTTCGCCGTCGGCTTCGAGCGGGTCGCGCAGCCGTTCCGTGACGTCTACGGCTGGGCAGACAGCCTGCTCACGGCTCGCTCGGAGGCCGAGACCCTGCGCGCGGAGCTGCGCGAGGCCCGACAGCGCGCGATCCAGAGCGAGTTCGCCCTCCAGGAGAACGTGTACCTGCGCCAGCTCCTCGACTACATCGACGGCCCGCGCTTCCCCGCCGACTTCGACCCGGTGGTCGCCGAGGTGATCGGCCGCCCGGCCGGGGCGTTCACGCAGGCGATCGTGATCGCGGCCGGCGCGAACAACGGCGTGCGCTCGAACGACCCGGTCGTGACCGCCGACGGCCTCGTCGGCGTGGTGACGCGGGTGACCTCGGGTACGGCCCGCATTCAGCTGCTGACCGACGAGGAGGCCGCCGCCTCGGCCATCGACCTGAGAACCGGCGCCACCGGGATCGTGCGCCACGCCCGAGGCACGCGCGAGACGCTCGTGCTCGACCGCGTCCGCAAGCAGGACGTCGTGCGCCGCGGAAACGAGATCGTCACCGCCGGGTGGCGCGCCGGTGCGCTGAGCTCGCTGTATCCGAAGGGGATCCCGATCGGGCGGGTCACGAGCGTCGGGCAGACGGACACCGACCTCTTCCAGCAGGTTCAGGTCGATCCGTACGTCGACTTCGGAGCCCTCGACGCCGTCCTCGTGCTCGTCCCGACGGAGCGAGGCGGATGACGTCGGTCGACTCGCTGCGGGCGTTCGCGGTCGTCTTCGTCGCCGCACTTCTGCAGGTCGTGATCGTGTCCTCGCTCGTCATCGCCGGCGCCGCGCCCGACCTTCTCCTCGTCGTCGTCGTGGCGCTCGGGCTCCTTCGAGGGTCGGTGCCCGGCGCGGTGCTCGGCTTCGTCGGTGGCCTCGTCGTCGACCTCGTGACGCTCGGGACGCTCGGCGTGACCTCGCTCATCCTCACCCTGGCCGGGTTCTGGGCGGGTCGTTACGCGGAGACGACCGGACGCGATCGACGGCTCGCGCCCCTCATCGCCGTCGGGACGATCACGGTGCTCGCAGGCGCGTTCGGCTACGTCCTCCACTACCTGCTCGACGAGGAGGTCGTCGCCGGCAACGTGCTCGTGACCGCGCTCGTTCCCGCGTTCTTCCTGAACCTCGTTCTCGCCCTTCCCGTCTATGTGCTCGTGCGCCGCCTCGTCGGCGGGGCCCAGCGCGGCGAGGCTGCCCACGACGTCGAGGTCCTGGTGTGACGAGCGGCCCATACCAGCAGCGGCGTGCGCCCTCCGACCGCTTCCTTCCGCCGGACCCGAGAGTGCGCGAGCCGCACCGACTGACGCCGCAGCTCGCGTTGCGCGTGGCGGTCCTCGGGGTCGTCGCGCTCGCCGTCTTCGGCGTCCTCTTCCTGCGCCTGTGGTCGCTGCAGGTGCTCTCGGGCGACGAGTACCTCACGGCCGCACAGTCGAACCAGCTCCGTCTCATCCGTGTCGAGGCTCCGCGTGGCCCGCTGCTCGACCGCCGCGGCCGCGTTGTGGTTTCGAACGTCGCCGGGACGGCCGTCGAGCTCTGGGTCGGCGACATGCCGAAGGAGGGGCGCTACGACCTCGTGCAGCGGCTCGCGGATGTCCTCGACGTGTCGCCCCGCGCGCTCGCGCGTCAGGTGGAGGAGCGCCGCTTCGACCCACTCACGCCGATCGTCGTCAAGACCTCGGTCGGCGAGGAGCAGGTCGACTACCTCTACGAGCGGCGGTCGAAGTTCCCGGGGGTCAAGATCGTCCAGATCTACCTTCGGGACTATCCGTACTCGGCTCTCGCCGCGCAGATCGTCGGCTACACGGGCGAGATCTCCCCGGAAGAGCTGAAGGATCTCCGGAAGGAGGGCTACCGCGCGGGCGACCGCCTCGGCAAGACGGGTCTCGAGGCCGCGTATGACTCCTACCTGCGAGGCAAGGACGGCCTCGCCGAGATCCGCGTCGACTCGTTCGGCCGTCAAGTCAGCCCGTACGTTCCGCGCCGCGAGGCTCAACCCGGCTACGCGATCCGGCTGACGCTCGACATGCGGCTGCAGCGCGCGGCGGAGCAGGCGCTGCGGTACGGCACCGACCTCGCGCACCAGAACGACCACTGGGCCGCCGACGGAGGCGCCATCGTCGCGCTCGACCCCCGTGACGGCGCGGTGCTCGCGATGGCGTCCTCGCCGACGTACAAGCCCTCCGTGTTCGTCGGGCGAACGGATCCGGGGAAGCTCCAGGCGCTCTACGACGACTCACGCAATCCGCTCTTCAACCGCGCGACGGCGGGTCTCTACCCGCCCGGCTCGACGTGGAAGCCGGTCACGGCGCTCGCCGGCATGCAGGAGCACGTCTTCTCGGCGTACGAGTCGATCCAGTGCACCCCCTCGGCCACCTACGGCCTCGACGAGCAGCGCTTCGTCAACTGGAATCCGTTCGTCAACCGCGCGATGACGTTGCCGGAGGCACTCGCCGAGTCGTGCGACACGTACTTCTACGACATCGGCAACCGCTTCTACGAGGGCGGCTCGGACAGCCGCGTGCGCATGCAGCAGTGGGCGCGCAAGTTCGGGTTCGGCGCGCCGGCCGGGCTCGACATCGGCGGCGAGGCCGACGGCCTCGTCCCGACGCCCGAGTGGCGCAAGAAGACCTTCGAGAGCGACTGGGACCGCGCCTGGAACCCGGGTGACTCAATCCAGCTCTCGATCGGCCAGAAGGACCTGCTCGTCACGCCGCTCCAGATGACCGCCTTCTACGCGATGCTCGCGAACGGCGGCAAGATCGTGACGCCGTATCTCGTCTCGGACGTGGAGCAGCCCGGAGCGAAGGGCTCCCCGCGAGTCGTTCTCCGCCGGTTCGCGCCGAGGCCGCCGAAGTCGGCGAACGTCGACCCAGCTGCACTCGCGGCGGTGCGCGACGGCCTCTACGCCGCGACGCACTCCGCGGCGGGCACGTCATCGAGCGTCTTCGCAAACTACCCCGTGCCGATCTCCGGGAAGACGGGGACGGCCGAGAAGGTCGTCCAGCTCCCCGGCTACCCCAGCGACCACCTCGAGGACCAGTCATGGTGGTGCGGCTGGGGCCCGTCCGACTCGGCGCGCCTTGTCGTCTGCGCGCTGATCGAGAACGGCGGGCACGGCTCGGCCGCCGCCGCGCCGGCCGCGCTCAAGGTCTTCGAGCGCTACTTCGGCGTCGACGCCGCCGAGCCCGCGTCTCTGGTGGAGACCGACTAGCCGATGCTCGAGGTCACCGGTCGGCCGCGCATCCGCTCCGGCGCCCCCCGGGCGGAGCCCGCCGTCATCGGCTTCCTGCGCAGCCTCGACTGGATCCTCATGGCCGCAGCGGCGGCGCTCGTCGGCTACGGGCTGTGGGTCGTCGCCGGGATCACCCGCTTCGACGTCCCCGGCGACGAGGGCTACTTCGTCGTGCGGCAGGGCTTTGCCGCCGCGGTGGGCGCGGCCGGGCTCGTCACGATGGCCCTGATCCCGGTCGACGTCTGGCGTCGCTCCTGGAAGGTCGTCTATGCCGCGACGCTGACCTTGATGGTCGTCGTCTTCGTCGCGGCCGAAGCGGTTCGCGGCTCCAAGCGCTGGCTCGACCTCGGCGTCATCCAGTTCCAGCCCTCGGAGCTCGGGAAGGTGCTGTTCGTGCTCGCGATCGGGGGCTTCGTGGTCGACCGTGTCGGCCCGACCGCGCGATGGAGGACGATCCTCTCGGTGATCGGGCTCGGTGCGGTTCCGATCCTCCTGGTGTTCATGCAGCCCGACCTCGGGACGGCGCTCGTGTACGCGGCGTTGCTCTTCGCAGTCCTCTTCTTCGTCGGGCTCCGCTGGAGGCAGCTCGCGGTCCTGCTCGCCGTCGGTGTTCTCGCGATCGTCTCCGTGCTCTGGCTGCTCCCGGCCGCCGGAGTCCAGGTCCTCAAGCCCTACCAGGCAGCTCGTCTCACGCTGGATCCGGGCGCCGACCCGGGCGGGCTCACCTACAACCTCGACCAGTCGATCACGGCCGTCGGCTCCGGCGGGCTCACCGGCCGCGGCGTGGTCGATGCGAGCCAGACGAAGCTCGACTACCTCCCCGAGCACGCAACGGACTTCGCGTTCGCCTCCCTCGCCGAGCAGCGCGGCTTCGTCGGGTGCGCGATCCTGTTGCTCCTGTACCTGCTCGTCGTCTGGCGGGGGCTTCGCGTGATCACCGGCGCGACGGAGCTCTACGGCGTCGTGGTGGCCGGAGGGCTCGTCGTCGGCTTCCTCTTCCAGGTCTTCGTCAACGTCGGGATGACGATGGGCGTGGCCCCTGTCACAGGCATTCCGCTCCCCTTCGTAACCGTGGGAGGATCCTCGATGGTGGCAAACCTCGTGCTGATCGGCGTGCTCCAGAGCATCCACGCGCGCGGCGAGCTCGGGCGGTCGGGATCCCCGTGACCGCAGCCGGCATTCGCGCGCTCGTGAACGAAGCTCGGAAGGTCGGAGCTGAGGTCACGGCCGAGGCGGAGCCTGCACCCGTCGGCCCGGTTGCGGTGAGCGGCATGCTCGCCGAGCAACTCGCGAAGGAGCTCGGAGCGGGCGCGACGCCGGGCGTCGTCGTCGTCGGCGGGCCGGGTCTCGTCGACCGCGCCGAGGTGCTCGTTCGCGTCATCGCGGGCGATCCCACACTCGAGGACGACCAGCTGGTACGTGTGGCCGATGCGCAGGGCGTGCCGGTCGTCCTCGTCCAGCTCTGGCCACAGGCGGACTGGACGAAGCCGTTCGTCCTGTCGCCGTTCGTCGTCGAGTGCCGCGCCGGGGAGGGGTTCCCCGTCCCGGAGATCGCGGACAGGATCGTCGAGGCGACCGAGAATGCCTCCGTCCTGGCCGGGCGCGTTCCGGCAATCGCCGAGGCGTCGCGAACCGGGCTCGTGAAGACCGCGGTCGTCCGCTCCGCACTGATCGCGCTCGCCGGCTCGCGCCTGGGCGTCCCGCGCCAGCTCCTGACGCTCGAGCAGATCCGACTGCTCCTGCAGCTCAGGACGACCTCGGCAGGCTCCGCGGCTGCTGACGAGATTCGCGTACGAGCGGGTGGAGCCGCGGCCGTCGTGGCCGCGGGCTTCGCGTTCCGGCAGGCTGCCCGCTCTCTCCGGACCGTTGTCCCCGGGCCGGTCGCCGACGTCGCGGTTGCCGTCACGGGGACGTGGGCACTCGTGAAGGCATTCGAGCTCGCCGAGTCCCAGCTGCTCGAGCCGTAGACCGCTCCGTCCGGACCTGGACCTAGGATGCGCCGCGATCGCGCGCATGGGAGGGACGATGCCGAACACGGAACTGGCGGAGGAGCTCTTGGAGCTCGAGGAAGCCGACGCCTGGTTCGAGTATCTGGAGTCCACTCGCGGCCAGACCGAGACGCGCTACGGCGAGCTCGAGCCTTGGGCCTGGGCGCGTCTTTCGCAACGCCTTCGCGCCGTACGTGCGCGACGGGCGCGACTCCGGCCTGCGGCCGCTTGACACGGGCGTCGCGACCAGGCCCTCGGAAGGCCGACTGGTAGCCTGTCGGCAGGTCATGTCGACCAACGTCTTTAACCCACGCAGCGCGAGGCCTCTCCGGCCGATGGCCGTCCTGGGCCCGCGCGCGATCACACGAGAGGAACTCACACTTGGCACGACGCTGGTTTCGCTTCGGCAAGAAGCAGGAAGAAGCGGCGGTCTCCGAAGCGGCCGCCACGGAGGCAGAAGCACCGCCTGAGCCTCAGGTACCGGAGCCCGTCGACGAGCCCAGCTCGCCGGCGGCCCCCAGGAAGAGACGTCGTCGCGGCACTCGCGGCGGCAAGGGAAGGAAGAAGCCGGGAGCGGTGACGGCGTCCGACGCCGAGACCGAGACCGCGGTCGCGGTCGCCGAGAAGGCGCCGGCTGCACCCCGCGCGAGGCAGCCGGCAAGAGCCGACGGCAAGCCCGATCGCAAGCAGTCGCGATCCGCATCTCGCAGGCGCACGCCTACGAAGCGGGCGCCGCTTCCCGCCGCGAAGCGCGAGCTGCTCATCTCCGTCGACGTCGGCGAGCAGCGCGTCGCGATCCTCGAGGACGGTCGCGTCGCCGAGGTCTACCTCGAGCGCCCGGAGCGACGCTCCATCGCCGGGAACATCTACCTCGGAGTCGTGGACAACGTCCTTCCGGGAATGGAAGCCGCCTTCGTCGAGATCGGCCTCGAGAAGAACGGCTTCCTCTACGTCGACGAGATCGTCGGGCCGGAGCTCGAAGGCCGGAAGGGCGCGCGGAAGATCCAGGACCTGATCAAGCGCGGTCAGACGATCATGGTGCAGGCCGTCAAGGATCCGATGAAGTCGAAGGGTGCGCGCCTGACGACCGAGATCTCACTGCCCGGCCGCTTCCTCGTCTACGTCCCGAACGGCGAGGGCTCCGGCGTCTCGCGTCGGCTCGAGGACGCTGAGCGCACACGCCTCAAGGACATCGTGAAGGGCCTCGACCCGAAAGGCGGCGGGATCATCGTCCGAACGGCCGCAGAAGGTGCGTCCGCCGAGGACGTCGAGCGCGACCTCGTGTTCCTCCAGCGTCTCTGGAAGACGATCCAGGCGAACGCGAAGAGCGCGACTGCTCCGGCGCTCGTCTACGAGGAGGCGGAGTTGCCGCTCCGGATCGTCCGCGACCTCTTCGCCGGCGATTTCGTCGGTGCCCGCATCGACGACGACCGCACGCACCGCCGGATCGTCAGCTATCTGAAGAAGACGTCGCCGCACATGGTCGAGCGCGTCCACCGCTATCGCGAGAAGGAGCCGCTCTTCGAGGCGTCGGGCGTCGACGCCGAGATCCGCTCCACGCTCCACCGGCGCGTCGATCTGCCCTCGGGCGGCTATCTCGTGTTCGACTACGCGGAGGCGTTCACCGTCATCGACGTGAACACCGGCCGCTTCGTTGGCTCGCGCGGGAAGAGCGCGCAGGGCCGGCTCGAGGACACCATCGTCAAGAACAACCTCGAGGCCGTGAAGGAAGTCGTGCGCCAGCTCCGGCTGCGCGACATCGGCGGCATCATCGTCATCGACTTCATCGACATGGCGAACCCGAAGAACCGGGAGACGGTCGAGGAGGCGCTTCGCTCGGAGCTCGAACGCGATCGCACGAAGACGTACGTCGTCGAGATCTCGCCGCTCGGGCTCGTCGAGATGACCCGCCAGAACGTCACGGACGGGCCCCGCGAGATCCTGACCGAGCGCTGTCCCATGTGCGACGGCGACGGAATCGTCGTCTCGGACGCAACTCATGCCCTCGAGGTAGAGCGCAAGCTGCGTGCGATCGCGAAGGGATCCCGCGTCCAGGCTTTCCAGGTCGCGGTCCATCCGCGCGTGCTCGCGGTGCTCGTCGGGCGCGGTGGAAGCCGGCTGACCGAGGTCGAGGCGGCCGCGCGTCGTCGGTTCTTCCTCGTTCCCGCGGCGGGCAACGGCCATGTCCATCACGACCACGTCGAGGTGCTCGCGCAGGGCAAGCTCGAGGCGATGCGACCGGCCGCACCGGTGGCAGAGGGAGCTTCGGTGGAGCTGAAGCTCGTCGAGGTCGGTCTGCACGACGCGACGGCAGGGGTGGGCAAGCTCGACGGCGGTTACGAGGTCGTCGTCGCCGGCGCAGCGAAGCTCGTCGGCAAGAAGGTCAATGCGACGGTCGGGGCGGTTCTCGAAGGCGCCGCATACGCGACGCTTGCCGACGACGCGGCGGCGGCGTCGAGCCCGATCACGTTCGAGGCCGAGGCCGAGAAACCGACGCGCGCATCTCGCGCCAAGAAGGCGGCACCGATCGCCGACCTCGACCAGGCCGACGAGCCGGACGTCGTCGCCGAGCCGGACGACATCGACGAGCCGGGCGAGGCCGCCCCGGACGAGGCCCAGCAGGAGCAAAGCGCCGACGGCGCGCCGACGAAGAAGCGCACGCGCCGCGGGACCCGCGGCGGACGCGGGCGGAAGAAGGCGCCGACGGCGGGGGTTACCGCCGAGGGCGAAGAGCGCCCGGCTGACGGCGACAGCCGGTCGCCGCGGATCCACGTTCCTCCGGCCGACTTCTCGGCGCCTCCGCAGGGCGCGGAGACGGAGCTTGCCGACGGAGGGCCCGACGACATCGAGGCCGCCGAGGCCGCGTCCGAGCCGGCCGAGCCGGCCGAGTCCACCGAGGCGGCCGCCGAAGGCACGCCCAAGCGCAAGCGCTCGCGGCGTGGCTCGCGCGGTGGCCGCAAGCGCAAGAAGCCGGCCGCTGCCGGCAACGGTGGCACGGCTCCCGAAGGCGTCGACGTGGTCGAAGCCGCCGAAGAGGCCGCCGACTCCGCATCGGACAACGGCGAGCCCGAGTACGTCCCGATGTCCGAGTGGATCGACGATTTCGAGACCCGCGCTCGCGGATAGCCGCTATCATGCGGCGGTTCTTGCGGGCCGCTCGCGCTCGCCGACCTCTGAGAGAGAGCCATGGCCTACGCGATCATCAAGGTTGCCGGAAAGCAGTACCGCGTCCGCGAGGGCGAGCGGCTGCTCGTCGACCGCTTGCACGAGGACGAGGGTGCGACCTTCGCGCCGACCGTTCTGCTCGTTGGCGGTGACGGCGCGCCGCAGCTCGAGCCAGGCGCCGGCGCCGTGACCGCCAAGGTCCTTGGCGATGCGAAGGGCCCGAAGATTCGGATCGGCAAGTACAAGAAGCGGACCGGGTACAAGCGGCACACGGGCTTCCGGGCATCGTTGACCCAGATCCAGATCGAGTCGATCGGTGGCGGCAAGCCGTCGCGCGCCGCCTCGAAGCCGAAGGCGGAGAAGCCTGCCGAGGAACCCGCGACGGCGCCTTCGGAGGCCCCGGACGAGCACGTCAAGGGAATGCCCTCCGGGTACGAGGAGCTGACCGTCGCCGAGATCAAGGAGGCATCGTCCGGCTGGAACCGGCCGATGCTCGAAGCCGCTCTCGAGTACGAGCAGGCGCATGCGCAGCGCAAGGGCGCCGTCGCCGCGATCGAGTCGGCGCTGGCCGCGAAGGAGGGCGATTCCTGATGGCACACAAGAAGGGTCTTGGCTCCTCGCGGAACGGTCGCGACTCCGAGTCGAAGCGCCTCGGCGTGAAGGTCTTCGCCGGGCAGCCCGTGAAGACCGGCATGATCATCGTCCGGCAGCGCGGCACGAAGTTTCGCGCCGGCCCGGGAGCAGGTCTCGGCCGGGACGACACGATCTTCGCGCTCCGCGACGGGACCGTCGAGTTCCGCCGCTCGGGCGACAAGCGCTTCATCTCGGTCGCAGCGTCGTAGGGGCGAGGTTTGCCTCGCCCTCGGTGAGAGGGCTCCGTCGATGTTCCACGACCGAGCGCACATCCATGCCGAGGCCGGCCGTGGCGGCGACGGTGGCCTCAGCTTCCGCCGCGAGAAGTACGTGCCGAGAGGCGGTCCCGACGGAGGAGACGGTGGACGCGGCGGCGACGTCGTCGTTCTCGTAGACCCGAGCCTCCGCGACCTCTCCGCCTACCGGCGGATCAAGCATGTCAAGGCCGGTCGTGGCGGGAACGGACGGGGAAGCAAGAAGCACGGAGCGGACGGGGAGGACGCCGAGATCCGCGTTCCGGTCGGGACACAGCTCCTCGACTCGGCCGCGCGGCTCGTCGCCGACCTCACGGCGGCGGACGCGCGCGTCGTCGCCGCACGAGGTGGGCAGGGCGGTCGCGGCAACGCGCGCTTCGCAACGCCGACGCGTCAGACGCCTCGCTTCGCGGAGACCGGCCTCCCCGGCGACGAGCTCGACCTGGAACTGCGGCTCAAGCTCGTCGTCGACGCGGCACTCGCGGGCCTGCCCAACGCCGGCAAATCGTCGCTTCTGCGCCGCATCTCGAACGCGAAACCGAAGGTCGCGGACTACCCGTTCACGACGCTCGAGCCGGTTCTCGGCGTCGTGGACGGGCCCGACGCCCGGCAGCTCACCGTCGCCGACATCCCGGGGCTCATCGAAGGCGCTGCCGACGGCGCCGGGCTCGGTCATCAGTTCCTCGCCCACCTCGAGCGAGCCCGGCTCCTCGTTCACGTCCTCGACGCCTCCGAGCCCGAGCTCGAAGTCCGCTTCGAGCAGATCGTCCGCGAGCTCGCAGCGTATGGGGCAGGGCTGGACGAGCGCCCGCAGCTCGTCGTCCTGAACAAGATCGACCTGCTCCAGAGCGTCCCTGCACTCCCGGTGAACAATTTGCGGATCGTCGGCGTCGTCGCGACCTCGTGCGCGACGGGAGCCGGGATCGACGACCTGAAACGCGCGCTGTTCGACCTGTGCCCGGTCGAGCCCGTCACAACGTTGCCTGACGAGTCGATCCCGGAGTTCCTCGAGTACACACCTCGTGCACGTCGGGGCCCACGCTTCCGGATCCTGCGAACCGACCGCGGCTATCGCGTCGTCGGGACTCCTCCCCCCGCAGATGAGCTCGAAGAAGCGCTCCGCAAGATCGGAATCAAGCGCGGAGCCCAGGTCGAGGTCGGCGACGAGGAGCTCGAATGGCAGTAGGGATCCTCGGCGGCGTCTTCGACCCGCCGCACGTCGGCCACGTCGCATTGGCACGGGCCGCGCTCGCGGAGCTGGGGCTCGACGAGCTCCTGGTCCTCGTCGTCGCGGATCCTGGTCACAAGACGGCGACGACTTGCGCCGAGACTCGCCTCGAGCTTGCGAAGGTCGCGTTCGAGGACGTGCCGGAGGCCGTGGTCGAGATCGATCGCCACGCTCGCACGGTCGACTCGCTCGAGGAGCGCCGTCCCGACGACGCCTACTTCATTCTCGGCTCCGACGAGCTCGCGTCGTTCGAGAGCTGGAAGTCCCCGCAGCGCGTGCTCGAGCTCGTGCGCGTCGCCGTCGCGATGCGCCCCGGCGTGTCGCGCGCCGCAGCGGACCGTGTGCGCGAACGGCTCGGCGCGGGCGACCGCATCGTCGAGTTCGAGATGCCCCTCGTGGCGATCTCGTCGTCGGAGATCCGCGCTCGCGTGGCCCGAGGCGAGCCGGTCGCAGGCGACGTCCCTTCGGCGGTCGCGGACGCAATCGCGCGCCTGGGTCTCTACACGTCTGCGGAGTAGACTGCGGGGACTCGGACCAGGACGTAAGAGAGACCGATCTGACACCACTCGAGCAAGCACGCCGCACAGCCGCTCTCTGCCAGGAGAAGCTTGCAACCGAGGTCACGATCCTCGACATGCGCGGCGTCACCGACTTCACCGACTTCTTCGTGATCGCCACCGGCCGCAACGCGCGGCAGACGAAGGCGATCTACGACGAGGTCGCAGGTGTCCTCAAGCGGGAGCACGAGCTTCTACCGCGCACGACCGCCGGCGTAGCCGAAGCGACCTGGATCGTCGCCGACTACCTCGACGTCGTGCTGCACCTGTTCACGCCCGACACGCGGAGCTTCTACCGGCTCGAAGAGCTCTGGAGCGACGTCCCGTCGGTCGAGCTCGAAGCGGCGACCGCCTAGGGCGTGTCGTCCGAGTCGTCGCTCGGGAGCTCGAGAGCGGCACCGCCAGCGAGGGTCGGCGCTAGCGGCCGACGCGGCTCACGCACGCCCGTCCCACCATCGGCGTCGTCCCATGTGCTGCGCCAGTCGCCACCGCCGAACAGTGCGCGGATCGCGCGAACGATGCGGCGAGGTAGACGGCGAAGCGTGCGCAATCTCGGTTGTCGATGCACGTCGTCAGCGTAGCTCCATGCATGATGTTGTCCGATAGGCCAACTAGGCTAATTGGCGTGCTCACGACCGATCAGAAGGGCGCGATCGCCGAGTCCGCGATTGCTCATGAAGCGGTGAAGCTTGGCGTCGGCGTCTACAGACCTCTCGTCGAGGGGTGGACGGTACGACATCATCTTCGAAGCGAACGCAAAGCTTCTTCGCGTCCAGTGCAAGTGGGCATCGCTCTCGCGGGGAGCCGTCCTCGTCCGTTGTTACTCGTCGCGCCGTGGACCCGATCGCATGATCGTGCGCACGTACACGTCCGCCGTGACCGATGTCATTGCCGCGTATTGTCTGGAAACAGGCGGCTGCTACGTGCTCACGCCAAAGCAGTTCGCGGGCCGACGTAACGTGCATCTCCGGGTTGCGCCCAGCCTCAACAATCAACAGACCGGGATCAACTGGGCGAGTGACTTCGTCCTCGAGGCTAGACTTGAGGCGCTCTTGGGGCCATAGCTCAGTTGGGAGAGCGTCCGGCTGGCAGCCGGGAGGTCGTCGGTTCGAGCCCGACTGGCTCCATCTCACGCGAAGGCTGTCGATTACTTCGTAGCCCGTTCGTCGTCGTATTGAATGGAAACGCGGCGCGGCGGTGAGCTGCGCCCCGACACGGGAGGAACGACATGGCAGGTCAGATGGTCCACGTCGAGATTCCGGCGGGCGACACCGCCAAGGCCCGCGAGTTCTGGGGCGGACTCTTCGGCTGGAAGTTCGAGGAGTACCCAGGGTCGCCGACCGAGTACCACATGACGCGGTTCTCCGACACGCAGGGCGGCGCGATCATGGGTGCTGAGAGCGACAAGCGCGGCCCTCGCGTCTACTTCGACGTCGATGACGTCAACGCCGCCAACGCGCGCGTCGGCGAACTGGGTGGGACCTCCGGCGAGGCACTCCCCGTGCCGAGCATGGGCTGGTTCGCGGTCTGCAAGGACAGCGAGGGCAACGAGTTCGGCCTCTGGCAGAACGATCCGAACGCACCCGGCGCCTAGGCATGTCAGCGCGGGGCGGCGGAGGCGCCGCCCCGCGCCTCAGCCCGTCCGCTAGAACCCAAGTGACACCGACGCGAAAGGGACGGGCATGCCCTTCTATCAGCGCCGCGGGGACGTCCCGCGTAAGCGACACATCGTCTTCCGCGAGAACGGCCGGCTCCTGACCGAGGAGGTCATGGGGCTCGAGGGCTTCACCGGGAACGAGTCGATCCTCTACCACCTCGAGTCGCCGTGCCGCGTCAAGGAGCTCGGGGCCTTCACGCCGATCGAGCGCGAGGAGTGGGTCCCGGAGGCGCACGCGCATCGGCGGATGAACACCTACGACGTCGATCCGAGCGGCGACGAGATCAGCGGGCGCCGTACGCTGATGTGGAACTCGGACGTCGAGATCTCCTTATGCCGCCCCGACTCGTCGATGGACTACTTCTTCCGCAACGGCGAGGGCGACGAGGTCATCTTCGTCCACGAGGGCTCGGGAACGCTCGAGACCACCTTCGGCGACGTGCCCTACAAGGACGGCGACTACGTCGTCGTCCCTCGCGGCACCACGTATCGCTTCGTCCCGGAAGGCGAGCAGCGCTATCTCGTCTTCGAGACGCCGGGTCTCATCGAGATCCCGCGCCGCTACCGGAACCAGTACGGGCAGATCCTCGAGGGGGCGCCGTATTACCACCGCGACATCCATCCTCCCGCGGAGCTGAAGACCCACCGTGATCGAGGCGACTTCCTCGTCAAGGTTCGCGTCCGCGGCGGCTACCAGGACTACGTCCTCGACTACCACCCGTTCGACGTCGTCGGCTGGGACGGTTACCTGTACCCGTGGACGTTCTCGATCCACGACTTCGAACCGATCACCGGGCGTATCCACCAGCCCCCGCCCTCGCACCAGACCTTCCAGGGGCCGAACTTCGTCATCTGCTCGTTCTGCCCGCGTCATCTCGACTTCGACCCGGAGGCGGTTCCGATCCCGTACCACCACTCGAACCTGCAATCCGAGGAGATGATCTATTACGTCTCCGGCAACTTCGGCTCGCGCAAGGGCGTCTCGGTCGGCTCGATCACGCTTCACCCGTCGGGCCTCCCGCACGGGCCGGCGCCGGGCCTCGCCGAGAAGGCCCTCGGCGTGCGTGAGACGACCGAGCTCGCGGTGATGTGCGACACCTTCCGGCCGCTGAAGCTCTCGACGCTCGCGCGCGACCTCGACGACGGGCACTACGCCCTCTCCTGGTACGAGCCTCCGTCCGACGAGCCGGACCTCGCGGGCGTCACGAGCCACCTCTAGGGGCGACGCTCGCCTCGCCCCTACCATGACCTCCGATCGCTTCCTCGACGAGCTTCCACGGCTCTTCGAGGACTTCCCGCACTCCGAGCATCCCCGCGATCGGCGCTTCCGGCCGGTCGCCGAGGACGTCGAGAACCTCGCGCGCGAGAACAACCTCGCGCTTCTCAACCTGGCCGCGGCGTGCCTCGAGGGCGACGAGGCGTACGTGGAGATCGGCGTCTTCCACGGGGCGAGCCTCATCGCGGCGATGCTCGGGAACGAGGGGAAGCGCTTCGTCGGCGTAGACAGCTTCGCCTTCCGCGACGCCTCGCTCGAGAAGATCCACGCGAACCTCGCGCGCTTCGGGCTCACGCCGCCGGAGATCATCGTCGGCGACGCATTCGAGCTCGTGCCCGCCGGCGCGCTCCGCGACGTCCCGGCAGGCATCTGGTACTACGACGCGGCGCACTCGTACGAGGCGCAGCTCGAGGGGCTCAGGATCGCCGAGCCGCTGCTCGTCTCGGGCGCGCTCGTCATCATCGACGACACCGACTGGGACGACGTCGCGCGGGCGATGGACGACTACCTCGAGGAGCAGGCCCGCGCCAGGCGCATCCTCACGCTCGACGGCAAGTCACGGGGTGCCCCCCAGTGGTGGGAGGGCATGCAGGTGCTCGTCTGGGACGGTTGACCTAGGACGCAGCCCGAAGCGTGATCCGGCGGTTCAGCGCGACCCCGCTGGCGTTGTTCAGCTCGAAGGTCACCATGTACGTCTGGCCGCGTGCGACCCCGCCCGGGACTCGGATCCGCGCGGCGATCGTGCAGTCGTTCCGGAGCGGAGCGGTCTGCTGGTCCACGCTGATGAGCCTGCCGCCGCGGAAGACGCGCCAGGTCATCCCGACCGACGTGCCGCTGCTGCTGTTCGCGCAGTACCGGCGCGTGTGGACGTTTATGAGTGGCGTGAGCGTGCCGCGCGGGACGACAACAACCCCGTTGCGCGCGTCGAGGGGCCGCGCGGTCGTGGTGAACCGCGACGGGGACTGCCCCTTCGGGTTGCCGCCGCGCGTGTAGATCCCGGACTCCCACTCCTGGCCCTGGCCCTGGGTGTCCTGGTAGATGAACCAGATGAACATGGGCACGAACGAGTACCGCGACACCATCGACATCGACTGCTGGATGTAACCCGCCTGCTTTGCGTACGGGATCCCCAACGCGTCCTCGGGCCTGGTCTGGTGGCCGTACTCCGTGACCCAGATCGGGACGGACTTGCGCTTGAACCAAGTCTTCAGCTCGGCGTCGAAGCGGGGGAGCAGAGCGAGCGACACATTCGGCCACCTGACGCGTTGCGTCGGAGGCGAGTTCGGGTTGAACGGGTACGGGTGGTGCGACCAGGCGTCGAACCTCAGGCGCGGGTTTGCCTTCGCGACGAGTTCGGCGAACGTGCCCGGAGTGTGGTTGGGACGCAGGCCCGTCGGCTTGTCGCTTCCGCGCGCCGACGTCTCGCCGATGGCGACCAACGCCTGCCGGTTTCCGGCCTTGATTCCCGTGTACCCCGCGGCCGCAAGCTTCGCGTAGTTCGCCGGAGCGACCGACCTGCCCTGCCCGTTGAACTGCGGCGCGAGAAACTGAGTGAGATTCGGCTCGTTCCAGACCGAGAAGAACCGCACGAACGGATACCCATCGAACCTGCCGGAGTACCGCGAGGCGATTGCGCGCGCGAAGCTGGTGAAGTCGGCGACGCGGCGCGGCATGATGTTGGGGCTCTTTCCGCCGTTCGCCCACCTTGGCGTTCCGGAGAGCGTCAGGACGACCTCCTGGTCGTTCTCCTGCGCTGCCCGCACCGACTCGTCGATGTCGTCGAAGTTGTACGCGGGGTCGAAGGAGCTCGCCGGGTTGGACGGACGCGTCTTCGCCGTGACGTTCCACTGGACGAGAAGCCGCATGATCGTCGCGTTCGTCTGCGACGCACCCTGGACACGCTCCTTGCGGTTGCCGGCCCACCGGAAGCTAGGGTCGTCGTGGAAGCCGACCCACATGCGCTCGGCTGCAACCGCAGCGGGCGCGGCGAAGGCGGCGAGCACGGACAGGACGATGACGAGGCGGACGGTGCGTCGCACGAAGTCTCCCGGGAGGTGTCGAGGACGGCGGGCTAGGGAAGTGGCCACCCTAGCGGCTGGTTTGTGAGCCTAGTGTTAGCAACCCGCTCGGATATTCCGTTAGGCGCGCTGGTTAAACTGGCGCTGTCGTGTCCGTCTCCGTCTGGGAAGCGATCTTCATGCTGGGCGTGCTCAAGATCCCGATGATCTACCTCGCGGCCGTCGTGTGGTGGGCCGTGCGCGCCGAGCCGCAGGTCGCCGGAGGCGGGGAGGAGGTCGGCGTCCTCGCGCCGTTGCATCCGTGCGGCTGGAACGACTGGAAGCGCCGGCGGCCGCGCCGTCCCGGACGTGGCCCCGTGAATGCGCGTCGCCTGCATGCGCGGGTCGCGGTTCGATGAGCGCCACGGAGGCCAGACCGAACGCGGATCGAGTCGCCGGATTCCTGTGCGCGTTCTCGTTCGCGCTCTCCGGCATCGCCATTGCGCGCACCCCGGGGCTGCTCGCGACGGCTGCGATCCTCCTCGCGCTCGTCGCCGTCGTGATGACGCGCGCGCACCGCACACTTGCTGCGGTCGCCGTCGGCGTCGCGACCGTTGCCTTCTTCCTCGGCATGGTCGTCGCCGTCCTGACGGACAGCGCGCTCTTCTGACCGACGGGTCGTGGCCTCGTTGACCTCATCTGGTCCGAACGCCGGATACGTCGGGCAGCTCCTAGAGCAGTATCTCGAGAATCCCGAGGCTGTCGATCCGGCGTGGAGGGAGCTCTTCGAGAAAGGCGGCGAGAGCGTGACCTCTGCGCTCCCGGGCCTCGAACGTCTCGTCGAGGGGGCACGAGCGCAGGGCGACGGCGGTGCAGCCGTGGCTGTCGCCGAGCCCGGGCCTCCGCCGACCGACGTACAGGCGCTGGCGCCCGCCGTCGAGCGCGAGGCGCCCGCCGCTCCGGATCAGGAGCTCCTCGGCGGCATCGCCGCCGCGATGTCGCTTGTGAAGGCCTACCGCACGCACGGCCACTTGAACGCCCGCCTCGATCCGCTCGGCTCGGAGCCCATGGGCGACCCTGCCCTCGACGAGTCTCGGCTCCAGCCGCCCCTCACCGACGAGTTGCAGGCGCGCATCCCGGCACGGCTTCTCCGACTGTCGGTTCCCGGAGAGAACCTGCTCGAGGCCCTGCCGCGGCTACGCGACGTCTACACGGGGACGATTGCGTACGAGATCGAGCATCTCTCCGACCACGCCGAGCGCGTCTGGCTACGCCAGGCCATCGAATCCGGCCGATTTCGCGTCCAGCTCGATCCCGAGGAGCGCCAGAATCTCCTCCACCGTCTGGCGCAGGTCGAGGGCTTCGAGACGTACCTGCGACGCGCGTTCATCGGGCAGAAACAGTTCTCGATCGAGGGTCTCGACGTCCTGGTTCCGATGCTCGACGAGGCCGTCGAGCTCGCGGCCGAGGCGGGCGCGCACGAGGTCCTGATCGGCATCGCCCATCGCGGTCGGCTCAACGTGCTCACACACATCGTCGGGCGCTCCTACGCGTCGGTCCTGCGTGAGTTCGAGGGCGAGCGCTCGATCGACGCGCTCGTCACCGACGAGGAAGGCGGGACGGGGGACGTGAAGTACCACCTGGCCGCCTCGGAGTCGCGGATGACCGCCGCGGGAGAGATCGAGGTGACCGTCGCCGCGAATCCCAGCCACCTCGAGGCCGTCGATCCAGTGGTCGAGGGGCTCGCGCGGGCCGAGCAGACGGACCGCTCGTCGGGCGCGGGGATCCACGACCCCACCGTCGCCCTCCCGATCCTCATCCACGGCGATGCTTCGTTCGCCGGGCAGGGCGTCGTGGCCGAGACCTTCAACCTCTACTCGCTCGACGGGTACGCGACCGGCGGAACGCTCCACATCATCGCCAACAATCAGGTCGGCTTCACGACGCACCCCGTCGAGGGGCGGTCGACGCGCTATTCCAGCGACCTCGCGAAGGGCTTCGACGTGCCGATCATCCACGTCAACGCCGACGACCCCGAGGCAGCGCTCACCGCGATCGGCCTGTCACTCGCGTATCGGGAGGAGTTCGGGCACGACGTGGTCGTCGACCTCGTCGGATACCGACGATTCGGGCACAACGAGCAGGACGAGCCCGCGTACACGCAGCCTCTGCAGACCGAACGCATCGCACAGCAGCCTCCGGTACGGGAGACATACGCGAAGCGGCTCGAGGCCGAGGGGGTCGTGGACGGGACGGCGTCGGAGCAGATGCTCGAGGAGACCCTCACCGAGCTGCGCTCCGCGCACGACGACCTGCGGGAATCGTTCGCCGCGCCCGTTCCTCAGGTCGAGGCACCGACGCGCTCGGACACAGGGTCGGCTGTCGTCACCGCGGTGCCCTTCGACCGGCTCCGCGAGCTCAACGACCAGCTCCTCCGCGTCCCGGACGGATTCGAGGTCAACCCGAAGCTGACGAAGCAGCTCGAGCGCAGGCGAGAGGCTCTCGACGAAGGAGGAATCGACTGGGGGCACGCGGAGGCGCTCGGATTCGCATCGCTGCTCGAGGAGGGGATTCCGATCCGCCTGACGGGCCAGGACACGGAGCGCGGGACGTTCTCCCACCGGCACGCAGTGCTACACGAGGCGCGAACCGGCGAGACGCACGTTCCGCTCCAGCACCTGCTGACCGCGGGAGCGTCGTTCGAGATCTACAACTCGCCGCTCTCGGAGTACGCGGCGCTCGCATTCGAACATGGCTACTCGATCGCCGCTCCCGACGCGCTCGTGCTCTGGGAGGCGCAGTTCGGTGACTTCGTCAACGGCGCGCAGATCGTCGTCGACCAGTTCATCGTGTCGGGCCGCTCGAAGTGGGGGCAGACGTCACGGCTCGTGCTGCTCCTCCCGCACGGTTATGAGGGAAACGGCCCGGAGCACTCGAGCGCACGACTGGAGCGTTTTCTCCAACTGGCCGCGCAGGACAACATCCGTGTCGTCAACGCCACGACCGCCGCCCAGTTCTTCCATCTCCTCCGCCGGCAGGCGCTCGACGCGACCGCCCGCCCGCTCGTCGTGATGACGCCGAAGGGGCTCCTGCGGCTCAGGGAGGCGACATCGACCCTCGCCGATCTCGCCGAGGGCTCGTTCAAGCCGGTGCTCGACGACCCCGAGACCGACCACGCGAGCGTCCAGCGGCTCGTGCTGACGAGCGGCAAGCTCTACTACGACATCCAGACACACGAGCTGCGAACGACGACTCCGCGCGTCGCCGTGGCTCGCCTCGAGCAGCTGTATCCGTTCCCGGTGGAGCAGATGGCGGCGCTGGTCACTTCGCATCAGGGGCTTCGCGAGATCGTGTGGGCGCAAGAGGAGCCGCAGAACATGGGCGCCTGGCGCTCGATCCGACATCGTCTCGACGAGGCCGCTTCTCATGCGCCGCACGTCTCGAAGGTGCAGTACGTGGGCAGGAGCTGGCGCGCGAGCACGAGCGAGGGCTACCCGACCCTGCATCAGTACGAGCAGGACCGGATCGTGCGCGAAGCGCTCGGCGCTTCCTAGGCCCGCAGGCGCGAGCGTCGGGCGAGCGAGGACGCCAGACGCGGGCCGTTGCGACGCGCCGCGACGATGACCGCCTCGCGCTGCTCCGGCGGCAGCCGGCGCCATGTTCGGTAGGCGACGAGGGCCAGTGTCGTGGGCCGCAACCGGCGCAGGAAGAACACGACGATGCCGATGGCTAGGGCAGGCATGGCCGCCATCCTCGCAGATGCCGCTCGAGTGAGAACCTGCTGGGCGTCGGGTAAACTCCAATGGCCCGCGGGACCATGGATCACGACGACCAGTTCTCACCGGTTGATACGGAGTCCGGCTTCGCCCGGGCGATCCGCGACCACCTCGAGCTGAAGAATCGCAATGCGGATCTCGACGGCGAGATGCCGATCGACCGCTATCTCGACGGCGACCCGCTCGACAACCACCCGCTCTTCAAGAGTGAGGAGCAGGCGCGCATCGAGGAGACGCTGGAGGGCGAGCCGGCGGCCGAGCTGAGCTCCGACCGCCTGCCCTGGCCAGGCGAGGAAACTGCCGAGAGCGTCGAGGGCGCTGCCCTGGACGAGGCTCTCTGGACCAGCGGGCCGCGGGACTTCGACTGGGGCGACTAGTGACGCCGGACGAGCGGCTGCGCCGGTATGCCGAGCTGGCCGTCCGGATCGGGGCAAATGTCCAGCAGGGCCAGGACGTGGTCGTCATGTGCCTCGTCGAGCACGCGCCGATCGCGCGCGCAGTCGCTCGCGAGGCGTATCGGGCAGGCGCACGACATGTCGTGCTCCTCTACAACGACCTCCACCTCCGCAGGGCGGCGATCGAGCTCGGCCCCGAATCCGAGGTCGGATGGTCGCCGCCGTACCTCCTCGACTGGGTTCGCCGGTGGCCGGAGGAGAACCCGGCCGTCATCTCGTTGAGCGGGAACCCGACGCCGGACCTGCTCGCCGACCTCGATCAGGCGCTGGTCGGTCGGGCCGACCCGAAGGACCTGCGGCTGGCCATGCTCGAGAACGTCTCGAATGGGCACGTGAACTGGACGATCGTCGCCGCCCCGAACGAAGGGTGGGCGACACAGGTCTTCGGAGAACCGGACCTCGAGCGACTCTGGGATGCCGTGGCCCAGGCGACCCGGCTCGACCAGCCCGACCCTGTCGCGGCGTGGCGTGAGCACGCCGCGATGCTCCAGGCGCGCGCGGACGCGCTGAACGATCGAGCCTTCGACGCCGTTCGGTTCACCGGCGGCGACACCGATCTCACGATCGGTCTCAATCCCGCTGCTCGCTGGTGCTGCGCGACATTCGAGACCGCGTCCGGCATCTCGCACATCCCCAACATGCCGACCGAAGAGGTCTTCACGACGCCTGACTGGCGCCGCGCCGAGGGTTTCGTCCGATCCACGAAGCCGCTCGTGACGGGTGGTACTCGAGTCTCCGATCTCGCCGTCCGGTTCGAGCGCGGTCGCATCACCGACGTCACGGCTGCGAGCGGCGCCGAGATCATCGGCGAGCAGCTGGCCGTCGACGAGCAGGCGCCCTACCTCGGCGAGGTGGCGCTCGTCGACGGGACCTCTGCCGTGAGCCGGACGGGGCTCACGTTCTGCGACACGCTCTTCGACGAGAACGCGACCTGCCACATCGCATTCGGATCCGGGATCCCGTCGGCGCTCGCCGAGCCCGCGCCGCCCGATCGGCTCCTCGAGCTGGGCGTGAACGTCTCGGGCGTCCACACCGACTTCATGATCGGCGGGCCGGAGATCGACGTGGACGGCCTCGACGCAAGCGGCGCGGCGACTCCGATCATGCGCAGCGACATCTGGGCGCTCTAGCGCGCTGAAGCAGGCCGACACCGCCGCGCCGACATGGCGATGGCGCAGCGATGTCGCATGTGCGCTTGACAGACTGCATATATGATGTCATAGTGATGTCGCGATGCAGCTCGACAGTCACGTCCAGCAGATCCAGCAGGAGCTTGCCGCCGCCGCAGCGCGGGGCGACGAGCAGGCGGCCGAGCTCGCCCGCAGGATGGGCGAGGCGCTTACCGCCACGCTGCATCTCCACCTGCTCGATCTCCTCGGCGAGGCCGCGCTCGAGATCGGGGGACAGCTCGAATCCGGTCGAGTCGAGGTGCGCCTGGCCGGACGCGAGCCGGAGCTCGTGGTCATCACCGACGAGGTGCCGGATGCCGGCCACGTCGGCGCCGGCGAGGAGCTCTCCGGGCGCATCACCCTGCGGCTCCCGGAGTCGTTGAAGGCCGGAGTCGAAGCCGCGGCCGCCCGCGAGGGGATTTCCACCAACGCATGGCTCGTGCGGACCATCGGGCGATCGCTCGATCACCGGTCCGCGAAGAGAAGCCGTAACCGAATGCAGGGCTATGCCCAAGGCTGAAAGGAGCGGACGATGCTCTTGACCTCACTTCCATTCGACTACGCGGTGCTCGTCGATACGAGCGATCGCGTCCGCAGCACCCGCAAGCGACCCGCCGGCGTGCGCGTCAGGCGCTCGGTCGCCCGTGACCGGAGCGAGTGAGCCGATGCACGTCTTCGAAACGCCCGGGAGCGTCTCCCTCCAGGTCAAGCTCCCGAGTGGTCGCGTCCTGGTCACGACGGCCGACGAGCCGCACACGACCGTCGAGGTCGTCGCGGCCGGCCGTCGAGGCCAGGACGCCATCGACGAGATCGAAGTCACGATGGAGGAGCGCCTTGGCCGCCACGTCGTCAAGGTGGAGCAGAAGGATCGCTTCCGCTGGGGCCCGATCCAGATCACGTGGGGAGGCGACTTCGAGTGCCGGATCACCTGCCCGCCCGGATCGGACCTCGAACTCTCGGGAGGGTCGACCGACCTTCGTGCAGACGGCGAGCTCGGCGAGGTGTCGGTCCGCACGGCATCGGGCGACACCAGGCTCGAGACGGTTCTCCGCGAGCTCGAGGTCAAGAGCGCCAGCGGTGACATCGACGTGGCCTCGGTGGCCGCGAATGCAGCGCTCGTAACCGTGTCCGGCGACGTCATGCTCGGACGGTCCGACGCGTCGATCACCGCGCGCTCGGTGTCGGGCGACGTGACGATCGGAGCCTCCACGGGCGAGCTCGGGATCTCGACGACGTCAGGCGACGTCGACGTCAAGGCCGTCGCGGCCGGCGACGTGCGCGTGCAGACCGTGTCGGGCGACGTTCGGCTCGGCATCGCGCGCGGCACGCGAACCTGGATCGACGCCGTCTCCGTATCCGGACGACTCGAGTCGGAACTCGGGCTCGAGGATCACGAGCCGACGTCGGACGAGGACGCGTCGCCCGTCGTGCCGCTGCACGTCAAGACGGTCAGCGGCGACGTCTCCGTCGTGCGCGCGGCTGCGGCGCTCTCGACCTAGCCCGTGCGCACGGCCGCGACGACCTCGTCGTCGCGGCCCTCGAGCAGCAGGTCGACGAGCGTGCGCTCACCGCGTAGGCCGAGCGGCGCAGTGAGGACGTCGAAGAGACGCGACTCGTCGACCCCGCTCTCCCGCGCCGCCGCGACCACGCGCGCGACGGCCGGCCGTGGCCTGCCCGCCTCGAACTGCCAGGCCGGATATCGCCATGCGGTCGAGCCGGGCTCACGGACTCCGATCAGCTCGCCGGCTCGGCGCATCGCGTCGATCCGCGCCGGCTCGACGGCCAGCCGGGCTGCGAGCCACGTCGCCGGCAATGCGGCGGAGTAGCGACTCTCGGTGCTGCTCACAGCGACGGAGCCTAGCGAGCGGTTACGGGAGCTTCGCCAGCATCGCGTCCCAGATGCCCGCGTCGCCTCCTCCCTCCCAGGTGTCGACGACGCCTCCTCGAGCATCGAGGAGGATGAAGTGCGGTTGGTACGTCGCGCCGAGCTGGCGGGCGCGCGCCCGGTCAGGGTCCTGCATCGACTCCCATGACCAGCCGTAGCGCTCGGCGAACGAGCGGGCGTCGTCTGGCGTGTCCGCGACGTTGATCCCCACGTAGCCGATCTCCGGGTGGCTCTCGACGTACTCGGCGTAGGCGACCGCCTCGCTCTGGCAGGTGCTTCACCAGGACGACCAGACGTTGATCATGACCGGCCGGCCGCGGAAGTCGCCGAGCGTGATCAGCTCGCCGGCGAGAGACTCGCCGGACAGCGGCGGAGCCGCGTCTCTCGTAGGCGTCGAAGGAACCGCTTCGGTGCTCGTCGTCGTCAGCTGTGGTGACGCCGTTTGCTCGTCCGAGCTTCCGCAGCCGGCGGCGATCGACGCGACGACGAGCGCGACGGCGATCCGCATCGAGCGACTGTAGCCCTGCCCGCCGCAGCGCTCGTTCGGATTTCACCCGTGTGAAAGCTTTGGAGTGTCCCCGCGTGCGCCGATAGGGGATGCATGCACCGGCTTCTCGTATGCGCGATCGCCGCGCTGACCCTTGTCGTGGCCAGCCCGACGTCCGCAGGGCGCGTGCCGCCGAGCTTCGCTGCGGCGGAGATCGCGAAGGTCGTCGACGCCGGCCTCATGGCGCCGTCCGTCGGGTCGTTTCGGCCGGAGGATCCGCTCACTGCGAGCGAGCTCGCGACCGTTGTCGCGAGCCTCGGCGGCGCAATCTCGATCGCAGATCCCGACGCTCCCGTCGCCGTTCGTGAGCTCGACGCCCGACTCGTATCGCTTGCGGGGCTTCGCCCCGAAGCGCAGTCGATCCGACTCGCTGCGGTCGGCGCGGGGCTAGGCCCACGGCCGTGGCTCGGCACGGAGGCCGTCGCCCGCATGCTCGGCTTCCGGTTCAACCATCCGCGGACGCAGGACCGGCTCGAACTTCAGGTCTCCCAGCCGGTCACGCGTGCAGAGGCTGCGTACAGTCTCGCGAGGTACCTCGATCTCGACGAGACCAAGCTTGCCGCCGTCCGCGCAGATGTGGAGAGCGTCTCCCTCCCGCAGCTGACGGAGTGGCAGCGGGTCGTGCTCTCGCGCGCGCTGCGGCTCGTCGGGTCGCCGTACGTCTGGGCCGGAACGTCGGAGCGGCCGCAGCCGCTGTTCGGCAAGACGCTCCCCGGGGGCTTCGACTGCTCCGGCTTCGTCTGGCGCGTGTACAAGCTCCAGGCGTTCACGGCGGCTCCGGAGCTCTCTCGCGTGCTCATGGGGAGGACGAGCTATGCCATGAGCGGCGAGGTCGACCGGAGCGCGCGTATCGCTCGCGCAGCCCTGCAGCCCGGAGACGTCGTGTTCTTCGGGTCTCGCGGACCGCGCTCGCAGCCGAGCGAGGTCGGCCACATGGGCATCTACGTCGGGAACGACTGGTTCGTCCACTCGTCACGCTTCGGCACGACGCTCACGCCGATGACCGGCTGGTACGCCACGACGTTCGCGTGGGGCCGCAGCCCTTTGGTCGAAGCCGGCCTGGAGTACTGAGCCAGAGCGAGGCTCGTCGGTCGATACGACCGCGAGCGCGAAGCGCTCGCGCGTCAGGGATTCTCACGATCGGTGATTCGCGAGAGGGCATCACGACTATGCGGACAATGCAGTTGAATTGGCGGCGTGGCTCGCGTCCGCCTGGTGCTCGAGGCAGTCGGTTCAGCTCTTCGGAACCCGAACGTACGGCGCGCGGAACTGGCGTGGGGCGCGGCAATTGCGGCGGAATGGGCGCACTTCGTCGCCTTCGGCGTCTACGCCTACGACATCGGAGGGCCGACGGCGGTCGGCATCGCCGGGCTCGTCCGTCTGCTGCCGGCCGCGATCCTTGCGCCGTTCGCAGCTTCGCTGGGCGACCGCTTCCCCAGGGAGCGCTTCCTCCTCGCCCTGACGCTCGTCGCCGCTCTCGCGCTCGGCGCCTCGGCCGCGGCGTTCTACGCCGACGTCGAGTCGCTCGTCTTCGCGTTCGCGGCGCTGCTCGGGTTCGCCGTCACGCTCATCCGGCCGGCCCTCCAGGCGTTGCTGCCGTCGCTCGCGCGGACTCCCGAGGAGCTGATCGCCGCGAACGGCGCTACGTCGACGTTCGAAAGCCTCGGCACGCTCATCGGGCCACTGCTCGCCGCGTTGCTCGTTTCGCTGGCCGATGTCGGGGCGGTATTCGCCCTCGGCGCGGGGGCGCTGCTCGTGGCCGCGATCCTTGTCTCGGGAGTCAGGGTCGAGGACCGGATCAGTTTCGTTGCGCCCGGCGAGGGCGCTCGCAGGCTGCTCGCGGCAGGGTTTGGCGCAATTGCGCGCGTGCCGCGCATCCGGCTCGTCGTTTCCCTGATCTTCGCGCAGGCATTCGTCCGCGGCTGCTTGAACGTCCTGATCGTGGTCGCGGCGTTTCAGGTGCTCGACACGGACGGAGAGGCGGTCGGCTATATGACCGCGGCCATCGGCGTGGGCGGCCTGCTCGGTGCGATCGGATCCATGGCGCTCGGAGGACACCGCCTCGCGGTCCCATTCGGCATCGCGCTCGTGTTCTGGGGGCTGCCGATCTTGCTGATGGGGCCGTTGCCGGACCTACCGTTCGCGCTTCTCATGCTCGCGGTCGTCGGTGCGGCGAACAGCGTCGAGGATGTCGCCGCCTTCACGTTGCTCCAGCGACTGATCCCTGATCGGATGCTGACCCGAGTGTTCGGGGCCGTCTGGAGCTTGGCGATGGGCGGCGTGGCGCTCGGCTCGATCGCGGCTCCTGCCCTCGTGGACGCGGTCGGACCGGGATCGGCGTTCGTCGCCGTTGGCGCCATCTTGCCGTTGCTCACGCTCGCGACCTATCGGAGGTTGGCGACGATCGACAAAGAGGCTGTCGCGGTCCCCGAGTTGGCACTCGTCCAGCGAGTGCCGATGTTTCAGCCACTGTCCGTCGCGGCGAAGGAACGAGTGGCCGCGAATCTCGCTTCGCAGTCGGTGTCCGCCGGAGAGGTCGTGATCCGAGCGGGAGAGAGCGGGGACAGCTTCTACATCGTCGGTAACGGTTCGCTCGAGATCACTGCGGAGGGCCTCCGGACAACCGCCGACGAGGGCGACTACTTCGGCGAGATCGCTCTCCTGCGTGATGTGCCACGAACGGCGACGGTGACGGCGCTCGTGGACAGCAGTCTGTACGTGCTTCAACGGGATGACTTCCTCGCAGCAGTCACAGGACACGAAGCGGCGCACGCGGTTGGCCACTCGGTCGTCGAGGAGCGGCTGTCGCGTACAGCTCAACGGTGAGCGGGCGGCTCGGCCCTGCCCGCGTACCACCGGACAGGTACAAACCGCTACGTGGCGTCGCGGTCGGTCCGCCTCTCGAGCCCGGAACGCGTCTTGTTCCCCGACGACGGGATCACGAAGCAGGACCTGTTCGAGTACTACCGCGCGATCGCGCCGGTGCTCGTTCCGCATCTGCACAACCGCCCGTTCACGATGAAGCGCTCTCCGTACGGTGTCGGCGGGGACGTGTACTTTCAGAAGCAGGCGCCGAAGGGGATGCCCTCCTGGATCCCGACGCGCACCTACCGCACCTACCCGCGCGGGGGCGGGTCGCGGCTCGTCGACTTCCCACTCGTCAACTCGCCGGAGGCGGTGCTCTGGATGGTGCAGATGAACTGCATCGACATGAACGCGTGGTACTCGCGCGTCGACAAGCCGCACCGGCCCGATTTCGTGCTCTTCGACCTCGACCCGCCGGATCTCGATACACCCGGTGGTGGCTTCGCGCTCGCGACACGGGTCGCGCACCTGATCCGCGAAGAGCTCGAGCGGCTCGAGCTCGAGTCCTTCGTCAAGACGAGCGGCGCGGACGGGATTCACGTGCTCGTCCCGATTGCGCGCCGAGCGACCTTCGACCAGACCTACGAGTTCGCGGAGCGCGTCGCGCGTGCGCTCGAGGAGCGGCACCCTGGGCTGGTCACGACCGAATGGCTGAAGCGCAAGCGCGAGGGCGTGCTCGTCGACCACCGTCAGAACGCGCGCGGGAAGACGATCGCTTCGGTCTACTCGGTGCGGCCGAAGCCGGGCGCGCCGGTCTCGACGCCGCTTCGCTGGGACGAGCTGACCGAGGACGTGACGCCGCGCCGCTTCGGGATGGGCGAGGCGCTCGAGCGGGTCGAACAGCATGGCGACCTGTTCGAGCCAGTGCTCGCGGGCGGACAGGCACTGGGGCGTGCCCTGAGGAAGCTGCGCTAGCCGGCCCGCCGGGCGTGGCGGGTCTCTGCCGCTGCCGGCCGGCCGGGTTGGGGTGCTGCGGCGTGAGGTAGGAGATCATGAGAGACTGCGCCGATGTTCTGCCTCGTCGGATTCGCGGCACTCCTCGGCCCGCGGCTTGCCGTCGCCGTCTGGTGGCTCTTCGGCGACAAGGTCGAGCTTGCCTTCGATTCATGGATCTGGCCTCTGCTCGGGCTTGCTTTCCTCCCGTGGACGACCCTCGCCTACCTGATCGCATGGCAGCCCGGTGGCCTGGACGGAAACTGGGATGTGCTCCTGATCGTGCTCGGCGTGGCGCTCGACATCCTCACGTACATGCATCGCTTCGCAGCGAAGGCAGTGCGTCCGGCGCCGCGTTACTAGAACCTCATTCCGGGTCGATTTACCGGATGAGCCTCCAGACGGCGGTGACGCCATCTCGCGACCCCTTTCGCCAGGTCACGAGCGCGACGACGACGAGACCGGCTGCCACCAACACACCGAGCGATCGGATCTCGGATTGCAGCGCCGTGAGATCGTCGTCGAGGCGCTGCCGTTCAGCAGCGATCTCGCTGCGGATCGACTCGGTGGTTCGCTCAGACATGGCTCCGAAGCGCCTCCACTGTGCGCTCCGCCTCCTCGATCGCCTGCTCTGGCTTGGGAGGAGAGGCTTTCTGAGCGAAGCGAACGGCTAGGAACCCCGCGATCGCAGCCAGAAGCAGGATCAGCCCAGCCACGATGAGGAGCGACAGCCACAGGGGAAGTGCTTCGCTGATCCCCGCAGCCGCCGATGCGAAAGCGAAGCCGATTGCATAGACGACAAGCACCACAGCGAGGAGTGCGAGCCCCGCTGCGACGCCGAGCGCCGTTGCCTTCTTCTTCGCTTCGAGCTGCGCCAGCTCCAGATTCAGACGTACCAGCGACTGCGCACGTTGCTTTACGGACTTTGCCCGTGCGACGAAGCCGAACATGCCGTGAGCCTACAACGGCGCCCGCGTGAAGGGTCGAAGGTTCGGCACGCCTGCGGGGGCTTGATTGCCGCGCTTCAGCGTCGAGGTCATGGTGCGGTGCCGCTTACGTCAGCACGTCACGAGCAGGCGCTCGCAGCCGTCTCTGCGCGAGCTGCGGCCTCCTCGTAAGCCTCGGCCGCGTCGTCTTCGTCGGCCAGCGCCTGCGTGGCCGCAAGCGAGGCGTCCGCACACAGTTCGGCTTGCGCCGCTTCCGCTTGCGCTTGTTCTGCCTCGGCTCGGGCGAGGTCTCGTTCTGCACGCGCCTGCTCGAGATCGCTCTGCGCCTGGTCGACTGCCGCTTGGGCGTCTGAAACGCTCTGCTCGGCGTCGGCGACGGCTTGCTCTGCCTCGGCGACGTCCTCGTCACTGACCACCACGACGCCGGCCACGTCGGAAACCGCCGCGTCGATGCTCGCACGGGCATCCGCGATACGACGCTCGGCTTCGGCCGAGGCCGACTCGGCCGCGGCTGTCTGGGCCTCGAGCTGCGCCTCGGTGTCGTTCAAGTCGTCGTTGAGCAACAGTGCCCAGGCGCCCAGTCCCAGCGCGGCCACGATCGCCACACCCGCAAGGATCATCCATACCACCGGGCGCTTCTGCTTTCCGGCGTCGCCCTGCGGCGGTACGTCCGCCGCCTGGACCGTCGTCGATTCGGTCGGTGTGGAGTCGGTGGTCATGTTCCCTCTCGGTCTCGTTGTCCAGCGGCGATGCCGACGACGCGAAGTCGCGCCCGCATGGTAGGCGTCGTCCCAGTCGGTCACGCTTGATCGAGCCCGGCCACGAGAACGAAATACCCCGCTCGGCATCGTCCAGTCGGCTGGTACCGCGCTCTTGCAACGTTCGGGAGCGCTCCTCGAAGCGAGATACTGCCGGCGTGGGCCGGCTCGAGGGTCGCAAGGCACTGATCACCGGAGCGAGCCGCGGGCTCGGCGCAGGGATCGCTCGCGCGTTCGCTGGTGAAGGAGCCAGTCTCGTGCTCGCCGGGCGTCGTGAGTTTCGGCTCACGGAACTCCCCGGTGCGGAAACGATCGCCTTCGATGTAAAGGACGCCGACGCAGTGCAGGCCGGTGTCGACCGCGCCGCCGAGCTCCTCGACGGGCTCGACTGCCTCGTCCACGCGGCGGGTGTCGATTGCGAGTGGGCCTACGTCGGCGAGATGACGGTGGCGACCTGGGACGAGACGGTGCAGGCCAATCTCTCGGGCACGTTTTACGTCTGCCGCGCCGCCCTGCCCCACCTCGTCTCGGCCGGGGACAGCTCGATCGTGACGATGACGAGCGTCGCCGCGTACCGCGTGTGGCCCCGCGACGCCGCCTACAACGCCTCGAAGGCGGGCGTCGACATGCTCACGCGCACGATCGCCGTCGAGTACGGCTCGCATGGCGTTCGCGCGAACTGCATCTCACCCGGGGTCGTCGACGGAGGCATGACCGACGAAGTCGAGGACGAGGGCGAGCGGGAGCGGCTTGCTCGATCACACGCCATCCCGAGACTCGGGCTCGTCGAGGAGGTCGCCGAGGCCGCTGTCTGGCTCGCGTCGGATGCCTCGTCGTTCACGAGCGGGTCGGTGCTCCGCGTGGACGGCGGCTTCCTCGACTACAGCTCGAGCGGCGGGTAGGCGAAGCAGCGGGCGGCGGCGCCGCCGTCCACGAGCACGGATGCGCCTGTGACGTAGGAAGCGCGGTCGGAGAGCAGGAAGCAGACGACCTCAGCCACCTCCTCGGGAGCCGCGATCCGGCCCAGCGTCGCCAGCTCCCCCTCGCGACGTAGCGCCTCCTCGCGCGACAGGTCCGGGGAGAGGACGCTGTCCGTCATTGGCGTGTCCATCGTCCCGGGCAGGACCGTGTTGCAACGGATGCCGTGCGGGCCGTAGTCGACGGCGACCGAGCGGGCGATGTGGACTACCCCGGTCTTCGCCGCGCCGTACACGAGGTACCGAGGAAACGCGGCGGCGCCCTGCACCGAAGAGACGTTCACGATCGAGCCGCGCCGGTTGGGCAGCATCCGCCGCACCGCGATGACGGTCCCCGCGATCGCTCCCGTGAGGAGGATGCGAAGGCCGCGGTCGACCTCGTCCTCCGTCACCTCGTGCGCGGCGCCCTGGATGTCGATGCCTGCGTTGTTCACCCAGCCGCCGAGCGCGCCGAGCGCCTCGGCGGCGTCCGCAGCGCGTTCGTGTGTCGCCCACTCGGCGACGTCGCCGACGACTGGCTCGAGGCCGAGCTCGTCCGCCGCGCCCGCCAGTCCGGCTTCGTCGACGTCGACCCCGACGACCCGCGTTCCCTCGGACGTAAGTTGCCGCGCGACTGCGAGCCCGAGACCGGCGGCAGCGCCGGTGACGACTGCGGACATGGCGTGCTCCGGCACGCGTGGACTCTCGCACATCGCCGTGGGCGCGCAGTAGGCTCGCCGGTCCAATGGCAGTCATCGCCGACGTCGACGCGATCGTCGTCCGCGCTCCCGAGAGCGACCCGAACGACTTCGACAGCTCCTCCGAGACCGTCGTCGTGCTGATCCACGACGAGGACGGCGTGGTCGGCATAGGCGAGGCGGACGCACCGGCGCCGGTCGTCGCCGAGCTCGTGCTCATGGACGACCGGCACGCGTGGAGCCGGGGATTGAAAAGCATCCTGCTCGGCCGCGACCCGTTCGAGATCGAGGCGCTTCATCGCGACCTGTACCAGGCGACGATCTACCACGGCCGGCGCGGGCTCGGGATCCATGCGGTGTCGGCCGTCGACGTCGCGCTCTACGACCTCGTTGGCAAGCAGCTGGGACGCCCCGCGTACCAGCTGCTCGGCGGCGCCTGCCGCGCTGCAATCCGGCCATACGCGACGATCTACCCCGGCGTTCCGGGTGGTCGCACCATCGGGCAGCTCATGGAACAGCTCGCTCGCGGGTTCGAGCGCGCGCTCGACCTCGGCTTCCGCGCGATCAAGATGGAGGCCTTCTTCGGCGACCTCGTCGGCGATCGCGAGCTCGTCGGCTGCATCGAGGAGGGCCGGCGGCTCGTCGGCGACGACACGACGCTGCTCGTCGACTTCGGCTACCGCTGGAGCGACTGGCGGGCGGCGCTGTGGACGTTGAACCGGCTCGAGGACTGCGATCTCTACCTCGCCGAGGCGACGCTCCAGCACGACGACCTCGACGGCCACGCGAGGCTCGCGGAGCGTGCCGAGACGCGCATCGGCGGAGCCGAGATGGCCGCGACGCGCTACGAGTGCCGCGAGTGGATCGAACACGGCCGCGTCGACGTCCTCCAGCCCGACCTCAACCGCGCGGGCGGACTGACCGAGATGGCCCGCATCGCCCAGCTCGCGGAGTTGGCCGGCGTTCTCGTCGTGCCTCACGGCTGGAAGACGGGCATCACCGCTGCCGCGGCGCGTCACCTCCAGGCCGCGATGCCGAACGTCCCGTTCGTCGAGCACCTCTCACCCGACCTCTTCGACTCGCCGCTGCGCCGAGAGCTCGTGTCGCCCGAGCCGACGGTGGTCGACGGCGCGATCGAGCTGCCGACGGCTGCCGGTCTCGGGATCGAGCTCGACGCCGCAGCCGTCGAGCGTTACCGCATGGACACCGCCAGCCGGAGCTCGTAGCCCGCCGTCTCGCCCGGCCCGAGCTGTAGCGCCTGGCCGTGCTCGATCGCGGCCGCGAGGCCGAGAGGATGCGGGACGGAGGTCGGCTCGATCGCGAGAAGTTCCGCCTGCCCGCGCCACGGCCCTCCGTATTCGCGGGTCTCGTGCCAGAGCCAGACGTGCCTCAGCCAACTCGCGTCCCACGTGAGCTCGGCGGTCGTGCCGGTCTTCGCGTTGCGGACGCGCGCGCGGCCTTCCGGAAGGTCGGCGACCGCGAGCAGGCGGCTGCGCGGACGGTCGAGCGGCCAGCGATCGCCGCGCTCCTGCGAGCCGTCGAGGAGCAGCACGTCCGGCCAGCGCGGCGCGGCAGGCGGCGGGAGCGGTGGGCCGTCGGCCTCGCTGAGCTCGTACGCGAGCCCGGTGGGAAGCTCGATCTCGACCTCCGGCTCGAGGAGCTCCAGGCCGAGCGCGACGTGCTCGAGAGCGACGAGCGGAGCCGCTTCGAGCGCCTCCACGTGCAAGCGGGCCGCCACCTCGGAACCGGTGAGCTCGAACGTGCGCACGAACGCGAGCCCGTGACCGCGCCACTCGAACATCGCGGTAGAGGGCTCGGACGCGAGCACCTGCCAGGGATCGTTCGACGCTCGTCCGTGGAAGCCGTGCTCGACGTCTCCGACGCGGCACGGCGCACCTGCGTTCGGCGCCGCGAGCTGCCAGCCCCCGCGGTACGAGCCGGTCCACGCATCCTCGGACAGATCCCCGGCGACCGGCGGCTGGGTCGAGAACGGAGGGTGGCCGAGCAGTCGCCGTCCGGTCGGCAGGTGTACGAGCTCGAGGATCTCGGCTCCGTGACCCGGATCGACGAGCGCGAGCAGCTCTCGCGAGCGCAGGACGATCACGGCGTGGGCAGGCTCGGCGCGGCCTCGAGCAGCCGTCGCGTGTAGTCGTCCTGCGGGCTCGAGAGCACCTGTGCGGTCGACCCTCGCTCGCGGACGCACCCGCTCTCGAGTACGAGCACGTCGTCGGCGACGGTCCCGACGACCGCAAGATCGTGCGAGATGAAGAGCAGCGACAACCCGAGCTCTGCGCGCAGCTCCTGGATGACCTCCAGCACCGCCGCCTGCACGGACACGTCGAGCGCGGACGTGATCTCGTCGCACACGAGAAGCTCCGGCCCGGCCGCAAGGGCACGCGCGATCGCAACCCGCTGGCGCTCGCCGCCGGAGAGCTCGCCGGGGAAGCGGCCGGCGAGCCGGCTCGGCAGGCGGACCCGCTCGAGCAGAAGCGCGACCTCGGCATCGGCGTCTCCGGCCGAGATGCCTCGCAGGAGTCGCGCCGGCCGCGCGATCTCGTCCCGGATCCGGCGTCTCGGGTTGAGCGAGTCGTACGGGTTCTGGAACACGATCTGCAGCCTCCGTCGCTGGTGCCGAGTACGCGAGCGGGCACGCGGGGCGAGCTGCTCGCCGTCCAGCCGGATCGCGCCGGCGGACGGCGCGTGCAGCCCGGCGACGCAGCGCGCGATCGTCGTCTTTCCCGACCCCGACTCGCCGACGATCGCGAGGCAGGCTCCGCGTTCGAGCTCGAACGACACGTCGTCCACGACCGGCACGCGCCCGTGCGCAGCGCCGAGACCGTCGACCGTGAGGATCGCGGTGCCCGCGTCGCTCCGCACCGGTCTCCGCTCGAGGAGCTGCGGGATCGAGGCGACGAGTCGCTGCGTGTACTCGTGCTGCGGACGCGTGATCACCTGCGTCGCGTCGCCCTCCTCGACGATGCGGCCCTCGTACATGACCGCCACGCGGTCGGCGATCGACGCGACAACGGCGAGGTCGTGGCTCACGTAGACGACCGCGATCCCCCGCTCCGAGCGCAGCCGCTCGACCTCCTCGAGGATGCGCGCCTGGGTCACCACGTCGAGACCGGTCGTCGGCTCGTCCATGACGACGGCCGCCGGCTCGCAGACGAGCGCCGTCGCGATCGTGACGCGCTGCTGCTGCCCGCCGGAGAGCTCGTGTGGATAGCGTCGCGCGAAGGCGGCACCCGGCGGGAGATGCACGCGCCCGAGCGCCTCGAGCACGTGTCCGCGCCTCGAACCCCCTACGTGCTCCTCCGCCACGTCGCCCACCGCGTCCCCTATCCGCAGCGACGGGTTGAGTGCCGCGGCCGGGTCCTGCGGGACGTAGGAGATGACTCTGCCTCGACGCCTCCGTGCCTCGGTCTCGTCGAGCCCGGTGAGACGCGTGCCCGCGACCTCGACCGAGCCCGCGACGATCCGACACCCGGGCCGCGCGTACCCGAGCAGCGCGAGCGCGAGTGTCGTCTTCCCGGAGCCCGACTCGCCGACGAGCCCGAGGATCTCTCCTGGCCCGACTGTGACCGAGACGTTGTCGACCGCCGCGCGCCCACCGGGAAGCTCGACCGTCAGGCCCTCGGCGTGGAGGACTGCGCTCACGTCCGGGCACCCACCTCGACCACCGAGACGCCCTGCTGCCGCGCGACGGCGTCCCCGACCATGTTCACCGCGATGGTGAGGAGCGCGATCATTGCCGCCGGTGCCAGCACGGCCAGTGGGTTCAGGTTCAGTCCTGAGCGGTTCTCCGAGACCATGAGGCCCCAGTCCGCGTCCGGCGGCTGCAGGCCAAGGCCGAGGAAGTTCACCGAAGCGACGAGAATGATGGCGTACGTCAGCCGGAGCCCGACGTCCGCCGCGATGGTCGGGACGATGTTCGGCAGGAGCTCCCGTCCGAGGATCGCACTCGTCCGCTCGCCCCGAGCCGCCGCAGCTTCCACGAAACCCCGCACGGACTGCGTCTGCGTGGCCGAGCGGATGATGCGCGCGACCAGCGGCATCTGGATCAGTGCGACGCCCACCACGAGGACGGTCCGGCTCGAGCCGAGCCCGGTCACCAGCACCAGCAGGAAGAGGAGCGCAGGGAGCGACAGCAGGACGTCGGCGGAACGCATGAGGATCGGGTCGAGCAGCCCGCGCGAGTACCCGGCCGCGAGCCCCACGGCGAGGCCGCCCGCGTAGGCGAGCAGCACCGACAGACCGGCGAGCGCGATCACGCTCCGGCCGCCCCAGAGGACTCGCGAGAGCACGTCTCGCCCGAGGAAGTCCGTGCCGAGCAGCGCCTCGGCGCTCGGCCCTTCGTACGGGATCCCGATCGGGCGCTGCGGCGGGTGCGGGGCGACGAACGGCCCGAACAGCGCGACGAGCACCACGAAAACGAGCACCGCCGTTCCGACCGCGCCCGTTCCACTGCGCGCGAAGCGGAGCGCCTCAGGCACGGCCCGACCTCAGCTTCGGCACGAGGGCGACGACGACGAGGTCGGCCACGATGTTCACGGCGATGTAGACCGCCGCGATCACGATCGCGATCGACTGCACGGCGCGCACGTCACGTATGGCGACGGCGTCGACGAGCTCCTTGCCGATTCCCGGGTAGTTGAAGAGGTACTCGACGACGATGATCCCGCCGATCAAGTATTGGATGTTCTGCGCGAATACCTGCACCGCGGGCGCGAGCGCGTTGCGAAGCCCGTACCGCAGGACGACCTTGCGTTCAGGCAGCCCGTTGAGCCGCGCCATCTGGACGTAGTCGGAGCGCAGCGACTCGAGCATCCCGGCGCGCACCATCCGCGTCGAGCCCGCGAGCGTCGCGCCGAGCAGGGTGAGGGTGGGGAGCACGAGGATCTCCGGGCGCTCGAGCGGGCTCGTCCCCGGCGCGACGAGTGACACCGGCGGCAGCACGTCGAGCCACGAGAAGAAGACGACGATGAGAAGTGAGCCGATGATGAACTCGGGCAGCGAGACGACCGCGAGCGACCCGAGCGAGATCGCGTGGTCACGGAGGCGCCCGACTCCCGTCGCTGCCACCACGCCGAGGAGCAGCGATAGCGGGATCATCAGCGCAACGACGATCGCCGCCAGAATCACGCTGTTCCAGAGCGGGCTGCGGATGTCGTCCCAGATCGCCTCCTCCGCCCCGGCCGCGTACCCGGCGGCCGAGTTGCCGAGATCACCAACGAGGACGCCGCCGAGCCAGTCGAAGTAGCGCGCGACCGCGGGCCGGTCGAGCCCCATCAGCTCGCGCATCTCGGCGAGCTGCTCGGGCTGCGCCGTGCGTCCGAGGACGGCGCTCGCCGCGTCGCCGGGGAGTAACTCGGTGCCGACGAACACGAGCGCCGAGACGACGAGCAGGGTCAGGAGGCCGCCGAATATCCGGCGCAGCGCAAGGCGCGCGAAGCTCGTGCGGTGAGGCGCTGCGGCCACCGCGACCGACGTGGTCATCGCGAGCGCCGCCTCCTGCGTGTCGTCGCGCGCGGCAGGCGGCGCCCGCGCTTCCTCACGTCTGCAGCCAGACGTCCCGGTAGTTCCACCCGCCCAGGTTGAAGAACGAGCTGGGCGTGATCCCGCCCACGTTCGTCGCTGCCGCATCGACGATGTTCTGGTACGACCACACGATGTAGCCGCCCTCGTCGAGCTGGCGCTGCTGCACCTCGTCCCAGAGCTTCTGCGCCGACGACTCGTCCGTCGCCCCGATCGCGTCCTGGATCAGCTCGTCGTACTGCTCGTCCCGGAAGTGCGTCTCGTTCCAGACGGCGTCCGAGAGCACCGACTGCGTGTACCAGGCCGCGAGGGACGAGTACGTCCAGAAGGACTGTGCGAACGGGAGCTTCGTGTACAGCAGCGACGTGTCGAAGTACGCGTTCGCGGCCTCCCGTTTGATGTTGATCGTCACGCCCGCCTCTCGCGCCTGTTCTGCGAAGAGCGTCGCCGCCTCGACAAAGCCGGGCACGATGTCCGACGTGTGCAGCGTCACCTCGAGGTTCTCGTGGCCCGCCTCCGCGAGCAGGGAGCGAGCCTGCTCGAGATCCTGCTCCGGCGCCTCCGCCTCCATGTAGTACGGAAGGCCGCTTCCGGCGAGATCGTTCCCGATCTTCCCGTACCCGGAGAGTGCGCCGTCGATGAGCGCCTGCCGATCGGCGATGAGCCGGAACGCCTGGCGCACGCGAACGTCGTCGAAAGGCGCCTCGTCGACCGCCATGATGAAGACCTGCAGCGCGGGACTCGGGGCGTCGATGACCTGGATTCGGTCGCCGCCCGCCTCCGCACGCGCCTGCGTGAACGGAAGCTGGCTCATCATGTCGATCTCGCCGCCGAGGAGGGCGTTCAGTCGCGCCGTGTTGTCGTCGATGGAGATGTCCTCCCATTCGTCGACGTACGGCTTGCCCTCGTCCCAGTAGTTCTCGTTGCGCACCCCGAGGCTGCGCTGGCCCGGCGTGAACTCGGTCAGCTTGAACGGGCCCGTGCCCACGGGCAGACGCGTGGGCTGCGAGCCGTCCTGGACGATGACCGTGTTCTGCTGGACGAACTGGTCGTAGAGGCGCGCGTCAGGTTGCAGGAGCGGGATCTCGAGCGTGAGGTCGTCGGTCTTGCTGACGTCGGCGAGCTTGATGTTCGAGACGCTCGAGTGTGCCGTATGACCTTCGTCGGCCATCTGCTGGAGCGTGTAGATGACGTCGTCGGCGGTGAAGGCCTTCCCGTCGTGCCAGACGACGTCGGGTCGCAGCCGGAAGACCCACATGGTCGAGTCATCGTTCGGCTCCCATTCGAGAACGAGGCCCGGCTCGACCTCGAGCGTCGGGCTGACGCGGAACAGCGGGTCGTAGATGTTGAAGAAGCGAGACGCGTCGATGAACGACGAGCCGGTCGCCGGATTGACCGATTCTCCTGTGCCGCCGCCGACATGTCCGACCCGCAGCCGACCGCCGCGCTGTGGATCACCGGTTGGGCCGATCGATGCCGTCTCCTCGTCATCGCCTGCACACGCCGCGAGGAATCCGCTCGCCGAGAACGTGAGCCCCAGCGCTGCGGCGCTTTCGAGTAGTCGTCGTCGCGTGAGGATGGGGTTGAGGATCTCCTGCCGCAAGCCGTCGTCACTCGTCGGGCTCATGCCTTCCTCCGTTTCCGTCGCAAAGCGCTCTCAGGTCGGTTTCTCTCACTGCGAGCTTGCCAAGTCAAGCGAGTCGCACCCGCGACCCGTTCGCGGCTGCCCTGGACCGTGTGCTCCTTAGCGGTATCGACCGCGACGCTCACGCGGCTGGACCGAAACGAGCGCAAACTGCGCGAATTCGATGTGCTGGCCGCTTGACGAAGTCGCTTCTCGACCATAGGTTCCTCGACGCACCGAGCGCGGAGCGTGAGTAGGTCGAAGCTCAGCCCGACGGCCGTACGCGGAAGCGGAAGGTCAGCGGGTCGAGTGGACGAAAGCGCCACCGGCTCGGTGAATTCCTTTTGGAGCTTGGTCACGCAGAGCGCGCGCGATCACATGTGGCTCGAGCGACATCTCCCGAACGCTCGCACCCACTCTCGAGATTGCAGCAGTCCGAGACGACCCAGGCGACGCCTGCCGTCGAGAGGCGCCATCGCATGTCCGAACGAAGGGAGTGCCTGGAGTTTCGTTGGGAGTCATGCGACACTCGGCACGAGGAAGGGAAGAAGTGCTTCCTTCTTGGCGTCTAGAAGGCGAGCCCCTTTGGGGTACCCCTTAGGAAGGAGCGGCAATGCACGAGACAAGCACGAGCGCGACGCTTGTCGGCACGCGCCCGATGCTCCCGTCGCAGTCTGATGGGCTGACGGTGACGGTGCCGCGCGCGGAAATCGAGGCGGCACTGGCCTCAGATCCTCCAAACGAGCTGATCCTCGACATCTTGCGGAAGGTCGAGGGCACAGACGAGCCCGAGAGGCACACCCTCAACGTCGCTTGGAAGCGGCCGGATCTCGAGTCCGTGATCGGGGATGTCGACGCCGAGGCGATTACGTTCTCGTTCGACCCGGCGGAGCTGAACCGGCTTCTGTCCGAGCCCGACGTCGAAGGTCATGGCCTCCGCGAGGCTGCGGTCGTTCTCAGCATCGCAGCGGCGGCCGCAGTGGGCGGAGCAGCATCTGCCTCGGCCGCCACGCACGACGAAGCCGGCTTGTCCGCTCGCGGGATCCAGGGAACGGTTGCCGCGGTTGCCTCCACACACGACGAGGCGACGCTCGCGGCCCGGGGCATTGAGGGGACGGTTGCCTCCCAGCACGACGAGGCCACCTCCGCCGCCCGGGGCATCGAGCAGGCGACGGTCGCCGCCACGCACGACGAGGCCACCTCCGCTGCCCGGGGCATCGAGCCGGGAACGCTGGCGGTCGCCGCCACGCACGACGAGGCCACCTCCGCCGCCCGGGGCATCGAGCAGGCGACGGTCGCCGCCACGCACGACGAGGCCACCTCCGCTGCCCGGGGCATCGAGCCGGGAACGCTGGCGGTCGCCGCCACGCACGACGAGGCCACCTCCGCTGCCCGGGGCATCGAGCCGGGAACGCTGGCGGTCGCCGCCACGCACGACGAGGCCACCTCCGCCGCCCGGGGCATCGAGCCGGGAACGCTGGCGGTCGCCGCCACGCACGACGAGGCCACCTCCGCTGCCCGGGGCATCGAGCCGGGAACGCTGGCGGTTGCCGCCACGCACGACGAGGCCACCTCCGCTGCCCGGGGCATCGAGCCGGGAACGCTGGCGGTTGCCGCAACGCACGACGAGGCCACCCTCGCCGCCCGCGGGATCGGTACGTCGCCCGCTGACACGGCGACCGTGTCCAGCGGATCGAGGTTCGATCTGCCGTCTCTGGATCCGACCGTGGCTGCCAGCATCGCCGCGGCTCTGGGAGCCTTCGGGTTGGCTCTCTTGGGAGCCACTTTCGTGTCTCGGCGACGGGAGCCGGGGGCCGCGTAGTTCACCCGCCGAGGGGCCGGCCTCCGTCGGCGGCCCCTCGGAGCGCTTGATTCTGGGGCGCTATCTCCGGCCGTCCGCGACAGCCGTTCCTCGGCCAGCGACGTTTTAACCCAGGCCTGCTGACCACACCACCCAGGGTTCCGGAGTCTCGAACGCTCGCTCGTGTGCACGTGTGCAGCACCAGCAGCGTCCCTGCCCGTCTCGGTTCAGGTCGGTCAGAATGTGGCCTCGCTCGCAGACTCCCCATCGCTCGACGAACTCAGAGTTGAGCTGTCGCCGGATGGCGGCTCGGTAACGCTCGAGCTCGTCGTTTCGGGACACGGCACAAACGGTACCGTCCGGCCCCGCGACCAGGACCCGCGGCGCCTATCCATCGCGCGCGCGAGACCGAGCTCGGATACTCGCGAGGTGCCGCTTCAGGCCCGCTTGGCGACCGTTAGCCTCGTTGCGACGCGTGCCCCGCGGCCTTGCGGCAAACGAGGAGCGCTTCGATGTAATCCCAGCGATAGAGGTCGGGCGCATCCGATACGCGCTCCTCGAGCTCCTTGAGGAAAGCCGCGACGAGTCCGGGGGCGCGGCCCTCGCCCTCGCGCGCGAAGGCGCGCAGGAGTAGGGGGCCGCCCCACGCGGTGATGCTGCGTACGTAGCCGCGCGCGAACACGGCGGGATCGTCGTCCCAGTAGGGATTGTCGAGACGGAAGAGCTCGGCGCTCTCGAGCTCGAGGCCGGCGACGCGGCCGTCACGGGCCTCAAAAGGTGCTCGAATCTCGTCGAGCGTGCGCATCCATACCGGAACGACGATCGCGGCGACGGTCTCGGCGTCGATGCGCCCCGCGCGGCACCAGTCGGCGAGCAGGCGGTTCATGTCCCCGATGATCTCTACGTACAGCCCCGTCCTTTCGTGGCCCGGAGCCGGGGAGGCCGGGAGCGCAGCGATGAACCGGCCACCCGGCGCGAGCTCCATCGCACGCATCTCGAGCAGCCGCTCCCATTGCCGCGCCGCGGCCGCGCCCCATGCCCGCCGCTCGCCGTCGTCAACGTGGTCCGGGTAGCCGGGAAAGACGGACCCCGTCGAAGCTAGGCCAGTCGCATGGGCGACCCAGTGCATCGCCGTCCCCGTCACCGCGACGTGCACGCTGCCCGGCGGCAGGCAAGGAGCCTGCTGGAGGGGAATGCCGGCCATGCTGATCACCGTGGCTGAGGGCGGCGTGCGCTCGACTGCTTTGCGGCACGCCTCGCCGTGGGCCTCCGGCGAGGTGTAGTGGGCCCCAGAGCCGGCATCGGCGATTCCCAGGCCGGCGTCCCCCGGCGCGGGGATAACGAAGGCATTGGGCCCGTCCGCCGCTCCACCGAACGCGTGTCGCAGGTGGTCGGCGGCAACGCCCCACGCGTTCGTCGGCAGATCGACGAGTGCGTAGATCAGCGGCCGGCCGGCGCGCTCCCGCGCGAGCTCGCGGATCAGGCCGTGCGAGTTCACGCCGTCCGCAGCGCCGAGATCGACCACGCGGAGTACCGGCTCGTCCGCAAACAACCTCGCCGCGGCCAGCACGGCCGGGTGCGTCGACTCGAACGCGGCGCGCTGCGAGAGCGCGTACCGCGCGTAGTCGTCTGCCATGCTCGAGAGCTCGGGGCGATTTGACGGCGTGGCGCGCTTCCTTCCGGAACAGCAGCGCCCGGTCTCCGCGCTGCGAAGACAATCGTCCCACAAGATCGACTAACAAAAGCCGCCGGCTATCAGACCTCGGTAGCTGAGCGCTAGCGGGGGTGGGGTAAAGGCCCTCGGCACCGTCTAGGCGCGTGCGCGCGACAGGAATGAGCTCTGACTCTCGTGTGGCCGCCGACCACGCAGTGCGGGTCGCGATGTCCGATACACGCACAGGTGCTCACGTGAGAGGACGCTGGGGCGGCGTTATCTCGCATGCGGCGCCGCGCGCTCAGACGGTAGTGTGGCTGCGACCACAGGAGTTAGAGCGAGTACCGGTTTCGGCTGATGCCTTCCGCTGCGCGTTCATGAAGCGTCGAGGGGAGGTGGAGATATGCCAACCGGAACCGTGAAGTGGTTCAACGATGACAAGGGCTACGGCTTCGTATCGCCGGACGATGGGAGCAAGGACGTCTTTGTTCACCACAGCGCGATCGGCGGCGAGGGGTTCAAGAGCCTCGCTGAAGGTGCGAAGGTGGAATACGAGGTCGAGGATGGCCCGAAGGGCCCACAGGCGAAGAGCGTCAGCGTCGTCGCTTCGGTCTGAGCTTTGGGGGGCGTACGGCCACGCGCAGTGCGCCCCCCTTCCGACTGGGGTCCGAGAATTACGGACTGAACGCGTGGTCCGTCCCGAGCGGATGATCACGCGCTAGGAGACGATCTCCCGGCCTGCACGGTCACCCTCGTCTTCTACGCCCCGAAGTTGATGTCCGTCGCCGGCAGAGCTTGCCTCGCAGCTCCGTCTGGGCGTCCGGGAGCCCTGCCGCTTATTCCGCGAAGCGGCGGAGCACGATCGATGCGTTATGCCCGCCGAAGCCGGACGAGTTGGAGACAGCGACTCCGACGTCGGCTGTGCGCGCCTCGTTCGGGACGTAGTCGAGGTCGCACTCGGGATCGGGCGTCTCGTAGTTGATGGTCGGCGGCAGCACGCCTTCGTGGAGCGCGAGCGTGCAGAAGATCGCCTCGACCGCGCCCGCGGCACCGAGGGGGTGCCCGGTCGCACCCTTGGTCGAGGAGATCGGGACCTTCCGGGCGATGTGCTCTCCGAGGGTGCGTTTGATCACCTGCGTCTCGCTCGCGTCACCGACCGGAGTCGAGGTGCCGTGCGCGTTGATGTAGTCGATCTGGTCGGGCGAGACGCCGGCGTCCGCGAACGCCATGAGCATGGCACGAGCCTGGCTGCGACCCGTCGGATCGGGCTCCGTGAGGTGCTGCGCATCGGAAGAGACGCCGTAACCGACGAGCTCGGCGTAGATCCTCGCGCCCCGCCGCCTTGCATGCTCGAACTCCTCGAGCACGAGCATGGCGCCCGCCTCGCCCATGACGAAGCCGTCGCGGTCGGCCTCGAACGGCCGGCTCGCGTGCTCGGGGTCGTCGTTTCGCTGCGAGAGCGCGCGCATGGCACTGAAGCCAGCGATCCCGACCGGCGTGATCGGCGCCTCGCTGCCACCGGCGAGCATGACGTCGGCGCGGCCGAGACGGATCGCGTCCATCCCGTCGCCGATCGCCATGGTCGAGGCGGCACACGCAGTGCACTGAGAGGAGAGCGGGCCTTTCGTGCCGAGTTCGATCGAGACCCGGCTGGCGCCCATATTCGGGATGATCGCGGTGAGCGAGAACGGGTTGACCCGATCAGGGCCGCGCTCGAGCAGGGTGTCGCATATGTCTTCGAACGACTTGACACCCCCCATCGCGGTTCCGAAGGAGACGCCGACTCGATCGCACTCCGGCTCGATCTCCAGGCCGGCGTCCGTTTGCGCCTGTCGCGCCGCCGCCACGATCATCTGCGCGAACCGATCCATGCGCCTCGCTTGCTTGTGCTCGATCCACTGCGTCGGCTCGAAGCCCTTCACCTCGCAGGCGAACGTGACCGGGAATCCGCTGGTGTCGAACGCGGTGATCGTGTCAGCCGTCGCTCTACCTGCTACGAGATTCCCCCAACTCGACCACACGTCGTTACCCAACGGCGTCACCGCGCCCAGCCCCGTGATCACGACTCTTCGACGCGCGTTCGTGGCCACTAGACGCCGACGTCCGTCGGTCGCCCGTCAGACACTGAACGGGAGGTCACCTCGTCGGTGAAGCCGCACTCGAGGCAGATATAGCGCGTCGCTCCGTTGTCGTCGACGACGATCCCCATCGTGACGCCGCAGGCCGGGCAGATCGGCGGCCGGTCATCGTCGGCGTCGGGCTTGCTCTCGTCGTCCACGCGGCCACCCTAGCTCGCACCTCCGCTTTCGAAAGAGCCAGAACGCGACGTCGCGTCGCTTGGCCGTTTCCACCTCACCCTGGCGGAAGCGCCCGCTCTCTCTTCGGAGCGCGGGCGCCGCACGGATGGCTGCGATCTTCCCGCTGTTCACACTTGAGACGTTCGCTGAGCGGCACCACTTCGACCTGCCGCATCGGACCGAGCCTAAGCCCCAAGACTCAGCGGGAACCTCCGTTCAGGTTCGGCAGCTTGGCTGGGGCGAGGTGCAGGATCGACTCAGACATGCAGGGTCGGCCGGTAGATGAGCTCTTGGACGTGGCCGTCGAGCGTCCGGCGCTCGATCAGCTCGAGGTCGAAGTCGGCCGCACCGTGGAAGATCGGGTCCAGCCCGGTCTGACCGGTGATCACCGGGAAGAGCGTCACTTGGACACGGTCGACCAGTCCCGCGGCCATCAGCGCTCGGTTCATCGACAGGCTGCCGTGCGAGCGCAACGGTACCTCGGACTCCTCCTTGAGCCGAGCGACGACGTCGACGGCATCGCCGCTCACGACATTCGCATCCGGCCAGTCGAGGGATCCTTCCAGTGTGGCCGACACCACCGTTGCCGGCAGGCTGATCATCCGTGTGACCCATGGGTCACGCACCTCGGACTCCTCCGTGCTCGAGGCCAGCATCCGTACGAACGCCCGATATGTGTTGGCTCCGAAGACCATCCGCTGCTCCTCGCCGTACAGGGCGAGGCGGTGGTCGAGGAGCTCGGGGCCTTGCTTGCCCCAGTAGCCGGTCCAGTTGCCGCTGGCCGCGCCGAATCCGTCGAGGCTGGAAAAGACGTCGAAGGTGTAAGTGGCGCTCATGATGCTCTCCTCGAGTGCGGTTGATCGCGTGCTGGGGATACAGACTAGAAACGGCGACGAAACTCATCGCCTTGACTCCTGTAGTCGGGGCCTCCGCGTTCAGATGGCGCTCGTCAGGCCCAACTGGCGAGGCCTCTCTCTCGGACGTCGACGGCATGACAGGTCACGCCCACTGTCAGGCTCCTCAGCGGCTTGGAGTAGAGGCGTCCGAACTCGGATAGCGCCATCTAATCCGACCGTCCGCTTCACCCGTCCGACGGAAGCCCACTCGTTCGAGCGCACGGATGGACGGTGCGTTGTCCCGGTCGCAGCCCGCCACTACAACCTTGACGCCCGGTTCGTCGAGTGCCCACCCGACGACCGCTCGGGCTGCCTCGGTCGCGTATCCGCGGCGGCGACGAGCGGGGATCACGCTGTAGCCAAACGTCAAGGGAGCGGCATAGTAGGACGAACGTTGCCTTTGTGAGCCGCGAAACGGTGGCGGGATTCCTGCGACGCGCTATGCGCGCCGAAATGTCCGCCGGCCGACCTCAGTAAATCCGCCGCCTGACCACGACCACGTGACGACCGAGATGCACTCCTGCTCAACCTCGTAGGAATTGAACCCAAGCGCCTCTCCTCGGCGACCCGGTCTCGGCCGCCCGAAGCCGGCGGCCGTCGCGAGAACGATCGAATTGCGTTGATCGAGTTCGACCACTTCGAATTCGCGGCGCTCGGCCACCGCACTCTGATGGACGTGGCCGCTCAGCACGAGCTCAACTCCGGCGGATGCGAACCTCTGCAGCACGCGATCGCGGTGGCGCACGGGACGCTTGTGTGCCGCGCGCCAGGGCGGCGCGGCGAGATGGTGATGGAGCGCAACGACGCGCAGCGCACCCTGCGGCGCACCGTGGAGCTTCGACGCGACGCTGTCTAGCTGGGACGACTCGATCGCCCCTCCTTGCTGGCGCCACGGCCGAACCGAGTTCACTCCGACGATCGCGATTCGATCGGATGTGTAGACGGGCTGTGCCGTTCCGAAGACACGTTCCCACGCCTCGCGAGTCCGCGTGAAGCGCTTCGGGAAGACGTACGGAATGTCGTGGTTCCCCGGAATCGTTAGCAGCGGGAGACCGAGGCTCTCGAGCAGCTCACGCGCCAGCGCAAGCTCCGCCGGGCGACCGCGGTGTGTGAGGTCACCCGTGACCACGAGAATCTCAGGATCCAGCGTGGGAATCAGCTCGCGTAGGCGCTCGAGTGTCTCCGGTGCACTCGTGTGCCCCAGGTGGAGATCGGAGATGTGGAGAATCCGTCCGGTTATGGCACTCGCTCGTTGTAGGGTCGAGCGCGAGCCCAGAGGCTCGTCGGTCCAGCTTGGGTCAGGGGAGCTCGCGATCCAGCAGTCTTACGGATGACTGCCGGCCCGGGGCGTATTCGATTACGCCGCCTTGGGCGTCGGGACGCACACCGTCATGGCGCTCGGCTGGACATCGACGCGAAACGTCTTCTTCTTCTCTCGGTCGCCACCGTCGAGCTCGTACAGGACCTTGCGGCTCAGCTTCACCTCGGCCTTGCGACCCTTGGTCATGTGGACGAAGCGGGATTTCTGGATGCCGCCTGTTGCACTACGGGCGAGTGTCCGGCCCCACTGGAAAGCGCCGTGCGCGCTGCCGACGCCGATCTCGAGCAGCCCGTCGTCCGGCTGAGCGTCCGCAAAGGCCTTGACGCCAGCAAACGCATTCCCGACGTTGCCGAAGAGGACGAGGCTTGCCGGTCCCTCGTACCACTCCTCTCCGTCAACCACGACCGTCGCGTCGAAGGGCTTCGCGCTCAGGTTTTTTGCCCCCGCCCACACATACGCCGACCGTCCGAGCGCGTGTTTCATCTCGGGAGTGGCGTCGCGGATGACGCGCGCGTCGAAGCCCACGCCGGCCATGACAGCGAACTTCTCGCCGTTCAGTCGCCCCACGTCGAGCTTGCGAGGGGCGCCGTTTAGCCCAACCTCGACCGCAGCATCGATGTGCTTCGGTATGCCGAGGTTCGACGCGAACAGGTTGGCCGTGCCCGCCGGCACGATCGCCATCGTCGCGTCGGTGCCGGCGAGGACGTCGACGCCGCGTTGAACCATCCCGTCGCCGCCCCAGACGAAGATGAGGTCAGCACCCTGGTCGAGCGCGGAACGGATCTGCTTCGGCGCCTTGCGGCTCTTGTCCACCTCGATCCAGAGCGGATCGGTGACGCCCTTGCTCGCGAGAACCTTCCGCAGCTCGGCCAAGCCGCCGCCCATGGTCTTGCCCGAGTGAGCCACGACCGCGACGGTGCTCATGCCCGTGCCTCGGCGGCGCGCTGCGCGACGTGCTTCTCGTGGCGCAGCTCCGCGACCCTGCGGGCCGTGCGCGCTGCGAAGAGCGCGACACAGATTGCGCCGACTCCCATCAGCGCTCCAGCGACAACGTCGATGGGATGGTGCTCGCCGCGGTAGATCCGCGACGAGGCGACGACGAGCGGGAATCCCGCCGCGATCGTCCAAATCGCGACTCGCGCCCGAATGTCCTTGAAGTGCGCTGCGAGCAGCAGCCCCAGCGAACCGTAGATCGCGACGGACGCCGCCACGTGCCCGGAGGGGTAGCTGTGAAGCAGGTTGAACGTGTCGAGCTGCTCGACCGGCTCCGGGCGAGGGCGCTCGATGAACCTGGTCACGAGCCCGTAGGTGAGCACCTCGGCGAGGATCGCCTGAAGGTAGAAGCTGCCCAGCCTCCAGCGCTTCCGCAGAGCGAGCGAGAGCACGACGATCCCTACGAGCGGGATCAGAACCCAGCGGTCCGCGATGTGCGACGTGACGAACGACACGTCGTTCAGGAACGGTGTCCGCTGCTCCTCGAGCCATCTGGGTAGCCACGCGTCTGCGTCCGCGACGGCCTCGCTCGAGAGCAGCACCTTCGTGACGAAGAAGCCGAGTGCGACCATGCCGGTCGCAAGGAGGACCGCTCCGACGTTCGCCACGATCCAGGAAACGAGAAGTGCGGGAATTCGCTGCATCCGAAACGCGAGGCGTTCGGCCAAGCCGCCTTCCCCGGCCTTGATCCGGCGTGAGGCGCGTGAATCGAGCGGAACTCCGGAAACCTTGATAGGAGGCGTCACCTCAGTCATGCCTCACCTCCTCGAGTGCGGTGCACGTCGCACCGTCCGGCAAATCGAGTGGCGCATCGGAGAGGTCATTGGCGGCTCCTGACGCTCGCGTTACCGCGCAACCCGTGGGTCACGCGCGACGCCGGCCAAGTGTCGGAGCCGGAACACCTTGCCCGCCAGAGGCTGGAGCAGGCAATTTCACCCTAGCACCTTGCGCCGCGAACTTCTACCGGTCGGGAGGGCCGTTCTCGAGGAGCGCTCTCCAGCCGGACAGGACGGCGTGGACGCTTGCCGCGCCGATGATGCGCTGCTCTGGCAGCGGGAGACTGAACGGGGCGAGGATGAACGGGCGCGTCTGCGAACCACCCATGCCGCCGTGGAACGAGATCAGCTCCTCGAAAGCGCAGCCCTCGTCGAGCTGTTGGTCATAGAAGCTGTTCACGAACAGATCCGCGGCATGCTCGAAACCGCTGGTACGCACGAGATGTCGAGCTGCGTTCTCCGAGAAGGCGCCGAGCGGGTCCTCGCCATCCACGCGGTTCTCCCGAAGGTAGTGCGTACCACGAGCACCGAGCGCGACCGGCCCATGCTCCGAGGAGTCGACGAGGACGAAACCGACGTGCCTGTGCTCGCGGAGGCTGGGCACGAGGCGTGGATGTCGATCCTCGATTTCCTCGAGCGTCAAGCGATGCCGCGCTTCCATCAGGTAGACGAGGCCGAGGTTGCCCGATCCCAGCACGACGACTGCCCGGTCGTCCAGTTTCTTCTTCGCGTCGTTCGTCGTGGGGGCGCCGGCCCCCGCGTCTCGCGCCTCCTCCAGCGCAAGTCCGACGGCCGTCTCGTTCTCGTCGCCCCCGAGAAGCGACTGCACCTGCCGCGCCTCGATCGAGCGGCGAACGAGGTCGTCGAGCGCATAGCCGTTGCGCTGCTTGAACGTCGCGCCCTGCGTCTGCCCGTGATCGGAGAGGACGACGATCTCGTAGGGGCGCGGAGCATGTCGGCCGGCTCGCGCAATTCGCCCGAGCTGCTTGTCGAGCTTGCGGAGCGTCTCGAGCGTGTCGTGCCGCTCAAGACCGGAGTGGTGTGCGACCTCGTCGTAGCCGGACAGCGTCGCGTAGACGGCCGGACGGCCGCGGAGCATGTCCGAGATCACCGAGAAGACGATGAGGTCGCGGAGGAAAACGCACATCGCTGCACGCAGGAACGGATAGGTACCGCCGCGATGTCCGCGCGGCTGCACGCCGCGCCGTCGCTGACGGGCAGCGGCCCAGACCTCGATGACGATCTCACCGATGAAGAGCGCCACGACACGGGTCACGTTGTGTCCGTTCGAGAGGAATGCTCGGTAGCCGGGATTCGCCTTCCGTTCGGCCTTGATCCTGCTCACCGTGAGGATCACCTCGTCGGCGCCGCCGGAAAGGAGATTCCCGCGGCTCGTCCCTCCGTGGACGAGTAAGCCCGAGCCGTTCGTGTGGCGGCGTTCGATCTCCTCGCAATCGCCAGGCGCCGAGCACGTCATCAGCGTTCCGGTCTCCTTCTCCACCCATCGGAACGCGGGGATGTCGTCGTTGGAACCGAGCAAGATCCCGGCCTGACTTGCGCCGGTCTGGGACGAGAGATCGGTCTCCCACTCGACGAGCTGGTGCGTGCCCGCGGCGAGCCAGCGTGCCATCTCCGGGGCGTGGCCGTCGCGAAGCGCTCGCTGGAGCACCGGGTAGGCAAGGCCGTCGATCTCGACGAAGACGATGCCAGGCTTGTCGGTGTGCACCTGCTCGCCCGAGCGTCGAGCCATCCGCTCGATTACGCGCAACGAGTACGTGTCGTCGTTGTTGACGCCGAGGGCGATCTGGAATACGAGCGTCGCCGCGGCGGCGGCTAGTGCACCCGCGAGGGCCCAGCCGAATGTGTCGACCACGATGGAGTTGCCGACCGCGCCGGCAGCGATCCAGAGGACGGCCGCATCCAGTACTAGAACCACGAGAAATCCGCTCAGGACGGTGAACGGCAGTCGGATCTGAGCCACGACAGGGACGGCCAGGGCGTTCAGAATCCCGATGATCGCCACGACGAGAAACGCGCCGAGGATGCCGTCGACGCGAAGCCCCGGCAGCAGCAGCGCCGCAGTCAGGAGCCCTGCGGCTGCAAGAGCCCAGCCGACCAGCAAGCTGCGGATGCGTAGCTCCGGTCGGCTGGCGACCCACGCGCCTCCTCCCCCCGCGACGACCGGACTCTCCTCCGTACGGGATTCGACCCCGGTCACGACAGCGCGCTTACTCGCTGCGGTCGCGCCGCTGGGCTTCCGCCTTCAGATGACGGAGCTCATTGTCGAGCGCAGTGTCCAGCGTCTTCTGAAGCCGTCGATGGAAGACACGTGCGACGAGTCCGTCATATGACTCTTCCGTCTTGACCAACGTTCCGCCGGCGTGCGGCTCGAGCGTGTGCACGTGGATGGCCTTGATTCCCAAGGTGGAGCCCGTCCAGACGATTCGCCACGGAGCATCGACGTTCTGGATCGTGGACCAGATCGTCCCCGGCCCCGCTTTCCAGCGGAACTCCGAGCCTTCGTCGATCCCTTCCTCGAACGGGACGGATTTGACCGCTGGGTTCCAGTCTGGCCAACGCCCGATCGCCGTAAGAACGTTCCAGGCGACCTCCGGATTGGCGGCAATCTCGATCGCACTCCGCCCGACGACCGGAGCACTCTCGTTGATCGTCACGCGGGCCTTCGTCCACTCAGCCATCGCACTCCTCCTCGATCATCCGGCCACATCTGTGTGCGGGCGTACCGTCAGAAAGCTTCCGAAGGGCTTGCTTGCGAGCGCTGCACCGGGGCGGCGCTTCAAAGAGTGGCCACCCAGGCTCCACAGGGTCAGGACGATCGCGCTCAGTGTTGCGCCCATCGTGTCCCAGATCAGATCGGTGGCGGTGTCCGTCGCCGTGCCGACGAGATTCGAGCCCGCCCACTCGTCCAGCGACCACTCGACGATCTCCCAGCCTGCGCCGATCGCCATTCCGAGCATCACGGCGGTCAGGAAGAAGCCGAACTTCTGATGCACCTGCTTGAGGTCGCTGAGCTCCGGAAGGACGCCGAGACGGACCAGCAGCACGTAGGACATCCCCGTCAGGAGGAACGGAACGGTGAAATGCACGACGTTGTCGTAGCCCTTCCACGAGTCGTAGAGGCCCAGCACCTCGCCCCACGCGACTAGGACCATGACGACGATGAGGCTGAAGTCGTAAAAGCGCGGAAGGTCGATGAGTCGGGCGAGCAGCAGGACCGCGGACGCGGCGACGAGAAGTGCGACGGGCCTCCCGGAGAGGCCCCAGACGACAAGACCGCCGACGAAGACGATGCGATAGACGTCGAGCGGATCGCGAACGATGCGCGACCAATCTCCGAGGAGCAGCTTCTGCCATGTGAGGCCCCGCGGCTCGGCCGAGACCTCGGGGGCCAGGGTTCCGGTCACTTCAGCCTCCGATCTCTCTCGTGCGCGGAGGCGACGTGATCGCGCTGCCCGTTGGCGCTCACTTCACGACCACCTTGAACCCGACGATGAGCAGCCCGACTGCGGCGTTGAGAGAGGCGGCGACGATGATTCCGACCAGACCGTGACCCTCCTTGCGGGAGAAGACGACTCCCCAACCGACGAGTGCCGCGATACCGCTCAGCCAGGCCAGGTCGAAGGCGAGTTGGGAACTCAACGCGCCGGCGGCGCCGAGCGCGAGCGGAACGGCGAGGACGAAGCTCGACTGGAGGAGCGGCCATTCCCGGGCCATGACACCCTGGATGGCGTGCCGTCCCATGCGGTGGTGCCCCTTGATGCGCTCGGCGAGCAGATCCGCGTAGACGTGCGCGATCCAGAAGAACGAACCGGTGGCCACGAGGATCCAGAACCCGCGGTGCGGCGTTACGGAGTCGCTTTCATCTAGCCCCACGACGACGGCCGTGGCGATGATGGTCCCCTCGATCGCGCCCACGAGGCTCGGCGAGCGCTTGCCGGCGACGCGGCTCGGAAGATGCTTCTCCTTGATGCGCGCCGCGACCGCCACGGATACTCAGGCGGATGCCGGCGCCTGGCCGGCCTGTGGAACGGCATTCCACGCCGAGTTGAGGCCGCTCTGCATGTAGCCGACGAGCACCGGTGAGATTACGAGGACGATGACGAGGCCGAGCCAGCCGTTGATTGGCACCTGCCCGGTCAGCCGCTGAGCGGCCTGAACGCGCTTGAACGTCGTGACCATGGTCCAGATCGCCGGGACGACAATCAGAGCTCCCGGGAACAGTGCGAGCGTCGACTTCGTCGGGTTGTCCCCGAGTTCATTCGTCCCGCGGGCGCGGCCGTAGTCGGCGAGTTCGCGGTTCGCGTAGTACCACCAGAAGACTTGATAGATCCCGAGCGTGATGATGCTGAAGACGACGACCAGGATCGGGTTGCGGATCTTCGCGACTACGCCCGGCGCAAGCTGAACGTGATCCGCCGGCAGCGGCGTAGCCAAGACGGTGGATTGATCGGGCGAGACGGACATGGCGGCTCCTTACGGTTGCGTTCTGCGTCGACGACGGTGTCGGCGCCACGCCGGCCGAGTGTCGGAGCCGGAAAGGGTTGCCCGCCTAAGGCTGGGGCAGACCCAACGACCTTACCACTCGAAAGGCCGCGGTACGAATCAAGTTTTGGATGACCCGGTCGGGGTATGGTTCATGTACTGGAGTAACGAGTGAGTTCTCGAGAAACAGACCACCTCCGCGTTCTGATCGCGAACGAGCGGAGGGACCGCCTGGCGCTTCTCGCGCCGATCGTCGCCGCACTCGGGCATGAGGTCATCGCTCGCGAGATCGATGTCGAGGACGTCGGGCCGGCAACCGCTCGAGAACGTCCCGACGTCGCGCTGGTCGGACTCGGCGAGAGCTCCGACCATGCCCTCCGCCTTATCGAGAAGATCGTTCAAGAGGCGGCTTGTCCGGTGATCGTCCTGCTCCACGCGCCCGACCCGGAGTTCGTCAAGGAGGCGTCCAAGCGTGGTGTCTTCGCCTACATCACCGACGGCGAAGGGACGGACTGGCAGAGCTCGATAGACATCGTTCTTCGCCGCTTCGCCGAGTATCAGGACCTCGAGGGCGCGTTCGGACGCCGCGCCGTGACCGAGCGTGCAAAAGGCATCCTGATGGAGCGCCACTCGGTGGACGAGGCCGATGCTTTCCAGATGCTCCGCGAACATTCCCGCTCGACGAACAGGAAGCTCGTAGACATTGCATCGGCGGTTGTGGACGGCCATCGGCTCTTGCCGAAGAAGCCGTCGGCAGCCCCGGCCATTCAGGCGTGAGCGTTCGTTTCTCGCGTTCTCGCCCGTGCTGGATTCGGGTGTAAGGTGGACATGCCGCCCTAAAGCTCGGCGGGTGATTTCCGGCTCCAACACTCGGTCGGAGTGGATGCGAACGTAGGGAGCCGCATGTCCTCGCCCGAGCACGCGCCATCGCACGGCCGTCCAGACGTCTCGTCGAATGGGCTCCGCGCGAGTCGTCGAGGTCAGGTGGCGGCAGTCGGCGCGCTCGCCATCCTCTTCGTTCTCTTCTGGTTCACCGTCTCGCTGATCGCGAACGATCCAGTAGGCCTCGTTCTTTCCTTCGTATCTGTATTCCTCATCGTGTTCTGCGGGTGGTTCATCGTGGCCAGGCGCGGACTCCGACGCTGGCTCGTCCTGCCGATCGTCTTCTGGGGACTCCTAATACTCGGTACGTACGGATACGACCAGAAGTATCAGCTCGCTGTCACGGTCGTCCTGCTACTGCTCTTCGGTGTGGTCGCGCGCTATGCGGTGCGACACGACCAGGCCCCGGTTCGGCGGGCGGCACACGGGCACGCACGACCACTGCAGCCCACCGAAATGGGCGTGCTGATCATCAATCCCAAGTCGGGTGGCGGGAAGGCGGAGCGGTTCAACCTGCCTGAGGAGGCGAGAAAGCGCAGCATCGAGCCTGTGCTGCTCAGGCCCGGCGACGACCTCTGCGGACTCGCGGAGGATGCCGTCGGAAGGGGTGCGGACGTCATCGGGATGGCGGGAGGTGACGGTTCTCAGGCATTGGTCGCCGCCGTCGCCATGCGTCATGACGTCGCCCACGTGTGCGTTCCTGCGGGCACCCGCAATCACTTCGCCCTCGACCTCGGTCTCGACAGAAACGACGTCGTCGGTGCGCTCGACGCGTTCACCGATGGAGTTGAGCGACGCGTCGACCTCGCGTCGCTCAACGAGCGCATCTTCGTCAACAACGCCTCGCTCGGTGTCTACGCGCGCGTCGTGCAGTCGGACGAATATCGCGACGCCAAGCTCACGACATGGAAGCAAATGCTGCCGGACATGATGGGGACAGGACACGGCTGGCTGCGCCCTTCGCTTCGAAACACCGCATACGAAGGACTGGTGTGACGCAGCACTCGTCATCGTCTCGAACAACCCGTATCAGATGCGTCGATTTCGGGGCGCCGGGACGCGACCGGATCTCGACACCGGCAGCCTGGGCATCTTCGTGGCACAACTTCGCGGCGCCGGTGGAGTCGCCAAGCTGGTGACCCTCGGAACCATCGGTGCGCACCGACGATTTGGAGGCGTGCTGCAATGGTCGAGCCTCGAGTTCGAGGTGCATTCCGAGGCGCCGGTGGCCGTCGGCCTCGATGGGGAAGCGCTCACGCTTGCGCCGCCGCTCCGCTTCGTCTCATTGCCGGGCGCGCTGCTCGTTCGCGTGCCGCGGCATGCATCGGGTGTCTCGCCCGCGGGTGCCGCGGTAACGCTGACACGGCGCAACCTTCGGGAGCTCGTCCGGATCGCAGCAGGACGGCCGGCCGCGTTTCACGAGCAGGACACCGCCGCCGATGGCGGCCGCTGAGCCGGCGAGCGTCCGGCCGACCGTCGGGCGCGAGTCAGAGCTCCTGCTGCTCGATGCGGCACTCGACGCGCTGGCGGAGAGCGGCTTGGTCTGCGTGGCGTTGGAGGGCGAGCCGGGAATCGGCAAGACGCGGCTGCTCGGTGAGCTGCGCGATCGTGCCGAGGCGCGGGACTGCCTCGTGTTGGCCGGGTCGGCGACCGAGTTCGAGCGCGATCTGCCGTTCAGTGTCTGGGTCGACGCTCTCGACGCATACGTCGCCTCGCAAGAACTCGGCCTGCAGGAGGTGTGGGACAGCGAGGCGGCCGGCGAGCTCGCCGGTGTGCTGCCGTCCGTGACGCGCCCAGCGGGGTCAGGATCGGTCAACTCGGTCGCTGACGAGCGCTACCGCACTCACGGAGCAGTACGGAAGCTGCTCGAGTTGCTCGCGGCCGATCGACCGCTGGTGCTCGTGCTCGATGACTTGCACTGGAGCGATGGAGCGTCGATCGAGCTTCTGGGAGCGCTCCTTCGGCGCGGACCGGACGCCGATGTCTTACTAGCGCTCGCGTTTCGGCCGACGCAGGCGCCGGTGCGTCTGTCTGCTGCGGTGACCGCGCCGGTGGTGCGGAGGATCAGACTCGCGCAACTGAGCGAGGCGGAAGCGACGTTGCTGCTGGGCGAGCTTGATCCGAAAACGGCGGCGGCGATCTACGGGCACGGCGGGGGCAATCCCTTCTACCTCGAGCAGCTGGCGCGGGCGGGCCAGGACGCGACGCTCCAGGCGTCGGCGGGCGCTGCAACGGATGAGGTCGGGGTGCCGGCCGCTGTCGTCGCGTCGCTTGCCGATGAGCTGACGTCACTCTCCGTAACGGAGCGCGTGTTGCTCGAGGCCGCGGCCGTGGCCGGCGAGCCGTTCGAGCCAGATCTCGCCGCAACGGTCGCCGAGTTGCCCGCTGCCGAGGGGCTCGCCGCGCTCGATGCCTTGCTCGCGCATGATCTCGTGCGGCCGACAGCAGTACCGCGCCGGTTCGTGTTTCGCCATCCGCTCGTGCGGCGGGCGGTCTACGAGTCGACTCTGGGCGGTTGGAGACTTGCAGCGCACGCGCGGGCTGCGGCCGAGCTGGCGGCGCGAGGCGCTGCACCCGGCGAGCGCGCTCACCACGTCGAGCTCTCGGCCGAGCAGGGGAACGAGGCGGCGGTCGAGCTGTTGCTCGAGGCTGGCGCAGCAGCTGCACCACGAGCTCCTGCGGTGGCAGCTCGTTGGTTCCAGGCGACGCTGCGACTGCTACGCGCGGCTGACGCCGAACGGCAGGTAAGCGTGCGCGTGGCGCTCGCGTCGGCCCTCCGTGCCGTCGGCGAATTGGACCAGTGTCGGTCAACGCTGCTGGAGGCGATCGACTTGCTGCCGGTGGGCGCGTCGGAGCGCCGGGCCGAGCTGACTGCGTTGTGCGCGGCGACCGAGCATTGGCTCGGCCGCCACGAGGACGCGCATCAACGCTTGAGACGCGCCTGGGAAGACCTGCCCGATCGGTCGACCGCTGCCGCGGCGGTCCTGCAGATCGAGTTGGCCGTCGACGGTCTCTATGAGCTCGACTTCCATCAGACGGCAGAGATGGGCCGTCACGCTTTGGCGACCGCGCGTGCTCTGGGCGATCGCGCGCTGATTGCAGCGGCCGCGTCGGTGTTCTGCCTTGGTGAGACCGTCGCCGGACGAATCGACCACGCGCGCGAGTGCCGCGAGGAGGCGCTGGCAGAGATCGACCAGCTCACGGATGAGGAGTTGGCGCCGCGCTTGGAGGCTCTTTACTACCTGGGCTGGGCAGAGACGTACCTCGAGCAGTACGCCGACGGGATCGGTCGCTTCGAGCGCGGGCTGGAGATCGCGCGAGCGACCGGCGATGGGCGCCTGTTGATCCCGATGATGCTCGGTAAGAACTACGCCCTCGAGATGACAGGGCGCCTCGTGGAAGGGCTCGAATGCTGCGAGGCGGCGCTCGAGGCCGCGCGGCTGTCCGCCAGCCCGCACGAGCTGTACCGGGCACTGTTCGAACTCGGCTGGACGCTGTACTTCTCGGGGGATCTCGACGGTGCGATCGCCGCTTTCGAGGAGAGCCTGCGCGTCGATCGCCGTCTGGCCGGCGGAACGATCCCAAACGGGGGTGGCGGTCCGGGCTGGGGACTCGGCGTGGCCTGGTTCGAGGCCGGCGAGGTCGAGCGGGGACGAAAGATCCTCCTCGAGCTCGGCGGCGAAGAGGTTGCGCGCACGATGCCGGTGGAGCGCTGCTTCGACTGGGAGAGCCTGACAGCGGTCGAGCTTGCGTTCGGAAACAGCGACGCAGCTGACGCCTATGCGCTCCGCGCCGAGGAGGAAGCGGCGCAACTCGGACTGCAACTGCCCGCGGCGCTGGCGGGTCGGGCGCGCGCGGCGGTGCTGCTCACGGGGGGTCAACCGGCCGCAGCCGCGGTCGTGGCCGCTCGATCCGCCGAGGCCGCCGAAGCGATCGGCGCTCAGCTGCACGTGGCGCTCTCGCGCAGTCTCCAGGGACGGGCGCTCGCAGCCGCCGGTGAGCGCCAGGAGGCGGTCACTGTGCTGCGCTTGGCCGAGCGCGAGCTCCACGAGTGCGGCTCGCTACGCGTCCGCGACGAGACGCGGCGCGAGTTGCGACGACTCGGAGCCAGAGCTGAGACACGTGGGCCTGCCAGTGAGGGAGACAGCGGCCTCGCGTCTCTGACCAGGCGTGAGTTCGAGATCGCGACGCTGGCAACGGACCGCAAGACGAATCGTGAGATCGCAGCAGAGCTCTTCCTGAGCCTCAAGACCGTCGAGTCGCACATGCGTCACATCTTCCAGAAGCTGGATGTCTCGTCCCGGGTCGAGGTCGCTCGCGCGATCGAACACGCGCGACGCCAACTCGACGGCGCGCAGCAGACATGACTGTCGTGGCCGCGCCGCCGCTCGATCCCGACTCGGAGCGGCTCGCGGAGCTGGGGTACCGGCAGGAGCTCGCGCGAAGGCTTCACTTCTTCGACAACGCTGCGATGGGGTTCGCCACAACGTCGCCTGTGGTTGGGCTCTACGCGGTCGTGCTCGTCGGCACCGTCGTGGCAGGCCCGGCCTGGGTCTGGGTGCTGCCGATCGCGCTCGCCGGCCAATGTCTGCTCCTTGCGGTGTACGCCGAGCTCGCGTCGGAGTTTCCGATAGCGGGTGGCGCGTACCAGTGGAGCCGCCGCCTGATGGGCGGCGCCTACGGCTGGCTCAGCGGCTGGGTGGCCATCTGTGCCTACCTTGTCGCCAACGCGACGATCGCCTATCTCGGTGCTCCCTGGGCACTCGCTCTGGTAGGTATCGCGCCGACGCCGAACGCGATCGTGGCGGCCGGGATTGTTCTCGTGCTCATCTGCGGGGCCGTCGGCGCACTCGGGATCGACGTGCTCGGCCGTGTGATCAAGGCCGGCATCGCTGCCGAGGTCGTTGCGTCGGTCGGGATCGGACTTGCGCTCCTGCTCGTCTTCCGCACGCAGCCCGTCTCCATTCTCACGCAGACTCTCGGCGCCGAGAACGCCTCGGATGGATCCGTCGGCGCAGGCATGCTCGCCGCGCTGGCGGTGGGCGGCTGGGTGTTCATCGGCTTCGACGCCTGCGTCGGGGCCTCCGAGGAGACGAGGGGCGCGGCGCGCCACGTTCCTCGTGCGCTCTGGTTGGCACTGCTCAGCGTCGCAGCGGTGGTCATGCTCAATGCCGTGGCCGCCCAGCTCGCGCACCCGAACCCCGCCGAGATCGTCGCCGGGCGCGACGTCGATCCAGTCTCGACCGCGGTCGTCAGCTCATTTGGAACATGGTCGGCCAAGCCGTTCGCGGCCGTCGTGCTCATGGCGTTCCTGGCCTGCGGCATGGCTGCCCAGGCGCTGACCGCGCGGACGATCTTCTCGGTTGCCCGCGACGGCGTGCTTCCCGCCTCCCGGTTTCTCCGCAGGGTCGATCGGAGGGGGGCGCCGATCGGCGCCATAGCGGCAACCAGCGTGATTGCTTGCCTCGCCCTGTTGCTGGGCCTCAACTCGGCCGCGGTCGGCAGCTTGATCGCCTTCGGTACCGCAGCGATCTACGTCGCCTTTCTGCTTGTCGCGGTCGCCGCATTCGTAGCGCGCCTGCGCGGGAGCTGGGTCCCGGCCGGGCGTGTCCGGCTCGGCCGCGCCGGCACGCTCATCAATGCGCTCGCTGTGGCCTGGCTTGCCTTTGAGACAGTCAACATCGCCTGGCCGCGCACATCGCTGGCCCCTCCCGATGCGCCCGCGTATCAGATCTGGGCGGCTCCGCTCCTGCTCGTCGTGATCGGAGTCGCCGGATTCTCGTACCTGTTGGTCGCCAAGCCGCATCGCAAGCTAGACAAGCGCTAGTCGGGGCGCTTCAGGACCCGAGGTTCGAGGTCGCGGCCGTTGACGAGAATGACGGCATGCTCAACTCGGAATCAGCGTGAGCAGGTGGCCCGCGACGAGACCGATCTCCACCGTCGCTGTCCACGTCCAGGTCGCGATCGCCTCGGCACGTTCGACCCACCGGAGGGCCGAGCCCTCTGCACCGAGTTGATCAGCGAGCGGAATGTTCAGGATCGTCATGTCCAGCCCGACGAACAGCAAGACGAGGGAGAGAGAAGCGAGCGCAATCTGCGGCTCGTGGAGGCGCTGGAGGCGATTACCGAACATGGGTTGAGCGTGCCGCAGTCGCGACGCGACGACATCAGTGCGTCACCCTGATCCCGCACCCTGATTTCTCCGTCCGATGCCCTGATCCAAGGTGCGCCAACGTGTCAGGCAATCTGGCCAAGCACCTCCTTGGGGCCTGCCGAATCGACTTGATCTGCGTCTCTGGGGTGATAGGGTCCAAAGGCCTTGCCCCAGAGCCTGGCGGGCGACTTTCCGGCTCCAACACACGGTCGGCGTCGACCCAACGTCAGGAGCCGCACATCCGTCGCCTGGGCATTCGCACCACTCGGAACGTGTTCAAAACGGGCGCTTCGAGCCGCTGGGCGTCCTTCCGATCAAAGTCGGAGACCCTGGGGGTGGCTCTCTGGGACCGCACAGTTCGGAACGGCCTCCAGGCGAGTGTTGAGACCCTGATCGGGACGACCGCGACCGTTACATCCACTTGCCGCGCCCACGGCCAGGTCCGGCTCGATGGAGAGACCTGGGAAGCGCGCTGCGCAGAGGGCGTGGATAAAGGGGAGACCGTGGCCGTTGTCTCGCGCGACCTTCTCTGGCTCGTCGTAGAGCGGCTCGACCAAAGAACAGATCGGCAACGCCCTTCTTCTCCGTTGCCCGCGACGGCGTGCTTCCCGCCTCACCGGTTCCGCCGCAGGGTCGATCGGAGGAGGCGCCGATCGCTGCCATCGCGGCAAACCAGCGTTATTGCTCGCACCGAGTCAGCGGGCGCCTGATGCATCGAAGCGTGACGCACGTCGGAGTCCACAGCGTGAGGCGTTGCAAGGCCGGCCCGGTTTTCGGCGCGTGACCTTGATGCCACTTCTCGTACTCATCCTGGTCGCCGTCGGTGCCGCGACTGCTGTCGCATTTGTGGCGTGGCACTACCCCACGCCGATGGCATCTCCGACGCCCAGCCTTGCCGCCGCGAAGGCGGTGGGCCGCGAGCTCGGACACCACACCCGCCTCCGCCGGACCATCAGCAGCCGGCTCAATTCGGAAATCACCACGGGACTCGCTCTGACGATCGCCCTGGGCGTCGTCGCGGTCGGAGGCTTCGTGATCGGCGCGCTCGCGTATCTCGTGCGCACGAAATCACGGCTCGTCGATCTCGATGCCAGCGTCGCCCAGTGGGGCGCGGATCATGTAGGGCCGGAGTCCGAGCGCTGGCTGACCGTCATCACGCAACTCGGCGCGACGTGGTTTGTCGTCGTCCTGGCGTTCGTCGTCGCCGTTGTCAGCTACCGGCGACGGCCCAACCGCTGGATCCCAGCCTTTTTCCTGACGGTCCTCGTGGGCCAGTGGTTGCTCACAAATGGCATCAAGGAGCTGCTCGACCGCGTCCGGCCCACGCTGAACCCGATCACCGAGACGCTCGGGCCGTCGTTCCCGAGCGGTCACACGACGGCAGCTGCTGCCTTCTACGCCGCCGCGGCGCTGGTTCTCGGCCGGGGCGTCGGAAAGCACGGCCGCGCACTTCTGGCCGGCGCCGCAGTTGGAATCGCCGTCGCCGTGGCGTGCACGCGCGTCCTTCTCGACGTGCACTGGCTCACGGATACCGTCGCGGGGCTGTTCCTCGGCTGGGCCTGGTTCGCTATCTGCTGCGTCGCGTTTGGCGGACGTCGATTCCTCCGATTCGGCGCTGCAGCTGAGGAGGTGATGCACGAGGCCGATGCGGAGCGACGCAGGGTGCTTGCGCAGGGCTCAGGCTGAGCCGCGACTGATGACCCGGGTCGGCGGTATTCGCAAGACTCGCCGTGACCCCGCTGTCCGTCCAGCGGCTTCCTCTGCTAGCACCCCGTAAAGCGCGCCCTTGAAGTCGCCGTTTACCAGGGGAACTGTGATGGAGCGCACCGGGATCGAACCGGTGACCTCCGGCTTGCAAATTCTGTCCCGGGCCGGTCAGGCGTGGTCATCGCGTGTCGATGTTCGGTGGTTGCGCGACTGAGAGCTATCGCATGCGTCGCGAAGCATCGACGATGGTCAGCCTGATCTGACACACATCTGACACGCACGGGCGCTCAAGCGAGAGGACACCCGCGCAGCCCAGGATCGCTGCACGCGCGCGCGTCCCGAGGTCCGGACCGGTCCTAACTGTGCCGCCAGTTTGATGAGGATTGCCCGCCGGGAGCGGAGAACCCTGAGCTTCACCGCGATCATCCTGTGTCGCGCCGCTGCAATAGGCTCGGAGCGATGCTGATCTACTCGATGAGCGTCTCGGTGGACGGCTTTATCGCCGATCGCGAGGGCGCGTTCGGGTGGTCGGCTCCGAGCGAGGAGCTGTTTCGTTTCCACACCGCGCTGGTGAGCGAGCTCGGCGGCTGTCTGCTCGGCCGGAGGCTCTACGAGACGATGCTGGTGTGGGAGACGGATCCGTCGCTGCGCGACAACGAGCTCGGGGCCGCGTTCGCCGAGGTCTGGTGCGCGATCCCGAAGGTCGTCTTCAGCCGCACGCTCGAGCGCGTCCAGGGCAGCGCCCGGCTCGCCGAGGCGTCATTGGCCGATGAGATCGGCGCGGCGCTTGACGCGACGGACAAGGACGTCGAGGTCGGCGGCGCCGGCTTGGCCGCGCAGGCGATCGAACTCGGCCTCGTCGACGAGCTCCGCATGTTCCGCAACCCGGTCGTCGTCGGTGGCGGCACACCGTTCTTCCCGCCGGTCACCGAAGACGTCCCGCTGGACCTGGTCGAAACGAGAACGTTCGGCTCGCGCGTGATCTACGAGCGCTACAGGCAGAGCCGCGACGAGCCGGACTGAGAACGCCGTCCGAGCCGTCAGTGTCTTGCCGGACTCAGGCGTCATTCGTGAACACTGGTGCAAGCCACCTTGTGCGTGATAGGTCGTTGTTGGTCACTGCTGCGTCCTTGGGTCGTGAGTAGGGTCGGCGTACATGGGAGGGCAGCCGTGATAGATGGCTTCGGGGCGAAGTTCGTGGTGCCAGGGTTCGTTGCTGTAGATCCGGCATAGCCCGTATTCGGCGCCGTGCTCGGACAGCCACGCTGTGGCATCGGAGCGCCCGATATCGACCGCGTCACCGGACACGTGAGCAGACGTGTTGGGGGTTGCCACCCATCGGGCAGCTTCCTCTTCTGAGGCGTACTTCAGGACCGCCTGCTGGAGTAGTCGCTCCTGGTACTCCGGGGAACGCCAGCCACTAAGTATGAAGAACTCGACCCCGTCGTCCGCGGCATCAGTTGCCGCTTGGCGCAGGGCACCGAGGAGAGCTGGATCAAGGTTGGCTACACCCGAAATTGCGTCATCGAAGACCGTCGTACCGTCAGGGACGGCACCGTCAGCCTCGCCAAGCGCACCACCTTGCTCACTGCGAACACGACGGTGCTCGCTGCGAGGGACGCCGATAGGTGATGCGGCCGTCGAGGACGAGGACACCGTCAACGACGAGGACGCCGTCGAGGACGAGGACGATCCGAGGAAGTGGTAGCCGAGGCCTGCGGCGATCGCCGCGATGACGACTAGCACGCCAGCGGCACGGATCCTGCGAACCCGAATCCGACGGGGCGTTGTTCGTGCTCGTTTGCTGTCGGTCACGCCTCCAGTCAAGGCAGCGTGGTGTTGCCAGCACGTATGTGGTTTTCGATACGCCGCCGATAGGCGCCGGCTCTAGCATCGGAGCATGCGTGTGTTGATCGTTGAGGACGAGCCCTATATGGCGGAGGCCATCCGCGATGGCCTCCGCCTAGAAGCGATCGCGGCAGACATCGCAGATGACGGCGACACCGCTCTGGAGCTGCTGAACGTCAACGCCTACGACATCGCCGTCCTCGACCGAGACATTCCCGGACCGACCGGCGACGAGATCGCCGAACGCATCGTCGCCTCCGGCAGCGGCATGCCGATCCTCATGCTCACTGCCGCCGACCGTCTCGACGACAAGGCCACCGGGTTCGAGCTCGGCGCCGACGACTACCTCACGAAGCCGTTCGAGCTCCAAGAACTCGTGCTCCGACTCAGAGCGCTCGACCGCAGACGCGCCCACAACAGGCCGCCGGTGCGGGAGATCGCAGGCCTGCGCCTGGATCCGTTCCGCCGCGAGGTCTACCGCGACGGCCGCTACGTCGCGCTCACCCGGAAGCAGTTCGCAGTGCTCGAAGTCCTCGCCGCCGCCGAAGGCGGCGTCGTCAGCGCCGAAGAACTCCTAGCGCGAGCATGGGACGAGAACGCAGACCCGTTCACCAACGCCGTGCGCATCACGGTCTCGGGACTGCGCAAACGGCTCGGCGAACCCTGGCTGATCGCGACGGTACCCGGCGTCGGCTACCGCATTGACGCTCATCAAGATGCCGGGCGTGAGGGATTGAAGCGTGGATAGAGAGCCTGGCTTGAGCGTGCGCCTCAAACTCACCCTCAGCTACGCCGGGTTCCTCATGCTGGCAGGTTTCTTGATGCTCGCGGCCGCGTGGATCGCAGGCCAGCCAGGGCAATCGTCCGACTTCCTACTGCGATACGTACCCGACGATGTGATCAGCACGCTCGGTGGCTTAGTGCCTGGGAACCGCTCCTTCCTCCTGCGCGCTTTCGCTCCGGCCGCGGCCATCGTTCTGGCGTTCCTCCTGGTGTTCGGTCTCATGGGAGGATGGATCCTCGCCGGCCGCATGCTCGCCCCCCTGGCCCGCATCACAGACGCCACACGCATGGCAGCGAACGGGTCACTCTCCCACCGGATCGAGTTGGAAGGCCGCAGAGATGAGTTCCGCGAACTCGCCGACAGCTTCGATGCCATGCTCGCGCGGCTCGAAGCACAGGTGGCCGAACAGCAGAGATTCGCAGCCAACGCCTCCCACGAACTTCGCACCCCGCTGGCAATCACGCAGACACTTCTCGACGTAGCCCGCATCGATCCGAACCGCGACACCGACGAACTCGACGAACGCCTCCGCGCGGTCAACGCCCGAGCGATCGACCTCACGGAAGCACTGCTCCTGCTCAGCCGCGCCGACCAGCGGTCCTTCACCCGAGAACACGTCGACCTGTCCCTCATCGTCGAAGAAGCCACCGAAACGCTCCTTCCACTCGCAGAAAAACGCAGGCTCACCATCGAGACCTCCGGCGACCTGACCGCCACCTTCGGCTCACACGCGCTTCTACTGCAACTGAGTACGAACCTCGTGCACAACGCGATCGTCCACAACCTGCCCGAACAGGGCACCGTGTGGGTCACGACCAGCGTTCACCCCAAGAGTGCGGTGCTCACCGTCGAGAACACCGGCGAGAAACTCACCCCACAGTTGGTTTCCACGCTTGCCGAGCCGTTTCTTCGCGGCACCGAACGGATACGCACCGACCACGTAGGTGTCGGCCTCGGCCTGGCAATCGTCACGAGCATCACCCAAGCCCACGACGGTACGCTCACCCTTACCCCGCGGGACGAAGGCGGGCTCCGCGTCACGGTGCACCTACCCCCGGCGCCACCGCTCACTGTGACGAGTACCACCAGTGACTCGGCCAGCCCGAGGCGTGAGCGCCTATCACGCGGTCGTGCGCGCTGAAGAAGAGCGCAAACTGCGCCAATCCGATCCCCGGGAGCTTGACCGAGTCGAGTGCTGCCATAGGTTCCTCCACGCACCGAGCACGGAGCGCGAGTAGGTCGAAGCTCAGCCCGGAGGCCGTACGCGAAAGCGGAAGGTCAGCGGGTCGAGTGGACGAAAGCGCCACCGGCTCGGTGAATTCTTGTGGGAGTCTGGAGTCGCTGAGCCTCGGAGAAATCGGCCACGACGACAGCGTTCTGCTCGACCAGCGACTCGAACAGGCTCTGAATCCTGTCCGCCTGGGCGAGGTCGTGCTCGCCGGTGAATTCAACGACGGCCGCGTTCCGCGTTGGCCGCTCGACCCGAATGTCTTGGAGCTCGCCCATCATTTCCCCCTTTCGCTGACGAGGTGCTATCGTTCGGTGGTCGATAAGTTACGAAAAGGAAGTCATGTATGTCAAGTCCTGATACAAACGGCCGGTGGCACTTCCTGACGAGCCACACGCAGGTGCTGCTGGCGATCCACCGCGATCCCGATGTGCGGTTGCGAGACGTGGCAGTGACCGTGGGAATCACCGAACGCGCGGCTCAACGGATCGTCAACGATCTGGTGGAAGCCGGCTACGTCAGCCGAGAACGCCATGGGCGACGGAACCGATACGAAGTCAGGTCCGAAGCGCGGATGCGACACCCCGAACAGTTCGAGCACGAGATCGGAGAGCTGCTCGAGGTCTTGCGCTCGGACGGCGACTAAAGCGAACATCCGCAATTGGTGTCCTCGATGAGATGGCGCCAAAGCCGATCTTGAATTGCGAGGAGCGTGCCCCGGCTGTCAGCGCATCAAACCTTGGTCACGCCGTTCAGCAAGGCTCGCCGACATCCCGCAAGCTCGGCGTGCCGTCGCTGAGATGACGCGGGAGCCACCGCCTCGCCGCCGGCTCAGCCTTCGGTGATCCTCGCTCAAAGTAGAGATGCACGAGATGTAGCGCGTCCTCGAGCGGCAGTTCGGGAGCTGTTGACACGACACCTGAGGCGGTTCATGCTCCCGCGGCATTGAGATGCGGGTCATTACCCGCCCTACCGGAGGAGTGACCATGCGGAAACACATCCCTGCCGTGATCGTTGTGGCAGTAGGCGTCTCGATCGCGGTTGGCGTGTCGTCCGCCTCGGCACTCGTGAAGCCCCGCGAATTCACGCTTCTGGAAGTAGAGGGCCCTCAAGCGCCGTCGTTCGGTGACCCCGGCGACCGTCCGCCCAAGGCAGGCGACCGGTTCCAAACCGTCAACCGGCTTTACCGCTGGACTGGCAAGAGAGGAATTCGTGTCGGCCGAGACCGCGTCCTGTTCACGTTCATGACGGGCTTCGGGCCAAACTTCTCGCACAAAGCAATCGTCCTCATCCAGGCCCAGGTGTATCTGCCCGACGGGTCGATTTTCCTCGAAGGCTACGCTTCGCTCACGCCGGACGGCCCTGCGACGCTTCTACTGCCCGTCCTTGGTGGGACGAAGAACTACGCTAACGCCCGCGGCTTCGTAAAGGTGCTCGCTGCGCGTCGGACGTTGCTCGAGTTCCACCTCACGCCCTAAGGCTGAGCGAACCTGACGGCGAGCGGTGCGATGCCGAAGACATCGTTACCCCGCACCTCGGCGGCTGACCCCGTCCCGAGTAGGGCCGCAGCTCGACCCTTCGGCACCGGCGGTGACACCTAACCGACGGATGATGCCGCGGCGAACAACTCGTGTTCCCGCTCCAGACCCTTGAGGAGGTGTCGCCCGCGCGAGTCGAACGCCAGCCCTGCAGCGCCCTCCGCTAGGTCACGCGTGGTGCCGGAAACGAACACCTCGCCCGAGCCGGCCTCCGCCAGGATACGAGCGGCAGCGTGGACCGCAACACCCCGGACGCCTTCATCGGACAGTGCCACCTCGCCGCTGTGAATGCCGACGCGGATGGGGACCTGGATAGCCGCCAGGGCAGCGACGAGCTCCAGCCCGCAGCGGATCGCTCGCTCGGCGCCATCGAACACGATGAGAAACGAATCCCCCGCCGTCTCGACCTCGCGGCCGCGGTAGCGGGGCAGCACGCTGCGGACGATGTCTTCGTGCATGGCCACGGTGCGCCTCCACGCGAGGTCACCGTCCTGTCGCGCGCGACCGGTGGAGTCGACGATGTCGGTAAAGAGAATGGTGGCCATGACGCGGGCGCCCTCGCCCGGCTGCACGTCGAATCCTCCGCCTCCAGCCCAGTCGACCATGACCAGCTCCTCGTCGCCCTCCACCCAGGTGACGTGGCCGGGCGGCAGATCGAATACCTGGTTAGGCCCGATGACCACCTCCTCGCCCTCGTCGGTCCGGACGCCCATGTATCCCCTGAGGACCACACCGCGGTGATACAGCTCGCACGAGGCGGTGCCGACCAGCGGCTGGGCGTGTGTCTCCCAGCTCCAGCCCGGCTGCAGGACATGCCGGCTGACCACCGTTCCGGCCAGACGCACCTGATGCGTCGCGCCCAAGGGATCAGTCACCACCGCCTCGGGCTCGCCGAGATCACGGACCTCGACCGGGCTCACGGCGATCTTTCTCGCCAGGACTCCGTGCCCCCGCGCATCGCATCGGACCGTAGCGCCTCCGGTGCACGGGAGTCGATGCCGATTGGCAGAGTGTCATCGTGAGTCGCATGCCGAAAAGTGCGGGCGACTCCGGATTTCGGGCTGCCACGCCTAAGAACGCCGCGCTCGCTGGAATCGCACTCGCATCCGGGTCGTGGTTCGTCTTGCTATTCGCCGGGTTCGGCGGGGAACAGGCCGCCTGCCCTGAGGGCGACGCGGCGTGGGTCATCCCGCTCGCCGTAGCGTGTGCCATCACAGCCACGCTTGGCATGGCCGCAGCTGTTTGGGCGTACCGCGAGAGCGCGGGAGAGCCCTCCAGTGAATGGTTGCTAGGGGCCGCAGGGCTGTATGTGACGAGCCTGGCCTGGACGGCGACGATCGCGGGGGGCGTGTCCTTGCTCTTTGTGGACGTGTGCTCGATCTGAAGGGCAGCGGCGCCGCAGGCGCGACTGCCAGCGGTGCTCGTGTGGCAGGGTCCCGAAGTCCGGCGAAAGGAGGTCGTCTTCATGTCCGCTGCTCCGTCTCATCCCGTTCGGGTCGAAGGTAGGCTCGATCCGCAGGTCAGCCGCTGGCTCTGGTTGGTCAAGTGGCTCCTCGCAATCCCGCACTACATCGTCCTCTTTTTCCTGTTCATCGCGTTCTTCGTGCTGACGATCGTCGCCTTCTTCGCGATCCTCCTCACGGGGCGCTATCCGCGCGGGATTTTCGACTTCAACGTCGGTGTGCTGCGTTGGGCGTGGCGCGTCGCCTTCTACTCCTACGGGGCGCTGGGTACCGACCGCTATCCGCCTTTCACCATCGCGGAGGTGCCCGACTACCCGGCACGCGTCGAGGTGGCATATCCCGAGCAGTTGTCTCGGGGGCTCGTGCTCGTGAAGTGGTGGCTGCTTGTGATCCCGCACTACCTCTTGCTGAGTGTCTTCCTCGGGGGCGGTGGCTGGTCCTGGGGGAAGGGCGATTGGGACGGGAACGATTACGGCCCGGGCGGCAGCCATCCCGGCTTGATCCTGCTCCTTGTCGTGTTCGCTGGAATCGCGCTCCTGTTCACGACGCGGTATCCGCGGGGCATCTTCGACTTCGTACTGGGACTCGACCGCTGGGTGCTCCGCGTCGTCGGGTACGCCGCGTTGATGACGGATTCCTATCCGCCCTTCCGGCTCGACCAGGGAGAGGAGGAGCCCGGCCCGCGCGAGCCCGCAGCTGAGCCCGCCCCGGCGGCATAGCAACATCAGCGGTGCACGGGGTGCTGACTTTCCCACTCGTCGACGGCCTCGTCGCGGGGGCGGTCGGCGTGCTCGGGTACTTCTCCTCGTCGTAGCATCGACTCGAACGACACCCCGGTTGCGTCACGGTCTCGATCGCGAGCTCCGCGGCCTCGGTGGGTGTCAGGGGTGGCGCTCAGCAGCCTCGACTGACGCCTCCGCCATCTCGTTCTCCCGCTTTGCCCGTTCGTCGTGCCCCCACGACGAACCCGGAGCGCCAACGCGCTTGAAGGCTTCGTCGAGCTCGGTGTGCGCAGCGAGTTGCCCGAGCGCATCGCGCTGCGATCCGGCGGCGATCCCCGCCGCGCGGAGTGTCGCGCGGATGTGGTCGCGGCCGCGAGTAACGATTCTGACGCGCCCGCTGCATTTCGCCCCAATGACTTCGAGGCTGCCACGGCCGAGCTTGAGCGGCTCGAAGCCGCGATCCAGATCGGCCGCGACCTAAGAGCAAGTCATAGGGGCCGGGCGTGGGGAGTCCGCGGGTCGATGCCCCCCTCGGGGATCGCCGCAGAGCCGGAGGTCACCCGACCCCGGCACGAGTCTCTCCCCACATGAAACGGGTGTCAACGCAGGTCTCTTGCGACTGGGAGGAGCTAGCGACCTGGCGGTGGCGGAGGTGAACCGTTGGTTAGCACGCCTTGGATCAGGGCATCGGACGGAGAAATCAGGGTGCGGGATCAGGGTGACGCACTGATGTCGTCGCGTCGCGACTGCGGCACGCTCAACCCATGTTCGGTAATCGCCTCCAGCGCCTCCACGAGCCGCAGATTGCGCTCGCTTCTCTCTCCCTCGTCTTGCTGTTCGTCGGGCTGGACATGACGATCCTGAACATTCCGCTCGCTGATCAACTCGGTGCAGAGGGCTCGGCCCTCCGGTGGGTCGAACGTGCCGAGGCGATCGCGACCTGGACGTGGACAGCGACGGTGGAGATCGGTCTCGTCGCGGGCCACCTGCTCACGCTGATTCCGAGTTGAGCCCCCCGGCAGTAGGCCCCGCTCGGAGCGCCGAGTGGAGGGGGTGGAGTGCCCTCGCGTGCGCGCGCGTGCGCGTGGGGAAGCTCCGATGACGCATCCCGGCAGGCCGGCCCCGACCCGACTAACGCGTTCGCGGGGGTGGGGCTGCCCTCGATGCCTTCTATATGAGTTGGAGTTGTTCGCGCGGGTGCACTCAGGGTCGACTCAGGGTCATTCCGGATGGCCTTGCGGCACGCGCAAAGCCATCCTTGTCCCATGAGTGAACATACAACTGAGATCCCTGAGATCCGGCGGTTGCAGCGCAGCCGGTCGGATCGCATGCTCGCCGGCGTCAGCGGGGGCCTGGCTCGCTACTTTGACATCCACCCCGCCGTCTTTCGCGTCGGATTCGTCGTCCTTACCCTCCTGGGCGGGGCCGGCGTCCTGATCTACGCCGCCGCGGCGCTCGTGATGCCCGACGAGGGGAAGGAGGATTCCGTGGCGACCGCGGCCTTGCGCAACCGCAAGGATCATCCGTGGCCGCTGATCGGCCTCGGCCTCCTCGCCGTCGCGGGAGCCCTCCTGCTGTCGCGGGCCACGCTGTGGCCGGATGACGAAACGTGGTTCCTGTTCCTAATCGCCGGAGCGCTGATCCTCTGGGTGACGCGGCATTCAACGGAATCGACGGAAGCCCCGGCGGCGAATACCGTTGGGACAGCGGAGCCTGCCGCAACGCGTCCGCGTCGCCTGCGTCGTGTCCTCGTGGCGATCGGCCTTGTCGTCGCATCGCTGCTGGCGGCGGGGCTGATCGCGGTCGCGGCCATTCTCGCCGTGTTCGACGTCCACCGTTCGATCGGCGACCGCACCCATGCCGTCACGAGCGTCCAAGACCTGCGCAGTGAGTACCGCCTGGGGATCGGCTCGATGGAGCTGGATCTCGGCAAGGTCCAGCTGCCGGAGAATGAGACCCGTGTCGTCGAGGCGAGAGTCGACATCGGTGACCTCGAAGTGATCGTGCCGTCCGGCGTCGCGTTGCAGGTGCACGGAACCGCGGAAGTCGGCGAGGTCGACGTCCTCGGAAATGCCAAGGACGGCCGGAACGTCGAGAACGACCTGCGCGAAACGGGAAGCCGCGTGCTCGTGCTCAACGCGCACGTCGGCGCAGGGGCGGTACGGGTCGAGCGCGCAATACCATGAGCCAGCGTGCCGCTGCCCACGTTCGCGCCGAGTTCTGACAAGCGGGTGATCGCGGGGGTCTGTGCGGGCATCGCGCAGACCCTCGCGGTCGACGTCACACTCGTCCGGCTCGTCTTCGCGCTGCTTGCGCTGGCCGGCGGCGCGGGGATCGTTCTGTATCTCGCGTTGTGGGCATGGTCGAGCATGGATCGCGCCTGGCTCGCCGCGGTGCTCGCGCTCTGCGCGGGAGCTCTGCTGCTCGGCGCACTCGGCCTGTCCGACCGAGCCGTGATCGGGATCGCGCTGATCGCAGCCGGGCTTGCGCTTGCCTGGCGGCAAGGCGGCAGCTTCCGCCTCGACGCACCCCTCTCCTTCGGTGGGCTCGCTCTTGCGGCGCTGGGAGCGGTCGTGCTGCTGTCGAGCGGGGGCACCTCATCGACCCTGCTCGCCCCGGGCGCAGTCGCGGGCGCGCTGTTGCTGATCGCCGGCCCGTGGGTGTGGCGGCTGGCTGTTGACCGGGACGCCGAGCGCACCGCGCGGATCCGCTCGGAGGAGCGTTCGGACATGGCCGCCCGCGTCCATGACTCCGTGCTGCAGACGCTGGCGCTGATCCAGCGCCATGCAAGCGAGCCGCGCCGGGTTGCTTCGCTGGCACGTCGGCAGGAGCGGGAACTGCGCGGCTGGCTGTACGGCGACCAGGCGCTCGGCGACGAGAGCGCATCGCTCGTCGCCGCGCTCGAAGTGGTGGCGGGCGACGTGGAGGAGCTCCACGGCGTGCGTATCGAGCTGGCAAGCGCAGGCGACTGTCCCGTGGACTCCTCGGCCGGCGCGCTCGTGCTCGCGGCGCGCGAGGCGATGACCAACGCGGCCAAGTTCGCCGGCGTCGAGGAAATCGACGTCTACGCGGAGGTCACCGACGACGAGATCGCCGTTTTCGTGCGCGACCGTGGAGCGGGCTTCGACCGGTCCACCGTGCCGGGCGACCGCCGCGGTCTGGTGGACTCGATCGAGGCTCGCATGGAGCGCGTCGGTGGCCGCGCCACGGTGGTTACGGCCGCCGGTGAGGGCACCGAGGTCGAGCTGCGCCTCGTGAAGAGGGCCTCGTGAAGCGCCGCGTTGTGCTGGTCGACGACCATGACCTCTTCGTGGCGGGCGTGCGCGCGGAGCTCGGCGATACGGTCGACGTAGTCGGGCAGGCGGGTACGGTCGCAGACGCCGTGACGCTGATCAAGGAACTCGACCCAGAGGTCGTCCTGCTCGACGTTCACTTGCCGGACGGATCGGGCGACGCAATCATCAACGCGGTCGCGCCCGATCGACCGGGCGTGCGATTCCTGGCGCTCTCGGTGTCGGACGCGGCCGAGGACGTGATCGCGGTGATCCGCGCGGGCGCCCGTGGCTACGTGACGAAGACGATCTCGGGTGAGGAGCTTCGCGCCGCCATAGAGCGCGTCGCAACCGGTGACGCGGTTTTCTCGCCGCGTCTCGCTGGCTTCGTGCTGGACGCGTTCCGCGACGGCGAACACGTCGGCAGCGACACGGAGCTCGACGTGCTCACTGCCCGCGAGCGCGAGGTGCTGCAGCTGATCGCGCGGGGCTATATGTACAAGGAGATCGCGGCCCGCCTGCACCTGTCGGTGAAGACGATCGAGAGCCATGTCTCGAACGTCCTGCGCAAGCTCCAGCTTTCGACCAGGCACGAGCTCGCCCGGTGGGCGACGCAGCATCGGCTGATCTAGCCCTCCCCACGCGCAGGGCGCGGTGTCTGACGTCGCCCTCTCGCGACTAGGCCTGCCGAAGAACACGTTCACGGGTGGGTAGCGGTACGCATCCTTTTTTTACGCGCATGCGCGTGCGCGCGGGAGAAAGCCCCGAAGAGAGGACCCCCGCCACCAGGGTCCGCCCCGACCAACTCGTTCACCGGGCGGGTGGGCCCCCAACGCCTTATCTCTTACGCGGCGAGCCCGTGCGCGCGAGGAGGAAGACATGCACTGAGCCGGGCGGGGCGACTCGTCCTCTCGACGGCGAACGAAGGCAGCTCCGGAAATGGCGAGCCGTGGAACGGCGGCTGGTTCGTGGTCAACGCGAGCGAGTCTCGCTGGTTTCACAACGAGGTCGGCCCGTACTGCTGCTTCGAGGGCTCCGCCGGAGGCGAATGCCTGCACGAGGAGTGTGATCGTTCACACAGCTACGTGTGATCTTTCGCACACTTCCTCTCGACGTGCGGCGGACTTCTCTGAAAGGCTCGAAGCTAGCCGCGACCTAATTCGCGACAGCCGAAGCCGGGGCTTCTTGACTGGAGAGATCGAGGAGGCACGCGCATTCAGGGAAGTTCCACCTCGTCCGGTGCGCAGAGGCTGCACCCGCTGCGAAGCGCAAGCCTGATCGCGGCGTTGGACGGCGCCGAAGCGACGTCGGCCTCCGAGCTGCTTGCGTCCTGCCCAGCCTTGTCTCTCTCATCGGGAGCTCTCCATCGGCCCGCGGACTCAGGCGAGGAGGCCCTTCTCCTGCTCGAGGAGGGATTCATCGTTGTTCGCAGCGCTCCCGCCCCACCATCACGTCCGATGGTCACCTGCGAAGCAGCCTACGGCGGGATCGTGCTTCCTCCTGCGCCCGAAGAGTTCCTCGAGGCGATAATGGACTCCCGCCTCACGCTTCTGCCGGAACGGACGGTCACCCGTCTCCTCGAGTTGCCCGGATTGGCGAATGCTCTTCTCGCGGAAGTGACGGAAACGCTTCGACGCAAGCAGGACACGATTTCGAACTTCGGAAGTGTCCGCCACACGGAACGTGTCCGTCGCAAGCTCATCCAACTTGCACGTGACTATGGCCGGGTGACCGGGGATGGGGTGAAGCTCGATCTGCCGCTGACGCACGCGCTGCTTGGAGAGATGGTCGGGTCAGAGCGTGAGACGGTCACGCGTGCGATTGATCAGCTCGAAGGTGCGGGTTTTCTGAGTCGCGAGGGTTCCCACTACCGGCTGCACGTTGCCCCGGATGCCCTTGCTCGGTAACACCGCTTCCTCTCGGAAGAAGCGGGCCGTGGAACCGGTATCTCGGAGGTGAACCGTATGAGGAGGTGATCGGCGGAATAGCGTGTCGACTGCACCCAAACCAAAGTCCGACGGAAACTCCCATACACCGTCCGAATCGTCTAGGAGGCAAGAAATGGCGGAATCCAGTCTTTACGACCGGCTCGGTGGCGCATTCGCCATCGCAGCCGTGGTCGATCACTTCAGCGACGCGATCGTAAAGAACCCAATCGTGGGCCAAACCTCGGAGAACCCTGGACTGCGGGAATGGCATACCAAGAACCTGGACAGACTTCCGGGTCTCAAGTTCATGCGCACGCTCTGGGTATGCAGTGTTGCTGGTGGTCCTCAGCAATATGCAGCCACGAAACCCGGAAGCACTGAGCTCGGCCTGGAAGAAGCACACCGCCAGCTGAAGATTTCTCCTGCCGAGTTCGACGAGGTTGCGGCTGAGCTCGGACGAACGCTCGACTTCGTCAAGGTGCCCGAGCAGGAGAAGCAGGAGGTTCTCGCTGCCTTCGCCGCACACAAGGGCGAAGTGACCGAGGGATACACCGAGTAGTCATCGCCTGAGGCGGCTCAGTCTTCGACCTGTAGACAGTCGAGGGTCAATACCGCCTGCGGTGGGGGCAGGCGCGGCCACCTCTCCGTCGACCCCCGGAAGTCTTGTCCCCCCGGGTTGTACCGGCGTGCGGGCCGACCCTCCAGCGCCGCGCCTGACCTGACGTGCTCGATATCCATCGCATGCGGTCGAACGAATTGCAAGGGCCGACTAGCTGCCTGAATGTCGTGACGCCCCCGCGGCTAGGCCCGAGGTTCAGCCTTGTCCATTCGATGCCAACGGATGAATCCACACTCATCGCATGAGTAGGCCAAAGCCTCGAGCCCGCCCTCAAGTGCCTGGAGGGTCGAGTGGCCGTCGAGGAGCACCCAGGTCGTGCTGCCGCACATGGGGCACTTCCGTGATTCGGCGACGACTATCTTGCCCACGTCCGAACTGTAAGCGTGCGAAAGGCGCCGGACGGGCGCCGTCTCGCTTGCAGGCCCCGAGGCCTGGGCAAGTAGCGAGGGGAGGGTGCCTCCTAGTTCGAGACGCGGAAGTCCAGCATGCATGGTCGGAGGTCGCTCGGAAAGCTCGATGAACAGATGCGTCTTTGGTCAGTGTCAGATCGATGTCAGATCTGGCCGGCGCTTTACGCCACCTCGGCGAGCGCAGTTGCGACTGTCGCGCGGATGTCGGGCTCCCACCGCTCGAGTTCCGATCGCAGTGCTTCTTCGCCTTGATCGACGAACGCTGTGATGGTGATCTTCGCAACGTCGCACAAACTCGGCGCGCCATCGCCGAGATAGCGAACGAGCCACCGCCTCGCCGTCGGATCCGCCGTCACGGGGCGAGCCGATGCCGGGGGCATCAGCGCTGAAGCACGTCGATCAGTCGACAGACCACTACGATCGAGTCTATGGCTGACGAGAAGCGAGCGGGGTTCATCGCCGGTGGCCCGCGCTGACCGCGGAACGAAGGAGAAGGTTTCTGGTTCCTTCCTGCGCGACTGGAAAGGGAATCTCTTCAGGGTCGATCGCAGGATGTGAACGTAGGACTCGCTCTTAGGTCCACGCCGACGACGTCTCGAGGCCTTCGGGGGAGCCTCGCCGCGAGCTACGGGAGATGCATCTGGAGCAGACGCGGCCGAGGTCGCGAGCTGGTGAGCACGGGCGAACCTGGCACCGCTCGAACATCGTTATTTCCCGGACGTCGCTGCGGCGGGTTTCCCGGCTGCGATGCGAAGCAGCGCCCCGAGGTTGCGTCGCGTCAGTGGAACGGATCCCCCAGCCGGCGAAACTCCGGCGGAGTGCCGTGGCACGCGGACGCGCAAGGCTCCGGGCAACGAGACGAAGCGCAACGGCGGGACGAGCATGAGCGCCTCACCGTCGAGGCCGACCGCCACCGGCGCACTCGCACGCACTTCGAACTCGAGCGACGACCACTGGCGCACCGCACCGAAACGCCGGTGCTGGGCGATCGTCCCGAGCGTGACCAACTTTGCGACTGCCCCGGCGCCGCGTGCTCGCGTCGCGAAGATTCCCAGCATGCCCGTGTCGAGTTGCGGTCGTGTTCCCACGCCGCGGAACCGTCGCAGCTGATACGGATTGTTCGAGACGATCACGAGCGACGCGTTGCTACCCCAGTTCGCTGTATGCGGTACGTCGAACTCGAGCTCGCAGCAAGCCGCGTCCCGCCTCACCATGTCCGGCAGCATCTGCCTCCAGGTCCCGAGCTTGGCGTTGCGGTAAGAATCGGATTGTACGACCTGGGCATAGATGCCTAGCGACGCGTTGTTGACGAAGATCCGTCCGTTGAGACGAGCGAGGTCGACGCGCCTTTCGATCCCGTCGACGAACGCGTCGAGTGCGCCCACGACGTCATCCCGGTCGAGTCCGAGGTCGAGCGCGAAATGGTTTCGCGTGCCGGCCGGGACGCAGACGTGGGCGACGTCGTGCTGCATGGCCAAGCCCGCCACCAATGCCTGCGACCCATCGCCCCCTGCCATGCCGATGACGTCTGCGCCACCCGTGGCTGCTCGCTTGGCGAGATCACGGAGGTCGTCATCCGGACCGAGCAGGAGGGGCTCGATCCTGCGCTTTCGCGCCTCCTCGGTGAGGTTGAAGCGCTCGGCCTTTCCGCCGCCCGAGTGAGGATTGATGATCAGCACGCCTCTGCGTGCCGGCTCCGCGGGCCGCGCATGTCGGTGGGCCGTGTGCTCCGAGGCGGGCTGGTTCCGCACGGCGTAGCGGGCGCACAAACCGAAGAGCACCAGCAGCACGACCAGCACCATCAGCGCGTACTTCTGCTGGTATCCGTACGTGATCAGCCCGATGAGTCCCAGGAGCGCAGGCAGCAGTACGAACAGGCGTACCGGGCCGCGTCTGACAAAGAAAAACCACGCACAAAACGCGACCACGAACACTGAAGCGAACGTAACCACCAGTCCGACCGGGTTGTACGCCGCCATCGAGAGAGCCACCGAAACGAGGAAGACCGCAACGATCAATGCGCCCACCGCAGCGAGTCGAGCGCGACGGTGGTTGCGCGGCAAGGCCGCTATCTGGTCGGACGGCGAGTGCACGGTTGAGGGCATACGCGACTCCTGGAGTTCGCTGCATGCCGACCGGGTGCTGGAGCCGGAAAGGACCGCCCGCCGGGTTCCGGGGCAGGGCGAGATTTCACCTTACACCCGCGCCTCAGTGGTACATAGCGAACGTGTCTGGGCCGAGGGCGGCGGAGTCGCGGGTGCGGAAGGAGGGGTTCGCAACCCGAGACAGTGGGGCAGCGGACGACTGCCGGCTCCTCCGGGCTCAACTCGGAATCAGCGTGAGCAGGTGGCCCGCAACGAGACCGATCTCCACCGTCGCTGTCCACGTCCAGGTCGCGATCGCCTCGGCACGTTCGACCCACCGGAGGGCCGAGCCCTCTGCACCGAGTTGATCAGCGAGCGGAATGTTCAGGATCGTCATGTCCAGCCCGACGAACAGCAAGACGAGGGAGAGAGAAGCGAGCGCAATCTGCGGCTCGTGGAGGCGCTGGAGGCGATTACCGAACATGGGTTGAGCGTGCCGCAGTCGCGACGCGACGACATCAGTGCGCCACCCTGATCCCGCACCCTGATTTCTCCGTACCGATGCCCTGACCTAAGGCGTGCCAACGCTTCAAGCAACCCCTGCCCAAGGGCCTCGTTGGGCGTGCCTCGATCGTCCTAGCGCTCCGCCGCCGCTCCAGCTCGAAGGCTTTCTCGCCCCGCTTCGTCAAAGGGCGGCGGCGCTGACGACACGACAGCGGGGCGGCGTGGGCTTTGTGTGGACGAAACGTGGGCGCGGGTGGCGAGGCGAAGAGCTACCATGCTGTTTCCCGAGCCTCTCTTTCCGCGTTGACCCTCCCATGGCCACTGCGCCGAGGGCGGCGGAAACGGAGGCAGTGATGCAGGTGAGGCACAGCTTGTCCGCCAGGACCCAGAAGTGGCTCGGGCGTCTACGTATGGAGCCAGACAAAGCGCCATTCGGCGCTGGGGCGTGGGGCAGGTAGAGATGCCACTCGCGGTGATCGGGTGCCTTCCGCGGAACCTCTCATCCCTAGGTCACGACGAGCTTCGAGATGCGAGGCGAGATCGCGACGAGCGCATGACAGTTCTCTTCCGCCGGTGGGCGTCGCTGAGCAAGGACGAATTTCGGGAACTGAGGAAACTAAGCGACGAGCGTCAGCGGCTCGCGAGGCACGGCGGCAACGTTCGACACCTACGCGCCCTTCGAACGCTGTGACTTCGCGAACGGCCAGCTCGATCGAGATCGCGTGCGCCACCGTGAGCGGACACATCGAGCCGCGGTCGTGACACACGAGGTGATCACGCTCCGCTTCCCTGATGGGAGTTGGGAGTACTGCGCCACAGAGAGAGTGCCCGAGGCTGGCGACACTCTCGTGCGAGCAGGCGTTACGTGGGCCGTCGTCGGCGTAACGGAAGCGGTCGACGACCACCGAGTCGTAACCATGGCGATACCGCCACCGGAGATACAGCTCCCGAGCGTGGCGACGAAGATCGGACGTCGCAGGTAGCCGCTGGCGCCCTGCTCACGCCTGCACTTCTTCGGCGATCCTCACTGACAGCGCCCGAACGCGCATAGACCGATACCGCGGTGCCAACCGCAAGCCGGCGCGCCAGGCCGCGGCAACGAGGAAGATCGACCCGCCGACGAGCATCCCCAACGTCTGGACTGCGATGGCGACGCCGACGGCCTCGGAGACCCCGACTCCGAACGCAACAAGCACCGCAGCTCCGGCCCCTGCCTGCATCGCCGCACCTCCTGGGCCAATCGGCAGCGCCGCTGCTGCCGCGCTCGTGCAGAGGAAGAGAAGCGCGAGCGTGAACGAGAACCCGGCTCCGAACGCACCGAGGAGGAGGAGAAGCCCCAGGACGCGGCTGACCCAGGCAGCCGATACGAGTGCCCACGCCTGAAGTGTGTCCCGCAACGACGCAGTGCGCGGATGCAGCCAGCGGCTGAGCCGGAAGCGACCAAGCCTCCTGCTCCTGGCTACCCGCGGCAGCGCGAGGGTTAGTCCTCCCGCTGCGATGCCAACGACGGCGACGAAGGCGAGGCCAAGGCGTATCCCGAGTGATTGGCCGGGAAGCAGGGCAGCGGTGAGAGCGAACGGCGCCAACGCGACACTGTCGATCAGGCCGAGCATGAACAGGGAGAGGCAGATCGCTCGCACGCCTGCCGGACAACCCCTGAAGCTGCGAACGATCGCAACTCGCACGACATCGTCGAACCTTCCGGGAAGCGCGAGCGCTGTAATGGACGCGCCTCCGTTCGCCGCTGCGAGCTCGAGCGCCTTCGGACGCTCATGTGTCGCGAATAGCTGTCGCCACCCATACGCCTTGAACACGTAGCCAAGCAATGAGAGAAGCGCTGCCGTAACGAGAAGCGTGAGGGGGCCCAGCGTGAGTGGCCAGGGTGTACGGGCTGCGTGCCAGGCGGCGATGAGCGCGAGCACGATTGCGATAAAACCTGACCCCGCACCGAGCACGAATCGGCCGCTCCGGGATCGCGCACGGCGCCCGAGGCGATGCAAGGGGGGATCGCGATCGGCGGAACGAGCTTCAGCTACCGGTTTCACCGCTGATGCCCACGACAGATCCGCGCCGACACGGCGTGTTCCACTAGCACGCGTCTCATCCCTGCGTGCTCAGTACCAGGTCTCGGTGGGAGCCCACCTGGCGAACCTGTAAGAGCGCTCTCCAAGCCACATCTCCGCTGAACCCACGCGCGCCTGTTCGAGCCAGCTTTCGACCGCGTCCAGGGCACGCAGGATCGCCGAGTCGGGCTCGCGATCGATTCGCACATCGACTTCCCGCCTCCCATCTCGAAGCGAGACATGCTCGGAGCCAAAAGCGATTACTAGCCGATCGGCAAGCACGATCGCGCTTGTGGCGTCCGGTACGACGATCCGCAGCTTCATGAGATCCTCCCTCGCGTTCGCAGTGACCGACCCGGGACTACGGTTGACTGGAAGCCGTTCCGACCCGGGTTCTGAGGGTGGATCTCGCGGCAGCTATTTTCTGAGCCCCCGCTACGCCTGCAAGCCTAGTTACGACCCGCACAAGCGAGTCTAACATGCACAGAAGTAACTCAGGGCATCACGTGCTCATGGCCGACGCGAACGAGTTCACGAGCCCGGCGAGGGTGAGGCTGCCGTCCTCAGCAATAGACGGTGACCGTCCACGACCGCGGGTTGTGCCAGCGAGGGGCCCAAGCGCGCGATCGCTGCGCGGGGTGCCAGGGGTGGAGTTGGGCATCAATCGTGACGCCGCTCTAGGGGAGCCGTCGATCGGTATGCCGGCCGCGATGCTGCACACTGCAGCGCTCGATGCGGCACCTGCTTCAGCTGTTCTCGCTCAGGAAGCGGAAGACAGCGCCCCTGGTTTGCCTGACGATGTCGGCCGTTGCATAGGTGACGAGCTCGGAGCTGTGGAAGCTGGAGTCGACGAGCACAAGCCCTTTGGGCTTCTCGGCGGCATCGAACATCCTTCGCGCGTCCGCGGCGAACCGGACACTCTTGACTCCGGGCCGAAGTGGTGCCGACCCGGGCAGCTGCACGTCCTTCGTTCCCGCGACGAACAGTTTCGGCTCGTCGATCTGCCTGAGCCGTGCCGGCGTCACGTCGTTCGCTCGCGTTTCCACCGTGTAGTACTTCGAGGGCCACTGCGGAGTCGCGAGCGACGCCACACCCGAGACATCCACTTCGGGCATGCGTGCCGCGCGCAAGACGGCGAGCCCGCCCATGCTGGCTCCGATGAGGAAGATCTTCTTCGCGCCTCGCGTCTCCATGAACCCAACCGCAGCCATCGCATCCCGCCAGTTCTTCCCGAGCTCGCTGGGGCCTTCGGAGCAGCCCTTGCTGTCGCAGAACCCGCGGAAGTTGAAGGTCAGGACCGTGTACCCCCGGCTGACGAGGGCTGGGACGAACGGCAGCCAACCGTCTTGGGCGGTGCCTTGGCTGAACCCGTGAGCGAGGATCACGCCGACGTCCCCGGTCCCCGAAAGCCGGCCGACCAGCTCGACGTCGTCCGCGGCGACGAAGCGAACCGAGCGGTAGCGCGCGTGCCCGAACGACGCTGCGGGCGGCGAGGAGGCGGTCTCCGTCGCCATCGCCTCAGCGTCCCCTCGAGAGCTTCGGGGGCCGTCCGAGTAGGCGGTGGTCGCTGTAGCAAGCGAAATCAGGGCGAGCGCGGGAACGAGAACGAGTTTCATGTGGGCCTCCTTGCGCTATGGCGGGCGCCAATCGTGCCCAGGCGGCTCTGAGAGCTGGCTGAAATCGCCTAACGTTTCGCTAAGAGAGGAGAGCGGCGTGGAATTCCGAATCCTCGGTCCGCTCGAGGTACGCGACAACGGGCGCGTGCTCGAGCTTGGCGGAGCGAAGCAGCGGGCAGTTCTGGCACTACTGCTTCTGCAAGCGAACGAGGTGGTCGCTCTCGACCGGCTGATCGACGGCATCTGGGGCGAGCGACCACCGGACACCGCCGCGGCTGCCGTGCACGGGTCGGTCTCGCGGCTACGGAAGGTCCTCGAGCCCAACGGCGCGCCGTATCAAGTCATCCGAACTCAGGCCCCGGGCTACGTCTTCGCCGCAGGTCCGGAGGCGGTCGACCATTACTGCTTCGAGCGCCTTGCCGCCGAAGGAAAGTCCGCGCTCGACGAGGGAGACGCGGTGCGCTCGGCACGCCTGCTACGCGAAGCTCTTGCCCTGTGGCGCGGTCCGGCGCTGGCGGACATCGCGTTCACGATCGCCGACCGTACCGAGCTCGATCGCCTCGACGAGGAATGGCTCTCGGCGGTCGAGGAGCGGATCGACGCCGACCTCGCTCTCGGGCGCCACGCGCTGCTCGTTCCGGAGCTGGAACCCCTCGTCGCTCGTCATCCAAAGCGCGAGCGTCTTCGCGGGCAGCTCATGGTTGCGCTGTACGGGGCCGGCCGGCAAGCGGACGCGCTCGAGACGTATCGCGACGCGAGCCGGTTGCTCGACGATGAGCTCGGAATCGCACCGGGGCCCGCGCTGCGTGAGCTGGAACGGCGGATACTGCTTCAGGACCCGGAGCTCGCGACGCCGCGCCCGCCGGCACGCGCGACACGACTCCGTTCGACACGTGCTCGCCTTGTGTTCGCCTTCGCAGGACTCGCCCTCAGCCTGCTCGGGGTGCTAGCCCTCGTCGCAATGCGCGGAGAAGAGACGCCAGCGGTCGAACGCGTGCGCCCCAATGGGGTGGGCGCGATCGATCCGGCGTCGAACACGCTCGTGCAGTCGATGTCCGTTGGCGAGTACCCCGAGCAGCTCGTAGTCGACGACGGATCGGTCTGGGTCGCAAATGCCGGCGACCACACCGTGTCACAGATCGAAAGCCGCACTGGGCAAGTGACCTCCACGAAGGGTCTCGTGGGAGCACCGGTGGCGTTGAACGTCAGCCGTGGCGTGGTCTGGATCGGGATGAGCCACGACGGCCAGCCGACGTCGATCGTCCGCCTGACGGGCGTCCCGAACGAGTCCGCAGCACACGTCGTGGAGCTTGCGAGTGGCCCGGGACTGCTGATTCCCGTGCTGACGAGCGGCTCGAGTGGACTCTGGGCGAGCCTGCTCGCGGAGCCCGACACGTTCGTTCTGAGCCCGGGCGGCGCGATCCATCGGCTCGACGTCCTTCCCGTCGGCTGCAATCCGGTCGGGAGCGGCATCGCCGCGGCCACGGTCTGGATCGGCTGCGAGGACGGTCGCGTCGTGCGCGTCGACGAGGCCACGCGACGCCCGGTGGCGACAACACGTGTCGGGACGTCTCTTTCCGATCTCGCCGTAGGCGCGGGCGCTGTGTGGGCGACCGATACGGTCGAGGACGTGGCTTGGAGGGTCGATGCGGCGACGGGGCGAGCGACGCGCACGATCCCCGTCGGGGAGCGACCCTCGGAGATTGCGATCGGCTTCGGGTCGGTCTGGGTCGCGAGTCGCGACAGCGGCACTGTGTCGAGGATCGACCCCGATTCGAATCGTGTCGTCGCCACCATCCGCGTTGGGCGCGACGTGGCCCCGATCGCGATCGGTGACAGGAGCGTCTGGGTCGCGCGTCAGGGCGTCGTGACGCCGCATTAGAGGTTCGGCGCGGCACGTCGGGGGCCCACACGCTCGATGGCTGAGCGGGTTGAGCCAAATGCGGCGGGTGAGTCCATTGAGCGGTGGTTTGAGAATGCTGGCCGTTGACATCCGCTCGCGCCGGTAGGAGGATGCGCCCGACGCAGGCAGCAACCGATGCAGATCATGGAGGGGCTCCATGCGGAAGCTCACATTCATCGCCGCCGCGTGTGTGATCGTCTCCGGCGTATGGATCGCTACCGTGGGGGCGGCTGCACCGAAACTCACCGTGAGCGTCAAGACGCTCGCGCCAACGTCGCGTGTTGTGCGCATCGTCAACCGCGACCAGGTGACCTATCGGGAATTTGTCGTCGAGTCGTACAAAGCGCCGAGGATTACCGCGGCGACCGCGGCGAACAAGCCATGTCCTGTGTCGAGAAACGGGGTCTCCACCGGCGTTGCCTTCATCTGGAACTACAGGGCGACCTGCAGGAGGGCTCTGGCACCGGGGCAGACGTTGAATATCCGTCTGACCACCTCGCGCGGGAGCGCGAGTTTCCTCGTATCTGTCGTGGCAAAAGGCGTAAAGCTGCGGATCAACTAAGCCGAGGTTCCGCGACAGTGCTGCACGGTGACACGGAGTCACAATGGCAGTCGTCGCAGCGCCCTTTACGGCCCGATCGCCCACGCCGACAACTCACCAGGTCTCGCGCTGCTTGATCCCGTACTTCTCGAGCAAGCGATCCACGTTGAGTCGTCGCTGCCGATCCCGCCCACTGGTGTCGAGCAGGTGGCTGGAGCGCGGCCACCAGACCCGTGGCCGGAGCCTGTCGACAAGATGCCTGCGTCGAGACCCGCAGCCGCGACGGCCCGCCAGTCCGAGAGGTTGAGGAACTTCCGCTGACACGACATCCGCTCTTCTCCTTCAGTAGATCGACGGCGATCCGTGGGCTGCATGAGCGGCGCGACCTCTCTCCCGCCGATCTCACCGAGGACGGTCGTCCGCTTCGCTCCAGCGTCGCCCCGCCGTCGCAAGTAGACCAACCAACCGTCACGAATCAGGAACCGACGATGCCGTCCAGCGCCGGGGCGTCGCTCTGCAGCGGATCGAACCTCGCGACGACGTACGCCTCTCCCGTCGCGCGGTCGGTGACGTGATCGCCGTTGAAATCGAAATCGTTCTCGGCGGCTTCGGTGGAGTTCTCGCGAGCACGCTTGACCCGGAACTTGTCGGCGGGCGTGAGACAGCCGACGGAGAAGACCACGTCGCCTGGGCGGGCGGCGCGTGGGGTCTCTAGCTTGCGCCCGGTCGGCGCATAGGCCAGCGGGCGGCTGGCGATCACGTCGTCACTCATGTGTTCCCCCTTCCCGCCCTCGACGAGGTACCGCTTCAAGGCGACCCCCCACCTCTGCACCGAGTGAGCGATCGTTCTCAGCCGCCGCTCGTTCCAGCCGCCCCCGCAGGTCGCGGTCGACGAGGATGGTGACGGTGGTCGGTCGCTCTCGTTCGGCTACTAGCGCATTGGACATCCTGCAAGTCTAGCGAGCAAGCCGGAAATCTCGCTAGAGCGGCGACCCTCATAGGATCGCGAGCGTGCGTCCGCCGGTCGCGCCGCCGAGGTGGAGGACGTCGGTTGCGGAGATGCGAGGGGAGAGCGATCCGGTCGCCACCGCGAGGGCGATCATCGACTCCAACCTCTACATGGTGCTCGGCACCGCCGACGAGTGCGGTCGCCCGTGGGTCTCGCCCGTCCACTACGCGCACGTCGACTACCGCGAGTTCCTCTGGGTGTCGAGACCGGAGACCCTCCATTCCCGCAATCTCGTTGCCCGGCCTCAGATCAGCCTCGTGATCTTCGACTCGTCGACACCGATCGGCACCGGCCAGGCGTTTACGCGGCGGCAGCCGCCGAAGAGGTGACCGGCGACGCTCGTCTCGGCATGCTCGACGTCTCTTCTCGCGCCGCTCTATCGGGCACGGCGGCGGCGCGTTCGCACCCGAGGACGTCGAGCCGCCAGCCGAGCTTCGCCTCTACCGCGCGGCCGCAACGGCGCACTTCATCCTCGGGTCGATTGACCGACTCGTCGGCGTCGACCTACTGCGGTGAAGAGCGAAGCCACCGCTTCGTCGAGCAACTCGGAGAGTCAGCCGAACTCGCGGGCGCTGTCGCTGCACTGTGCTGACGGCCTCGGGAGGGCGGGCCGGGCACGACGCAGCGGTCAGTCAGGGGGAGGGTTGGGAACTGACCCAAGCACACCCGGCCCATGAGACCGGGCAACGGAGCCGTGGCGCTTCGTTGAGCCAAATGTCATAGAAGATCGTTGGACTATCGCGCCGAGCACGGATCGTTCGCGTCGGTCGACGACCTCGACGCAGTCTCCGGGAGGGGGATGTTCCGACTGCTCGGGGCGGGAAGCGCTGGTACCCCCAGACCGTCGCGAATGTCGTCAGGCGGAGTGCGAACGAGGAGCTCGTTCAGCACCTACTACGGGGCCTGCGTTCAGGGACGGCTTTCCCCACACACTCCGCGTGGAAGAAACGACTCATCCCGTCTACCGTCTTCCGGGAAGCCCCCACGGGATCCGCGCTGAGAGTCTCGCACTGCTCGCGCACGGAGACCACGCCAGGGTCGTCGGGCTCTACCTGCCCCTGACAGTACGGGCAGACCGCTGCATGCTGCTCCATCTGAGTCGCTGTCGGACTCGAGTCTGCGCGACTACGCGAACGCGCCGATCTGCTCGGTGAAGTACTCGACCTGGCGCTGGAGCCGTTCACCCATGTCCGCCCCGACAACACCGAATCTGTCGACGATCAGACCGACACGCGTTGAGAGTTGAATGAACTCCTCGCTCACACGAAGCGCCGCGAGTTTCTCGGCATCTCCCCGGATCAGGATGAACCCGGCAAGGTCGCCTCCGTGCGGCTCGAGAAAGACCGGCTCGAAACTCTCGATCGTGCCCTGCTCTTGCAGGCTCGCGTACCAGCCGAGGGTTTCCTGAAAGAGTTCTGTGGCTTCGCTCTCACGTCCGCGAACGACATCGCCCCACCCGATGAAGAGTCCGGCATCAGCCATGTTCCCCTCCAATTCGTTGCTGATGCAACGAGCATGCCAAGTCTTCTTGCAGGCCGCAAGCGATCCCCACGTACTACGTATGCCAGTGAGGAAGTGAGAACACGTGGAAATCGTGCCACGCGGCGCGAGCTACTCGGAGCGATGTCCGCTAACCGGGCGGGAAGCCGTTTCCTCCGCAGTTCGCAAAGTTGAGCTCGGACGGGATCGCCGTCGGGAAGGCTCCAGCGAGAGCGCGTACTGATTCGCCGAGGTTCTCCTCGGGAACGAACGAACTCGTGAAGCCAGAGCAGTTGTGCCCGTTGGTCGCTGGAGGATCAGCGAGTGCTGAGCCGCAGGCGACCCCTGCCGTCACCCCAACGATGACCACGAGTGCAAGACGATGCTTCATGTCCCCCCTCCCTGTGGCTGACTTGCGCACGATTTTCTCGCTCTAGCAGGAGCGAGTCAACGAGTCATCGGACTAGAGTCGCCTCAGGAAGCTCCCTGCCCTTGTGAGGTATCGGGGCTGTTGCTCGTTGGGATCCGTGAAGTCGATCAGCAGCGCTGGTACCCTGGTCCAGACATCGCTCCCTCCTTCCGCCGCTGCGCGCACTCCGAGTAGCGCCAGGTCCGAGCCCGATGGAGAGGAGAACGTGATGGTGCAGTCGCTGACTGAACCGCTCACCGACGCCGCGCAGGCGGCCCTGAAGGCCGATCACTTGGAGCGCGATCGGGAAGCGTGGAACCTTCCGCGAGCGCCAGTAGAAGCCGTGTCTCCCGGGGTCCATCGAGACGGGCTCGACTGGGATGGCTTCAGAGACTTGTACTACCCAGACAGTCGGCGACACGATTTCAAGGCGATCGTTGCGTACGGCGCCTACAAGACGTCGACCCACGTGGGCTCGACAGCCAACGAAGCCGCCCATTTCGACGGCAAGGCAAGCTCGACCGAAGCCCTGTCGCTCGACGAGTGGGAAGGCGAGGGTGGCACGGCTCCCTAGCCGCAGCTGAGCCGCTCGAGGATGCTTCGCGCGATGCAACACGGCGCGCTGGTATCGCAGCTATGGTGATTCCGCGCGTTGGTTGTCTTTGAAGCCGTCGAGGCTTCGCACGTTCCTCTTCGACTGTCGCATCGACCTGAGCGCAGCAGGGAGTTCGATCGAACTCTCCTGTCCCGATAGGAACGAAGGAGCACGAATGACTGCGATCCTTACCGAGGTCCAGAAATCCGACGAGATGGTCAAGCTGGCACGCGAGCAGATCGATGCCTTCAACAAGGGCGACTGGGAGCTCCTGCGAGGAATCCACACTTCCGACGCGCGGTACGAGGAGTTCGGAACCGAGCGCAAGGTCGAAGGCCCGGAGAAGATCGTCGAGCTCTTCAAGAGCTGGAAGACGGCGTTTCCGGACGTCGCCGGTACCGTGACGAGCTCGGTTGCCAGCGGCAACCAGGCGGCGATTGAGGTGACCTGGAAGGGCACCCACACTGGCCCACTCACGACTGCCGAACGGACGATTGCAGCTTCGGGCAAGCTTCAGGAGACGCCCGGCGCTGTCTTCTACACCTTCGAAGGAAACAAGATCAAGTCGAGCCGCCAGTACTTCGACTCGCTGACGCTCATGAAGCAGATCGGCGCGCAGCCCAAGTAGCTCCGCCACTCACGCCAGGCCATGGACAGGCGGCCCTATCGCCGCCTGTCCACCAGAGAAACCGTCTTGCGCGACCGCATTCGCGCGGCTGTCGCGAACGACTTACGCAAGAGAGACCATAAGTGCGTCGCGCGGACCCTTCTCGGAGTTCGCCAACCGGCAAGTCGAGAGAGGGACCTAAACAGTTCTTCCAGGGAGGTCTTTCATGAATCTGAAGCCGCTTGGCGACCGCTTGATTGTCGAGGTTCTCGATGAGGAGGAGTTGACGGTTAGCGGCATCGTCCTGCCCGACACGGCGAAGGAAAAGCCGCAGCGGGGCAAAGTCCTCGCGGTCGGCCCCGGCGCCCGAAACCAGGAGACAGGGGAATACATCCAAATGGAGGTCGTCGAGGGCGACGAGGTGATCTTCTCCAAATACGGCGGCAGCGAGATCAAGCTCGGCGCCGACGAGGTTCTGATCTTGCGCGAGTCAGACGTACTCGCGAAGGCCGTACACACAGGTAGCAAGCGCAAACGCAAGCTCACCGGTGCCACTACCTAGCTCGGATCAATCAGGAGGAAGACATGCCTCACAAAGAGCTCAAGTTCAATGAGGATGCGCGCCGCTCGCTCGAGCGCGGCGTCAATATCCTTGCCGACGCGGTCAAGGTCACCCTTGGCCCCAAGGGGCGCTACGTCGTCCTCGACAAGAAGTACGGCGCTCCCACGATCACGAACGACGGCGTCACGATCGCCCGCGAGATCGAGGTTGAGGACGTCTTCGAAAACCAGGGCGTTCAGCTTGTGCGCGAGGTCGCGACGTCGACGAACGACGTCGCCGGCGACGGCACTACCACCGCGACCGTCCTCGCCCAGGCCATCGTCCGCGAGGGCTTGAAGAATGTTGCCGCTGGAACGAACCCGATGGCGCTCAAGCGCGGGATCGAACGGGCCGTCGACGCGGTGGTCGAGAACCTCAAGTCGCAGTCCAAGGAGGTTTCGGGCCGGGAGGACATCGCCCGGGTCGCCACCATCTCGGCGCGCGAGCGCGAGATCGGAGACGTGATCGCGGACGCGATCGAGAAGGTGGGCAAGGACGGTGTCGTGAACGTCGAGGAGGGCCAGACCTTCGGCCTCGAGCTCGAGTTCACGGAGGGCATGCAGTTCGACAAGGGCTACCTGTCGCCGTACATGATCACGGACGCTGAGCGCATGGAGGCCGTGCTCGACGATCCGTACATCCTGGTCGCAAACCAGAAGATCGGAGCGGTCAAAGACGTCCTGCCCGTTCTCGAGCAGGTGATCCAGGCCGGCAAGCCGCTCCTGATCGTGGCCGAAGACGTCGAGGGCGAGTCGCTCGCCACGATCGTCGTCAACAAGCTCCGCGGCACCTTTACGGCGGTCGCGGTCAAGGCACCGGGCTTCGGCGATCGCCGCAAGCGGATGCTGGAGGACATCGCCATCCTGTCCGGCGCCGAGGTCATCACCGAGGAGCTGGGCCTCAAGCTCGAGAACACGAAGCTCTCGCAGCTCGGCCACGCCCGCAGGGTCGTCATCGACAAGGATTCGACCACGATTATCGACGGTGCCGGCGACTCCGAGGCGATCAAGGCTCGCATCAAGCAGCTGAAGTCCGAGATCGAGGACACCGACTCCGACTTCGACCGCGAGAAGCTCCAGGAGCGGCTCGCGAAGTTGGCCGGCGGCGTGGCGGTCGTTAAGGTCGGCGCAGCGACCGAGACCGAGCTGAAGGAGAAGAAGCACCGCGTCGAGGATGCGCTGCAGGCCACTCGGGCGGCGCTCGAGGAGGGGATCGTCCCGGGAGGGGGTGTCGCGTTACTCAGCGCAGCGGGGTCGATCAAGCTGGACGACTTCGGCGATCCGGACGAGCGGACGGGCGCGCAAATCATCATCCGCGCGCTCGAGGAGCCGCTCCGCCAGCTTGCCTACAACGCGGGACTCGAAGGCTCGGTCGTCGTCGACAAGGTCCGCAACGCCGCCAAGGGCCAGGGCCTGAATGTCGACACGAACGAAATCGAAGACCTAGTGAAGGCGGGGATCATAGACCCGACCATGGTCACGCGCTCGGCGTTGCAGAACGCCGCGTCGATCGCGAAGAACATCCTCATGACCGAGGCGATCGTCGCCGAGCCACCCGAAAAGGCCGGAGCCAGCATGGGCGGCATGGGCGGCATGGGCGGCATGGGCGACATGGGCGGAATGATGTAAGGCAACCTGCCGCTCACGCCACGTCCTACGAGAGGCGGCCTTCAGGCCGCCTCTCGGCGAGTTCCCTCGGCGGCCTGGTGCCTCTGGGAACGCTCCTGCTGGCGGCGGGCTCGCTTCCCGGGAGTCTGAACTCATCCTCACGCGCGCACGCGAGAGGGCCGTACCCACCGCGTCGAGTGACTTCTCGGGATAGGGCCTGCTGGCGGGGGACCTCGCAGGGTCGCTCCCACGACACGAGACGTGCTGGCCCTGCGTGTCGAATCCTGTTCGCCTGGGCTCCTACGTCTCGCGCGCCATAGCGCGTCGGGAGATTGCGGGCCTTCGGCCGGGGTTCTGGCAGCAGAGCCAGTAGAAGGATTCTACTCCTCCTAGAATCCGCGCCAGTGCAGTCGTGGAACGTGAAAGAGATTGAGGTGCCCGAGGGGACACGCCGGGCGGAGGCTCTCGAGACTGTCGACGGGGCACGGGCGATCATCATCCGTCTTGCGCCTGGTGAGGAACTCGGCGAGCACCAGGTGCGAGAACGGGCTTGGCTGATGGTCGTCGACGGCTCGGCGCGTATTGAGGCGGGCGGCGACGTCGTCGAGGCAGGAGCGGGCACGCTACTCACGTTCGAGCCCGACGAGCGCCACAAGGTCTCTAGCGTGGACGGCACTCGGATCCTTTTGATCCTCTCGTCGTGGCCAGCGGATGGCCACTACCCGAACTGGCCCGGCGATGTACCTCCGAACACCTAGGTCAGATGAACGAGCCTGACCCAGGAGACGTGGACAGCGAGCACGACGCCTGTCCGAGCTGCGGGTCACGCGTGGAATCCTCGATCAGCGCTCCGGGCGACGAGCCAGTTCGCGAAGCCACGGAGCGGCGCTGTCCAAGCTGTGGCAAGGTCTTGCGGCGCGAAATGGGTGGCGAATGGACGATCGTCGACGAGACGGGGGGTAGCTCGCGGTCGCGAGGACCGAGCAGTAGTCTCAGCTGATGGTCGCCAACCGCGTCCGACACACCGTCGCGTTCACGCTCGTCCATGAGGACGGATCCGCGGAAGAGCGTGACTTCCTCGAGGCGGCGGAGCACCTCGCGACTATTCCTGGCGTTGAGGCGTTCGAGTTGCTGGCCGAGGTCAGCCCGAAGAATGGCTACAGGTTCGGAATCTCGATGGAGTTTGCAGATCGATCCGCCTACGATCGCTACAACGAGCATCCTGAGCACATCCGCTTCGTTCAGCAGCGCTGGCTGGCCGAAGTGAGCGAATTCCTCGAGCTCGACTACGCGGCCCGGTAATCGGCGCGATAAGCGACGAACCAAGTCCGACAGCAGGTTGGTGGGCTGCGCCAGTGTTCGGGAATGTCACATGACGAATTGGTGCGCGCGACCGTTCGGTCGTGTTCCCTGATGGGGATCGGTCGCTGGGCCTTACGCTTACGACTCTGCTGAGGTCGGATGACCATTCGAGAGGACGAGATGACCCAAGCGATTCATATCAATGTCCGGTTCCAGGCAAAGCCGGGCAAGCAGGCCGAGCTTGCCCGTCGTATGGTCGAGCTGCGCCCAGATGTGGAAGCTCTGGGAGGGACGAGCGTCGTGACTGTCGATTCGAATGACGAAACGGTCTTGTACTTCATTGAGACGTTTCCCGACCAGGCGGCGATGGACGCTGATATGAAGACGCCGCTCGTACAAGCCCTCGTTGGCGATCTGGGTGAGCTGACCGTCCACGGGACGGATTTCCGTATTGAGCGGAGCTCCCCCGTCGCTCAGTAAGCCGAAGCCCGAGGACGAGCCCGACGACGAGGCCACCCCCGAACGAACCCCCGCACCCGACGCCGGCGCCGACGAGGAGCAAGCGGCGCGCACATCAACCGGGCCGGCGCCGGCCGCCCCTCCAGTCCCTCTCGTGCGGTTCGAGGACTGTCTGCTGAGCGCATCGCCCGCCTCGAAGCCCTCCCCGGCTGGACGTGGGACACGCGCAAGAGAGACCGGCGGAGTGCGACGGCGAGCTAGCTGGACGACAGCGGAGACTTAGCCCGACCCCGACCCCCTGGCCGTCGAGACGACCTCCCTCAGATCGTCGCGGCCCGTGGTGCCTGAGCTACGTCTCGGGGGCGAACGCGCTCTAGGTCATCGACGGCCGGCCTTCGTGCTCGATGCGAACCTCCAGGATCCCGCGCCGATGAAGCTCGCGCAGGCCGACGCGGATGTTCTCGCCGGCGGCGAGCGTGCCCAGCTCGGCATCATCGAACCGCGCCCCCGGTCGCGAAGTCCTCGCGCCCGTTCAGGAAGGCGGCGACCCATGCGAAGTCGGTGTCGCCCTCCGCGAGCGCGAGACGCTCGATCTCGCGAAGGGCGGGGGCGGCATCGCTGCCGGCGTAGCTCATGAACGGCGTCGGGCTACGGCGCGTGCCTAACGCAGCAGCGCGATCAGCGCGCCGCGCTGCCGCTCGCTGAGGCTTGCCAGGGTCTTGCCATACGGGATTTGGCAGCACACGAGGAGGCGAGTCGTGCGAGTTGGCCCGACCCCAGGCAGCGCGAGCAGGAGGTCGGCGATCTTTGCCTGCTCGGCGAACCTCGGCGGATGCGCAATCACCTCCTCGATCTCAACGCTCCCGGCTTTCAGCGCTCGCTTCAACTCTGCACGGGCGAAACGAACCGCGTTCGCCTGGGCGAGATTTTCGAGTAGCACGGTAGGTACGGTCGTGCAGGCAGGGAGCAGCACGGTCGGATAAGGCTCCACCTTCGTGGTCGCCGAGACGGAAGTGGTGGCCATCGCTGGCCTCCTCACGTTGGGTGCTTCTGACCGAGCCGACCTACGAACCGAACACCAGTCACGGCGCTCGCCTGGTGGGGCGAGGAATCTAGGCCAGAAGACTGGCGGAGGTTACCACCGTTCCGACGCCCGACCCGTTGTTCTCGCGCTTCTTGCCGGCGTAGCCTTCTCTTGCTGCGGGCATGGAGCTGAACCTCCGTGTCTCGTAGTAGGGGCCGGGGTGGAGCGGCAACTCCGTTCGGCCCCGCTTGAGTCGGGCAGCGTGGCCGAAGCACAATGAACCGCATGGTTGAGCCAGATTCGGGCACCGAGGACGATCGCTCAGAAGGGGTCACGACCGCCGGCGAGTGGCAGGACGACCACGACGCGATCCCCGTCGCCGCCCTCCTCGACGAGGACGGGACAGCGAGTGCGAGCTGAGTCTCGCTCGAGCGGTCGGCACGTCGCCGGGCTTCCAGAGCCGACGTAGTGCGCACGTCGGGCACGCTGAAGGCGCGGGGAGCTTCTCGCAGCCGGATACCGCCTCGCAGCGATCTCACGATGGCCCGCGTGGATGCTGGGCGAACCTCGCGGAAGGCTGGTTGGCAGACCGTGCCGAGGAGCAAGCTGAAGGAACGACGGCCTGCGCGGCGCAATGGCTCCGTGTGGTCGATGACTCCTTGCCCGATAGCCCACGGCCTACTTCTCCCTCCGCAGCACCAGCTAGCGGAAGCACTGCTCAGCGGGTGGATCGTGATCGAGCAGATCCTGAGGCTCTGAAAAACGGGTACGGACCGACGAGCGAGATGCGGGACACCGCGCTCGACTCGATGATCCGCGGTGCTTCCGGCGAACGTGAAGGCCGAGCTGCCCTGGCTCCGGGACGCTCGACGGGGATCCTACGATGCCTGCAGAAGGCGCGCAAGCGGCGCAACGACCTCGCACACGGCGGACATGTCGATAGGGACGGAGCATTCGAGTGCGTGAATGCGATGCGGGCGATGCTGGGCACGGTCGTCAGCGGCGACATTCCTCGCCCGGCTTCCTCGGAGTTCGTCATGTCCGAAATCACGACCCCCTGATCCCGTCGCCCTCCAGCGCACTGTCGTAGTCCGGCGTGACGAAGCTCCTTTGGAGTGCCGGTATCAGCCTGCGAATCGCGCGCGCAGCTCGCCTCGCGTATCCCCTCGATCCCCGGAGCGACGAGACGCGTGCCGTTCAAGATCGCGCAGCAGTAGAAGGTCACCACGATGGGGGTTCCGGGTCACCACGCACCGCTTCGGATGCGTCCCCGAAAACGAAAAAACCCCCGCTTCAGCAGGGGTTTATGGGAGTGGAGCGTACCGGGATCGAACCGGTGACCTCCGGCTTGCAAAGCCGGCGCTCTCCCAGCTGAGCTAACGCCCCGAGCGGGTGAAGTGTAGAGAGCTTTGCGGGCGGCGAATCCGACGCCTTCAGGGGTTGTCGCGATCGAGAGTCCGCTCCGCGGAGTCTCGATCTGCGGGGCAGGCGAGCGGTGGCGCGGTCACGTGCCCGGCGAGCTGCCGCGTAGGCCGCGCCCCTCGAGGGCGCGCAGGCTGTCGCCGAAGCCATGATCCCTCGTCGCTTCGCGCGTCTCGCGCTCGAGCCGGCGGAGCCGCTCGTCGAGCTCGTCCATCTCCGCGCGACTCGGGATCACGGGCCCGGCGTCGACGACGCCGAGGCGCGCGTTCTCGGCCAACGCGGCCTCACGGCTCGCGAGGTCCGCACTGCGGGCGGCGAGTTCGGCCTGGGTTCGCGCGAACGCCTTTTCGGCCTCGTGGAGCGCGGCGATACGTTCCTCGATGTGGGCGAGACGCTCCTCCGGCGTCTCGGCCGCTGCGGCCGCGCGCCGGGCGAGATCGGACTCCATCCGCAGAAGCGCGTGCTCACGTGCGGAGATGTCGCGCTCGCGACGATTGAGCTCCTGCGCATACGAGGCGAGGCCGACCTGAGCGTGGTGGACGGCGTCGTCGTAATCCGTCCCCGATCGGCTTGCGCTGCGGTGCGTCTGAGTGATGGCGTCCGCGAGCTCGCGTTCGCGTTGCTCGACCGCAGCTACGCGCTCTGTCAGCTCGCGTCGAAGCCGCCCGAGCTCTTGCTCGGCGGCGATCCTGATCGCGTGCAGGCGCTCATGCTCGCTCTCGATCGAGACGGGCTCTGCCTTGCCTCTGCCGAAAAGGGGCACGCGTTCGATGATATGCGCGGGCCGGCCGTTCTCCTGCTTTGCCGCTGGATTACGCGGCGCGCTCGAGGCGCTCTTCGGCGCGTGCGCGGCGCACGATCTCCTCGCGCTCGCCGAAGCGGAGACGGGCCTTCTCGATGCGAAGCGCCTGCCAGAGAGTCTGCAGTCGCTCGTCGAGCTCCTTGAGTTGAGTCTGTACGGACGTGTCGAGACCCTCGGAAAGCTGCTGCCAGAGCTCCTGGCGCTGTTCCGAGAGCTGCTCGATCTCCGTGTGAATCTGATCCGGTGTCACGTGTCTTGGAAACGCGGTTCCACCGATGCGTATTCCTGAAACTCACTCGTATCCGAGATCGGCGATCCGGGCCTCGTCCAGGCCGAAATAGTGAGCGAGCTCGTGGAGAACCGTGATGCGGATTTCGTCGCGGAGCTCGTCGGGATCGGGGAACGATTCTTCGAGGGGCAGCCGGTAGATCGAGATCTTGTCCGGCAGTGCGCCGGCCATGTCGCCCCGTTCGGGGAGCGGGACTCCGTGGTAGAGGCCGAGGAGATCCGGGTCGTCCGGGTGCTCGTCTTCGACGACGATCGCCACGTTCTCGAGGGCGGCAGCGACGGGGGGAGGGAGTTCGTCGAGGGCGGCGCGCACGTGGTCGTCGAACGTCATCGAATGACGAGCGCCATCAATGCCTTCTGGGTATGCAGGCGGTTCTCCGCCTGCTCCCAGGCAAGGCACCGCTGCCCGTACAGGACGTCGGCCGTGATCTCCTCGCCGACGTGGGCAGGAAGACAGTGCATCGCGACGCTGTCGCTGTCCGCCAAGCCCAGCAGAGCGTCGTCGATGCGGTACGGCTCGAGGTCACGTACGCGGGTCTCGGAGTCGGCCACCTGGCCCATGCTCGCCCAGACGTCGGTGTAGACGGCCTGGGCACCCGAGGCAGCCTCGCGTGCGTCGCTCGTGAGTCGCACGCTCCCTCCCGTCGCGGCTGCGTCCTCCGTCGAGCCCGCCACGATCCCGGCATCGGGCTCGTAACCGGGCGGAGTCGCTGCGACGAAGTGCATCCCGAATCGCGCCGCGATGCGCATGAGCGAGTGGCAGACGTTGTTGCCGTCCCCGAGGTAGGCGACGCGAAGGCTCTCGAGCGAGCCGAAGCGCTCGCGTAGCGTCATCGCGTCCGCGAGCGCTTGCAGCGGATGGGCCTGGTCGGTCAGGCCGTTGATGACCGGGATGGAGGCGTGCTCGGCGAACTCGTCCACCTCGTCTTGCTGGAACGTCCGGATCATGAGGGCCGAGAGGAACCGTGAAAGCACGAGGGCGGTGTCGCGATAGGACTCACCGCGCGCGAGCTGCAGCTCGGCGGCGGGGAGGAAGAGCGCCATCCCACCCAGCTCGGCGATTCCGACCTCGAACGCCACGCGCGTCCGCGTCGACGGCTTGTGGAAGATCAGGCCGATCGTGCGGCCCGGAAGGACGCGAAGCTCCGGGCGACGCGCGCGCTCGGCCTTGAGCTCGTCGGCGAGGTCGAGGAGGGTCTGCAGCTCGTCTCGCGACCAGTCCGCGACTCGCGTGAAGCTGCGTCCCTTCATCGTCGTCGGGACGCCGGCCATGCGCGGATGGTAGGCGCACCCGTCGTTTGCCGGACGGTAGAGTCGCGGCCATGTCCACGTTCGGTAGCGCGCTCAACGGGCAGGTCGGCTACGAGTTCGGCGCGTCGCAGCAGTACATCGCGATCGCGGTCTACTACGACAGCGAGAACCTCCCGCAGCTCGCCGCGCACTTCTACCGCCAAGCGGTCGAAGAGCGGAATCACGCGATGATCATGGTGCAGTACCTCCTCGATGCCGACGAGGACGTCGTGATCCCCGGTGTAGAGGGCCCGCAGACGTCGTTCGCCGACGTGGTCGCGCCGGTCGCTCTCGCCCTCGAGCAGGAGAAGCGTGTGACCGAGCAGATCGTCGAGCTCGTGAAGCTCGCGCGCGACGAGGGGGAACTCGTCGGCGAGCAGTTCCTCCACTGGTTCCTCCAGGAGCAGCGTGAGGAGGTCGCGTCCATGACCGAGCTGCTCGCCGTGGTCGAGCGCGGACGGAACGACTTGCTCAGCGTCGAGGAGCACCTGAGCCGCGCGTCGGGTGGCGAGAACCCGCTCGAGGCAGGGGCGCCCCCGGCGGCCGGCGGCGCGCTCTAGGCGTCGATGCACGAAATCCGGGTGCGCACCGCGCGGCGGAGTCACGTCGTGGACATCAGCAGCGAGGTTCGTGACGCCATCGCGGGTGCGCAGGGCTCGGCCGTTCTCGTCTACGTCCCGCACACGACGGCGGGCGTCACGATCAACGAGCACGTCGACGTGGAGCTCGTCGCCGATCTCGAGAACGCGCTCGAGACTTTGGTGCGAGACGACTGGCCGTGGCGTCACGACGATCAGGACGGTCCGAATGCGCCCTCCCATGCCCGCGCGACGCTCGTCGGCTCGAGTGTCACGATCCCTCTCCGCGACGACGGCTCGCTCGCGCTGGGGACCTGGCAGGGGATCTTCTTCTGTGAGTTCGACGGACCGCGAGATCGCTCGGTCTACGTGAGCGTCCTCAAGTGATCCAGGTCGTCGGCCTCACGAAGCGGTTCGGCTCGACGCTTGCCGTCGACGACCTGTCGTTCTCCGTCGAGCCGGGACGGATCACGGGATTCCTCGGCCCGAACGGCGCCGGCAAGTCGACCACGATGCGCGCGCTTCTGGGCCTCGTCCGCCCGACTGCGGGAAGGACAGCCGTCCTCGGCCGGCCCTATTCCGAGCTCGATGACCCGGTCCGCCGCGTCGGTGTGCTGCTCGAGACCTTCGACGCACATCCGGGCCGGACAGGCCGCAATCACCTGCGGGTGCTTGCGCTCGCCGGCGGTATCCCGAAGTCGCGCGTCGACGAGGTGCTCGGGCTCGTGGACATGAGCACGGCGGCTCGCAGGCGCGTGAAGGGCTACTCGCTCGGGATGCGCCAGCGACTGGGCCTCGCGGCCGCTCTCCTCGGCGATCCCGAGGTGCTCGTGCTGGACGAGCCCGCGAACGGTCTGGACCCGCAGGGGATCCGCTGGCTCCGTGACTTCCTCCGCTCGCTCGCCGCCGAGGGCCGGACGATCCTCGTCTCGAGCCATGTTCTCTCGGAGGTGGCGCAGACGGTCGACGACGTCGTGATCATCCACCGGGGCAGCCTTGTCCAGGAGGCCGCGATCGCGGAGGTGGAGGCGATGGCCGCGGGAGCGACGTCCGTGCGCTCTCCGGACGCAGAGCGCCTCGCGCACCTGCTCGGGGAGGCGAGCTTCGAGGCTCAGGTGGTTGGCGACGGCCGGCTCGCGGTCAACGCGGCGCCGGAGCGGGTCGGCGAGATCGCAGCCGCGCACGGCGTCGTCCTGCACGAGCTGACCGTCGAGCGAGCATCGCTCGAGGAGGTCTTCCTGGAGCTCACCGGCGAGCCGGGAGAGCGAGGCGCGTGAGCAACCTGTTCGCTGCCGAGCTTCTCAAGCTCAAGACCCTGAGGTCGACCTGGGGGTTCGGCGTCATCACGCTGCTCTTCGCCGGCCTGTTGACGGCCGCGAACATCGGAGGATCGACGTCCGAGGATCGTCTCGACCCGGAGTTGCAGTTCCGGATCCCGGTGGACGTCGCCTTTCCCACGTCGATCCTCGCGCTGTTGCTGGGGATCATTCTCGTCACGAACGAGTTCCGGCACGGCACGATCGCGAGGACGTTGCTCGCGACGCCGCGTCGCGGTCGGTTCGTGGCGGTCAAGCTGCTGACCGGCGCATCGGTCGGCGCCCTCCTCTACACGGCTGCTCTCGTCGTCGCTGTCGTCGCGGCCGTGATCTGGCTCGGCGTTCTCGATGTGCCGTTCGAGGCGGGCGAGTGGAGCGAAGGCGCGTGGCGGGCTCTCGTCGCCACCGTGATCGCCGGAGTCTTCGGCGCCGCGATCGGCAGCGCCGTGCACTCCCAGGTCGGCGCGCTCGTGGGCGTGCTCCTCTGGATGTTCGTCCTCGAGCCCATCTGCTGGGTGCTTCTCGGCGTCTTCCCGTGGGTCGATCTCGAAGGCGTGTCCGAGTACCTGCCCGCGGCTGCGTTGGGCGGGACGGTCGACTCGGAGGGCGAGGGTCTCTCGTGGGCACGCGCGGCGCTGGTCTCGCTCGGCTGGGCCGCTCTGGCCGCCGCAATCGCCTTCGTGCGGACGAAACGGCGAGACGTCACCTAGCCCTCGCTACGCTGGCGGGCCGTGGCTGCACCCGTCCGCAAAGGTGAGGAGCTCGAGCTGCGCGTCGACTCGCTCGCCTACGGCGGGAGCGGCGTCACGCGGCACAACGGCTTCGTCGTCTTCGTCCGGGGCGGTCTCCCGGGAGACGACGTGCGGGCGCGGGTCACGAAGGTGAAGCGAGGCTTCGCCGAGGGTGTCGTCACGGACGTCGTCCGGCCGAGCTCCCACCGCGTAGACGCGCCTTGCCCGCACTTCGGCGTCTGCGGCGGCTGTCGTTTCCAGGACCTCGCGTACGAGGTGCAGGTCACGGAGAAGGAGCGGCAGGTACGCGATGCGCTCGTGCGGATCGGTCGCTTCGTCGACCCTCCGCTCGAGCCGATCGTTCCGGCGGCCTCCCAGTACGGATATCGCAACAAGCTCGAGTACTCGTTCACGAGCACGCCGGAGGGCGTCGACCTCGGCTTTCATCGTGCCGGGCGGTGGGACGAGGTCATCGGGATCGACGTATGCCTCCTGACCACCGACGTCGGAAATGCGATCCGGGCCGCCGTTCGCGACTGGGCTCGCGAGGAGGGGCTCGAGCCGTACGACCAGGAGGCCGGGACCGGGTACCTCCGTCACCTCGTCGTCCGCGAGGGGCGCAACACCGGGCAGGCGCTCGTCGTGCTGGTGACGGCGCCCGGCGAGCGCTTCGAGGCCGGCTACCTCGTCGACGTGCTGCGGCGCTTCCCCGAAGTGCGGTCGATCCACTGGGCGATCAACGACACGCCCGCGGAGCAGACGAATCTCCCGACCAAGCTCCTCTGGGGCGAGGAGGCGATCGAGGAGGAGATCCTCGGCCTGCGCTTCCGTGTCCGTCCGTCCGCATTCCTCCAGACGAACACCGAGATGGCCGAGCGGCTCTACGAGCTCGCGCGGGAGTACGCGGCCCTCACGGGAACGGAGAACGTCTACGACCTCTACTGCGGCACCGGCACGATCGGGCTCTCACTCGCCGGCCGGGCAGCGTCGGTGTGGGGTCTCGAGATCTCCGAGGAGGCCGTCGCGTGCGCGATCGAGAACGCAGAGCTCAACGGAGTCGGGAACGCGAGCTTCTTCGCCGGGAACGTCGGCCAGACGATCGAGGAGCTTCGCGAGGAGGCGGGGGAGCCCGACGTCGTCATCGTCGATCCACCTCGGGCCGGCCTCGCCGGCAAGGCCCTCCGGCGAACGGGCGCTCTGGGCGCGTCGCGGGTCGTCTACGTCTCGTGCAATCCGACGACGCTCGCCTCGGACCTCCAGGTCCTGCGCGACGAGTACGGCTACCAGCTCGACCGGTGCCGGCCCGTGGACATGTTCCCGCACACGCCGCACGTCGAGTCGGTGTCGACGCTCAGCCTGCCTCGCTAGACCTGCTCCGCAGGCGACGCAGGTCGTGCCAGAGAAGATCGCCGTTCGGCACGAGGAAGCCGAGGCACACCGCGGGGAGCGCGGGGAGTCCTGCGACGTCGTCCCACCACCACACGAGTGCGAGCGTGACCGCCAGGCAGGCAGCCATCCCGATCCACGTCGCGGCGACACGCAGGTCGAAGCGAGCCGCGGCGGCGAGGAACAGCGCAAAGAAGAGGATGTCGGGCGGCCCGATGTTCACGATCACGGCCTCACCCGGGCTCGGGAACGCGATCGCGATGTTCTCGAAGACGCCCGGGCGCTCCTCGACGACGTACTCCGTTGGGCCTGCCGCCACCGACCAGACGTCCACCCATGGCACCAGAACGGCGACGAGCGTGATCCACCACAGCTCCTCGAAGAGCGAGAGAAATGCGAACCCCGCGAGGGCATAGCAGGCGAGCTTGGCGACGTTCGCCGTGGAGTCGACGTCGAGGAGGGCGAGAACGATCGCAAGCGCCCCGGCGGCGCCGGCGAATGCGACGAGCGTCTTCGTGCTCGCGCCGGCGAGCGGAAGCGCGAGCCAGATCGCCGCCGCGAACGCCGGCAGGACGACCAGCGCGTAGAACACGACGTCGAGATGCTCCGAGGCGAGCTCGGGCAGGTGCTTCGCCCCGGCGCTGTACGCGACCAGGAGAGCCAGCAGCCCGGCGAGGGCGATCCCCCGCCGCGAACTCAATAAGGAGGCTGCTCCGCCCACCAGGGGCCGAGCGTCTTGAAGGCGTTCCAGAAGGCGGATTTCGCGGGCGCCTCGTCGAGCGCCTCGTCGATGTCCGGTGTGACGAGAGCCTGGATCGTCGGAGTCAACCGCTGGATCGAGCCGACCGCGTCCGCATCAAGCGGGTCGGAGAGCGGAAACGCCAGATCGTCGACGAAACCGGCGGTTCGCTCGCCCATGGCCACGACCAGCTTCGGCTGGACGATGGAGAGCTCCCGCGTCAGCCACGCCGCGGCGTCGGCGGGGTCCTCCGTGCCGAACTTGAGGCAGTTCGTCCCGTATACGGACATCGGGTCGACGTGCAGCCGCTGCAGGGACTTCAGTACGGCCTGCCCCGAGCGGCCGAAGAACGCGACGCCCTCCTGGATCTCCGTCGGTTGGGGCGAGAACTTCAGGAGCATGATGTCGGCGAGCGGGTGGCCCGACCCGACGACGGGCACCCGCAGCTCGTCCCCGGCGCGCGCGAGCTCGTCCCCGAGCTCATTGATCTCGGAGATCGCCTTCTTGAGGTACCGCTCGTAGATCTCGTCGGTGGACACGGAGGCGGGCACGGAGTCGGAGTCACCCTTCTCCCTCAGCGGACCCTTTCCTTGACCTGGGCCACCCACTTGAGGGACTGGAGGTAGGCGAGCGACTTCGGCCGGCGCAGGATCTCGGCCGAGCGGAGAGAGAGCAGGAACTCCTCCGGCCCGTCGAACCGACGCATGCGCACCACGCCCGTCCCGACGCCCTGAAGGACGTGCGCGTCCGAGCCGGCGCCCTGGAGCAGCCTGTACTTCCGGGCGAAGCGGAGCGCCTCGTCGTTGAACGAGTCGCGGAGGAGCCTCGCGTTGTACACCTCGAAGACGTCGATCTCGGCGAGGTGGCGGTGGATCGTGTCAGGGTCCGGGATCGCATGCAGCCGGTCGAACGGGTGCGGGAGGTAGACGAGGCCGCCTTGCTCGCGGATCGCGGCGACGGTATCGGCGAACGTCATCCCGCGCGGGATCTCCTCGTCCAGGAAGAGCCCGATCACCTCTCCCTGGCTGTCCGTCTTGACCTCCTCGCCGGGAATCACGACGAGGTCGCGGTTGCGTGCGAGCTCGACGGCCTCGAGGGCGCCCCCGAAGACGTTGTGGTCCGTGACCGCGATGCCGCCGAGGCCGATCTCCTCGGCATGGTCGAGCAAATCCTCGGCCGGGATCGAGCAGTCGTGCGACCAGTCCGTGTGGAGGTGGAGGTCGATCGTGAGCCACTCGCGCCCGGCGAGCGGGTCGTCCTCCTCGGTGCGCGCGACCCGGCGCTTGCGGGCGAGCTTCGCGTAGACCCGGTCGAGCTCGGCGGCGACGACGTCGAAGCTCTGTTGCTCGGCTCGACCTCGTGCGGCGCGGGCAGCCGTTGCGGCGCTTGGCGGATCGGCGACGAGGCGCTCGACCTCCGCTTCGACGCGATCGCTCGCGCCGTCGACGATGGCCACCCCGCAGGCAGCCGCCTCGAGCTGAAGGCGTTCCTCGCCTCCCGGTGCCGAGACGAACAGCGAGGCCGGCCCGAGGGCGTCGAGCCGCTGAGTCGCCGCTCGCGTCGCGCGGACGTGGACGCGCGAACGCAGGCGCCGCGGGATCGTCGGGCGGAACCCGAGCGGCTTCGTATGCACGAGGACTGCCTCCCATCCCGGCGCGTCGTCGAGCAGCCGGAGCAGCGCACGCGTCGTCGGTCGGCCACCCGGCTCGAGTTCGACGACGATCAGATCTCGTTTCGGCGCGGGCCGGAAGTGATCGAGGTCGACGCCGAGCGGGACGATCCCGTATTCCCCGTCGAACCGCTCGGCTGCGGCGCCGGCAGTCGCTTCCGAAGTCGCGAGGAGCGCGTCGATCCGTGTTCGGAGCCGGTCGCGCCGTGAGCGCCGGGCAGGATACGCGAGCCGGTCGATCGAGAAGAACGTGGCGGCGGTCAGGGCATGCGTGGACGTGAGAGCGAGGTACGAAAGGCTCGGGAGCCCCGGCTCGAACCCGTGGACGACGTCGAACCGGCCGTGCGCGAGCGCGAGCCGCAGGTTCGCCCGCACGGCCACCGGCACGCCCATGTTCGTCCGGCGCGAGACTGGGATCGACGGGCCGACGGCGATGACATCGGCATCGGCTCCGCGCTGCAGCGCTCGCCGCCCGGCCAGGAGATCGCGCGCTCGCGAGGAGGGCGCAAGCACCGTCACGTCGTGCCCGAGGTGCCGGAGCGCTGCGGCGGTGCCCTCCACGTGCGTGTTCACCTCGTGCGGTTGCGACCACGCGAACGGCGTGACGAAGCAGATGCGGAGGCTCACCGCTCGCAAGTTACAAGCTTGCAGACCGCGAGCCGTGCAGGAGAGCGTGCTACCCGCGCGGCCGCTTGTGCTGCCTGCGGAAGGTGCTCGTCGGAGAAGTCACTGCGGAGCAGTGACGCGATCCCGATCAGGGTGGCGAGAGCGAGAGCTCCCGCCGCCCTGATCCAGATGATCCGCGCGTGCGGCAGCGGGTCACGCCTTCGCGGCTGCCTTCGGCTTCTTCACCGCGTTCTTCACGATGAAGCGCTCGATGTCCTCGCGCGCCTCGTCGTCGCGGATCTGCTTCGGCGGCGACTTCATGAGGTACGCGCTCGGCGCCTCGAGCGAGCCGGCGATGCCGTTGTTCAAAGCGAGCTTCGCGAGCCGGACGGCGTCGATGACGATGCCGGCCGAGTTCGGCGAGTCCCAGACCTCGAGCTTCAGCTCGACGTTGAGAGGCACGTCGCCGAACGACGAGCCCTCCATCCGGATGTACGCCCACTTGCGGTCGGTCAGCCACGGGACGAAATCCGACGGGCCGACGTGGACGTTGTCCGCGCCGATGTCGTAGTCGAGCATCGACGTGACGGCGTTCGTCTTGGAGATCTTCTTCGACTCGAGGCGCTCGCGCTCGAGCATGTTGCGGAAGTCGGAGTTGCCGCCGACGTTCAGCTGCATCGTGCGGTCGAGGTGGACGCCGCGGTCGCCGAAGAGCGTCGTCAGCACGCGGTGGGTGATGGTCGCGCCGACCTGCGACTTGATGTCGTCGCCGATGATCGGGCAGCCGGCCTCCTCGAAACGCTTCTGCCAGTAGGGCTCGCGCGCGATGAAGACGGGCATGCAGTTCACCATCGCGACGCCGGCCTCGAGGATCTGCTCCGCGTACCACTTCGTCGCGGCTTCCGAGCCGACCGGCAGGTAGTTGACCACGACGTCCGTTCCGGTCTCCTTCAGGATCTTCACGACGTCGTCGGTCTGGCCCGGCGCCTTCTCGACGACCTCCGCCATGTACTTGCCGATGCCGTCGTGCGTCATGCCGCGCGAGACCTTCACGCCGGTCTTCGGCACGTTCGCGAACTTGATCGTGTCGTTCGGCTTCGCCCAGATCGCGTCGGCGAGGTCGACTCCGACCTTGCCCTTCACGACGTCGAATGCGGCTGTGAACTCGATGTCCGAGATGTGGTACCCGCCGAGGTCGACGTGCATGAGGCCGGGGACGGTGTCGTCCGGCTTCGCGTCCTTGTAGTACTCCACCCCCTGCAGAAGCGAGTTGGCGCAGTTGCCCACGCCGATGATCGCGACGCGAACCTTGTCCTTCGCGCGCCCGTTCTTCGAGCCGTTCGTGCTTGACATCGGGTTCCTTCCTTTGCGATTGCTCTGCGCCGGGACACCGAGACCGTCGGCGAGCGCGGCGAGGATGACGTCGTTCGCGTTGGAGCCGCGTCGCGACGCCTCCGCATGAATTGCGTCCTTCAGCTCCTGCGGAACGCGGAGGAGGAGGACGGGGCTGGAGCCTGCTAGCACTTTGCGACGGCGGCCGCTCGGCGTGCAAGCGATGCCGAACTCCTCGGCGAGAATGCCGACCGCAACGTCGTTGACGTTTGACTCACGGCGGGCGGTCTCACGAACGAGCGCCCCTTTCAACGGAGCAGGCATCCTGACCAGGATGCTTGCCCGCGCTGATTTGCTAGCAGCCAAAGTGCTAGCAGCTTATCGCATTCGTTCGACCGGCGCTAGCTCCGGAGCGCGCGGATCAGCTCCCACTTGCCCATCTTCGAGCGACCACGGATGTTCCGCTTCTGTGCGAGGGCGTAGAGCTGCTCGCGCGTACGGTCCTCGAGCGCGTGTCCTGCGCGGCCTCCACGCTGCCGCGCCTTCGACGCTTGCTTGCCGAGATCCCTCCGGATGGCCTCGGGGAGATGTGCGATCGTCCGCTTGCTCTTCGCCGCGGACTGCGCCTTGCGGATGTTGCGCTTGGCTGCCTCTGTTTGCTTTCGCGTAGCCACGACACGTCACCTCCTCGTCGACAGCCGTATATACCCGGCGTCCCGGTCTCTACACCTTCAGGCCGAGGCTTCGGCGAGCTCGCGGAGCTGGCGCCGCACGAACAGCATTCGCTGCACGACCGTGATCCACGCCATCGCGGCGAGGAGGTAGATCGGCCACTGGAGGAGGCCCCACGGCGCGAGCCCGAGGCCAACGGAGATCAGCACGACCCGCTCGACGCGGGAGCCGAAGCCGACGTCGCCGCGCAGGCCGAGCGCCTCGGCCTTCGCCCGGGTGTAAGAGACGAGGAACGAGCCGATCACGGCCGCGAAGGTCGCAACGAGGGCGACCTCGTTCCCCTCGCGCATGAAGACGAGGCCGATGGCGGTGAGCATCGCCGCCTCGCCGAGGCGGTCGAACGTCGAGTCGAGAAAGGCGCCGAAAACCGTTCCCTTGCTCGCTGCGCGCGCCAGGGCGCCATCGAGGATGTCGGCGACCGAGCCGATGACGAAGAGCGCGCCGCCGAGCCAGAAGTACAGCTTCTCGTTGCGATTCTCGAAGCCGACGAGCACGGCACCTGCGAGACACAGCGAGACGCCCGCGAGCGTGAGCATGTCCGGGGTCAGCTTCGTCTTGGCGACCCCGCGCATCGAGCGCGCGAGGATCTCCCGCGCGGCCTGGGTGTACTCCTGCTTGACCCTGTCGAACTGGTTGACGGGCGCGGGTCCCTGCTCGGTCATGCGCGCTGCGTTCGCAGCGTATGGACGCGCCGGAGCGCCCAGCCCGTCGCGAGCGCGAGCGCGAAGCCCGCGACGACGTCGAGCCAGTAGTGGTTGCCGGTCGAGATGACCGCGAATCCGACCCACGCCGGCCACGCGAGCCACAGTGCCTTCGCAAGCTTTGAACGAACGACGCCGAACATGACGATGCCGACGATGAGCGCGTCCATCGAGTGGAGGCTCGGCATCGCTGCGTAGGGGTTCGACGCGAACGAGATGAGGCCGCTGTCGTGGTTGATGGACGAGAACTGGCCGAGCGTGTCCACGAAGCCCCATTCCGGGAACATCCGCGGCGGCGCAGTCGGCACGAGGACGTAGCCGACGAGCCCGACCAGGTTCGCGACGATCAGCCAGTTGCGGAAGCCGGCGAACCGCTCGTGGTGCTTGAAGTAGATCCAGAGGAGCGTCGCACCGACGACTGCGAACTGCGAGAGCCAGTACGTGTACGACGTCAGCAGGACCATGACCGACGATCCGTCGACGAAGCGCTGGACGGCCGGCTCGAACAGCGCGCCGAGTGCCTGCTGCTGGCGCAGGATCCACTCGCCGTTCTGGAACGCGTCCGTGACGCTGCGATCAGCTGCGCCGCGCACCACCTGGTAGGCGACGTAGAAGCCGATCCAGATCACGAACTGGAGGGCCAGATGCGCCCAGCCGCGTGGCAGGCGCCGGGATGTCTCGGCGAGACTCGACACGACGACTCAATTCTAACGAGGTACCCAGAACGAGCATTCCTCATGCGAACGGCCGCGAAACGCCGGAATGTGAGGAGCTAGCCGCCGATGTACGACATCTCGACCTTGCGAAGCGCCGAGGTCTCGCCGGTACGGATCTCGGAGTAGCGATCCGCGCGACGCGTCCACACGGCTCGGATCGTCTCCTCGAGCTCGTCACCCGATTCCGAGCGCAGGAGCGCGCGCAGGTCGTGCCCGCGGATGGCGAACAGGCACGTGTAGAGCTTGCCGTCGGCCGAGATGCGCGCGCGCGTGCAGTCGCCGCAGAACGGCTGCGTCACGGACGCGATGACGCCGATCTCGCCGCTGCCGTCCAGGTACCGGTAGCGCTCGGCGACCTCACCGCGGTACGCGGACTGCACGGGCTCGAGCGGGAACTCCGCGCCGATCGTGGAGACGATCTCCGCGGCCGGAACGACGTCGTCGAGACGCCAGCCGTTGGTCGCGCCGACGTCCATGAACTCGATGAAGCGGACGGCGTGGCCCGTTCCGCGGAAGCGGCGCGCGATGTCGAGGATCGACGACTCGTTCAGGCCGCGCTTGACGACGACGTTGACCTTCACGGGGAGGCCTGCGTCAGCAGCGGCGTCGATGCCGGCGAGCACGCGTGCGACCGGGAAGTCGACGTCGTTCATCGCGCGGAAGACCTCGTCATCGAGCGAGTCGAGGCTGACGGTGATTCGCGAGAGCCCCGCGCCGGCGAGCGCGCGTGCCTTCTGGGCGAGCAGCGCCGCGTTGGTCGTCAGCGTGACGTCGAGGTCGTCCCCGAGCGCCGAAAGCCGGCCGACGAGCACGTCGAGATCCCGGCGGAGCAGCGGCTCGCCGCCCGTGATCCGGAGCTTCTGCACGCCGAGGTCGACGAAGGTGCGCGCGACGCGCTCGATCTCCTCGAACGTGAGGAGCTCGCGCCGGGGCAGGAAGCGGTAGTCGTGCCCGAACACCTCTTTCGGCATGCAGTACACGCAGCGGAAGTTGCAGCGGTCGGTGACCGAGATCCGAAGGTCGCGAACGGGCCGGCCGAGGGTGTCGAGCACGGTCATCTGGACGGAGCGTAGAGAATCGATGCGGTGACCCGGCGTGCGCCACTTCTCGCCCTCGTCGGCGTCACCGCGATCTGGGGCATCACGTTCGTCCAAGTACAGGACGCGATCGCGCTCTACCCGTTGTTCGCGTTCCTCGCCGTGCGCTTCGCCATCTCGACGGTCGTGCTCGCCCCGTTCGCCTGGAGCTCGCTGCGCACGCTGCCGCGGTCCGGCTACGCAGCCGGGGTCGGTGCGGGCGTGCTGCTCGCGATTGCCTACGGCCTCCAGACAGCGGGGCTCGAGCTGACGACGGTCGCGAGCACCGGCTTCATCACCGGGCTCTACGTCGTGTTCACGCCCTTGCTCGCGCTCGCGTTCTTCGGGACGCCTGTGCCGCGCGCACTGTGGGCGGGCGTCGCTCTCGCCGTGGTCGGCCTGCTGCTGCTGAACGGCGTGCCGGGTGGTTCGACGCTCGGGAACGCCCTCGTGCTCGGGAATGCGATCTTCCAGGCGTTCCAGATCACCGCGATGGAGCGGTTCGCGCCACGGTTCGACGCGCGCGCGCTCACGTTCCTGCAGATGGCGACGGCGTTCGTGGGCTTCACCATCGTTGCGCTCGCGCGCGGCGAGCTCGAGGTGCCGCGCGGAGCGACCGTCTGGGGAGCGCTGGTCGTGACCGGCGTTTTTGCCGGCGCGCTCGGCTACCTGATCGCGACGTGGGTGCAGGCGCGGACGACCGCGGCTCGCGCGGCTCTCGTCTTCACCCTCGAGGCGCCGTTCGCCGCGCTGGCGGGCGTCCTCCTTGCAAACGAGATCCTCGGCTGGGCGGGCTGGGTCGGCTGCGCGGTGATGATGGCCGGGATCCTCGTCGCCGAGCCCGTCGCGGCGGCGACGCTCCGCCGGCTCGCCTCGCGTGGGTCGGGCCGCACGTGACGCCGATCGTCCTCGGGGCGCTGTCCGCGCTCCTCTTCGGCCTCATGACGGTCTTCGTGCGGCTCGCGCTGCAGACCGGGGTCTCGGCGGAGGCGGGGACGCTGTTCACGGTCCTCCCGGCGTTCGCCGTCACCACGATCGCGGCGCTCTTCGCGAACGACTGGAACCTGGCCGGGCTCTGGCCGTTCCTGCTCGCCGGGCTGCTCGCTCCCGGTGCCTCGCAGCTCTTCTTCACCTTCGGCGTACGGGATGCGGGTGCGTCGCGGACGTCCGTCGTCACCGGAACCGCGCCGCTGTTCGCCGTCGCCATCGCCTTTCTCTTTCTCGACGAGCCTGTCGTCGCCGGCCTCGTCCTCGGCGCCGCGCTCATCGTCGGCGGCGGCATCGTGCTTGCGAGTGAGCGAACGCGACCCGTGCACTTTCGGCGCATCGGGCTGGTATTTGCGCTCCTCGGGACGATCGCGTTCGCGGTGCGGGACAACCTCGTTCGCTGGCTGGGCATGCAGACCGACGCCGTGGATCCCGGCGCCGCGGCGTGCGCGACGATGGCGACGGGCGCTGCGGTCGCGCTCGTGTTCGCAACTGTCACACGCGCCCCGCTCACCCGCCGCGGCGCCGTCGCGTTCCTCCCCGCCGCGCTCTGTTACGGCGCCTCGTACGTGCTGCTCTTCGAAGCGTTCTACCGCGGACGCGTGTCCGTGGTCTCGCCGATCGTCGCGACGGAGTCGCTCTGGGGCGTAACGCTGTCATGGCTCCTCTTGCGCAAGTCCGAGCACGTTGGCCCGCGGCTCGTCCTCGGCGCGGTCCTCGTGGTGGCGGGCGGTGTGCTGATCGGGATCTACCGCTAGCCGGGCTTCTGCTCGATCGCATCGAGGCGACCCTCGATTCGTGCCAGGGTCTCGAGGAGCTCGTGGTGCCGGTCGAGGTCGTGCCCGAGGCGCCGCTGCTGGTAGCCGACGAACGACGCTGTGATGACGGCGGTCGACATGGAGACAGTGGCCACGCTCGCGAACATGACGAAGACGGCGATGACCCGACCGCCGCTCGTTCCGGGAACGACATCGCCGTATCCGATCGTGGTCACAGTTGTCGCGGCCCACCACGCCGCGTCGCCGACGCTGTCGAAGCTGTTCGGGCTGAGGAGCTCCACCGCAGCGGTCCCGCCTGTGCCGACGATGAACATCACCGCGACGAGCAGCGGGATGATCCGGCCCGAGACGACTGCGCGATTGAGGCGCGCGAGATTCCGGTCGCTCAGGAGCCGAACGGGCATCTCGTGTGTGTTCTTCGGTCTCCGCCCACATTCCTGCGCAGAGATGGCTGCTCAGCGATCTGCTACGGTACGGCTCAAGTTTTCGATCACCGACGACTCAGGAGAAGGAGCGAACCCCATGGCCAAGACCATCGGCATCGACCTCGGGACGACGAACTCGTGCATGGCCGTCCTCGAGGGATCCGAGCCCACCGTCATCCCGAACGCCGAGGGCGGGCGCACGACACCGTCCGTCGTCGCCTTCGGACGTGACGGCCAGCGGCTCGTCGGCGCACCGGCGAAGCGCCAGCAGGTCACAAACCCCCAGAACACGATCTTCTCGATCAAGCGGTTCATGGGCCGCAAGTACGACGAGGTCTCGGAGGAGATGAAGATCGTCCCCTACGAGGTCGTGCAGGGGCAGAACGACGACGCTCGCGTCAAGGCGGAGGGCAAGGAGTACGCGCCGCCGGAGATCTCGGCCATGATCCTCCAGAAGCTCAAGGCGGACGCCGAGGCGTACCTCGGCGAGCCGGTCACCGATGCGGTAGTGACCGTGCCTGCCTACTTCAACAACGCGCAGCGCGAGGCGACGAAGGACGCAGGCAAGATCGCCGGGCTCAACGTCCTGCGCATCATCAACGAGCCGACCGCGGCCGCACTGGCGTACGGGCTCGACAAGGAAGGGCCGGAGCACACGATCCTCGTCTTCGACCTCGGCGGCGGGACGTTCGACGTCTCCGTGCTCGAGCTCGGCGAGGGCGTCTACCACGTCAAGGCCACGAACGGCGACAACCACCTCGGTGGAGACAACTTCGACAAGGCGATCGTCGACTGGATGATCGCGGAGTTCAAGCGCGATCAGGGCATCGACCTCGGGCAGGACCCGATGGCGCTGCAGCGCCTCTACGAGGCGGGCGAGAAGGCGAAGGTCGAGCTGTCCTCGACGATGACGACCCAGATCAACCTGCCGTTCATCACCGCCACGCCCGAGGGGCCGAAGCACCTCGATCTCCAGCTCACCCGCGCGAAGCTCGACGAGCTGGCGCACGCCCTGCTCGAGCGCACCGTCGCGCCGACGAAGCAAGCGCTTGCGGACGCGGGCCTGACGCCGGCCGACATTGAGCATGTCGTCCTCGTCGGCGGCATGACGCGCATGCCCGCCGTCCAGGCGAAGGTGAAGGAGCTCATCGGCAAGGATCCGCACAAGGGCGTCAACCCGGACGAGGTGGTGGCGGTCGGCGCCGGGATCCAGGCCGGCGTGCTCAAGGGCGACGTGAAGGATGTCCTCCTGCTCGACGTGACCCCGCTCTCCCTCGGCATCGAGACGAAGGGCGGCGTGTTCACGAAGCTCATCGACCGCAACACGACGATTCCAACCCGGAAGTCGGAGACCTTCACGACGGCGGAGGACAACCAGCCGTCGGTCGAGATCCACGTCGGACAGGGCGAGTCGGAGATGATCAACTTCAACAAGACGCTCGGCAAGTTCCAGCTCGTCGGGATCCCTCCGGCGCCGCGCGGGATGCCGCAGATCGAGGTGTCCTTCGACATCGACGCGAACGGGATCATCAACGTGTCGGCGAAGGACCTCGGGACGGGCAACGAGCAGCAGATCCGGATCGAGGGCGGCTCCGGCCTCTCCGAGGACGAGGTCGACCGGATGATCTCCGAGGCCGAGTCGCATGCGGGCGAGGCCCATCGCCTGCGCGAGCTCGCGGACGCGCGCAACGCCGGCGAGCAGCTCGCGTATCAGGTCGAGCGCACGCTCGCCGACAACCGCGACAAGCTGCCCGAGGCGGAGGCGTCGACGATCGAGGGTCGGGTCATGGAGCTCCGCCAGGCCGCCGAGGGCTCGGATATCGCCGACATCCAGGCGAAGACGAGCGCACTCGAGGAGGCCTCGCGCGGGCTCGCCGACGCGATCTACGCGCAGGCGTCGGCGGCACAGGCCTCGGCGCAGCCGTCGGGCAACGGTGACGGCGCCGTCGACGACGAGGTCGTCGAAGACGCCGACTTCGAGGTCATCGACGAAGAGGAAGCGACGAAGTCGTGAGCGACGAGCTCACGGAGACGGAGGTCGAGGAGTCGGAGCCCGAGGCTCCGGCTCCCGACCCGCTTGCGATCGTCACGGCCGAGAGGGACGAGTACCTCGACCTCGCGCAGCGCGTGCAGGCGGACTTCGAGAACTACCGTAAGCGCGCCGCGCGCGAGCAGGAGCGACTCGTCGCGCATGCGCACGAGCGTCTCGTCCGCGAGTTGCTCCCGATCCTCGACGACCTCGAGCGGGCACTCGAAGCGGCCGAGCGGCACGAGGAGGCGCAGCTCGTCGAAGGGGTGAAGCTCGTCGAGCAGTCGCTCCGACGCGCGCTCGCCAAGGAAGGGCTGGCCGAGATCGAGGCTGACGGAGCGTTCGACCCCCACGTCCACGAGGCGCTGCTTACGAAGCCCGGTGAGGGAGCGGACTCCGGCACCGTGCTCGAGGTCGTCCAGCGTGGCTACCGCGTCGGCGACCGCGTCGTGCGGCCGGCGAAGGTGATCGTGGCCGAGTGAGCACTCGCAACCCTTACGAGGTCCTCGGCGTGCCGAAGAACGCGTCCGACGACGACATCAAGAAGGCGTACCGCACGCTCGCCCGCGAGTACCACCCGGACCGCAACCCGGGCGACAACGGCGCCGAGGACCGGTTCAAGGAGGTGCAAGGCGCGTACGACGTCCTCTCCGATCCGGAGAAGCGGAAGGCCTACGACACGTTCGGCGAGGCCGGTGCGCGCGGGTTCCCCGGCGCCGGCGCCGACATGGGCGGGATGCGGTTCGAGGAGTTCGATCTCTCGAACCTGGGCGACCTCCTCGGTGGGATGTTCGGTGGAGGCCGTCGCGCGACGAGCCGTCAACCGATTCGCGGGAACGACCTCGAGACCCACGTCCGGATCTCGTTCGAGGACTCGCTCACAGGCGTCCAGGTGCGCGTTCCGATCGAAGTCGAGACGGCCTGCACGGTGTGCCACGGCACGGGCGCGGAGCCCGGGACGGCGCCGGCGACCTGCCCCCAGTGTGGCGGGCGCGGAGTCGTCTCCGACTCGCAGGGCCTCTTCGCTTTCTCGCAGCCGTGCCCACGCTGTCGCGGGAACGGCACCATCGTCGAGAATCCGTGCACGCACTGCCGCGGCGCTGGTCGCGAGCGCGTGACGAAGCGTTATGCAGTAACGATCCCGGCGGGGGCGAAGAGCGGCACGCGCGTGCGGCTCAAGGGCAAGGGCGAGGCCGGACACAATTCGGGACCCGCAGGAGACCTCTTCGTCGTCGTCGACGTCGAGCCGTCGCCACTGTACGAGCGGCGCGGATCGGACCTCCTGCTCGACGTCCCCGTCACATATTCGGAAGCCGCCCTCGGCGCGTCGGTCGAGATCCCCACGCCTGACGGGCCGGTCTCGCTGAAGGTCCCGAGCGGCACCGAGAGCGGGAAGCTCCTGCGCGTGAAGGGGCGCGGCGTGCCGCACCTGAAGGGGAACGGCCGTGGCGATCTGCTCGCGCGCGTGAACGTGACCGTTCCGAAGAAGCTGACCAAGGCCGAGCGGGAGGCGCTCGAGGGCTACCAGAAGGTGTCGCGCGAGGAGCCGCGTCAGCGCTTCGCGGAGGTCAGCTGAGGTGCCCGACCGTCCGCGCTACATGATCTCGGTCGCCGCCGACCTGGTCGGGATGCACCCGCAGACGCTGCGGATGTACGAGGCGAAAGGCCTCGTCCGGCCCGGGCGCACGCCCGGTGGGACGCGCCTCTACTCCGACGCTGACGTCCAGCGCCTTCGCCTGATCCACCGGCTGACGACCGAACTCGGGCTCAACCATGCGGGCGTCGAGCACGTGCTCCGCCTACAGGACGAGCTGAACAAGACCCGCGCGCGCATGGATCGGCTCGAGCGCGAGCTTCGCGCGGAGATCGCTGAGGTCCACCGCTCGTACAAGCGGGAGGTCGTGCTGTACAGGCCGGCTCGGCACCCGGCCTCGAGAGGATGAGATGGACTTCCAGAAGCTGACACTGAAGAGCCAGGAGGCGGTGGCCGCGGCCCAGGAGCTCGCGCGACGCGCGGGGAATCCCGAGCTCACGCCCGACCACCTCGTCGTTGCGCTGCTCGACCAGGAGCTTCCGCGCACGCTCGTCGATCGCGCGGGCTACGGGTCGGCCGAGCTTCGCGCCGAGGCGGAAACGCGACTGCGCGAGCTGCCGACGGTGACCGGCGGTGGCCAGCCGCAGGCGTCGACGCGGCTCAGCCGCGTCCTCGACGGCGCCTTCGACCAGATGCGGGAGCTCGGCGACGAGTTCGTGTCGGTCGAGCACCTGCTGCTGGCCATCGACGTCGTGCCGCGGGACGCTGTCCTGCAGGCACTCGACGGCGTGCGGGGCGGGCAGAAGGTCACCTCGCGGGATCCCGAGGGCTCGTACCAGGCGCTCGAGAAGTACGGCCGCGATCTGACCGAGCTCGCGGAGTCCGGCAAGCTCGATCCGGTCATCGGGCGTGATGACGAGATTCGTCGCGTCATCCAGGTCCTCTCGCGGCGCACGAAGAACAACCCGGTTCTCATCGGCGAGCCCGGGGTGGGGAAGACGGCAATCGTCGAGGGGCTGGCGCAGCGCATCGTCGCGGGCGACGTCCCCGAGGGCCTGAAGGGCAAGCGCGTGTGGGCGCTCGACGTCGGCGCGCTGCTGGCCGGCGCGAAGTACCGCGGCGAGTTCGAGGAGCGGCTCAAGGCCGTCCTCGCCGAGATCCAGAACGCGGCCGGCGAGATCGTCCTCTTCATCGACGAGCTGCACACGATCGTCGGCGCGGGCGCAGCCGAGGGCGCCGTCGACGCAGCCAACCTCCTCAAGCCGATGCTGGCGCGCGGTGAGCTGCGCGCAGTGGGCGCGACCACGCTCGACGAGTACCGCAAGCACATCGAGAAGGACGCCGCGCTCGAGCGGCGCTTCCAGCCGGTCTTCGTGGGGCAGCCGTCCGTCGCCGACACGATCGCGATCCTGCGCGGCCTCAAGGAGCGCTACGAGGCGCATCACGGCGTCGAGATCCGCGACTCGGCCCTGGTTGCAGCAGCAGTGCTCTCCGACCGCTACATCACCGACCGCTTCCTCCCCGACAAGGCGATCGACCTCGTCGACGAAAGCGGCTCACGGCTGCGCATGGAGATCGACTCGTCGCCGGTCGAGCTCGACGAGGCCGATCGGCGCGTCCGGCAGCTCGAGATCGAGCTCGCCGCGCTGGCGAACGAGACCGAGACTGTCCGGGAGCCCGTCGAGCGTGAGCTCGCCGATGCGAAGGCCGTGCGCGACGAGCTCGCCGCGCGCTGGTCGCGCGAGAAGGAGTCCCTCCAGCGCGTCGCGGACATCAAGCGTCAGATCGACGAGCTGCGCATGGAGGCAGAGCGCGAAGAGCGTGGGGGCAACCTCGCGCGTGTCGCCGAGATCCAGTACGGGATCCTCCCTGGGCTCGAGAAGGAGCTCGTCGAGCGCGAGCAGCGCACGGAGACACCGATGGTGAAGGAGGAGGTCGACGAGGACGACATCGCCGCCGTCGTCTCCTCGTGGACGGGGATCCCCGTCTCGCGCCTGCTCGAGGGCGAGGTCGAGAAGCTCATCCACATGGAGGAGCGTTTGCACCAGCGGGTCGTCGGCCAGGAGCAGGCGGTCGAGGCCGTCGCGAACGCGCTTCGGCGCGCGCGCTCGGGCCTGCAGGATCCGAACCGGCCCATCGGCTCCTTCATCTTCCTCGGGCCGACCGGCGTCGGGAAGACGGAGCTCGCGCGTGCACTCGCCGAGTTCATGTTCGACGACGAGCGCGCCATGGTCCGGCTCGACATGTCGGAGTACCAGGAGCGGCACACGGTCGCCCGGCTCGTCGGTGCGCCGCCAGGGTACGTCGGTTACGAGGAGGGTGGTCAGCTGACCGAGGCCGTGCGCCGTCGCCCCTACTCGGTCGTCCTGCTCGACGAAGTCGAGAAGGCGCACATGGAGGTCTTCGACGTACTGCTGCAGATGCTCGACGACGGGCGGCTGACCGACGGCCAGGGTCGTACGGTCGACTTCCGCAACACCGTGATCATCATGACTTCGAACATTCGGTCCGAGAACGAGCTGCGCGATCGCTTCCGGCCGGAGTTCCTGAACCGGGTCGACGAGGTCGTGGCGTTCGAGGCGCTGACGAAGGATCAGCTCGCCGACATCGTCGAGCTCCAGCTCGCGCGCCTGCGCGAACGGCTCGTCGAGCGGCGGATCGAGCTCGATGTCACCGATGCCGCGAAGGAGCTGCTGGCGGAGGAGGGCTGGGATCCGGCGTACGGGGCACGTCCTTTGAAGCGCGCGATCCAGCGCCTCGTCGAGAATCCGCTGGCACTCGAGTTGCTCGAAGGGCGGTTCGGCGAGGGCGACAACGTGCATGTCGAGGCTCGCGATGGCGAGCTCGTCTTCGAGCGCGCCGACGTTGCGGAACCAGCCACGGCCTAGTCAGCGCAGTAGCTCGGGCGTAGCATCGGCCGGTCATGGCCTCTGTCGTCGTGGGCCGGGACGCAGAGCTCGCGTCCATCGGTGACTTCGTCGCCGGCATCTCCGACGAAGCGTCGGCGCTCGTCCTCGAGGGCGAGGCCGGTATGGGGAAGACGACGCTCTTCCGGGAAGGGGTCGACGTGGCTGAGGCCGCCGGGCTGCGCGTGCTGCAGTCGGAGCCTGCGGAGAGCGAGACGGCCCTCAGCTTCTCGGGCCTCGGCGATCTCCTCGATCCGTACCTCGAGGAGGCGCTCGCGCCTCTGGCCGCGGGGCAGCGCTCCGCGCTCGCCCGTGCCCTGGTTCTCGAGGATGTTGCCGGCCCGCCCCCGGACGCCCACGCGGCCGGGGTCGCGCTTCTCAACGCGCTTCGAGGGCTTTCGGGCGATCGGCCAGTCATCGTCGCCATCGACGACGTGCAGTGGCTCGACGCGGCGTCTGCGGGGGCACTCGCGTATGCCGTGCGACGACTCAAGGGCGAGCGCGTCGGTGTGCTGCTCGCGCGCCGATCGGGGCTGCACAGCTCGCTCGTGGAGGAGCTGAGGCGAACAGCGCGCTATGGCAAGCTCGACGTCGGTCCGCTCGAGCCTACGGCGTTGCACCAGGTCGTGCAGACCCACCTCGGCGTCGCGCTGCCCCGCCCGCTGCTCGCAGAAGTGCGCCAGGCTTCGGGTGGGAATCCGTTCTATGCCCTCGAGATCGTGCGCATGCTGGCGCGCACGGGCGTCTCCGTCGAGGCGGGGCGCCCGCTCCCCGTACCCGATTCTCTTCAGGACCTCGTCCACGGCCGCCTGCTGGCGCTGCCGTCGCAGAGTCGAGACTTCCTCGTTGCCGCGGCGGCGCATGCGCACCCGACGATCTCGATCACCGAGCTGGCCTCCGGAGTCACGCGAGACACCGCGCTCGCGCCGGCTCTGGAGGCGCGAATCGTCGAAACCGAGGGAGAGCGGATCCATTTCACACATCCGCTACTCGCCGCCGGTGTGCTCGAGACGGCAGATCCCCGCCGTCGTGCGGAAATCCACGCGCGCCTTGCCGAGCTACTCGAAGATCCCGAGGCCCGAGCGTGGCAGCTCGCGGCGTCGGTCGACGAGCCCGACGAGGCCGTCGCGAGAGCCATCGAGGACGCAGCTGACCACGCGCGAAGGCGCGGTGCGCCGCGACCCGCAGCACTCCTCCTCGACTGCGCTGAGCAGCTGACCCCGGCTGTGAGCCGCGAAGACGCCGTCCGCAGGGCCGTCGAGGCCGCATATTTGCACTTCGAGTCGGGCGATTCGCGGCGGGCGGAGGCGCAGCTTCAGGCGCTCATCTCGTCGCTGGCGCCTGGCGAGCAGCGAGCGCGCGCTCTGTGGACGCTGGCGCGGATCCGCACCTACGAGGACCCCGAAGAGGCGGCGGAGCTCTTCCTCCAGGTCATTGCAGAGGCCGGGCAGGACCGCGAGATACTGGCCGCCGCTCACGAAGGCGTCGCATCGTCGCTGTACTACGCGCTGGACCGGCTCGACGAGAGTGCGCGCCATTCCGATGCGGCACTCACCCTCGCGCGGGAGCTCGGCGACCGGGCTCTGCAAGGGGACGTCCTCATCTCGAAGCTGGGAGCGGAGGTCATGCTCGGCCACGCCAGTGCAGATCGGACCGTGGCCGAAGCGCTCGAGCTCCAGAAGATCGCCGCTGGACGCCGGCTTCTGGACCAGCCGCTGCTCGCGGTTGCCGAGTACTGGCTGCTCACCGACCGGCAGGCGGACGCACGGGACACGTTCCTCGATCTCCTGAAGCAGTCAGAAGACATCGGCGACGAAAGCTCGCGCCCATACCTCCTGTTTCTCGTCGGGGAGACGGAGTGCTTGCTCGGCGATCTCGCCGCCGCACTCGAGCACGCCCGCGATGGTCAGGCCGCCGCAGCGCAGGCAGGTCAGCCGCTCTTCGGCGCGTACAACCTCGCGCTCCAAAGCCTCGTCAACGCGCAGTTGGGACGAGAGGGCGACGCGCGGGACTCAGCCGGCCGCGCCCTCGAGGCCGTCGCAGGTGGGATCCCATACGCGAAACTCGTCGTAGCGACGGCGGTCGGACATCTCGAGCACGTCGGCCAGGTCCCGGACAAGGTCGTTTCGACTCTCGCGCCTGCCCTCGAGCTCGTGATGCGAGGCGGGATCGTCGAGCCCACGGCGACGCGCTTCGTCGTGGATCAGACCGAGGCGCTGATCGAGCTCGGACGGCGCGAGGAAGCGGTAGAGCTGCTCGGCTGGTACGAGGACAACGCGAGGCGGGCGGAGCGCGTGTCGGCGCTCGCCAACTGCGCCCGTTGCCGGGGGCTGCTCGCGGCACAAGCGGGCGAGCTCGACGCCGCGTTCGCTGCGTTCGAGGAGGCGCTGGCGTGGCATACGAAGGTCGAGCTTCCGCTCGACCGCGGGCGTACTCTGCTCGCGCTCGGCGCCGCGCAGCGTCGGGCGAAGCGTCGTCGGGAAGCCCGCGAGACGCTCGAAGAAGCGCTCGCGACGTTCGAGCGGATCGGTGCCGCGCTGTGGGTGGAGCGTGCGCGAGCGGAGCTCAAGCGCATCAGTGGCCGCGCGGCGACGCCGGGTGCGCTCACCCCCGCCGAGGAGCGCGTAGCAGCGCTCGTGGCCGAAGGAAAGACGAATCGCGAGGTCGCCGCTGCCCTGTACCTCTCCGACCGCACCGTCGAGGGCCATCTCTCGCGGATCTTCGGGAAGCTCGGGATCCGGCATCGCGCAGATCTCGCTGGCGCCCTTCAAACACGGGGGATCTCGCCGTCAAACACGGGGGAGACGCCCGTTTCGGCAGAGTCGCCCACTCCCTAGCCTCGACTCAGGTGGCTACGAGGGCCACCAGGAGTAGAAGGAGTAGGAGCGATGACCCGGACGATCTCTCTCATCACCGCCACCGTCGGATCGGCACTCCTGTTCGCGGTTCCGGCGAACGCAGACAACTGGGGCGCCGACAAGGCGCAGCCCATTACCGACAACCAGTCGGTCCGCGTCTCACCCGACCTCGCCGATCGCGTGATCGCAGCGGAGCAGAACCGACTCTCCGCAATGCTCGACGCTCGCGAGCAGTCGCTCCAGGCGGGCATCGGCAACGGCAAGGTGAGCGCTGTCGAGGCCCGCGAGCGCTCGCTCGACACGAAAAAGGTCGTGACCGCTTCCGACTGGTTCGAGCGGGCCGCGGAAACGGCGATCCGCGATAACCGCGTCCCCGTGGTCGACGATCGCTTCACGATCGATCCCACGAGCGGGAGCCCGGTCACGGTGAGCTCTGGCCGCGAGGTCGAGCTGCCGCGGATCGGCATCGGGCTCGGTATCGGGCTGGCGCTGGCATTCGGCCTCTTCGTGCTGATGCGCTACACGCGAGGCCGCCAGCTCGCGCACTGATCTGGGTCGTCGAGACCCGGTGGCGACCGAGACCGCCCCGTGGCTCCGTTGAGAGGTCTCAAAGGAGCCAGGGCGGTCTCGGTGTGCGCATGGGTAACGTCGCCGCCGTGGCAAGCGAGCCGCTGCCGTACCGCAAAAGCCTCTGGCGCCGTGCGCTCAACGCCTTCGTGCGGCCGCTCGCGCGGCTCGGGCTCGCCGGGCCGCACACGCACCTGCTGACCGTTCGCGGCCGCGTGTCCGGAAAACCCTGGTCGACGCCCGTCTCGATCGTGCGGGACGGTGAGGAGCGCTGGCTCGTCGCTCCGTACGGCGAGCGCAACTGGGTGCGTAACGCGCGCGCAGCGGGTTTGGTCGAGCTTCGTCGAGGGAGGAGCCGCGAGCGTTTGAGGGTCGAGGAGCTCGGCCCGGAGGCCGCGGCCCCGGTGCTCCGCGAGTACTACCTACGGTTTCGCGTCACCCGCCCGTTCTTCGCGGCGAGTCTCGACTCGACACACGAGGCATGGCTCGCCGAGGCGCCGCGCCACCCCGTATTCCGTTTGCTGCGGCCGTAGGATTTGAGCGTGGGGCAGCGCAGCGTCCTCCTCGTCGCCGCAACCGACATCGAGCTGTGCGACCAGCCCGGCTTCGTGTGTGGCATCGGCCCCGTCGAAGCGGGCGTGGCGACTGCGCGGCAGCTCGCACTCGAGGCTCCGGGAGCAGTTCTCCACGTCGGGATCGCCGGCGCCCACGGGATCACGCCTGGCGGCCTCGTCATCGGCAGCGAGTCGATCTTCAGCGACATCGCCGCCGAGATACCGGTCGTCGACCGGGTCGAGCCCGACGCAGGCCTGCTCGCGGCCCTCCGTGACGCGCTGCCGGAGGCGCTCTCGCTGCCGATCGCGACGAGCGCCGCGGTGGGCGGCGCGGCCGACGTACGTGTCGAGGGCATGGAGGGCTTCGCCGTTCTCCGCGCGTGCGCGCTCGCGGGCGTGCCGGGAATCGAGGTGCGCGCGATCTCGAACGAGATCGCCGAGGGCGACCGCTCGCGGTGGAGGATCGGGCGGGCGCTCGAAGCGCTCGCCGACGCGCTCCCGAGGATGCTCGAAGCGGCCGCACGGTAGCCTCTCGGCCCGTGGCGCGCCGAGCCAAGCGGGTCGAGCGGCCGATGCAGCCACCGCTTCCGCCCGCCGAGCGCACCGTCGGCCAGCTCGTCGCCGAGGCGATCAAGCTCTACGGCAGGCACTTCATGCGTGCGCTGCCGCTCGGCGTGGTCGTCGCGGCCGTCAATCAGCTCACGATCGACGCGAGCCGGTTCGGCGTCGGGGCGGTCTTGCTCGTCGCCGCGCCCGTGTTCTCCGCCGCGTTCGCCTACGCGTGCCAGCTCGAGGCGAAACGCACGCCGTGGCGCTCCTGGATGATCGCGATCGCCGCCGGGTCACTCGTCTTCGTCCCGGCGGCGCTGCTCTTCCCGTGGTTCGCTCTCGCCTCGGTGCTGTGGCTCGGTCTCGTCGGCCTCGCGGTTCCGGCGGCCATGCGGGAACGCACGTCGTTCACAGCCTCGCTGCGACGCGGATTCGCGCTCGGACGGGTGGACTACGTGCACGCGGCCGGGGCACTCGCGACCCTCGTCATCCTCTTCTTCCTCATGCGGATCGGACTCGCGCTGCTCCTCGAGTCGCAGGCCGACAACACCGTCCGCACCGCGATCTTCCTGTCGGACATGTTTCTCGCACCGCTGCTCTTCCTCGGCGGGGCGATCCTCTACGACGACCAGCGGGCGCGTTTCGAGCATCGGCGTACAGCGGACGCTCGGTCGTAGCGAACTGTTACCGGAGGGTGGATTCGGGGTAGATTCCCGGAGGACGTGGCAGCCGTGACCTTCGACAGGGTCAGCAAGGTCTACGCCGACGGAACGCGCGCGGTGTCGGAGTTGAGCCTCGACATCGGCGACCAGGAGTTCATGGTTCTGGTCGGCCCTTCAGGCTGCGGGAAGACGACCGCGCTCCGGATGGTGGCGGGTCTCGAGTCGATCAGCGAGGGCGCGGTCCGGATCGGGGACCGTGTCGTGAACAACCTGCCCGCGCGCGATCGCGACATCGCCATGGTGTTCCAGAGCTACGCGCTCTACCCGCACCTCACGGTCTACGACAACATCGCGTTCGGGCTTCGCCTCCGCAAGGCCCCGAAGGGCGAGATCGACCAGCGCGTCCGTGAGGCGGCACACGTCCTCGGGCTCACCGAGTTCCTCGACCGCAAGCCGCGCAACCTGTCAGGTGGCCAGCGTCAGCGCGTCGCGATGGGCCGGGCGATCGTGCGCCAGCCGCAGGCGTATCTCATGGACGAGCCGCTCTCGAACCTCGACGCAAAGCTCCGCGTGCACATGCGGGCCGAGATCGCGGGCCTCCAGAACGAGCTCGGCGTCACCACCATCTACGTCACCCACGACCAGGTTGAGGCGATGACCATGGGCGACCGCGTCGCGGTCATGCGCAAGGGGGAGCTGCAGCAGGTCGCCCCGCCGCAGGAGCTGTACGAGCGACCCGTCAATCTCTTCGTGGGCGGGTTCATCGGCTCGCCGGCGATGAACCTCGTCGAGGCGGAGATCGAGGGTCAGAACGGCCGGCTGGCCGTTCGCATCGGTCAGCACGTGCTCGGGCTGACCGACGAGCTCCTGGCCTATCGCCCGAAGCTCCAGTCGTACGCCGGCAAGCGCCTCATCGTCGGCATCCGACCCGAGAATCTCGAGGACGCCCGGCTCGAGCCTGATACGCCTGACGACCAGAGGCTGCGCGGGGTCGTCGTGCTCCAGGAGCCGCTCGGCTCCGAGATCGTCGCCCACTTCACCGTCGACGCTCCGCCCGCGCTCACCGAGGACGTCCGCGAGCTCGCCCGCGACGTCGGTCAGGAGAGCGCCGTGAAGACGGCGGTCGCGGAGGGCGAGAACGAGACGGTCATGGTCGGCCGCTTCGGCCCACGCTCGCGGATCACGAACGGCGAGACGATCGACGTCGCGGTCGAGACGGGGGCGCTTCACTTCTTCGACCTCGAGACAGGCCTGGGGATCTACGGAAACGGAAAGCCGACAACGGAACCGAATGAGCGAGGAGGAGAGACCGGATGAGGTATCGATGGCTCGTGTTCGCGCTGATCGTCGGCGCGCTGGCCTTCGTAGCCGCGGGGTGTGGCGGCGACGACGGCGGAGGGACAGCAGAGGGCAGCGAGGACGTCACAGGTGACATCTCGGTCATGGCGATCTGGGGCGGCGAGGAGCAGGAGTCGTTCCAGGCGGTGATCGACGGCTTCAACGAGCTCTACCCGAACGTCAATGTCAAGTACACGTCCGGCGGCGACAACCTTGCGCCGTTGCTCTCGACGGCGGTCGAAGGCGGCAATCCGCCCGATATCGCAGCGGTTGGCCAGCCCGGGCTGATGCAGGGGTTCGTCGAGCAGGGCGCTCTTCAGTCGCTCGACGATCTACGCGAAACGATCGTGGACAACTTCGGGGAATCCGTCGCAGACGTCGGCGCCGTCGACGGGACGCAGTACGGGGTCATGTTCAAGGGGGCCAACAAGTCGACCATGTGGTACAACGTCGCGTCCTTCGAGGAGGCGGGCGTGGGCGCTCCCGAGACCTGGGACGAGCTGAACGAAACCCGCGACACGCTTCAGGCTGCGGGGATCACCCCGTACTCGGTCGGCGTCGACGTCGGCTGGCCGATGACGGACATCTTCGAGAACATCTACCTCCGCACGGCGGGACCCGAGATGTACGACCAGCTCGTGGCGCACGAGATCCCGTGGACGGATCAGTCCGTGAAGGACGCGCTGACGTTCATGCAGGACATCGTCGGCAACTCGGACTACATGGCAGGCGGCACCGAAGAGGCACTGCAGACGGAGATGCCGGACTCGGTGGGGAAGGTGTTCGTCGATTCGCCCGAGGCCGCGATGGTCGTCATCGGCGACTTCGCACCTGGCGTATTCGAGACGACGCTGGAGCCCGAGTCGGGCTACAACGTCTTCACGTTCCCGTCCATCGACGGCTCCGGCCCGTCGGTCGTCGGCGGCGGCGACATCTTCGTCGAGTTCAAGGACAGCCCCGCCGCGGACGCGTTCCTCGAGTACCTGACGACCCCGGACGCAGCTGCGATCTGGGCGGAGCGCGGCGGGTTCTCGTCGCCGAACAAGAACCTCGACACGGACGTCTACCCGGACGTCATCACCCAGACGACGGCAGGCAATCTCGCCGAGGCCGAGGAGTTCCGCTTCGACCTCTCAGACCTCGTCCCGTCGGCCTTCGGTGGAACGCCGGGAGCGGGCCTGTTCAAGGCGTTCACCGATTTCGTTCAGAACCCGGACGACATCGACGGCATCACGCAGCAGATGGAGGCTGACGCCACCAAGGCGTACAGCGGCTAGGAGCTGGTCCGGCTCTGATGAGCGAATCCGCGTCAACGGTGGAAGCCCCTCCGCAGGGGCTTCCACCGGGCGAGCACGAGCCCGGTTTCTTCCAGCGCTACGGCGCCGCGATCATCTTCCTCGCGCCGACCCTCGTGCTCCTGGGCGTGTGGGTCGTCTACCCGACGATCCGCACGATCATCCGGAGTTTCTACGACCGCGACGGTGACGAGTTCGTCGCGCTCGACAACTACGAGACCCTCTTCACCGACGACACGCTCGTCACCGCGATCCAGAATAACTTCCTCTGGCTACTGATCGTGCCGGCGTTCGTCACGGCGATCGGTCTCGTGTTCGCCGTCCTCCTCGAGCGGATCCGCTTCTCGGTCGCCTTCAAGGTGGTCGTCTTCATGCCCATGGCGATCTCGCTCTTCGCCGCGGGCGTGATCTGGCGGCTGATGTACGAGAAGGACCCGTCGCAGGGGACGATCAACGCGGGGGTCGCAGTCGTGAAGGACGCCGTCTCGCCTTCGGGCGTCCTTTCGGCGGCGCAGCCGTCGACCGACGACCTTCAGGGAGGGACGGCTGGCGGGCTCGTGCTCGAGAAGCCGCTGGCACCAGGGGACGTCGGGCAACTGGGCCTCACGGGCATTCGCACTTCCGAGGTTCCGGCAGGCGCCGAGCAGGCAATCGTTCCCGAAGCGCTCGCCGGCGGGATCACCGGCGTCGTGTGGAGAGACTTCAAGCCCGGCGGTGGCACTCCCGGCCAGGTGGAGGAGGAAGAGCTCGGCCTGCCGGGCATCACCGTCGAGCTCCGCAACGAGGGTGGAGGTACCGTCCTCGAGACGCAGACCGAGGCCGACGGCACCTTCAGATTCGAGGAAGTCGAGGCGGGGTCCTATCGAGCTGCGATCGGGCCGGATACGTTCTCGGAGCCGTACGCTGGCGTTTCCTGGCTCGGCCAGAGCCTGATCACACCGGCGATCATGATGGCCTACATCTGGGTATGGGCCGGCTTCTCGATGGTCGTGATCGCTGCCGGGCTCGCGGCGATTCCGCGTGACCTTCTCGAGGCTGCGCGTACCGACGGCGGGACCGAGTGGCAGGTCTTCAGACGGGTGACGATCCCGCTCCTCGCACCGGTGCTCACGGTCGTCTTCGTGACCATGCTGATCTACGTCCTCAAGGTGTTCGACATCGTGATCTCGATCGCGCCCGGCTCGGTGCAGGACGATGCGAACGTGATCGCGCTTGCAATGTGGCGAACGTCCTTCGGCGGCGTCAACGACCACGGCCTCGGCTCGGCAATCGCCGTCTTCCTCTTCCTGCTCGTGATTCCGATCCTCGTCCTCAACGTCCGGCGCTTCCGGAGGGAGGTCTAGGTTGGCGACCACGGCTGCTCCGATCGAGGCACCTGTCACCGTGCCTGCCGAGTCATCGGAGCCGATGTCCTCGAGGATCGTCCGCTTCCTCGCGCGGACGCCCGTGTACATCGTGCTCGCGTTCATCGGCCTGCTCTGGCTCGTCCCGACTCTCGGGCTCTTCTTCACGTCGCTGCTCGAGCCTGCCGCGATCGGCACGACGGGCTGGTGGGAGGCGATCACCTCGCCGAGCATCATGACCATCGAGAACTACCGCGGGATCCTCGACAACGAGGCGATCACGTCGTCTCTCTGGACGACCCTCTGGATCTCGCTCGGTGCGACGATCCTGCCCATTGCCGTCGCGGCGCTCGCGGCCTATGCGTTCGCGTGGCTCGAGTTTCCTGGGCGGGATTGGCTGTTCATCATTGTCGTTGCGCTCCTGGTCGTCCCGATCCAGATGGCGCTCATCCCGATCTTCTCCCTGTACAACGACCTCGGCCTGTTCGACACGATCCCCGGGCTTGTTCTCTTCCACACCGCGTTCGGGCTCCCGTTCGCGATCTTCCTGCTCAGGAACTTCTTCATCGGGATACCGCGCGATCTGCTGGAAGCAGCGAGGATCGACGGCGCGTCGGAGTTCCGCATCTTCTTCAAGGTCATCATTCCCCTCGGGCTGCCCGCGATCGCCTCGCTCGCCATCTTCCAGTTCCTCTGGGTCTGGAACGACCTCCTGGTCGCGCTCACCTTCGCGCGCGACACGCAGCCGATCACGGTCGCGATCTTCTCGCAGATGCGCCAGTTCAGCGCGAACATCGAGCTCATCGCGCCCGCCGCGTTCATCTCGCTCGCGATCCCGCTCGTCGTCTTCTTCCTCTTCCAGCGCTACTTCGTGCAAGGCTTGCTCGCCGGTTCCGTGAAGTGAGGCCGAAAGGAGCGAGATGCCGACCTACCTGATGCTGACGACGCTCACCGAGAAGGGCGTCCAGACCCTCCATGCCAACCCCGCGCGGCTCGCCGAGGTGAACAAGGACGTCGAGGAGATGGGCGCGAAGGTGCTGCATCAGTGGGCCGCGCTCGGCGCCTACGACTTCGTCAACGTCGTCGAGGCGCCCGACGACCTGACCATCGCCAAGGTCTCCGTCGCGCTCGGAGCGCGGGGCAGCGCGAAGCTCGAGTCGCTCCCGCTGATCCCCGTCGACGCGTTCCTGTCGAGCCTCGAGTAGGCGCACCGTGCGTGTAGCCCGGGTACCCGAGCTCGGCGCACCGCCCGAGGTCGTCGACGTCGACGGTGACGGCCAGGTCGAGGTCCTCGCGGTCGCGCTGAATCCCATCGATCTCGCCGTCGGCTCGGGCCGCTTCCCGCGGGGCCATCCTCCGCTGCCGTACGTTCCCGGCTGCGAGGCGATCGGGCTCGTCGACGGCGAGCGGATGTACCTCTTCGGCGAGGGCTTCGGGACTGCGCGCGACGGGTTTCTGGCGGAGCGGGTCGACTTCTCCGCGGCACGGGGGATACCCGTGCCGAGCGACCTCGACGACGCGGCGGCCGCGGCGTGCGGAATCGCCGGAGTCGCGGGCTGGGTGCCCGTGGCGCGTCGTGCGCCCGTGCAGGCAGGCGACCGCGTGCTCGTCCTGGGCGCGACGGGCACCGTTGGATCGGTGGCCGTTCAGGCCGCGCGGATACTCGGAGCAGAGCGGATCGTGGCCGCCGGAAGGAACGCCGACAAGCTCGAACGTCTGCTCGAGCTCGGTGCCGACGAGACCGTGCTCCTCGACGGTGACGATCTCGAGGCACGCTTCCGCGAGGCGTGCGGCGGCGACGGCCCGACGCTGATCGTCGATCCGCTGTGGGGCGAGCCGATCCGGGCAGCCGTCGACGCCGCGGCGCCGCAGGCCCGCGTCGTCCAGGTCGGACAGTCCGCCGGGCCGGAGGCGACTCTCACGTCGGGCTCGGTGCGGCTCAAGGGTCTGTCGATCCTCGGCCACTCGAACTTCGTGCTCTCGTTTCCGGACCTTCGCGAGGCGTATCTCGAGGTCGCCGCGCACGTCGCGGCGGGGAGGATCACCATCGACGTCGAGACCTTCGCCCTTGACGAGGTCCTCGAGGCTTGGGCGCACCAGGCTGCGGGCGCGAAGGCGGTCGTTCGTCTCTAGCGCGAGGGCCCCGCCGCGCGGGGCCCTCGAGGCGCGGTCGGAGAGCGTCGGCTACACGAGCCCCTGGTTCTTCCACTTGCGGTAAATGGAGTTCGCCTTCCGCGCGAACGCAGAGACGCCCTCGGCAGGCGTCATCTTCCCTTGCGCCACCTCGGCGAACATCTGCGGGATGAGGAACGTGTTGAAGACCTCGTCCATCACCGGGGTTGTATTGCCGGGATGCCCCGGGTTCGTCGTGTACTTCTCGGCGATCGTGGTCAGGATCGTGTACTTGCCCTTCGGCTTGTGTGTGTCCTGAGCCGTGATCCTGCGGATCTCCTTGAAGCCACCCTTGATGGCCCCCGTCCACGGCGGGAAGTTGTAGTACTTGCTCTGGATGAAATGCTGTCGGAAATTGAGCTGCTGGTCGACAAGGAACTTCCTCGCCGCCTCCTTGTTCTTCGCGAACTTCCAGATGACGTAGACGCCCATGACGTGCTCGTTGCCCAGGCGCATCGCGGGGCCGCGTGGGATCGACGCGAGCCACGTGTCGTCGGACAACGCCGCGTTTCCTGAGTCCTCCGCCGTGCGGACGATCGAGATCGCGTTCAGCGCCACCGAGAGGCGTCCGGCAATGAACGCGTTGTTGTTGGACGACGCTGTCCAGGCGAAGACCTCGTCGGTCATGCCGTTCCGGTAGATGTCGCGCATGACCTGCAGCGCCTCGATCGCGCCCTTCCTGTTCTTTCCCTGCCCGATGACGATGCGGTTCTCCTCGTTTTGGATGAAGCCGCCGTAGCAGTAGAGAAGCGACGTCAAGAGCATGTTCGAGTCGATCTCGTTCGACATACCGAGGCCGACCGGATGTCCGGCCGCCTTGAGTTTCGGGGCCCCCTTCCGCAGGTCCTCCCACGAGTTGAGGCTCACGCCGGCTTCCTGTAGGTAGCTCCGCCGGTACTGAACGGGATCGGGCGCGTATGTCTCGGGGAAGCCATAGAACTGCTTCGTCTTCGGGTTGTACGTGCTCTTCCTCGCGATCCTCGACATGGGACCGAGCTTCTTCGTCACCTCCTGGACGAGGTCGTTCACTGGCACCACCTGCTTCTGGAACGACGACGGCGGGGAGATGAACCAGAATAGGTCGTGACCGCTCTGGGCGGCGACCTCCGAAGCCCCGGTGCCATAGAGCAGGGCATTGTTGATGTGGTCGATCCTGACCTCGACGTCGTTCGCCTCGCCCCACTGCTTTGCGTAGGTGTTGTCGAGCCACTTCTCGTAGTCCGGGACGAAGTGGGACCATGTCATGATCCTGAGATCGCCCGCGAGCTGCTTCTTCGCGAACTGCAGCGGCCCATAAAAGCCGAACGACTTCTCGGCCAAGCCACCGAACATCCCGATGGCGAACGCGGCGGCGGAGCCCCTCTTGAGCAGGTCGCCGCGGCTCAGTGTCGAACTCGGAGGTGCGAGCTCGTCGACTGTGTCTGCCACGCTATCCCTCCTTTCATGACGATTGTTACCGAAACGCCCCTCCTGTGAAACCTTTGATGAAGCGATCGAGAAACGCGTTGTAGAGCAACGCGAGCGGGATCGCGGGGATCAGCGCGGCCGCCATCAGCGACTGCCAGAAGAAGACGTCGCCGCGGATCAGGTCGTTCGGGACCCCGGCGGAAACGGTCCGCTGCTCGGAGCTCGAGATGAACGTGAAGGCATATATGAACTCGTTCACGCACAGCGAGAACGCGAAGATGACCACGGTCAGGATCCCCGGCAGGGAGATGGGGAGGACGATCAAGTAGAAGGCCTTCAGCCGCGATGCCCCGTCGATCAGCGCCGCGTCCTCCAGCTCCTGGGGGATCGTCTTGAAGAACCCCATGAGAAGCCAAGTCGCGAAGGGAATCGTGAAGGACGGGTAGACGAGGATCAGTGCCCACAGCGAGTCCTTGAGATCGAGCTGCGTGATGAGCCGGGAGAGCGGCAGGAAGAGCAGGGTCGGCGGGACCAGGTAGACGAGGAAAATCGCCACGCCCGCGCTCTGGCCCCACCCGCCGGCGAGCCGAGCGAGTGCGTAACCCGCAGGAATGGCCAGAAGCAGCGTGACGCCGACGACCGCCGCTCCGACGAGCAGCGTGTTCCAGAGCCACGTCGGGTAGTTCGTGTCCTCGAAGAGGAAGCGGACGTGCTCGAGGGTCGCAAAGTTCCAGAAGTCCCAATGGAAGTTGCCCTCGAGGTCGTTGTAGACGTAGGGCGAGTACTCCACGTTCGCGAGGTCGAGATTCGTCTTGAACATCGTCACGAGAGCGAAGTAGAAGGGGAAGGCCAGGAAGATCGCGAACGGCACGACAACGGCGTACGTTGTCGCCCTTTGGCGACGCGTCATCGGTCAACTCACCTGCGCCCTGCGCGCGAAGAACAGCATCGCGATCGTCACCACGATGAGAAGTGGGAAGAGGAAGAGCGAAATGGCTGCGCCCTCGCCCAGTGATCCAGAGTCGATGCCGACGGCGAACGCCCAGGTCGGAAGGACCTGCGTCGAGTTGAACGGGCCCCCGTGAGTGAGGATGTAGATGACGCCGAAGTCGGCCGCCGTGAAGACGATCCCGAACAGCACGGCGACGAGCGCGATCGGAAGCTGCAGCGGGAGATCGACGTACCAGAGCTTCTTGAATCCCGTCGCGCCGTCGATCCTGGACGCGTCCTCGACCTCGGTCGGGATGGACGCGCGCCCGGCGATGAAGATCACCACCGCGAAGGGCAGGATCCGCCACGCGTGGACGAGCGTGATCGCGAGCAAGGCGAGGTTTGGTCGGCCGAGCCACTGCAACGGCACCTGCGCGTCCTCCTCGATGTTGACGGCCCCGAGGAGCCAGACGAGCCCGTTGTCGAGGTGAAGCCATGCGAGCGTCCAGTTCGCGACGCTATAGAGCGAGTCCAGGAGCCAGAGCCACATGATCGTCGAGAGGACGACCGGCGCGGCCCAGGGCAAAACCACCAGGAACCGCACGATCCACTTGCCGCGGAAGTCCCGGACGAGGAAGTTCGACAGGACAGCCGCCCCGAGGACGACGATCGCCTGGGAGGCGAGCGTGATGATGAGCGTGTTCCGGACCGCGCGGCGGAGGTTGTCGTCCTCCCAGGCGTTCGTGAAGTTGTCGAGGCCGACCCAGTTGCCCGTCAGCGACCCGCCGATCGCGTCCGTGAAGCTGAGGTAGATCGCCCACGCGAACGGGACGCCGACGACGAGCGCCATGAACACGACGGCGGGCGCGATGAGCAGGACCGCGAGTACGCGGCGGCTCTCGAGAACGTGCCGCCAGCGTCTCTCGCGAGACTCCGCCCGGGCAACGTGCGCCTCCATCGGACCCGGCCGATCCTAGTAGATTGGCGTCGGAGACAACGTGGCTGAGATCCAGCTCGACAGTCTGACGAAGGTCTATCCCGACGGGACGAAGGCGGTCACCGACCTCGACCTGGAGGTCGGCGCGGGCGAGTTCGTCGTCTTCGTAGGGCCCTCGGGGTGCGGGAAGACGACCGCGCTGCGGATGATCGCAGGGCTCGAGACGATCACGTCCGGCGACGTGAAGATCGACGGCCAGGTCGTCAACGACCTGCCGCCGAAGGACCGGGACATCGCGATGGTCTTCCAGAACTACGCGCTCTATCCGCACATGACGGCGTACAGGAACATGGGGTTCGCCCTGAAGATGCGCGGCCTCCCCAAGGACGAGATCGACCGCCGCGTCCGCGAGGCGGCACACATTCTGGGACTGACCGAATCGCTGGAGAAGAAGCCGCGCACCCTGTCGGGCGGCCAGCGCCAGCGCGTGGCGATGGGGCGGGCGATCGTCCGGAACCCGCAGGCGTTCCTCATGGACGAGCCGCTGTCGAACCTGGACGCGAAGCTGCGCGTGGAGATGCGTGCCGAGATCGCCCGGATCCAGCGCGACCTCGCCGTGACCACGGTGTACGTGACGCACGACCAGACGGAAGCGATGACGATGGGCGACCGCGTCGCGGTGATGCGGAACGGCCTCCTGCAGCAGATCGACGCGCCGCAGGCCCTCTACGAGCGGCCGCGGAACCTCTTCGTCGCCGAGTTCATCGGGTCACCGGCCATGAACCTCGTCACCGCCGACCTCACACGGATGAACGGAGACCTCTGGGCCAGCTTCGGCGAGCACCGGCTTCGGATGACCGAGAAGACGTTGGCACGCCATCCCGGGCTCGACGGCTTCGAGGGTCGTCCGGTCGTGCTCGGACTTCGACCCGAGGACATGGAGGACGCCTCCCTCGTCCCCGACACCCCGGAGGACCGGCGGCTCTCGATCGTGTGCGACATTCGCGAGGACATGGGCTCCGAGGTCTACGTGCACTTCAACGTCGCCGCCGAGCCCGTCGCCTCCGAGGAGGTCCTCGAGGCACACGTGGTGGACGAGCCCGAAGATGCCGTGACGCGAGCCGCGGCGGAACAGGCGCGCGGGAGCGGCGTGCGCTTCGTCGCCCGGCTCGAGCGGGAGACACGCGCGCGCGAGCGCGAGCCGCTGGACGTCTCGGTCGACGTCGACCGCCTGCACCTCTTCGACCCGGAGACCGGCGTCGGTATAGGGCGCTAGGCGGCCTGGAAGCCCGTCTCGCGCGGCGTCACGGTTAGCGGGCTCGACGGGAGCCCAGGCTGCGGATCGAGGTTGTACTCGCGCGGCGCGACGTCGTTGGGCGTGCCCGGATGGTTCAGCGCCGCGAGGAGCTGGATGTGGCCGCGGCCGAGGCCGAGCTCCCACTGCCCGCCCCCGTAGGCGCCGATGCCGTGCGCCTCGCAGTAGTCGTAGGCGGCGAAAAGCCTCTCCACGGAGCCGAAGCGCGACGGCTTCACGTTCACCGTCTTCGGCGGCCACGGCAGCGCCTCGATGTCCTCGACGGAGTGGATCATCGCGTCCCACGTCACGCGCTCCGCATGCGGCTCGAGTACCGGCAGTGTCTCGTCCGTGAGCGCCGGATCCTCGAGCCAGGCGCCCGGAAGACCCTCGGCAACACGCTTGTAGAGCACGGGGTCGGGAGGCGTGTCGACCACGGTCCCCCGGTATTGCCCCTTGAAGTCGATCGAGTCGACCGCCCCGGTCGCTGCGAGCTCGGCGATGAGATCCTCCGTCCAGGCCGAGTTCGCGTCGAGCTTGAAGCGAAGTGTCGGGTTGAGGGCGAGCCAGGCGTGGAATCGTTCGGTCGATGGCGGATCGCCGAGACCCCCCGAGACGACGAACGAGACCGGGCGCGGCTTCCGACCGATCGCGTCCCCGAGGGAAGCTCCGGCCTGCCGGAGCGCCAGGTCGAGCGCCGCGCTCTCGAACCCCCACCGACGGTAGTCGTGATACGCATGCTGTGCCGGCTCCGCGTCGAACAGCGGCAACGTCGCGAGGTTCCCGGAGAACGTGTGCAGCGTCCACGTTCCCGCCAGTGGAAGATCCGGCCCGCGCTCCTGGAGTCGGTCGTGCTCCTCGCCGTGATAGGTGACGTCCTCGCCCTGCCCTTCCTCGCCGCCGCCCCGAAGTCGAATGACAGTCGTCTTGCGCAGGAAGTCGGCGCGTGCCTGGAGCTCGAGCAGGTCGTAGTCGTAGCTCTCGATTGAGACGGGAAGGTCCCTGACCGCTGCGTAGAGGCTCACAGGGCGGCGAACGCTACCGAGACCTCGGCGGCAAGCCGGGCATTGGCCACCGCGAGCTTCCGATTCACCTCTCTCGTGCGCCCACCCGACTGCTCGTGGAGGCGGGCGAGCACGAACGGCGTCACCGCCTGGCCGGAGACTCCGTCGCGGGCGGCGGCAGCGACGGCTTCCTCGATCAGGTCTGCGACCTCGATGCTCTCGGGCGGCGGGTTCGCGAGCAGAAGGCCGCATGCACCGAGTTGCCAGTGGGCCTTGGCGACCCGAGCTGCCGCTTCGGAGTCTTCGACGCGCTGGTTCACGGGCGGCCCGCCGGTCGCCTCGTAGAAGAGCGGCAGCGTGTCCGTCCGGTAGCCGAGGACGGGGATCCCGAGCGTCTCGAGCTGTTCGACGGTCGCCGGGATGTCGAGGAGCGACTTCGCGCCCGAGCACGCCACGAGCACCGGCGCCGTGACCAGCGCGACGAGATCAGCCGAGACGTCCGGCGGGCTCGGGTAGCCGCGGTGGACGCCGCCGATCCCGCCCGTACCCATGAACCTGATGCCGACGGCACGCGCGACCGCGAGGACTCCGCCGACCGTCGTCGCACCCAGGTCGCCAGCGACCGCGCACGCGGCGAGGTCGCGCGGCCCCAGCTTTCGTGCCCTCGAGTCGAACTGCGCGAGCTCGTCGTTGCGGAGACCCACGCGGATCTGGCCGCCGAGAACGCCGATCGTCGCCGGCGTCGCGCCAGCCTGCCGCACGGCATCCTCCATCTCGAGCCCGACCTCGACTCCGTCAGGGGCCGGGAACCCATGAGCCACGATGGTGGTCTCGAGCGCGACGACGGGCCGGCTCTCGTCGACCGCCGCGCGCACGTCGTCGGACAGTCGGATGAGCTCGTTCACGCCGGCGACGCTACCGGCATCGCGCCGAGCTGCTGGACGCAGCGCGCGGCTGCGTCGAGGGCGAGGTCGGGCCCGCCGACGATCCAGCCCGCCGCGAGTGCGTCCCCGGCACCGGTGGAGTCGAGCGCGCGCTCGATCGGATCCGCGGCGCGCTCGTCTCCGTCGAACGAGCAGCCCGCCGCGCCGCGCTTGAGGATCCACGTCGCATCGAGTCGCCCGACGACGTGCTCCTCGGCCTCGTTCGCGAAGACCACGTCCGGTCTCAGCGCACGTGCCGCCTCGCGGAACGCGTCGACGCCACCGTCGCGAATCGCGCTCCACGACGCGAGGTCGAGGCTGATCCGCGCACCCTCGCCTCGCGCGAGCTCCACCGCGTGCAGCGCGGCGCTCCGCACGGGCTCGACCACGAGCGAATACCCGGAGACGTGGAGGTGCGTGCAACCGGCAAGCCACGCGGGCTCGATCTCGTCCGGCCGGAGCTCGCGCGCCGTCCCACGGTCGGCGGCCATCGAGCGGTCTCCCTCGGGCGACACGAGGGAGCAGATCGTCCCGTTGCGGCCGACGACCGGGCCGCGGATCTCGACGCCGAATGCCGCCAGTCGCTCCCGCACGAGCGTGCCCGCGTCGTCGGCGCCGGTCTTGCCGATGAACCGCGCCTGCGCGCCGAGCTCGATCGCCCAGGCAGCCACGTTCGCGGCCTGGCCGCCCGGCCCGACGCGGATCTCCGCGTCCGTGTCGCCGCCGGCCGCGATCGGGCCGGAGAGCCGGACGACGACGTCGAGCGTGAGATCTCCGAGCGCGCAGACGAGCATGGCGAGCGTGATCGTAAGATCCGGACGTGAACAATGGCGAGCGACGCGGTGGACTGCGAACGTTCCTCCTCGGGGGTCTCGTGGGTGCCTCGGCCGCCGTCGCTGCGGTCAACCGCCGCCGCCGTGTGCAACGGCGCCGCGGCCGCCCGCGCGGGCTCGCGGCGTTCGAGAGCGCCCCGTGCTACCTCGAGCTGCTCGAACACGAGGCGAGCGAGAACAAGTCGGGCCAGACCGAGCGCTAGCCTTCCCGCCCACTGTGCCGATCTACGAGTACCGCTGCCCCAACGGGCACACGTTCGAACTCTTCCAGAAGATGTCCGATCCACCCGCGGAAACCTGCGTCGAGTGCGGCGCGGGACCCGTCGAGAAGCTCCTGTTCCCGGTCGCCGTCCACTTCAAGGGCTCGGGCTTCTACTCGACCGACTACGGATCGCGGAAGGCGAAGGCGGCGAAGGACGGCGACTCCTCGTCCTCGGCCGAGAAGCCGGCCGAGAAGTCCACGAGCGAATCGAAGCCGAAGCCGGCAGCGGACTCCGGTACTTAGCGACGGTTACAGCCGGCGCCGTAGAGCGTGCCGTTCGGTGGCGGCAGCGGCGCTGACTGGCCGAGCCACATCGAGATCACGGCCACGTTGTCCTCCGACCCGACGATGATGGATTCACCGCCGAGTGAGCTCGGCTCCCCACCCAGCCGGCAGCGCAGCGAGCCGGACGACCGGAAGCGGATCCAGCCGAGCTGCGCCAGCTCCCAGGCCGACAGGTCGGTCGCGAGCGGCGCGGCGAGCTCCTCGCCCATGAACGGGAGCCGAAGGAAGGTCCCGAAGCTCGCAATCTCGTCTCCCACTGCGTCGGCGACGATCTGCTGGCGGACGCCTCGCGTGATGTCGGAGTCGGACGCGTCGAGCTGATTCGTACGGATGCGCGAGTAGACGAGCGCACGCTTCCCGTCCATGTGCTGCAGTCCCTTCTCGAATCGCCAGCCCTCCCACTCGTCGCAGCGGGACGACTTGTACGGGCAGTCGAAGCGGTTCGACAGGACTGCCTTCGGCACGTCCACCTCGATGCCCCCGATCGCGTCGATGAGCTCCTTGAAGCCGTCGAAGTCCACGACCACGACGTGGTCGACCGGAAGTCCGGTCAGCGCCTTCACCGTCGCGATCGTCAACGCTGGACCTCCGATCTGGTTCGCTGCGTTGATCTTGGACGTGCCGTAGCCGGGGATCTCGACGCGGAGGTCGCGCGGGATGGAGAGGTAGGAGATGCGGTGCGTCTCCGGATCGAGGCGGACGAGCATCAGCGAGTCCGACCTGTTGGCGTCCTCGCGCCCGGGCGCCCGGCCGCCGTCCGTGCCGATGACGAGCAGCGTCGTCGGCTCGGAGAGGATCGAGCGGTCCCGCTTCGCGAGCTGCGCCTGCGCGCGTTGCGGCAGGCGTTCGTTCGCTTCGTCGACCCCGTTCGAGAACGCTCGGTATCCGAGCAAGCCCCAGAGGAGTGTGAGGAGCAGCGCGCCGACGACGCCCAGCGCGATCCAGCGTCCCCAGCGGCGCCGCCGCTTCGGACCGCCGGACGCGGTCGCGGACTGCGTCGTGGGGCGCTTCGCCTGCCCGAGTGGGACTTTGCCCTTCTTGCGGCCGCCGCGATACAGCCGGTAGGGCTTCTCTCCCTCGGCCATGCGGGTCGTTATGGTAGCCCCCGCCATGCAGGCCCCCGTCGCCATCGGGCTCGACGTCGGGGGCACGAAGATCCTCTCCGGGCTCGTCGCTCGAGACGGCTCCGTCCTCGCCGAGCACGACGTGCCCAGCCCGGACGGTTCGGAGGAAGGAGTCCTCGCCGCGCTCGACGAGGCGGTCGAAGCCCTCCTCGACGAGCGCGTCGCGGCGATCGGCTACGGAATCCCGGCCAATCTCGAGCGCGGAACCGGCCGGATCCTGCGCGCGATGAACCTTCCCCTCGACGATGTCGACCTCGTCTCCCGGTCACGGGAGCGCTTCGGGCTGCCGGCCGGGATCGAGAACGATGGAAGTGCCGCGACACTCGCCGAGTGGCGGCGTGGGGTCGGGGCCGGCACGCAGAATCTCGTCATGCTCACGCTGGGGACGGGCGTGGGGGGCGGCATCGTGATCGACGGTCGCCTGTTCCGTGGCTGGGCGGAGCTCGGTCACCTTGTCGTCCAGGAAGGCGGCGACGTCTGCACGTGCGGTGGACGCGGGCACCTCGAGATGCTGGCGTCGGGGACCGCGGGCGATCGCGCGGCCCAGGGGCTCTGGGGGCCGGACGCCGATGCCCACACGCTCGTTGAACGTGCGGAGGCGGGAGACGGCGAGGCGCGCGAGGCACTGGCGCGGATCGGGCGCTCGCTCGGCGCCGCGATCGCCTCGCTCGTGAACGTCTTCGATCCGGAGCTCGTGGCCGTCGGCGGAGGATTCGGCGCAGCTGCAGGCGACCTCGTCCTGGAGCCTGCGCGAGACGCGGCGCGCGCGGACTCGATCTTTCCTGCGAACCGCGGCGTGCGGATCGTCCCGGCCGAGCTCGGCTCCGAAGCGGGGCTGGTGGGCGCCGGCCTCGTGGCGTTCGAGGCGCTCGACGGAGTGCGCTGATGCCGCTCGCGATCTGCGCGACTCCGATCGGGAACCTCGACGACGTCACTTTGCGAGTTCTCGGCGAGCTACGTGACGCGGATCTCGTGCTCTGCGAGGACACGCGTCGGACGCGCATCCTCCTCGACCGCCACGGGATCTCCGCGCGGCTCGAGAGCTACCACCGGCACAACGAGGCGGCGAAGACCTCTCGCGTCCTCGTGCGCCTGCGGGAAGGAGAGCGGATTGCGCTCGTCTCCGACGCCGGGCTACCCGGCGTGAACGATCCCGGCGCACGGCTGATCGCGGCCGCCGTCGGGGCGGGTCACGAGGTGACCGTGCTCCCCGGCGCGTCCGCGGTCGAGACCGCGCTGGTTGCCAGCGGCCTCGGTGCCGATCGGTACCAGTTCGTGGGGTACCTCCCGCGGCGCGCGGGCGAGCTCCGCGCGTTCGCAGAGTTGCTGGCGCGGTGGCCCGGCGCCGTCGTCGCGTTCGAGTCGCCCCGCAGGCTGCCCGGGTCGCTACGCGCGCTCGCGGATGTGTCGCCGGGCCGGACTGTGGCCGTCTGCAGGGAGCTGACGAAGCGCCACGAAGAGGTCGTGCGCGGGACGCTCGAGGAGCTCGCGGCGCGGTTTTCCGACCCACCTCGCGGTGAGGTCACGCTGGTGCTCGGGCCGGCGGAGAGCCCGAGCGAGACGCCCGCGGACGACCAGGCGCTGTCCGCCGTATCCGAGCTGGTGGAGGCAGGAGCGTCGCGTCGCGCCGCCGCCGAGGTCGTCGCGAAGCTGACCGGCGCCTCCCGCAACGCGCTCTACCGCGGCTCTCTGTAACAAGACCGTCAATTGCCTTGCCGCCCGGGTCGAACGCGCGCTACCGTCGCTCCATGTTCACTCGCTGGGCAACGAAGCAGGCGATGTGTGTCGTTGCGATCGCCGCCTGCTCGCTCGTCCTGAGCCCCGAAACCGCCTGGGCGTGGGCGTGGCCCGCAGACGGGTCGATACTGCGTGGGTTCTCCGTGCAGGACGACCAGTACGCCGCGGGCCAGCATCGCGGGATAGACGTCGCGCTCGCCGGAGCGCCGGCGGTCCGCGCGCCGGCGTCCGGGGAGGTCTCGTTCGCCGGTCAGGTCCCGACCCACGGGTCGACGGTCACGATCGTGACGTCGGACGGCTATAAGGCTTCGTTGACGCATCTCGGCGTGCTCCGCGTCCGGAAAGGGCAGTCGGTCGGCGAGGGCGATCCGATCGCGGACGCCGGGCCGTCCGGTGAAGCGGAGCACGACACGCTCTACGTCCATCTCGGCATCCGGGTCGGCGACGGCGACACGTACGTCGACCCACTCGGCTTGCTCCCGCCGCGGAGTGCCCCCAACCCTCCCCCGGCACCCGCGGCGCCGCCCGCCACCGTTCCTCCCCCTGCGACGTCGCCGCCTCCATCGGTCGCGGAGCAGGCGCCGACTCCTGCTCCGACTCCCGCGCCAGCTCCTGCGTCGTCGCCCGCTCCAGCTCCCGCACCGGCGCCTGTTCCAGCTTCGGGTCCTGCCGCGCCTGTTGCCCAGGCGCCAAATAGCTCCGCTGACACCTCGGCCGGGGCGAGCCTCCCTGAGCCCGGAGCCTCAGCCGAGGGCCGTGCGTCAGTTGGTGCCGCGTCGAGCCACCGGGCTGCCTCATCCCGATCTCGCATCGAGCCTTCGCCGGCGCGCACGCAGCGGACGGTGCCGGCCTCGCGAGTGGCTCGTTCGTCTCGCGATGAGACGCGCGGGGTCGCGGCGTCGCCTGCATCTTCGCGTAACGCTCGCGCCGAGGTCGGCAGCTTCGCGGGCGCGACCGAGCTCACTCGGCCCGGACCGTCCATCCGCCGACGAAACGCAGCGGCCATGCGAGCGCGGGCAACACGCTCGGCCGCGCCGGGCATCGCCCTGCCGCGTGGACATGGGCATGACGACGCCGCGTCGACTGGCGGTCGCAGTACGCTCTCGGCGCTCACAACCCTCGGCGCCGCGCTCGGTGGGCTGATCCTCGGCGCGGCGCTCCTCGTGGCGCGCCGAGTCGTCCGAGAGCCACTCCTTATCATTGCCGCCCGTGAGTCGATCGACGACGCCGAGGAAGATCCTGGTCGCGGTTGCGTGGCCGTACGCGAACGGCCCCCGCCACATCGGGCATGTGGCGGGCTTTGGAGTACCGTCGGACACGTTCGCCCGCTATCACCGGCTCCGAGGAAACGACGTGCTCATGGTCAGCGGGACGGACGAGCATGGCACGCCGGTCATGGTCGCCGCGGACGCCGCGGGAGAGTCACCGCGTGAAACTGCCGACCGCTTCAACGCAGTCATCCGCGAAGATCTCCGCGATCTCGGGCTCTCGTACGACCTGTTCACGCGGACGACGACGAGAAACCACTACGACGTCACGCGCGACGTCTTCCGCACGCTGTACGAGAAGGGCTTCGTGCTCGAACGCGAAGCGCTCGGAGCGTTTTCGGCCATCACAGGCCACACGCTCCCCGACCGCTACATCGAGGGGACCTGCCCGATTTGCGGCTTCCAGAGCGCTCGCGGCGACCAGTGCGACAACTGCGGGAATCAGCTCGATCCGACGGATCTGATCGATCCACGATCCACCATCGATGGGACCGCGCCCGTCTTCAAGACGACTCAGCACCTCTTCCTCGATCTGCCGGCGTTCAAGGAGCAGCTGACTGAGTGGATCGAGAGCAAGGCACATTGGCGTCAAAACGTCCGGCGTTTCTCGCTCAACTTCGTGAAGGAGCTCAAGCCGCGGCCGATCACGCGTGACCTCGATTGGGGGGTGCCGATTCCGGTCGAGGGCTATGACGGCCGCGACGACAAGCGAATCTACGTGTGGTTCGACGCGGTGATCGGCTATCTCTCGGCATCGATCGAGTGGGCGGCGAACCGCGGGACTCCTGATGCCTGGCGTGATTGGTGGCAGGATCCGAGTGCCGAGCACACCTACTTCATGGGGAAGGACAACATCGTCTTTCACACCGTGATCTGGCCGAGCATGCTGCTCGGCTATGGCTCGGGTGGCACCTTCGGTGCAGGGCGCGCCGACCTCGAGCTGGCGGACAACGTTGCGTCGAGCGAGTTTCTCACAATGGAGGGAAAGCAGTTCAGCACGAGCCGGGGAGTCCAGATCCTCGTCCGAGACTTCCTCAGTCGCTACGACCCGGACGCTTTGCGGTACTTCCTCACGATCGCCGGTCCTGAAACGCAGGACACCGACTTCACATGGGTCGAGTTCGTTCGTCGCAACAACGACGAGCTCGTCGCGACGTGGGGCAATCTCGTCAATCGGACCGTTCAGAGCGCGTTCAAGAACTTCGGAGTCGTGCCGACGCCTGGAAACCTGACCTCCGAGGACGAGTCGCTGCTCCGCGAGATCGACGGCGGCTTCGACAGCGTCGGCTCGTTCATCGAGGCAGCTCGCTTCCGTAATGCCCTGCAGGAAGCAATGCGACTCGCCGCACTCGGCAACCAGTACGTTGCCGAGCAAGCGCCGTGGGCGAAGCTCGACGGAGACCGCGAACGGGCCGGGACGATCCTCCACGTCGCGCTGAGGGCCATCGACGACCTCAAGGTGATGCTCACTCCGTTCCTGCCCTTCTCCGCTCAGCGCCTTCACGAGATGCTCGGATACGAGGACGTCATCGCCGGCCCACTCACGCTGGAATCGGTCGGCGAGGGCGACGACGGACACGTCGTACTGACCGGCGAGTACGCGAGCTGGAGCGGTCGCTGGGAGCCCAGCGCGCTTCCTGCGGGGCAGGTGCTACGTGATCCCAAGCCGCTCTTCACCAAGCTCGATCCGGAGCACGTCGTCGCCGATGAGCTTGCGCGGATGCAGGCCGCGGCGGCACGTTGACCGACTCGCACGCGCACCTCGAGGCGTGCGCCGACGATGCAGCGGCGCTTGTCGACCGGGCGCGCGCGGCGGGCGTGACGCGGATCGTCACGATCGGAACCGGCATCGACTCGTGCCGCGCCGCCCTGGCGATCGCGGATGCGCATGACGGCGTCTACGCGGCGCTCGGAATCGACCCGCATCAGGCAGGAACCGCCGAGGCCGAGCGGATCGGGGAGCTGCGTGAGCTCCTCGCCCACCCGAAGGCTGTCGCCGTGGGAGAGACGGGGCTGGACAACGTGCGCCGCGAAGCGACGCCCACCCAGCAGCGGTGGTTGCTCGACGCGCATCTCGAGCTCGCGGACGAGCTCGGCCTACCCGTCGTCATCCACAATCGTGAGGCCGACTCCGAGACGGCACGCGCACTCGAGATGTTCGGCGGGACGGTCGTCCTGCATTGCTTCTCGTCGCCGGAGCTCGTGCCGGTAGCTGTCGAGCGCGGGTACTACGTGTCGTTCGCCGGAAACGCGACCTATCGGACTGCGGCGGCTCTCCGCGAGGCTGCGATGCAGGTAGCGCGCGACCGAATAGTCGTAGAGACAGACAGCCCGTACCTCGCTCCCCAGCCCGTCCGCGGGAAGCCGAACGAGCCCGCGAACGTCACGCACACCGTGCATGCGCTCGCCGGCGCGCGCGGCGAGAGCGTCGAGGAGCTCGCCGCCGCGACGCACGCCAACGCCGCGACCGCATTCGCCCTGCCGTGACTGTCGCGCCGAAGAAGGCACTCGGCCAGCACTTTCTCGTCGACGAGAACATCGTGGGCGTCATCGGCCGCCTGAGCGCTCTCGCGCCGGACGACGTCGTGCTCGAGGTCGGTCCTGGCCTCGGTGTCCTCACTCGCTACCTCGCCGATCACGTGCGCCTCGTGCACGCGATCGAGGTCGACCGGTCACTGGAGCCCGCCCTCCGCGACGCGCTCGGTGAGAGGACGAACGTCGAGCTCGTCTGGGGCGATGCACTCGCGATCGACGTGGCAGCGCTGAGTCCGGCGCCGACGAAGCTCGTCGCGAACCTGCCGTACAACATCGGGACGCCTCTCGTCGTCGAGACGCTCGAGCACGCGGACTCGGTCGATCGCTGGTGCGTCATGGTGCAACGCGAGGTTGCGGACAGGTTCTTCGCGACTCCGCGCACGAAGTCGTACGGCGCGGTCTCCGTCCTCGTCCAGCTCGCGGCACGGAAGGTCGGGTTCCATCCGGTTCCACCGACCGTGTTCCGTCCGAGACCCCGCGTCGACTCCGCCCTCGTCGCGTTCGAGCGCGCGCCGGTCGCGCCGATCGCCGAGATCAGGCCGATCGTGGAGGCGGCATTCGCCCATCGCCGGAAGACGCTCGCGAACTCCGTCGACCTCGCCGGCCTGGTCGAACGTGCTCGCGCCGAGGAAGCTCTCGCGTCGATCGGTCACTCGACGCGCGTTCGCGCCGAGGAGCTCGAGCCGCCGGAGTTCGTGCGCCTGGCCGAGCGTCTTGGATGAGACAGGCGCGCGCGTACGCCAAGATCAACCTCGCTCTCGTCGTGGGATCGCTTCGCGACGACGGGAAACACGAGGTCGTCACCGTCCTGCAGCGGATTGATCTCCATGACGACATCGCCCTCGCGCCGGCGGACGAGCTCGTTGTCGAGGGGTTCGCAGGCGACACGATCGTGCGGGAGGCGCTCGAGGTGCTGGCTCGGGCTGCGGACATGGAGCCGCGCTGGCGCGTTCACATCGAGAAGCGGATCCCGGTCGGCGCGGGCCTCGGTGGCGGTAGCGCGGACGCTGCCGCGGCGCTCGTCCTCGCGAATGCGCTCGTACCACGGCCGCTCCCGCCGGAACGCCTGCATGCGATTGCCGCGGAACTGGGTGCCGACGTCCCGTTCTTTCTGCGCGAGGGACCTCAGCTCGGAACGGGCGTCGGAACCGAGCTGTCGCCGGTGGTGCTTCCCGGCGACTACCACGTCGTCGTCGTCCTGCCGCACGGCGTGACGAAGGCTTCGACGGCAGCCATGTACGACGCCTTCGACGCGCGAGGCGGAGCGGCCGGATTCGAGGAGCGAGCCGCCGCCGTTCGCAGCGTGCTCGCGTCGATCGACGCCGCACGCGATCTCGCGGCCCTGCCCGCGAACGACCTTAGCGCATCGCCGCTCGCGCAGCAGCTCAGCTCGCTCGGCGCGTTGCGTGCAGACGTGTCCGGTGCCGGCCCAGCCGTCTACGGGCTCTTCGAGCAACGGGAGGAGGCCCAGCGGGCCGCAGAGGTACTGGCCGCAGCGGGCCGCACGCTCGTCTCGCGGCTCGTGGCAAGATGACCCTCGCTCTGGGGCGTGGCCAAGTGGTAAGGCAACGGGTTTTGGTCCCGTGATCCCAGGTTCGAATCCTGGCGCCCCAGCCTTCGTGTCGTCGAACGGTGAGAGGACCCTCGGAGCCGTCGTCATGGCGGCCGGCCTCGGCACGCGCATGCGCTCGGATGTGCCGAAGCACCTGCACCCCATCCTCGGAAGAAGGATGGTCGACTGGGTGCTCGAGTCCGCGCGCGCGCTCGGTGTCGATCCGCTCGTCGTCGTCGCCGCCCCCGCGACGCGCAGCGCCTTCGACGGTGTCCCGCTCGCGATCCAGGAAAAGCCGCTGGGCACAGGAGACGCCATCCGCAGTGCCCGTGCCATGCTCGACGGCGCCGCCGACGACGTGCTCGTCCTCTCGGGCGACACGCCTCTCCTGACCGCCACCGTCCTCCGCGAACTCGTCGAAACACACCGCAAAGAAGGCGCGGCCGCAACCGTGCTCTCGTTCGAGCCGGAGGACGCGAAGGAGTACGGACGCGTGCTGCGCGATGCACAGGGTGGGCTCGAGGCAATCGTCGAGTACCGGGACGCGACCGACGCGCAGCGCGCCGTCCACGAGGTCAACTCGTCCATCTACGTGTTCCAGGCAGATAGGTTGTGGCCGGTGCTCGACCGGCTGACGCCGCACAACGTGCAGGGCGAGCTCTACCTGACAGACTCGGTCGCGCTCCTGGTCGAAGACGGCAACCGTGTCGCAGTGCACAAGGGAGACGATCCGGTGGAGACAGAAGGCGTGAACACGCGAGTCGAGCTGGCCGCTGCGGCCGTGGCGCTCCGTGACCGGGTCAACGAGGAGCACATGCTCGCCGGCGTCACGATCGTCGACCCCGCGAGCACGTGGATCGACGCGGATGCCGTCATCGAGGCCGACGCGGTCATCCACCCGTTCACCGTGATTCGCGGTGCGACGCGGATCGCGGCGCGCGCCGAGGTCGGCCCGCATGCAGTCGTGGTCGACTCGACGATCGGAGAAGACGTCGATGTCGGTCCGTTCTGCTACCTCCGCCCAGGCACCGTTCTCGAGGCAGGCGCGAAAGCGGGAACGTTCGTGGAACTGAAGAACTCGCACATCGGCGAGCGCACGAAGGTCCCGCACCTGACGTACCTGGGCGACGCGGAGGTCGGGGCCGACACGAACATCGCCGCCGCGAACGTTACGGCCAACCAGGAGCACACGCGCGTGAAGAAGCGGACGACGATCGGCAGCAACGTCAGGACGGGAGTCGACAATACGTTCGTCGCCCCGGTGTCGATCGGCGACGACGCGTGGATTGCAGCTGGCTCCGTGATCACAGAGGATGTACCTCCGGGCGCACTGGCCATCGCCCGCTCACGACAGACCAACAAGGAAGGACGCGGTGGACAGCGGAACGATTGAGCAGACGCTGCCAGGCCTCGACGGCGGTATCCCGGAGGACGCGATGACCACGGGCCACGCCATCCCGCTCACGCCACAGAAGAGGCTGATGGTGTTCGCCGGCCGCTCCCACGGGGAGCTCGCGCAGAAGATCGCCGAACAGCTTGGCGTGCAGCTGGGCGAGGTCGAGCTGGAGACGTTCGCTAACGGCGAGACCTACTGCCGGTACGAGGAGTCGATCCGCGGAGCCGACGTGTTCATCCTCCAGACGAGCTACGAGCCGGTCGACCGGAACCTCATGGAGCTCCTCTTCATGATCCAGGCCGCGCGGCTCGCGTCGGCGAAGCGCATCACGGCAGTCATGCCGCTGTTTCCCTACGCGCGGCAGGATCGGAAGGCGAAGCCGCGCGAGCCGATCTCGAGCCGCCTGGTCGCAGACATGCTCCAGCTGGCGGGCGCTGATCGCGTCCTAACGATGGACCTGCACGCCGGGCAGGTTCAGGGGTTCTTCACGATTCCCGTCGACCACATGACCGCGCTCCCACTCTTCGCGCGGCACTTCCGCGACCTCGGGCTGACGGGCGAGGGTGTCGTCTCGGTCTCACCTGACGCCGGACGGGCACGACTCGCTGTTCGCTTCGCGGAGATGATCGAGGCCGACTTCGCGATCATGCACAAGACCAGACCGGGTCGCGACATGGCCGCGGTGACGGAGATCGCGGGTCGTGTCCGCGACAAGGTCGCCATCGTCGGAGACGACGTGATCATGACCGGCGGTACCTTGCTCGCGAACGTCGCCGCCCTGAAGGAGCACGGCGTGAAGGACGTCTGGGTCTTCGCCACGCACGGGCTGTTCTGCGGAGACGCGCTGAGTCGATTCGGAGGGAGCGACATCACGGGCATCGTCGTCACCGACACCGTGCCGATCGACCCGCGCCAGCAGCCAGAGAACCTTACGGTTCTCACCGTCTCCGGCTTGCTTGCCGAGACGATCATGAACGTCTTCGCCGACGACTCGGTGTCGGCGATCTTCGGCGGCGAGAACCAGCTCTTCTAGAGACGCCGCTCTAGCATGCGGGTTTGCGGCGAATCTGCAAACCGCTTGCTAACGCGCGAGCAGCGCCCCCGTGAGTTCGGCGGCCTGCGTGTCGCTCTTCGGCAGGCGTGGGCGTAGACGCGCATCGTCGTCACGGGCGACGCGTGCCCGAGCCGAGCGGCGACGACGTGGACCGGGACGCCTCGGGTCAAGAGGTGAGTCGCGTGCGTGTGGCGACGTCATGCAGCCGGGGGCTGCCAACTCGCTGAGTTGCCATCAGTGACGAGTTTCGGCGCGCGTGCCGATGCGTATCCTCAAGCCGATGGCCGGCTCCGAGCTCGCCTGTCGCTTTGTAGCGTGGTTCGGTTTCATGTGGGCTATCGCGGCCATACTGGTCGGCTCCGCGCCGGCCGGGCCGCAAGCGCAGTTGACCGTTCGGGTCGACGCGCGGGACTACGGGTTCAAGCTCTCTCGGCTCAGGGTTCCGACCGGCTCGAACGTCCGCTTCGTCGTTCGCAATCGTGGCCAAACGATCCACGACTTCGTCGTCAAGGGGAAGCGCACCCGAAAGCTTCGCCCCGGCCGCAGCCAGACAATCGCCATGACCTTCCCGCGCAAGGGTGCGTTCCAGTTTCTCTGCAGTGTGAGCGGACACGCTCAGCTCGGCATGAAGGGCAGGTTCACGGTTGGCAAGGCGGCGGTGCGGCCCGAACCGGAGGAGCCTCCGATAACGGTCTCGGGATCCGCCTCGCTGGCGCGAATCGGAACCTTCGACCAGCCGCTCCTCGTGATCTCGCCCCCGGGCGACGGCGAGCGCATCTTCGTCGTCGAGCAGACCGGCGCCGTTCGCATCGTGGCGAGGGGACAGACCCTCGAACGCCCGTTTCTCGATCTGCGGGGTCGCGTGACGGCCTCCGGCGAGTCGGGACTGCTCTCGATCGCCTTCTCGCCCGACTATGCCCAAAGTGGTCGTCTATACGCCTACTACAACGAGCGCGAGGGCCCCTACGGCGACATTGTCGTCTCCGAGTTTCGTCGTAGCGGTTTCAGCCCCGACGAGGTCGAGCCGTCGTCGGAGAGACGCCTGCTTGCCATCCCCAAGCCCTACGAGAACCACAACGGAGGCATGCTCCAGTTCGGCCCCGACGGCTATCTCTATGCCTCGGTCGGCGACGGCGATCCAGGAGGTCTCCATACGCCTGGGTTCTACGCTCAGCGGCGGGACGAGCTGCTCGGCAACATCCTCCGCATCGACCCGCGGATGGGCGACCCCTACACAATCCCGCCGGGCAACCCCTACGTCGGCGTCGACGGCGCTCGGTCGGAGATCTTCGCCTACGGACTTCGCAATCCCTGGCGTTTCTGGATCGACGACGAGACTGGGTTGATGATCATTGGCGACGTTGGGAGCACAGCCCGCGAGGAAATAAACGTGATCCCACGGGGCACCTCGGGCCAGAACTTCGGTTGGCCATGCTTCGAAGGCACCGTCGTCTTCGACACATCCGCCTCGTGCGCTGCTCCGGTCGCGCCCGCGCTCGAGCTGCCGCATGAGAATGGCACCTGCGCGATCATCGGGGGAGTGGTTGCCCGCGATGAGCGCATCGCCGCGCTTGATGGGAAGTTCCTGTACGGGGATCTCTGCAGTGGGAGGATCACTGCCACGACCATCGAGGGCAGCCGCATAACCGCCGCTGAAGACCTCGGCCTCGAGGTGCGGGCGCTCACCGGTTTCGGCGTCGACGATGGCCATCGCGTCTACGTCACGTCCGGAACGGGCGCGGTCTTCAGACTCGATCCTGCGCCGAGCTCGGCGCGACAGTCCCGTACTGCACCGAGCCACCGGATGTCGTAGCCTCGCTCTGCATCTCGCGCCCTCCGGTAGCGAGAAGCCTGCGAACGAATCGAAGGAGCGGTTCTCCCACTTCGCGGCGGGGCACGGGCCGCTCCTTCGAGATCTCTCGAGGAGAGAAGTCCGCTGCGGGGTGCTGAGGCTCCGGTGTGCCAAGAAACGACCCTCTGTTCGTTTCTCTCAACGCGGGAGCGGGCATAGCCCTGGTGTGGACGACCCCAACACGACAGCGCGCCCGGACCTGGCGTTCCTGTCCCGACCCCGAGCCTCCCAGCCCCGACCTGTTTCCGGAGCCGATCCTCGGACCTGAGCCACCGGATGTACAGCCATCTCCAGATCCTCAGGCGCCTCCCGATCCCCGACCACCTGAACTGCCGCCCGAAGATCCGGGTCCGCCCAGTGACAACGAGCTGTAGCCGCAACGTCGTCGATTCGCCGCCTCGCTGGCGGTGGGAGTGTCCTGACTGGCTACCTGCGCATCGAGAGCACAGCGAGGATTCCGCCGGCTAGGAGAAGCTGCAGGTAGACGGGGAAACGTCCGGCGCGATGCCAGCCGAGACGGTCGTGAAAGAGCTTTCGTCCTCCCGGACGTAGAAACGGAAGAACATGCTCGAGGTCAGGGGCAGAGCTTGCCGCCGCACCGAGCGTGGCGGGTTCGAACGGACCGCGCCGCACGGCAAGGAGAGAGAGGCCCGCGAGACCACTGCCGATCTCGAACCGCGCCGAGTGGATGTCCTCGTGCGGCAGGCGATCGCCCGCGAGGTGGAGGACCGGCCCGATCAGTAGCGCCTTGAGTCGCGACCCGCTCGCAGCGCCCGCGGCAGCGCCCGTTGCGACATGGAGCGCGACGATCACGGCATGTTCAGCCTACCGAGCCGAGCCCCGACCGCGATCTCGCCGAGCGCTAACGCTTGCGGATCTTTGCACCTCGACGATCCCTGGGCGCCACACGGCTTGCGCCCACCCTCTGTTCAAGCGCGCCACGCTTTCAAGCCTGACCGTGCTCGCACCGTGCCGGCGAACGTCGCGGATCATCGCAACCCCCGCTTTCGCAAACTATTGCCCTGACTCACGTTGTTCGGGATTTACCCAGCCGGCGAGTTTGAGTCGGGCTCGCGTCCGGGTACAGACGCGTGACCTAAAAGGAGGAACTGATGGGAGGAGTCACGACTCAAGCGCTACGACCACCGGATCGAGGAGTGGCTCACGTCCCTGAAGGAAGGAGCGGAGGAGCGCTCACCGGAAGTCCTGAGTGCCCTGGCAACCAAGGCGAAGGACGTCGGCGACTACCTGGACAAGCTGGCGGACAAGGCACGATCACGGAACGAGCCGTCGGCTGCAGTGGGACCGGAGAGTTTCGACGAGCTCCCCGCTGGCGACGCACGGGGTCAAGCTGCGCCCGGCTACCGCGGGCCTGACCCGGAGAGCGATCCCAAGGGCGACGGAGACCACGAGGATCAGGGCACGTAACCGTGTCTGACCCGAAGACGCGGCTCGGCGATGAAGCCGATGCGGTTCGCAAGGCGAGGAACGAGATCGTGCTTCGCAAACTCAACGAGCGAATCGAAGACCATCACCTGCGGGTTCAACCGAGGTCTGCCGCGTGGGTATGCGAGTGCGCAGACGAGACGTGTGCGCAGCCCGTACAGATGACCGTTGCAGAGTACGAAGCGGTCCGAGCCGAGGCGACGTACTTCTTCGTCGCGCCTTCGGACGAGCACGTAAGTGCCGACATCGAGTACGTCGTCCGGCGGGAACCCCGCTACTGGGTCATCGCAAAGATGGGAATCGGTGCAGAGATGAGCCGCAGGGAACAGGAAATGCGGCGCCTCTAGAGCTGCGCTCGAGTCCGAGGGCGCGGGATTCGGAATCCACGCGGTGAACGGAGCGGTGTTCGGTCTAGCCTTCTACGAAATAAGACAACGGGTGTCTCTCGACCCGCGCCGACTCGCGGTCGCAATGGCACTTGCAGAGCACGTCGCTCTGTATCCGCTCACATACTTCGTCGATCGGTTCCACCCGGCGCGCGGCGAGTCGGGCGTGCCTGCACTGCTTACGAACCCGCGTGCCTTCGGGCAGGCCACCTGGCGCCACGCGTTCTTCGGCGCCGTGCTCGGCCGACTCGCGTAAGCCACTCGACAAGCTCGAACGGTTCTTTCTCAGTCGCCGCGGGTAGGACGTGAGGATGCACTACGCGTCGACGCTCAGGAGTCTGTACGCCCCCTATCTAGTGGCGACTGGCGTCTGGTCGCTCGCGCATCGCCGGTCCTTCGAGCGTGTCACAGGGCCGAAGGAGGACTACTGGCTGGTGCAAACCGTCGGGGCGTTGGCCATTGCCATCGGCGCCTCGCTGGGCGTGGCTGTTCGAAGGCGGGCGCAGGAACCGGAGACGATCGTTCTCGGGGCTGCGAGTTGCATTGCGTTCGGGCTCGCCAGTGTGCGCGCATCCCAGACCGAATCCCGTGTGTACCTCGGCGACGCCCTCGGGGAGATCGCGTTCCTCGCTGCTTGGCTCGAACCTGTTTTCAAGAGGGCTGCGGCGCTTCGCCGGACCGACGATCGCGCCGCTTCAGAGTAGAAAGGCCCCGATCCTCAGAACCGACCGAGGCCTTACGACGAGACTTACAGCCGCGGACCAGTCGGTGACTTCGAGATCTCCTCGACCATGTCGCCGACGTCCTTCTCTTTTGCCTCAAGTGCTACGTCCGCCTGGGCCAAGATCCCGACCAACCTGCCGTCGTCGTCCACGACAGGAAGTCGCCGAACCTGCTGGCTTGCCATCAGCTGAAGCGCACTGGAAAGATCCTCATCGGCGTGAACCTTGACCAGTTCCCGGCTCGCAATCTCGCGAACCGGCATCCCGCGCGGATCCTTCCCCTCGGCGATCGCGCGAAGGACGATGTCTCGGTCCGTGACCATGCCCGCCAACTGCTCTCCATCGAGAATGGGGAGCGACCCAATGTCCTCGCTCTTCATGAGCTGCGCAGCCTCGGAGACCGTCGTCTCCGGCGTCACGGCTCGCGGGCGATCGGTCATTACCTCGTGGACTTTGGTTCCCATGACTCCTCCTTAGGGTGTCGACTGGGTGCTTCGTAGGCCTACCCGCGTCGTCCCGCAGTTCAAACGCTTCAGGGCGAGCCCTAGAGCAACACGATGCTTCGCGCGACCGTAGGCGGGTTAGGTCCGTCGGCAGACGGGAAGACTGCGTTCATGGCGATGGACCGCAATGAGTTCCCCATCGCGTTCGCCAAGGACGCGGACGTGATTGTGAACTTCGGTATCTTGTCCGGGCGGGAAGCGACGCAAGCTGAGTTGGATCGACTTGCTCTGGCTCTTCGCCACGGCGGAGCCGGCGCTCAGATGACGATCACTGCGGAGCGCCACCAGGATTACGGTCGAGACTTTGAGGGCGTAATCCACCAGGTGCGCGTCACGCTTGCTGGTTCACCCACAGAGTGGGTAGAGGCGATCTGCGCCGAATGGGCGTTGGCCTGCGCCGAAGATAGGAGCATCGATCCCCTCGAGGCGTGAGGGGGATCGCCGAAGGCCGAGCCGGGCGGCGAGGCGGTGGCTCGTGCGCTATCTCAGCGAGGGCACGCCGAGCCTGCGGGATGTCGCCAAGGTCACTGCGAGCTTGGCGAGCGCGAAGTCGAGGCGGGCGAGCGAACTGCCTACGGCTGGCGTAGAGATCGCAGCTGAGGTTCGCTAGCCGGCGCTCGGTGTGCGCCGCGCCGGTATCGCCTTCGAAGTCGGGCGCCGTGGCGTCTCCACGGGGTCGAACAAAAACAAAGCAGACCACTACGCCTTCTCGGTCAAGAACCTCGTCCGGGACAGCGGCAGCGACCCAAACGCCGGTCATCACATCCCTCCCACCAGCGCGTAGATGCCGTATCCGATCACGCCGTAACCGGCAACGACGGGCGTCACGATCGCGAGGCCCAGGATCGCTTCCGTGCGGCGATCAAGCGGCCCGTGAGTCTCCTTCTCAGCCTCGACCTCGGGTGGCGGTCCCTCGTGACCAAAGGCAGGCTCACGCCGCCTCGGCACAGGCAGCTGCTCGCCGGAAGCAAGTCCGTCCGTGCTCATCCCAATCCCCCTTCAGATCCTCAATCCCCTTCAGACATTCCTCGGGAGAGGGGTCGCCGTCAAGACCCACCGGGAGGGATCACCAGACCGCAGGTCTTACCCCTCCCCCGAATTCTGATGAGCGAGGGTGCCCTGACTGTCAGAGAGTCAAACTTCGCTGACCAAGAAGAAGAGCCCCGGGGGAAGCCGAGGCTCTTGGGAGTGAGGAGGAACCCCACCGACTACGGAGGCGACTCTACGCTTCTGCGAATCGACGTGCACATGGGGTTCAGCGTCCGAAGAAGACCCGATAGAGCTGTCGCGATTGCGAGGAGGAGAGGCGTGGCTTCGAGAGCACGTCGACCACTACATCCGCGAGGTCGCGCTGGTCGCGCGGAAGTGGCGGCGCCTTGCGGTCGTCCCAAATCAACCGCGCACGCACATGTGCGTCGAAGCGCACCTTCTCGCGCGAGATCTCATCGGCAAGTTGGTGCAGGTCTCGCACCTGCTCGAGCAAGGATTGAAACTGTTCGTCGTTGACCGGCACTACATGGGCCTTAGGGCCTTGGAGTTAGAAAGTGTGTGCGACCGAGCTCGTCACGACGACCCAGAACTCGAGGCAGAGCACGAAGCCGAGAAGTAGAAACCAGTTTCGAGCCGGCCGCGGGCTGCCATCCGGATCACGCCGCATTGGCAGGCGATCCTGACAGATTGGCCCGACGGAAGCTTCGCGAACCTCGCTCAGTCCGCTTCCGTTCCTGCGCCGCCACGCGCGAATTTCATTACGGGACGGCACTGGACTAGTCCGGGACGGCCAGCTTGTCGCCCGAGGTCGAGCGCGTCATCGTCGGCGAGGCCGGGTGCGTAGGAGAGATCCGGCGCGTGACGGAGTTCGAGACGTCGCGCGGCCCTGCCTTTGCGAATCGTGGAGCGCGAGCTCGAGGCGGGCGCGCTGAAGTATGAGCCAACGCAGCAGCTGGGCTCCCTCTTGCATCGCGCAAGTTGTCGCCACTTACTGCGTCTTATGGATGCGGCGAATGGGTGAGAAGTACGACAGGGAGCTGATGAAGCGTGGCATGGCTGCTCGCCAGCTCATCGAAGAGGGCGAGGAGCCGTTCAGGATGCTCCTGCAGGCCGTATGGCCCGACCACGACTGGGAGGAGAGCTTGATGCTCGCTCGACTCATGGAGTGCCCGACGTGCTTGGGCTCCGCTCCTGGCTGCAAAGAGTGCGGGAGTACGGGCCTCATAACCGAGGAGCGCCGAAGGCTGCTCTCCATCGAGGGGCTGGCGAAGCTCGCACATGAATCCCCCGGATGAGTTCGCAAGTCTTCGGTCTTTCGTGCATCTCGTGACTACTGGAGCACATCCCGCGAGCGTAGGAGACCTCTCATGAAGATCAAGCTGCTTGTCGCAGGGCTGGCACTTGCCGGCCTGATCGTGTCCTCGGCCGTCGCCGCTCCGCCCGAAGGAAAAGGAAAGCCGGATACGACCGGCCCGAACTGCAAGCCGAAGGTGATGGTCGTGCTCAAGGGCAAGCTCACGGGAGCTCCTCTGAGTGTGGACGTGACCAGCGCGAATCGGTGGGGCCGTGCGTATGTCGAGGGCACGGGATCAACCGACGTCACGGTCAACCCCGCCACGAAGGTTCGCCGTCAGGGCAAGGCGGAGATCGGCGACCTCGACGTTGGCGACCGCGTCCTCGTCCAGGCGAAGGTCTGCAAGGCCGACCTCAAGGACAACGCGAAGCCATCGTTGACGGCATCCAAGGTCATCGCCCACCCGGCGAAGCCAGCCAACGATCAAGAAGACGACGACTGATTTTCCTGGGGGGAACAGCGCGTGTGACTGAGTCGGTGGTGCGGCGGGGTCGAACGCCGCACCACTGCATTTTGGGTTCCCCTGATCGTCGTGAGAACCAGGCAAGGAAGCGTCAAGAGCGCGCGGAATCTAACGTGCGCCCATCGCCCCCGAGAGGAGCCTTCATGAAACGCACACTTCCTTCGATCACACCGAGCACAGCAATCGCCCTCATCGCGCTCTTCTTCGCACTTGGAGGCTCCGCCTTCGCGGTGGGCGAACGCATCCAGAGCCCAAGCGTCGCGCAGCAGCGGTGCGCCAACGGGGCCATCCGTGGGATTGCCACCGTTACGGGCATCGCGAGTCAGGGCATCGCCAACTTCCCCGACCAGTTCACGAGCGCCAACAATCTGTTCGCCCGCAAGTTCAACTGCACCGGCAGGGGCGTCCAGGCGCGTCGTGTCGAGGCCGGCGTCTTCGAGGTGCGGTTCGTCGGGATCTCTGGGGCGAGCGCCGTCGCCAGCGCCGTGGTGGACGACTCGTACGCGACCGTGCGAAACGGCTCGGGCGGCTCGTTCATCGTCACCATGCACCCCGCTGGTCGTGACGATCGCGCAGACCAAGCATTCACGCTGATCGCCGGATAAGCCTTCTCGTCCGGACGTCGCAGAGCTAGACCCAGATCGCTAGCCGACGGAGGTATGGGCTCGAGGCAGGGGCACCAGGTGTGGACACCACCACGTCCCGGATGCGGGAGACTCGCAAGACGCTGCGATCTCGAGGATGATTCGATCAGCAACTCAAGGGGGAGGACGTGGATGACCAAGTGGCTCATTGCGGCAGCCGCGACCGTGATCGTTGCAATACCGGTGGCGAGCGCCGCTTCACCCAGCCAGGACAAGCCGAAGCCCGCCACCACGGCTCAGTCGCAGTCCGCTGAGAGTGAGGCCGAGAAAGCGTGCAACGCGGAGCGCAACTCGCTCGGCGTCGAGGCGTTTGGCAAGAAGTACGGCACGAACCACAACAAGCGGAATGCCTTCGGTAAATGCGTGTCCGGCAAGTCAAAGGGCATGAAGGACGACAAGGACGAGAAGGACGAGGACTCCGGTGCGGCAGCGAAGGCGTGCAAGGCGGAGCGAGCGTCCATCGGTCTCGAAGCTTTCGCCAAGAAGTACGGGACGAACCACAACCTGAAGAACGCCTTCGGGAAGTGCGTATCGGGCAAGTCGAAATAGAGAACAGAGCGTCTGGGACGCGGGCTAGCGAGGCTCACGTATGGAATAGAGGGGGTGCGTTTTCTTGACGGGAGTTGTTCTTTCGTCGGTGCTTCTCATCGGCGCAGCAGTGTTCATCCTCGCAGTTGGGATCAAGAAGTAGCTCGAGGGCTCTACGGCGGCTTGGCGCTCCGGAGTACGGCGAGCCTTGAGGAGCGGGAGCTCGATTGCGGGCGCTTCGTAGCCGCTGCCGCAAGCGGACAGGGAAACGCTTCGGTCTCTGGAAACAGGCGAGATGATCACGGTCTTCGTGTTCGACGAACAAGACTCCAGGCGAGAGAAGGACTTGCCAGCAGGCACTCAAGGGGCTCCACGACAACGCGATGGTCTGGGTCGCACTGCGCGACCCGACCGAGGAGGAAGTCGCGGCGGTGCAGGAGGCGCTCGGTCTCGCCGACGAGCAGGCACACGAGATTGCTCGAGCAGCCGAGCCAAGCGATCGCTGGTGGATCACGGCGAGCACATGCATGTGACGCTGTACGTGGCCAGTAGCGAGGAGGGTGAACCTGTCCTCCGCCCCCTCGAATGCGTGCTCGGCTCGAACTGGGTCGTGACTGCTCATGAAGCGGAGATCGAAGTGCTCGAGGAGTTCCGCGAGCGTGCAGAAGGCGGCAGTCGCGCCGGTGCCCTCGACTCACCCTCGTTTGTCGCCGCGGCCGTCGAGTGGGTCGTGACCAGCTACTTCCGTGCCTTCGAGGAGATCGAGGAGGAGCTCGAGGAGCTCGATGCGAGGGTCATGTCCAACGTCCCGAAGAACGTCTCCGACGACCTGGCGCGACTGGTCGAGCTCCGCCGCGCGATCGGGACGCTGCGACGTGCCCTCTCTCCGCACCGTGAGGTCATCGTCGCCCTGGCTCACCCCGAGCTCGACCTGCTGTCGACCGAGGCTTCGGCGCAACGGTTTGACGCCATCGAAAGGCGCGTGGCTCAGGCGGTGGATGCTGCGCGGGAAGCGAAGGAGTCGACTCGCGGCTCGTTTGACCTCTTGGTCGCCCGCCTCGGACAGCGGACGAACGACATCATGAAGGTGCTCACGCTGGTAACCGTGATCCTCCTGCCTTCGACCGTGCTTGCAGGGGTCATGGGTATGAACTTCCGCGTCGGCCTTTTCGACCTCGTGTGGATGTTCTGGGCCGTGATCGCCGCGATGCTCGGCATCGCCGTGCTCGTGCTGTCGGTCGCCCGTAGTCAGCGCTGGATTTAATGGCTTACCCAGTGACGTCGGCTCCAGCGCGCAGCTTCAGGGAGCGAAGCTGCGAGCCGGAACCGACGCCACCGGTGCATTCGCTACTTCCTGACGGCGCTCGTCAAGCTCAGTCCCAGTCGCGGAACCCACGGCCACCGCGACCGTAGTACGTCCCGAGCTCCGTGCGGTACTTCTCGTCGTTCCGCATCGAGTCGTCGAACTCCGGTGCGTTCTTGATCTCGTCCTTCGTGCGGTTCACGAACACCTTCTCATCGTTGTGGTCGACGTTCTTGAGGACGCCCGCGGGGAGCATGACCTTCTTGCCGAAGATCCAGGGGCCGGTGTCGACCACGAGGTGGCCCGAGTCAGCCTCGAGCGTGGCGTCGTCGATCTTGCCGATCGAGCCGTCGATTGCCTCGACGTCGTAGCCCGTGATCTGCTGCTTCGTCAGGCTCGTCGCGAGAGTGGGGTCATGGTACGTCCATGCCTCGACGATGGTGATGTTATGGGCCATTTCGCCTCCCTTTCGAGGTGTCACCTAGTCCGTACCCTCCTGTCTCGAATCGAAAAGCGACTTCTCGTAAGAATCCGATGAGAAGCCGGTTTGTCGGTGCGAGCACACGGGTATCTGCGCCGCACCTTCGAGGCGAAAAGCGACGGCAAACGGCGACCTTCGGGGGCTTTGGGCTTGCGGGGGAGTGGGCTTACCCCTCGTTCACTCTCCCGCATGCGCAGTCGCCTCCGTTTCCCCGAACAAGAGCAATGGCTGATGAAAGTCCCGACGACCTCGCTGTGATGGGACCTGCTGAGCTCTCCGAGCAACGGGCGCTACGCGATGACGAGCTCGCACCGCTCTTTCAACGCTGGCCGGCTCTCAACCGGCTCGAGCTCCGTCGGCTTCGGACGCTGTACACGGAGCGGCTACGAATCGCCCGCTACGTCGGACGCCTCCGAGCCCGTCGCGCTCCGAAAGAGGAAACCCGGTAGGACGGTCGTCGCCTGCTGTGAACCAGCATCCCGAGACGACCCGTCGAGCGATCCATGCGTGCCGTCGACAAGCCGGTCCGCCCAGATGCCCGTCGCGACCTCGCGGATCTGCGCGGGTGTGAGCCCCGAGCGTTCGATCCACCAGCGCACGTAGGAACGGCGCTCATCGGTGGTCATGTTGATGTCGGTGCGACGATGAGGATGAGCAGCCATGTCTCGGGGTTCCTCAGAAGCTCGCCATCACGCCGGCGATCACCGCTACGGCCATCGCCACCAACAGCAGGTAGCCGAGCAGCGATACGGCCTTGTCCCTCGTGTCCATCTCACTCCCCCTGTCCGCAGTTCAAATGAGTCGAGGAAGCAGCGAGCATGGGTTGGGCCAGACCGCCGCCACGAACGCGTGCTCCCTCTGGCCGAATTTGTTCCACGGCGGGGCATGGAGTAAACGGCCCGACCTCAAGAACCCCTCAAGGGAGTGAGGTGGCGCTTGGAAGCGACGACGCACCTGACTTCGAAGGAGGTTCTCTGGGCGAGGGCACGCCGAGCTTGGGGATGTCGCGAAGGTCACGGCGAGTCTGGCGAGCGCGAGCTCGAGGCGGGCGGGCTGAACTAGGGCACGCCCGTCGCGGCGCTCCCCCGGCGCTCCTTGCATCAGGTAGTCGGCGATACGTCTCGTTTGCGTTCGGTCGTCTCGGGGCAATCGCGAGCTCATGACGGATCCCATGTACAGCACTGACCCAGATGGTGAAGAGGACGGCAATCAGCCAGAAGCTGGCGACTTCGAAGACGACCAGGAGCCTGCTGATCGGAGTCCTACGCCCGGTAACGCGCCGGCACCCGGACAACGGCCAAGCGAGTCCGGCTCTACCTCCTCCGACATACCGACTGAGCCCGAGTAGGCCGCCTCGCGCGACTCTGCGGCGATCTTGTTTTCACGAGATCACGTTTACTGGCGTCACCTGTGCGCGGCGCAAGCGGCACGCGTTACGATCGGGCCACCCAGAGGGTCGACAATTGAGGGGGAGTGACGGTGCCACGTTCCTGGATCCGCCCGTCCATCGTTCTGCTCGTCGTCGTGGGGTTGCTGGCGCTTCCGGCGGCCGGCATCGCGCAGACGCAGGCGGAGCAGACACCGACCGCCGAAGGGACCGGAGGCGCGGCCGCCACGGTCGACCTGCTCGCCACGCAGGCGGCCGTCGAGGCGCTGCGTAACGGGGCGAACGCCGTCGACGCCGCGGTGGTCGCTGCGGCCGTGCTCGGCGTTGTGGAGCCATTCTCGTGCGGCATCGGCGGCGGCGGGTTCATGGTCATCCGCACCGCAGGCGGCAAGGTCACGACGATCGACCATCGCGAGACGGCCCCCACCGCCATGCATCCCGGGTCGTTCATCAATCCCGCTACCGGCACCCCACTCCCGTTCGCCGAGGCGCGCTGGAGCGGCCTCTCCGCTGGCGTCCCGGGAACCGTCGAAGGGTGGGACGAGGCGCTGCAGCGCTACGGAACCATGTCGCTGGGAGAGGCACTGCAGCCGGCGATCGAGATCGCCCGCGACGGCTTCCTCGTCGACCAGATCTTCTTCGGCCAGATTCAGGGCAATGTCGACTTCTTCGACGACATCACATCCACGCGCGCCCTCTACCTCGACCCGGACGGCACGCCGCGCGACGTCGGCACGACCCTCCGTAACCCCGACATGGCGCGGACCTACGAACGGGTCGCGCACCTCGGCGCCAACGGCTTCTATCGCGGCGCCGTGGCCGACGCCATGGTGAACGCCGTGCAGAGCCCGCCGCTGACGCCGACGGCCAACCACGTCTGGCGCCCGGGCGTCATGAAGATGCGCGACCTGCACACGTACGTCGCGCCCGAGCGCATGCCCACGAAGGTCTCCTACCGCGGCCTCGACGTCTACGGCATGGGGCCTCCCTCGAGCGGCGGCTCGACCGACGGCGAGGCGCTGAACATCCTCGAGGGGTTCACGCTCTCCCCCGCTGACCGCGCGCGCGCGTTCCACCTCTTCATCGAGGCGTCCCGCTTCTCGTTCGCCGACCGCGGCGCGTTCCTCGCCGACCCGGACTTCTTCCCAGTACCGTTGACTGGGCTCCTGTCAGACTCCTTCGCCGCCGAGCGACGTGCGCTGATCAACCCGACGCAGGCGACGCCGAGCCCCGTCGCGCCCGGCAACCCGCACCCCCACAACACACCGGGACAGGCGGCGGCGACAGCCCTCACCGGCGGGGGCACCACCCACTTGACCGTCTCCGACAGCGACGGCAACGTCGTCTCGTACACCTTCACGATCGAGTCGATCGGCGGCAACGGCATCGTCGTCCCCGGCTGGGGCTTTCTCCTCAACAACGAGCTGACCGACTTCGACTTCGGCTCGCCGTCGCATCCGAACAAAGTCGAGGGCGGGAAGCGGCCGCGCAGCTCGATGAGCCCGACGATCGTGCTCGAGGACGACGAGCCGCTGCTCGCCTTCGGCTCCCCCGGCGGCTCGATGATCATCACGACCGTGCTCCAGATCCTGCTAGACCGGCTCGACCTCGGCGCGACGCTGCCGGACGCGATCGCCGAGCCGCGCGCGAGCCAGCGGAACACGACGACCACGGTGGCCGAGCCCGCGTTCGTCAGCTCGACGCTCGGGCAGCAGCTCGCGAGTCAGTACCTCCAGCCGTTCTCGACCACGCCGGAGATCGGCGCGGTCACCGGCATCGAGTTCCTCGGCAACGGCCGGGTTCTGGCTGCGGCCGAGCCGACACGGCGCGGCGGTGGCAGCGCGATGGTGGAGGCTCCGGGATAGACACTTGACGCCTGCATGCCTCGCGCTGGTCGTGCGATCGCCCCTGCATCAGGCCCCAACACATCAGCCATGTCCGCCGGGGTGGTGTGCCGCGCGTGCGCGCGAGGACTGGAGACGCGCGTCGGCCAGCAGGCCGATCCTGAGCTTTCGATTCGGGCTCGCATGACGGTGCGTCGCCGTGGCGGGCGGGTCATCCTGTAGTCGTCGGCGGTTCCCAGGGCGGGATGACGCACGTCGGATCTCGGTACTGGGGGAAGAGCCTGACCTTGTAGCCGTGCAACGCCAGCGCATAGGGATAGAGGTCCTCGGCTTGTGCGGCCGTCGCTCCCAGTCGCTGTGTGGCGTCCCTGAAGTTGGCGAGAGCCTGGCACTCGACCTTCCCCTCGTTCCGCCGGAACCGCCAGTGGCGAAGATGGAAGGCCTCGTGCGTGAGAACCAGCGCGCCGAGAGCTTGTTGCCACAGAGGAACGTCGGCACTACCCACACCGCGCGCCCCCGCGCACACGACGGGCCCGAGCACGGTGTAGTCCTCGCGGACGTTCGTGTACGCCCAGCTGAACGACGACGCCCAGTCCGCGTCCCACTCGGCGCGCGAAGGGCAGCGAACCTCTCCTGCCCCCAGTGAGTAGACGTGCGCGACCTCCTTCAACTCGCTCGGGACTTCATACGCAGTTGCGCTCGGTACGAGGATGAGCGCGAGGTGGAGTGCCAGAGCCAGCCCGTATGAGAATTCGAGGCGCGGGAGAATGCTCACGCAACGACGATCGAGCCCCAGACACAACGGCGGCTAAACGAGACTAATACGTCGAGCAAACGGGCCGAGGACCCTCTCGTTAGCGAATACAAGGTCGTACCATTGACCCACGAAGGGCTATTCGGATCTCGAGTTCCGTATCCTCGGGCCGCTTGAAGTCATCCGGCGCGAGCAAGCACTCCCGCTCGGTAGCCCCAAGCAACGCGCCCTCCTGGGCCTTCTCCTCACACGTGCGAACGAGCCCGTCCCACGGGAGCGACTCATCGAGGAGCTCTGGGGAGACGCCGCCCCAAGGACGGTCAACTCGGTCCTGAGCGTCTATCTCTCGAGGCTGCGTCGAGTCCTGACCGACGAAAGAGGCGGACAGCCTCTGCACACGCAGTCAACGGGCTACGTGTTGAGCGTACGGCCGGAGAGCGTGGATGCATGGCGCTTCGCGTCTCTACTGGGGCGCGGCCGACGGGAGCTCGCGGCCGAGGAGGCGGAGCAAGCTTCGTCGACGCTTCGGGAGGCCCTCGCACTCTGGCGAGGCCCCCCGCTTGCAGACCTCGCATTCGAGCCATTCGCCCAGTCCGAGATCGCTCGTCTGGACGAGCTCCGATTGACCGCGCTCGAGGCCCGGATCGAAGCGGACCTCGCGCTCGGACGCCAGGACTCGCTCGTCGCCGAGCTCGAGACTCTCGTCGCCGCACATCCCTACCGTGAAAGCCTGCGGGCTCAGCTGATGCTTGCTCTCTACCGGGGCGGTCGCCAGGCAGAGGCGCTCGAAACGTATCGCCGCGCTCGGCGAACGTTCAGCGAGGAGCTCGGGATCGATCCCGGTCACCGCCTGCAGGAGTTGGAGGGAGCGATCCTTCGTCACGATGCGTCGCTCGAGGCGCCTGATTCGGAGGCGCCGCGGGTCCGAGAAGAGGAGTGGACCGAGACCGTCCGGCAGCGGCGGTTCCCGACCCGCTGGGTCTTCGCGGCCGGCGCCGTGCTTGTACTCGCGATCGTGGCCGCTCTTGTGGCGGCCGCTCTCTCTTCGTCGGATGGCGCGCGCAAGCCCGTCGTGCTCGCAGGCGACTCCGTCGCTGTCATCGATCCTGAAACGGACACGGTTGTCGGCGAGATCCCCGTCGGTGGGAGACCAACCGGGCCTGCAGTCGGGGAAGGTTCTGTCTGGGTCGGCAATCGCGACGACCGCACCCTCTTGCGGATCGATCCGAGAACCCTGGAGGTCGTACGCACAATCGGACTCGGCGTAGCGCCGAAGGATGTGGACGTGGGTGCGGGAAGCGTCTGGGTCCTCAGCGACTCGGCCGTGCTGCGGGTCGACCCCGCCATCAACGACGTCGTCGATACGGTCCTCCTCCCCCAGGGCGGTGGCCGCTGGGCGGCCAACATGGAGGTCGCCGCGAATGCGGTGTTCGCCTGCGCCTGCCCGCCGGGAAAGCTCATCCGCATCGACGCTGCCACGAGGTCGGTCGACACCGTGCGCAGAAGTCCAACTCCCGTCTGGACGATCGCGCATGGCGAAGGCGCGCTGTGGGCGATCACCGGTTACGAGCTCGACACGATCGAACGGATCGACCCGAAGACGAACGCCGTCGTCGAGACCTTCCCGCTCGGACGAATCGGCGAAAGCTCTGGCTGGCGCTATCGCATGGCAGTCGGCGCGGGTGCAGTCTGGTTGTTGGCCCCTGCGTCCCTGTGGCGGATCGACTCCACGACCAAGCGCGTCGTGGGGAGCGTGCCGCTCGGCCGTCGCGAGGAAGGCAGCAACGTCCTGGCCGGAGACGGAGCTGTCTGGGTCGCGACCTCCGGGGGGACCGTGCTTCATGTCGACCCGGACTCCCAGACGGTGGCCAAGCCGATTTCGCTCGGGACTCTCATCTACCCCGCCAACCCATGGGACACACTCGCGGTTGGTGAGGGATCGGTCTGGGTTGCGGTCGCTTCGTTCGCGTCGTGAGGATTCGCGCCGAGCCTCACGCTGTCAGGGATCACCGCCCGCAACGTGACAGACTTGTGTCCCATGGTTGCTAGCGATCGTTGTCGTCTGTCGTCGAGCGTCTTAAACCTCTGGACGGCTTGGCATGCAGAAGGTCGAGGGTTCGAGTCCCTGGCCGGACAAGGTTCGAGTTGATGCCGTAGCGCCACTTGCGCCGCGGTAGTCGCGCTCAGCGGGAAGGCGGCCGCAAACGGGGTTCGCATCAACCTCCCCGCGAGCGCCTAGCCGCTTGCGCCGCCGCTCGCGGCATCGCGGCGATACCCCGCGCTGTGCGGCCTGCAAACCTGCCCCGAGGCGAGGATTACGGCACTCCCGAGAGTGGTAGTTCCGATATCGGGCGGCGCTGCCGCGCGAAGCCGTGGTGCCGCCCTCTATCGGTGTCTCCCCCGAGACGTAGATGCTCGGGGCGCGCAAATCTTGCGCCTGGTGAGTGTGCGAGCTGAGGGCTAGGCTCCCGGTGTGAAGCGACTGGTGAAGATGGCCGCTCTCGCGGTCGCCGTGTACGCGGTTGCAACGAAGAGCGGACGCGAGAGACTGAAGCGTGTTCGGGAGGCGTACAGCAAGGAGGTCTCCACCGGGTCACGGCCGATAGAGGCGGTGGGCACCGCCGTCGCCGCGTTCGTCGGCTCCGATCCCGGCGAGCCGTGAAGACGAGCCGCGTCGTCTTGCTCGCCGCCGGGGTCGTCATGGTGGCGGCAGTCGCGAAGAAGTGGTTCACGCCCGGCGATATGTACGTCCCAGCGAGCTCCGAGAGCTTCGCCGACTCGGATCCCGAGAAGCCGTAAGGCCGGGCCGGCCACCCAATCGCATCCCCAGGGGGAGAGAAAGGGGACACGCAGACCGACCCGACCACCCGCAAGTTTGTCCCTTCCTCCGGTCGGGCAATCTCGCGAGGGGGGAGGAAGGCACCCAGCTCTCCGGTTCTCCACCGTTCGGACTGGCGGCCGCCTCTCCCCGATGCGCATCCCAAGGAGGCGACTATGAACGTAAGCGTGGGAGACAGGATCGTCGTCGAGTCGGAGCGAGCTGCTCAGTCGGGGCATGCGGGTGTCATCGAAGAGGTTCTGTCTGAGGATCCGCAGCGCTTCCGTGTGCTGTGGGACGACGGACACACGAGCATCTTCGCTCCCTCGGCTGGCGTCGCGAGGATCGAGCCGCGCAAGACCGAGCGCGTCAAGTCCTGACCCCGGCCAGAGGCGGTCAGGCGGGGAAGAAGATCCTCGTCGTCAGTGTCATGTGACCGAACGCACGCGATGTACGGGGCGCTCGCCCGAGTTTCCTGCCTGCGGCGGGCGCCCTTCCTTCTCCGACAGTTGCAGGAGGGCCGGCCCAGCCACCCAATCATGCCCCCCAGGGGGAGAACAAGGGGACGACCCAGACCGACCCGGCCGCCAATCACCCTATGCCCGATATCCGCCGCGCGGCTCGCCCAGACCAGGATCCGTTCTGGCGAGGGACGGTGACTGCACTCGTCGCCTTCGCGGAGGACACGGCGGGCGTCGCCTAGAGCGCCGATTGCGAACAAGGAGGAGGCGCGAAGGCCTCCTCGGTCGAGCGCGTTGATGCGAGGGGCCGAGAGAGAGTACGGCACCTATATCCGCGTGACCAGGTCGACAATTGATTGACCGTTTGAGCGGCGGGGGCGAAGCGCCCCCGCCGCGAGGAAACGACCTGCTACATGAACGAGCGGATCCAGCCGAGCACTTCTGGGATGTCGATTCGTTGCGAGTAGCCGACTCCACTGCAGTTGACGTTCGTAACGTAGGAGTTCACGGCAAGGACTGTGTCGGTTCCGCCGAGGAGATCAGGTCCACCCGAATCTCCGAAGCACGTACCACCCTTGCCACCGCCCGCGTTGAGCGAGAAGCGGATGAACTCATTGCTGTGCTTGAAATTGCCCGAGACGAGCTCACCCGGAGCGTACATCCGCTGCCGCGGCCCAGTCCAGCGGTAGAACGGCGGTGGCTGCGGAAGCAGGTTGCCGGGGATGTTGGCCTGGAACTGCACGCCGTAGCCGACGAAGTCGACGGGTGTCTTGTTTGCGAGCGTGTCGACGAGATTCTCGTCGGGCAGCTCTGCGTACTCGTCAGGCAGATCCGTCCGAACCACGTCTAGCGTGACTACACCCACGTCGCGATTGGCGAAGTTCGGAAGACCCGGCCCGCATCCTGTACAGAAGTCAGGGTGGGGATGAGGCTCCCCACCAGCGTCGCCCTGACAGGGATAGTCGTCGAAGAGCGGTGAATCGTCGCAAGACACAATTCCGTCGGGATCGGTCGCGAGTGCTGCGAGATAGTCCGGATCGGTCGCGATCGGGCCTTCGTCGAACCAGGCTTCGATCCGGTCAGCCGGCTCCTCGACGCAGTGTCCGGCCGTGAGAACGACGGTCGACGAAAGCAGCGATGCGCTGCATCGCCAAAGCGGAATTCCGTCCTCGTCAATCGCCACGATGAGTCCGACGTATGGATGGTTATCGCCATCCGGGACCCCGTTCGTGATCGCTGAGGCGGATGTGCCGAAGAGCAGCATCGCGTGACTTGCCACCACAACGGCCACGAGTACACGTAAGTGCATGACCTATCCCCCCTTTAGCCACTTGCTGACAGAGAGGAGCGGCATACCCCCGCTCGGCTCACGTAAACGTGGACCTCGCGACCACGAAGCTGAGCGGCCTAGATGCGTCCTCGAGTGGCAGATTCGGGAGCTCGCGGGCGGCGTCCTCGGCCAGTCGAGCGTAGACCCGAATATGTCCTGTACGGCCTGAAACCGACGGAACGAAACAGCACGGATACGCCGAAACAGCGCGGACAGGGAATGGCTCAACCAGGCTGTTCCCCGGATTGCTCCCGAGGTCGAGGCCGGCCACCACCGCTGCACGTACTACGGGGAGCCGATCCTCCCCAGCGAGAGTTGGGACCTACGGCGCGACGACCGCGATCGTCGGCGCTACAACGGCCCGAGCACACACCCGGTAGCCGCGGCACGGCTCTGAGACGGTTGAGACACTCGCGAGAGTGGTAGTCCCAATGAGGGTGCGGGGTCGCGGCCGGCAGGCAATGGCGGCTCCGCGCCCTACTGGGTTCCCTCCCGATGATCTAGACGCCCGAGAACGCACTGATCTTGCACTTGAAGATGAAGGTCGGGGAGCCGGGGCTGGCGACTGCCGAAGCCGTCTCACTGCGGAGGAGACGTCGCCAGCCCTGGCTGGGAGTGGGGAAGAAGTCCTAGTTCCCGCTTCCTCGCATGCCCAAACCTCCCGCCGAGAAGCGGGGATTACGACACTCGCGAGCGTGGTAGTCCGATAGTGGGCGGCGCTGCCCGCGCCTAGCCGTGGTGCCGCCCTCTATCGGTGCCCTCACACCGAGACGTAGATCCTCGGGCGGCCCAAATCTTGCGCCTGGTGAACGTGCGAGCTGGGGGCTACGCTCCCGAGTGTGAAGCGACTGGTAAAGATGGCCGCTCTCGCGGTCGCCGTGTACGCGGTTGCAACGAAGAACGGACGCGAGAGGCTGAAGCGCGCTAGGGAGGCGTACAGCAAGGAGGTCTCCATCGGGTCACGGCCGATAGAGGCGGTCGGCACCGCCATCGCCGCGTTCGCCGGGCTCGCGGACGACGGCCCGTTCGACACGCCCGGTGTGTATGTAGAGGAAGTCCCGCCACCGGGCGGCTCCATCGAGGACGTCGAGACGAGCACCGAGAGCTTCGTCGAGCCGGATCCCGACAAGTCGTAAGTCCGGGCCAGCCACCCAATCGTCCCCGCGGGACGCTAAAGCCCCCAGAAGAGGGACAAGCGACTGCTCACGTAGGGGCATCTTTCCGCAGTGGGGGAGCGCCGCCCATGCAGTCGTGGCGGCAGCAGGCGAGCGTTCCCCCCTAGGTCAATTCGAGATTGACCCGCGAGTCCTCCGGCGAGTCGTACGCGACGAGGGCCGGGCCAGCTCGAAGCGACGCGTCCCCCTCGGGGAGAGGGGCCAGCCGAGCCCCCGAGGTCGGGCGTCCTCCTCCTCGATTCGTGTAGCTCGACGTCCCTCCTTAACGGGACGGAGCGTCTGCCCCCAGCTTGGTAGTCGGACCCCCAGAACGACGAGAGGCCCGAAGGGCCTCAGGTCGGCACTTTCCTCACGCCAGCTACGAGACGGTCAGAGGCCAGACACGCCAGCTACGAGACGGTCAGAGGCCAGAATAGTCGGGCCGTGTTCGCCCATGGGCTACCGACCCCGACGGTCTTGTACCCCTTCTTGTACCCATCCTGGCTGATCCGAGCTGACCCGAGCTGACCCGAACCGCACAACCAAGCGGTCGGCTGACACCACAGACGTGGGTGCCGAAGTCCAGCTCTTCTAGGCGCAGATCGGGAGCGCGCTCGCGCGGATTCCCGATCGCGCAGATCCCTGAAGGCGTCCGCCTTTTCGGCGGCCGCGTCGCTGCGTCGACTGCACCGGTCGGTAGGTCCGAAGCAGCGATGCGTGCATCCATGGCTACAATCCGCCGCCGTGTCTGGAGACAGGTTGAAGCTCGAAGTGCGTGAGCGTGAGGACAACGGCTCTCGCCGCACGCGCCGGCTGCGCGCCAACGGATTCATTCCCGGGGTGCTGTACGGGAAGGGCCACGCGCGCGCGATCGTCGTTCCCGAGCGCGAGCTTCGCGCCGCGATGACCGGCCCGTCGGGGCTGCACGCGATCCTCGACGTCGTCATCGAGGGCCAGACGACCGTCCATCCTTCGATCCTGGCGGACTACCAGCAGGATCCGATCCGCGGCACGATCTCGCACATCGACCTGCGTGAGGTGCGGCTGGACCAGGCCATCCACGCGACGGTCACGATCCAGCTCGTCGGCGACCCGGCCGGCGTCAAGACGGGCGGCATGCTGTCGCTCGTCGCACGCGAGGTTCAGGTCGAAGCGCTCCCGGCCGACGTCCCCGAGCACATCGAGGTCGACGTCAGCCACATGGAGGTCGGTGACGTCCTCCGGCTCGCGGACATCCCGGCGATCGACAAGGTCACGCTTCTCGACGATCCGCACGAGACTGTGATCGCCACCGTCTCGGTGCCGCGTGGCTTCGCCGAGCTCGAAGAGGCCGAGGCCGCGGAGGCCGAGGCTGCGGCCGCCGAGGCAGAGGGCGAAGAGGGCGAAGTCGAGGGCGCCGAGGATGAATCGCCCGACGAGGGCGAGAGCTCCGACTCCGAGGAGTAGTCGTGCGTCTCTTTCGTCGGGGCGCGCCTGCCTCGACGCTCGACCTGCTCGTGGCCGGGCTCGGCAATCCTGGCCCACGACACGAGCGGAATCGGCACAACGTCGGCTGGATGGTGGTCGACGAGCTCGCGCGCCGGCGTGATGCGTCGTTCAAGGCGAAGTTCAACGGCCGGCTCGGCGAGACGCGGCTCGACGGGCACCGCCTCGCGCTCCTGAAGCCCGAGACGTACATGAACGAGTCCGGTCGCTCGATCGCGGCCGCTGCCGGCTTCTTCAAGGTGCCGATCGAGAACGTGCTGGTCGTCCACGATGAGGTGGACCTGGAGCTCGGGCGGCTCCAAGCCCGTGCAGGCGGCGGGCTCGCAGGACACAACGGGCTCCGTTCGATCGCTCAGATGCTCGGTGGCCCCGACTTCCTTCGGCTGCGCGTGGGAGTCGGGCGGCCCGGACGCGGCGATCCCCGCGACGTCGCGGACTTCGTGCTGTCGCCGTTCGAGCCGCACGAGGATCGTGATGGCATCGTCACGGTCGCGGCCGACGCGGTCGAGGTCATCGTTCGCGAGGGCCTCGACGAGGCGCAGCGCCGCTTCAACTAGCGCGCGCCGACGCAGGCTGGGGGCGAGTCGGCTCGGACTTGCGACACCTCGGTGTCCCATCCTTGAGCGTGAGGCAGGTGCGGTCGTAGAAGGGACACGGGAGTGCCCCTGGGGGTGTTTGAGGGGGTCGCTCGCGCTCGTTTGGCCATGTCCCGACCCCGCCAAGGGTCGCATGACCTGAGGGCGGTACGATCACGCTGCGGGACGCCGTTCCCGCCAGCTGCATGGACCCAACACCGACACCCCTGACCGGACTTGTCCAGGAACTTGCCGCGAGCGAGCGCTTCGGCGCGTTCGTGGACGCATTCCCCGCGAATGCACGCGTCTCCGAACCCGCGCTGCCACTGCTTCTTGCGACGCTGCATGCAACGCTCGGGCGCTCACTCACATGCCTGCTGGCCGAGGATGAGGAGGCGCGCGACGTTGCCGAGGCGATCGGATGGTACGTCGGCCCTGCGACGGTTGCGCTCCTCCCGAGCCGCGGCGTCGGCGCGGCCTCCGGGCTCGAGCCGCCCGCTCACCTCGTGGGCGAGCGAGCCCGCGCTCTCGAGGTCCTCGCTGCGGGAGGGCTGGTGTGCGTCTCGGCCCGTGCCCTCGCGGAAGGAATGCCTCCCGAGCACGTCCGACCAGACGTGATCCACCTCACACCGTCCGACACGCGCGATCTCGACACGCTGGTCGAAGAGCTCGCCCTCGCCGGTTACGAGCGAGTCGAGCGCGTGGAGGAGCGAGGCCAGATCGCCGTGCGCGGCGGTCTCGTCGACGTCTTCCCGAGCACGGGACGCGAGCCGCTCCGCGTCGAGTTCTTCGGGGACGACGTCGAGCAGATCCGCGCCTTCTCCCCGTTCACGCAACGCGCACTCCACCCGGTCGTCGACGCGGCAATCTATCCCGCGCGCGAGCGCCTTCCCGACGAAGCAACGCTGGACGAGGGAGCCACCGGCACGGACCGCGTCCCGCTCCTCGAAGGCGCTCCCGACCTCGTGTGGCAGGCCGACGACGTCGCCAGCCTCTGGAAGGAGGAGTCACTCGAAGGACCCAGCCTCGACGGCACTGCGCACCTCGATGCGCTCCCGCGCTCGCAGCCGCACGTGTTCGAGGCGCAGCGCCCGGCAATCGCCGCCCGCGGCCTCGCCGAAGCGGAGAACGAGCTCGTCTCCATGGTGAGGCAGGGCCGCCGCGTCGTCGTCACCTTCCCGCACCAGGGAGAGGCGCTGCGTACTCAGCGTCTACTCCGGAAGGTCGACGCGACCGTCGAGGGCGCGATCGCGGAGGTCCCCCACGATCCGTCCCTCGCCTTCGTCGTCAGCCCGGCGCGACGAGGCTTCGTCTGGCGCGACCTCGGAATCGCCCTCCTCCCGGACACGCAGGTCTTCCGCAAGCGTCCGCCCCGCGCCGACACGCGCCTCGGTCGCGCGCTCCAGTCCTTCGCCGATCTTCGGGTCGGCGACTACGTCGTGCACGAGGATCACGGCGTCGGCCGCCTGCTCGGGTTCGAGACGAAGGACGTCGCCGGCGTCACGCGTGACTACCTCTACCTCGCCTTCCGCGGCGAGGACCGCCTCTACGTCCCGCACGAGCAGATCGGGAAGGTCTCCCGCTACATCGGGGCGGACGCGAAGGCGCCGTCGCTGTCCAAGCTCGGCGGAAAGGCGTGGCAGAACCTCAAGAGCAGGGCGCGAGCCTCGGTTCGGGAGCTCGCAGGTGAGCTGCTCGCGCTCTATGCGCGTAGACGCCAGGCGCCGGGCCAGGCGCTCGATCTGACGAACGACTGGCTCGAGCGCCTCGAGAGCTCGTTTCCCTACCGTGAGACGGAGGACCAGCTCCAGGCGATCGAGGCGGTCAAGGAGGATCTCGAGGCCGGGCGTCCGATGGATCGCCTCGTCTGCGGCGACGTCGGCTTCGGCAAGACCGAGGTCGCCGTCCGGGCTGCCTTCGCCGTGGCGTTGAACAGTCGCCAGACGCTCGTGCTCTGCCCGACGACGATCCTGGCCGAGCAGCACTGGAACACGTTCCGCGAGCGCTACCGGGACTTCCCCGTACGCGTCGAGATGGTTTCGCGCTTCCGCACCCGCGCCGACCAGACGCGGATCCTGAAGGAATTTCAGGAAGGCAAGGTCGACGTGCTGATCGGAACGCACCGCATCCTCTCGCGCGACGTGATCCCGAAGAACCTCGGGCTCGTCGTCCTCGACGAGGAGCAGCGGTTCGGGGTCGCGCAGAAGGAGCTCCTCCGGTCGTTGCGGCTCGAGGTGGACGTCCTCGCCCTCTCCGCGACGCCCATTCCGCGAACGCTCCACATGTCACTCTCGGGACTGCGCGACATCTCGATCATCGAGACGCCTCCGGTCGGGCGACGCCCCGTTCGCACCACGGTCGGCGAGTACGACGAGGAGCTGATCAGGACCGCTCTCGAGCGTGAGCATGCACGTGGCGGGCAGGCGTTCTACCTCCACAACCGCGTCGAGTCGATCGACGAAGTGCGACAGAAGCTCGAGGAGCTCTGCCCGGGTCTCCGCTTCCTCGTCGCTCACGGGCAGATGTCGGAGAAGGAGCTCGAGGAGCGCATGCATGCGTTCCTCGCGGGCGATGCGGACGTGCTCGTCTCTACGACGATCATCGAGTCGGGCATCGACATCCCGCAGGCGAACACGCTGGTCGTCGAGCGCGCGGATGCGCTCGGCCTCGCCCAGCTGTACCAGATCCGCGGACGGGTGGGACGCTCGGACGTCCTCGCGTACGCGTACCTCTTCTATCCCGACGCATCCGAGCTGACGCCCGAGGCTCGCGCGCGACTCTCGACGCTCGCGGACCACACGGAGCTCGGCGCCGGGTTCCAGATCGCGATGCGCGATCTCGAGATCCGCGGCGCCGGAGACCTGCTCGGCCCGGAGCAGTCGGGGCACGTGGCCGCGCTGGGGTTCGAGCTCTACGTGGAGATGCTGGACGAGGCCGTGGCGGAGCTCACGGGTCGGCAGCGCACGGCAGCTCGTCCCGTCCGCGTCGACGCGCGCGTCGACGCGTACGTGCCCGCGTCGTACGTCGCGGCCGAGGCGCTCAAGATCGATCTGCACCGCCGGATCGCGCTGACCGAGGACGAGGACGAGCTCCGTGAGCTGGTGTCCGCCACGGAGGACCGGTACGGACCGCTCCCCGAACCGGTCGCGAACCTGTTCGCGATCCAGGAAGCGAAGCTGAAGCTCGCGCGGCTCGGCGCCGACTACCTGGTCTTCCGGGGCGGCCGTGTGACCGTCGGCCCGCTCGCCCTGGGGTCGGCCGAGGTGCGCTTCCTCGTAGGCACCGCGCCCACCGTGATCTACTCGACGTCGAAGCGCGAGGTCTCGCTACGGGTGGAGACACTCTCGGATGCGCTCGAGCTACCCGATGCTATCGTCCAGGCCCGAGCCGCATAGCTGCGGCCCTTTTTTTGGGGCGAACCGTTACCGCGCACGTTCCGAACAGACCACAACCCGTGCCTAACACCCACTGGGCTATAAGACACGGGCGTTCATGACCCTCGCACGCATCACTCTCGGGATTCTCCTCGCCGCACTCGCGCTCGCCGCGTCGGCCTGCGGCGGCGGCTCCGACAGCGTCCCCTCCGGTTCGATCGCCGTCGTCGACGGCACGGAGATCTCCGACGACGACCTCGACGAGCTCATCGCGCAGGCGAAGAAGGGCTACGAGGCACAGAAGCAGGAGTTCCCGAAGGCCGGGACGCCCGAGTTCCAGAGCATCCAGACCCAGTACGTCGCGTATCTCGTCGAGCTCGAGGAGTTCAGGCAGGCGTCTGAGGAGCTTGGCGTGTCCGTGACCGACGAGGACGTGGACAAGGCCGAGCAGGAGCTCATCAAGGACCGCTTCGACGGCAAGCGCGCCGAGTACGAGAAGGCGCTCGAGGCGCAGGGCTTCACGGCCGAGCAGTACCGCGAGAAGGCGCTCGCCGTGTCGGCGCTGTCCAAGAAGATCTTCGACGAGGTCACGAAAGGTGCGAAGGTGACCGAGCAGGAGATCCTCGCGTACTACACCCAGAACCAGTCGCAGTACGGGACTCCCGAGTCCCGCGACGTGCGGCACATCCTCATCGCCGAGAAGTCCGACGGCGACAAGGTCGACTTCGCCGCCAGCAAGGCCAAGGCGGACGACATCTACACGCAGCTCGAGAGCGGCGCGGACTTCGCAGCACTCGCCAAGTCGAGCTCCGCCGACCCGGGAAGCAAGGACTCGGGCGGCAAGCTGACGATCTCGCGCGGCCAGACCGTCCCCGAGTTCGACAAGATCTCGTTCGAGCTCGACACGGGCGAGCTCTCCAAGCCCGTCAAGACCCAGTACGGCTACCACGTCATCGAGGCCGTGTCGGACGTCCGCAAGGCTCAGACGACGCCGATCGACAAGGTCCGGGCAACGATCCGCGCCACACTCCTCCAGCAGAAGCGCAACGAGGAGATGCAGGCGTGGGTCGAGGACCTGAAGGCGGACTACGAGAGCAAGGTGAGTTACGCGGCCGGCTACGAGCCGCCGGAGCTCCCCGAGGCACCCACCGAGACCACCGAGTAGCCCAGTAGCGTCTGGGGCATGAGCCTCGCCGACGCCCTTCTCGACCTTCAAGACCTGACCAGGCACCTGCGCCGCGAATGCCCGTGGGATCGCGAGCAGACGGCGGTCACGATCGTGCCGCACACGGTCGAGGAGGCGTACGAGGTCGCAGACGCGGCGCTTGCCGGTGATGCGGAGGCGCTGCGCGGCGAGCTCGGCGACCTGCTCTTCCAGGTCTACTTCCTCTCGCTTCTGCTCGAGGAGCGCAGCGAGGGAGATCTCGAGTCGGTCGCGCGGGACGTGCACGAGAAGCTCGTCCGACGCCACCCGCACGTCTTCGGAGACGCGGAGGCACGGACCCCCGGGCGCGTCCGCGAGCGCTGGGAGGCGCTCAAGAGGGAGCAGGAGGGACGCGAGGGCGTCTTCCATGACGTTCCCGAGGCTCTGCCGGCGCTGTTGCAGGCGCGCAAGGTGCAGCGTCGCGCGGCGGCAGTCGGTTACGACTGGCCCGACCTCGCAGGACCGCTCGCCAAGGTGCGCGAGGAGGTGGAGGAGCTCGAGGCGGAAGTCGCGCGCGCCGGCACTCCGACTCCGGAGACCGAGCCCGACTCGGCCGTCTTCCACGAGCTCGGCGACGTCCTCTTCACCGTCGTCAACGTCGCGCGCCGACTCAACGTCGATCCGGAGCTCGCGCTTCGCGCGACGACACGACGGTTCACGCAGCGCGTCGAGGCGGCGGCGGAGCTGGCCGAGTCCGAAGGCGTCGACTGGCGGAACCTCGCCCTCGACGTCCAGGACGCGTACTACGACCGCGCGAAGGAGACGCTCCCGTGACCGACATCGCCCAGGTGAAGGCTCGCCAACTCCTCGACTCGCGCGGGAATCCGACGCTCGAGGTGGACGTCCGGCTCGCGTCGGGCGCCTTCGGCCGGGCCGCCGTTCCGTCAGGCGCGTCGACGGGCGAGCACGAGGCCGTGGAGCTACGCGACGGCGATCCCGCCGCCTTCCTCGGCAAGGGCGTGTTGCAGGCGGTCGGGCACGTGAACGGAGAGATCGCCGACGCGGTCCTGGGGCGGGACGCCGCTGACCAGCGGGGTCTCGACGAGGCGCTCGTCGAGCTCGACGGAACGCCGACGAAGAGCCGCCTCGGCGCGAATGCGATCCTCGGCTGCTCGCTCGCGTCGGCGAAGGCGGCGGCGGCAGACGTAGGGCAGCCGCTCTACCGCTGGCTCGGAGGCGACGCTGCCCGGACCCTGCCGGTGCCGATGTTGAACGTGATCAACGGCGGCGCGCACGCCGACAACCGGCTCGATCTCCAGGAGTTCATGGTCGTCCCTGCGGGCGCCGACTCGTTCTCGGATGCGCTTCGCATCGGAACCGAGGTCTATCACCACCTGAAGGCTGTCCTCCGCGAGCAGGGCCTTGCGACCGGCGTCGGCGACGAGGGGGGCTTCGCGCCGGATCTCGAGTCGACCGAGCGGGCGATCGAGACGATCCTCGCCGCCGCCGAGCGGGCCGGCCATCGCGACCGCGTCGCGATCGCGCTCGACCCTGCGGCCAGCGAGGTGTACAGGGACGGCGCGTACCACCTTCCGGGGGAGGAGCGCACGCTCGATCCCTCCGAGCTGGTCGACTTCTACGGCTCGCTGTCCGAGCGCTTTCCGGTCGTCTCGATCGAGGACGGGCTCGACGAGGACGCGTGGAGTGACTGGCGGCGGCTGACGGAGGCCATCGGAGAGCGCGTCCAGCTGGTCGGGGACGATCTCTTCGTGACGAACGTCGAGTTCCTGCAGCACGGCATCGACGAGGGCGTCGGCAACGCAATTCTCGTCAAGGTCAACCAGATCGGGACGCTGACGGAGTCGCTCGACGTGATCGAGCTGGCCCGCTCCGCGGGGTACGCCACGGTGATCTCCCATCGCTCCGGCGAGACCGAGGACACGACCATCGCCGACCTCGCAGTCGCCGTGAACGCCGGCCAGATCAAGACAGGGGCCCCTGCGCGCACCGACCGCGTTGCGAAGTACAACCAGCTGCTGCGCATCGAGGAGGAGCTCGGTGACCAAGCGGCGTACCCGGGCTGGTCCGCGTTCCGCGGAAGCTAGCCTGCGCCGATGCTGCAGCCCGACCGACGAACGAAGATCGTCGCGACGATCGGCCCGGCGTCGAGCGACGAGGCGACGCTCGCGACGCTCGTCGACGCGGGGATGGACGGCGTCCGGCTCAACTTCTCCCACGGAACTCATGCCGACCACGAGCTGAGCGCGCAGCGTGCACGGGCCGTTCAGGCCGCGGCAGGTCGCCCGCTTGCTCTCATCGCCGACCTCCAGGGGCCGAAGATCCGGATCGGCGAGCTCGACCGCCCGGCGGAGCTCGAAGTCGGAGAGTCGGTCGTGGTCGCGGGCCAGGAGGCCTGCGGGAAGGACGACCTCCCCGTCGCGCCCGACGTGCTCGCCTCGGTGCTCGAGGCGGGCGACGAGATCCTCATCGACGACGGCCACGTCCGGCTCCGTGTCGAGCGACTCGACGGCCAGCGGGCGTTCTGCGAGGTCGTGACAGGCGGCGTGGTCGAGCCGCACAAGGGGGTAAACGTCCCGGGCGTTCCCCTGCCGGTGCCGTCGTTGACGGAGAAGGACCTCGTTGATCTCGACTTCGCGCTCTCCCTCGGAGTCGACTACGTCGCGCAGTCGTTCGTCCGCACGCACACGGACGTCGCCGCGCTCAAGTCACGCATCGAGGCGGCAGGCTCGCAGGCCTGGGTGATCGCGAAGGTCGAGCTCAAGGAGGCAGTCCTCCAACTCGACGCGATCCTCGACGTCGCCGATGCGGTGATGATCGCGCGGGGCGACCTCGGCGTCGAGATCGGTGCGGCGGAGGTGCCGCTGCTGCAGAAGAGGATCATCGTCGAGGCACTCGAGCGTGGAAAGCCGGCGATCACGGCGACGCAGATGCTCGAGACGATGATCCACCGCCCGGAGCCGACGCGTGCGGAGGCGTCGGACGTGGCCAACGCGATCCTCGACGGGACGTCCGCGGTCATGTTGTCGGCGGAGACTGCGGTGGGCGAGTACCCCGTCGAGGCTGTCGCGACCATGGCCCGGATCGCCCGCGCCGTCGAGCCGAGCCTCGGCTATCGCCATCAGCTGCCCTCGGCGCTCGAGGAGCCGACGGTCGGGCGCGCGATGTCCAACGCCGCGTGTGATCTCGCCGAGGCGCTCGGGGCGAAGGCGATCCTCGTACCGACCTTCACGGGTCGCACGGCGTCGGCAGTCGCGCGGCTCCGGCCGCGCCGGCCGGTCGTGGCGCTCACGCACGTCGCCCCCTCGCGTCAGCACATGGCGATCGAATGGGGCGTGACGCCACTCGAGATCCCGGAGGTGACGGACGTCGAGGAGCTCTGGCGCATCTCGATCGCTGCGGCGCGCGACGCCGGCATCGTCGACGCGGGCGACCGCGTCGTCCTGACCGCGGGCACCGCGGTGAACATCCCGGGCTCGACGAACGTCATCAAGGTCGACGTCGCGTAGGAGGCCGGCGGAGGGCTGCACGGGCACGCGGCGAAAGGTGCGCCGTGGCAGCGGCGTCGAAGACGAGCTCGGGGCGCAGGCGGACGACGACGGCACGGATCGGCCGACGGCGGCTGCGGCTGCTCTGGGCGGTCGCTCTCGTCGGGATCGCCGTCTATCTCTACTACCGGCCGATCTCTTCGTATCTCGAGACCCGCAACGACCTGACGACTCGCCGCGCCGAGGTGGAGTCCCTGCGGCTCGTGCGCGCGGAGCTCGAGCTTCGACTCGTGAACTCCACGAGCGTCGGCTCGCTCGAACGCGAGGCACGGAGGATCAACTACGTCAAGCCCGGAGAGCGCCTCTTCGTCGTGAAGGGCATTCCGGCCTGGCGGACGGCACGAAACCAGCCGTAGGCTCTCTCCATGGACGATCGCGCGATCGTCGAACTGCAGCTTGGGAGGGCGCCGCGCGCGCTCGGCGACGTCGTCGTGCGCTGCCCGTACGGGTTGCCTGCGGTCACGGAGCAGCTCCCCTACGACGGTCGTGGAGAGCCGTTTCCCACGACTTACTACCTCACCTGCCGGCATCTCGTTGCGGCGATCGCCCGGATCGAGGCCGCAGGTGGAGTCGAGCGTTGGAGCCGCACGGTCGCCGAGGAGGACCAGCTCGCAACGTCGCTGGCACTCGCGACCGAGGAGCAGCGGCGCGTGCGACGCGAGCTCGCCGGTGCCGTGCGGGGGATCGACGGCGGCGCGTCGCTCGAGTCCGGGATCGGCGGCTCGCAGACGCCCGACCAGTTGAAGTGCCTTCACGCGCACGCCGCCTACGCGCTCGCACGACCCGGATACGTGCTCGGCGAGCGCATCCTCGCCGAGGTCCCGGAGCTGTGGCCGGCCGCGGGATGCTGTTCGCAATCGCTGCTCGTCGACGACTAGTCTCAGCGCTCATGTCGGCTGACCTCGCCAGCGCTAGGCTCGAGTGGGAGCGCGCGTGGCGCGATCTCGTCGAGGTCGCGCGCGATTCCGTGCAGGGCGAACGCATGCGCCACCAAGTCGATGCGGTTTCGGCCGAGCTCCGCAGGCGTCTCGGTGGAACGTTCACGCTCCGCGAGCTCGCGGACGAATACGTCGTCGCGGACGCCTGGGCGCGCGAGGTCCTCGGCGACCAGGCTGTCCCGGGTTGGACCCGCACGCTCGCGCTCATCGAGGGCGCGGCGTTCCACCTCTACGCGCGCGGCGCGGTCGACTACGCGCCATGAGTACGCACGACTATCCGAGTCGCCGTACGCGGCCGCCGCGGCGGAGCCGCCGTGACGCCATCGCGCGTGTCGTGCTCGTGGTCGTCGGACTGGCGCTTGCCTTCTTGCTCGGGATCGCGTTCGCACAAACGCTCGACGATCGTCCCGAGTCGGGCGGCGTGGAGACGATCGTCCGGACGCTCACGCCGCTTCCACAGGATGCGCCGACACGCACGGTGACCGTGACGGTCACCACCACGCCGTAACGGGGCGACCGGCGGCGAAGCCGCTGGGTTAAAGCTCCTCGGAGGCCTCGAGCAGCCCGGCGAGGATGATCCCTACGCCACAGGCAAGGCTGATCCAGATGCCGAGACCGCGGCTCGCGAAGAAGAAGTCGTCCGGGATCGAGATGATGCGGACGAGGACGAGGATCGTTGCGATCGCCCCGATCGCGATTGCGATAAGGCTTTCGGGCACGGAAGCCGGCATGTGGACGCCTGCCTCGCGCAGGACGACGAGCAGCACGGCCGCGAGCCCGAGGAAGAGCACGACCTTCCCGATCGTGCCGGTATGCCAGCCGATAACGGATACGGTCGTGCCGTTCCCCTCTCCCGTGTACCACCCCGTCAGCGCCGACAACGCGAGGAGCAGGCCGAACAGGAAGGTAAGACGGCTGCCAAGACCGGCGACGTCATCGGCACCGGGAAGCCGGCGGCCGCGCAGACCCGAGCTTTGCATCGCGTAAGCATATGACGCGGCGCCGACGAACGCCCTTCACGGGCGCGTGCTGCGTTCCTAGAATTCCCCTGTGGCACAACCGGCCTCCACGACGACGCCCTCGCCTCTTCGGGACGACGACCCGCCGCTCGATCCCGACGCGATCTCGCGGAACTACCGTTGGCATCGCGCGCGACGGGAGGCCAAGGCGAAACGGCATCGCGAGAAGCGCTGGGCCGGCGTTCGCTTCTGGCTGGTGCTGGCGCTCGTCGTCCTCGTCGCCGGCGTACTCGCCGCGCGCACGCTCGGCGAGATCGAGCGCGTCTTCGGCCTGTAGACGTGACGTTCGAGGACGCCGGGGGCCTCGAGCGCCCAGGGAGCTTCGCGCTCGGCGCGCTCGTGTTCGGCGCCGGGATCGGCGCGCTCGCGACCGAGATCACCGCCTCGCGCCTGCTCGCACCGTACTTCGGATCGTCGACGATCGTGTGGGCCAACCTGATCGGCATCGTCCTCGCGGCGCTCGCGGCCGGCTACTGGCTCGGCGGGCGACTCGCCGATCGTCGTCCCGAGCCGCGTCTCCTCGGCTTCGTCGTCCTCGTGGCGGCCGTCTGCGTCGCGCTGATCCCTTTCGCCGCCAAGCCGTTCCTCGACTTCACCGTCGAAGGGCTCGACACCGCGTCGGCCGGCGCGGTCGTCGGGAGCTTTCTCGCCGTGCTGCTCCTGTGCGCGCCGCCCGTCGTGCTCCTCGGGATGGTCTCGCCGTTCGCGATCCGGCTCGCGGTGTCGTCGATCGCGACGGCTGGAAGCGTCGCGGGGCGCCTCTACGCACTCTCGACGGCAGGCTCGCTGCTCGGCGTCTTCCTCCCGGCGCTCCTCCTCATTCCCGCAGTAGGCACGCAGCGCACATTCCTGGTGATCGGTGCGGTGCTGGCCGCGTCCTCGTGCTTCCTGCTCGGGCCGCGCTACCTCGTTGTGACGGCGCTCCTCGCGGGGCTCCTCGCGGTTCCGCCGGGCGTCGTCAAGGCCGAGGAGGGGCTTTTGTACGAGGAGACGTCGTTCCACCAGTACATCGGCGTGGTCGAGCGGCCCGACGGTCGCCGCCTCCTCCGCCTGAACGAGGGCGTCGCCGTGCACTCCGTCTGGCGGCCCGACACCGTCCTGACCGGTGGCGTGTGGGACGCGTTCCTCGCGCTGCCGCCGGTACTCGGGCGTCCGCTCGAGCGTGTCGCGATCCTCGGGAACGCCGGCGGGACGACGGCGCGGGCGCTCGGCGTCTACTACCCGGATGCCGACGTCGACGGCGTGGAGCTCGACCCCGCCGTGAGCAGGGTCGGGCGGCGGTTCTTCGGGATGGACGACAACCCGCGTCTCACGGTTCACGACGTCGACGCACGGCCGTTCCTGCGGTCAAGCAACGAGCGCTACGACCTCATCGTGGTCGACGCGTACCGCCAGCCGTACGTGCCGTTCTACCTCGCGACGAGGGAGTTCTTCCGGCTCGTGCGCGAGCACCTCGCGCCGGGAGGCATCGTCGCGCTGAACGTCGCGGCCGTGCCCGACGACAAGCGGCTGGTGCGCGCCGTGGGCGGCACCCTCGCCACGGAGCTTCCGCAGGTGCTGCAGTGGCCCGCGCTTCGCTTCAACACGATCGTGCTCGGCCTCGTCGACCCGCTCTCCGACGCCGAGCTCGACCGCAGGCTCGCGGACGGACCTGCCGACCTCGCTCCCCTTCGCGACCTGCTCGCGCGCGACGCGACCCTGCTCGGGCCGGCGGACGAGCCGTGGACCGACGACCGTGCGCCGGTCGAATGGCTGACCGACCGGATGATCGTCTCGTATGCGGCCGAGGGCGGCCGGCTCGAGGAGGACTACCTGCCGACCCGACCAGCTCCGTGATCTCCCTCGAACGCCGAGACGGCCGACCGCTTCGGATCGGGCACCGGGGAGCGAAGGCGCTCGCACCGGAGAACACGCTGGCAGCGTTTCGCGCCGCTATCGAGGCGGGCGTCGATCTCGTCGAGTTCGACGTCATCGCTGGACGAGACCGCGCGCTGCTGGTGGCGCACGGACTCGAGGACGTCGGGCCGGAGACGCCCACGCTCGACGAGGCGCTTCGGTTCTTCGTCGACGAGGCGCCCCGGATCGGAGTCCATCTCGACCTGAAGCTCACCCAGCGAGAGGTCGACGTGGTCGCAGCGGTGCGGCGACACGGCCTCGCGAACCGGACCTTCGTCAGCTCGTACTACTTCGGAACCGCGCGCTCCGTCGCGTTGCACGACAGCGACGTCCGTACGGGATTCACGGTGCCACGCCGCGTCTTTCGCATCTCGGATAGGGGGCGTACCGCTCCTCTGGGCAGGGTTCTCCTGAGCGTGCTGCGTCGTGTCACCCCGATCCTCGTTCGACCGCTCCTCGCGGTGACACGCGCGAGCGCGCTCGTGCTGCACCACTCGCTGGTGACCGATGCGAGCGTGCGGGCCGCGCATCGCCGTGGAGCCGCGGTCGTCACGTGGACGGTCGACGACGCCGCGGAGTTGATTCGCGTGGACGCCGCGGGCGTGGATGCGATCGTGACGAACGACCCACGTCTTTTCCTGCCGAACTGACGTCTACACTTGCGAACGTGAGACCGTCCGCTCGGGTATTGGGGGCGGGACTCTTCGTGGTCCTGGCTCTCGTCGGATTTGCAGCAGCTTTCGGGCTCGCTGCGACTGCCGGTGCCGGAACGTCCGCGCCCGGGCAATCCACGGAGCCGCCGCCGACGACCGAACCGCCTCCGACGGAGCCACCGGTCGAGCCTCCGCCCCCGACGCCTGCGCCGATCGCGTTCGGCGTCACCGTCGGCGGCGTGAAGGTCGGCGGCATGATGCCCTTCCAGGCGGGGAAGGCCGTTACCAAGATGTACACGCGTCCGCTCGCGCTCGTCGTCGACGAAGCCCGCAGCATCGAGCTCGCGCCGAGCGCGCTGGGTGCCAGCCCGAACGTCCCGAAGGCCATTCGCCGTGCGCGCTTCGCGCGTCCGGGAGCGATCGTCCCCCTCGACGTCGACGTCTCTCAGGCGCGTGTGCGGAAGTACGTCGACATGCTGGGCAAGCGTCTGGACCGGAAGGCGCGCGATGCGCGCGTTCAGCTCAAAGGCTTGAAGCCGACGGCAGTCGAGTCCCAGGAAGGTCGGATTCTCAAGAAGCTGGCCACCGGTCGCGCGATCCGCACCGCGCTCGCCACGAACATCCGCACGCCGATCCGACTCGGGTTCGAGATCGAGAAGCCCGAGGTCGAGGCGGCCGAGCTCGACGAAGCGGTCGTCATCCTCCGCGGCTCGAACAAGCTGTTCTTTTTCGACAAGGCCAAGTACGTCCGCTCGTTCGGTGTCGCGACCGGGCAATCCGCCTTCCCGACGCCGCTCGGCAACTACGAGGTCGTGAACTTGCAGCGGAATCCGTGGTGGTATCCGCCGCCCTCCGACTGGGCCGCGGAGTCGGAGCCCGTGCCGCCCGGGCCAGGCAACCCGCTCGGGACGCGCTGGATGGGGATCTCCGCGCCGTACGTCGGAATCCACGGCACACCCGACGCGGCGTCGATCGGCTACTCCGCCTCGCACGGCTGCATCCGGATGCGGATCCCCGACGCCGAGTGGCTGTTCCGCCGCGTGGAGATCGGCACGCCGGTCTTCATCATCGCCAAGTAGCGATGGCACGACGGGCTCGGCTCGTGGGCCAGGGCGTGGCCATCGGCCTCGTCGCGCTGCTGTTCGCCCTCCTCGGGTGGTCGCTGCTCACGGGCGAGGGCGGCACACTGGCCGCGCAGGCGAACCGAGGCGAGCGGCCGACAGCGCCGGACTTCACGCTGGAACGGCTGGACGATGAAGGCGAGCTGCTGCTGTCGTCGTTCGAGGGCAAGGCCGTCCTCGTCAACTTCTGGGCGTCGTGGTGCATCCCGTGCAAGGACGAGGCGCCGTTCCTCGAAGAGGTGTGGCGGGACAACCGCAACCGGGGCCTCGTCGTCGTCGGGCTCGACGCGAAGGATTTCCGCGCCGACGCGCTGAGGTTCGCCGACCGGTTCGGGCTCACGTTCCCGCTGGTCTACGACGGTCCGGGCGACAGCACTGACCCTTACGGCGTTACGGGGTTCCCGGAGACGTTCGTGATCGACCGCGAAGGGAAGGTCGTCGCTGCGTTCAAGGGCGGCGTCGACGGCGACGACGTCCGCCCCGAGGTCCTCGCCGCAATCGAACAGGCGCTCGAGACGTGAGACGCGCAGCGGCGATTGCTGTCCTTGCCGGCATCCTCACCGTGGGTTCCGCTCAAGCCGCGCCGCCGAACGCCGCCGACCTCGAAGCGGAGCTCGTCTGCCCGGTCTGCGAGACGACGCTCGACCAGTCCAACGCGCCTGTCGCCGAGCGGATGAAGACGTTCATCCGCGTGCGCATCGCGGCGGGGGACTCCGAGCAGGAGATCAAGGACGCGCTCGTCGCGCAGTTCGGCTCGGAGGTGCTCGCCGAGCCGCCCGGCGGAGGCTTCGGGCTCCTCGCGTGGCTGCTCCCGATCGCGGGGCTCGTCGGCGGCGCCGTCGCCGTTGCGCTGCTCGTGCGCGCATGGAGCCGCCGAGCATCTCCGGCCGATGCCTCGGCCGAGCCGCTCGACCCGGAGCTCGAACGCCTCGTGGACGACGAGCTCGCGCGCTTCGACGGCTGACCTAGAGCCTTGATCCGGGTTGCAGGCACGCATGGATGGGGGTCTGCGCACGGCGCAGCGCCGCCGTCTCGGCCGGCATCCAGGCGTCTAGCCTGCATGCCGTCCGAGCCGACGCCGCTACTTGGCGCATACCCTCCCCGCACGCATCCCCAACCCGGATCAAGCCTCTAGTGAGCTGGACGTCGATTCCGGTCGCGTTCCTCGCGGGCATGGTCTCGTTCCTCGCTCCGTGCGTCCTGCCGCTCGTCCCGGCGTATCTCTCCGCGGTCTCGGCCGTCGACGCCGACCGACTCGGACAGCCGGGCACGGCGAGGCGCGTGATCACGGGCAGCGTGCCGTTCGTCCTCGGGTTCACGGCGTTCTTCGTGTTGCTCGGGGTCGGCGCGGCGCTCGTGGGTGGTCGGATCCTCGGCGACCAGTTCCTGCTCGAGCGCATCGCGGGGTTCGTGCTCGTCGTCTTCGGCCTTGCATTCATGGGGCTGCTTCCGTGGCCCGAGCGGCTGGTCGGTGCCGGTCTCCTGCAAGAGGCGCGCGGGCGTGGCTCCCGCGTTCTCCTGGGTGGCGCCTTCGCGGTCTGCGCGGCGCCGTGCATCGGCCCCGTCCTGGCGGCGATCCTCGTCCTCGCCGGCTCGTCCGACACCGCGTACCAGGGTGCGGCGCTCCTCGCCGTCTACTCGCTCGGGCTCGCGGTGCCGTTCGTGCTCGCGGCAGCTCTGTTCACGCGGGCGATGTCGGCGTTCCGCTGGCTGCGCGACCACTATCGCGTCATCCAGGTGACGGGCGGAGCGATCATGCTCGTCCTCGGCCTGCTGCTCTTCTTCGAGCGGTTCTACGTGCTGCGGGTCTACCTGAACCGCTTCCTGGAGTGGCTCGGCGTCGAGCCGGCGTTCTGACTCCTTCGGAGCCAGCACGCTAGACGGATATCGGCCCGAGCTTCAGATCGTTCGCGTCCGCATGCGCACGAGCCGTGGAGATCTGCCGGAGCAGGAGGTCGACGTCGACGTCACGGTGCTCCGGCGCATACGGCGAGAGACGTCGTTCGGCCTTCTCCAGCTGCCGCAGACAACCGTTGCGGTTGCCGCGCTCCGCATGGAGCCACGCGACGGCGACGTGCACCAAGCCTTGCAGGAAGTCCCGCTCGGACTCCGGCGCCTCGCGCCACTCGTCCTCGAGCTCTTCGTGCGCGTCGAAGTACGAGCCCGCCCGGATCAGCTCGAGTCCTTCCTGGAGGCCCATCGCGGCGCATTATCGGCGTCCGTCGACGGTGCTACTGTCGCGCCGTGGCGACGATCCTGCTCGTCGGGGTCGACCTCTTCTTCCGCGGAAAGCTGGAAGGCTTGCTTCCAGCGCACCGGCTGGTGACGAGTGACAGCGTCGACGCGCCCGACCTGGTCATCGCGGACATCGCGCGTGTCGAGCCCGACGAGGTGGTCGATGCGTGGCCCGACATCCCGATCCTCGGGTACACCAACCACACCGACAAGTCGGGTCTCCAGCGGGCGCACACGGCGGGGTTCGACCAGGTGATCGTGAAGTCCGCGCTCGTCGAACGGGCGCCAGATCTCGTCTCCCAGCTCGTCGGATCCGTGGCAACCGACACCCTGTAGCCGGGGCCGATCCCGAGGCTACACTCGCCGGCGTGACGTACATCATCGCCGAGCCCTGCATCGACATCAAAGACCGCTCGTGCGTCGATGTCTGCCCGGTCGACTGCATCCACGAGTTCGCCCGCATCCTCATCATCGATCCCGAGGAGTGCATCGACTGCGGCGCGTGCGAACCGGAGTGCCCGGTCGAGGCGATCTTCCCCGAGGACGCGCTCCCGGACAAGTGGAACGCGTTCGTCGAGATCAACTATGCGTTCCCGGATCCCGCGAAGATCAACGCCCTCACGGACGCTTACGCGACCGAGCACAACGTCCAGAACGAACCGATCGAGTAGGGGCGAGGCTTGCCTCGCGCTCCATGCTCAAGCCGGTAGCAAGTACGCGCAGGGCCGCGGGTCGCCGGGAAGCGGCGACGGCGCGATCTTGGTGACGCGGTAACGCTGGTCGCCGTCCTCGACCTCGGTTCCCGGCCTCGGCGGGTCGCCAGCTCGCTCGATCAACTGATAGCCGGCTGCCGACCAGACGAAGAACAGGAACCCGCTGCGCCCGTTTCCTTCCACGCCGCGATCCTAACGGTGAGCCGCCGCCGGCGGCACCTCGATTCGGAGCGTCGAGCCCCGCGGATAGCGGGCCTCGGAGCTGAAGCGGCCGTTGAGGGTCGCGGCGCGCTCGGCGAGCGCTTCGAGGACGGCTGCGCGCCGTTCCGGCGGCCCGTCGTCGGCGACGACGAGCTCGACGCCGCCGGCCTCTGTGGCGCGCAGCGAGATCTCGATCCGGGTAGGAGGTCCGCGCCGCACAGCCTGCTCGGCCGCCTCGCGGAGGATCTGGTACAGAGCGACTGCGGCGTTCTCGCCGAGGTCGGCCGCGTGCGAGACGTCGAGGTCGATCGCAACATCGTGACGGGCGGACAGACGGCGCGTCAGAGCGGCGACTGCCGGCTCGAAGCCGACCTGGTGGAGGACGCGCGGCTCGAGGTCGTCGCAGAGCCCGCGTAGGTCGCGCGCTGCGTCCCGCGCGAGCTCGAGCCCTCGCGCCAGAACCTCTGTGGCACGCGCGGTGTCGCCGTCGGCGAGCTCCGAGAGCCCGGTGTCCAGCATCTGCGCGATCGCGGAGAGCTGCTGGATCGGACCGTCGTGGAGCAGCTCGGCGACCCGTCGGCGCTCCTCCTGCTCGGCCAGCATGCGCTCCGCGAGGAGCGCTCGCTCCGTCTCGTCCACGTCAGTCGATCATGGCCTCGCGAAGGGCGATCGCGACCGCCTGCGTGCGCGTGTCGGCTTCGAGCTTCGCGAGGATGTGGCGCACGTGGCTCTTCACGGTCTCCTGGCTGATGAACAGCTTCGCGGCGACGTCTGCGTTCGACATCCCGTCGGCGAGGAGCTGCAGGATCTCGCGTTCCCGCGGCGTGAGGATGTCGGCCTGTCCCTGTGCGGAGACGAACTCGGCCATGAGCCCCGGATCGACGAACGTCTCGCCCGCGGCGACCTTCTCGATTGCGCGGAGGAGCGTTTCGTGCGGTGCCTCCTTGAGGATGTACCCACGCGCTCCGGACTCGAGCCCGCGCTGCAAGAGCGAGCGCTCGCCGTAGGCCGTGAAGATCAGGACGCCGGTGTCGGGTACGCGCTGCAACACCTGCTCGGTGGCCTCGAGCCCGTCCATGTCGGGCATGCGCAGATCCATGATCACGACGTCGGGTTTGCGACGCTCGGCCAGCGCGACTGCTGACGCGCCGTCGGCCGCCTCGCCGATGACGCGGATCAACGGCGAGCGGGACAGGGCGAGGCGAAGGCCCTCGCGCACGACCTCGTGATCGTCCGCGATGAGGCAGGTGATCTCATCGGCCACTGGGCGATTCTACGGCGCGAGTCGGCGCGTTCCTGCAGGTGCGGTCAGACAGCCAGCTCCAGCTGACGCTGTGTCGACTCGTTTCGGGGCCGTCGCGTCGGGCTCGGCATGGATGCAGTCGCGCGCCGCACGGGCTCGAGGATCGGCTTCGTCGTGGCAGCACTGAGATACGCGCGGTTGGCGAAGAGCGCCTCGTAACGCGCGACCTCCTCTGGCCAGTCGCGGGCCAGCGCCTCGAGGAAATGCTCCCGCACACCCGGCCGTAGGTGCACAACGCTCGCCCAGATCCCCCGTGCGCCGACCGCTCGCGCTGCGCGGACGACCGCTTCGAGCTGCTCCGGGTCGTCGGAGAGCCCCGGCAGGATCGGGGCCATGCCGACACCTACGTCGACGCCGGCAGACGCGAGTCTGCGAATCGCCTCGAGCCTGCTCGACGGCGGCGCGGTGCCAGGCTCCGTCGTCCGCCAGACGCGCTCGTCGAGCGTGGGGAGGGAGAAGAAGACCTGGGCGCCGGCCCGCGCAGACGCCTGCTGGAGCAGGTCTATGTCGCGCACGACGAGCGGTCCGCGCGTCACGATCGAGAAGGGCGTCCGCGCAGCGTCGAGCTCGCTCAGGCAGGCGCGCGTCAGCCGGAATCTCCCCTCGGCAGGCTGGTACGGATCGGTCGCGGTGCCGAGTGCGACTTCGTCGCGTCGCCACGAAGGCCGCGCAAGCTCGCGACGGAGAACCTCGGCGACGTTCGACTTGATCCGGATCGAGCGTCCGTAGCGGTCGTCCGACGGGCGCTCGGCGCGCCGCTCGAAGTGCCGCACGTAACAGAACGTGCAGCGGTGCACGCAGCCCATGTACGGGTTGAGCGACCAGCGGAACGGCATGCCCCGCACCTGCGTCAGCGCGGACTTGCAGGGCTCGATGCGGTACTCGACTTGCATCTCCGGAGGATAGAACATGTGTTCGTATGAGGGCAAGGATAGAGTCGCGCGATGGAGGAGCTCGTCGGCGGGATCCGGCGCGTCACGATGCCGCTGCCGACGCGGCCCGGCCATGTGCACGCCTACCTGCTTCCCGGCGACGACGGCTGGACGCTCGTCGACACGGGAATCGGCCTTCCGGATGCGAAGGAGACGTGGGCGGCGGAGCTCGAGGAGCTCGAGGGCAGCGTCGTCACGGTGTTCATAACGCACTTCCATCCCGACCACATCGGGGCGGCGGCGGATCTGCACGAATTGACCGGTGCGCCCGTCGTCCAGGGCGCGCTCGACTACGCGCAGTGCGAGCTGGTGTGGGGGAACCCGTTGTGGTCGGAGCGGCTCGTGGAGTGGTTTCGGCAGCAAGGGGCACCCGACGACGTCACGGCCGAGCTCGTCGGTCAGAGCTCCGTCTACCGGCCGTTCATCCGCTACCAGCGCGACCCGATCCTGGTCGGGGCCGGGGAGCACGTCGACGGCTGGGAGCTCGTCGCGGCGCCCGGGCACGCCGACGGTCAGCTCTGCCTCATCCGCGACGGGGTACTGATCGCTGCCGACCATCTGCTCGGGCGCATCACACCGACCGTCGGGCTCTGGCCGGCGAGCCGTCCCGACCCCCTGGGCGACTACCTCGGCGCGCTCGACCGCACGATCGAGCTGGATCCCGAGATCGCATTGCCGGGGCACGGCGACCCGATTGCCGATCCGGCAGGGCGAGCGCTAGAGCTCAAAGAGCATCACCGCGTGCGCCTCGAGGAGACGGTCGAGGCGCTCGACGGCGAGCCCAAGACCGGCTACGTGCTGTCGTTCGCGCTCTTCGGAGCGGACCTCCCACCGGCGGGCCGCAGGTTCGCGGTCGCCGAGACGCTCTCGCACCTCGAGCGGCTCGTCCACGAGGGTTCTGCGAGGCGCTACGAGGCTGACGGAGTCGTTACCTATACTGCCGCCTGATCATCGTGGGCGACGAAATCCCGCCGAGTACCGGCGCCCCTGACGGGGCGTGAGCACCTCTCGCCTACGGCTCGACGTCGCGGGGGCAACCATGTTTCCCCCACGAGCCCCCTTCTTCTGGGAGGTGAGGGGAACCTCCCGGTTCCCCTCACCCCTCCCCGCTCATGGGATGGAAACCATCCCATGAGCACCTCTCTCAGACTCGTCATCGTGTTCCTCCTCGTTCTGGGGAACGCGGTCTTTGTGGCGGCCGAGTACGCCCTGATCACGGGGCGGCGATCGCGCCTGGAGGAACGGGCCGAGCGAGGCGGGCGCGGCGCGAAGACGGCGCTTCGTCTCATGGACGACCCCGTCCGGTTCATCTCGACGGTGCAGGTCGGGATCACGATCTTCGCGATCCTGCTCGGCGCCATTGGCGAGCCGCTGCTCTCCGGGCTCATGGAGCCGCCGCTCTCGAACACGGTCGCCTTCCTGATCTCGTTCGCGATCCTCACGTATCTCTCTGTCGTGCTCGGCGAGCTCGTCCCGAAGGCGGTCGCGCTGCAGAAAGCCGAGCCGCTCGCGATCGCGCTCGCGATTCCGCTCGACTGGCTTGCGCGCATCGCCTATCCGCTCGTCTGGGTCCTCGAGCGCTCGTCGAACGCGGTCCTACGTGTGCTGCGAGTGAAGCCGGCGCCGGCCGGGATGATCGCGTACACCCGCGAGGACATCCGCCATTCGGTCGCGGCGGCGGAGGACGTCGGGGAGCTCGAGGAGGCCGAGGAGGAGATGCTCTACAAGGTCTTCGACTTCGCGTCCAAGGAGGTCTCCGCGGTCATGGTCCCGCGCCCCGAGGTCGTCGCGATCGCGGCCGAGATGCCGCCCGAGGAGGCGCTCCGCGCAGTTGTCGACTCGCCGTTCACGCGCTATCCGGTGTACCGCGGGTCGCTCGACGACGTCGTCGGGATCCTGCACGTGCGCGACCTCTTCGGCGCGATCCACGACCTCGGCATCGCCTCGGTCGAGCTCGACTCGATCGTGCGTCCTGCCTACGTCGTCCCCGAGACGAAGGATCTTGCAGCGCTCCTCGCCGACTTCCGGCGTGAGAAGCAGCACATGGCCATCGTCATCGACGAGTACGGCGACATGGAGGGGATCGTGACGCTCGAGGACATCCTCGAGGAGATCGTCGGGGACATCGAGGACGAGTTCGACCTCCCCGACACGTCGATCGAGCGCGTCGACGAGACGCGCATCCGGATCGACGGCACGTACACGATCGACGACTTCAACGAGGAGTTCGAAACGGAGCTCGAGCAGGAGGATTTCAACACGATGGCAGGGCTCGTCTTCGGCGAGCTCGGGCGGGCGCCCGAGATCGGAGACGAGGTTCGAACGGACGGCCTGCTGCTCCGCGTGCTCGAGATCGACGGCTCGCGCATCCTGAAGCTCGAGGTCGAGTTCGGCGCCGACGACGCCCCCACCGACGAGCCTGCCGCCGCGTAGATTCGGCGCATGACCGAGGCCGGGAAATCAGCGTTCCGGCACCGCGACTTCGCCGTCTACCTCGTCGCCGCCGTAGCGGAGTCCTTCGGGCTCTCGATGGCGCTCGTAGCCATCGGCTGGCAGGTGTACGACGTGCGGGAAAACCCACTCGACCTCGCGCTCATCGGGCTCGCCGAGTTCCTGCCGCTGCTCTTGCTGGCGCTCCCGGCGGGGCAGCTCGCGGACCGCCTGCCTCGGCGACGGCTCCTCGCGCTCATGGCGATCCTCGACATCGTCTTCCTCACCGGGCTACTCGCCGTCACGATCGCGGGTGCGGATCGTGTCTGGCCGTTCTTCGTGCTCGCGTTCCTCTTCGGCGTGTCGAGCGCGTTGGGGGCGCCTGCCGGCCGCGCCCTCATCCCTTCGCTCGTGCCGCAGGAGATCCTCGTGAGCGCGCTCGCCCAACGGTCGGTCGTGTTGCAGATCTCCGTGGTCATCGCTCCGGCCGTCGGCGGCCTCCTGTTCGCGCTCTCGGCGGAGCTCGTGTATGCGGTCGCGATCGGCCTGGCGGTGATCTCGCTCGGCTGCTTCCTCGCGCTCCACGGCGGGCGGCAGCCGGCGGCCGAAGGCATCAGCGGCCTGGGCGAGGTGCTCGCCGGCGTCCGCCTGATCCGCCGAACCAACGTCCTGCTCGGAGCCATCTCCCTCGATCTCTTCGCGGTCTTGCTGGGCGGTGCCGTTGCACTGCTCCCGATCTTCGCGAAGGACATCCTCGAGGTGGGGCCGACCGGTCTCGGCTTCCTCCGCACGGCGCCCGCGTTCGGGGCGTTTCTCGCGGCCCTGATGCTCGCCCGCTACCCGGTCCGGCGGCGCGCCGGGCCGACGCTGTTCGTGGTCGTCGTCGGGTTCGGCGTCTCCATGGTGGCGTTCGGCCTCTCGCAGACGATGTGGCTGTCCTTGCTCGCACTCGCGCTCGGAGGCGCGTTCGACATGGTGAGCGTGGTGCTCCGTTCGACGATCCTCCCGCTCGTCACGCCGGACGAGCTGCGTGGACGCGTGAACGCCGTCGAGATGGTCTTCATCAGCGGATCGAACGAGCTCGGCGCCTTCGAGTCGGGAGTCGCCGCCGCGCTCATCGGCGCGGTGCCGGCTGTCGTGCTGGGCGGCGTTGCGACGATCGTCGTCGCGGGCGCCTGGTGGAAGCTCTTCCCGTCTCTCGCGAAGGTCGATCGGCTCGACGAGCTCCGGCCGGTGGCGTTGGACTCAGGCTAAGCCGGCGCGAGGCCGCGTGCCTTGCGGCTGGCCGCCGACTGGCGCTTCTGGGCCGAGAGCTCCTGCTTGCGCAGGCGGATCTGCGACGGCGTCACCTCGACGCACTCGTCCTCGCGGATGTACTCGAGTGCCTGGTCGAGGGACAGCGGCCGCGGGGGGATGAGCCTCACCGTCGCGTCCGCCGACGCTGCGCGGGTGTTCGTCAGCTTTTTCTCCTTCGTCGCGTTGACGTCGAGATCCTCGGCGCGTGCGTTCTCGCCGACGATCATCCCCTCGTAGACGTCGGCACCCGGCGCCACGAAGAGGGAGCCGCGCTCCTGCATGTTCAGGATCGCGTTGGACGTCGTCTTTCCGCGGCGGTCGGCGACGAGCGCTCCGGTCGGCCGGGTTCGGAGCTCGCCGAACCACGGCTCGAAGCGCTCGAAGACGTGGTGGAGGATTCCCGTGCCGCGCGTCTCGGTGAGGAACTCCGTGCGGAAGCCGATGAGCCCTCGCGCGGGAACGATCACGTCCATGCGGATCCAGCCCGAGCCATGGTTCACGAGCGCCTCGGTGCGACCCTTGCGGAGTGCGAACAGCTGCGTCAGCACGCCGAGGTACTCCTCGGGCGCGTCGACGGAGACGCGCTCGACGGGCTCGTGCACCTTGCCGTCGATCTCGCGCGTGACCACCTGCGGCTTGCCCACCGTGAGCTCGAACCCCTCGCGGCGCATCTGCTCCACGAGGACGGCGAGCTGGAGCTCGCCGCGCCCCTGCACCTCCCAGGCGTCCGGCGACGCCGTCGGCAGGACGCGCAGCGAGACGTTGCCGATCAACTCGGTGCGGAGCCTCGACTCCAGGAGGCTCGCCGTGAGCTTGTCGCCCGACAGCCCGGCAAGGGGAGACGTATTGATTCCGATCGTCATCGAGAGCGAGGGCTCGTCGACGGCGATGACCGGCAGTGGGCGAGGATCGTCGGGATCGGCGAGCGTCTCGCCGATCGTCACCTCGGCGATACCCGCGACGGCGATGATCTCCCCAGGCCCGGCCTCGCCCGCCTCGACGCGCTCGAGCGCCTCGGTCACGTACAGGTCGGTCACCCGGGCGCGCTCGATCGAGCCGTCGGCGCGGCACCACGCGACCTGCTGCCCTCGTCTGACCGTCCCCTGGGTGACCCGGCAGAGCGCGAGGCGGCCGACGTACGGTGACGCGTCGAGATTCGTCACGAGCGCCTGCAGCGGGTGACCGTCCTCGTACTCCGGCGGCGGGATGCGCTGGAGGACGAGATCGAGCAGGGGGCGGAGATCGGGCTCGAGCGCGTCCGGATCGGGCCCGAGCGACGCCCGACCCGCCTTCGCGTTGCAGTAGACGATCGGGAACTCGATCTGGCTCTCGTTCGCGTCGAGATCGAGGAAGAGCTCGTAGACCTCGTTCACCACTGCCTCGATGCGCGCGTCGGGGCGGTCGACCTTGTTCACGACCAGGATGACCGGGAGCTGCGCCTCGAGCGCCTTGCGAAGCACGAAGCGCGTTTGCGGCAACGGGCCTTCGCTCGCGTCGACGAGGAGGAGGACACCGTCGACCATCGTCAGCCCTCGCTCGACCTCGCCCCCGAAGTCTGCGTGGCCCGGCGTGTCGACGATGTTGATCTTCGTGTCGCCGTACCGCACCGCGGTGTTCTTCGCCAGGATCGTGATGCCCTTCTCGCGCTCGAGGTCCATCGTGTCGAGCACGCGCTCGGCGACGTCCTGGTTCGTGCGGAACGCGCCCGACTCCCAGAGCAGCGCGTCGACGAGCGTCGTCTTGCCGTGGTCGACGTGCGCGACGATCGCGACGTTGCGGAGGTCCGAGCGGCTCGCCATGGAGCGAGGCTAGCGGCGGGCGCCGGCCAGCAGGCGCGCGGCACCGACGTTCCGGATCGAGGCGTCCACGAGTTCGATCGGGTGGAGCGCGGGCAGCGGCCTCTCTTCGCGGCGCAGTGCGTTCGAGACCTGGACGAGGCAGCCCGGGTTCGCGCTCGCGTACGCCTGCGCGCCCGTCGCGAGGACGTGCGCCGCCTTCCGCTTGCCGAGCTCGCCCGCGGCCCCGGGCTGGATCACGTTGTAGATCCCCGCTGAGCCGCAACAGATGTCCTGTTCGGCGGGTTCCACCACCTCAACGCCGGGAATCCGCGCGAGCGACGTCCGCGACGACAGGGGCAGCCCTTGGGCGTGGCGGAGGTGGCACGAGTCCTGCAGCGCGACCCTCAGCTGAACTGGGTGGCGCGCTGCGCGCGGCGGCGTCCCCGCGAGGAGCTCGCCGACGTCACGCACCTTCGAGGCGAACGTCTCCGCTCGTTCGTCGTCGAGGAGCCAGGCGAGCTCTTTCAGGTGCGAGCCGCAACCGGACGTGTTCACGACGACGAGGTCGACGTCGTCGAACGCGTCGATCAGTCGTCGCGCGAACTGCTTGCCCTCTTCGAGCCGGCCCGCATGGACGGAAAGGGCGCCGCAGCAGCCCTGGGGCGGAGCGACGACCTCGAAGCCGTCCGCCGCGAGGACGCGAGCCGTGGCCGCGTTGACGTCGGGGAAGACCGCGCTCTGGACGCAGCCGGTGAGCAGGCCGACGCGAGCGCGTCGCATGCCGGCCGGGGGCGTGAGTGCCGGAACCTCGCCCTGGCCGCGCCAGCGTGGAGCGATCTCGACGAGGGACCGGAAGCGCTTCGGCAACGGGGCGGCGCGGCCGAGCGGCGCGAGCCGGAGCGCGGCGCGCATCCGCCTCGGGTACGGGAGGAGGCGGAAGAGAAGCCCGCGGACAAGGCGGTCGCCGAGCGGGCGGTCGAGCTCGTCTTCGACGGCTGCGCGCGTGCTCTCGATCAGCCGGTCGTAGCGCACGCCCGAGGGGCACGAGGAGACGCAGGCCATGCAGCCGAGGCAGCGGTCGAAGTGCTGCGCGACCGTAGCGTTCAGCGCAATCGTGCCGTCGAGGCGCGCGTCCATGAGGTGGATGCGGCCGCGCGGCGAGTCCATCTCCTCGCGCCAGAGCACGTACGTCGGGCACGTCGGGAGACAGAAGCCACAGTGGACGCAGTCGGACGTGTACTCGCGGATCACAACAGCACGCCCCGCGGGTCGAGCTCCCGGCGGATCCGTTCGACGAGCGCCTCGACCACATCGTGGGACGGCCCTTGTGACAAGTTGTAACTTGCGTTGTCTGCCGTGTACGCCACGCCCGCTGCCGGTCGGATCACCGCGTCGTTGAGCGTTTCGAGCACGCGTCCCAGTTCGCCAGGGGCGAAGCGGACACGACCTGAAGCGGCACCTTGGCGACTCCGCGACTCGTCCCACACGGCCGTGCCCGCCTCGGCGCCGCCGACGAGCGCCCGTGCGGCGGCGAGCTGCGCCGCGACGGCTCGCTCGGACCCCTCGAGCAGCACGGCGACGCGGCCGGGGTGGAGCACGTCGAGCGCGCTCGGCTGGAGCTGCGATCGCAGGAGCGCGTCGACCACGGCGGCGGCGTCCTCCGTCTCCACGACAAGCGTGCGCGCCGCCTTCGGCAGCGGATGCAGCCGGAAGCTCGCGCGCGCGATGAACGCGAGGCGGCCTTCGGAGCCGCACACGAGACGCGCGAGGTCATAGCCCGCGACGTTCTTGACGACCTTGCCACCCGCGCTCGCGATCGTCCCGTCGGCGAGCACCAGCGTCGTGCCGAGGACGACGTCGCGCGGGGCGCCAAACCGGTGGCGGAGTGGGCCGGAGACGTTTCGCGCCAGTAGCGAGCCGATGGTCGGATCGCCCGGTGGATCGAGCGACAACCGCTGACCTGTCGCCGCGAGGACAGCCCGAAGCTCGCTCAGTCGAACTCCGGACTCGACCGTGCACGTGAGGTCGCCCGGATCGTGTTCGAGCACCTGGTCGAGCCCGTTCGCGGTGAGGTCGTCGCCGATGCGTACCTGTCGCCCTTCGGCGTGCGCGGCCGCGAGAGCGACCGCGGCCTCGTCGAGGCTAGAGACGCTCGGCAACGCCGATCCTCTCGAGCGCGTGGACGCGGTAGGGCCCGGGCACCTCGCCGCAGAGTCGAGGCGTCGGGATCACCTTGCCGGGATTGCAGATCCCGGCCGGGTCGAACGCGCGGCGCAGCCGCTCGAAGACCTGCAGGTCGCGCTCCGAGAACATCCGCGGCATGGAGCACGCCTTGTCCATGCCAACGCCGTGCTCCCCGGTGAGCGAGCCGCCTGCGTCGAGGCATGCGTCGAGGATCGCCTCGGCCAGCTCGCGGGCTTTCTCGGTCTCCCCTGCCTCCGAGTCGTAGAGGACGAGCGGATGCAGGTTCCCGTCGCCCGCGTGGAACACGTTGCCGACGCGCAGTCCGTGCTCCGCCGAGAGGTCCTCGATCCGGCGCAGCACCTCGGCGAGGCGCGTGCGCGGGACGACGCCGTCCTGCACGTAGTAGTCGGTCGCGATCCGGCCCATGGCGGCGAAGGCCGACTTGCGTCCCTTCCAGAGCAGCGCACGGGCAGCGTCAGTCGTGGCCGTCCGAATCTCGAACGCGGAGCAGAGAGCGCAGATGCGCTCGAACTCCGCGGCGTCGTCCTCGACCTGCTCGACCACGCCGTCGAGCTCGACGAGGAGGACGGCGCCCGCGCCTTCCGGGTACCCGGGCGAAACGGCCCGCTCGGCCGCCTCGATGGTCAGCCGGTCCATCATCTCGATCGCGGACGGCATAAGACCGGCGGCGACGATCCCCGAGACGGCGGCACCGGCCGCATCCATCGTGTCGAATGCCGCGAGGAGCGTGCGCACCGCCTGCGGGGCGCGGACGAGCCGAAGCGTGATTCGGGTCGCGATCCCGAGCGTCCCTTCCGAGCCGACGATCACGCCGAGGAGATCCGGGCCGTCGGGGTCGAGCGCCTTGTCCCCGACCTCCACGACGTCGCCGTCCGGCAGGACGAACGTGAGCCCGGTGACGTGGTGTGTGGTGAACCCGTACTTCAGGCAGTGTGCGCCGCCGGAGTTCTCGGCGACGTTGCCGCCGATGGTGCAGACCTGCTGGCTCGAGGGGTCGGGCGCGTAGAAGTGGCCATCCGCGGCGACGGCGCGCGTCACGTCGAGGTTCGCGACCCCCGGCTCGACGACGATCCGCTGGCTCGCGAGGTCGATCTCGAGGATGCGGATCATCCGTGCGAGCGAGACGACCACGCCGCCGGCCATCGGGGTCGCGCCTCCCGACAGTCCGGTGCCTGCCCCGCGTGCGACGAACGGGACGCGCTCGCGATGGCACGCCCGGAGCACGGCTTGGACGTCCTCCGTCGAATCCGGGAGGGCGACGACCTCCGGAACGGCACGGTGCCCGGTCAGCCCGTCGCACTCGTAGACGCGTAGTTGCTCGGGCTCGGTGATCACGTGGTCGGCACCGAGCGCGCTCCGCAGTTCGTCGACGAAGGCGGGCGAGAGAGCCACGCGGCCACTATAGGGTTGCCCTGTGCTGCCGATCGAGCGCCCCGGGAAGATCGTCTGCGTCGGGCTCAACTACCGCGACCACGCAGAGGAGCAGGGCGCGGAGCTGCCTGCAGCGCCGCTCCTCTTCGCCAAATGGCCGTCGTCGCTCATCGGCCCCGGAGAGGCCATCGTCATCCCGCCGGTCGTCACGAAGGCCGACTACGAGGCCGAGCTCGGCGTCGTCATCGGCGAGCGGGTGAAGGGCGTCTCCAAGGAGAACGCCTTCGAGGCCGTCCGCGGATATCTGTGCGCGAACGACGTCAGCGCGCGCGACCTGCAGTTCGGTGACGGCCAGTGGACGCGCGGCAAGTCGCCGGACACGTTCTGCCCCGTCGGCCCGATGACCCCACGCGACGAGATCACCGACCCGCACGCGCTCGCGATCCGCGCGATCGTGAGCGGCGAGGTGCTGCAGGACTCGACGACCGCGAATCTCATCTTCGGTGTGGACGACGTGATCGCGTACGCCTCGCAGACGACGACGCTCGAGCCCGGCGACCTCGTCCTTACCGGCACGCCCGCCGGCGTCGGCGTGTTCCGCGATCCCCAGCGGCTCCTACGGCCCGGCGACGAGGTGACGATCGAGATCGAAGGCCTCGAGTCGCTCACGAATCCGGTCGTGGCCGGATGAAGCTCGGCTTCCTCACGGCGCCGTTCCCCCGCCGCTCGCTGAAGCAGGTGGCGGCATGGGCGTCGAGCGAGGGCTTCGAGATGCTCGAGGTCGCATGCTGGCCGGCAGCCGGTGGAGAGCGCCGGCGCTACGCCGGGACGTCGCACATCGACGTCACGCGCCTCGACGTCGGCGCGGTGCGCGACGTCCTCGATCGGAACGCGCTCGCGATCTCGTCGCTCGCCTACTACCCGAACCACCTCCATCCGGACGCGGCCGAACGGCGCGCCGCGAACACGCATCTGCGGAAGGTCATCGACGCGGCGGCAAAGCTCGAGGTAGGGATCGTCGGAACCTTCGTCGGCCGCGACCAGACGAAGAACGTCCCGGACAACTTCCGCGAGTTCCGCAAGGTCTGGCCGCGCCTTGTCGACTACGCCGAGCAGCGCGGCGTGAAGATCGCCATCGAGAACTGCCCGATGATCTTCAGCTGGGACGAGTGGCCGGGCGGTACGAACCTCGCCTCGACGCCGGCCGCGTGGGACGAGATGTTCTCGATCGTCGACAACCAGAGCTTCGGCCTCAACCTCGACCCGTCGCATCTCGTCTGGCTCATGGTCGACTACGAGCGCGTCGTCCGCGACTACGCGCCGAAGATCTTCCACGTCCACGCAAAGGACATGGAGATCGACCGCGACGGCCTCTACCGGAACGGCACGGTCTCGATCGGGATGGGCTGGCAGGTGCCGCGGCTTCCGGGTCTCGGCGAGGTGCGCTGGGACCGCTTCGTCGCCGCGCTCTATCGCGAGGGGTACGACTTCGTCGTGTCGATCGAGCACGAGGATCGTGCGTTCGAGGGGACGGAGGAGCTCGTCAAGCGTGGGTTCCTGATCGCTCGCGATGCGCTGAAACCCCTCCTGCACTAGGCGTTCGGCTCGAAGGCGAGGTTCCGCTCGCGTGAGTCTCTACGGTCGAGTCTCTCCGGCCGCAACAGGTTCGTGGAAGACGGCTTCGACGTTGTTGCCGTCCGGGTCGAGCACGAACGCGGCGTAGTAGCGGCCGCTGTACTCGGGACGCAAGCCGGGGACGCCATTGTCGGTGCCGCCGTTGTCGATCGCCACGGCGTGCCTGCGCTCGACGCTGACCGCGTCCGGCGCCCGGAAGGCGATGTGTGCCCCAGTCGTGACGCGGTCTCGACCTGGCTCGGTACCGACCGCGTGCAGCGCGAAGTCGTCGCTCGTATCGCGCCCGAACAGGACATACGCGTCGCCGTCGAACTCGCCCTCGCCCAGCACGGCGAATCCAAGCTCGGCCAGCGCCGCCTCGTACATGCGCCGACTCGTGGCAAGGTCGCTCGCCCTGATACCGACGTGGTCGATGACGTCACTCATGCATCGCGAGTGTGAGCGGAGAGGATCGGCTGACGCGCGCGGGCGCATCCGGGCGATTGTCCCTGAAGGTCACCCAGTTGGGTCTACGCCCTCTGCACGGGATAGCGCAGATGCGTGACACCCACACCGGCGACGACGGTCGGATTCCCGAGGACGGCCGGTGTGTCCGCGAGGTGGTCGAGCAGTCGCACTCCTGCGCCGAGCAACACGGCCGCCAGATCGATGTGGATCTCGTCGAGCAGCCCGGCGTCCAGGCCACACGGTCGCTATCAGCTTCCGCATGATCAGACCTCCTGGTCTCGGGTCGTCGAGGGGACACCGTGGGATGGCGGGAGCGCCGCGCGGCCGGGGAGGTTTCGGGGCCGACGAGCATGATCGTCGGGTCGATCCTGGCGCTGATGGCTTTCCGTGGTCCCTCACGCCCTACGGTGGGCAGTCCGACGACGAGGACTTGCCCGAGGGCTGGCCGCGGGCGACGGGGTCGTTCTGGTTCCGCCGTCACGACGAGTTCGACGATCCGCCTCCGTCAGCTAGCGGCGGCACCGACCCGGACGATCGACGCTAGCGGCTGCGGACAGGGGCGGTTCGACGCTTCGATCAGCGCACGCGGCCTCCGACGGTAGGCCGCCAGAGCCAGGCAGGAGCAACGTCAGATGCGCGGAGTGTGCGGCAATGTCGCTTGAGGGGCGAGCGGGGCCGCCGTCGACCGGCGGCCCCGTCGCTCGTCGTAAGGAGGGCTTACGACCTCGGCTCGTACTCGCCGAGCTTGTACTGCTTGTTGAGCGCCTCGCTCCGAATGCGCAGCGCGCGGAGCCAGGCGGGCTCGTCCCCGAGCGGCACTGGGCTCGTCTTGAACTCCCACACCCCGAGACCGTAGCGCCGGTTGAGCGCCTCGCTGCGAAGCCGCAGCGCGCGCATCCACGACGGCTCGGATGTCGCCACGGATCCCCCGGCGAGCGGCGCATACGCGCCGAGCCCGTATCGCTCGTTGAGCGCCTCGCTGCGCGCTTCGAGCGCCTTCCTCCACTGCTCGTCGCCGCCGCCTCTGCTCACCGCCGCGCCCGAGCCGATCAGGGCGACGATCGCAGAAGCTACGAGGATCGAGCCTTTCGTGCGAGCCTTCATCGTGGACTCCTTTTCCCGCTGAGCCGCTACGTGCGGCTCGTTGGGTGCAGAGTCCTATGGGCCTCTCACGGGGCGCCCATTTCCGGTAACGCGACGGTAATGGAGAATGCTTCGGCTTCTTGGCAAGCGATCGGAGACGCATGGAGATTCGCATCCTTGGTCCGCTCGAGGTGTCGGACGACGGTCGCGTCGTCGAGCTCGGCGCAGGGCGACAACGCGCGTTGCTCGCGCTTCTCGCATTGCACGCGCGCGAGATCGTCGCCACGGATCATCTGATCGAGGAGCTCTGGGGCGGCTCGCCCCCGCCGACCGCTGCGAAGGCGCTCCAGAACCTCGTCTCGCAGCTTCGACGCTCACTCGGCGCGGATTCGATCGCAACGAGACCTCCCGGCTACAGCCTTCAGCTCGACGCCGAGGACCTCGACGCGAGGCGGTTCGAGCGTCTTGCGGCAGAAGGCCATCGTCTGCTCGAGGAGGATCCCGGTCGAGCCGGGCAGACGCTCCTAAAGGCGCTCGGATTGTGGCGAGGACGCGCGCTCGCCGACTTTGCATACGAGGACTTCGCACAGAGCGAGATCACGCGACTCGACGAGCTCCGGCTCGGAGCGATCGAGGATCGGATCGACGCGGACCTGGCAATGGGTCGAGCGACGGAGCTCGTTCCCGAGCTCGAGCCGCTGGTGTCGGCTCATCCGCTGCGCGAGCGGCTGCGAGGCCAGCTCATGCTCGCGCTGTACCGGAGCGGCCGCCAGGCAGACGCTCTCGAGGCCTACCGCTCGGGCCGGCGGTTGCTGGACGAGGAGCTCGGGCTGAAACCGAACGATGAGCTCCAACGTCTCGAGAGAGCCATCCTCAACCACGATCCTTCGCTCGAGTCGCCAGTAGTGGCCGGGGTCACACGACCCTCTGTCACACAGCGTCGCCGAGCGTCGTCACGTACTGAGGCGCAGGTTCCTCCCGACTCGGTCGCCCTGATCGATCTGGAGCGCTCCCTGGTCGTAGGTCACGTGCTCGTCGGGCGAAGGCCCGTCGCCCTCGCGATCGGGCACGGCTCGGTCTGGGTCGCCAACGCAGACGACGGAACGGTCTCTCGCATCGATGCGGATCGTCGCGAAGTCATCAGGACGATCGGAATCGGAGCACCGGCGATAGACCTCGCCGTCGGTACCGATGCGGTCTGGGTGGTCAACGGGAGCGACGGCACAGTCTCGCGCATCGATCCCAGCGCCGACGCCGTCGTCGAGACGATCGACCTGAGGGGCTCGAACGAACTCGTCTGGAACCCGACCTACGCGGTCGACGCCGATGACGACTCCGTCTGGATCGCCGCGGGTCCTCACCATGTGTTCCGCATCGACCCGACGACGAACGAGCCCTCCGCCATCATCGACGTCGGCCGGGTACCGGTAGACGTGGCGGTCGGCGAGGAGGCGGTCTGGGTGGTGACGACCGCCGAGCGGGCCCTGCGCATCGAGCGGCACACGAACACAGCCACGACCGAGGTGCCCATCGGGTGGCCCCCCGTCGCGTTGACGGCCGGGAAGCAGGCTGTCTGGGTGTCTGACGAGCGAGGCCAGGTCTGGCGCATCAACCCGGACACGGCAACAGTGACTCAGATGACCCCGGTTTACGGAGGGCTCATGGGCCTGTGCGCGACCGATGGAGCGGTGCTCGCAGCCAACAACGCCGACGGCACCGTCGTCCGGATCGATCCGGAGGACGGTCGAGTTGTAGGCGTCATTCCGGTTGGCCACGCGCCGACTGACGTGGCCTCCAGGGACGGGACGGTCTGGGTTTCGATACAGAGTGAGAGCGCTATGTGACCGAGCTCGCGATTGGGATGTTCCCGGCGATCGATCTCGGCCCTGACGTCCTCGATCTCGGCTTTGAGCGAGTGGGGCAAGGCCGCGCTGATCGGCCCGAGGCCGACACCGCCGTTCTGGATGGAGAAGCGGGACGTGCGACCGGTCTCGAGCGCCCCGCGCGCGAGCGCCTGGATCGTGTCGAACACCGCCACGTCCAGCCTCTTCACGGCGCTCGTCAGTATGTGCGGGCCGAGGTGGGACTGGTCGACATCGACTCCGATCCCCCAGATTCCACGCTCGCCTGCCGCCTCCAGCGCCCCGAGGCCGCAATCGCTGGCGACCTGGAAGACGACTCGCGATCCCTTCGCGATCTGGCTCAGGGCGACCGACCTGCCTTTCACCGGGTCGTGGAAGTCGTCGGTATAGCTGTTCAACGTCGTGACGCGAGGATTGGCCCGTCGCGCGCCTGCCTGGTAGCCGGCGATGTACCGCTCGACCGCCGGCACCCGCTGGCCGCCGACCGAGCTGATCACCTCCTCCCCGGGAGAGAGCGTCAGCACGAGCGCAGCCAGGTAACCGGCCAGGTAACCGGCTTGCTCTTCGCGGAAGACGAGGCCCACGACGTTCCCCGGGCGATGCGCCAGATCGTCGTGGGCGTAGTCGATGATCGCGAACTTCGTCTCGGGAAACCCGGTGGCGGCTCTGTCGATCGCGGCGGCGGCAAACCGACCCGCGCCTTGCAAGAAACCGAATCCGATGACGAGGTCGTACCTCTGTCGCGCGAGAAACGAGAGGCTCGGGACGTAGCCTTCCTTCGGGGCTGGTGTCAATACCCGCCCTTTGATCCCCAGCTCTCGCGCGGCCCACTCGAGCCCGAGATAGGCCCCACGGATGTACGGGCTCTCGATGCCGGTCGGCTCGACGACGAGTCCGACTCTGAGCTGCCTTTCGCTCACCAAACCATTCTCGCGCGAGGCGTCACCTAGTGGGCGAGCGCTCTGTCGCTTGATGGGCTCGCCGAGTTGGATCACGAGGTGGAGCGGAAGTGTTCGATCGTCGCGCGGACGCCGTCGGCTAGCGGCGTCGACGTGATCGGGCCGATGAGGCGCTCGAGGTGCCGGCCTTCGAGCGCTGCCGGAAACGGCAGCTGACCCTCCTCCCACGTCACTCGACCCGCCACGGCAGGGGCGGCGGCCTCGATCGCTTCGACGACCTCCTGCATCGTGGACGGCACGCCCGGGAAGTTCGCGACGTGTGCGCCTTCGGTCGCGGCACGGGCGGCGAGAGCGAAGGCGCGGCCGACGTTCGGCGCGTAGTCGTACTGCGCCGTTCCGCCGTACGCGATCGTGTGGCCCTCGCCCCGAGCTGCCGCGGCCATCGCGAGCGACGGGCCCGACGTGAGACCCTGGTCGCGGCCCGGCCCGTAGACGATGTACGGGCGGATCCCGATCGACGCCACGTCCTCGTCCTGCCAGTAGACGCGCGCCGTCCCCTCGTTCGCGAGCTTGAAGACTCCATAGAGGGTCGACGGCGCCGTACCGCCGGACTCGGGAGCCGGGGAGCGGTCGGTTGCGTTGTACACCGCCGTGGAGCTCGCGTACGCGATGCCGCGAATCCGGTTGAGCCGTGTCTTTACCGCTTCGAGGACGACGACCGTGCCGTGGACATTGACTCGCGCGCCGCGCTCAGGATCCGCCCGGACGAACGGCACCTGCAGCGCGGCGAGGTGGACGACATTCGTGATCGCGTGCTCGTCGAGTGTCGTGCCCACTGCGTTGGCATCCGTCACGTCGCCTTCGACAAGCGTGACTCTGGCACGCTCGTTGTCCGACAGCGCGATCTGCAGGCGCGCGTCGTCCGAGCCGACGTCGAACCCGACCGGCTCGTCACCGAGGTCGACGAGAGCTTTGAGAGTCCAGGCGCCGAGGCACCCGAGCGCTCCGGTGACCAGCGTCCGGCCCGACTCAGGCAAGTGGTGCGTCCTGGTAGACCGTGACGGACTCGGTGTAGAACTCGATCGCGGACCGTCCCTGCTCGTGCGGCCCCCAGCCCGATCCCTTCACGCCGCCGAACGGCACGTGGACGTCCGCTCCCGCGGTCTGCGAGTTCACGTGGATTATCCCGGCCTGGATCTCGCTCGTGAAGCGCTGCGTCTCGCGCAGGTCGCGGGTGAAGATCGACGCGGAGAGCCCGAACCGGACGGCATTGGCACGCTCGATCGCCTCGTCGAACGACGAGTAGCGGTAGAGCGAGGTCACCGGCCCGAAGACCTCCTCGCACGAGAGCTCGGCGTCGTCCGCGAGTCCTTCGAACACCGTCGGCGCGATGAGGTAGCCCTCGTCGTCGGCGCGCTCGCCGCCGGCGAGCACCGTGCCGCCCTCGCCGCGCGCCCGCTCGATCGCGCCGAGGATGTCGTCCATGGCACTCTCGTTCACGACGGGCCCGACCTCGACGTCCGGATCCGCAGGGTCGCCGACCTTGCCGGCGGCGGCACGTGCGAGCAGCTTGTCGCGGAAGGTGTCGTAGACGGAGTCCTCGACGAGGATGCGCCGTGTCGCAGTGCACTTCTGCCCGGCCGACCAGAAGGCGCCCGCGTAGGTCGCCTCGATCGCGCGGTCGAGCTCGGCCGACACGGTCACGATCAGAGGGTTGTGGCCGCCGAGCTCGAGCTGGACGCGGCAGTCGCGCGCCGTCGCCTCGTCGCGCACCGAGCGGCCGACCGGCACAGATCCCGTGAAGGAGATCGCGCGCACGCCTGGATTCGAGACGATCTCCGCGCCGACCTTCGACCCCGCACCGGTGAGCACGTTCAGGACGCCCGCGGGCAGTCCCGCCTCGGCAAAGCACTCGGCCACGTGCAGTCCGGTGCGCGGCGCCTCGTACCCGAGCTTGAGCACGAGCGTGTTCCCGTAGATCAAAGCCGGCGCCAGCTTCCAGACCGGGATGGCGATCGGGAAGTTCCAGGGCGTGATCAGGCCGACGACGCCGAGCGGGCGGCGTAGCGTGAACAGCCGCTGGTCGGCGACCGAAGGCTCGTACTGCTCGCCGACCGGACGGTAGGCCTCGCCTGCGGCGTAGCGGAGGATCGTCGCAGCCCGTAACGTCTCCAGTCGCGCCTCGCGCAACGGCTTCCCCATCTCTGCGGTCATGTCCTGCGCGACCTGCTCGGCGCGCGCCTCGATCGCGGCCGCAGCCTTCGTGAAGAACACGGCGCGCTGTCCGGCGGGGAGCGACGACCACACGGGGAACGCCTCCCGCGCGGCTTCGATCGCCGCGCGCGCGTCGTCGGCGTCGGACGCCGGATAGACGCCGGTCGCCTGCGACGGCCGCCACGGATTGCGCTTCTCGTACGTCTCGCCGGCCGCGCTCTCGCGCCACTCGCCGCCGACGTAGTTGCGGGCGGGTGCCCCGGTCATTGTGTCGGTCATGAGGCGGGCTCCTTCTGCATCAGCTCGGAGGCACGAACGACAGGGTTGACGAGCGTGCCGATCTCGGGGACGTGGATCTCGACGAAGTGTCCAGGTTGGAGCGTAAAGTCGTCGGGCGGGACGAGACCCGTGCCGGTCAGCAACACGCTCCCGGGGGGAACGGGATTGTCCCGGAGGAGCCACTCGACCAGCTCGGCGAACGAGCGCCGCATTCGCGCCGTCGACGTCTCGCCCTCGTAGACGATGCGGCCCCACTCGTCGGTCACGCGCAACGTCAGGCGAAAGGTGTGCTCGTCGTGCTCCGAGACGAAGACCGCCGGGCCGAACGAGCACGCACCGGCGTAGATCTTCGCCTGCGGGAGATACAGCGGATTGGCGCCCTCGATGTCGCGCGACGAGACGTCGTTGCCGATCGTGTAGCCCGCGATCCGGCCGTTCGTCCCGAGTATGACCCCGATCTCCGGCTCGGGAACGTTCCACCTCGAGTCGTCACGGATGCCGATCGGCCGTCCCGGCGCAACCGTTCGCCGCATGGCGGCGTCCTTCATGAACAGCTCTGGCCGGGGCGCGTCGTAGACCATCGTGTACACGTCCTTCAGGATGCTCTCCCCGATACGTGCGTCGCGAGAGCGCTCGTACGTCACCCCGGCGCACCAGATCTCCGGAGCGGCCAGCGGGGTCAGGAGCTCGTACGGCTCGGGCAGTTGCATCGAGTCGGGGTCGAGGGGCGTGATCAGCGTGCCGCCGCCCAATGCGACCCGCCCATTCTCGACGACGCCTTGCTCGACGCCGTTCGGGCCGCGCACTCGGATGTAGAGGGCCACTAGTAGACGGCTCGGCCACCCGAGATGTCGAACGTGGCGCCGGTCGAGAACGAGCACTCGTCGCTCGCGAGCCAGCAGACGAGAGCCGCGACCTCGTCGGGCTTGCCCATGCGGCCCATCGGGATCCGCTCGACCATGTACTCGATGTGGTCGGCGCTGACGCCGTCGAGGATCGGCGTCTCGATCACCGCGGGCGCGACGCAGTTCACGACGACGCCGGTCGTCGCGAGGTCCTTGCCGATCGCCTTCGTCAGCGCGATGACGGCCGCCTTCGACGCCGAGTAGGCCGCAGCCATCGGGTTGCCCTCTTTCCCCGCGATGGACGCGACGTTGACGATCCGGCCGTACCCGTGCTCGACCATGTCCGGGATGACGGCGCGGTTGCAGTAGAACACGCCGTCGGCATTCACTCGCATCACCCGCTGCCACTCGTCGTCGCGAACGGCGACCGTCGGCAGCGAGGCTCCCGGAACCCCCGCCGAGCAGACGAGCACGCCGATGTGGCCGAGCTCACGTGTGGTCAGGGCGACGGCTTCCTCGACGTCTCCGGAGTCGGCCACGTCTCCGATCACGGCGAGGACGCCCTCGGGCGCGGCGTCGTGCAGGTCGAGGGAGGCGACACGAGCCCCTTCGGCCAGGAGCCGGCGCGCCACGGCGGCGCCGATACCGCTCGAACCGCCCGTGACGAGCGCCACTCTTCTCGCGAATCGCTGGTCGTTGCCCATGGCTTGCAGCGAAGCCTAGAGTCTGAGCGGCGTGGCCTTCGACCCCTCTCGTGACTACCCCCTCGGCACGCAGCGGCCCGACCTCGTCACGACGCCCGGCGGAACGCCGCTCGCCGATGTGACGCTCGACGCACTTCGGGCCGGCGCGCTCGGCGCAGGGGAGATCCGGGCGACGCCGGAGACGCTGCGCCTGCAGGCGGAGACAGCGCGCGCAGGCGGCCGGGCTCAGCTCGGTGAGAACCTCGAGCGCGCGGCCGAGCTCGCCGCCGTGCCCGACGAGCTGCTTCTCGATGTCTACACGGCGCTTCGTCCCAGGCGTGCGACGGGAGCCGAGCTCGAGGAGTGGGCCGCGCGACTCGATGGTTACGGTGCTGCGAAGACGGCGGCCTTCGTCCGCGAGGCCGCGGTGGCGTACGCCGAGCGAGGGCTGCTCGCGGATGGCTAGCCGCCGCTTCTCGTCCCGCGCGACGCGCGACCTCCATCTCGAGCAGCTCGTGTCACCGCTTCCCGAGCTCGGTCTCGTGGCTGCGAACGGCCCGAACGATCCCGAGCCGGAGCTCGTCTTCGAGGCGGGCGCCGTCACGCGCATGGACGGCCGCGCCGCCGCCGACTTCGACGTGATCGACCGCTTCGTCGTTGCGCACGGCCTCGATCTCGACGTCGCCGCCGAGGCGATGGCGATGGACGACCTCGCGCTCGCCCGGATGCTCGTGGACGTGAACGTCCCGCGAGCCGAGCTCGTGCGGCTGTCGCGTGGCCTTACGCCGGCGAAGCTCGCACGCGTGATCGGCCTGCTCGACCCCGTCGAGCTCATGCTCGCGCTGAAGAAGCTCCGCGCGCGGCGCGCGCCGGGCAACCAGGCGCACGTCACGAATCTCAAGGAGAGCCCTGCGCTGCTCGCTGCCGATGCCGCCGAGGCTGCGCGCCGCGGCTTCGCGGAGATGGAGACGACCGTCGGCGTCGCGCGCTACGCGCCGCTCAACGCGATCGCGCTGCTCGTCGGCTCGCAGACGGGGCGGCCAGGGGTGATGACGCAGTGTGCCGTCGAGGAGCGCCGGAACCTCGAGCTCGCGATCCGCGGCCTCGTGACGTACGCAGAGACGTTGTCCGTGTACGGCACCGAGCCGGTCTTCGTCGACGGCGACGACACGCCCTGGTCGAAGGCGTTCCTCGGTGCCGCCTACGCGTCGCGCGGCGTCAAGGTGCGTTTCACCTCCGGCACGGGCTCGGAGGCGCTCATGGGCCACGCGCAAAGGCTTTCGATGCTCTACCTCGAGGCGCGCTGCCTGGCGGTCGTCCGCGCTGCAGGCTCACAGGGAGTGCAAAACGGCTCGATCTCGTGCGTCGCACTTGTCCTCTCGGTGCCGGGCGGGACGCGGGCGATCCTCGGGGAGAACGTCCTTGCCGCCTGGCTCGACCTCGAGGTCGCGTCCGGGAACGATGCGATCGCCTCGCACTCGGAGGTTCGCAAGACCGCGAAGCTGATGGGCCAGTTCCTCCCGGGGACCGACTTCGTCACGTCCGGGTATTCCGTCATGCCGCGGCACGACAACACGTTTGGTGGCGGGAACTTCGATGCCGACGACCTCGACGAATGGCTGACCATCCAGCGCGACTGGCAGGTCGACGCGGGCATCGAGCCGGTCTCCGAGGAGGAGCTCGTCCTCGTCCGCGAGCGTGCGGCTCGCGCCGTTCAGGCCGTCTTCGTGGAGCTCGGGCTTCCGCCGATCTCCGACGACGAGGTCGCAGTCGCGACGTCGGGCTACGACGCGCGCGAGATGCCCGATCGCGACCGCGCCGCGGACGTCGAGGCGGCGGACGACCTGCTCTCCCGCGGCGTCTCGGGACTCGACGTCGCGCTCGCGCTCGACCGCAGCGGGTTCGGAGACGTCGCCGAGGCCGTGCTCGGGATGCAGCGGCAGCGCGTCTCGGCGGACTACCTGCAGACGTCGGCGGTGATCGACGCGGACGGCGTCGTGCGCTCGGCCGTCAACGACCCGAACGAGTACGCAGGCCCGGGCACCGGCTATCGGCTGGAGGGTGAGCGCTGGGAGCTTCTCCAGTCCTTGCCTCACGTCGCAGTGCCGGCCGAGCTGCTCGGCGATTCGGTTCTCGCCGACCCGATCGTGTGCGACGGTGAGATCGCGGGCCGAGGCGACGACGTGGCGGAGGTCGTCGTCGCAGTCGGTCCGGCATTCGCCGACGCGATCCGCCGGACGATCTCCGACCTCGACCACCGCGAAGTGCTGGACGCCGTCTGCGCCGGGGTGCGGGAGGGAGGCGGCGAGCCGCGGCTCGTACGTGTGCGCCGGGTCGCGGACGCCGCGTTCATCGCCCACGACGGCGCGCGGCTCTCCGGCTCGGGCGTGGCGATCGGCCTGCAGTCGAAGGGCACGGCAGTGATCCACCGCGCCGACCTGCAGCCGCTCGACAACCTCGAGCTCTTCGGCATGTCGCCGCTCTACTCGCTCGAGTCGTATCGGGCGATGGGCCGCAACGCGGCAGGCTATGCCCTCGGCAAGCGCGTCGGACCGGTGCCGACGCAGCTCGACAACTTCGCTCGGGCGAAGCTCATCGTGCGGACGACACTTCTCCATGCGCGCGAGACGCAGGCGATCGTCCCGGGCGCCGACCCCGTTGACCTCTCACTGGTCGGCGCAACCGCCTCCTGACGCTTACGCGCTCGGCTTGCCGCCCTGGCCCCAGTGCTCGGGCGGGACGCCCTGGATGATCACCTGGATGTGCTCGATCGCAGCGCCGCTCGACTCGTGCAGCGCCTGTGTGAGCGCCTCGATCATCTTCGGGACGGACTCCTCGGTCACGCGACGGTCGTACAGCTTCACCTCGATCACCGGCATCGCAGTCTCCTCTCGTCGGTCGGCTCGATCCTACGTTGGCGCAGGCGGCATCTGGTCGACCGGCCAGGGCTTGCCGGCGAGACCCCAGTTCTTCGGGTTGTGCCCTTCGACGATAACCCAGGTGTGCTCCTTCAGCCCGGGATGCGTCGCCTCGCCGAGCGCGTCGGTGAGCTTCTCGATGAGTGCCGCGCTCGTCTCGTCGCTCATGCGGTAGTCGAAAAGTTCGACCCTGATGAGTGGCATCGCGCCTCCTTTCTCGTTGCGGCGAGGTTACGGTAGGAACGTGGCGATGCGTATTCAGCACGTCGGGCTGGTCGTCTCGGATCTCGATGCGTCGCGGCGCTTCTATACCGGTGCGCTCGGGCTCGAGGAGGTACCGCGCCCGCCCAACTTCGCGTTCGACGGCGCGTGGTTGCGCTTCGGCGGCACCGAGCTGCACCTGCTCTCGGATGCGCATGCCACGGGCGGCGCGGGCCAGCGGGATCCCGGCGTGGGCGCCGCGAGCGGCATGACTCACCACCTCGCGTTCGAAGTGGACGACCTCGGTGCCTCCTGCGCCCGCCTTGTCGACCACGGCGTCGAGCTGGCAGGCGGGCCGATGCCCCGCGGTGACGGCTACGTCCAGGTCTTCTTCCGCGACCCCGACGGTTACGTGCTGGAGCTGTTCCAGCACACGGGCGAGGACCAGTCCTACGCGCCGGCGCGAGCGCCGGTTCGACGCTGACAGAACGACTCGACCGCCCGATGCGGGCGGCCGAGTCGCGGTGAACCGACTGAAAGCTCTAGTGAGCGAGCGTGCGGTTGGGCCTAAAGCGTAGGGCGACCATCAGGCCCAATGCGAGCACGAGGCCGACGCCGAACGCGATCCCGATCTGCGACCACGCGATGTTCGTTCCCGACTCGGTCGGAGACGACGTCGCCGTCTGGAAGCTCGTCGGATCGGGTCGCTCGAAGGCGTCCACGTACGGCGCCGGCGCCGCGTCGCGCTCCACAGAAGCGGCCGCGCGCTCGAACCAGTCCGGCGCCGGCGTCTCGCCGATCTCCGGGGCGCCAGTGAGGCCGGGGTCGGCGATCGCGGTGGGGATCCCCACCGCGAGCGATGCGACGGCCAGTGCGACGACGAGTGAGAGCTTGGCATGCATGATCTTCCTCCTCCTGTCGGATCGCCTCGTGCGATCGCTGTGGAGGGAGAGTCGTCCGAGCCGCCTAAGCGCCACGGTGACCGGCGGTAAAGCGGCAGCTAATCGCTGTTAGGAGGTGCAGGCGAGCGGTGTTAGCGTCGCGACGCAGTGCAGTTCGGCATCCTCGGCCCGCTCGATGTTCGCGACAGCGGTCGCGCCATCGAGCTCGGCGCGGGCAAGCCTCGCGCCCTGCTGGCCGTACTGCTCCTGAATGCGAACCGCGTCGTCTCGAAGGACGTGCTGATCGAGTCGCTCTGGGGTGAGCGCCCACCGGGAACCGTGACGAAGGCACTCCAGGTGTACGTATCCCAGCTCCGCAAGGCACTCGGGAAGGACAGAATCCTCACTCGACCGGTGGGATACGAGCTCCGGATCGCTCCAGGCGAGCTCGACGTCGATCGCGTCGAGCAGCTGATCTCGGACGGCGACTACGAGGGCGCGCTCAGGCTCTGGCGCGGGAGGCCACTCGCGGACTTCGCATACGAGGGTTTCGCGCAGTCCGAGATCGCGCGACTCGACGAGCTGCGCGCCGCATGTCTGGAGCTCCGCATCGACGCCGATCTCGCCAGCGGGCGTTACGCAGCGCTTGTCGGCGAGCTCGATGGTCTCGTGCGACTGCATCCGTTGCGTGAGCGGCTCCGAGGCCAGCTCATGCTCGCGCTCTACCGCTCCGGGCGCCAGGCCGAAGCGCTCGACGCCTACCAGGCTGGGCGAAAGCTGCTTGCCGACGAGCTCGGGCTGGAGCCCGGGGCCGAGCTCAAGGAGCTCCAGCGTCGGATCCTCGCGCAGGACCCGGAGCTCGACTTGCCCCGTCAGGGGGTCGACGACGCAGCCGAGATCGTCGACGAGGCCGTGATCCCATCAACGCCACGAGAAGCGCGAAAGACCGTAACAGTGCTGTCGTGCGAGATCGTTCCTGTCGGTAGCGAGCTCGATCCAGAGTCTCTTCGAAGTGTGACCGGGCGGGGGCTGACCGAGCTCGTTCCCGTGCTGGAGCGGAATGGGGCGACCGTCGAACGTGGGCTCGGCGGCTCCGTGACCGCGATCTTCGGCGTACCGCTCGTCAACGAGGACGATGCTCTGCGCGCGGCCTCCGCTGCTCTCGAGATTCGCGAACGCCTCAAGGTGCTCGACGACGAGCTCGTCGCGAGCTGGGGCGCGAGCCTCGACCTTCGTGTCGGCATCGGGACGGGAGAGGTGCTGAGCGAGACGGCCCACGAGCGGCCTTCCGTGACGGGCCGGCCGGTGCAGGAGGCGCTTCGCCTCCGCCAGGCTGCCGCAGCCGGAGAGATTCTCCTCGACGAGCGGACCCATCGACTCGTGGTGCGGGGAGTTGACGTCGATACGAGTAACACGTATCCGCGTCTCGGAGACGCCGCCCCGCGCGCACCGGACCGCGAGCCTCGATTCGGTGCCCCGATGGTGGGCAGGGAACGCGAGACGCGTCGGCTCGTCGACTCGTACGAGCAAGCGCTCGACCATCGCTCGTGCCAGCTCTTCACCGTCCTCGGTGCGCCGGGCGTAGGGAAGTCCCGGCTCGTGCACGAGTTCGTTGCGACGCTGCCAGGCGCTGTCGTCGCCCAAGGGCGATGTCTGCCGTACGGCGAGGGGATCACGTACTGGCCGGTGCTCGAAGCGGTGCGCGATGTAGCCGAGCTCGACGACAGCGCACCGCTGGCCGAGAACGCCTCGAAGCTCGCCGGCCTGCTCGGCGGCGCCGAAGATGCGGAGCGCGTCGCCGAGAGGCTCGCGGAGGTAGCAGGTCTCTCGGATCGAGTGAGCAGCGCCGAAGAGATCGCATCCGCGGTGCGCGGATTCGTCGAGGCGCTCGCACGCACTGGTCCGCTCGTGCTGGTCTTCGACGACATCCACTGGGGAGAGGAGACGTTCCTCGACCTGGTGAACGAGATCGCAGACCGCGTCGGCGACGTTCCGGTGCTCATCGTGTGCATGGCTCGTCCGGAGCTGCTCGATGCGCGTCCTGAGTGGGGCGGCGGGAAGCTGAATGCGACTACCGTGCTCCTGGAGCCGCTCTCCGATGAAGAGAGCCAGAGCCTCGTCGACAACCTCATGGGAGCTCGGGAGCTCGACGGCTCGGCTCGCCACCGGATCGTCGAGGCAGCGGGTGGGAACCCCCTCTTCGTAGAAGAGATCCTCGCGCTCCTCCTCGAGGGTGATGGGGATCGCCTCGTCGTCGAGATCCCTCCGACGATCCACGCACTCCTCGCGACCCGGCTCGATCGACTGTCCGATCGCGAGCGCGCAGCGGTCGAGGCGGCGGCCGTCGAAGGCAAGGTCTTCCACTCGGCCTCGGTCGCCCGGCTGACGTCGGCCGCTCCGGAGGCAACGATCGAGGCGCTGCTCGCACTCGCGCGGCGAGGGCTCGTGAGGACCGAGACACCCGTCTTCTCGGGGGAACGCGCCTTCGGATTCCGTCACCTGCTCATCCGCGATGCTGCGTATGAGTCGATCCCCAAGGCGGTTCGCGCAACCCTTCACGCGCGTCATGCCGAATGGCTCGAGGAGAGCGCCGGAGATCGAGCACTCGATCTCGACGAAATCGTCGGCTACCACTACGAGCAGGCATTCCGGTACCGGGCGGGGCTCGGCCCGCTCGACGACACGACTCGGGACCTCGGTCGCGCCGCCGCGACGAGGCTGGGGTCGGCTGGTCGACGGGCGCTCGTCAGGAGCGACGGGCCGGCCGGCGTCAACCTCATCTCGAGGAGCGTGGCACTGCTGCCGGCGGACGACCCTCTCCGCGTCGAGCTCGTACCCAACGTACGCGTGATCCAGGGCCTGAGCGATCTGAGCTGGGCGGATCGAGTGTTGACGGAGGCGATCGAAGCAGCTGCAACGAGTGGTGGTCGTGCGCTCGCGGCCCACGCCTTGGTACAGCGCGGTTTTCTGCGCCTCTTCACCGACGAGGGTGTCACGCCCCGCGAGCTCTTCGACGTCTCGGACCGGGCGATAGCGGTCTTCGAGAGCCTGGGCGATGAGCTCGGACTGGCGCGAGCCTGGCGCCTCGCCTCACAGGCTCATTACCTGGACGCACGCCCGGGCCTGTGCGCGGAAGCATCCGAGCGCGCCTGGGTGCATGCGCGCCGCGCGTCAGATCGCTTCGAGGAGCGCGAGATCGTCGAATGGCTCGTGATCGTTCTGCTGCTCGGGCCTGCGCCGGCTGCTGACGCCTCGGCTCGGCTGACGGAGCTGCTCGACGAAACCGATGACGCCGTCGGCGCTCGGGCGCAGATTCGGGCAGGCCTGGCCACGGTGGCAGCGATGCAGGGAGATTTCGCGCTCGCACGCGACTCCATCGAGGCAAGTAGGCGGCTCATGGATGACCTTTCTCAATGGATATGGATCGTCACGTTCTGGTGGGCGTTCGTGCACCTGTGGGCGGACGAGTTCGATGCGGCCGAGGCGGAGACACGCCCTGCGTACGAGGCGCTGAAGAGGATCGGGGAGAAGAGCCACTTCTCGTCGATCGCTCACTCGCTGGCCGCGATCGCGTATGCGCAGGGGCGGTACGACGAGGCGGAGGAATTGACGCGCGAGTGCGAGGAGGCGTGCCGTGCGAACGACATCCACTCGCAGATCATGTGGCGTGCGATCCGTGCCAAGGTGCTCGCGCGGCGAGGAGCCTACGAAGAGGCCGAACTCCTTGCGACACGAGCTCTTGCTCTCGCCGAGGAAGGGGACTTTCTGCTCGCACACGCTGATGCGGCTGCGGACCTCGGTGAGGTCCTCGAGCTCGCTGGCAGCCGGGACGAGGCGGCTCGTGCTTTCGAGCGCGCAGTCGAGTTGTACGAGCAGAAGGGTGTTCTCAGCGCCGCGGCGAGGACCCAGCGCCGTCTCGAGCTACTCGCGAGCTGACGCGCCTATCGCCGCAGCGAGCCAATCGAGCGATAGGTCTCGCGCGCCGCGGCCACTCCGAGCGGGAACGTCTCGAGGAGCATCCGCTCGTTCGGCGAGTGGGTGTGACTGTCGGGGAGGGCGAGGCCGGCCATCACGGTGGGGATCCCGCGCGCGGCGAGCGCGGCGGTGATCGGAAGCGTCCCCCCGACCCGGACGATCAAGGGGCGACGGCCGAATACTCCCTCGAATGCATCTTGCGCGAGCCCGAGTACCTCCGTGTCGCGCGGGAGGACTGCCGGAGGCGTGAGGTCTGCGCTCACGATCTCGAGCGAGGCGCCCTTGGGCAGGGCGTCACGCAGCAGCTGCTCGGCCGCGGAGGCGAGGACTGCGGGATCCTGTCCCGGCGCGACGCGGATCGTGATGCCGGCCGCCGCGTGCGAGACGAGCGTCGTGTTCCGGAGGCCGGGCTTCCCGCCGAGGATCCCCGTCACGTCGAGCGACGGCTCGACGAAGACGCGCTCGTAGAAGTCCTCGTCGGCGCGGTCGTCGAGCGGCACCGCGCCGACGCGGGCGAGCTCGTCCGCGCCGGGCGGCAGCTCGAGCCAGCCTTCGACCTCGTCGGCGCTCGGATGCGTGACGCCCGCTCGCAGCGGCTCCGGCAGCCGGCCATCGCGCGCGAAGAGCGCTGTCAGCGCCTCGGCGAGGGCGTGGATCGCATTGAGCGCGGTGCCGCCGTAATGGCCGGAGTGGAGGTCGCGCTCACCGGTTCGCACTTCGACGTCGAGCACCACCAGGCCTCGCGTGGCCACGACGAACTCGGGCCGGTTGCGCGTCTTCATCCAGCCATCGAGGACGACGCACGCGTCCACGGGCTCGTCGTCCGCCGCGAGGAAGCGGATGATTGCATCGCCTCCCGTCTCCTCCTCGCCGTCGCACACGACCCGGAAAGTGACGGGCGGCGGCCCGGCGGAGAGGAGTTCCTCGATCGCCTTCAGCTGCATCCAGAGCTGGCCCTTGTCGTCGGCGACGCCACGCGCGTACAGCCACTCGCCGCGAACCTCGGCGCCGAACGGCTCTGACTCCCACAGCTCGAGCGGCGCGGGCGGCTGCACGTCGTAATGGCCGTAGACGAGGACGACCGGCGCGCCGGGCGGACCTACGATCTCGCTCACCACCAGGCGTCCGTCTGCGCGAAGCTCGGCATCGCCGCCGAGCGCACGAACCTTCTCGGCGACCCATTCCCCGGCGCGCGACACGTCGGCGGCATGGGCGGGATCTGCACTCACGCTCGGGATCGCGAGGAACTCAGCGAGCTCCTCGAGCCAACCGGAGGGAATGAGCTCCGCCACCCAGCGATCGTATGTCGTGTGGCGACGGGTATTGTGAGGTGGCGCGTTCGCCCTCTCCGTCCTGCCCGAGCCTCGTACGTGCGATTCACTCGAGCCGGCAGATCCGCGGTGCTCGCGGCGCGGATCCCAGTCAGCAACGAGAAGGAGACCGAGTGGCGACGAAGCGGCAGCAGACGATGGCCAAGATCACCCGCGAGCGCGCTGTCAGGGAGAAGCGGGAGCGGAAGGCCGAGAAGAAGCGTGCGGTGAAAGCGGTGAAGGCCGAAAACAAGGCGCGGGCCGAGGCTGGTCTACCGCCGATCGAAGCAGGGGGCGAGGATCCGACCCTCGAACCGGCTACGTCAGAGTCAGCTGCGCTCCTCGATGCTCATGAGCCCCACGGAGATGATGGTCCGGTACTGGGGGAACGCGTGGTGCCCGGCCTGTAGCAGGTACTGGTCGGCCTCGAGCATCCGACGATAGACGTAGAGCGGCACCTTCACCAGGCGCTCGCACTCCACCCTTGTGCACTCGCAGCCGAGCTCCACGAGATTCTGCGTGTCTGTCTCGGGACGAGCGACTGATGCGCGCCTGTTCGCGTCACGTCGCGCGACGCGGTGGCCGATGCCGTCCTGCTCCGTCGCCTGCACTTCGTTTCCCGCTACTGCCATCGCGTCTCCTCCTGCCATGAACGGATAGGGAGGGCGCAGGCGGCGCCGTCGGTATACGTCCGGTGTTAAGCCAGTGTACGCGCTGGCCCGGCAGGCCCGTTTTGGGCCGCTCAGGCGGCATGACTGCTACCCTGCGGGCACGGACGACATCCGTCGTCCTGTGAGGTTTGACTTCTTCGGTTCCTCCAATGGGTCGAGGCAGACGGATCTCGACCACGTAACAAACCAGAGGAGTAGAACCGAGAATGCAGCAGTCCTTTTCCAGTCTTGGCGTGCCCGCGCGCATCGTCGGCGCGCTCGCCGAGCGCGACATCCACACGCCGTTCCCGATCCAGGAGCGCGTCCTCCGCGACGCGCTCGCCGGCCGCGACGTCCTCGCGAAGGCGCCGACCGGCTCGGGCAAGACGCTCAGCTTCGCGATTCCCGTCGTCGAGAGGATCGACGCGCGGGACGAGAGGCCGGCAGCGGTCGTGCTCGTCCCCACGCGCGAGCTCGCCACGCAGGTAGCGGGTGAGATCGCGGCGATCGCGCCGTCCGGGATCACCGTCGCCACCGTCTACGGTGGTGTCCCCCTGCACGCCCAGGCGAAGCGCGCGCGCACCGCGCACGTTCTCGTCGCCACGCCGGGACGGCTCAACGACCTGCTCGAGCGCCGAGCGATCGCGCTGGAGCACGTGAAGATCCTCGTGCTCGACGAGGCCGACCGGATGCTCGACATGGGCTTCAAGCCCCAGGTCGACCGCATCGTTCGCCATGTGCCGAAGGTGAGGCAGACGATGTTCTTCTCGGCCACGCTCGACTCGACGGTCGGCGAGCTGGCGGGGGCATACACCAGCAACCCCGTCCGCTGCGAGGCAGCCCCGATCGCGACGGAAGACCAGGGCGAGGTCGAGCACCGCTTCGTCTCCGTGATGCCCGACGACAAGGTCGGCACGCTCGCGGAGCTCCTCCGCGGAGATCGCGGGCTCGCGCTCGTGTTCGTGCGAACGAAGCGCGGTGCGGACCGGCTCGTGAAGAAGCTCGCCTTCCATCAGGTCGACGCGGTCGCGCTCCACGGCGACCTCAGCCAGGGTCAGCGCGAACGGGCCCTGCGGCGGTTCGAGAGCGGCAAGGCGTCGACGCTCGTTGCGACCGACGTCGCCGCGCGAGGGCTCGACCTCGCCGACATCACTCACGTCATCAATTTCGATCCCCCGGCCGAGCACTCCGGGTACGTCCACCGCGTGGGCCGCACCGGCCGCGCTGGACGGGGTGGCGTGGGCATTACGCTCGTGCTGCCCGATCAGCAGGCGGACGTCAGCCGCGTTGCCCGCCTCGCCGGGCACACCGAGCAGTTCGCGTCCGGCGGGATGACGATCGCGCCGCCACGTCGCGTGTACTCGTCGCGGCGCGGACGCTCGAAGTGGGGCTCGCCAGCCCCGCGCCGCAAGATCTAGTCGCCCGGCGCGTGCGCCTTCGCGACGCGGCCGATGATCTCGGCGAGCTCGCGGGGGCGCGACCACATCGGCCAGTGACTCGTCGGCAGGTCGATCCAGGTGACGTTGCGGAGCTCTTTCGGGCCGGCAAGCCAGGCGTAGCCCTCGTCGGCCGCTGCCTTGACCTGCTCGGACGGGAAGCCCGTGCAGATCACGGTGCTCGGCACGTCGAGCCGTGCGTCGTTCGTGAGCCGGCCGCTTCGCGTAGAGACGAGCCTGGCTGCGGAACCGCGCGTCGGCGGAACGTCTCCAGCTGCTCCTCCGTCAACCCGTCGAGGTTCTCCTCCTCCGCGAGCTCCTCGATCGAGGGCATCGGCTTCTCGGCATCGGCGAAGTCCGGGTCCGTGGCGCCCTTCGCCGGGCCGGAGTCGACGTACACCATTGCGGCAATCTTCTCCGGTACCTGGTCGCTCGCGCCGTAGCCAGGGGCGCCGGTGCCGCTGTGCACGGCGAGCACGACGGGAGCACCGGCGGCTGCGACCGCATCCACGATGGCATCGACGTGGTCCTTCATGGTGATGCGCGAGCGGTCGGTGTCGGGCGACTCGGGGCCTGGCAGCGTCAGCGCGGTGACGTCGTGCCCGTCCGCCCGCAGCGCCTCCGCGACCTCGTCCCACGCCTACGCGCCGAGCCAGCAACCGGGTACGAGGACGATCGGTGCCGATCGCATCGCGTCGACTACTTCACTGCGAGCTGCTGGTCGATCCAGGCCTCGGCCGCTTCGTGGTCGACGCCTCTCGCCACCTCGATCTCTCCGGAGAGGAGCTCCCGCGCCTTGAGGTGAAGTGCGCGCTCGCTCGTCGAGAGCTTGATCGGCGTGCCCGTCGCGGTCCGGCCCTGCTCTCGCTTCACGCCGTCGCGCACGATCTCGGCGAGGTCGATTGGGTCGCCGCTGCGGAGCTTCTCCTGCGCCTGCGCGAGGCGCTTCGACCAGATCTCATCGCTGACGACACCGTCCTCGCGGAGCGTCTTCTGCACCTTCTTGAGGTCGGCCTCGGTCGCCGGTGGACGGAGAAGCTCGCTCGCGCGCGAGAGCGGAAGCGTCACGGAGAGGTCGTTTCCGAGCTCGATGACCACGACCTCCTCCTCGACGCCGAGCACGACCTTCTTCTCGCGTGCGGAGACGCGCCCGACGCCGTGCGGGGGGTACGCGACCACGGTGCCGACGTTCAGCTTCACCGCCCTAGCCTACCGAGCGTGAGGCCGATCGGCCCGGGCGCGCTAGAGACCGACGACGATGGCGCGCTCGCGGCCCTGCCAGCTCATGTCGAGCGGGCCGAGCCGGTCGAGGAGCGCGATCACGCGCGGGTTGTCGCCGCACACCGTCGCCGTGAGCTGCGTGATCCCGGCGGCGCGCGCGTCGGCGGCGAGCTCGCTCGCGAGGATCGATCCGACGCGGCGGCCCTGGTGGTCGTCCGCGACCGCGAAGGCGATCTCCGCGGAGTCCCCTTCGCGGACGAGCCTCGCGATCCCGACCGGCTGCGGGTCGCCGTCGGCGTAGCCGACGAGGACGTGGCGGTCGCGATCGACCCGTGCGAGCGTCGCGAGCTCCAGGTCGGAGAGGCGGGGCTTCGCGCCGCAGAAGCGGCGCTCCCGCGAGCGGTCGCCGAGGCGTGCGAACAGTGCGGCGACCGTTTCCGTGTCCCCGTCTCGCAGCGCTCGGATCGTGAGCCCGTCGACGTAGCGTGACTGCATGTGACGAGAGTAAACGCGCGGCATGGCCCGAATCTTCCCCGCGACGGGCCATCTTGTTGACATGGCCCGTTCGGGCCAGGAACACTCCGGGTGATGGATCAGGACATTCGCTTCTGCGAGCTCGGCGGCCGGCGCATCGCGTACGCGACGGTGGGTCAGGGGCCCCGCCTCGTCTTCGGCGCGAAGTGGGTCTCGCATCTCGAGGAGGAATGGGACGATCCGCTGGCGCGAGCGTTCTACGAGGAGCTCGCGCGGAACCACCTCGTCGTGCGGTACGACCGCCTCGGCGCCGGGCTCTCCGATCGCAACCTCCCTGGGTCTCCGACGATCGGGCGGGAGACGAGCGTGCTGGAAGCAGTGCTGGATGCATCCGGCACGGGCCCAGCCACGATCTTTGCGTGCTCGTGCGCCGCCGTCGTGACCGCGAGCCTGGCCGCCCGTAGCCCGGAGCGTGTCGACAAGCTCGTCTTCTTCGGCAGCTACGTGTCGCGCGACGACCTGCCCGAGGTGACGCGAAGATCGATCGTCGACTTCGTCCGCGTCAACTGGCCGCTCGCAGCACAGATGCTCGCCGGACTGATCCTCCCGCACGCCAGCGGCGACGAGATCGCCGCCCTCAGCCGCCACAAGCGCCGCGCAGCCGACGCCGACACCGCGGCGGCGTTTCTCGAACTCGAGCTGTTCAGCGACGCACGGCAGTTCCTCCCGCAGGTGACGATGCCCACCCTCGTCCTGCACCGCCGCGGGGACCGCGCCGTGCCGATCAGCCGTGGCCGTGAGCTCGCTTCACTGCTGCCCAACGCGCGCTTCATCGCGCTGAGGGGCGACTCTCACCTGCCCCACATCGACGGCCAGCGCGAGGTCCAGAGGGCGCTCGCCGGGTTCCTGGACGCCGTTCCCGTCGAGTCGAACGGCGACTCGCCCCTGTCACGCCGAGAGGCGGAGGTACTGCGCCTCGTCGCCGCCGGGCTTTCGAACCATGAGATCGCATCGTCGCTCGTCTTGAGCGAGCACACCGTGCACCGGCACGTGGCGAACATCCTGCGCAAGCTCACGCAGTCCTCGCGCGCCGCGGCTGCCGCGCATGCGACGCGCGTCGGTTACATCTAGCCGCTACAGCGGCGCGAAGAGGTCGACCGGCACGCCGTCGGGGTCGCGCAGCTGCGCGTAGCGCTGGCCCCAAAACGCGTCCCACGGCTCTTTCTCGGCGCCGAAGCCGGCTTCGGCGACGCGCGCGTAGAGCTCGTCCACCTCGGCCGGGCTCGCGCACTCGAACGCGAGGGCGAGCTGGTTGCCGGTCTCGCGCACCCAGTCGGGCCGGAAGCTCTTCACGACCTCCTCGGCGTCGAGCATGAGCCGGACGCCGCTCGGCAACGTCGCTTCGATGTGGCCTTCCCCGTTCTCGGGGAAGTCGACGCCGAGGAGGCGATAGAAGGCGATCGAGCGCGCCGGCTCGGAGGCGACGATCCCGATGGCGTTCAGATCAGGCACGCCATGACCCTAGCGGCTCGACGGCGCGTTATCCTCGACAGGTTCGCTGCGCTTGTCCAGGTGTGATCGGATCGAATCGGGGGTAAGCGATGACCGTGAACAGGCTGGCCGAGATCCTCGAGGAGAAGGGCGGAGAGGTCCTCGAGATCGACGGGGGCTCGTCGGTGTTCGAAGCCGTGCAGCTGATGGTCGAGAACAACGTCGGATCGCTCCTCGTGACCGAGCGGGCAGAGGTCGTGGGGATCGTGACCGAGCGCGACTATCTCCGTCGCGTGACGCTCGAAGGTCGTACCGAAGAGGCCCCCCTGCGGGAGATCATGTCCTCCCCGCTCGTCGTCGCCACGCTCGAGACGACGGTCGACGAGTGCATGGCGATGATGACCGACCGCCGGATCCGGCACATCCCCGTCGTCGACGAGGGGAAGGTCGTCGGGCTCGTCTCGATCGGCGACCTCGTCAAGTTCAAGTCGAAGCTGCAGTCGTTCCAGATCCAGTTCCTGAACGACTACATCACTGCAGGCTGAGGCGTCACGTGATCCGTCTGACCGCTGGAGTCCAGTAGCCTGCTCCCATGCCCGAATCCCGCAATCGAGACCCGGTCTACGCGCTGCACTTCAGCCAGGCAGCGGCCGAGGCCTCGTACCTGTTGAGAGTCACGAGCGAACCCCTGGTTGCGATCCGCGCCCTGTCGACCATCGAAACCGAAACGAGGAAGGTGTTGGCTGACATGGTCGAGGAGGCGAGGAAGGCGGACCACACGTGGGCTCAAATCGCCGAGGCCCTGAGTGTCACCCGTCAGGCGGCGCAGGCGCGGTTCGGTGGGACTGACGGCGTCGGCGCGGACGGCGCGTCCAGACGATCCAAGCCCGGCGAATAGCCGAGACTCGATCGCAGCACACGTAGAAGACGTCGAGATCAGAGCACGCACAGCCCTAGCGGTCGACGTGCAGCGAGTCGCCCTGCTCGCCGAGCACGAGGTCGCGCTCGGGGTGGGGCACGTGGTCCCGCAGCACAGGCGCGAGTGCCTCGACGAACGTCATCCCGCCCTCCGAGTAGAGCTCGTGCTCGATCCCGCGGTTGACGACGACGACGTCGCCGGCGCCGAGGGTCTTCGTCTCGTCGCCGACGGTCATCGACACGTCGCCCTCGACGATCCACATGACCTGCTCGGCCGTCGGATGCGAGTGGCGCGCCACCCGCGTGCCCGCCTCGTAGGTCACGTGGCAGATCATCACCTGCTCGCCACCGATGGCATGGATCGCCACACCCGGGAAGAGGGTGTGGCGATCGACGCCGTTCCACGTTCGGAACGGTGAGGTCAGGCAGGGACCTCGAACGTGATTCCGCCCTTCGAGACCGCGTTCACGGACAGCTCCTCGTCGAACACGACCTTCTTGCCCTCGCGCCTCGGCTCGGCCTTCGCCTCGAGGGCGCGGAGCACTCGCTCGGGCGTGATCGGCAGCTCCGTGATCCACACGCCGATCGCGTCGTGGACGGCTGCGGCGATCGCCGGTGGCTGCGGGTTGTTCGCCATCTCGCCGATCCCCTTCGCGCCGTACGGACCGTCGGCGGAGGGGTTCTCGATCATGATCGTGTCGATCTGCGGCATGTCCTCCATGCCCGGCGCGAGGTACGACCCGAACGCGCCACCGCGGTGCTCGACCGACGGGTAGTACGGGTAGCAGTTCTCGAGGATGCCGAGCCCGAGGCCCATCATCGCGCCGCCCTCGATCTGGCCTTCGACGTGCGAGGGGTTGAGCGCGCGGCCGACGTCGTAGCACTGCTGCAGACGCGTGACCCGCACCTCGCCTGTCTCGTCGTCGACCTCGACCTCGGCCGAGCACGCCGCATACGAGATCGCGGAGTGGGGAGGAAGGTCGACCTCACCCGTCTCCGGGTCGGTGATCGCGGCGTACGGCTTGAGCTGCGCTCCCGTGCCGGTGATCAGCTCGCCGTGGCCCCAGGTCGCTGCGGCGGCAACGTCTCCGACGCCGAGCTTCGTCTGCGGCGCGCCCTTCGCGAGCACCTCGCCGTCGATGATCTCGAGGTCGGCGGGATCGATCTCCATCTCCTTGCCGGCGATCTCGAGGATCTTCTGCTTCACCTGGAGCGCCGCCTTCTCGGCGGCCTTGCCGGCGACGAACGTCGCGCGCGAGGCGAACGTCCCGGTGCAGACCGGCGACGAGTCCGTGTTCGAGTTGTCGTACGTGATCCAGTCGTAGGGGACGCCGATCGTCTCGGCGACGATCTGCGACTGGATCGTCTTCGAGCCGTTCCCGATGTCGGCGGTGCCGGCGAAGACGTCGATGCGCCCGTCCGGCTTCACCTTGATCCAGCACTGCGACGGGTCGCCGTTCTGGTTCATGCCCGTCGGGTACTCGATCGCCGCGATCCCGCGGCCCGTGTGCTTGGCCATCAGTGACCCTCCGTCGATCCGACTTGGCCGACGAGGTGCTCGGGGAGCAGCTCGCCGGACCGGGGCTCGTTGGTCATCGTGCGGTAGTCCGCCGGCAGCTCGTGGCCGATCGCGTCGGCGATCGCCTTGAGCGTGTCGATGGTCGAGGGATCCGTGTAGGCGACGCCGTTCGGCGAGGTGTCGCCGATGCGGTTCGCGTTGCGCATGCGGATCTCGAGGGGGTCGACGCCGAGCTCCTTTGCGACCCGGTTCATGTGCGTCTCGACCGCGAACGAGACCGAGGTCACGCCGAAGCCCCGCATCGCGGTCGTGGGCGTCCGGTTCGTATAGACGACGTACCCGTCGAAGTGGAGGTGCGGGATCGAGTACGCCCCGGTGTGGTGGAAGCTGTGCTTTGTCAGGCCGTACGGGGAGAACCGCGAGTACGCGCCCGCGTCGTGCAGCGTCAGCATTTTCTGGCCCAGGATCCAACCGTCCTTGGTCATCGCGGTGGCGAGCTCCATGTGCCACGGCGCTCGCGTCGAGGAGCAGAGGAACTCCTCCTCCCGCGTCCAGCGCCACTTCACCGGGCGGTTCGCCTTCATCACGAGGAGGCAGGTCATCGTCTCGGTCGCCGTGTCGACCTTGCCGCCGAAGCCACCGCCGGTCGTTCCGCCGACGATCTTCAGCCTGTTCAGCGGCACCTGAAGGTGCGCGGCGACGACGCCGAGCGAGAAGTAGAGCGCCTGCGTGCAGGAGTAGATCGTCAGCCGCCCGTTCGGCTCCGGGACGACCTGGCAGACCTGTGTCTCGATCGGCGCGTGCTCGATCGCCGCAGGGCGGTAGACGCCCTGAACGATCGTGTCCGCCTCGTCGAAGGCCCGCTCGATGTCGCCCTTGCGGATCTGCCTGCGGTCCATCTCGCCCTCGAAGTGCGGGTACCAGTTGCCCCACTGGTGGATCTTGGGGGCGTCCGCGTCGAACGCCTCGCGGATGTCGAATAGTGCAGGCCGCTCCTGGAAGCCGATCTCGATGGCGTCGACCGCGTCGGCCGCGAGCTCCTCGCTCTCCGCGGCGACGAGCGCGATCGGCTGGCCGAGGTAGCGGACCTCGTCCTTCGCGAGCAGCGGCTCGTCGGCCGGGATGCCGAGCGCGGAGAGGTGGCCGTACTCGAGCAGCGGGACGTCCTTCCACGTGATGACCCCGTGCACCCCGGGCATCGCCTCTGCCTTCGACGTGTCGAGCTTCGTGATCCCCGCGTGGTGGTGCGGGGAGCGGAGGGCCTTCGCCCAGAGCGTCCCCGGCACGCTCACGTCGTCGACGTACGTCGTGCGGCCCGTGACGTGCGCGACGCCGTCGTAGCGGGGGATTCGTGCACCCACGACCTTCATTCCGCACCTCCCGTCGCCATGGTCGTGTACTTCCCGACCGCCGTCGTGGTCAGGTCGAAGGAGTCACCGCGCGCCGCGGCTGCGACGGCATCGATGATCTTCGAGTAGCCGGTGCAGCGGCAGACGTGCCCGCCGAGCGCGTGCTGGATCGCCTCGGTGTCGTCAGATCCCCCACGGTCGATGTACGCCTGCGCGGCGAGCAACATCCCGGACGTGCAGAACCCGCATTGCGCCGCGTAGTGGTGCACGAAGGCCTGCTGGATCGGCGCGAGGTTCTCCGGCGTGCCGAGGCCCTCGACGGTCGTGATCTCGGTGCCGTCGGCGTAGCCGGCGGGGACGAGGCACGAGCGTCGCGGCTCGCCGTCGACGAGAACGGTGCATGCGCCGCAGCCACCCTGGTGGCAGCCTGCCTTCGGCCCCGTGACGCCGATGTCCTCGCGCAGCACGTCGAGGAGGGTCGCAAGCTCGCGGCCGTCCACCTCGTGCGTGATGCCGTTCACCGTGAGATTCATGAGGGCTCCTCGAGCTCGTCGAGGACGCGGCGAACGAGGACCGGGAGGACCTTCGACCGGTACCAGGCGGAGGCGAGGGCGTCGTCGTGTGGCGAGACGTCCTGCAGCGCCGCCTCGCCTGCCGCAGCGGGGTCTCCGGCCGCGGCCTCGGCCGACGGAAGCATGACACCCCACGAGCCCGTGCCCGTCGCGGCGAGGCGGAGCGTGCCGTCTGCTGCTCGGGCTCCCGACACTGCGAGAGCCGTGTAGTCGTGCGTGTGCGGCCGGTCGAGGCCGGCGAATGCGCCCGCAGCCGGCTCGTCGAAGCTCACGCCGAGAAGAAGTCGTTCGCGCCGCTTCGGCAGGAACTCCTCGAGCGGCTCCTCGGTCACGTCGCCGTTCGCCGCCGACCGGACGGTCGCTCCGACCGCCAGAAACGCGCCCTGGAGGTCGCCGCGCGGCGCCTCGTAGCCCTCGCGTGCGCAGAGGTTTCCCCCGACGGTCCCCTGCGAGCGGATCTCGAGGTCGGCGACGTTGGCCGCGCACGGACCAAGTGGCGCCGGCATGCCGACGAGGTCCTGGACGGGTGTCATCGCGCCGATCGTGACGCGCGAGCCCTGCGTCTCGATTCCGGACAGGCCCGCACTCCCGAGCATCAGCGCCCTCCGGGCCCGACGTCGCCGATAGGTCAGGTCGGGGACGACGATCGTGCCCCCGCCGACGACGACGACCTCCGCGCCATCTCCGAACGCCGCGATCGCCTCGTCCTCGGAGCCCGGTACGAGGACCTCGGTCGCGGCGTCCGTCGCCACACTCGCTGCAGCCATCACCCCACCCTTCTCGGTCGCGAGATCAGTGAGTCGAGTCTAGTCCGGTCGTGCCTGGGCGCGAAAGGCGCTGTGTACGCTGCGTTCGTGAGCTTTCGGACGATCGACGCGCTCGACGCAGCGCTCCGCGAGGCCGACTATCTGCCGGACCGCGGGCTCGCGACCGCTCTCTTCCTCGCGCTCGCGCTCGAGAAGCCGGTGCTGCTCGAGGGTGAGGCGGGAGTAGGGAAGACCGAGGCTGCGAAGGCGCTCGCGACGGCCCTCGACGCGCGCCTGATCCGCCTGCAGTGCTACGAGGGGCTCGACGTCTCGCATGCCGTCTACGAGTGGAACTACCCGCGGCAACTTCTCCACATCCGTGCTGCGCAGGAGGGCACGGTCTCGGAGGAGGAGCTCTTCGGGCCGGAGTTCCTCATCCGGCGCCCGCTGCTCGAGGCGATCGACACGGATGGGCCGGTCGTCCTGCTCATCGACGAGATCGACCGCGCCGACGAGGAGTTCGAGGCTTTCCTGCTCGAGGTGCTCTCGGACTTCCAGATCACGATCCCCGAGCTCGGCACGATCCGCGCGCAGCGCAAGCCGGCTGTGATCCTCACCTCGAACCGCACGCGCGAGCTGCATGACGCCTTGAAGCGGCGTGCACTGTTCCATTGGATCGGCCACCCGTCGATCGAGCGTGAGGTCGAGATCGTGCGCCTGCGCGTCCCCGGTATCCCCGAGCGGCTGGCCAAGGAGGCTGCCGCCTTCGTGCGCGGCCTACGCGCTCTCGACCTCGCGAAGCCGCCGGGCGTCGCCGAGACGATCGACTGGGCGCAGGCGTTGGCCGCGCTCGGGCGCGAAGAGATCGACGCCGAGGTCGTCGAGCAGACACTCGGATCGGTGCTGAAGTACCGCGAGGACATCGAGACCGTGCGCGATGAGACGCTCCTCGGCCTCATCGAAGAGGCGCGCACGACTGCGAACCGGTAGGCGGCGGATGCAGGGCGCCGCGATCGTGAGGCATGTCGTGACCTTCGGACGCGTGCTCCGCGAGGTCGGGATCGAGGTGGGGCCGGGGCGCGTCGCCGACGCCGTGCGCGGGCTCGGCACCGTCGATCTCACACGGCAGGACGACGTCTACTTCACGCTGCGTCAGACGCTCGTCTCGCGGCACGACGAGCTCGAGCTCTTCGATCGCGCGTTCGTTGCGTGGTTCCTGCGCGGCCCCGTCGCGCCGCTCGTCCGCCAGAAGCAGACGAGGCGCTGGACCGACCGCGTCGCCCGCGACACGCTCGAGGCGGGCGCCGACGGCGACGAGGCGGACGACTCCTCGACCCCGCACGAGCTCGGCGCGTCGGGGCACGAGCTCCTGCGGGAGAAGGACTTCGCCGAGATGACGCCCGAGGAGTTCGAGCGCGTTCGCAAGCTCATGGCCGCGATCGCTCGCACCCGTCCGCGCCGCATGTCACGTCGACGCTCGCCCGACCCGCGCGGCGACGTGCTCGATCTCCGACGCCTCTGCCGAAGGTCGCTGCGCTCCGGCGGCGAGCCGATCGAGCAGACGTGGAAGGCGCGCAAGACCGTCCCACGCAAACTCGTCGTGCTCTGCGACATCTCGGGCTCGATGGACGCGTACGCGCGTGCGCTGCTCTTCTACCTGCACGCGATCGTGGGAACCGGCGCCGGTGTCGAGGCGTTCGCGTTCGGCACACGCCTCACACGTCTCACCCCCGACCTCGCGACGCGTGATCCCGAGGCAGCGCTGGCGCGTGCGAACGAGATCGCCGTCGACTGGGGGAGCGGGACGCGCATCGGCGCCTCGCTCGCGGAGTTCAACTCGATCTACGGCAGGCGAGCGTTGTCGCGCGGCGCCGTCGTGGTCGTCGTCTCCGACGGCTGGGAGCGGGACGATCCCGACCTCGTCGGCCGCGAGATGGCGAAGCTCGCGCGCGCGGCGTTCGCAGTGGTTTGGGTGAACCCGCTCAAGGGCAATCCTGAGTATCAGCCGCTCGCGGGTGGAATGCGCGCCGCGCTCCCGTTCGTTGACCGTTTCCTGCCCGGCCATAATCTCCGGAGTCTCGAAGAGCTCGGCGCCGTGCTGGCCGGCATCGAAAGGAGGCACGCAGCGTGAAAGAGATCCTGCCCGAGATCGATCAGTGGAAGGCCGACGGCGAAAAGGTCGTGGTGGCCACGGTCGTCGCCACCCGCCGCTCGGCGCCGCGCCCGATCGGCGCGAGCCTCGCGATCTCCGAATCGGGGAAGATGTGCGGCTCCGTCTCCGGCGGCTGCGTCGAGAGCGACGTCTTCGAGAACGCTCAGGAGGTGCTCGAGACCGGCGAGCCGAAGATGCTCTCGTACGGCATCGAGGACGACCTCGCGTGGAGCGTGGGCTTGCCGTGCGGCGGCGAGATCGACGTCTTCCTCGAGCGGGTCGAGTAGTGGGACTGATCCACCGGCTCGCGGAGCTGCGCGAGTCCGAGGAGCGCGGGATCCTCTTCACCGGCGTCGAAGGCAACGGCGTCGGCACGAAGGTGCTCGTGCTCGAGTCCGGCGAGACGATCGGTGAGGGGCTGGACGACGCCGTCGGGCAGTTCGACGAGCTGATCCGGCGCGGGCGGAACAGGCTGCTCGAGCTCGACGACGGCACGAAGGTGTTCGCGGAGTGGTACGGCCCGCCCCCGCGTCTGTTCGTCTACGGCGCCGTCGACACGGCGGAGGCGATGTGCAGGGGCGCCAAGCTGCTGGGCTGGCACACGATCGTCGCCGACGCACGCGGGAAATTTGCGACGCCGGAGCGGATCCCGTCGGCGGACGAGCTCATCGTCGAGTGGCCCGCCGAGGCGATCGCGCAGGTACAGCCGGATCACCAGACGGCGATCGTCGTCCTCACACACGACGACAAGTTCGACGAGCCCGCGCTGATCGGCGCGCTCGAGACGGAAGCGTTCTACATCGGCGCGCTCGGCTCGCGTCGCAACCAGGAGCGTCGCCGCGAGCGGCTGCTCGAGGCCGGCGTCGAGGAGTCTGCCCTCGAGCGGATCATGGGTCCCTGCGGTCTCGACATCGGGGCAGACACACAGGAGGAGACGGCGCTCTCGATTCTGGCCGAGATTCTCGCGGTTCGCGGGCAGCGCGAGGGCGGCTTCCTGAAGGACGCGAAGAAGCGCATCCACGTCGAGGTCGAGTAGCCATTCCGCGCGTCGCCTGGCTGTCCGTCACGCCCGTGAAGTCCATGCGGCTCGCGACGGTGGACCGTCTCGACCTGGAAGCGAGTGGCGTTCGCGGTGACCGGCGCTTCTACCTCGTCGACGACGAGGGGCTGCTCGTCAACGCCAAGCGCGTACCGACGCTCCTCGCCGTGCGGCCTGCGGTCGAGGACGGGCGCCTTGCCTTTCTCTTCCCGGACGGCTCGATCGTCGAAGGAGCTGTGCGCGATTCCGAGACGCGGATCGAGACGAGCTTCTACGGTCGGCCTGTCACGGGCCGCATCGTCGAAGGGCCGTGGTGCGAGGCGTTGTCGGAGTACGCCGGGAAGCCGGTTCGTGTCGCGCGGACGGAGACCGAGGGCGACGGCTACGACCGAGGCGCCGTTGCCGGTGCCTCGCTCGTCTCAACCGGGTCGCTCGACGCGTTTGGACGCGCCGCAGGCGCGACGCAGCCGGTCGACGGCCGCCGGTTCCGCATGACCATCGGCATCGACGCCGCTGAGCCGCACGTCGAGGACGGATGGATCGGCTCTCGGGTACGAGTCGGAGCCGCAGCCGTGGTCGTGCGCGACAACGTCGGCCGCTGCTCCGTCACGACGCGCGATCCCGACACGGGTGTTCGCGACCTCGACACGCTGGGCGTGATCGGCGCGTATCGCGCCGATGTCCCGACGGGTGAGCCTCTGCCTTTCGGGGTGTGGTGCGAGGTCGTCGAGCCCGGCTCGGTCGCCGTCGGCGACCTCGTCGAGCCGGGCTAGTGGCGACAGCCGTGGTCACGGGAGCGGCTCGCGGGATCGGCGAGGCGGTCGCGCGGCGGCTACACGCAGACGGCTATCGCGTCGCACTCGCGGACATCGACGCGGAAGGTGCGGAGCGAGTTGCGGCCGAGCTCGGCGACGGCGCCCGGTTCTTCCTCCACGACGTCCGCGAGCTCGACTCGTGGAACGTCCTGCTCACAGACGTTCGAGCGGAGTGGGGCGACGGTCTGCAGGTTCTCGTCAACAACGCGGCGCGGACGGAGTTCCGTTCTTTCTTCGACATCGACGTCGACGAGTGGGACGACGTCCTCGCGACGAATCTCCGCGGCACGTATCTCGGCTGCCGCGTCGTCGGCGAGATCATGCGAGAACGAGGAGCTGGGCGGATCGTCAATCTCGCAAGTGACGCGGCGTTCGCGGCGAGCGGCGGCTCCGGCGTCCACTACGCGGCGTCGAAGGCAGGCATCGTCGCGGTAACGCGCCGCGCGGCGACCGAGCTCGCACCGCACGGCGTCACCGTGAACGCCGTCGCGCCGGCGGCGATCGATGGACCTCTCGCACGGGAGGTGCTCCGCGACCGGCTCGACGAGAAGCTCGCCGACATCCCGGTCGGCCGTCTCGGGCGTCCCGAGGAAGTCGCGGCGCTCGTCTCGTTCCTTGTGTCCGAGAACGCGAGCTATCTCACTGGCGCGACGCTCGACCTCAACGGCGGCGTCCTGATGCGCTGAGCCCTGCGCAGGGCGTGCGTTCGACCGGCTCTAAGATCTCTCACGCGTGCACGGCCTCATCTTCGCCTCGTTTCGCGACTACCTGACGACCGAGCACGGCGAGGACGTCGCGCGGGAAGTGACTGCCGGTGAGCCGCAGTACACGCTGGGCGAGGCGTACCCGGACGAGCAGTTCCTCGCGCTCCTCGAGCGGGCATGTGCGCGGACGAGGCTGTCTCTGGACGAGCTCCTGTTCGAGTTCGGCGTGTTCACGGCCGCAACGACCTTTGCCCGGCTGTACTCGGTGCTCTTCAAGGCCTCTCCGACAGCCCGCGACTTCCTCCTGACGGTGGAGACGCCAATCCACGAAGTCATCCGCGTCGCACTGCCGGAGGCGCGGCCGCCCGAGCTCGCCGTGACCGACCTCGGCGCTGACGGCCTCGAAATCGTCTACACATCGCCGCGCCGCATCTGCGCGATGCTGCGCGGCCTCGTCGAAGGCACCGCGCGCGTCTACGGCGAGACGCTCGAGGTCGAGGAGCCGGAGTGCATGCACCGCGGTGCTTCGGCGTGCCGGGTCCTCGTACGATCCCCGTGACACGGGTCCTGCCCGCGTCCCCGCGCACGATCGACGCGTATTAGAGTCGCATCGACCAATCCGCCACGAAAGGGGGCATGGTGACGAGCACCGAGACGGGCCTCGGCATCGAGGCGAAGTCGGACGCGATCTACGAGCTCGTCGAGGAGGGGGCGAAGGTCGAGCGGGTAGCGACCGGCTTCACGTTCACGGAGGGGCCGATCTGGCATCCGAAGGAGCAGTACCTCCTCTTCTCCGACATGCCAGGCGACGTGCGCCGCAAGTACACGCCGGACGGCACGGTCGTCGAGGTGAGGAACTTCTCGAACAAGTGCAACGGGATGACGTACGACGCGGATCTCAACCTGCTCGTCTGCGAGCACGTGACGAGCTCGCTCGTCCGCGAGAGCGCAGACGGAACGCGCGAGATCGTCGCGAACGAGTTCGAGGGCGAGGAGCTCAACAGCCCGAACGACGTCTGTGTCCACTCGTCGGGCACGATCTACTTCTCCGATCCGTGGTACGGGCGCATGCCCGGCTTCGGACAGCCGCGCAAGCGGCGGCTGGGCTTCCAGGGCGTCTACCGCATCGCGCCGGGTGGGGGCGATCCGGAGCTGATCGTCGGCCGCGACGAGTTCGAGATGCCGAACGGGATCTGCTTCAACCCGGACGAGACGCTCTTCTACATCAACGACACGCCCGGGGCGTACATCAAGGTCTACGACGCCGCGCCCGACGGGTCGATCTCGAACGGGCGCATGTTCTTCGAGGGCGTCGGCACCGGCGTGATCGAGGAGGGCATCCCGGACGGGATGAAGTGCGACGAGCGCGGGAACATCTGGGTGACCGGGCCGGGCGGGATCTGGGTGATCTCTGCAGCGGGCGAGCACCTGGGGACGATCCTCGTCCCCGAGAACACGGGGAACCTCACGTGGGGCGGCGAGGACTGGCACACGCTCTACATCCCGAGCTCCACCTCGCTCTACGCCGTCCGTACGATCGTCGGTCCTCGCAAGGAGCCGTACATGGGAGGTGCTGCATGAATGACGAAGGTCTGACCTTGGATGCTGATCGCTGCGTGCTGATCATCCAGGATCTCCAGAACGACGTGATGATCGACGGCGGTGCCTTCGCGGAGACCGGCTCGCCGGAGCACGCGAAGGAGCAGAACGTCGTCGAGAACGTGAAGGCGTTGGCGGAGACGTGCCGGAGCAAGGGCATCCCCGTCATTCACGTCCACTACATCGTGGAGCCCGGCGCGCCGGGGCTGAAGCTGAACGCTCCGCTGTTCGCAGGCGTGAAGGACGGGAACGCACTCGTGCGTGGCACGTGGGGTGCCGAGCCGGCGGAGGGGCTCGAGCCGCGGGACGGCGACTTCATCGTGCAGAAAATGCGCATGAGCGCGTGGCAGGGAACCCGACTCGAGAACCTGCTTACCGGCTTCGGGCGCGACACGATCATCGTGACCGGCGCCTGGACGAACATGTCCATCGAGCACACGTCTCGCACCGGCGCCGACAAGGGCTACTTCATGGTCGTGCCCGAGGACGGCTGCTCGACGATGAGCGCCGACTGGCACAACGCGTCGATCAACTACGCGCTCCAGAACGTCTCGACCGTGACCACCTGCGCGGCGGTGACGGTGGCGCTCGCCGGCGTTCCCGCCGGCGTGTAGCGGCATTCAGGAGGGTGGCCGTGGTCTGCGGCCAACGGCCGCCCTCCTAGCCGTCGTTTCGGTCTAGCCCTCGCTCTCCCAGCGCTCGCGATAGTCCTCGCGCACGGGCGTGAACACGTCGAGGACGAGCGAGCCTTCCGGGCCGCAGTACGCGGAGTGCTCGATCCCGCCGGGTAGCACGTACGCCTCGAACGGATGGAGCTCATGGGCGACGCCGTCGACGACGAGCGCCTGCATGCCCTCGAGGACGATTCCGAGCTGCTCGTGTGGATGGCTGTGGAGAGGCACCGTCGCGCCGGGCTCGAAGCGGATGAGGTTCAGCATCGCGCCCCCGCCGAACAGCGGGCGGCCGCTCACGCCCTCCGCCAGCTCGAAGGCGCGCACGGCGTCGAGGCGCACGAACTGCGGCTCCATGGGCTCGATTATCGTTGCCCTCGTGACCGCGGTCGAGCTTCCGCTGCTGCAGCGACAGGCGTACGTGGACGGGAAGTGGGCTGACGCCGACTCCGGCGAGACCTTTCCGGTGCTCGATCCCGCGACCAGCGAGACGATCGCGGACGTGCCGCGGATGGGCCCCGCGGAGACCCGTCGCGCGGTCGCCGCCGCCGAGCGGGCGCTCCCGGAGTGGAAGGCGCGCACCGCGAAGGACCGCGCGCGCGTACTGCGCCGGCTCGCCGACCTCATGCTCGAGCACGAGGACGACCTCGCGCGGCTCATGGTCACCGAGCAGGGCAAGCCGCTCGCCGAGGCGCGCGTGGAGGTGCAGTACGCCGCCTCGTTCTACGAGTGGTTCGGGGAGGAGGCAAAGCGCGTCTACGGCGACACGATCCCGTCGCCCTGGCCCGACAAGCGGATCCACGTGACGAAGGAGGCGGTCGGCGTCACCGCGGGAATCACGCCGTGGAACTTCCCGGCGGCGATGCCGACGCGCAAGTCGGCCCCGGCGCTCGCGGCCGGGTGCACGATGGTGCTGAAGCCCGCCGAGCAGACGCCGCTCTGCGCGCTGGCGATCGCCGCGCTGGCGGAGGAGGCCGGAGTGCCGGCCGGCGTCTTCTCGGTCGTGACCGGCGCAGCCGAGGACGCGCCGTCGATCGGCGGCGAGATGACCTCGAGCCCGGCGGTCCGCAAGCTCGGGTTCACGGGCTCGACGGAGGTCGGGAAGCTCCTCATGGCGCAGTGCGCGCCTGGCCTCAAGAAGATCTCGCTCGAGCTCGGCGGCAACGCGCCGTTCATCGTCTTCGACGATGCCGACCTCGAGGAAGCGGTTGCCGGTGCCATCACCTGCAAGTTCCGCAACTCCGGCCAGACCTGCATCTCGGCGAACCGGATGCTCGTGCAGGAGGCGATCTACGACGACTTCCTCGCTGCCTTCACCGAGGCCGTGCGCGGGCTCAAGGTTGCGGACGGATTCGCGACCGGCGTCAACGTCGGCCCGCTCATCGACGAGCCCGCCGTCGAGAAGGTCGAGCGGCACGTCGCCGACGCGGTCGAGCGCGGCGCCGCGCTGGTCGTCGGCGGCGATCGCATCGAGGGGCAGTTCTTCCGGCCGTCGGTTCTCGTCGACGTCACGGCCGAGATGGCGATGAGTTGCGAGGAGACGTTCGGCCCGGTTGCGGGCATCGCGCGCTTCTCGTCCGAGGAGGAGGCGATCCGGATCGCGAACGACACGCCGTACGGCCTCGCTGCGTACTTCTACTCGCAGGGGCTCGGCCGCGTGCACCGCGTCGCGGAGGCGCTCGAGTACGGGATCCTCGGCATCAACACGGGCCTCATCTCCACCGAGGTCGCGCCGTTCGGCGGCGTGAAGGAGTCGGGGATGGGCCGCGAGGGCTCGTCGTACGGGATCGACGAGTGGCTCGAGCTCAAGTACTGGGCGATCGGCGGGATCGCGTGATCGTCGAACTGCGCGACTACCAGGTGCACACCGGGAAGCTGCCGGAGCTCGTGCGCCTGTACGAGACGGAGGGCACCGCGATTCAGCAGGAGATCCTCGGCACCTTCGTTGGCGCGTTCACGACCGACGTCGGGGACCTCTCCACCTACACGCACATGTGGGCATACGAGGACTTCGCCGATCGCGCGGAGAGGCGCGCACGGCTCGCTGCCGACGAGCGCTGGAAGGCCTTCCTCCCGAAGATCCTGCCGCTGATCCACACCCAGCGGAACCGGATCATGGTTCCCACGTCGTACTCGCCTCTGCGCTGATGGAGGCGCTCGGCGGCAAGGTCGCGATCGTCACGGGCGGCGCGCAAGGGATCGGCGCCGCGATCGCCCGCGGCCTCGAGGCGGCGGGCGCCGCCACCGTCGTCGCCGACCTGAACCCTCCCGAGGGAGGCATCCACGCGGACGTGTCCTCGGAGGAAGACGTGTCCCGCATGGTCGAGCAGACGCTCGCGCGGCACGGCCGCATCGACATCCTCGTGAACAACGCCGGCCTCTATGCGTCGCTCGAGATGCGCGCCTTCACCGAGATCCCGCTCGAGGAGTGGCGGCAGGTGATGGATGTGAACGTGGCCTCGATGTTCCTCGCCTGTCGCGCGGTCGTGCCGGTCATGCGCGACCAGGGCGGCGGCAAGATCGTGAACATCTCTTCCGGCACGCCGTTTCGCGGCGTGCCCTTCCTCCTCCACTACGTGACCTCGAAAGGGGCGATCGTGGCGCTCACGCGTGCCCTCGCGAAGGAGCTCGGGAAGGACTCGATCCACGTCAACTGCGTCGCGCCGGGGTTCACGATGTCGGACGGCGTGAAGTCGAATCCGAAGGTCGTCGAGGCGCTCCGCGACGTCTCGGTCGCGTCTCGCACGCTGCAGCGCGACCAGGTTCCGGAGGACGTCGTCGGCGCCGTCGTCTTCCTCTGCACGCCGGCCGCAGACTTCGTCACCGGCCAGACCATGGTCATCGACGGCGGCCAGTACTTTCATTGAGGCTCTCCGAGCACCCCGACGGGATCGAGATCGGCGAGGGTCGCCACGTCGTCTACGACCTCGCGCCTGGCAAGGCGTTCTTCGGCGCCGCGACGGTGAACACGCATGCGCTCCTCTGGGAGCTCGACGATCCAGGTCCGGGCCATCTCGTGCGCTGCGATCGCGTCGACTTCCCATCGGGCGGCGTCGCCTACCGCCACGTCCATCCGGGGCCGGGGATTCGCCGGATCCTGCACGGCGAGCTGACGATCGACCGCGGCGACGGCGATGCGCGCACGTACGGGGCAGGCGAGTCGTGGCACGAAGGCGCCGACGACCCGGTCGTCGCGACCGCCTCGCCGACCGAGGACACCGCATTCGTGCGCGTGCTGGTGCTCCCGGCCGACTGGGCCGGACGGAGGACGATCCGCTACCTCGACCCGGCGGACGAGGACAAGCCGCGACTCCAGCGCGCGAGCGTCCTTCTCGAGGTGCCCCTGTGAGGAACGGCGGGCGGATCCTCGTCGACCAGCTCGAGCTGAACGGCGTCGACCTCGCGTTCTGCCTTCCCGGCGAGAGCTACCTGCCCGTGCTCGACGCGCTCTACGACTCGCCGATTCGCCTCATCACCTGTCGCCACGAACAGGGCGCCGCCAACGCCGCCGAGGCGTACGGGAAGCTGACGGGGCGGCCGGGTATCTGTCTGGTCACGCGCGGGCCGGGAGCGACTCAGGCCGCAGTCGGAGTGCACACGGCGAAGCAGGACTCCTCGCCGATGATCCTGCTCGTCGGGCAGGTGCCGCGTGCATTCCGGGGACGAGAAGCCTGGCAGGAGCTCGACTACGCGCAGGTGTTCGGCGGGATCGCGAAGGCGGCGTGGGAGGTGGACCGCGCGAACCGGATCCCCGAGCACATGGCCGAGGCGTTCTCGCTCGCGCTGTCCGGCAGGCCCGGCCCGGTCGTTCTCGCGCTCCCCGAAGACGTTCTTGCGGAGGAGGCGGAGGTTGCCGACGCGGCGCGCGTCGAGCTCGCCGCGGTCGAGCCCGAGGCGGACGACCTGGAGCGGCTGCGCGAGCTGCTGGCCGCCGCGGAGCGGCCGCTCGTGGTCGTTGGCGAGGGCGGCTGGACAGCGGAGACGAGCAGTGACGTGCAGGCGTTCTGTGAGGCGAACGATCTCTCCGTCGCGTGTGCGTTCCGTTGCCAGGACTTCGTCGACAACCGCTCGCCGAGCTATATCGGCGTGCTCGGAGTCGCGATGGACGAGGCGATCGCCGGCCGCCTCCGCGACGCGGATCTCGTTCTCGCAATCGGCGGTCGTCTCGGCGAGGTGCCCACGCGCCGATACACGCTCCTCGAGCCGCCCGATCCGCGCCAGACGCTCGTGCACGTGCACCCCGATCCAGTCGAGCTCGGTCGCGTGTACGTGCCGGATCTTGCGATCGCGGCGACGCTCCCGGAGATGGCGACGGCACTGCTATCCCTCGACCCGATCGAGCCGCGCTGGAGCGCGTGGACGGCGGCCGGTCGCGCCGACTACGAGCGGAACCTCCTGCACGAGCCGATGGAGGGCGACGTCGACCTCGGCGAGATCATGGCCTTCCTCCGGCGACGTCTCCCCGCGGACGCCGTCCAGACCTGCGGCGCCGGCAACTTCACGGTGTGGGCGCACCGCTTCGCCCAGTTCACCCAGTTCGGGACGCAGGCGTGCCCGCGTTCGGGATCGATGGGCTACGGGCTTCCTGCCGCGGTCGCCGCGCAGCTCGTCCATCCCGACCGCGTGGTCGTCTGCTTCACCGGGGACGGCGACTTCGTGATGAGCTCCCCCGAGCTCGCCACCGCTGTCCAGTGTGGCCTGCCCATCGTGGTGCTCCTCGTCGACAACGGCATGTACGCGACGATCCGGATGCACCAGGAGCGCCAGTTTCCGGGGCGCGTCGTGGGAACCGACCTCGAGAACCCCGACTTTCCCGCGCTCGCCCGCGCCTACGGAGCGCATGGCGAGCGCGTCGAGCGCACCGAGGACTTCGAGGCGGCCTTCGAGCGCGCGCTCGCTTCCGAGAAGCCGTCGCTGCTCGAGCTCCCGGTCGACCCGGAGCGGATCAGCCCGCGCGTGCGCCTGAGCGACCTGCGGGAGGGCCGATGAGAGAGGAGATCCGCGTCGACGGGCTCGCCGAGCCGATCTCCCACTTCACGGACGCGGTACGCGCGGGCGGATTCCTCTACGTCTCCGGCATCGTCGCCGTCGACGGCGAGGGACGGCTCGTCGGAGGCGACGACGTCGTCGCGCAGACGCGCCAGGTCTTCGAGAACATGCGCACCGTTCTCGAGGCCGGCGGCTGCGGGTTCGCGGACGTCGTCAAGGTGACGGTGTACCTCACCGACATCGACGATCGGCCGCTCATCAACCCGGTGCGACAGGACGTCTTCGGCGTCACGCGGCCCGCGTCGACGCTGGTCGAAGTCCCTCGCCTCGCCGTACCCGGCGCGAAGGTCGAGATCGAGTGCGTCGCGCTCGTGCCATGAGCACCGATCCCTACAACGCTTTCATCACGCGCGTCGAGCCGGGGGAGCCTGAGTCTGGCCCGCTCTCGGGGCAGACGCTCGCGGTCAAGGATCTCTTCGACACGGCCGGGATTCGCACGACGTACGGCTCGAACCTCTACGCCGACCACATCCCGGACCGGAACGCGACCGCTGTTCAACGCCTGCTCGACGCCGGCGCGGTCGTCGTCGGGAAGACGCATCTGCCCGAGTTCGCGTGGGGCGTCCTCGGCCAGAGCGAGTGGTACGGCACGTGCCAGAACCCGGCGCGGCCGGGGAAGACGACGGGCGGCTCCTCGTCGGGCTCCGCCGCCGCGCTCGCCGGCGGCCTGTGCGAGCTCGCACTCGGCTCGGACACGGGCTGCTCGATCCGCCTGCCCTCGGCTGCGTGCGAGGTCGTGGGGCTCAAGTCGCAGTGGGGCCTGATCCCGACGGACGGCGTCTACCCGCTCGTGCCGACGCTCGACACCGTCGGGCCGATGGCGCGGAGCGTCGAGGACGTCACGCTCATGTGGTCGGTGCTCACGGGGCGCCCCCTGCCCGCGCCGCGACTCGCCGGGCTCACGATCGGCGTCCTGCGGCAGCCGCCGGGCATCGGCGACGGCCGAGAGACCGAGCGCAGCGATGCGGCCGAAAGCTGGGTCGCCGATCTCGAGCACCTCGGCGCACGTGTGGTCGAGGCGCGAATCCCGGAGCCGAGTGCGAACACCTGGCCTCAGTTCCAGCACGAAGCGTTGCAGTCCCACGCCGCGACCTTCCCGAGCCGGGCCGACGAGTACGGCGAGCTGATGCAGAAGAAGCTCCGCGCCGCGCAGCGCGCAGCGCCCGACGAGATCGAGGCGGCGTATCGCGCGATCGATGAGTGGCGCCGGTACGAGCCCGACGTCGACCTCTACGTGAGCCCCTGCTACGCGATCGAGCTCCCGCCCGACGACGCCGACGAGCTCGAGGTGCGCCTTCCGCTCACGTCGTTCCTTCGCTGGACGAATCTCACCGGCTGGGCCGGTCTCGCGATCGGGAACATGCAGCTCGTCGCACGGCAGGACGAGGTCGTTCTCGCGGCCGGGCTCGCCTGGGAGCGCGGCTGAGCTACTCGCCGCGGAACTCGGGCTTCCGCTTCTCCGCGAACGACTCGACCCCCTCCCGAAAGTCGTGCGTCCGCTGGAGCATTCCGTAGGCGAGCCCTTCGAGCACGAGCCCTTGCGAGAGCGGGCCCTCGTACGCCTGGTTCAGGACCCGCTTGGCCATCGCGAGTGCGAGCGGCGAGTGCCGTGACAGCTCGCCGACGAGGCGAGCCACGGTCGCCTCCAGGTCCTCTGCGGGGACCACCTCGGTGACGAGCCCGAGCGCGAGCGATTCCTCCGCAGCGACGCGCCGGCCGCGCATGACGATGTCCTTCGCGCGTCCCAGGCCGACGAGGCGCGCGAGTCGCTGCGTCCCGCCCGAGCCCGGGATCATCCCGATCGTCACCTCCGGGAAGGCGAGCTGGAGGTCGTCGGCAGCGACGCGGAAGTCACATGCGAGCGCGAGCTCGAGACCGACGCCGAAGCAGTAGCCCTGCAGCGCGGCGATCACCGGCTTCGTGCAGCGCTCCGGGGCCGCGACGTTGTCCGCGAGCCGCGAGACCGCCCAGGCCGATCGCTCGAGGAACCCGGGGATGTCCCCGCCCGCCGTGAACGCGCCGCCGGCCCCTGCCAGCACGACGAAGCGGATCGCCTCGTCGCGGTCGAGCTGTTCGAACACCGTGCGGAGCTCGTCGCGCGCGTTCATCGACACGCGGTTGAGCTTCCCTGGGACGTCGAGCGTGATCGCCGCCACGCCCCGCTCGGTGTCGCGCTCGACCCGGAATCCGTCGTAACCACTCATGTCTCGTCGTCTCGCAGCATGCGCCGGAGGATCTTCCCAGACGCGCTCTTCGGCAGCTCTGCGACGAAGCGGTACTCGCGAGGGCGCTTGAAGCGGGCGAGCGTGTCGGAGGTGAGGCAGTGGGCGTCGAGCTCGTCCCCGGTCAGGGCAGCGTCTGTGACGACGTAGGCGACGACGCGCTGGCCCCAGCGGTCGTCGGGTGCGCCGACCACCGCGACCTCGCGGACCCCATGCGCCCGCGCGAGCACGTCCTCGACCTCGACCGGATGGATGTTCTCGCCACCCGAGACGATCATGTCGTCGACTCGCCCGACGACCCAGAGATCGCCGTCGTCGTCGAGGCGGCCGACGTCTCCCGTGTGGTACCAGCCGTCGCGGATCGCGTTCTCGTCGGCATCCGGCCGGTTCCAGTAGCCCGTGAACGCCTCGTCGGAGCTCATGTGACAGAGGATCTCGCCCTCGCCCTGCGGGGCGAGGCGAAGTCGGGCGTTCAGCGCCGGAGCACCAGCGCACCCGGGCTTCGCGCGCTGTGCGCGCTGCACCGAGAACGTGTAGATCTCGGTGGAGCCGTAGTGGTTCACGAAGATCTCGGGGTCGAGGGCTTCGGCGACGCGCTCGACCAGCGCACTCGTCATCGGGGCGCCCGCGTAGGCGACGGCACGGACGGTGGACGTGTCGAAGTCCACAAAGCGCGGATGGTGGACGAGGTCGTAGAAGAGGGTTGGCGCGAGATACAGGGTGTCGATGCGCTCCCGCTCGATGAGCCGCAGCGCCTGCTCGGGATCCCACGCGGGCTGCGCGATGAAACACCCGCCGACGAGCGAGGCGGCGAGCAGGGAGTGGATGCCCATCGTGTGGTAGAGCGGCATGACGCCCAGCGTTCGGTGGCTGTAGTGGAGGCCGTGGTGGACGACCTGGGAGGCCCCGCTCGCACGCTCGGCGCGATGTGAGCGCGGCACGCCCTTCGGCTTTCCGGTGGTCCCGGAGGTATAGAGCTGGATCGATGCCTCGCGGTCGGTGAGGTCGAGCGCGCCCGGATGCTCGTCGGCGGCGACGAGCTCGGCGACTTCGCCCGGCTCGCGAACGACGACCGCGGCTCCGGAATCGGCGATGCAGTACTCGAGCTCGGCGTCCGAGATGCGATGGGAGAGTGGGACGAACACGGCGCCGAGCCACTGGCAGCCCCAGTAGAGCTCGACCGTCTCCGGCTCGTTCGCGAGGACGCAGGCGACACGGTCGCCGGGCACGACACCGCGCACCGCGAGCCCGTCCGCGATGCGCGCTGCGCGCGCACGCAACTGCGCGGAGGTGAAGCGCACGTTCTCACCGACGAGCGCCGCTGCGTCAGGCTCTCGCTCGGCCGCGGAGAGCAGGCTGAGCGCGAGGTTCACGCGCCGGCGACCTCTGCGATCGCGTCGACGATCGACGTGTACCCGGTGCAGCGGCAGAGCTGGCCCGAGAGCATGTCCACGATCTGCTCCCGCGTCGGTGGGAGGTCGCGCGCGAGCAGGTCCTCCGCCGCGATGAGGATGCCCGGCGTACAGAACCCGCACTGGAGCGCGTGGTGGCGATGGAACGCCTCTTGCAGCGGGGTCAGTGCACCGCGACCCGCGAGGCCCTCGACGGTGACGATCTCGGACCCGTCGACCTGCGCCGCGAGGAGGAGGCACGAGCGGACAGCTGCGCCGTCGAGCCGCACCGTGCACGCACCACACACGCCGTGCTCACAGCCGACGTGAGTCCCGGTCAGGCCAAGGCGGTGGCGGAGGAAGTCCGACAGCAGCAGGCGAGGCTCCACCTCCTCCCGATAGCGCCGCCGGTTCACGATGACGTCGACGGCGATCACGCTGTTTGCTCCTGCGCCCGTGCGACTGTGCGATCGACGAGGACGCGCACGAGCTGCCGGAAGTACTCCGGTGAGCCATGGACGGAGCCCCACGGCTCAACCTGAGCGGCCGCGGATTCGCCGGGGCTGTCCGCGTCGACCGTGAGCACGGTCGGCACGGGCGCAACGGCACCGACGACGACGCGCAGCTCGGTACCGCGCACACGGGCGGCAACCATGCAGAGCGCATAGTCGCCGCCACGCTGCGCGAGCTCCTCGAAGGCGAATCCGTCCCCTTCGCGGAGCTCGGGCCAGACGGATTCGACCAGGAGCTCGTCCCGCGCGAGCGCCGTCGTGTACGGGCCGAGGAAGAGCTCCTCAGCGGAGATCTCGCGACGTCCGCGAGCAGATGCGACGACCGCCGCGCCGTCGCAGGCGAGGAGCGCGAGCGGCAGCTCGGCGGCCGTGTCGGCGTGTGCGATCGAGCCGCAGACCGTTCCGCGGTTCCGCGTGACCGTGTGCCCGACGTGTGGAAGCACGGCTGCGAGCACGAGATGTGCGTTCAGCCTCGGATCCGACTGTCTGACGCGCGCGCCGACCACGAGCGAGCTCGTCGACCCGCGCGTCACGTTGTCGAGCTCGGGCACACGATTGATGTCCACCAGGATGCTCGGGCGGAGCAGGCGCATGTTGAGAGCCGGGACGAGGCTCTGGCCACCTGCGAGCACCTTCGCGTCGTCGTTCTCGGCAAGTGCGCTCAACGCCTCGTCGAGCGAGTCCGGCCTCACATAGTCGAACTGCGTGGGCTTCACTGCCGGAGCAGCTCCCACACGCGGCCGGGGGTGAACGGCGGCTCGACGTCGTCGCGTCCAAGCGCATCCGCGATCGCGTTCGCGATTGCGGCGGGCACGCTCATCGTCGTCCCCTCGCCGAGCCCCTTCGCGCCGAGTGGGAGAAACGGCGAGGGTGACTCACGATGCGCGATCCGGGGCTCCGGCAGATCCGGCGCAGTGGGTGCGAGGTAGTCCATGAACGACCCTGTGAGGAGGTTCCCGTCCTCGTCGTAGACATGCCGTTCGAAGAGCGCGGCAGCCACGCCGTGCGCGAGACCTCCTCGAACCTGCCCTTCGGCGAGGAGCGGATTCAGCAGGCGCCCCGCATCGTGAACCGTGACGTAGTCCAGGACGGTGACTTCGCCCGTGTCGCGATCCACCTCCACGACGGCGACATCTGCAACGAAGCCGTGCGCACCGGAGGACGCGACCTTGTCGTCCGCGTCTGGGGGGAGGAGGTTCGGCGCCGCGTAGTAGGCGGTCACAGCGAGCCCCGGCTCCATTCCGGGTGGGAGCGCCTCGGGGTTCCAGTGCACGGTGCCTGCGACGCGGCGCAGAGACGCACTCACGTCCCCGAGATGCGCCCGAATCGCAGCGATCTTCTCCGAGAGCCGCTCGGCCGCTGCTGCCGCCGCGCCGACTCCGACACCGGAGAAGCGCGACGAGTAGTTCCCGGATGCGATCGTCCACGGGGACGTCGCCGTGTCGACCTCCGTCAGCACATCGACGTCGCTCGGCTCGACGCCGAGGCGATCGGCGACGACCTGCGCGATCACCGTGCGATGCCCTTGCCCTTGGGGCGTCGTCGCCGTGTGCACGGTGATACCGCCGAGCGCCGAGATCGCGATGGTGCAGCCCTCCGCATTCCCCGACTTCGGAAGCCCGCGCTCTTCTCCCGGCTCGGCGAGGGTGATGTAGCCCATGTTCGAGATCGACGGCTCGACGACGCATGCCATGCCGACGCCCACGAGGCGACCTTCCGTGCGGGCGGCCTCGGCCTCCGCACGCCGCTCGTCGTACTGCGCGAGCGTGAGTGCGTCGTCGAGACAACTCCCGTAGTCGCCGGAGTCGTAGAGAGCACCCGACGGCGTGCGGTACGGGAAGTCGTCGGCCCGGATCAGGTTTCTGCGTCGGAGATCGGCCGGATCGAGCCCGAGCCGGTTCGCGGCGATCGTCATCGTCCGCTCGAGCGCGAGGTAGAGCTGCGGGCCGCCGAACCCGCGGTTGAGGCCGCTCGGCATCGTGTTCGTGAGGACGACGCGATTGCGCGCGGCGACGTTCTGCACGCGGTACGCGCCCGCGAGGGAGCCGTGCATGCGGTAGAGCGTCGCCGGCTCGGGGGCCCGCACGTAGGCGCCGACGTCCTCGATCGCGTCGTACCGCAGTGCGACGAGCTCGCCTGCGGACGTGAACCCCGCTTCGACATGGGTGACGCGCCCGCTGGAGGATGAGCTGGCGGCGAGATGCTCGAGCCGATCCTCGATCCAGCGCACCGGTACTCCGAGCTTCCGCGACGCGAGCCCCATGAGCACGACGTAGGCGAAGACGGCCGACTTGATCCCAAAGGAGCCGCCCGAGTCCGGCGGCGTGAGCAGGCGGAGCTTCGACCCAGGGAGCCCGAGGGCGCCGGCGGCAACGGAATGGAGCGTGAACGGTCCCTGGAAGTTCGCCCAGGCCGTCAGCGAGCGCTCGGCCTCGCTCCAGTCCGCGACGACGCCGTAGCACTCGACCGGTGTGCAGCTCCAGCGCGCGGATCGGAACCGCTCGCGAACGACGAGGTCGGCGCGCGCGAGAGCGGAGTCGACGTCGCCGTAGTGGAATGAGCGATCCGAGGCGCAGGCCTCGGAGGAGACGGCGACCTCGGCCTCGAGCACCGGCACGAGCGGCTCGTACTCCACGTCGACCAGCTCGAGCGCATCCTCGGCGACGTAGCGATCCCTGGCGACGACGACCGCGACCGGTTCGCCGACGTAGCGCGTGACCTCGTGTGCCGCCGCGTAGTGCGGGATCGGCGAGTCGATGCCCGCGGGGAACGGCCTCGAGAGCTCGACGACATCGGCGCCGGTCAGGACCCCGACGACCCCCGGGAGGTCGAGCGCCGGCGTCGGATCGAGCCGCGAGATGTTCGCGTGCGCAAAGGGCGAGCGCAACACGGCGGCGTGTCGCGCGTTCGCGACGGGGTCGAGGTCGTCGATGAAGCGTCCCTCGCCGCGGAGCAGCGCTTCGTCCTCGAGGCGGAGGAGAGGGCGGCCGACCCACGGCTCCGAGGCGGCCTTGGCTCCCACGCGACTACCTTAGTGTCCTGTGGCAGGGCTTCGCGACGATCTGCGAGAGCTGCTCGAGGACGTTCGCGTCGGGACGACGAGCCCGGACGACGCGCTCGAGCGTCTCTCCGCGCTGCCGTTTCGAGACCTCGGCTTCGCCCGCGTCGACCTCCATCGCGAGCTTCGACAGGGCGCACCCGAGGCCGTTCTCGCCGAAGGGAAGACGCCCGAGCAGATTGCTCGGATCTTCTCGGCGCTTCTCGACGGTGGAGCAGGGAGCGTCCTTGCCACGCGAGCGGATGGCGATGCGCGGGCGGCGATTCGCGCTGTCGCGCCCGAGGCCGAGGAGGATGCTCTCGCGCGCTGCGTCTGGGTCGCGCGGGGCGTGCCCGAGCCGCGCGGGATCGTCGCGATCGTCTCTGCCGGAACGTCCGACGGCCCCGTCGTGCGGGAGGTGCGCATTCGCGCGGAGCTCCTCGGGACGAGCGTCGTCGTCCACGAGGACGTCGGCGTCGCTGGTGTGCACAGGCTCGCGACCGCGCTTCCCGATGTCGAGCGCGCGGACTGCGTCGTCGTCGTCGCCGGGATGGACGGAGCGCTTGCGAGCCTCGTGGGGGGTCTCGCACGGGGGGCGGTCATCGGGGTGCCCACGAGCGTCGGCTACGGCTCCGCGCACGGCGGCACCACGGCCCTCAACGCCATGCTCGCGTCGTGCGCAGCCGGGCTCGCCGTGGTCGGCATCGACGACGGACTCGGCGCCGGGACGATCGCGGCGCGGATCGCGCGAGGTCGAGACTGAGCAGGGTCGCCTACCTCGACTGCGTGGCTGGCCTGGCCGGCGACATGCTGCTCGCGGCGCTCCTCGACGCGGGGGCCGGCCTCGACTCGCTCCGGCGGGTCCCGGCGGCGATCGGCATCGACGGCGTCGACATCGACGTCGAGCGCGTCGAGCGCCAGGGAATCGGAGCGCTGCATCTGCGGATCGAGGCGGCCGACGATCATGCGCATCGTCGGTACGGCGACGTCCGTGACCTGGTCGAGTCTGCCGACCTTCCGGAACGTGCACGCGCCCGTTCGCTCGATGCGTTCAGGCGGCTCGCGGAAGTCGAAGGCGGCATCCACGGCGTCCCCTCCCACGACGTCCATTTCCACGAGCTCGGCTCGCTCGACACGCTCGTGGATGTATGCGGTGCGTTCGTCCTCCTCGACGAGCTCGACGTCGAGCGTGTGGTGTCGTCGCCGCTCCCGTTCGCGCGGGGCTTCGTGAACGCGGCGCATGGCGTGCTCCCGCTGCCTGCCCCGGCGACCCTCGGGCTCCTCGAAGGAGCGGCCCTCGTCGGGGTGGACACCGAGGCGGAGCTCGTCACGCCGACGGGTGCCGCGATCGCGGCGACGGTCGTCGAGGCGTGGGGAGCCTTGCCTCCGCTCACGCTCGAGGCAGTCGGGTACGGCGCCGGAGCGAAGGACTTCTCCGACCGGCCGAACGTCGTCCGCGTCGTCCTCGGCGCCGAAGCATCGAGACCGACCGGTCGCGTCGCTCTCCTCGAGACGAACCTCGACGATTTTGCGCCGGAGCTCGTCCCGGATGTCACCGAGCGGTGCTTCGAGGCAGGCGCGCTCGACGTGTGGACCGTGCCCGCGCACATGAAGAAGGGGCGGCCGGGCTTCGTACTCTCTGTGCTCGCCCGTCCGGACGCACAGGGCGAGATCGCCCGCATCCTGCTCGAGGAGACGAGCGCACTCGGCGTCCGCGTCGCCCAGCTCGACCGCTACGAGCTGGAACGAGAAGAGCGGATCGTCGTGGTGGCGGGCGGCACCGTCCGCATCAAGGTGGGCGTCCTCGACGGCCGCGTCGTCAACCTCGCTCCGGAGCACGACGACTGCGCTGCGGTTGCCAAGACCACGGGCAGCTCCGTAAAGTCGATCTGGGCCGAGGCGCTCGCCCGCGCCCAGACGCCATGACCAGAGCCGAGCAGCTCGAGACCAGGATCCGCTCCCTCGAGAGCGCCATCGTCGCGTTCTCGGGAGGCGTCGACTCGTCACTCGTCGCCGCGCTCGCCGCGCGAGCGCTCGGGGAGCACTCGCTCGCGGTCACGGCAGTGTCGCCTGCGCTTGCGACGGGCGAGCTCGACGCTGCCCGCGACGTGGCTGATGCCATCGGCATCCAGCACGAGACGATCACGACGGCCGAGTTGGAGCGCGAGGAGTACCGCGCGAACGATCGCGATCGGTGCTACCACTGCAAGTCGGAGCTCTACGGTCGCCTCGCGGCTCTCGCGAGCCGTCGTGGCTATGCGATGGTCCTGTCGGGAGCGAATGCGGACGATGTCGGCGACTGGAGACCCGGGCTGCGGGCGGCGGCGGAGCACGGCGTCATTCATCCGCTGCTCGAAGCCGGCATCGGGAAGGACGAGGTCAGGCAGCTTGCCCGGAGTTTGCGCGTTCCGAGCGCGGAGAAGCCCGCGTCGCCGTGTCTCGCCTCACGCATTCCGTACGGAACTGCGGTCGATCCGACCGTGCTCGCGCAGATCGATCGTGCGGAGCTCGCCCTGAAGGCGCTCGGCCACCGCGTGCTCCGCGTGCGTCACTACGGCCTGCTCGGGCGTGTCGAGCTCGATGGGGCCGAGCTCGACGTTCTCACGTCAGAGGGTCGGCAGGCGATCGTCAAGGCCGTCAGCGGGGCGGGCTACACCGAGGTCGAGATCTCGGACGAGCCGTTCCGCTCGGGATCGCTGAACGCGTCGTTCACGAAGCGCCTCGCGGTCACTCGCTAGGACACCCGCGCACGCGCTGCCTCGGTCTCGGACTCGCTCGGGCCTCCGTGCTCGAGCGTACGGAAGGCCTCGATCACCGCGCGCGGATCGCGGCGGTGGCGCTTCGCGGCCATGGTGAGCGGTTCGTGGAACGCGCCGCTGCAGTGTGCGCACGGCATGCGGAGCTCGGAGAGCAGCCGTGCCGCGTCTCCGTCCGGGAACATGCGCAGCAGCTCGACGATCGTCGTCGAGCCTCTGATCTCCCGAGATTCCGGTGCTTCCGCGGACGTGCCGCGCGCGTCGAGCCCCGGGACGGCGCGCTGCGTCAGTGGACGAGCGCCTCCTCCGGGTACCGCATGGGGGATGCATCCATGCGCACCATGTTCGCCGGCAGCTGGTAGCGCGCGTACGGGAGGACGATGACCTTCGCATCCGGCCCGTGCCGCTCCAGCGCCGCCGCGAACGCGTCGTCGAGCGAGGTCGTCGCGTCGAGCCCGATGTCGGCCGCCATCTCGAGATTCTCCTCGAGCGTGACGAGCGCGAGATGCTTTCGCGTCATGACCTCGTAGATCGGCACCCAGATGCAACCGGCCCACATCTGGATCGCGCGCGCATGGATGTCCTTCAGGACGCGCTGATAGTTCTCGGGAGTCGCGGGCATGTACGGCTTCATGAGGTCCATGAGCGCGAGGCCGGGGAAGTCGCCGATTGCCGTCGAGACCCCGGGTGACGGCGAGCAGTAGATGATCGTGCCACCGTCGTGGACGACGAAGTCCGCCGACATGCAACCCCAGCCCGTGTGGAAGAAGAGGTGATCGGTCGGCGCGAAGACGCCGCAGATCGCGATGTCGGCCTGCGCGCCGGGGTGCTCGTACGCATAGATCTCGTTGAAGCGCTCGATCGCCTTGCGGTGCGCGTCGGGGTGCGATCCGAACAGACACTCGATCACATGGCCGTGCGTGTCGAGGACGACGTTCATCGTGGCCGAGAGCCCGCACATCGTCGCGACCTCGTCGATGTCAGAGCGCATGGGGCCCGCGTATGCGCCGTAGTGCGTCTGCGGTGAAGGCACGAACGCGCAGTGGTTCGACTCGATCGTTTCGTCGGAGACGACGCCGGGGAGGATGAGCTTGCCGCCGCCCCCCGCGCCCCAGTGGTTCGACTGCGCCTGGCCGATCGTGATCTTGATGTCGCAGGCGGCGACCTCCTTGTGCAGCCAGACGGGCGTGCCGCGTGAGGAGACGCCGACGTACACATAGTTGTCCGCGTTGCGCGGGTCGTTCTGATGGAACTCGACCCCGAGGCGATCCATGCGGGCGAGGTTGTCCGCGCCGATCTTCTGCGGGATGTCCGATTCGGACATCGGGAAGACCTTGCCGTTCGCGCACACGATCACTGCGGGCTTGCCGGCTGCCTCGATCGCGTCGAGGACGGGCGGGAGGAGCTTCGACTGCGGCGTCGGCCGGAACTGGTTGTCGATGATCACGCACACCTTCGACGCCGAAGCGACGAGGTCGGAGAAGCGGGGACCGGAGACGGGCGACTCGAGCGCAGTGCGGGCGGTGACCGTGGCGTCCGGGACGGGCGCAGGCTCGTCCGGGTAGATCGCGGCGAGCAGGTTCTCGTCCAGGATGTCGAGCTCGAGCGTGTCCCGAGTGACCTTGTCCTCATCTCCCGACGCGCCGATCGTCAGTGGGTCGAGCGACTCGTACGGAACGACCGCCTTGTACGCCATGTCTCCTCCTCTTGCGAGCTTACGGCCAGGCTAAGCCTGTCGCGGGCCGTGAGTCAAGCGCGCGGTTGGCGTTGAAAGCACCCCGCGACGTTGGTACGTTCGCTCAGCCGGTGGCAGAGCGAATCCGCGCCTGGGGAGTCATGGGAACCGTGCCGCGCGCCGCCGCGGCGGCGCTCGTCCTGTTCGTGATCCTCTACGTGCTCGTGATCGCCGACCCGCCGGACGAGTTCGGCCTCGGCAACTGGCGGACCACGAACACCGGATCGGCGCTCGACGATCCGAGCACCTTCCTGACGACGGTGCTCGACGGTCTCACGTTCGCCGGACTGCTCTTCATCGTTGCGAGCGGCTTTTCCCTGATCTTCGGGCTCATGCGCGTCGTGAACATGGCGCACGGCGCGTTCTACCTCCTCGGCGGGTACATCGCCTACGAGATCCAGCAGCGGATGACCGGCTCCGGGTTCGGCCTCAACCCGACCGAGGTGAACACGTTCGAGTGGGTCGTGCCGTGGCTCGTCGCCATGGTCTGCATCGGAGTCTTCGGCCTCGCCGTTCAGCAACTCCTGCTCCGCTGGAACCAGGGACAGGACCTCCGGCAGGCGCTCATCACGATCGCGGTCTCGGTGATCGTGGCCGATCAGGTCATCGCGCACTTCCCGCGGACCGTCCCGGCCGGCACGCAGCAGTTCGGAGGGAATGCGGTCAGCATCTCGTGGCCGGGGTGGACGAACCGCCTCGTCGACCTCCACATCGGTGGGGTCAGCTACTCGCTGTCGCGGCTCGTGATGCTCGGGCTCGGCGTCGCCGTGGGTCTCGCGCTCTTCCTCTGGCTGCACAAGACGAAGACGGGCATGGTGATCCGCGCAGGCGTCGACGACCGGCAGATGACCGCGGCGATCGGGATCAACATCCAGACGACGTTCGCCCTCGCCTTCCTCGTCGGCTCCGCGCTGGCGGCGTTCGGTGCGACCGTGGGCGGCTCCCAGGCCTCGATCGGGCAGGGCCGCGACGGCGAGTGGCTCCTCTTCTCGCTCGTCGTCGTGATCATCGGCGGGATGGGCTCGCTCGCGGGCGCCGCCGTGGGGTCCGTGCTCTACGGGCTCGTGTTCGCGTTCGCCGTCGCATACCTGCCGACGACCGGGAACGAGTGCTGCACGCAGTACTCCGTGGTGCTCACGTTCGCGCTGATGGCGCTCGTGCTCGCGTTCCGTCCGCAGGGGCTCTTCGGGAGGGCGGCATGACGCTCGATCGAGCCAAGCTCACCACCGAGCGGATCATCGGCGTGGCCGCCCTGGTCGTCGCCGTCCTCGCGCCGACGCTCTTCAGCGGCTTCTGGCTCAACTCGATCCTGACGCAGGCGCTCATCCTCGGCATCGGCGCCGCGAGCCTCATCTTCCTCTCCGCGTACGGCGGAATGATCTCGCTCGCCCAGACCGGGCTCATGGGGATCGCCGGCTACGCGCTGGCCAACATGGTCACGCAGCGCGTCCCGGGCGGCGAGACGAAGGGCCTTCTCCTCGGTTGGGACCCCACGGTCGCCCTCGTCGCCGCGGTCCTGCTCACGGTCGCGATCGGGCTCGTGTTCGGCGCGGTCGCTTCGCGGAGCTACGGGATCTACTTCCTGATGCTGACGCTCACGTACACCGTGATCGCGTTCCTCTTCGTCGGCTCGGTGACGCTCATCGGCGGCTTCTCGCCGGTAGCCGGCGTCGACATCTACACGCCCGGCTTCATCGGCGACATCGCGTCGGACCGGGAGCGCCTCTACTACATCACGCTGATCACCGCGGTCTTCGTCTACGTGCTCGTGCGCTACCTCGTGCGCACGCCGTTCGGCATCTCGCTCCAGGGCATCCGCGACGAGCCGTTGCGCATGGCGTCGCTGGGGTACAACGTCGCGCTGCACCGGACGATCGCCTTCGGCATCGGTGCGTTCATCGCGGCACTCGGAGGCGTCCTCTACGCCTGGTGGTTCGGGCAGCTCTCGCCGACCACGATGGGGCTCGACGCGACGATTCAGATGCTCGTGATCGCGGTCATCGGAGGGCTCCGCCGCATCGAGGGCGCGTGGCTCGGCGCGGTTGCGTTCCTGCTGATCAACAACGAGATCACGAACCGCATCCCCTCGTCGGGCCTGCCCGTCATCGGGGGGACGTTCAACACGGTGATCGGGTTCATCTTCCTCGCGATCGTGATCATCTCGCCCGACGGGCTCATGGGTCTGTGGGATCGGATGTGGGATGCGTTGCGCCGTCGGGGCGGCCCACCCCACGCGGAGACCGAGGGGAGCGAGCCCGCGGCGGTCGCATCGTCGTGACGAGGGGTGGAAACGGCAAGCTCAGTTGGCGTAGGCTCGCGGTTAATGATTCAGTTGGACCGTGCAGGCACCGAGAAGGAGGGTCATATGAAGGTAGGTAAGTGGAAGCTCCTGCTTCCGCTGGCGCTGCTCGCAGTCGGCGCGACGATCGGCACATCGGGTGCGCTCGCCACTCCGGCGCAGTCGAGCGAGGTCAGGTTCGCGATCATGACCGACTGCAAGGGCGCATTCGCCTTCGGGTACGAGGTGGACACCGCCGGCACGATCGCGGCGCTGTCGCAGTACGCGGGCGCGAAACCGAAGAACAAGAAGAAGCCATCGGCCGGGATGACCGGCGGGACGGCCGGAGGCAAGAGGCTCAACCTCGTGGGCATCGGCTGCGGCGACGAGACTCCCGCACTGGCCCTCAAGGAGACACGCCGGCTCATGACGCAGCTCCGAGCCGACATCATGATCGGGCCGCTGTCCGGTGACGAGGCCGTCTCCATCGCCAACTGGGCGAAGCAGAACCGGTCGAAGACCGTGATCATCGGTACGGCGGGGTCGCAGGATCCGACCATGCAGATCGCGCCGAAGAACCTCTTCCGCTACCACGGCGACGGAGCCCAGTGGAACGCGGGCCTCGGGGAGATCGTCTACAAGAAGCTCGGCTGGAGGACGGCCGCGCTCATCGGCGACGACTACAGCTTCCCGTGGACCTCGGCCGCAGGCATCATCGCCGACTTCTGCGGAATCGGCGGCAGGATCACCAAGCGCGTGTGGACTCCGCCGGCAGGCGGCGACTACGCGCCGTTCATCCGCCAGCTCCCGCGGCCGAACCAGGTCGACGGGTACTTCTGGCTGGTCGGCGGAGCGAACACGAGTGCGGCGCTCACCGCGTTCGAGCAGGCCTACGGGCCTCTCAACGCCAGGCAGCACTCGGGGAACCTGTTCCTCTACTTCCTGGGTGCCAACACCACCGTTGCGCCGCGTCTTGTGGGCGCGTACTTCGGCGGCTTCGGCACGTTCCAGACCGGCGGGCTGAAGAAGGCGCAGGCCGCCACCTACGTGAGGAACGCGAACAAGTGGTTCACGGGTCAAAACCCGAACGACGGGTTCTTCTACAACTACTGGAACGCTGCGTGGGCCATGGTCCAGGGGTTGAACAAGAGCAAGGGCGAGGTCGGCGTCGCGCTGCAGGCGGCACTACCGCGTTCGATCAAGCCCGGGTTCCAGGTCGCCAACAACGGCGTACTGAGGCTCGACAGCCGTCGGCAGGCGATCCAGGACCAGTACCCGCTCCAGATCACCAAGGCAGCCGGTGAGGGAGCGGTCACGGCCTCGATCGTGGGCTACGTCCCGAACGTCGACCAGACGTTCGGCGGCTACTTCGGCCCGAGCAAGCCCGCTCCGGGGCGCAACTATCCGCCGTGCGTGAAGCGGAAGCTCCCGTGGCAGGGGAAGATCAAGGTCGTCAAGAACGGCGTCATCACCAAGCAGAACCTCAAGTAGGTCGGTGACGGAAGCAGCACCGTCCATCGAACACGCCGAGCCGACCCTCCGCTTGCGGGGGGTCGGCCGGCGTTTCGGTGGACTTCTCGCCGTCGACGACGTCGACCTCGACGTCGTCCAGGGCGAGAGACGCGCGATCCTCGGCCCGAACGGCGCCGGGAAGACCACGCTCTTCAACGTCATCTGCGGAGACATCCCCGCGTCGACCGGCACGGTCGAGATCTTCGGCGAGGACGTCACGAAGAAACCGGCCCGGTACCGGGCGAAGACGGGTCTGGCCCGCACGTACCAGCAGTCACGCCTCTTCGACGGCCTGACCGTCGAGGACTCGATCTACCTCGCGATCGTCGGCGTGGAGGGAGGACGCTTGCGTCCCGTCCTCCTTCCCGGCAAGGAACGCCAGATCCGCGAGCGTGCTCGCGAAGCAGCCGGTCGCGTTGCGATCTCGCAGAAGCTGGGGGAGGTCGTCGGCTCGCTGTCGCACGGAGAGCATCGGCAGGTCGCGATCGCGATGGCGCTCGCCGCGGAGCCGAAGGCGCTCATGCTGGACGAACCGGCGTCCGGTCTCTCGCGTGGAGAGCGCCAGCTCCTCACCGAGCTGCTGCTCGGGCTCGATCGCGACATAACGCTGATCCTCATCGAGCACGACATGGACATCGCGCTGACGGTCGCGGAGCGGGTGACGATGATGCACGACGGTCGCGTGATCGTCGAAGGGACGCCCGACGAGATTCGCGCGAACGAGACGGTGCACGACCTCTACCTCGGACGCGGGTACGGCCATGAGTGAGGCTGCCGAGGCCGTCGAGCCGCAGACCGAGGCGCTGCTCGAGATTACGAACCTGAGCGCGTACTACGGCAGCGCCCAGGCGCTCGAGGACGTCACGTTCACGATGGCGCGAGAGTCCATCGCGATCGTCGGCCGGAACGGCATGGGCAAGACGACGCTGTGCAACGCGATCATGGGAATCGCGCCACCCCGCGCGGCAGGCTCGATTCGGTTCGACGGCGTGGAGCTCGTCGGGCTGCCGTCGCACAAGATCGCGCGACGTGGTGTGGGGTACGTGCCGCAGGGCCGCCGGCTCTTTCCGTCGCTGACGGTCGATCAGCACCTGAAGATCGCCGCCCGCGGCGCCTCGTCCAACGGGAGCTCGTGGACGCGCGAGCGCGTCTACGAGCTGTTTCCACGCCTTGCCCAGAGGAAGAGCAACGGCGGTGCGCAGCTCTCCGGCGGGGAGCAGCAGATGCTCGCCATCGGCCGAGCGCTCGTAACGAATCCGCGGATCCTCGTGATGGACGAGCCCTCCGAGGGTCTCGCTCCCACGGTGATCGAGAGCCTGATCGAGACCTTCAAGCACCTCGAGGAGGAGGGTCTCGCGATCCTCCTCATCGAGCAGAACCTCGGCGTCGCGACCGCGCTGGCCCAGCGGCAGCTCGTCATGATCGGCGGCAGCATCGCGGCCGAGACCACGGCCTCGGCTCTCGCCGGCGACCCCGAGCTCCAACGCCGTTACCTCGGCGTCGAGCCTCTCGCGCACTAGCGGTGCGTCGTCTCCTCGCCTTCATCGCCGCGCTGTGCGCCGCGCTCGCCGCCGGCTGCGGCGGCGACGATCCCTCGAGCCCGGACCTCGCGTTCGTCTCGAGCCGGGACGGCGAGTACGCGATCTTCGTCATGGCTGCGAACGGGGACGGCGAGCGCAGGCTCACCGCTGCGGAGGACGAGCTCGAGATCGGGGAGTCGCCCTTCTTCCAGGTCGAGCCGGCGTGGTCCGCCGACGGGACGAAGATCGCGTTCGTCAGCGGCCGTAGCGGCTCGGCGGACATCTATGTCATGAACGCCGACGGGTCCGGGACGCGATCCCTCACCGCCACGACTCAGAACGACTCGCACCCGACCTGGGAGCCGTCCGCCGAGCGTATTGCGTTCGCGCGGGACGGCGACATCTACCTCGTCGACTCGGATGGAGGCGCGCCGGAGAAGATCTCCGACGTCCTCGTCGAGGAGTCCGACCCTGCGTGGTCGCCCGACGGTGCATGGATCGCGTACATCCGCAGGACCCCCGGCACGGCGATCCAGAACGTCTGGGTCATGCGGGCGGACGGCACCGAGAGGCGAGCGCTGACGAAGCAGGACGGCCGCGCCTTCACGCCCGCGTGGGCTCCCGACTCGCGCCGCATCGTCTTCGCGACGAACGCGGAGAGCGACGAGGCGTACGAGCTCTTCACGGTCGGTCTCGACGCCAAGGGCCTGCGCCGGGTGGCGCCGACCGCGGGCGACAACTTCGAGCCCTCGTGGTCTCCCGACGGCTCGAAGATCGCCTACCAGGAGGCGGGCGCGATCTTCACGGTCGAGCTCGGCGGCGGCGAGGTCGAGAAGCTGACAGACGGCGCGAACAACGACTCCTCCCCCGCCTGGAATCCCGTGTCGGCTCGCGAGTAATGGAAATCGGCTAGCGCCGATCCCCATCACCGCAGAAATGCCGAGAACCGCTCCCTCACGGTTCGGGAATCCCGAGGTCGGCCGGGCGGTCGCCGCCACGACTCTCGACCAGATCCGGCGCGCGCTCTTCGAGCAGGCGCAGGACGAGCTCCGCGCGTCGTACCCGCTCGCGGCCGAGCTTCACCGCGAGCTCATCGAGATGGAGCCCCGCCGGGTAGATGTTCGGCGCGTTGCGCAGCCCGAGCTTCACGTACACGGGAGCTGCGAGCCGGATGATCTCCGCTACCTCGTAGTAGCGCACGAATCCGCCCTGGTCGTCCGGCGCCTCCACGTAGACGTCGAGCGGAGCGGAGCACGCCGTGCGCAGCTCGCCCAGCTCGGCCGGCGAGAGGTCGGTTGCGACGTTGACGGTGGTCGCGCCGAGCTCTTCCAGCGCGCGCGCCGACGCGGGGTTCGCGCACGGCAGAAGCACGGAGGTCTTGAGGACGAGGCTCGGCGGGAGCCGCCCGTCGCGCCGCATCCGTCCGAGCGTGGCGAGCACGCCGAGATCGGCGACGAGGAAGGAGCGAATGCCGAGTGCGACGCCCCGCTCGACCTCCGCCACGCACGCCTCGATCCCGCCCTCGCCACGTGCGGTGCCGCCCGCCGCCGCGGTCACGAGTGACTGGCCCCCCGTGTCCCAGGCGCCCCTGGGCCCGAGGAAGAGCGAGACCTCGACGCCGGCGTCGGCTCCGAGCGCCGCAAGGTCGCGGATCTCGGCGTCCGTGAGCATCATCACGCCGCTGCCCTGCGAGACGCGTCGCACCGGCACGGAGCGCTTCTCGGCTTCTTCGAGCACGGCCTCGAGCACGCGCGGCCCTTCGACCGACGGGATCTCGATGCGGTAGCGCAGACCGTCCGCGAACCGTTGCTCGCTCACCGACGCGAGAGCCTATGCCCAGAATGCTTCGAAGGCGTCGGGGTCGCTCGGCAGCGCGAGCACGCGCTGGACCAGCCCATCTTCTATCCGGAACAGGAGCACCTGGTCGAGCTCCAGCGTGCGCCCGTGCCGCGTCCCGCGGGCGCGATAGAGGGCCGCAGCGCGATCGTCGCTCGCGAGGACGTCGATGAGCTCGGAGCCGTAGGTCCCGTCCGTCTCCTGCGGGAGCTTCACGAGGAACCGGAAGATCGCCTCGCGCCCCTCGTAGAGACCGGCCATGATGCCGCGCCCGGGAACCGACCAGACGGCGTCCTCGGCGAACAGCCCGCGGAGGGCGAGCCCCTCCTTCCTGGCGAACGCATCGAAGATCTGGTGGACGATCGCAGCGTTCTCAGCTGCGGACACGGCCCTCCTCCCAGCGGGAGATGAGTCCCTCGACGTGCCGGCGCTGGGCATCACTGAACGGGGCGAGTGCGACGAGACGGCGCGCTTCGTCCGGGTCGTCGTTCGCGATGGCTGCCTCGAGGCGCTCGCGCTGTGGCGTGGGCTGGCGGAGTTGTCGCCGCAGCCAGCGCAGCAGGCTCACGGCTGCCTGATCCGTCATACGGTCAGGCTATCGAGGCGCGAATCAGGTCGTCTCGTCGTCGTCCGGGTCGGCGGCGGGTGCCGCCTCGTCCTCGGACAGGCTGTACGCGCTCAGGCGGTTCGAGAGCCCCGCCATCCAGCCGACCTCGCCGACCTCGTCTCCCGGCTCGGCCGGCTCGGTCTTCGACTTCCCGGCCTCGGCGGCGGGGCGTGGACGCGCGGTGCGACGGCTCTCGCGAGGCTCGTCCTCGTCGCGGTCTGCTCGCACCGTCGGGAACGCGGTCGTCGGCGGGAAGTAGAGACCTGCCGCTTGCGAGGGCGTCTCGTCGTCGACCTGGTCGTCCAGACGCCTGGCCTCGACGACCGGCCGCGGCTCGGGAGCCGGAGGCTGCGGTGGCGGCGCGACGGGACGCGGGTTCGACGGGTCGATGACGTAGTCGGGAAGCGGCCCGAGGTCCTCTTCCTCCTCGGGCTCCGGCTCCACGGCCGGCGCCGGCGGGGGCGCGGCGTCGGCGCTGGGCTCGACGACGAATTCGGGTAGGGCCCCAGAGAGGTCGGGCTCCGGCTCGGGCTCCGGGACGACGGGCGTGGCCTCGTCCGGCTCGCCGACGACGTAGTCGGGGAGCGCGGGAGTGTCGACGACCCTGAACGAAGGCTCCTCGGACAGCTCCGCTTCGACCGTCGCGTCCTCGGGCTCCGGCAGCGCGACGAGTGTGGGCGGCTCCGGCGACGGCTCGTCGGGCTCGGGCTCGACCAGCGGCTCGGGCTCGGGGTCGGTCGCAGCCGCCTCGGCGGCGATCGGCTCGGGCACCTCGACGTACTCCGGCTCCGGCTGTGCTTCGACGACCGGCTCCGGCTCTGTCTCCACGACGAGCTCGGGCTCGACGGCCGGCTCCGGCTCGAGCTCCGGCTCGACGGCCGGCTCCGGCTCGACCACGGGAAGCGCCTCGGCAACCAGGGCCTCGGGCTCGACCACAGGCGCCGGCTCGACGACGTGCTCGATCACGGCGGGCTGTGGCTCGACGATCGGCTCGGTCGCCTGCTCGACGGCAGGTTCGACGACGACGGGCTCGACGACCTGCTCGACGATGGGCTCGACGTATTGCTCGACGATGGGCTCGACGTACTGCTCGACGACGGGCTCGACGACGACCGGGTCCGGCTCCTGGACGAACGCGACGGGCGGCACCGGCTCAGCGGGCGCCGCGACACGCGGCGAGAACTCGCCGTCGAGAGCCGGCGGTCCGGGGGCGGTCACTTCGTCGGGCTCGACGGTCGGCGTCTCCCACAGCGGCCGCCCGCCGAGGGGGCGCTCCCGAAGCTCGTGGCGGCTGATCTTCCAGCCGACGACGGGCAGGTCCTCGACGAAGACGATCTCGCGGGGGACCTGCTGGGTGGGGAGCGTCTGCGCGGCATATTCGCGAAGCTCGGCCTCGCCCTGCTCCGAGCCGGCGTCCGCCCGCTTGGGCACGACGTACGCCCGGACGAAGTGGCCCCCGCGCTGGAGGTCGCGGATGCCGACGACGGCCGTCCTCGCGATCGCCGGGTGCCCGTCGAGTACGCGCTCGACGTCGTACGGGCCAAAGGTCCTGCCGCTCGAGGAGATGACGTCTTCGGCGCGGCCGACGAACGTGAAGTACCCCTCCTCGTCGGCCTGCGCCACGTCGCCGGTCAGGTACCAGTCACCGAGGAACGCGGACTTCGTCTCCTCCGGAAGCTCCCAGTAGCCGGCGAACATCGTGGGGGGTCGGCCGCGGACGGCGAGATCACCTTCGATGCCGTGGGGAAGCTCGTTGCCCTGGTCGTCGATGACCGCCACGTGGTGACCGGGGACGGCGCGGCCACATGAGCCGGGCTTCACGGCGCCGTCTGCGAGGTTCGCGACGACGATGTTCGTCTCGGCCTGCCCGTAGCCGTCGGCGATCGACATGCCCCAGCGCTCCTCGAAGACCGCGACGACCTCGGGGTCGAGGAAGTCGCCGGTCGAGACGAGGCGCCGGAGGCGGGGCGAGCGGAAGCGCTCGAGCTTCGGGTGCTCGGCGAGCGCCCGGTACTCGCCCGGTGACTGGCAGAGGATGCTCGGGCCGAGCCTGAACAGCAGGTCGAGCCGTTCGTCCGCGTCGAAGGCGCCCTGCTGAAGGACGACCTCGGCACCGCGCGACCACGGCCCGATCACCGAGTTCCACATCGTCAGCGGCGAGGTCGACTCGGAGGTGCACCAGACGGCGTCGCCCCGGCCGGCGTCGAGCCAGTGCTCGGTCTGGACGCGCGTCGCGAAGATCGAGCCGTGCGTGTGCGCGACGTCCTTGCGCGAACCGCCGACGCCGCTCGTGGAGACGATGAACGCGAGGTCGCGCGAGGCCGAGTCGTGCGAGGGCACGTCGGCCGGGACGTCCTTCGAGTTCCGCTTCGTGCCTTCGTCGAAGAGGTGCACGTCGGGGCTGAAGCCCATGCTCTCGATCGTCTGCTCGAGCGAGCGCTCGGCGACGACGAGGACGGCGTCCGTGGACGACACGAGCCGTTCGAGCTGCGACGGCGTCGTCGTCGGCGCGCACGGGACGACGACTCCGCCCATCTTCCACGTTCCGAGAACCGCCTCCAGCCAGTCCACGGTGCTGCCCGCCATCACGATGACGCGATCGCCGGAGCCGACCTTGCGCTCGCGGAGAGCCGCCGCCCAGAGGGTCGCGCCTTCAGAGATCTCCATGAACGAGCGGTGCTCGATGATGCCTTCGCCCGAGAGGAACGTCAGCGCGCGGCGCTTGGGATCGCGTGCAAGCGGCTCGACGACGTCGCGGGTGAAGTTGAAGCGATCGGGGATCTGCCAGCGACCGTCGACGAGCGCCGGGCGCAGGGCGAGCTCCAGGGGCGAGCCGGGCAGCTCGTTTCCGCGTCCACGGCGTCTGCCAATGCGAAGACCTTTCACGGCTTAAGGATTATCGACCCGAATCGGCGTTAGTTGAATGCGAATCTCGTGATTGTGTCGAAACGGCCTTGCGCTATGCGAGGCCGAGCTCGACTGCGAACGGCATATCCGGCGTGAGCTGCTCCGGGAGGCGAAATCCGCCCGCCTCCTCGAGCGCCGCGATCCGCGCGCGCGTCGGGGGGTGGGTGTTGAAGAAGCTGGAGAACTCGATGACGCCGGTCTTCAGCGAATCGACGCGCTCCGTAGGGCTCTCGACCCACAGGTGCGCTGTCGACGAGTTCGAGTAGCGCACGGTCGTCGGATCGAGCTCGAGCCGGCGCAGCGCCAGCGCCATAGCCTCGGGATCGCTCAGGATCTCCGCCGCGCCCGCATCCGCGAGGAATTCCCGCCGGCGCGAGAGGCTCATCCTCAGGAGCAGAGCGGCGTAGGGCGCGAGGATCAGGCCGACGATCGCCAGGATTGCGACCAACGCGCCGCCGCCCCGGCGACGACCACCGTACGCGATCGACCTGAAGCCGATGTCGCCGATCAAGGCGATAACGCCCGCGAAGACCGTCGCCATCGTCATCAGGTAGGTGTCGCGGTTCCGAATGTGAGACACCTCGTGCGCGAGCACCGCTTCGAGCTCGCGCTTGGGCATCGTGTGCAGAAGACCGGTCGTCACGCCTACATAGCTCGAGGTCGGCCGCAGTCCAGCGGCGAACGCGTTCGGGGCGGCGTCGTCGACGACGCGAAGCTCCGGCGTCACTGGGAGACCCGCGCCGATCGACACGTTCTCGACCAGCCGGCGGAGGGGGCGGAGCTCGTCAGGACCGACGGGCTGGGCCTGCGTGATCCCCGAGATCAGGCGCCGCGAGTTCACGACCCCGAAGACGCCGTAGATCCCGGCGATACCCAGCGCCACGATCGCGAGCGACAGATCGAGGACGAGGCCGATCAGCCCGGCCAAGAGCACCAAGAGGAGCACGAACCCGAGGATCACGATCGTGCTGCGAAACCGATTCGCGCGGATCTGCTGCTGCAGCGTCATGACGACGGCGCGAGCGAGACCTGCGGCACGGCGGTGTCTCCCGCCGCCGAGAAGAACTCCTTCGCGCGGAAGCCGAGCGGCTTCGCGACCAGCACCCACGGGATGCTCTGGATGGCGGTGTTGTAGTGCATCACCGTCGAGTTGTAGTAGCGCCGCGCCGCGCTGATCTTGTCCTCGGTGTCGGTGAGGTCCTCCTGCAGCCGGAGGAAGTTCTCGGACGCCTGGAGCTCCGGATAGGCCTCGGCGACGGCGAAGAGCCTGCCGAGCGCGGCGGTGAGGACGTCGTTCGCGTCACCCGCAGCGCCTGGAGTCGAGGCTTGCTGGAGCGCTGAGCGCGCCTTCGTCACCTCCTCGAACACGGCCCGCTCGTGGGCCGCGTAGCCGCGGACCGTCTCGACGAGGTTCGGGATCAGGTCGGTACGCCGCTGGAGCTGGACGTCGATGTTGGCCCAGCCCGTGTCGGCCTCGTTGCGCAAGCGGACGAGACGGTTGTATCCGACGGCCACGAGGACGACGAGGAGCGCGAGCACACCCAGCAGCACCCAGAGCCAGAGCATCGGTCAGACCTCGAGCGCGCGCGCGAGCGCTCGACCGCCGCCCGTCACCACGGGCTTCCCGTGCGAGAGCAAGATGCGGCGCACGGGCAGGTCGAGCATCGGGCGGAGTGACGCCGCGAGGTCGCGGTGCGTCGTCTTCTCGGGGAGCCAGGACGGAGGGCACAGCTTCGCGCCGCCCTTGCCGTCCGCGATGAGCACGTCGCCGGGTACGAGCGCCGAGTGCTCCGGGATCCAGTAGACGACCTCCGCGGCCCGAGCCGTCCGGCACGCCTCGATGCCCCCCGGCAGCTCGTCGCCGATCGCGAACGGATCCGTGACCACGCCGGCGCGCCGGGCGATCGCGGCCTTGCCGCTCTTCGGTGCCCAGATACGCGCGTCGTAGCGCTCGCGCATCTCCTTGGCGCTGCGCGTGTGCCAAAAGACCGTGACGAGGACGTGCACGCGGCCCTTCGCGCGCTTCACGTCGCGGTCGAGCGCCTTCCAGAAGCGGGCCGTGTCCTCGCCGGGGACGAGCGGGTCGATGAGCACGACGCCGTCCTCCGTTGCGACGAACGTGGAGCCGACGTCCTCCTTCCACTCGACGTGGAACGAGGACCAGCGCCAGAGGCCGGGAGCGATCTCGAGCACGTCCACGGAGAGACTCTAATTCGAACCGATCGGGTGCAGCCGTCGTATCGTCGGGAACGAGCGACCAAGGAGAATCTCAATGAGACGGACGCGCATCGGCTTCGTCGTCGGACTCGCGGTCGTCGTACTGGCGCTCGTCGGCTGCGGTGGGGACGACGAGGACGCGGCCAGGACCACGGAGACTGAGACCACGACCGCCACGACGCCTGCGGACGAGAGCACGCTCAGCGCGAGCGTCGGCCCCGGCTTCGAGATCAGCCTCGCGGGCGCGGACGGCGCCGACGTGGAGACACTCGCCGCCGGCACGTACACCGTCGAGGTCGAGGACCAGTCCGACATCCACAACTTCCACCTCTCGGGCGGGAGCGTCGACGAGTCGACCGACGTGAGCGGAACGGGGACGGACACGTGGCAGCTCACGTTCGCCGAGGGCGCGTACTCCTTCGTATGCGACCCGCACGCCGGGTCGATGAGCGGGAGCTTCGAGGTCTCAGGCTGAAAGGCGCGTTGCCTTGCCGCTCTCCGCGGAGCTGAACAGCGCGTCGATCGTCCGCGCCTGCCCGAGCGCGTCCTCGCGCCCGAGGAGGAGCGGCGCGTCGCCCGCGATCGCGTCGGCCAGGTTCTCGAGCTCGAGCCGGTAGGAGTCGACGCGTTCGAGCTCGATCCGCTCGACTCCGCCGTCGCGGCGGAGCTCGATCACGGGTTCGGTGGAGTGCCACGGATCGTCGAGGAACAGCGAGCCTTCGGTGCCGATCGCCTGGAGCTCGTCGCGCTCCGGCAGGCACGTGCCGCAGTCGAACAGTGCGTGGACGTCGCCGGGGAAGCGCATCGCGCCCGTGAACACCCAGTCCGTGCCGGACGGGCCGACGTACGCCTGGCCGTGCACGGACTCCGGCTCGCCTGCCAGCAGCCGCGACCCGCTGATGCAGTAGCAACCGACGTCCATGAGGCTCCCGCCGTCGACATCGGTGCGCAGGCGGATGTTCTCGGTGTCGTACAGCGAGTAGCTGAAGGCGGAGCGCACGACACGCAGCTCGCCGATCGCGCCGTCGCGGACGAGCTCGACGAGCTTCGCCGTCTGCGGATTGTGGCGGTACATGAACGCCTCGGTCAGCAGCTGCCCTGCGCGCTCGGCTGCGTCGAAGGCCGCCTCGACGTCGTCGGGCCGCTTGCTGAAGGGCTTCTCGCAGATGACGTGCTTGCCCGCCTCGACCGACTTGATCGACCACTCGCGGTGCATCGTGTTCGGGAGCGAGATGTACACGGCGTCGACGTCCGGGTCCTCGAGCAGCGCCTCGTACGAGCCGTAGGCCCGCTCGATGTCCCACGTGCTGGCGTACTCCTCCGCGCGAGTCTGGTCACGGCTCGCCACGGCGATCAGGTCGACCTTCTCGGAGGCGTGCGCTCCGGGGATCACCTTCCGGTTGATGTCCGCGGTCGAGACGATGCCGAGTCTCATCCCCATGACGGCTCCGTCATCGGCCGAAGGGCGGTCTCGAGGATGCGATGGCCGCGGGGCCGCGTGATGCAGAAGAGGACGACCTCGGCCACGTCCTCCGCGCTCATCATCCCCTCGAGCACGTCCGGCGTACGGCCGTAGCCCTCCTCGAGCGCGAAGTCGGTCGCGACTCCGCCTGGGCACACGTTGGTGCAGCGCACGCCGTGCTCGCGCAGCTCGTGGTCGAGCGCGCGTGTGAGGCCGACCTGGCCGAACTTCGAGGCGCAGTAGACGGCCTCGCCCGGCAGCCCGCGGCGGCCGGCCTCCGACGCCACGCTCACGAGGTCGCCCTCGCCGCTCGCGACCAGGTGCGGGATGGACGCGCGCGCGGCGTAGATCGTCCCCTTCAGGTTGACGTCGATCATCTCCTCGAGGTGCTCGACGGGCGTGTCGACCAGCGTGTGGTACGAGCCGACGCCGGCGTTGGCGACGCACACGTCGAGGCGCCCGAAGCGCTCCACTGTTTGCGCGACGGCACCCTCGACCTGTCCGAGGTCGCGGACGTCACACCCGAGCCCGAGCGCGTTCTCGAGCCCGAGGTCGTCTCCGCTGCGCGACGCGAGGCCGACCGAGACCCCCTCGGCCGACAGGGCGCGTGCGACCGCGGCTCCGATGCCACGACTCGCGCCCGTGACGAAAGCGACCTTGCCCTCGAGCCTCATGTGCCCTCCTCGACCTCTCGAATTGCCGGATACAGCGCCCGATAGCGAGCGTAACCGTCTGCGTAACGCGCCGCCCACGAAGCGTTCGGCTCGATGGTCTCGCGGACATGGACGCACGACGCGACTGCCTCGCTCGCGCTCACGAACGTGCCACTGGCCACGCCTGCGAGCAGCGCCGCACCATATGCCGACCCTTCGTCGACGACGCAGCGCTCGAGTGGAAGGCCCAGCACCGACGCCACGATCTCGAGCCAGAGTCGGCTGTGCGCGCCACCGCCGGACGCTCGTCCTGCCCCGGGCTCGACACCGAGCTCACGTAGGAGCTCGAGGGAGTCTCGTAGCCCGTAGGCGACTCCCTCGAGGACCGCACGTGCGAGCGCGCCGCGGCCGTGCCGGAGCGAGAGGCCGGTGAACGAGGCGGTCGCGTCGGCGTCGGCGTGGGGGGTCCGCTCGCCCTGGAGATACGGCAGGAACAGCACCCCCTCCGCACCCGCTTCCCGATGCGACGCCTCGGCGGTCAGGTCGTCGAACGACATTCCTGGCGCGAGCGCGTCACGGAACCACTGCAGCGCGCCGGCGGCGTTCAGCATGACGCCCATCGCCTCCCACAGCCCCGGCGCGGCATGGCAGAACGCGTGCACCCGGGCCGCGGCGTCGTGGGCGTACTCGTGCAGCGCGGCGAGGACGACGCCGGAGGTCCCGAGGACGACCGAGACCGTGCCCGGCGAGATCACCCCGACGCCGAGCGCTGCCGCCTGCTGGTCCCCCGCACCCGCGATCTCGGTCGACTCGCTGACGGGCGGGAGCCACTCGACAGGGATCTCGAGTGCGTCCAGCACCTCGTTCGACCAGCGCCGACCGGCCACGTCGAAGAGGAGCGTCCCGGAAGCGTCTGCGGCGTCGATCGCCCATTCCCCCGTGAGCCGGAGACGGACGTAGTCCTTGGGCAGCACGACGCGGTGGATGCGCGCGTAGACGTCGGGCTCGTGCCGCCTGAGCCACAGGAGCTTCGGTGCGGTGAAGCCGGTGAGCGCGCGGTTACCGGTGAGCGCGATCAGCCGCTCGAGCCCGAGCCGCTCCTCTATCTCATCGCACTCGGCCGCCGTGCGCTGGTCGTTCCAGAGGATCGCCGGACGGAGGACCTCGCCGCGCTCGTCGAGACAGACGAGCCCGTGCATCTGCCCCGACAGGCCTATACGGCCCCTCTCGCCGCCGACCTGCGCCAGCGCGGTCTCGCTCGCGCGCCACCAGTCCTCGGGATCCTGCTCGGACCAGCCGGGCTGCGGCGACGACAGACCGTAGGGCACCTCGGCGGACGCGACGACGTCTCCGTCAGGCGTGATGGCGAGGGCCTTGACGCCGGTCGTGCCGACGTCGAGGCCGACGAGGGTGCTCACGCTCCGAGGGCGGCGTACACCAGCTCGTACGCGCGCACCGCGTCCTTGCGCTGCTGCGCCTCCCGGAGCGCCGCGTCGTCGATCTTCGCCGCCACCGAGTCGATGAAGCGCCACTGCAGGACGCTTCGCTTCACGGCCTCGACGGCGTCCTCCGTGTACGGGTACAGGTCGAACCCGAGGCGCTCGCCGTTCTCGCCGTAGCCGGCTCTGCGGAGCTCGACGGCGAGCTCGAGTGTCTCCATGAACGCCGTCGCGCCGACCATGTTGTCGTCGTCGAACGTGCCCCAGCCGGAGTTCGCGTGCTGGTGCCCGAGCAGGTCCTCGGCGGCCAGCAGCGCCGCGTACTCGGCGAGGCTCTCCCCGTTCATGAGGAGGTGCTGCCAGTCCATGTTGACCTTCACGCTCGTGATCCCGCGGGCGCGGAGCGTGTGGATCACGTGCAGCGTCATGCCGACGTTGCGCATGAGGATCTTCATCGCCGGCTCGGAGTTCTTGTGCTCGAGGAAGAGCATGATCCCGCGCTCCTGGCAGCGGGCGGCGATCTCGCCGACTGCGTCGATGAACCGCGCCCACGACTCGCGATACGGCGCCTGGAACGGGTAGTTGTAGCCCTCGATCCCGGGCCAGAGGATCATCTGCGCGTCGACCGACCCGGCGAAGTCGGCGGCCCGCAGCGCCTCGTCGAGCGCAGCCGCCCGCACAGCGTCCTCCGATGACGAGAGCCCGCCCTTCCCGAAGAGCGGGTTCAGGTGCGTGCCGGTTGCGACGGCGTAGATGCCGTGGCCGCCGAGCGCAGCGCGCACGTCCTCGAGGTTCTCCTCGGAGAGCTCCTGCGGGTAGTGGAACTCGTAGTCGTCGATGAGGTCGCCGAGCCCGTCGACCGCGCGCCCGACGCGGTCGGGCATCGTCTCACCGGCCCATTGCGGCTGGTACCCGCCCGGGACGAACCGGGTCACCATCGACCCGAGAGCCCATATCCCCAGTGAGGTCTTCACGAGCCGCTTAGTATCTCGCGCGGAGTGGGCGCACGCGACGTCAACGAGATCGGCGTGGGGATGCTCGGGTACGCCTTCATGGGCAAGGCGCACTCGAACGGCTTCCGCAAGCTCGACTACATGACGTGGCCGCCGCCGCTCCGTCCGCGGCTGGTCGCGATCGCCGGGCGGAACGAGGCGGCCGTGAGCGAGGCCGCCGAACGTTACGGCTTCGAGCGTTGGACGACGGACTGGCACGACCTCGTGTCCGATCCGGCGATCGGGCTGCTCGACAACCTCGGCCCGAATGCACTCCACGCCGAGCCGACGATCGCAGCCGCCGAGGCGGGGAAGCACGTCGTCTGCGAGAAGCCGCTCGGCCGCGATGCCGACGAGAGCTATGAGATCTGGCGGCGCGTCGCGGCGACCGGCGTGAAGCACCTGTGCGCGTTCAACTATCGCTTCGTGCCCGCCGTCCGGCTCGCGCGCGAGCTCATCGACGCCGGGGAGCTCGGCGAGATCCGCCACTTCCGCGGGCGCTACCTCCAGGACTGGGGCGACACCGACGCCGAGGTGTGGCGGTTCGACCGGGACGCTGCCGGATCGGGCGCCCTCGGCGACCTCGCGGCTCACGTCGTCGACCTCGCGCGCTACCTCGTCGGCGACATCGACGAGGTGGGCGGCTTCGTGCGGACGTTCATCCCGAACCGCGAGGTGGACGACGCCGTCGAGTCGACCGTCGTCTTCGCGAACGGCGCAGTCGGCACCCTGGAAGCGACCCGGCTCGCGCTCGGTCGCCGCAACGCCTTCCAGTGGGAGATCAACGGCACGAAAGGGTCGCTCGCATTCGACATGGAGCGCCTGAACGAGCTGCAGGTCTTCCGGGCGGGGGACGAGCGGACGCGCGGCTTCACGACCGTGCTCGTCTCGGAGGCCAGCCACCCGTTCTGGGAGCACTGGTGGCCGCCCGGCCACATCGTCGGCTGGGGCGACACCTTCGTCCACGAGCTCCATCACTTCCTCGCGGCGATCGCGAACGACACGGATGTCGCTCCGCACGGTGCGACGTTCGAGGACGGCTACCGCGCGGCCGAGGTGTGCGACGCGATCGTCCGCTCGAGCGAGAGCGGCCGCCGCGAGAAGCTCGAGTACCGGACGTTCACGTAACCGGCGGTTTGCGCGAGCGCCGTTCCGTAATAGAGTCCACGCGCAGGCACTTATCAAGCAAGGAGGGTGCAGTGAAGTCAGGTCTCAGGAGGTCCTCGGGGCTCCTCGTCGGAGTAGCCGTGGCAGCCGTAGCCGTCGCTGTCGTCGCGAGTGGCGCGACCGCGCGCACGACTCAGACAGGCTCGGTGTGCGTCCTCTTGCCGGACACGAAGTCCTCGGTCCGGTGGGAGCAGTTCGACAGGCCCGCGTTCGTCAACGGCTTCAAGAAGGCCGGCATCAAGGCGACGGTCGTGAACGCGCTGAACGATCCGCAGAAGCAGCTCTCGCAGGCCGAGCAGTGCATCTCGTCCGGGGCGAAGGTCGGCATCATCACCTCGCTCGACACCGGCACGTCGATCGCGATCCAGAAGAAGTTCACGGCCGCCGGTGGCAAAACGATCGACTACGACCGCCAGATCGTCGGCGGCACGGGCTCCGTCTACATCGCGTTCGACGGAAACCTCGTAGGACGCATCCAGGCTCGCGGTGTCCTTGCGGGCATGAAGGCGAAGGGCACGTACGGCCCGAGCGGCGTCGTCGCGCAGCTCTGGGGCGGCCCGACCGACGCGAACGCGTTCTGGTTCAAGAGCGGCAACGACGACATCCTGAATCCGCTCTTCCGCACGAAGAAGGTCAAGAAGGGCCCTGCGAAGTTCGTGCCGGAGTGGGACTCGAAGAACGCGCAGACGATCTTCGAGCAGTACCTCGTCCAGACGAACAACAACATCCAGGGCGTCATCGGCGCGAATGACAACATCGCCGGCGCAGTGGTCGCCACGCTGAAGGCGAAGGGCCTCAAGCCCATCGCACTCTCGGGGCAGGACGCGACCGTCCAGGGCGTCCAGAACATCATCTCCGGCTGGCAGACCAACACGGTCTACAAGTACGTGCCCGCCGAGGCGAACGCGGCCATCGCGGCCGCGATCGCGCTGTACAAGGGCAAGAAGCCGCCGTCGAACACGACGCGGCCGAACGGCAAGAAGAAGCAGCCGACCTTCCAGATCCCGGTGTACTCGATCACGAAGGCGAACTACACGCGGCTCTTCAGGGACAAGTTCCTCAAGCGGAGCGAGGTCTGCTCCGGGGAGTACAAGCAGTACTGCAAGTAGTCGGATAGCAACGCGATGGAGGCGCGCTCTGCGCGCCTTCATCGCTTCTCTCGTCGGACCCGTCACTCGTGAGCGACACACCCCTCCTCGAGATCCGCGACCTCACGAAGACCTTCGGCTCGGTGCAGGCGCTGACCGACGTCGACTTCGAGGTGCGCTCCGGAGAGGTCATGGCACTCGTCGGCGACAACGGCGCCGGCAAGTCGACGCTCATCAAGTGCATCGCCGGCATCCACGGCTACGACTCCGGTGAGATCTTCTTCGACGACAAGCCCGTCACCATCCACGGGCCGAAGGACGCGGTCAATCTCGGGATCGAGGTCGTGTACCAGGACCTCGCGCTCTGCGACAACCTCGACGTCGTCCAGAACATGTACCTCGGCCGGGAGATCCGGGACATCCTCTTCCGGCTCAAGGAGCCTGCGATGGAGCAGCGCACGTCGGAGACGCTCAGAGGTCTCAGGGTGACGACGATCCAATCCATCCGTCAGGCGGTCGCGACCCTCTCGGGAGGGCAGCGCCAGTCCGTCGCCGTCGCGCGGGCAGTGATGTGGAACTCGAGGCTCGTCATCCTCGACGAGCCCACCGCGGCGCTCGGCGTCGCGCAGACCGAGCAGGTCCTGGCACTCGTGAACCGACTGGCCGACCAGGGCCTTGCGGTGGTCCTCATCTCCCACAACCTGCACGACATCTTCGAGACTGCAACGCGGATCACCGTCCTCCGCCTCGGGCGCAACGTCGGCATCTACGAGCGCGCCAAGACGACCCAGCAAGAGGTCGTGCACGCGATCACCGCAGGAATCCCGACGAAGGTCGCCGGTCTCGCCGAAGTGGACGCAGGGGTCGTGGCATGAGCACGGTCGACGTCGCCGCTCCTGACCTCGGTCCGCCGGAGACCGAGGAGCAGGAAGGCATCTGGCAGCGCGCGCTCGGCAACGTCAAGTCGGGGAACCTCGGCGTCCTGCCGGTCGTCATCGGCGAAGTCCTGATCGTCGCGTACTTCAGCTTCACCGCGACGAACTTCTTCACGGCGTCGAACTTCGTGAACGTCATCCTCCAGATGGCGGGCGTGACGATGATCGCGTTCGGTGTCGTCTTCGTCCTGCTGATCGCGGAGATCGATCTTTCGATCGGCTTTCTGAGCGGAATTGCCGCGCTGACGGCCGCCGAGCTGCAGCTCCCCGACGGTCGCAACTACCCGGGCTGGCTCTGCATCCTCATCGCGCTCGGCGTCGTGGCGATCATCGGAGCGGCGCAGGGCACGTTCGTGGCGAAGGTCGGCGTGCCGTCGTTCGTCGTGACGCTGGCCGGGTTACTCATCTGGCAGGGCGTGATCCTGAAGGTCCTCCAGGTGCGAGGCGTGATCATCATCGAGGAGGACTGGATCAACAAGACGGCGACGTACTACTTCTCGGCGCGGAACAGCTGGATCATCGCGACGGTCGTCACGGCGGGGTACGCACTGGTGGTCCTCGGTGCTGCCTTCGCCAAGCGGCGGGCCGGCCTCGTCATCAAGCCGGGCATCACGGTCGCGAAGGTCGCGGGAGTCGCGATTGCGGCCTACGGCATCGTCGCGGTCTGCACGCACGCGACGAGGCCGAAGGCCTGCCCGGAGGGGACGCCGCTGACCGTCTCGTGCACGCAGCCCCTCGGGTTGCCGCTCGCCGCGGTTCTCATGCTCGTGTTCCTCGTCGGGCTGACGTTCCTCGCGAAGCGCACGACCTTCGGGCGCCACGTGTACGCGGTCGGCGGCAACGCGGAGGCGGCGCGACGCGCGGGTATCAACGTCGCGCGCGTCCGAATCCTCGTCTTTGCGATCTCGGGGATCATGGCCGGCGTCGGCGGGCTCGTCCTCGCGGCGCGACTGCAGTCCGTGAACCTGAACGTCGGAGGCGGCACGCTCCTGCTCGACTCGATCTCGGCGGCGGTCATCGGCGGCGTGAGCCTTTTCGGGGGGCGGGGCGAGGTGCGCGGCGCCCTCCTCGGCTCGCTCATCATCGCGACGATCGCGAACGGTCTGAACATCGGTGGCTACTCGACGGGGACGATCTACGTCGTGACCGGCGTCATCCTCCTTGCTGCAGTCACGCTCGACACCATCGCCCGCCGGTTGCAGGAGCGCTCCGGCCGCTGAGCGCAGTGGGCTCGCTACTTCGCGGGCCTGCCGGCATCGACGATCCGGTCGACCGCCACGTTCCGGAGTCGTGTCGTGGTGCCGTCCGGATACCGGACCGCCAGCTGTGCAACGACCGCGGCCCTACCGAGCCCGAAGTGCACGCGGGGATCCTCGGACGAGAGGTAGCTGCTGCCCGCCTGCACCTCGCGGACGAGCCGACGCCCGTCGGATAGCACAGCAGTCACGACGGTGCCGGGAGCGAACGTGCGCAGCTGGACCTCGAGCCAGTGGCCGCGCGTACCACCCTCGTTGCGGAGCAGTTGGAGTCGCCCTCCGATCGAGTTGACCGCGACGTCGACATCCCCGTCGTTGTCGTAGTCCGCCGTGGCGAGGCCGCGGCCGTTCACGCGAGGCGTGCGTCCGAGCCCTGCCGCGATTTCTGCAGCCACGAAGCGGGTCGCGCCCGGCCCGGCGACGTTCTCCAGCACGCGCACCCTCTGCGCGTCCCGGGCGAGGCTCACGACGGGGATGGCGCCGTTGGCGACGACGAGATCGAGGTCGCCGTCGAGATCGAGGTCCGCCCACGACGTGCCCCAGCCCGTGGATTGGGTGCCGAGCACGGTCGCGAGCTCGGGTCGGACGTCCGCGAACGACGGCCCTCTCGCCCGCGCCGGCCGACTTCGATACGCGGCGTGCAACTGTCGGCGCGAGTTCGTGACGAACAGGTCGGTCCTGCCGTCGAGGCTGTAGTCCGCGGCAGCGATGCCCATGCCGGCGTTCGGGTCGTCGACACCCTCCCGTTCCGCGATCTCCTCGAAGCGGAAACCGAGGGCTCCGGACCGCGGGACGTTCCGGTACAGCTGGTTCGGATCGGCATCGTTGGCCACGTACAGGTCGAGGCGGCCGTCGCGGTCGTAGTCCGTGAACACGGCACCGAGGCCGTGTGCGATCCCATTGCTCTCGATGCCCGCCTGCTCTGCGACCTCGCGAAAACGCGTGCGGCCGTTCTCGTCCTTGCCCTCATTGAGGTACAGGAGATCGCGCACGGCGAGGTGGTTCGTCGGGAAGCCCGAGGCCGACGGGACGGTGACATTGGGGTCCGTATACCCCGCCACGAACAGGTCCGGGCGCCTGTCTCCGTTCACGTCACCGACCGCGGCGCCCGCGTGCCAGCCGGCTGCGCTCAGCCCGGCCTGTCGCGCGCCCTCGGTGAACTTCCCGTTTCCCTCGTTCCACAGGAGCGCGTCGTATCCGTCCGCGGCGACGTTGTAGCCGGCGGTGGTCACGTACAGGTCGGTGTGGCCGTCGAGGTCGAAGTCTGCCGCAACGCAACCGTTCCCCCGTAGCGGCAGCGCGGCACCCGAGTTGCGACTGACGTCCTCGAACGTCCCGTTGACGTTCCGGAAGAGTGCCGTCCGTGGTGGACCGCCGCGCTCGTCCCAGGCGGCGAACTCGGGACCTGCGTACGAGTTGACGACGAACAGATCGAGCCAGCCGTCCGAGTCGTAGTCGAGCCAGCAGAGGCCGCCGCCCATCATCGCCGTCGTGTCGTTCGACATCCCGAACCGGAATGCACCGTGCCGGAAGCTCAGGCCGACCTCCGGCGCGACGTTCGTGAGCGAAGTGCCGTCCAGCGTGCCTCTGATCTCGGACCCCTTTGGTGGAGAGAGCGGCGTACCGCCCTGGGAGCGCACGATGCGATAGCGGCCCTCCACGAGCGCGAGCTCGACCGTTCTCGGCGCGATGTCCGTCCCCTCGAGTCGCGCGACGACGGTCGGCGGCCCCTGGTCGTCGCCCGGGTGGAGCCGGAGCTCGATCCTCTCGACTTCGGACGTGGTCGCGGTCGTGGCCGCGGAATCGATTTGCCGCCACAGCACGGCGAGCCACTCACCGGCTGCGGCGTCGGCCGCGCGAGCGCGATCTCTTCGCTCCAGCGCCTGCGCCTCGAAGCGCACGTCGCTCATGACGTCTCGTGCTATCCGCTGGGCGGTCGAATCGTCGATCTCCGCGACGCCCTGTGAGTCCAGCACGGCGACCTCCGGAAGCGCCAGCGGAGCTCCCTGGGCGCGTGGAAGCTCGGCATCCGGCCGGGCCGGGATGCCCGCGGCGACGACGAGGCCGGCATACGCCGCCGCGCTCACGAAGGCAACCGCTCCGACCATCCGTCGCCGAGGCTGGCGACCGATGAGGGCTGTGAGCCTTTCCGAGCCGACGAGCTCGAGCACGCCGCGCGCCGCGCAGACGACGAAGAGCGCCGCGAGGATGGCCACCTTCGTTGCGAACTCGGTCGTAAACGGAGCGATCAGCAGCGTCGCCAGCAGCCCGACGGCGACAGCGTAGGCACGTCGTCCTCCGGGGCTCGCCGGGATCGTCTTCGGGTCGGTGATCATGAAGAAGAGGAAGACGAGGATCTCCGGCGAGGAGACGAGCAGCCACCAGAACTCCGTGCCCTCGATCGGCCCGACGTGCCAGGCGGCCGTCATCGTGTGGCCGCTCGCTGCGAGCACCCCGATCCCGGCGGCGAACGCGAGCCAGAACCCCACCGCCACGCCGACAAGGTGCAGGCGCCGCAGGATCAGGAACCCGCCGGCGACGATCAGCACGAGGGCGAGGACGAGCGCGGGGGACAAAGGGCCCCACCAGAGGGCGAGCGGATCCGCGCGCTCCGCGCCGAGGAGCAGGAAGCAGAGGACGAGGCCGAAGTTCGACGGGTTGAAGACGTGGTTCCCGCGAACGCGGACGACGTACTTCGACAGCAGGGCGACCGCGGATGTGCCCGCGAAGATCCACCAGCCGTTCATGCTCCACCAGTCGCCGTGCTCGGTGCCTGGCACGCGCAGGACGAACGCGACCCCGTTCCCCGTGAGAAGCGCGCTCGCCGGCCACATGAGCACGTGCTGGCTGCGGAAGGCGATCGCCACCTCGAGCACCCCTGCGACGGCGAGGGAGACGAGGATCTGCGCGATGGACAGCTGGAAGTCGAACGCGACTTGGCCCAGCACCTGCAACGACACGATCACCCCTGCGAGGTGAAGGCGCGGATCGCGCAGCGTTGGCAGGAGGACGGGGTAGTGCGTGCCTCCGATCCGCAGCGACGGGCGGCCGGCTAGAGCAGGCGCACTCATGGAGGGCAAATCGTACTGTCGTTAGCGCGCTCGTCGAAGTACCGTCTACCCGTGCTTACGCGGGAGGAGTTGAGTGCAGCGAGGGACCGTGCTGCGGCGGTTCTTATCGAAGCCGGAATCGTCCTGACTCCGGACGAACGAGCCAATATCGAGGTCGCCGACTTCGGTCTCTCGCAGCTCGACGAGATCGGCCTCCAGCTCGTCGTGTACGTGAACACGGAGCGCGTCTGTGCGAAGGAGCTCGTCCTCTTCCCGCGCCAGACCTGCCCCGAGCACCGGCATCCGCCGCACGACGGGTTCCGCGGGCAAGGAGGAGACATTTCGGTGCCGCAGCGGTGTCGTCTATCTCTACGTCGAGGGGGCGCCTACTGCGGATCCCGCCTGCCGACCGCCCGCTGCCGGCGCCGACGCGTTCACCGTCTGGCACGAGATCGAGCTTCGCCCGGGGCATGCAGCACACGATCGCTCCGAGCGTTCTCCACTGGTTCCAGGCGGGCGACGACGGAGCTGTCGTCTCGGAGTTCTCGACGATGAGCGTCGACGAACTCGACGTCTTCACAGACACGCGGATCGGTCGCGCCACGGTCATCCGCGACGGCTAGACCAGGTCAGGCTGGATCGCCGAAGAACGGCTCGCCGGGCCGCGCATAACGTCGGGCGACCTCGACGTCCAGCTCGGCGCCGATGCCCGGCGCGTCATCCAGCTCGACGTACCCGTCCACGATGACCGGCCCGCCGCCGACGAGCAGCTCGTCGAAGAACGGCACGGATGCTGCATGCCATTCCAGTGCGAGGAAGTTCGGGATCGACGCGCAGACATGTGCGGAAGCGAGCGTCCCGATCGGGCCGGAGATGTTGTGTGGCGCGAGCGGACGCGAGTGCACGTCGCCGAATGCCGCGATGCGCCGCGTGTCCGCGAGCCCGCCGACCTTCTGGATGTCCGGCGCGAGGATGTCGACCCCACCGTGAGCCATGAGCGCGGCGAAGCCGTCGAGGCGGTAGAGGTTCTCACCGGTGCAGATCGGAGTGGTCGTACGCGCCGCGATGTCGGCCACCGAAGCGAGATCGTGCGGCGGCGTCGGATCCTCGAGCCAGAGCAGTGGCAGGTGCTCGAGCGCGCACGCGAGCCGCAACGCGTCGGCCGGCGCGTAGCGCCAGTGGAGGTCGAAGGCCACGTCGGCGCGGCCGGCGACTGCGTCGATCGTCGCCCGCGCGAGCGCGAGTTGCCGCTCGAGCTGCGCTGCCGAGATCGTTCTCGCGTACAGATCCTCGTGCTCGAGCAGCGGCAGGTCGAGGTCGAACTTCAGCGCCGTGAAGCCGCGATCGGCCATCTCGGAGGCACGAGCCGCGTAGGCGTCCGGCGTATACACGTCGCCCAGGTCCTCCGGCGCCCAGTGCACCTCCGGCTCCGCCTCGGTCGGCTCGTCGAGCGCCTCGCCCATCCAGGGCAGCCGGCGCGAGACGAGCGTCGCGCTGTAGCTCGTCAACGCGTCGCCGGCGTGGCAGTCCGCATAGATCCGCACGCGCTCGCGGAAGCGACCGCCGAAGAGCTGCCAGAGTGGCATCTCCACCGAGCGCGCGAGAAGGTCCCAGAGCGCTCCCTCGATGCCTGAGATCGCGTGGTATACCGTGCCGCCGCTCGAGACGTGTGCAGTGGCGAGGTGCAGCCGGCGGACGAGCGGTTCGACCTGCCGCGCGTCGCGCCCCTCCAGGAGCGGCGCGAGCTCACGGATCGTCTCCGCGAGGCCGGGCGCGCAGAACGCCTCACCCCAGCCGTGGACGTCCTCGTCACTCTCCACGCGGACGATCGTCCAGTCGTAGTTCGCCTCGAGGACGGCGGTCGTGATCCGCGTGATCTTCATCGGTCTGCGTGCTCGAGCACGATGCGCGCAACCACGCCGCGCCGCTCGTCCATGAGTGCGAACGCATCCTCGAAGCGCTCGAGCGGGAACCGATGCGTGACGATCGGGTCGAGATCGACGAGCCCCTCGCGGAGGAGTGCGACCATCTCCGCCCACGCCGCGGTCGTGTAGCCGACGCTGCCGATGAGCGTCAGGTCCCCGAGGGCGACCCGGTCGGCCGGAAGTGCGAGCTCCTGATCGTGGCCGGCGATCCCCAGGAGGACGACGCGTCCGCCTTCCCGCACGAGCCGCGTGGAGAGCTCGACGGCCGGTACCGCTCCGGCGGTCTCGACCACGATGTCGAGCCCGCCTCCGACGAGTCGCCGTGTCTCTCCTGCAGCATCCTGAGCGCCGACGTTGACGACGTCGTCCGCCCCGAGCGCTTTCGCAAGCTCGAGCTCCGCGTCGCGCAGCCCGTACGCGACGATCCTCGCCGGCGAGCGGAGCCGCGCGACCCGGATCGCGAGCGCGCCCATCGCGCCGACACCCACCACGCCGACGGTCTCGGCGGGCTCGATCCGCGCCCGACCGAGCGCTTTCACGACGCACGACCCCGGCTCGACCAGTGCCGCGGCCTCGAAGGACACGTGCTCGGGAAGCGGATGGAGGATCCGCGCGGGGACGACGACGAACTCGCCCCAGCCCCCGCTGCGCGTGAAGCCCACGGCGTCGTAGCGCTGACACAGGTGCGTGTCGCCCGCGCGGCAGCGCGGACAGCTCATGCACCCGATGTTCCCCTCGCAGACGACGCGCTGGCCCGGCTCCACGACGGTGACGTCCTCTCCGACCGCGTCGACGACACCGCTCCACTCGTGGCCGGGAACCACCGGAAACCGCACCCAGCGTGCGTCGAGGGCGCCCGTGACGATGTCGATGTCCGTCCGGCAGACTCCCGCGACGACGCTCCGCACGCGCGCCTCGCCCGGCCCCGGTGTCGGCGTGTCGATCTCGGTCAGGCTGACGGAGTCCGGCCCCTCGACGACGATCGCTCGCATGGCCCGGCGAGCCTATCGCTGTCAGGATGACGCTCGTGAAACTCGAGCAGGCACTCGCGACCGTGCGCTTCGTGATTGAGAACGCGTCGGCGCCCGTCTCCGTCTACGTCGCCGACGACCACGGCGAGATCGTCGCGGCCGCGACGATGGACGGGGCGGCCCCCGACACGCGTCTCAACGCTCAGCGCAAGGCCTACACGGCCGCGCGCAGCGACGCGACGTCCACGGGCGCCCTTGCCGCCAAGGCCCGCGAGGACGCGGCCGAGCGGGCGAGCTTCGACCCGTTCTTCACGTTCTTCCAGGGCGGGGTGGCCGCGTTCGAGGACGGCCGCCGCGTCGGAGCGATCGGCGTGAGCGGGCTACCGGGTCCCGACGACGACGCGCTCGCACGCCGGGCGATCGAGGATGCGGGTCTCTCGACGGCGGGCTAGACCTCTCCGGCTACCCTCTTCGGGCCACCACGACCTTCGAGGAGGGACATGAGAAAGCGCACTGCCACAGTTCTGCTCGCGCTCGCGATCGGCGCGATCGTAGCGCTCCCCGTGCTCGCCGCGACACCGAAGTTCAACGGCACCGTCGGTCCCGGCTTCACGATCTCGATGGCGAAGAAGCCGACGAAGGCGGGGAAGGTCAAGCTCGTCGTCTCCGACAAGTCGAGCATCCACAATTTCCACCTGAAGGGCCCCGGCGTGAACGTCAAGACGACCGTTCCGGCAACGGGCTCGAAGAGCTTCACCGTGACACTCAAGAAGGGCAAGTACACGTTCCTCTGCGACCCTCACGCCACGACGATGAAGGGCTCCTTCACGATCAAGTAGGGGAGAGGCTTGCCTCTCCCTCGTCTTGCGAGATCTCCAGCGGTTCCACGGAGCCGCTGGAGATCCGCCACCCGGCCAGCTGGCCGGTCCGAACCGTGTAGATGAGGTACGGGCGGCCCGCCCACAGACCGACGTTCTCCACGTCGGTCCGAGATGGCCGAGGCGGTGAGGAGAGATGCGAGTGGAAGACGGCGAGCTCGTAGCCGTCGTCCTCGAGGAACCACGTCTCGGGATCGACGTCGAGCTCGAAGCGGTACGGCGACGCGGCGGCGTTGCGGCCCGGGACGTAGCGCTCGGCGACGCCGTCCTTGACGACGACGAGTCCGCACGCCTCGTTCGGCGACTCGGTCTCGGCGTGCTCGGCGAAGGCGGCGCGGACGCCGGTGGGGATCACCACCAGACGGATCGCTCCATCGCGCATCTCGACGTCGGTGGCGTCCCAGAAGTCGGCGGAGAGGTACTTCCAGCCGCCGTCGGCCAGCACGCACACGACCACCCCGTCCTCGAGCTCGTCCGTGAGCCGAAGAGCCGCGTGGATCACGGCTCCGGACGACACGCCTCCGAGCACGCCTTCCCGCTCGAGCAGCAGCCTGAGCCCCGCGACTGCCTCGGCGTTCGTCACCAGCAGCTTCCGGTCGAGCTTCGCGACGTCGAGGATCGGTGGGACGTAGCCGTCCGCCAGCGAGCGCAGCCCCATGACCTCGTCGCCCGGAAGCGGCTCCGCAGCTGCTACGACGACGTCCGGGAAGGACTCGCGGAGCCGCTCGCCGGCGCCCATGAGAGTTCCTCCGGTCCCGAGGCCGGCGACGAAGACGTCGACGCGATCGAGCGCGTCCGCGATCTCGGCGCCGGTCCCCTCGTAGTGCGCGCGCGGGTTGGCATCGTTTGCATACTGGAAGGGCATGAACGCGGTCGGATCGGCCTCGGCCAGCTCGAGCGCGAGCCGGACGGCGCCGTTCGAGCCCTCGTCGCCGGGCGAGTCGACGATCTCGGCGCCGTAGAGCTGCAGCAGGCGTCGCCTCTCGGCGGTCACGTTCGCCGGCACGACGCACGTCAGCGTGTAGCCGCGGAGCCGCGCAGCGAGCGCCAGCGCGATCCCCGTGTTCCCGCTCGTCGGCTCGATCAGCCTGCGGCCTGGCTCGAGCTCGCCGGATGCCTCTGCCGCGTCGAGCATCGCCTTCGCGATGCGATCCTTGATCGAGCCGGACGGGTTCTGGCCCTCGAGCTTCGCGAACAGGTGCACCGACTGTTTTGGGGAGAGCCGGGGGAGCTCGACCAGCGGCGTCGACCCGACGAGGTCGAGAAGCGACGCCGGCAGCGCTCTAACAGCCACCGGCCATGGCCGGCAGGAGGATCAGCTGGTCGCCGTCACGCACCTCGGTGTCGAGCCCGTCGTGCGTGCGGACGTCCTCGCCGCGCACGTAGACGTTCACGAAGTCCGCGAGCTCGCCGTGCTGCAGGAGCTGCGCCTCGAGCGCGGGAAAGCGCGCGACGAGGTTCTCGATCACGTCGGCCACCGTGCTGCCGTGCGCGTCGAGCTCGCGGACGCCGCCGACCTCGGCGCGCAGCGTCGGCGGGATGCGAACGGTCGCCATCAGAGCCGCACCGGCGCGTTGCAGAACTCGACGTAGTCGACGTACTCGGTGATCGACGGCTGGTCTCCGCAGACCGGGCACTCCGGATTGCGCCTGACGGTGACCTCGTCGAGCGTGGTTCCCAGTGCGTCGAAGAGGAGGAGCCTCCCGGCGAGCGAGTCGCCGCGCTGCAGGATCAGCTTCAGCGCCTCGTTCGCCTGGATCGAGCCGATGATCCCCGGCAGCACGCCGAGGACGCCGCCCTCCGCGCAGCTCGGCGCGAGCTCGGGGGGCGGGGGCTGCGGAAACAGGCACCGGTAGCACGGCCCGACACCCGGGTGGAACAGGGTGACCTGGCCCTCGAAGCGGAAGATCGAGCCGTGGACGACCGGGATCCCGCTCCACACGGACGCGTCGTTCACGAGGTAGCGCGTCGGGAAGTTGTCGGCGCCGTCGACGATCACGTCCCAGCCGTCGGCGAGGATCCGGTCGACGTTCTCGGAGGTAAGCCGCTCCTCGAACGGCACGACCTTCACGTCCGGGTTGAGCGCCTCGAGCGTCCGCTTCGCGGAGCCGACCTTCGGCTCGCCGAGCCGGTCCGTCGAGTGCACGATCTGACGCTGCAGGTTCGACTCGTCGACGACATCCGCGTCGACGATGCCGAGCGTGCCGATCCCTGCCGCTGCGAGGTAGAGCGACGCGGGCGAGCCGAGCCCGCCGGCGCCGATGAGAAGGACGCGCGCGTCGAGCAGGCGCTGCTGCCCTTCCTCGCCGACCTCGGGGATGAGGAGGTGGCGGCTGTAGCGCGTGCGCTGGTCCGGCGAGAGCGCGCGCGGGATGGTGACCTCGAAGCCGTTCCGCTTCCAGTCGGAGAACCCGCCGGCGAGGTTCGTGACGTCGAGGTATCCGAGCTCCTCGAGCGTCTTCGCGGCGAAGGCCGAGCGCGAGCCGGCCGAGCAGTACACGACGAGCGGGCGCGACTTGTCCGGCACGAGGCCCTCGACGCGCTGCTCGAGGCGGCCACGTCCGGTGTAGATCGCGCCGGGGATGTGGCCCTCGTCCCACTCGTCGGGCTCGCGGACGTCGACGAACAAGGTCTCGTCCGACGCGTCCAGGCGCTCGTGCGCCTCGATCGTCGAGATCTCGTCGATCTCGCCCCTGACCTGGGCGAGTAGCTCGCGATACGTCGCCATTACTTTCGGAACTATAGCTTTGACCCCACGGCTATCGTCCGGCGGTGTCGGCCAGGCGTCGGATGGCATTGCTCGTCGCGGCGATCTCGGCCGCGGCCGCCGCGATCGTTGCCGTGGCGGTGCTGTCCGCCGACGGCGACTCGGCCGGCGCGCCGGCGACGACCACCGAGCCCGAGCTACGCGAGGGCCGGCCGCCCCTCTCCTTCGCGCTCGGCCTCCGGTCGGACGACGAGGCGCGGGATCTCGCCAAGGGCGCGGCGCTCCATCAGCAGGGGAACGTCGACGAGGCGGCGGCGCTCTTCGCGACGCACGACTCGCTCGAGGCCAAGGTCGGCGCGGCGTTCGTCGCGTGGCCGGAGGGGACGCTCGACCGCCTCGAGCAGCTCGCGAAGCTCTATCCCGTGGTCGCGGTCGTCCAGCTCCACCTCGGCCTCGCACGCCTGTGGGCGAACGAAGGCGATCCGATGGAGGCATGGCGCGCCGCGCTCGAGGCTGAGCCGGACACGCCGTACGCGATCGTGGCCGGGAACCTGCTGCACCCGAACCTCCCCCGCGGGCTGCCCGCGTTCATCCCCTCCTTCACCGCACCGACGGCTCTGACGAAGCTCCCGCCCGCGCGCCAGCTCGAGGCGCTGCGCAGCGCGGCTGAGCGCGGCGGGGTTCGCGAGCAGCTCCTCTACGGCGTCGGGCTTCAGCGCATCGGCCGCCCGGTGTCGGCGGTGCGCGTATTCGACGCAGCCGCGCAGGCGTTCCCCGAGGACGTCGAGGCACAGGTGGCCGGTGCGGTCGGGTCGTTCGACAAGGATGCTCCGGAGAAGGCGTTCGGCCGCCTCGGCCCGCTCTCGAAGACGTATCCGAACGAGCCGAGCGTCCGCTTTCACCTCGGAGTGCTGCTCCTCTGGACAGGCCGCATCGAGGGCGCGCAGCGCCAGTTCAGGCTCGCCTCGCAAGCGCAGCCGGACTCGCCGCTCGCGCGCGAAGCGGTTCGCTACCTCGAGACGATCCGCCGCGCGCGCGGCTGAGAGCGCATGAGAGCCGACGCGCGTCTCAAGATGAGCGCGATGGTCGGACGTGGGCTCAGACGCTGGTGGTCGGGCCTGAGAAAGCGGTTCGTCGGCGTCACGCGAAGCGAGAAGTGGGGCTACGGAGTCTGGGGCGCCATGGGAGCCGTCATTGCTGTGCCCGAGCTGTCGGCTGTCGGAAAGGGCTGCGACTTTCCATGGCCGACGATCTCGACGACGGTCGGGCATCTTCAAGAGCTGTGGCCGGTCGTCGCGCTCGTCCCGGTCGCGCTCATCGTCATGGGCGCGTACTTCGTCTTCACGCTCATGCCGTCGAGCCCGCCGCGCATCGCCGACGACGATCACCTGATCGTGAGGACCGGGGAGGGGAGACTGACGAAGGTGCCCTTCACGTCGTACGACCAGCTTTCGACGGCAGCGTCGGCGAATTGGTCATCCCAGGATTCCTCGCGAAAGCCACTGCCCTCGCTTCCGTACTTCGGCATCGCGACACTTGCTGTGATCGCAGGCTGGGTGGTTGCGCTCGGAATCGACGACCGCTTCGCCACCGGCTACATCGGCTACTCGATCATCGCAATCTTCTGGGTCATCCTGCCGAGCGCCCTCGCCTACTGGTTCAAGCGCGACATCCAGTTCGCCACGCTGACTTATACGGTCGGGATGCTGGGCCGTCGGCTGCCGATCGTTGCCGGCCTGACGGCGGCGCTGCTCGTGATCCTGCTACTCCACCTCGCGCTGTATCCGTGGCCGAGCATGTCGACGGGGGACATCTGCAAGGCCACGCCTTGACCGGCTCGTCGCCCGAGCTTTGACGACCGCCGTCCGCGTGACTACCGTGTGACGGCCGACGAGGAAGGGGGGCGGTCTGGCCGCCGAAGAATCGCAGAGCGCTACCACTCGAACGCCGATCGAGGAAGTCCTTGCCAGTGACGAGGGCCAGCGCCTGCTCGAGGTCGGCTACCGCACCGGGCAGCTCGACGCGGACGAGCTCGCGCTCGCGCTCGACGAGCTGGAGCTCGAGCCGGCGCAGCTCGACGACGTCTACGCCGCGCTCGACGAGGCCCAGATCTCGGTCGTTGCGGCGGCGGCGGACGAGCCCGAGCCGGAGGTCGAGCCGGAGCCGGAGATCACGACCGACGCACTGCAGCTCTTCCTGAAGGACATCGGCAAGGTTCCGCTGCTCACGGCGGCGCAGGAAGTCGAGCTTGCGAAGCGCATCGAGCGCGGCGAGCATGCGGCGAAGCAGGCGATGGTGGAGGCGAATCTCCGCCTCGTTGTCTCGATCGCGAAGCGCTATCGCAACCAAGGGCTCCCGTTCCTCGACCTGATCCAGGAGGGGACGATCGGGCTCGTGCGCGCGGCCGAGAAGTTCGACTACCGCAAGGGCTTCAAGTTCTCGACGTACGCGACGTGGTGGATCCGCCAAGCGGTCGCCCGGGCTATCGCGGACAAGGGCCGGACGATCCGCATGCCCGTGCACGTCGTCGAGAAGCTCAACCGGATCATGCGCTCGGAGCGGAAGCTGCGTGCGGAACTCGGTCGCGAGCCGCTGATGGAGGAGATCGCGCGCGACGTGGAGATGACGCCCGACGAGGTCGAGCAGATTCGCCGGAGCGCGCAGGTCCCCGTGTCGCTCGAGAAGCCCGTCGGCGACGACGACGAGTCCGAGTTCGGGCACTTCCTCGCCGACGAGTCCGCGCCGCTACCCGACGAGCTCGCAGAGACCACGCTGCAGCGGGAGGCGCTCAGGAGCATCCTCGGTGCTCTCTCGGAGCGAGAGCGGATGGTGCTCGAGCTCCGCTACGGGCTCGACGGCCAGCAGCCGCGCACGCTCGACGAGGTCGGCCGCGCGTTCAACGTGACGCGCGAGCGCATCCGCCAGATCGAGCACCAGGGCCTGAAGAAGCTCCGGGCCCTCGCCGACGCTCAGCGCGTCCGCGACGTCGCCTAGGAGGGCTTGGCCCTCCTAGGCTCGGCCGACCTGCCCGCGCGACGTAGACTCCGCCACCGTGGGACGGCCGTCGGAGACGCTGGTCGCGGAGCTCGCCGAGTTCGTCGCGATTCCCTCCGTGAGCGCGGATGCGGCACACGCGGGCGACATCGAGACCGCCGCGACCTGGATCGCCGCGCGCATCAACGAGGGTGGGGGCAGCGCCGAGCTCGTCCCGTGGGGCGCGCGACCGCTCGTCGTCGGCGAGATCCCGGCATCGACGAGCCGTGACGCCGCGCCGACGATCCTCACCTACGCGCACTTCGACGTACAGCCGCCGGACCCGCTCGAGCTCTGGGAGTCGCCTCCGTTCGAGCTCACGCGGCGCGACGGAAAGCTCTTCGCGCGTGGCGTCGCCGACGACAAGGGGAACATGTTCGCGCTCGTCGAGGCGGCCCGGCAGCTCGCGGACGAGGGGGCGCTTCCCGTGAACGTCCGCTTCGCGTTCGACGGCGAGGAGGAGGTAGGCGGCGACTCGATCGTCCAGTGGCTCGAGCAGGACGAGGGCCGCGCCGACGTGGCGCTGATCCTCGACGGCGCGATGGCCTCGCGGGAGCTCCCGATCTTCTACGTCGGCGTGCGCGGGATGCTCTATTTCCACCTCCACGTGCGCACGGGCACCACCGACATGCACTCGGGCATGTTCGGCGCCGCCGCGCTCAACGCGACGCACGCGCTCATGGGCGCGCTCGCAAACGTCCTTCCCGGCGCCGACGGCTACCTCCCGGACGCGCTGCGCGCGGGTGCGACGCCGCCGTCCGAGGAGGAGCTCGCCGCCTGGGCGCAGCTTCCGTCCGGTGCCGAGCAGCTCTCGCACTACGGTGCGACGCCGATTGCGCCTGGCGCCGGCGACGACTTCTATCTCCGTACGTTTGCGAACACGTCGCTCGACGTGAACGGCATCGCGAGCGGCTCGCCCGACCTCGTCAAGACAGTGCTCCCCGTCGAGGCTCGAGCCAACGTTTCCATCCGGCTCGCGCCCGGCCAGGAGCCGGAGGAGATCTTGGCCGCGTTCGAGCGGCTGGTGCGGGCGGGTCTTCCCGAGGGCGCGGCGCTCGAGATCACGGTCAAGAACACCGCCCGGCCTGCCGTGACGCCGACGGACGCGCCTGCGATCAAGCTCGCCGGCGATGCCTTCGAGCAGGTGGTCGGCGCCCGTCCGCTGCTCGTCCGCACGGGCGGGACGCTGCCGATCTACGCCGGACTCGTCTCCCGCGGCCTCCCGACGCTCGCGACCGGGTTCGGCATCGAGAGCGAGTGCAACGTCCACGCGCCGAACGAGAACGTGCCCGAGGATGCGATCGACCTCGGGGTGGCGACGTTGCGCGAGGTCTTCACCCGGCTCGGAGCGCTTGGCGCCTAGGGCCGCCTTCTCGAGCCCCCTGGCCGAGGAGCTGGCGGGCGACGTTCTCGCGCGGTTCTTGCGCTACGTCCGCGTCGACACGCAGGCGGTGCACCGCGCCGAAGCACGGCCCAGCTCGAAGAAGCAGCTCGACCTCTCTCGAATGCTCGTCGAAGAGCTCCGCGAGATCGGGCTCGCCGACGCGGAGCTGAACGAAGGCTACTCGGTCTTCGCGACGCTACCCGGAACCGTCGACAGGCCCGTGGTGGGGCTGATCGCCCACGTCGACACGACGCCCGACGTCACCGGTGCAGGGGTCTCGCCCGTCGTACACGAGGCGTGGGGAGGCGAGGCGATCACGCTGCCGGGCGACGCGCGGCAGGTGCTCGATCCCGCGGAGGTGCCCGCACTCGCCGCCAGAGTCGGTCACGACATCGTGACGAGCGACGGCACGACCTTGCTCGGTGCCGACGACAAGGCGGGGATCGCCGAGATCATGGCCGCGGTCGCCTACCTCGCACGGTCGCGCGACCGGCTGCGCGCGCCGATCCGGGTGGCGTTCACCGTCGACGAGGAGGTCGGTCGCGGCGCGGAGGACTTCGACCTCGGCGCATTCGGCGCCGATTTCGCGTACACGCTCGACGGCTCCGACCTCGGCGAGCTCGAGATCGAGACGTTCTCGGCCGCGTCCGTCCGCGTGACCATCCGCGGCCTCTCGGTCCACCCGGGCACCGCGAAGGGCAAGCTCGTGAACGCGGTGAAGCTCGCCTCCGAGCTTGTCCTATCGCTCCCACAGCGACGGTTGTCGCCCGAGACGACTGATGGGCGCGAGGGGTACGTGCATCCCACCCGCATCGCGGGGAACGCGGAGGAGGCGATCGTCGACTTCATCGCCCGCGACCACGACGACGAGCTGCTCGCTGCTCACGTCGCCCTGCTCGAGGGACTCGCGCGCGATGTCGAGATGCGCGAACCGCGCGCGAAGGTGGACATCGAGGTGCGGTACACGTATCGCAACATGAAGCTGGTCATCGAGCAGAACCCACGGGTCGTGGAGGCGGCGCTCGAAGCGATCCGCCGCGCTGGAGTCGAGCCGCGCCTCGCGATCACGCGCGGTGGGACGGACGGCGCGGTGCTCTCCGCGCAGGGGCTCCCGACGCCGAACCTGTTCACGGGCGGCCAGGAGTACCACTCGGTGCGCGAGTGGGCGAGCGTGCAGGACATGGCTGCTGCCGCCGCGACGATCGTCGAGCTCGCCGGCGTGTGGGCGGAATCGCCCGCGTAACCACGACGTTCTTGCTCACATGGCCCGGCTCGTCGGCATCAACCACGTCGCGGTGCAGGTCGGAGACCTCGACGAGATGCTCGAGTTCCTCGGGAAGCTCGTCGACGATCTCGAGCTCCGAGGGCGGAGCGGCGGGATGGCGTTCGTCGACCTGGGCGACCAGTTCATTGCGCTCGAGCGCGCCGCAGAGCCGGTGGCCGCGGGGCACTACGGGCTCGTCGTCGACGACCAGGACGAGGTCGTGCGCCGCGCTCGCGGGGCCGGTGCTCGGATCGTCGGCAGCCACGACGTCGTCGACCCGTGGGGCAACCAGTGGCAGGTCGTCGACTACCGCGACGTCCAGTTCTCGAAGCCGGACCGCGTGCTCGAGGGAATGGGCATCGGCGGCCTCGAGAAGTCGGAGCGCGCCATCGGCGAGCTGAAGGCGAAGGGCCTCGCCGACTGAGACGGCTCGACCTGCGACGATCGCGCGCGTGAGGAGCGTCGTCGTCACGGGTGCGTCGTCGGGGATCGGGCTTGCGTCGGCGCTGCGGCTGGCGCGAGCGGGGTGGCGCGTGTACGGCGGAGTCCGCACTGCGGCGGACGCGGATGAGCTGCGCGAGCAGGGCGTCGAGCCCGTCGAGCTCGACGTCACCGACGCCGCTCAGATCGCCTCAGCGGCTGCGGCCGTCGGCCCGGAGCTCGACGGCCTCGTCGACAATGCCGGGATCGCCGTCGCCGCGCCGCTCGAGCTCGTCCCGCTGGACGAGCTGCGGCGCCAGCTCGAGGTGAACGTCGTCGGCCAGATCGCCGTGCTCCAGGCGCTGCTACCCGCGCTCCGACGAGTTCGCGGACGCGTGGTGCTCATGGGGTCGATCGGAGGTCGCAGCGCGCTTCCGTTCCTCGGCCCGTACGCGGCGTCGAAGCACGCGCTCGAGGCGTTCGCCGACGTGCTCCGCGTCGAGCTTGCGCCGTGGGAGATCTCGGTTTCGATCGTCGAGCCCGCGAGCGTGAAGACCGCGATCTGGACCAAGGGTGCCGCGCAGGCGGACGTCATGCGCGCGGGTATCTCGCGGGCGGCGGATGAGCTCTACGCGGCGCGGATCGAGCGCTTCCGGGCAGTCGCGCTGAAGCGCGGGCCGGGGATCGAGGCGGACGTCGTCGCGAAGGCGGTCGAGCACGCGCTGACCGCCTCACGGCCGAAGGCGCGCTACCTCGTCGGCCGCGACGCGCACCTGCGCGCGTGGATCGAGCGTCTCCCGACGCGTCTCCGCGACCGGGTGCTGGCGAGGGCGCTGACGGAGAGCGATACAGTCGGGCGGTGAAGGCGGTTCTCCTCGAGCGCCCGCACCACGCCGACTGGGCCGAGCTCGAGACGCCGATCCCCGGCCCAGGGGAAATGGTGGTGCGCAGCCACGTCGCGGGCGTGTGCAGAACGGATCTCGAGATGCTCCACGGCGGTCTGACGGACCCGCGCTGGGTGCGATTCCCACTCGTGCCCGGACACGAGTGGAGCGGCACGGTCGCCGAGCTGGGCGACGGTGTGACCGACTTCGCTGTCGGCGATCGCGTGGTCTGCGAAGGGATGATCCCGTGCACCCGTTGCCCCCGCTGCAAGGAGGGCGAGACCCAGCTCTGCCTGAACTACGACCAGATCGGCTTCACGCGCGGCGGCGGGTACGGGGAGTTCGTGCGGGTCCCGCGGCACGTCGTCCACCGGCTGCCCGACGCGGTCTCGTTCGCGACCGGCGCGCTGGTCGAGCCGGCCGCGTGCGTTCTCCGAGGCCTCGAGCGCGGCCGACCTCGTCCGGGCGAGACGATCGGCGTGATCGGCATCGGGACGCTCGGCTCCCTGGCGCTGAAGCTTGCGCTGCTCTACTCGCCCGGGGCTCTTGTGGCTTTCGGTATGCGGACGGAGGAGCTCGACGTCGCCGCGAAGCTCGGCGCCGGGGCGACGGTGCACGTGAGCGACGAGGATCCGGTGGCAGCGGCGCACCGCATCGCCGGCGGCGGGCTCGACCTCGTGCTGGAGACGGCCGGCGCCGTCGACGCGGTCGATCTCGCGACCCGTCTCGTGCGACCCGGCGGTCGCGTCGTCCTGCTCGGGATCGCGGGAGAGGGCAAGACGCTCGAGCTACCGGCCGACCGGATCATGTTCGGAGACATGGATGTGATCGGGAGCTGCTCGTACTCGACCGCAGCGTGGGCGGGGGTCCTTCGCGTGCTCGAGCGGGACGGCGTCGACCTCGACCCGATCGTGACGCACCGCTTTCCGGCGCGCCAGTTCGCGGATGCATTCGCCGTGCTCGACGACCGCCGCGGAGCCGTCACGAAGGTGCTGCTCGAGCACGTTCCAGGCTCCTGAGGGCAGTGTCGGACTCAGACCGGCGAGCCCAACCGTCATTCAGTCATACCATATTGAAATAACCGAACGTCAGTGTTAGTGTCGCCGGCGTTCGCTCCATGACAAGGAGGTATGCGCTGTGAGTGACGACGCCAGCAGCGGGCTCGAGGAGGGTGCGAACATCGATCGCGCCTCGCTGCTCAAGCGCCTCGCCATCGGCGGGGCCGCACTGTCTCTTCCCTCGCTTGCCGGCGCCGAGGCGGCGTTCGGCTCGGTGCAGGACGTCGCGGCTTCTGCGGCCGCCGTGTGGCCGAAGCACCCGAAGTGGAAGTTCGCCCTCATCAACCACGTCACGACCAACCCGTTCTTTGTCCCGACGCAGTACGGCGCCGCCGACGCGGCCAAGATGCTCGACGTCTCGTACACGTGGAGCGGCTCGACCAAGGCCGACGTCGGCGAGATGATCAACGCGTTCAACGCGGCCATCAGCGCCAAGGCCGACGGCATCGCCGTCTGCGTCGTCGACAAGGCGGCGTTCGAGGCGCCGATCAAGCGGGCGCTCGGCCGGGGCATCCCCGTCGTCGCATACAACGCCGACGGAGCGCGCACCGGCAGCAAGGCCCGGCAGGCGTACATCGGCCAGGACCTCTACGTCTCGGGGTTCGAGATGGGCAAGCGCATCGTTGAGCTCGTGCCGAGGGGCGACGTCGCGATCTTCATCGCGACGCCCGGAGCGCTCAACATCCAGCCCCGGATCGACGGTGCACTCGCCGCCATCAAGCAGTCGGGGAAGCCCGTGAAGGCGAGGGCGATCGCTACGAGCCCGGACCTCGCCCAGGAGCTCTCGATGATCGACGCGTACTACGTCGGCCACAAGAGCCTGAGGGGCATGTTCGCGGTCGACGCGGGCGACACGCAAGCCGTGGGTCAGATCATCCAGAAGTACAAGCTGCAGGCAAAGGTGAAGGGCGGCGGATACGACTTGCTCCCCGGCACCTTGAGGCTCATCCAGAACGGATCGCTGCAGTTCACCATCGATCAGCAGCCGTACCTGCAGGGCTTCGACCCGATCGTCCAGCTCTTCCTCTCGAAGCTGTCGGGCGGCCTCGTCGCGCCGTCGGACACGAACACCGGCCTGCTGTTCGTGACCAAGGACAACGTCAAGCCGTACCTGACCACGAAGACCCGCTACCACGGGAGCTCGAACAAGCACAAGTACCCGGTCTCCGGGTAACCATTGAGCGTTCCCGCAGCAGAACCCCCCGCCGCGACCGAGCGACGCGCCAGCCTCGGCTGGCGCGTCGCCGGCGCGTTCGTGAGGCGACGCGAGGCGAGCATCTTCGTGGTCGCCATCGGCCTGTCGCTGTTCTTCTCGGCGAAGAACGAGGCGTTCTACTCAGGGGACAACTTCAAGAACATCACCGAGACGATGGCGCCGATCGCGCTCGTGGCCGCGGGCATGGCGATGCTTCTCATCTGCGGCGAGATCGACCTGGCGGTCGGGAGGGTGTACGCGCTGGCGCCCGCGATCGTCTATGTGGTCTCGTCCGAGGAGCAGCACGGCCTCCCGATCTGGGTCGGCGTGACCGCCGCCCTCGGCTTCTCGTGCCTCGTCGGCTTGACGAACGGCGTGATCACGACGTTCCTGCGCGTGCCGTCGTTCATCACGACGCTCGGGATGCTCTTCCTCCTGAACGGCATCACCCTGCACTTGCTGGCGGGGACGCAGGTCTTCATGCCGGGCGGCGAGACCTTCAAGAAGATCTTCGGCTCCCAGCCCGACGAGTACGTCGCCTACTTCAACTCCACGTTCTGGTGGGCGCTGGGAATCTGCCTCGTGCTGCAGTTCGTGCTGACCTGGACGCGGTGGGGGATGCACACGATCGCCACGGGCGGAAACATCGTCGGCGCCGCCGAGGCGGGCGTGAACGTCCGCATGATCAAGATCGGCAACTTCGTCCTCGCCAACTTCCTCGCCGGCTTCGCGGGGATCCTCGACTCCACCCGGATCACGACGATCGTGCCGCTCCAGGGCGGCCCCGACCTCATGTTCGTCGCCGTAGCCGGCGCGGTCATCGGAGGCACGTCCCTCTTCGGCGGCTCCGGCTCGGTGATCGGAGCCTTCATCGGCGTCGCCGTTCTCGTCATCCTTCGCACGGGGTTCAACATCATCGGCGTGAGCGCGTTCACGTTCGACCTGATCATCGGGATTGCGATCATCGTCGCGATGATCGCCAACGTGCAGGTGGCACGGCTTCGGAACCTGGGACGGCTGCAGTGAGCACGGAGACCAAGGACGCAGTACGCGTCGAGAACGTCACCAAGAGCTTCGGTGCCGTGACTGCGCTCGTCGACCTGTCGATGCACCTGCGCCAAGGCGAGTGCCTCGGCCTCGTCGGTGACAACGGGGCGGGCAAGTCGACGCTGATCAAGATCCTGAGCGGCTTCCACAAGCCCGACTCGGGCCGAATCCTCATCAACGGCGAGGAGGTCGGGATCCGCTCGGTCGACCACGCGCGCTCGCTCGGCATCGACACCGTCTACCAGGATCTTGCCCTCGTTCCGATGATGTCGGTCACCCACAACATGTTCCTGAACCGCGAGCTCACGGTTGGGCTCGGCCCGTTCCGCTGGCTCGCGAACGGCAAGATGCGTCGGCGCGCGCGCGAGTATCTCGACGACATCGGGATCCGCACGCTACGGTCCGTGCAGGCCGAGGTCGCGATGCTTTCCGGCGGCCAGCGGCAGGCGATCGCGATCGCCCGCTCCGTCCACACGGGCGCAAGAATCCTGCTCCTCGACGAGCCGCTCGCCGCGATGGGCGCGATGGAGGGGGAGATGATCCTCGACCTCATCCGTGACCTTAAGGAGGAGGGCCACTCGATGATCGTCGTCGCGCACAACTACGTGCACGTGCTCGAGATCTCGGATCGGATCAACCTCCTGCAGCACGGCCGCGTCACGCTCGACCGTCTCTCGTCGGAGACGTCGGTCGAGGAGCTCACCGAGCTCGTTGCGAGGGAATACCGTGAGCAACGACGCCAGCGCGGCTAGGGCTCCCTGGCGCGCGACGTGGCTCGGCCAGGCCGGGCTCCGCCTCGAGACGGACCGCGGTTGCGTCGTGGTCGACCCATGGGTCAGCCCGCACGACGACCGGCTCGTGCCTCCGCCGCCACTCGAGCTTGCCACCGCCGGTGTCGACTGGCTCCTCGTCACCCACGAGCATCTCGATCACCTCGATCTTCCCCTCCTACCTGCCCTCCTCGAGCGGTCGCCGGGAGTACGAGTCGTGCTCTCGGCGCCGCTCGTCGAGCTCGTCGAGGACGTCGTTCCGGCGTCGCGACTGCTGCCCGTGCAGCCGCACGACACGCTCGAGCTGGACGGGCTCGAGCTCACCGTCGTCCCGGCGATCCACGGCCTGACGACGGAGGACGCGTACGGAGACGGCAGCGAGGTCGGTGGGCGCCCACGCTTCGTCGGCTACGTCCTCGGCGGCGAACGGCGCGTCTACCACGCCGGCGACACGATCGTCACGAACGAGGTCCGCCTCGCACTGGAACCGCTCGGGATCGCGATTGCCCTCCTGCCGATCAACGGTCGCGATCCCGAGCGCGAGGCGCGGGGGATCGTCGGCAACATGAACGCATCGGAAGCGGTCGACCTCGCGCTCGCGATCGGCGCGCGCCAGCTCGTCCCGATTCACTGGGACGGGTTCGCGGGAAACACCGTGCCGCCCGGGTCCGCCGTGGACGCGGCCGGCGGCCGCATCGACGTGCACGTTCCCGTGCGCTTCGAAGCCATCGAGGTCGACGCCGCGTGAGGGTCAGCGAGCGTTGTTCTTACGCGTGAGGCGCTTGATGTCCGCGGCCGAGTCGGCGATCAGAGCCCGCGTTGCCTGGTCGGCTCGCGCCTCGTCACGGGCCGCAATCCCGTCGACAATCGCCCGGTGGAGCGGAAGCGCCCTCCCGCGTGAGCGCCGCGGACTGGTGGTGAGCTCGAACGTTGTGGCCAGGACCCCGTGGAGAATCCCCCCCAGATGACCCAGGAGCTCGTTGTGAGACGCGGCGAGGATGCGATCGTGGAACTGGAGGTCGGCAGCCAGGTACGCCGCCTGGTCGTCGACGCCCGCCTCCATTCCCGCGAACGCCTCCGCGATCCCCGCGATCTCCTCGTCCAGCGCTCGAGTTGCCGCCAGCCGCGCGGCGAGCGGCTCGATCCCCAGCCGCATCTCCGTCGCCTCGTCGTACAGCCGTCCGTTGTCGTTCGTGGCCTCGATGCGCCAGCTCAGGACGTCCGGATCGAGGATGTTCCAGTCCTCTCGCGCACGCACGCGCGTGCCCGTCTTCGGCCGCGCTTCGACGAGCCCCTTGGCGGAGAGGACGCGCACGGCCTCCCGAAGCACGGTGCGGCTGACCGCGAGATCGGTTATGAGCTCGTCCTCCGGCGGCAATGGATCGCCGGGCTGCAGCTCGCCGCCGACGATCTGGACGCCGATCGTGTGTACCACCTCGCCGTGCAGGCCGCGCCGCGGATAGGTAAGACGGGCCTTCACGCGACTCGTTGCGGCATCGGAGGATCGTAGTGAAGACGGTGGCGGCGGACGATGGAGTGCACGCTAATCATCATATGATACGCCTTGTAAGGCTCGTACCTTCTAGGAGGAATGACGCTTGAGTGATCGGAACGGCAAGCTGCGCAGCGCCGAGTGGTTCGAGCGCGAGGACCTCGACGGCTTCCTGCATCGGTCGTGGCTCAAGTCCACGGGTGTCTCCGACGAGACCTTCCGCGGGCGTCCAGTCGTCGGCATCTGCAACAGCTGGAGCGAGCTCGTGAACTGCAACGTCCATCTGCGGGGGCTCGCCGAGTCGGTGAAGCGGGGCGTGCTGCAGGCGGGCGGGTTCCCGCTCGAGTTCCCGGTGACGTCGCTCGGCGAGTCGCTCATGAAGCCGACGACGATGCTCTACCGGAACCTGATGGCGATGGACGTCGAGGAGTCCATACGCTCGTACCCGCTCGACGGGGTCGTGCTCCTGACCGGCTGCGACAAGACGAACCCGGCGAGCATCATGGGGGCGGCCAGCGCCGACATCCCGTCGATCGTGGTGACCGGCGGCCCGATGCTGAACGGTCACTGGCGCGGGCGGGAGATCGGCTCCTGCAGCGACTGCTGGCACTACCACGAGGAGCTTCGGGCCGGGCGCATCACCGAGGCGGAGTGGGTCGAGATCGAGAACTCGATGTCACGGTCGAACGGGCACTGCATGACCATGGGCACGGCTTCGACGATGGCGTGTGTAACGGAAGCCATCGGCCTAACGCTCGCGGGCGGAGCGGCGATTCCGGCTGTCGACTCGCGGCGGCACCAGCTCGCGGAAACGGCCGGCCGGCAGATCGTGGCGCTCGTCGGGAGCGACCTGAAGCCGTCCGACATCCTCACGCGGGAGGCGTTCGAGAACGCAATCCGCGTCTTGCACGCGATCTCGGGCTCGACGAACGCGATCCTGCACCTCATCGCCTACGCCGGACGCATCGGTGTCGAGCTCCCGCTGCAGCTCTTCGACGAGCTGTGCACGACGACCCCTTGGCTCGTCGACCTCAAGCCCGCCGGGCGGTTTCTCATGGAGGACTTCTTCTACGCCGGTGGCGTGCCGGCCGTGATGACACAGATCGCCGACCTGTTGCACCTCGACGCCGTCACGGTCTCCGGCCGCACGGTAGGGGAGAACATCGCCGGCGCGGAGATCGTCAACTCGGAGGTCATCCGAAGCAGGGAGGCTCCGCTCGACGGGGGCGGCGCGCTCGTCGTGCTCGGCGGCAACCTCTGCCCGGACGGCGCGGTGATGAAGATCAGTGCCGCCGAGCCTGCGCTTCATCGCCACGAGGGCCGCGCGATCGTCTTCGAGGACGTCCACGATCTGGCCGCCCGCGTCGACGATCCCGATCTCGAATGCGACGCGTCGACGGTCATGCTGCTGCGCAACGCCGGACCCGTGGGAGGGCCCGGGATGCCCGAGTGGGGACACCTGCCCATCCCCGCCAAGCTCCTGCGCGCCGGCGTCACTGATCTGTTGCGCATCTCGGATGCGCGGATGAGCGGCACCTCCTACGGCGCGGTCGTGTTGCACGTCGCGCCCGAGTCGGCCATCGGTGGGCCGCTCGCGCTCGTCGAGGACGGCGACCTCATCCGGCTCGACGTTGCGGAGCGGCGCCTCGACCTCGTCGTCTCGGACGAGGAGCTTGCGTCGCGTCGGGACCGCTGGGTACCGCCCCCCCGGCACGACGAGCGCGGCTTCAGGTCGCTCCATCTCGACCGCGTGCTCCAAGCGAACCATGGCTGTGACTTCGACTTCCTTCGCGGCAAGACACGGGTCGTCGAGGACGCGGTCACCTACCTCTAGATGAAGGTCCTCGTCACCGGGTCGCGCGGCAAGGTCGGTCGGGCACTGTGTCCCCGCCTGGCCGAGGCGGGCTACGACGTGCGTGCCGCTGATCTCGCCGTCCCGACCTGGGATCGAGTCGCGTCTGGGGAGCCCGAGGACTACTGGCAGGCCGATCTGACGGACGCGGGAGCCGCCCATACCGTCGTGGCCGGCTGTGACGTCGTCGTCCACACGGCCGCGATCCCGCAGCCGATCCACAACCCACCCCATGTCGTGTTCGGGAACAACATGCTGAGCACGTTCAACGCGCTCGAGGCGGCGATCGCGGCAGGTGTCCGCAGATTCGTGAACTTCTCGAGCGAGACGGTGCCGGGGTTCATCTTCGCCCACCGTCCGTTCGAGCCGGAGTACCTACCAATCGACGAAGAGCATCCGGTCAGGCCGCAGGATCCGTACGCGACCGCGAAGTGGTTCGGCGAGCTCATGTGCGAGCGCGCCGTCGAGCGGGCGGACATCCGCTGCACCTCGATCCGTCCGTGCTGGGTCCAGGACGAGGACAGCTACGAACGGAACCTCGGCCCGATCGTTCGCGATCCCGCGGTCCTGATCGCCAACTACTGCTCGTACGTCGACGTGCACGACCTCTGCGACGCCGTCGTCCTCGCGATCGAGACCGATCTCCCCGCCCACGAAGTCTTCTACATCGCCTCGCCGGACACCATCGGCGGCCATCCGCTGGAGGACACGGTCAAGCGCCACTACGGCGGCGAGGGAATCGAGTTTCGAGAGCTCGCGCGCGTGGATGCGTCCTCGATCTCGAGCGCGAAAGCGGAGCGGATGCTCGGCTGGGTGCCGAAGCGCTCCTGGCGTGACTACCTCGACGAGTCGGGGCGCGCACGCGCGTGAACACGCGTCGACTCGGAGACGCTGGGCTGGAGGTCTCGACCGTGGGATTCGGGGCTTGGGCGATCGGTGGTCCGTGGCGGTTCGGCTGGGGGGACGTCGACGACGACGACTCGGTTGCGGCCATCCGGCACGCCGTCGAGCTGGGAGTCAACTGGGTGGACACGGCCGCGGTCTACGGCCTCGGGCACTCCGAGGAGGTCGTGCGAAAGGCGCTCGAGCCGTATCGGCCCGGCGAGGACGTGTACGTCTTCACGAAGTGCGGCCGTCGCTGGGAGGGCCGTCCGGACGGCGTCATCGAGAACGACCTGCGACCCGAGTCGATCCGCGAGGAGTGCGAGGCGAGCTTGCGCAGGCTCGGTGTCGAGCGTATCGACCTCTACCAGGCGCATTGGCCCGACTGGACGACCGGCACGCTGATGGAGGAGTCGTGGGGCGCGATGGGCGAGCTGGTCGACGAGGGAAAGGTGCGCTGGCTCGGCGCGTGCAACTTCGACGAGGACCTGCTGACGCGGTGTGAGGCCGTGCGTCATGTCGACTCGGTTCAGCCGCCGCTCTCCCTGCTCGCGCGAGGGGCGCGCGCGACGGTGATCGCGTGGGCGGCGGACCACGGCGCGGGCGTCATCTGCTACTCGCCGATGGCATCGGGGCTTCTGACCGGCGCCTTCGATCAGGAGCGGATCTCAACCCTCGCCGACACCGACTGGCGGCGCACGTCGCCGGCGTTCCAGGAGCCGCTCGTCACGCAGACCCTTGCTCTCGTCGAGCGCCTCCGGCCACTTGCCGAGGAGCTCGACGCGACGTTGCCCGCGCTTGCGGTCGCGTGGGTGCTCGCGCAGCCCGGGGTGACCGGTGCGATCGTCGGCGCTCGCTCGGCCACGCATGTGGACGGCTGGTCGCCTGCCGCGGAGCTCGAGCTCGACGCGCAAACGCTCGAGGCGATCGACGAGGAGATTCTGGCGACGGGCGCGGGCTCGGACTCGCCCCCGGCGCCGCCGCCTCACATCCGCGCGACCGTCTAGCTGCGAGCGGTGTCGTGGACGCCGCAGCCGAGCCACTCGTGGCCGAAACGGCGCATCTCGTGCACGACGGGGAGGAGCGCGCGGCCCTTCTCGGTCAGCGCGTACTCGACGCGCGGCGGCGACTCCGGGTAGCTCCGTCGGGCGACGATCTCCTGGGCCTCGAGCCAGCGCAGTCGTTCCGCGAGCGTCCGCGGGCTGATCCCGGCACACGAGCGCTCGAGCTCCGTGAACCTGCGCGGGCCCTCGGAGAGGTCGTGGATGATGAGCACGGTCCACTTCGAGCCGACGATCTCGGCAGCGCCGGCGACCGAGCAGGTCGGGGCGGCGTGGATGGCGAGCATCGTGCGTGTAGCCACGAGCTGATTGTACGGTCCTAGTCCGGAGGCGGCTTTCGCGCCGTGTACAGCGACGTCGTCAGCGTGCGACTCACACGACCTCCGAACTGTTGCGCCGCGATCCGCGCGATCTCGTCGAGGATGTCCTTCCTCAGCGCGGGCTCGAGACGAAGGATCGGAGAGAACGTTCCGTAGAGCGCTCGAATGCCCTCGGTGTCCCACGTCGCGTCCCAGCGGACGACCTCGTGGAAGACGTCGGCGAACCCGGTCGCGACCAGCGCGCCGATGCGCGCTTCCGCGTCGAGAGCATGCGGCGGGCGACCCGGCTCGCCCTTTGTCGGGCTCGAGTCGAGGCCTTCGAGAAGGGGGCTCGTCGCACGGATGAAATCGTCCGGACCTGCTCCCTCGCCGAAGAGCGTCCACCAGAGCGCGATGCAGCCGTCGGGACCCAGTGAGCGCCAGATCGCTGCCAGACCCACGGGCTCGTCGACCCAGTGGAACGAGGACGCCGCTGCAGCCAGGTCGAACGACGACTCGCGCAGCTCTGCGTCCTCGAGCGATGTGACGCGGATGTCCACGTGGTCGCCGAGGGAGTGCGCCAGGTAGCGCGCGAGGTCGTCGTTCGGCTCGATCGCGACGAAGGGGTCCGCGCCGAGGTCGAGGAGACGCCGCGTCGCCTGGCCGGTGCCCGGGCCGATCTCGAGCACGCTCGTGCCCGCTCGGAACCCGCACCGCTCGACGAGGATCTCGTAGACGCGCTCCGGATGGCCCGGCCGAGCGCGATCGTACGCCTCCGGGTCGGGAGCCGAAGAACCGCCGGCCCTCCTCGCGAGCGATGGCGTCCGGCGGCATCAGTCCCAGGGCGGGCTGTCGTGCACCCACCGGCCGCCGACCATCGTCGCGACGACCTCGACCGAGTCCAGCTCGTCCGGCGGGCACTCGAGCGGATCGCGGGAGAGCACGACGAGGTCGGCGAGGTAGCCCGGGAGGAGCTTGCCTCGCCGCCGTTCGTCGCGAGAGAGCCATACCGGGCTGACGCAGGTCGCGACGAGCGCCTCCTCCACGGTGAGGCACTGCTCGGGATGCCATGCGGGCCGCTCGTCGATCGTCCGCAGGACGCCGGCTCTGATCCCGGCGAGCGGGTCGAGCTCCTCGACCGGAGCGTCCGAGCCGTTCGCGACGAGCGCGCCGGACTCCAGCAACGAGCGGAAGGCGTAGGCGCCGTCGACCTGATCGGGCCAGAAGCGCTCCGCGAGGTCGCGGTCCGACGGCGCGTGGCTGAACTGCACCGAGCAGGCGACGCCGAGCTCCGCGAACCTGCCGACGTCCTCCGGCGCGAGGCACTGTGCGTGCTCGATCCGGTGGCGCAGTCCGAGCGGCTCCCACGCGTCGCGCGTCTGCTCGAAGGCGTCGAGCGCCTCGCGGTTCGCCCGGTCGCCGATCGCATGTACTCCCACCGGCCAACCGAGCCGTGCGCCCTCCCTGACGACCTCGGCGAGCTGCTCGCCGGTCGTGATGACGACGCCGGAGCCGTCGAGCATCCATGCGGTCTGCGAGCCGAGCGTCCCGTCCATGAACGCCTTCAGGTAGCCGATCCGAAGGAAGTCGTCGCCGATACCGGAGTGGATCCCGAGTGCGTCGAGCTCGGAAAGGCGCTCGTACGGCAGCGAGCCCCAGACGCGCAGCGTCAGTTCGCCGCGGTCGTGAACGCGTTGGAAGATCCCCGGTGCCCCGAGCCAGCCGTCCTTGTCGTGGATCGCGACCACCCCGCGGCTCGCAGCGATCCGAAGTCCCTCGCGCGTCGCCTCGACGAACTCCTCCTCGCTCGGCATCGCGGCACGGGCACGGAACTGCCACGCGGACTCCTCGCGCACGATCCCCGTGGGCGCTCCGGCCGAGTCGCGCTCGACGACCCCGCCGTCGACCTCCAGCTCGCCCTCGGCCCGCGCGAGTGCGGCGGAGTTGAGCCATGCCGAGTGGTAGTCCTTCGAGAAGAGGAGCGCCGGGGTCTCGCCCGTGATCGCGTCGAGCGCGGCCGCGGTGGGCTGCTCGTCCCACTCGGCCGATCTCCAGCCGTAGCCACGGATCCAGCTGCCGTGTCGGGGATGGAGGCGAACGCGCTCCAGCGCGTCCGCGAGGCTCGATGAACCGTCGAGCTTCACCTCGCGCTGCGAGAGCGACCAGGTCGGGAAGTGGACGTGTGAGTCCGTGAAGCCCGGAATGACGCAGCGTCCGCCGAGATCCACCACGTCCGGGCTCGGCAGAGCGAACTCGTGCGTGCCGACCCCGCCTGCGACGTGCGCGCCTGCAATCGCGAGCGCACGGGCGGTCGGGAGCGACTGATCCAGCGTGCGGACGACGCCGTTCTCCAGGATCATTGGCGGCGACTGTATCCGCGGAGGGAGGGCCCCATGATCGACCACACGGCCGTGAACGTCTCCGACTACGACGCCGCGAAGTCGTTCTATTCGGGAGAGCACTACTACGCCGCCTTCGTCCACGACGCCGACGGGAACAACATCGAGGCCGTCTGCCAGGCGCCTCAATGACGGTCGCGCACGCCGCGGTCAACGTGAGCGACTGGGAGGCCGCGAAAAGGTTCTACGAGGCAATGCTCGGGCGGCTCGGGTACCGCGTCGTGTACGAGGAGGAGGGCGCGCTCGCCTACTTCGCCGATCGCCTGGGACTCGACTTCGGCATAGGACGGCGCGATCCCGTCGGTGGCGCCCACGTCGCCTTCGACTGTCCCGATCGCGAGACCGTGGACGCCTTCTACGCGAACGCGCTCGGCGCCGGCGGCCGCGACAACGGGCCTCCGGGCATCCGCGAGCAGTACGACGCGAACTACTACGCCGCCTACGTTCTCGACCCCGACGGAAACAACATCGAGGCGGTCTGCCACCACGCACCGAGCTGAGCGCCGCCGCCGCGTGCGGGCGACGGCGCTCTCGTATCAGGAACCCCTAGCCGGCTTCGGGAACCGGCGTCGGCCGCCACCCTCCGTTCACGGCCGGCGAGCCGTCGGTGCCGTAGCCGCCCGGCACCGGAGAGAACAGCTCCGGGTAGCCCCACATGCCGTGCTCGGAGACGTCGAGTCCCGCGGCCTCTGCCTCGGCGTCGGTCCGGATCCCGAACGTCGCCTTCATCGCCCAGAGCACGAGGAACGAGGCACCGAAGGTGAAGGCACCGACGGCCACCAGGCCGAGGGCCTGCGTGCCGAGCTGTGAGGCGGAGCCCGTGTAGAGAAGCCCGCCCGAGCCCGTGCCGAGGCGCTCCGCGAGGCTCGGGGCCGTCAGGAAGCCGAGCGCCAGGGTGCCCCAGACTCCGGCCATGCCGTGGGCGGCGATCGCGCCCACCGGGTCGTCGATGCGCACGCGCTCCACCGCGATCGACCCGAAGACGACGATCGCGCCCGCCCCGAGCCCGATCACGATCGCCGCCCACGGCTCGACGAACGCGCACGCCGCCGTGATCGCGACCAGGCCGGCGATCGCGCCGTTCAGCATCATCGAGAGGTCGGGCTTCCGCATGACCGCCCACGACGTCACGACGGCGCCGACGACACCTGCGGCCGCACCCAGGTTCGTGTTCAGCGCGATGTAGGCGAAGAACCCGAGCCCCCCGAACTGAACGCTCAACGTCGAGCCCGCGTTGAACCCGAACCAGCCGAACCAGAGGATGATCACGCCGAGCGTGGTGAACGCCATGTTGTGACCGGGGATGGGGTGCGAGCGGCCGTCGGCGCCGAACCGGCCGAGGCGTGGGCCGAGGAGCAGCGCGCCGGCGAGACCGGCGAGGGCTCCCTGGTAGTGCACGACGGTCGAGCCGGCGAAGTCCTGCATCCCGCGTGCGAACAGCCAGCCGTCCGGCGACCAGATCCAGTGCGAGACGAGCGAATAGATCAGCGTGAAGGCGATCCCGAACGCGAAGTAGACCCAGAGCTTCGTCCGCTCGGCCATCGCTCCCCAGACGATCGCGAGCGAGACGCCCGCGAACGCGACCTGGAAGAGATAGGCGGCGGCCGCGGGGATCTCCGAGAACCAGGTGAACGGCGCCTTCCCGATCTGCAGCAGCTCGTCGGTGGACGGAACGAACCCCGATCCGCCGACGAATCCGTTCCCTCCGTCGCCGAAGGCCATCCCGAAGCCGACGACGTAGTAGACGATCGACGCGAGCGCGAAGATCAGCACGTTCTTCGCCGCGACGTGGCCGACGTTCTTCATCCGCGTCAGCCCTGCCTCGAGGAACGCGAAGCCCGCCTGCATGAAGATCACGAGCACGGCGGCGACCACCACCCACACCGTGCTCACCGCGAACACGAGCTCCTCGTTCGACACCCCGTCCACCTCCTCGCTCGTCGGACCACGAAAAAAGCCCCAGGACTCCAGTCCTGAGGCTCCGATGCCTGCTCACGCCTCCTGCGGCGGCTGCGTGAAGCCAGCACCCTAGCGCACCCGGCGGATGCCTCTGCGGCGGGGCACCGACCTAGAATGCGCGCGTGCCCTGGGAGCCCCTGACCGACGAGCAGCTCGAGATTCGCGAGCTCGTGCGGACGATCGCGCGCGAGCGCATCGCGCCGCGCGCCGCCGAGATCGACGAGTCGCACGAGTTCCCCTGGGACGTCGTCGAGCTCTTCCGCGAGCACGGCATCTTCGGGCTCCTCTTCGACGAGGAGCACGGAGGCACGGGAACCGGGACGCTCCTCGCGCTCGTCGCGATCGAGGAGGTCTCGAAGGTCTGCGCGACCAGCGGGCTGATTCTTGCCGTGCAGGAGCTCGGCTCGCTCGGTCTCAAGCTCGCCGGGACGGAGGAGCAGCGGTCGCGGTTTCTCCCGAGCCTGGCCTCCGGCGAGGTACTGGCCGCGTACGCGCTCACGGAGGCCGGGTCAGGGTCCGACTCTGCAGCGATGCGGACGACGGCGCGCCGCGACGGCGACGAGTACGTCCTCGACGGCTCGAAACGGTTCATCACGAACGCGGCGGTCGCCGGCCTGTACACCGTCTTCGCGAAGACCGACCCGGGGGCCGGCCACTCCGGCATCTCCGCGTTCGTCGTCGAAGCCGGAGCACCGGGCTTCGAGGTCGCGCGGCTCGAGCCGAAGATGGGGATCGCCGGCTCGACGACGGGCGAACTGACGTTCGACGGCGCGCGCATACCCGCCGCGAACTTGCTGGGCGAGGAGGGGGAGGGCTTCCGGATCGCCATGCGGATCCTCGACTGCTCGCGGCCGGGCGTCGCGGCGCAGGGGCTCGGGATCGCGCAGGGCGCGACCGACTACGCGCTCGAGTACGCGCGGACGCGCGAGACGATGGGCAAGCCGATCGCGGAGCACCAGCTCGTCGCTGCCAAGCTCGCGGACATGGAGACACAGTGCGAGGCCGCGCGCGGGCTGCTCTACCGCTTCGGCCGCATGGTCGACGAGGGCGCCGACGACGCCGAGCTCACGAAGGCCTCCGCGATGGCGAAGCTCTACTGCACCGACACGGCGATGAACGTCACGACCGAGGCGGTACAGATCCTCGGCGGCTACGGCTACATCAAGGAGTACCCGGTCGAGCGCATGATGCGCGACGCCAAGATCACGCAGATCTACGAGGGCACGAACGAGATCCAGCGCCTCGTGATCGCGCGCGAGATGCTGAGGGAGTCGCGCGCGTTCCTGCTCGCCGGCGTCGCCTGACCGCTAGCGGCGGCAGAAGCGGTTGCGCGGCGTCCTACCGTTCCAGGTGAACCCCTCGGCGACCGCTCGGGTGACCGAGATCGAGTAGCAGCCGGGTCGTGCGCGAACGAGCATGCGGCCCTTTCCGGCCGCACCCGTGACGACGCGCGCTCGGCCGAGGCGCTGGTCTCCGACGTGAGTGACGATCGTGAGCGACGCGCGCGAGACGGGCCTCCGCGCGCCGTCGACGGCGCCGACGGTCACCTCGATGCCGCGGGACGTCCCGCGGAACGACACCGTGCCGATCCGGAGCGTCGCGGGGCGCACCGTGACCGACGCTGCGGCGGTCAGCCCGCTGCCATTCGAGGCCGCCGTGACGGTGCCCGCTCCGAGCTCGCGCCCGGCTCGGAACGTCACCGCGTTGCCGGCTCGCCGTACGAACGTCCCGAGCGACGGGGGCGTCACGGTCCACCTCACGCTGCCGATTGCGGCGTTTCCGAACGAGTCGGTCAGCGCGGCCGAGAACGGCGTCTCGCCGCGGGCCCGGACCTCACGCGTCGCAGGCGTCACCGCGATGCGCGCGGCGGCGCCCGCGACGACGGTCACCTGCGCGTTGGCCGGCGTCGTCCCCGGCGCGGCGGCCGTGAGCGTCGCCGGTCCCGCACGCGTGTCGAGGTAGTAGAAGACGACGCCCGATCCGGGCGAGACCGGGAGAGTCAGCGTGCTCGTCCACGGCCCTGCCGGGGTCGTCGAGAAGGTGCCGGCCGGCGAGCTCGAGGTCAGGGTCGCGGAGACGGGCCTCGCGACCGCGGCCGCGAGCGAGAGCTGGAGCGGCGGCGAGGGGACACCGGCCGCGAGCGTCGACGGAGCGCCGGCGAGCGACAGCGTCGACTGCGCCCACGCGCGGAACGAGCGCCAGGCGCCGTTGTGCCGTGCCTCGGGAAGATCCAGCGCGCACAGCGTCTCGCCGGGGCCGCACGCGCCGCTTCCCGGGTTCTCGGGGTCGACGACGTCGCCCGAGTCGCGGATCGCCGCGGCGAGCCTGTCGAGGAGAACACCGGTCTGGTTCGCGAAGTCCGCCTGGGACAGGCCGGTCGTGTTTCGCGGCGCCCAGGCGAAGCCCCAGTGGTCGCGCGGCTGCGCGCTCGTCGCGCTGAAGTAGCGGAGCGCGCTCACCTGCGCCGACAGGTAGGCGGCCATCTGCTCGTACGGCACCATCGTCCAGCCCCATGCGGTCTCGCGCGGCCACGCCCCGTTCGCGAGCGGGCTGTAGGCGTCGCGCAGGAAAGCGCGCGCGGGCTCGATCTCGGGCGGTCCGGCTCCCGCGAGCACGAGCTCGTGTTGGAGGTAGTCGTTCAGGTACTCGTTCCGGAGCGTGGTCGGCGAGCCCGGAACGGCGTGGGCGCGGATGTCGCCGTAGACCTCCTGCGACCAGTCGCTGACGTACGTCGCCATCTCCGTCCAGAAGGCCGAGTCCGCGAGCCACGACTGCAGCGTGTTCTGGTAGACGCTCACGTCGCCCGTTCGCTGGCCGAAGCCGATCACGAGCGCAGCGCCCTTCGTCGGTCTCGTACCGTCGCCCTCGTACAGGCCACGGAGGAACTCGCGTACGTTCGTGCGAGCGTTGCCGTCGCCGCGCCGGACGGCCGAAGTGAGCTCGTTCAGGGCCCAGCTGTCGCCGCGCGAGACGTCGTAGCCCGCTTCCGCCATCCGCTGGCGAGCAGTCACGCCGGCGGTGTGCCACGAGGAGCCCGTGCTCGTGACCCAGCGGCTCCAGGTCGTGAAATGGATCTCCGCCAGCGCGTGGAAGTTCGGGCCGAGCGCGCGGATGCGCGAGGCCTGGTCGCGACGGAACGTCGTCTTGTCGGCGACGAGCGGGGGAACGGAGACGTAGTAGTCGGCACACGGCGAACGGCTGGCGGCGAGCTTGGTCGCGAGCCGGAGCCAGTCCGACGCCGCATAGAACACAGCGCGGAGCGGCCGACAGGCAGCCTGCGCGCGACTCTCGTGCACGGGACGCGTCGTGAGGCTGCGCCAGAGCGCCTCGGTCGCGGCCGGCTCGAGCGACGGCACCGGCGTGTCCGACGTCGGCGAGGCTGCCGTCGCGCCGCTCGTCGCGGCGGCGACCATGGCGGCGGCGAGGAGCGGTAGGACGACAGCGAGCGGGCGGCGCACGGCGAGCCACCGTAGCCGCGCTCTGTGAGCGTCCCGTAAACCCTTGCCGGGGGCAGCTCCGCGCTGCCCCGGCGTCCGGGAGCTACCTGCGTCCGCAGTGGACGAGCGCGTTCAGGCAGCCGTCCACGAGCTTGCGGAGCGCACCCGGCTTCCACGCGTTGACGAAGTCGGCGTGCGCCGAGAACTGCCCGCCCGACGCGAGCGACAAGCCCTCTCCGCCATGCGTCGGATAGCGGTAGATCTGCGTGATCTGCGGCACCTCGACCGGGTGCGTCGACGGACAGCCTGCGCGCGTCGCGTACGCCATGTGGCTCTTGTGATCCGCGCTGTCGAGACTCCGGCCGTTCCAGCACTCCGGGAAGCGGATGTGCAGGCGGAGGAACGACCCGCGCGCGTCGGGACACGTCGGCACCGTCTCCGAGCGGCCGGCGCCACTCGCGACGCCGCAACTCCAGAACGTGACGCGCATACCCTGCGGGCTCGTCGCGGCGGCGTCGCCCGCGATCATTCGCAGGTTGTTCGGGAACGCGTCGACCTCGGCGAGCGTTCCGCGGCGGTAGTAGATCGTCGCTGCCCGCGGGAAGACGGGCGTCGACCCCTGGTAGAGCGTCGGCACCCAGTAGGCGGCCGTGTCGTCCGGGCGCATGCACGTCGTCGAGCCGGAGCGGAGCGACCCGAAGTCGGAGAACGCACTCGTCGTGCGATTCCCCACGAACGTGTGCTGATGCGACGCGCCCGGCTTGCCCGGGAAGACGATGGGATCGTCCGGCGCCTGGTGCGAGAAGCGGCAGTTCTCGACGAAGTTCACGCCGACGAGGTCGGCACGCGAGATCGCGCCGGGCTCCTCACCTGTCTTCGGCCTGTCGCCGGCGATCGCGGCCGGGCCGAGCGCGGCGGCGATGACGAGCACGAGCGCCCCGACCGTGATCAGTGCAACTCCTCTCATGGCAGTCCCTCCCTCGAATGGCGTTTCCGAGTGGAATCCAGACACCGAGCGGTTCGGGATCTGGGGGCGACTTGTAACGGCGCGGTAAGCATTTCGTTGGGCCGCGGCGCAAGTTTTCGTCAGCGGGAACGTCTTCATTGATGCCACTCTGCGTAGAGGAGGGATCAGCATGAAGCGCACGACACTTGCATCGACCGCAGTGCTCGTCGCGATCGTCGCTCTCGTCGCGGTCGGCGGCGCCACCGCGAAGAAGCCGGCGCTTTCGGCAACGCCGGTCTTCAAGCTCAATCTCAAGGGGAGCCAGGAAGTGCCGCCGAACAAGGATCAGAAGGGCAGCGCGCGCGGCAGCGTCACCTTCGATCTCACGAGGAACTCTGCGGGAACGATCACGTCGGGCGACGTCATCTTCTCGTTCAACTACTCGTTCGCGAGCGCAACGACCGTCATCGGTCTGCACATCCACCCGGGTGCGAAGGGTGCGACTGGTGGCGTCGCCATCGGCGCGGTGCTCTCGGCGAACGATATGGCTGACGCCGATGGCGTCGGGAACATCACCTCTGTCGTGACGGGAACGCCACCGGCGACCCTGCAGGCGATCCTCGAAAATCCGAGGGGCTACTACGTCAACCTGCACACCCCCGCGAAGCCGAACGGTGCGTTGCGCGAGCAGATGCACAATCCGAAGAAGGGCTAGCGACATCCTCAACGACGTCTGAGCGCGAGGCCCGTGAGGGCCTCGCGCACGATGCGGTCCGCTACGAGCGCGGTGACGTCCGCGGAGCCGACCGCGGTCGGGATCACCTCGACGACGTCCATGCCGACGAGCTCGAGTCGCCGCGCGAGTTCGCGGCACGCCCAGAGAAGGTCGATCGAGGTCATCCCTCCCGGCTCGGGCGTCCCCGTGCCGGGCGCGACCGAGGGGTCGAGCACGTCGACGTCGACGGTGAGGAAGACGGGGCCGGCGCCCACCTGCGCCACCGTTCGCTCGACGACCTCGCGGATGCCGAGGTCGCGCACGTCGTGCATGAAGAAGGACGTGATCCCGTGCTGCCGTTGCGAGGAGAGCTCGGCCTCGCCCGGCCAGTAGCCGCGCAGGCCGATCTGGACGTAGCGCGCACCCACCACCTGGCCATCACGGACGAGCCGGTACATCGGCGTCCCGTGGGAGACCTCGACGCCGAACACCTCGGTGCCGGTGTCCGTGTGCGTGTCGAAGTGGACGAGTCCGACCGGGCCATGTCGTGCGGCGACGGCGCGCACGTTCGGCTCCGTGATCGAGTGGTCGCCGCCGAGGACGACCGGAAGCGCACCGGCCCCGACGACCTGCCTGACTGTGTGCTCGATCTGCGCGTGCGTCGTGACCGCATCTGCCGGGATCACAGCCGCATCTCCGAAATCGACGACACGCAGCTCCTCGAACGCGTCGACCTTCGCCTCGAGGTGCGGCCCCGGCGGGCAGCTCGCCGCCCGGATCGCCCGCGGCCCGAAGCGCGCCCCGGGGCGGTCGGAGACGAGGTCGTCGGTGGGTGCGCCCACGACGGCGACGTCGACGCCCGCGAGCTCGGCCGGATCCTGCGTGTACGGCATCCCCGCGTACGTCAGGAGCCCCGCGTAGTCGGGCTTGTCGGGGAGTGCGAGCTCACGCCAGCGGTCGAGTGGGTCGATCACGTCGGCACCGTCGCCGCCGGGTAGCGCGCGCGGATCTCGTCGACGAAGGCGGCGAGCCGGTCGGCGATGCCGGCGTCACGCAACTCGAGGACGTTCTCGGCATTGCGCTCCCCGGAGCGCGAGAGGTTGAAGCTCCCCACGAAAGTCGTGTCGTCTGCGACGACGACCTTCGCGTGCATGAAGTTGTGGACGGACTCCGGTGTCCACGGGATCGACGCCTTCCCGCTCCACGGAGCCCCCTCGAGGACGCTCTGCAGCAGCGGGATCTTCCAGGCGCTCACGCCGTTCGTGCGCCACTGGTGGAACACCTGGTCGACCTGCGTGTCGTCGACGACGCCTGCGAGGTCGCAACGCTGCTCCTTCACGATCTCGACGAGCGTGGCCAGGATCGGCCCGGAGGTGAGCACGGGCGATGCGATCCGGATGCGTCGCTGTGCCTTGCCGATGTGCTTCGCGATCCGGTGCGAGAGTGCCTCGCCGTGCTCGGGCGTGAACCACGGTCGGACGCGCGCGGCTCCGACCTCGGCGGGGCGCGGATCGACCTTCCCGGAGCGCTCGACGATTCCGGTGTCCCAGAGCTGCCCGAACGCGAGGGAGTAGGCGTATGCGATCTCGCGTGACTCGAGCGTCACGATGGCGTTCTCCTGGCGCGACCAGGAGTCGTCCGTCCAGTTCGTTGATCCCGTCCAGACGGCCTCGCCGTCGCGCACGACGAACTTGTGGTGCATGAGGTCGGGGATGCCTGCGATCCCGCGCGTCTCGACGGGCAGGGCCTCGAGCGCGTCGGGCGCCGTCTCCGGCGGTGGCGGAACGGGGATCGGCCCCGGATGGGTGACGTTGTAGAGGAGCCGCACCGCGACGCCCCGCTGGACCGCGGAGAGGAGCGCGGCGAGGACGAGTGCGCCGGCGTCCGTCTCGAAGCGCACGTCGTAGAGCGCGAGGTCGAGCGACGTGCGCGCCCGCGAGAGGAACCCCGCGATACCGCGCGCGACGTCTGCGGGGCGCTGGCCACCGTCCGTGAGCGTCTCGATTCCGATCGCCGGACCCGCATTCGAGCCGGTTGCCATGGAGTTGCAGCCTCTCAGAGACGCCGCCGGCCCGCAGCCGGTCGACCTAGGCGGCCGGTGACTGCGCCGCCGCGCGCAGCTCGGCCTTGTGCGCCCGCTTGGCCGCCTGGTACTCCGCGAGATCCTCGGCCGAGTTGATCTTGCCGAGGCACGGGTACTCGGGCACGAGCTCCTGCGCCGCCTCGACGCCGAAGTGGAGGGCGAGCACGGAGCCGAACCCGGTGATCTTCATCTTCCCGAAGCCGGGCAGGGCGCCGATCCGCTTCCGGAGGTCGGCTGCATCAGCCGCCTCCGTCCAGATCCGCTCGGCCTCGCCGCCGTACTCGTCGACAACGACGTGGCAGAGCTCTTGCACCCTTTGCGCCATCGCACGCGGGAAGCGATGGATCGCGGGGGGCGTGCGGAAGGCGGTCTCGAGGGTCGCCGGGTCGAGCTCGGCGATCGCCCGGGCGTCGAGCGTGCCCACCCGCTGTCGCAGCTTGAGCGGCCCCGTGAACGCCTGCTGGACGGTCACCTGCTGGTCGATGGCGAAGCCGATGAGGAGTGCGAGAGGTTCCTGCGCGATGAGCTGGTTCGCCTCGTCCGAGTCCGTGAAGTACAGCGCCTCCGGCACGTTCCGGATGGTAGACGCGGACGGATACCCTGGGCGAATGGCCGCGCTCGACGTCCTCTCGCCCAAGACGAGGACGTGGTTCGAGCGCGCGTTCGCGGGGCCGACGCCGGCACAGGAGCTCGGCTGGCCGGCGATCGCCGCGGGCGGGCACGTGCTCATCCAGGCGCCGACCGGCTCGGGGAAGACGCTCGCCGCATTCCTGCTCGGCCTCGACCGCCTGAACGAGTCTCCGGGCGAGGGCCTCCGGCTGCTGTACGTTTCGCCGCTCAAGGCTCTGAACTACGACATCGAGCGGAACCTCCGCAGCCCGCTGGCGGGGCTCGAGTCGAAGCTGCGCGTCGGCGTGCGCACGGGCGACACGCCCGCTGAGGAGCGGCGCCGGATGCTGCGCACGCCGCCCGACATCCTCATCACCACGCCGGAATCGCTCTTCCTGCTCCTCACCTCGCAGGCGCGGGAGACGCTGCGCGGTGTCGAGACGGTGATCCTCGACGAGGTGCACGCCGTCGCGGGGACGAAGCGCGGCGCCCACCTCGCGCTCTCGCTCGAGCGGCTCGAGCACCTGGTCGAGGCGCCGTTCCAACGCGTCGGGCTCTCCGCGACGCAGCGGCCGATGGAGGAGATCGGGCGGTTCGTCGCCGGCACTGGACGCCAGATACGGCTCGTCGACGCCGGGATTCAGAAGGAGCTGGACCTCCAGGTCGTCGTCCCCGTCGAGGACATGCGCGAGCTCGGGTCGACGTCGGAGCTCTCCGTGCCTCCGCTCGCCGACGGCGCGCAGATGGGCGTCGGCGTGGAGCAGTCGAGCCGGTCGATCTGGCCCTCGATCTACCCGGCGATCCTCGAGCTCGTGCGGCAGCACCGGTCGACGATCGTCTTCGTCAACAACCGGCGGCTGGCGGAGCGGCTCGCGCTCCGCATCAACGAGCTGGCGGAAGAGGAGCTGGCGCGCGCGCACCACGGCTCCCTCGCGCGCGAGCAGCGGATCGTGGTCGAGGAGCTGCTGAAGGCCGGCGAGATCCCCTGCCTGGTCGCGACGTCGTCGCTCGAGCTCGGCATCGACATGGGCGCCGTCGACCTCGTGATCCAGGTCGAGAGCCCGAAGTCGGTGGCGCGTGGCCTGCAGCGGGTCGGGCGCGCCGGGCACGAGCTGCACTCCGTCTCGAAGGGCCGCATCTTCCCGAAGTTCCGCGCCGACCTTCTCGAGTCCGCCGTCGTCGCGCGGGCGATGCGCGCGGGCGAGATCGAGGAGACGCGCATCCCGCGCAACCCGCTCGACGTCCTCGCGCAGCAGATCGTCGCAATCTGCGCCGACGAGGAGGTCTCGGTCGACGAGCTCCACGACCTGGCCCGACGCGCGTACCCGTTCGCCGAGCTCTCGCGCGCGCAGCTCGAAAACGTCCTCGACATGCTTGCCGGCCGCTATCCGTCCGACGAGTTCGCTGAGCTGCGGCCGCGCATCGTCTGGGACCGCACCGGCGGCACGGTGCGCGGTCGCACGGGAGCCAGGAGGCTCGCGGTCACGAACGCGGGGACGATCCCCGACCGCGGCCTCTTCGGGGTCTTCCTCGTCGACGGCGGCGGCCGCGTCGGCGAGCTCGACGAGGAGATGGTCTACGAGGCCCGCGAGGGGCAGACCTTCGTGCTCGGCGCGTCGACCTGGCGGATCGAGGACATCACCCGCGATCAGGTGCTGGTCTCGCCGGCGCCGGGCGTGCCGGGAATCGCGCCGTTCTGGAAGGGCGAAGGGGTCGGCCGCCCGGCGGAGCTGGGGGAGAAGATCGGGAAGGCGTCTCGCGAGCTCGCCGCGCTGGCCGACGACGCTGCAATCGCGCGCGTCGAGGGCGCGTACGGGCTCGATCCCCTGGCCGCTCGGAATCTCGTGACGTTCCTGCGCGAGCAGGAGTCGACGACCGGCGTCGTCCCCTCCGACCGGACGATCGTCGTCGAGCGCTTCCGCGACGAGATCGGCGACTGGCGTGTCTGCATCCTCTCGCCGTTCGGTGGGCGCGTGCACGCGCCATGGTCGATGGCGCTCCGCGCCCGCCTGCGTGACGCGCTCGCGCTCGACGTGCAGTCGCTGTGGTCCGACGACGGCATCGCGCTGCACTTCCCGGATGCAGACACTCCACCGCCGGTGGCGGACCTTCTACTCGAGCCCGACGAGATCGAGGAGCTGCTGCTCGGCGAGCTCGCGCAGTCGGCGCTGTACGGCTCGCGGTTCCGCGAGAACGCGGCGCGGGCGCTGCTCATCCCCCGACGACGTCCCGGTCAGCGCACGCCGCTCTGGCAGCAGCGCCTCAAGGCGCAGAGTCTCCTGCAGGTCGCCCGCCGCTACCCGCAGTTCCCGATCGTTCTCGAGACCTTTCGCGAGTGCCTCCAGGACGTCTTCGACCTCCCTGCACTGCGCGGCATCCTGCGGGGGATCCAGACGCGCGAGATAGCAGTGGCGGAGGTGGAGACGGCGTCGGCGTCGCCGTTCGCGTCGTCGCTCCTCTTCGACTACGTGGCGACCTACATGTACGAGGACGACACGCCGCCCGAGGAACGCCGTGCGCAGGCGCTCTCGCTCGATCGCGACCTCCTGCGCGAGCTCATGGGCATCGAGGAGCTGCGCGAGCTACTCGACCTCGGCGCAATCGAGCAGGTCGACGCGTCGCTTCGGCCCTCGCCGCGCAACGTCGACGAGCTGCACGACCTCCTGCGGCGGTCCGGCCCGCTCGTCGACGGCGAGTACGACCGCGGCTACGCGGAGACGCTGCTGCGCGAGCGGCGCGCGATCCGGGTGAAGCTGAGCGACATCGAGCTGCTGGCGGCGGTCGAGGATGCGGGTCTCGTCCGCGACGCCTTCGGCGTCGTTCCCCCGGGCGGCGTCCCGAACGTCTTCCTCGATCCAGTCGAGGACCCGCTCCGAGCCGTGCTCCGGCGCTACGCGCGGACGCACGGTCCCTTCACGACCGGGGAGATCGCAGACCGCTTCCTGCTCGACGTGGCCACGGTGGAGGCTGACCTCGGCGTGCTCGAGCTCGCCGACCAGCTCGTCCGCGGAGAGCTGCGGCCGGGAGGCTCCGAGCGCGAGTGGTGCGATCCCGAGGTCCTGCGACGTATCCGCCGCGCGACGCTCGCCGTGCTGCGACGCGAGGTCGAGCCGGCCGAGCAGCCGGCGTTCGGCCGCTTCCTGCCCACCTGGCACGGGGTCGGGCGGCGGCAGGGGCTGCGGGAGGCGCTCGTCCCGTTGCAGGGGCTCGCGCTGCCGGCGACGCTGTGGGAGAGCGACGTCTTGCCGAGGCGCGTCCCCTCGTTCCGGCCGGCGGAGCTCGACGTACTCTGCGCCTCGGGCGAAGTGGTCTGGGTCGGCGCGGGGCTCGACCGCGTCGCGATCTACTTCCGCGACGACGCGCCGGTTCTCGGGCCGCCCCCGGGCGATCCTGCTCCGGAGGGCGAGGTCGCCGTCGCGATTCGCGCCGCGCTCGCCGAGCGGGCGCTCTTCTGGGCCGACCTCGTCGCTGCGACGGGGCTGCCGGCCGAGGACGTCCTCGCGGGCCTCTGGGAGCTCGTCTGGGCAGGCGAGGTCACCAACGACTCATGGGCGCCGCTGCGCGCCTCCCGGCGCTATGAGCTGCCACGCCCGGATCGTGCAGGCAGACGCTTCGCTCGCACGCGCCGCACGGTCGCTTCGCCGACTCAGGGGCGGTGGTCGCTCGCGTCGGGGCTCTTCGCGGGGACGACCGACCGCCGCGCGCTCGCCGAGCTCCTGCTCGAGCGGCAGGGCATCGTCACCCGAGATGGCGTTCGCGGCGAGGGAGTCCGAGGCGGGTACGGCGCCGTGTACGCGGAGCTGAAGGTGCTCGAGACGCTCGGCGTCTGTCGGCGCGGCTACTTCGTCGAGGGCCTCGGCGGCGCGCAGTTCGCACTTCCGGGCGCAGTCGAGCGCTTGCGGGAGCTGCGCTCTTCTCGGCAGGGCGAGGCGCCGGAGGCGCTCGTCCTCGCCGCGGCGGATCCGGCGCAGCCCTACGGCGCGGCACTGCCGTGGCCCCGGCGCTCGGGCGCGCGGGCGGCACGAGTCGCCGGCGCGTGGGTCGTCCTGCTCGACGGCGAGGCGGCGCTGTTCGTCGAGCGCGGAGGCCGTTCGCTCGTTCCTCTGCGCGACCCGGGCACGGAGTGGCTGAGGCCTGCGCTCGCGGCGCTCGTCGCCCATGTGAGGGCAGGCGGCGTGAAGCGGCTCGCGGTCGAGCGGTTCGACGGGGAAGCGGTGGCCGAGACCGAGGCGATGCAGCTTCTCGTCGATGCCGGCTTCCTCGCCGGCCCCCGCCGCGCGGTCCTCAGGCCGTAGCGAGCGGCACGGCTTCGATCCAGGAGCCGGCGTCGTCGAGGTAACGGTGGCGACGGAGCCCGGCAGCTTCCAGGTCGGAATCGATCTGCGCTTCCGTGGCGAGGAGCGCCTCGAACGCGTGGACGAGGGTCTCGTCAGCGACGACGTACTCCATCTCGCCGCGCAGCTGCTCCCCGTCCAGATCGAACGAGCGCAGGCGGAGCCGAACCCCATCGACGTCGCGCCAGTCGGTGCTCGGGCGCCACTCGCGCGGATATCCCTGGACGAGCACCTGCCCGTTCGGGAGGACGTGCCGTGCGCACGAGTCGAGATACGCCCGCACGCGCGATCGATCCGGATCGTTCACGAAGTTGCTCGCGAGCAGGACGACCGGGAAGCGCCGTCCGAGCGACAGCTTCTCGACGTCCGCGAGGACGGTTTCGGCGGTATCGATCCGATCGAGCATCGCCCGGGACTGGTCGACCGCCACCACCGGATGTCCGAGTGCCACGAGCCCGCGCGTGATGCGTCCCGCGCCGGCGCCGAGCTCGAGGATCTCGGATCCGCCGGGGCCGCGCCGTGGACGAGCTCCCGCTCGCCCATCGCGCGGAGCGTGGCGTAGAGCGCGATCGGGTTGCCGTCAGGCGCGTACGGGCTGTCGTCCATGCCGCCATCCTGCCGCGGACGAACGCAGGAGACGGCGATCGGGTCGCGTATCCGGAGGCGTGGCCGTGCGCGCGCCTCATCTCTACCCGCTCCTTCGCGGCTTCGTGCTCGGCTCGTTCGTCGTGCTCGGCCGTGAGCTCGAGGAGGGCGCCCAGCTGCCGTTCGCCTTCGAGGAGCACGTCGAGCGGCGTGGGCCGTCGCTGTACGAGCTTCGGCCCCTCGTGCGCGCGTTCATCGAGGAGCGCGAGCCGATGCTCCGCGTCCGAGAGGATGCGCGGCTGGCGGTCGAGGAGCTCGGTCGCGAGCCGGCTGCGGCGATCTTCGCGCGCGCGCACGCAGGCACGCGTGCGAGCGAGGAGGAGGCGCTCTTCCGGACCGTCCTGCTCGGGCTCCTGATCTCGACCGCAGAGGCGTGCGGCGGCTTCGACTGGGACGACGACGCCTTCGAGACGGCCCATGCGGAGCTCGAGCACTCGCTCTTCGGCGAGCGCCGCAAGTACCGGGCGATCACGCCGCTGACGGGAATCTCCTTGACGAAGCAGGTCGATCTCGCACCCGGTCTGATCGTGCGGCCGTTCATCGCCGGCGAGCTCGCGACCCATTGGCCCGAGTCACGCGGGTTGCTGCCACGCGACTTCGGCCGCGAACTCGATCGCTCGTTCGTCCTAGAGCTGCGCAGCGATCTCGACACGGGAGCGGCGCCGCCCGATGCGGCCGCCGAGTTCGCCGACGCGGTCAGCGCGCTCCGGCTCGCCACGATGGCCGCCGTCGCGGCCGGGCCGGTGATGTTCGAGACGCTGGACGGACGGCCGTTCGGGATCCAGCCCGTGCTGCCGATCGCCGCGACGCAGCCGCCGGGCGAGCCGTCGCGGCTCGACGCGTTCCGCACCCCGATTGCCGTCGACGTCCTGGCCGCGCTGGGCGACGCGGACGGCGACCCCGAGCTCGCAGACGCCCTCGACCGCTGGGAGCTGTCCCTGTTCCAGTCGGAGCCGTTCCGCTCGGAGCAGCTCCGCGCTGCGCTGTCCTCGCTCCTCGGTGAGACGTGGCCGATGCGCTGCTGCATCCTGCTGACAGATGACCCGAGGTCACGGGAAGAGCTCTACGGTGAGCTGACCGCGCTCGCCGCCGGCGACCCGGCGAACGGCGCGGCGGTTGACGCTGCGCGACGGACGGTCGTGGCCGTCCTGCGGTCGCGCGACCGGGATCGCCTCGCTCACGAGCTCGACCGCGAGCTGCTCGGGCTCGGCCGTCAGCGCGAGCCGCACGCGATCGCCGTGTAGTCAACACCGTCTCCACTGATCCGGCTCGGACCTGTTACCCGGACGCGAGCAGGACGCGGCTACGGTCGAGACGTGAACGAGTCCGAGGCGGTTCTCGAGCGGCTCCGGAGAATCGAGGCCCTCGACGGATCGGGGGCGCCGTCGGCCATGCTCGTGGAGGAGCTACGCGCGCTCCTGGCCGAGGCCGAGGCATGGTCGCGTCGGGAGGGAGGTGAGGCCGGGACGAAGGCGGTCGGCGAGCTCCGCCAGGCGCTCACGCGTGACATGATCGCCATGTGATCTCGCACTGGGACGAGGTGCGGACCTGGCGTGGCGAGCGAGGCCACATCGCGGGCACCTGGAGCAGCCTTACCGGCCACGCGTCGCACTCGGTGGGGCTCAAGAGGATCCAGGTCGATCCCGGCATGTGGTCGACCCCTTTGCACCTCGAGGGTGCCGAGGAAGAGATCTTCTACGTCCTTGCGGGGTCCGGCGTCTCCGTCCAGTGGGAGGAGGAGGAGGCTCCCGTCGGCTACGAGGTGCGCGCCGGCGATTGCATCGTGCATCTCGCGCTCAGGAACTCGCACACGCTCCAGGCCGGGCCTGAAGGACTCGACGTGCTCGCGTTCGGGCAGCGGACGTACGCGCCCGGCATCACGTGGTTGCCGCGCGCGGGCGTCGCGTGGCTGGGGGAGACCTGGACGACCGTCGGCGCCGAGGAGGATCACCCGTGGACGCGCGAGGCCGCGGCGGGACCGCCCGAGGTCGCGGAGCTCTCACCGCGTCCTGCGAACATCGTCCATGTCGCCGATCTCGAGCCGCTGGAGCGCGACGGTGCGACTGTCGGTCGACGCGTGCGGTACCCGGGCCGCGAGGCGGGCTCTGCGAGAACGGGCATCCGGTACTCCGAGGTCTTTCCGGGAAAGCTGAGCGCCCCTCCGCACTGCCATACACTCGAGGAGGAGATCTTCGTCGTCCTCGAGGGTGGCGGCCATCTCCTCTTGTGGGACAAGGGGGAGGTCGAGGAGCACGCTCTTCGCACCGGCTCCGTCGTCGTACGACCTCCCGCCTCGGAGGTCGCGCACGCGTTCAGGGGTGGCGAAGCAGGCCTGACGCTCCTGATGTACGGAACCCGTGAGCCCGGCGAGGTCTGCTACTACCCGCGCTCCGGGAAGGTGTACTTCATCGGGCTGGGTCTCATCACCCGGGTCGGCGAGCAGCTCGATTACTGGGAAGGCGAGGATTGATCGGGGCGGAAGGAGTTTCACCACCCGCCGGGAAGGGGGAGCCGTCATGGCCCTGTCACGCCTCCTTCCGCGGCTCCAACCGCGCCCCGAGCCGCTCCCCGAGCCGGTCGAGGAAGAGCCCGCTGCGCCCGTCGACGATCATCCGCGGCTTCAGGCTGTCCCCGAGCCCGCTCCCGCGCCGGAGCCCGAGGGCGCGCTGATGGCCCACGTCATCGTTCTCGCGAACCAGAAGGGCGGCGTCGCCAAGACGACGACGACCCTGAATCTCGGCGTGGCGCTGCGCGAGATGGGGCATCGCGTCCTCGTGATCGACCTCGACCCGCAGGGAAACCTCACGATGAGCCAGGGGATGAACCCTGACGCGATCGATCGCTCGATGTTCGACGTGCTCGTCCACCGGGTCCCGATCTCCGACGTGATCAAGACCGTCGAGGTCGACGTCGCCGTCGCGTCGATCGACCTCGCGGGCGCGGAGCTTGCGCTGTCCGCGCTCATCGGACGTGAGCGTGCGCTCGAGAAGGCGCTGGTCGAGGTGCGCGACCGCTACGACTTCATCCTCGTCGACACTCCGCCGTCTCTCGGCCTGCTGACGATCAACGCGTTCGTCGCGGCCGACGCGGTCATCGTGCCCGTCCAGTGCGAGTACCTCTCGCTGCGCGGGCTCGTCCAGTTGGAGAACACGCTCGCGATGGTGCGCGAGAACCTCAACGCGAGGGTGCACGTGCAAGGCATCGTTCCGACGATGTACGACGGACGGACCCTGCATGCGCGCGAGGCGATCGAGATCCTCGAGGAGCACTTCGGCGATCTCGTCTACACGACCCGCATCCGCAAGACCGTGCGCTACGCGGAGGCGCCCGTGAAGGGCAGCTCCGTCCTCAAGTACGAGCCGTCCGGGCCGGCCGCCCAGGCGTACCGCGATCTCGCGAAGGAGGTGCTCGATGGCGCGCAAGCGCGCGACGATGCGTGAGGGCCCGCTCGCCGAGCTCTTCCGCAAGACCGAGGCAGCGCAGCGCTCGCAGGGCGAGGCCGAGTCGGCCGCGCCCCCTCCCGAGGAGGACGCGCGCGCCCAGGCCGCGCTCGACGAGACCGTCGAGCACGTTCCCGACTTCGCGAAGGAGCCCGTCGCCGAGCCACCCGTTTCCGAGGCCGCTCCCGCTGCCAGTCCGGACGAGGTCGAGGACGAGGTGCCGGCCGAGGCCGCCGCGTCGCGTGCCGCCGCCCGCTACTTCCAGACGATGCTCGAGCCGGCGCCGCGACTCCATCGCGTGCCGCCGCCCAGGGGCTCCGCGTACATCGCTGCCATCCGCGTCGTCGGGGTCGGCGGCGCCGGGCTGAACGCGATCCACCGGATGATCGACGCGGGCATCGCGCAGGTCGACTTCATCGCCGTGAACACGGACAGGCAGGCGCTCGCCATCTCGGACGCGCCCACGAAGATCTCGATCGGCGAGGGGCTCACCCAGGGTCTCGGCTCCGGCGCCGACCCGTCGGTCGGTCGGGCTGCCGCCGAGGAGGCGACGGACCAGCTGCGCGCGACCCTGCGCGGCTCCGACATGGTCTTCGTCACGGCGGGCGAGGGTGGCGGCACCGGTACGGGAGCCGCACCGGTCGTCGCGCGCATCGCGCGCGAGCTCGGAGCGCTCACGGTCGGGATCGTCACGACCCCGTTTCGGTTCGAGGGCACACGCCGCCGGGCTGCCGCGGACAGCGGCGTGGAGGAGCTGCGCGCCGCCTGCGACACCGTCATCGTCATCCCGAACGACCGCCTGCTCGAGGTGCTCGACCGCTCGACCTCGATGGTCGACGCATTCAAGATCGCCGACGACGTCCTGCGCCAGGGGGTTCAGGGCATCTGCGACCTGATCACGACGCCGGGCCTCATCAACCTCGACTTCGCCGACGTGCGCACGGTCATGCAGGACGCGGGCTCGGCGCTCATGGGCATCGGCTACGCGACCGGACCGAACCGCGCACGTGAGGCGGCCGAGCGCGCTCTCGGGTCGCCGCTCATCGACGCCGAGATCGTCCGCGCGCGCGGCATCCTGCTCTCGATCTCCGGCGGCGACGACCTTTCGCTCGTCGAGGTCAACGAGGCGGCTGAGGTCGTGCGCCAGACGGCGACGGACGAGACGAACATCATCTTCGGCGCGACCGTCGACCCGCGGCTCACCGGCCAGGTCTGGGTGACGGTCGTCGCGACGGGGCTCGGCGGCATGCGGCGGCGCACGGGCGGGCCTGTCTTCGAAGTGACGTCGCAGCAGGGCCGCTCGAGCGATCCCGAGCTTCCCTCGTTCCTGAACACCGGCTAGCGCCGCAGCCGCAGTACGGTTTCCGGATGCGAGGCGCGATCGCAGCCGGTCACCCCCTCTCGGCCGAGGCCGGCGCGCGTGTGCTGCGCGAGGGCGGAAATGCCGTCGACGCGCTGTTGGCCGCGGCCTTCACGGCCTTCGTCACGGAGGGCCCGCTCACCGGGCCGGCAGGAGGAGGCTTCGCGCTCGTCCACGAGCCCGGCGGCGAGACGGCGGTGCTCGACTGCTTCTTCGGCGTGCCGACGACCGGGCTCGGCGAGATGGACGAGCTCGTCATCGACTTCGGCGACTCCGGGACGCAGGTCTTCCACGTCGGCGAGGGCTCCGTCGCGGTTCCCGGGCTCCTCGCCGGGCTCGAGGAGGTCCATCGCCGCCACGCCACGCGGGAGTGGGGTGACCTCGTCGAGCCCGCAGTGGCCCTCTCCCGGGAGGGGTTCGAGCGCGACGACCCGCGCGCGTTCTTGCACCTGATCCTCGAGGGGATTCTCCTCCGCGAGGAGGGCGGTCGAGGGATCTACGGCGATCCCTTGCGCGTGCACACCGCCGGTGTCGCCGCGACCATGGAGCGTGTCCGCGATGCAGGCGCCGCGATGGTGGCCGAGCTCATCCCGGAGTACGCGGACGATCTCCGTGCCTATCGTGTGCTCGAGGTCGACCCGCTCGACATCGAGATCCTCGGGCGCACGGTTCGCTCGACACCATCCCAGGGAGGCGTCGTCGTGCAGCGGATCCTCGGGCTCCTCGCGGAGCATGGTGAGCCGACGCTCGAGGACGAGGCGCGCGCGGTCGCGGAGGCGTACGGGCCGCTCGGCTCGGGCCCGCTGCCGGGGACGACCCACATCTCGGTGGTCGATGCCGCGGGGAGGGCGGCGGCGCTGTCGTCGACCCTCGGCTCCGGATCGGGCGTGTTCCGCGGCGGGACCCAGCTGAACAACATGCTCGGCGAGCTCGACGTCATCGGAACGCACGAGAAGGCCGCCGGTGATCGACTCGCGAGCATGATGACGCCGACCCTGGTGCTCGACGGGGACCGGCCGGAGCTCGTGATCGGCAGCGCGGGCTCCGTGAGGCTCGCCGGCGCGATCGCGCAGGTCACGTGGCGGATCCTCCACGGTCTGCCCGCGCGCGACGCGATCGACGCCCCACGGCTGCACGTGGAAGGCACGACGCTCCATTTGGAAGGCGGATGGCCCGACGACGAGGTCGCGACGCTCCCTGCGACCTGGGACGTCAATCGTTGGGAGGGCCTCAACCTCTTCTTCGGCGGGGTTCAGGCGGTGCACGCCTCGGCGGACGGGGCGCTCGAGGCGGCGGGAGACCCGCGCCGTGGAGGCGCGGGGACGGTCGTCGCGTGACGATCGTCAGGCCGGCGTCACCCGGCGACGCGCACGCTCTCGTCGAACTCGCCGAGAGCGTCGGGCGTGAGGACGGGCGTTGGATTCTCGGGACAGGCCCGTGGCGGTCGGTCTCGGACGAGCGGCGCTACCTGCGCACGATCGACCGGCACCCCGACGCGGCGGTGTACGTGGCCGAGGACGGGACGCGGATCGTCGGCCGCCTCTCCCTCGCGCGCGACCCGCACCCTGCGAGCAGGCACGTTGCCGACCTCGGGCTCATGGTGGCGGAGAGCCATCGCCGGCAGGGAGTCGGGACGATGCTGCTGGAGCAGGCCGTCTCCTGGGCCCGCGAGGCGCGCGTGCGCAAGCTCGAGCTGCATGTCTTTCCCTGGAACGAGCCGGCGCTCGCGCTGTACGGGTCCTTCGGCTTCGAGCGGGAGGGCTACCGCAAGTGGCACTACGAGCGCGGCGACGAGCTCGTCGACGCCGTGCTCATGGCGTACTTCGTGGGCTAGGAGAGCTACCGGCGCGTGGCGACCCGCTCCGGCACCGAGAGTACGGCGAGGGCGCGGTAGACCATCCGCTCCCGAGCCCACGGCCGGAATCGGGAGAGTGCGAGAAGCAACATGTCGACGAGCCGCAGCATCGCGGGTCAGGGCTCGCCGGTTCGGAGCGGGACGACCGTCGCTCCCCCCGCGGCGGTCGCGGCGGGAGATTCCTCGCCAGTCTGAGGTGCCTTGGCAGCGGGCTCTTCGGCGAGCATCTCGGCCTCACCCGTCTCGGCTGTCGGGGCGTGGTATCCGTCGAGCTCCTGCAGATCCGGCTGTGGGCTCACCGTCTCCGACGCGCGCGTCATCTCGGCGGCGACGGCCTCCATCGCCTGGAGGCTGTCTCGCAGGCCGGCGAGAAGGTCGTCTGCGGGTGCGTCCGTCCCCGGTGCCATCTCTGCCTCGTGCCGGCGCGCGCGCACCGCGTCGTCGAGACGTGCCTCGAGGGAACGCAGTGCCACGGGCCACAGGGTCTTCGCGCGCGAGACCTCCTCCGCGACGGTCGCGACGCGCTGGTCCATCAGGTCGAGCCGGCCGCTGAGCTCGCCGGCGGTGCGCGCGCTCGACTCGGTTGCCTTGCGCGTCGCGGTCTCGATCCGCTCGAGCCGCGCAGCCAGGTCGTCGATCGACGTCGAGCTCAGCTCCGGGAACGCGTGGAGCGCTTCGCGGATGTCGTCGACGATCGACTCGATCCGCGTGCTCGACTCCGTGAAGTGACGGTGCAGCGTCACGAGCTCGCGCTCCTTGTCACCGAGGCCGGCCGCTGCCGACTCGACGGTGGCGGCAAGCGCGTCGTGTCGCTCGGCAAGAGTTGCGAGCGCGTCGTCCGTCGCTCCGAGGCGACGATTCAGCTGCGCCTCGTCGACACTCTGGAGGACGTCGAGTCGCTGCGACAGGGTCGCGAGCACGTCGCTCGTCGTCGCGACGCGGTGGATGAGCCGCTCATCCTGGACGGCGCGAGTGCGCTCGAGCTCTCCGAGCGTCCGGTCATACGTGTCCAGACGCCGTGCAAGCACTCCGAGTGCGTCGTCCGTCTCCCCGAGGCGGCGATCCAGCTGCGCCTCGTCGACACTCTGGAGGGCGTCGAGTCGCCGCGACAAGGTCGCGAGCGCGTCGCTCGTCTTCCCGAAGCGCTGATCGATCCGCTCCTCCTGGCCGGTGCGCGTGCGCTCGAGGCTGCTGAATCCCTCGGCAAGCACGTCGAGACGGTGCGACACGTTCGCGAGTGCGTCGTCCTTCGCCCGGAGGCGCCGATCGAGCTCTTCCTCCTCGCCATCGCGTGTCCGCTCGAGTTCCCCGACCCTCTCGGCGAGTGCGTCGACGCGCGGCGCATGGGTCCCGAACGTCTCGAGGCGGTCCGACACCCGGTCGAGCGCTTCGTCCCTCTCTCCCAGCCGGCGATCGACCTGCGCCTCGTCGGCGGCACGCCTGCGGTCGAGCTCATCGAGCATCCGGGCGAGCGCATCGAGGCGCTCCGACTGCGTTGCGAGGGCGTCGCCGGTCGCTCCGAGACGTTGCTCGAACTGCTCCTCTGTCGTCGACCTGGCCTCGGTGAGGCCGTCCACCTGGTCGCGCAGTGTCGTGAGCATCGCGGCGAGGTCTTCCGGCGCGCGATCGAGCGCGGTTCTCACGGCCGCCAGCTCCGCTGCAAGTACATCGAGCCGAGCGGTCGTGGCGGGATCCGTGGTGGGGACCGGCGGGGCCGCGGCTGCGGTGGCGAGGGCTCCGACTCGCTCGTCGAGTGCTCTCACCGCCGTGACGAGACTCTGCACCTGCGCCGCGTTCACGCCGCCGGCGCGCTCCTTCGTCAGCGTCGCGAGGGCATTCCTGAGCGACCGGAGCTCGGTGGCGTCGACCGGGACGTCGGCCGCCGCCGCCGATTCGGCCGCGCGGCTCACCTGCTGGATGAGCCCCTGCAGGGTCTGATCTCGTGCCTCGAGCGCCCGCTGGAGGGTGGCAATCTCGCCGTCCTTCTTCGCGATCGCGGAGGCGGTGGTCGCAACCGTGGAGGCGAGCGTGTCGACGCGCTCCAGGAGCACGTCAAGCCGCGCTGCGAAGCGGTCCTCCTGCTTGGCGTCGTTCTTAGAGGACAGCAAGGCTCGTCGCGCGTTCCCTCGACGCGAGCGCAAAGCGGTACGGCGAGCCGGCAGGCATCCTCAGGCCTATCGGAAAGCGAGCGGACGCGCTCGCTCACTCGTTTAAGTGACGTCGCGGAGCGACGTGTCCGCGAAGCGGACCAGCCGGAGGGGGTCTGGGGGGACCGGCGAGGTTCCCCCAGCACAGTTCGGTGCGCTACAGGCCGGGCGTCCAGTTGAGCACGAAGCTCCGCTGTTCGAGCGTCTGCGGACATCCGAGCCCCCGCGCGTCGGCGATCCGCCGCAGCGCATCACCGGGATCGACGCCGTGGCGCACGAGCCAGGTTCCGACGACGACCCCTGTCCGGCCGCAGCCCGCCCAGCAGTGCACGTACACGACGCCGCCGGCCTCGAGCTCGGCGTCGATCTCGTCGAGGATCGCAACGAGCGCGATGGGCGTCGGCACCGAGAAGTCACGGATCGGCCTCGACACGTAGCGCGTGGGCGGCTCGACGTGCGCCGCGTACGGCTCGAGCTCACCCGCGTGCGTGAGGTCGACGAAGAGCGTCACGCCTTCCTCGACGAGGCGACGGACGTCCTCTGCCGCTTCGTCGGGCGAGACCGCGCACGGGTGCCGACCGGCGATCAGCCGGCCGGGTTCGATCACCGTCGGTGGGCGCACCCGTGCAGTCTGCCGCTACCCCGTCCGGGTGGAACGTCTCAAGGCCGGGAGGAGGGCGTGCCGATAGCGAGGGCATGGCGTCGTCCGACACCGCTGCGGAGCTCCGAGACCGCGCACTCGTGCTCGCAAGCGAGCTCGGCGTCGACCAGGGAGCCTGGTACATCCGCGTCCTCGAGGAAAACCGAAAGGCCGCGCTCGAGCCCGATCTCGGCGCGCTCGTTCGCGTGTACTGGGAGCTCCAGCGGCTGACCGAGCGAGCCGATCTCCGGGACACCTGGCGCCAGCTCGCCGACCAGCTCTGGTCCGGCGAGGCGGCCTAGACAGCTCGAAATACGCGTCCAGAGGTCCTCCGACCACGGAAGTAAGCTGGCCTTCCCGTGGCCGCCCCATTTGTCCATCTGCACGTCCACTCGGAGTACTCGATCCTCGACGGGGCGTGCCGGATCCCCGGCCTCGTGGAGAAGGCCGCGCGGCTCGAGATGCCGGCCGTCTCGCTTACCGACCACGGCTCGCTCGCCGGCGCGGTGCAGCTGTTCAGGGAGGCCGGGAAGGCGGGCGTCAAGCCGATCGTCGGCTGTGAGGTCTACGTCGCCGACGACCGCCGGGCGCAGACGAAGGGGTACGCGCACCTCACGCTCCTCGCGGAGACGAACGAGGGCTACGCGAACCTCATCAAGCTCTCCTCGCTCGGCTACCTCGAGGGCTACTACTACAAGCCGCGCGTCGACTGGGAGCTCCTCGAGCGTCACGCGAAGGGCATCGTGGCGCTTTCGGGCTGCCTCTCCGGCCGCGTCTCGCGTGCGCTCTCCGAGAGCCGCCCGAAGGACGCGAGCGCCGATCTCGACCGGCTCGTCCAGATCTTCGGGCGTGACTCGACGTACGTCGAGATCCAGAATGCGGGGCTCGCGGAGCAGCAGCAGGTCAATCCGCAGCTGATAACCCTCGCCAAGCAGACCGGCCTCCCGCTCGTCGCGACGGGCGACGTCCACTACCTCGACGCGGACGATGCGTTCGCTCACGAGGCGCTCCTTTGCATCCAGTCCGGCGACACGCTCAAGAACCCCGCCCACTGGAAGTTCGACACGAACGAGTTCTTCTTCAAGACGCCCGAGGAGATGGCGCTCGACTTCCCCGGCCTCGAGGACGCCATGGCTCGCACGCTCGAGGTCGCGGAACGCTGCTCGGTCGAGCTCGAGCTCGGGCGCATCCTGTTGCCGACGTACCCGGTTCCCGAGGGCCGTGACTCGTTCGACTACCTCGTCCAGCTCTGCGAGCAGGGTCTCGGCCGCCGCTACGGCAAGTCCACGCCCGAGCTCACCGAGCGGCTGCGCTTCGAGCTCAAGACGGTCAAGGAGATGGGCTTCGCCGACTACTTCCTCATCGTCTGGGACTTCATCCACTTCGCGAAGCAGAACGGGATCAGCGTCGGCCCCGGACGCGGCTCGGCTGCCGGCTCGCTCGCCGCGTACTGCCTCGAGATCACCGACGTCGACCCGATGCGGTACGGCCTCCTCTTCGAGCGCTTCCTCGAACCCGGCGCGCAAGGACCTGCCGGACATGGACATCGACTTCTCGGTCGCGGGCCGCGATCGCGTCATCAACTACGTCGCCGAGAAGTACGGGCGCGACCGGGTCGCGCAGATCATCACCTTCTCGACGATGGCCGCGCGAGCGGCCATTCGCGACGCGGGCCGCGTGCTGGACATTCCCTACGGCGTCGTCGACCGGATCGCCAAGCTCGTGCCGGAAGGCCCGGGCCAGACGCTCGAAGCGGGGCTCAAGCCCGGCGCCGAGCTGCGGCAGGCTGTCGACTCCGACCCGGTCGCGAAGGAGATCATCGACCTCGCGCGGCCGCTCGAGGGGCTGACACGCGCGGACTCGATCCACGCGGCCGGTGTCGTGATCGGCGCGCAGCCGCTCATCGAGGTCGTGCCGCTGCAACAAAAGGGGACCGAGCAGGAGGTCGTCACCCAGGTCGGCATGAACGACGTCGTCGAGCTCGGACTGCTCAAGATGGACTTCCTCGGCCTCCGGAACCTCGACGTCATCGACAAGGCGGTCGAGCTCGTCGGCGGCATCGACATCGGAGCGCTCCCGCTCGACGACGCGAAGACGTACGAGATGCTCGCGCGCGGGGACTCGACCGGCGTCTTCCAGTTCGAGTCGTCGGGCATGCGCGAGGCACTCCGTTCGGTGAAGCCGACCGAGTTCGAGGACCTCATCGCCCTCGTCGCGCTCTACCGGCCGGGGCCGATGGGCTACATCCCGATGTACGCCGCGCGCAAGAACGGCCGCGATCAGGTCTCGTATGCCGACGCGCGCCTCGAGGCGATCACGGGCCAGACGTACGCGATCTGCATCTACCAGGAGCAGTACATGCAGATCGCCAAGGAGCTGGCCGGGTTCTCGCCCGCCGAGGCGGAGACGCTCCGCAAGGCGATCGGCAAGAAGATCCACGCGTTGATGGCGTCCCTCAAGGATCAGTTCCTCTCGGGCTGCGCCGAGCACCAGGTCGCTCCCGCCGTCGCGCAGCAGCTGTGGAAGGACATGGAGTCCTCGCAGGACTACTCCTTCAACAAGGCGCACGCCGCCTGCTACGCGCTCATCGCCTATCGCACGGCCTGGCTCAAGGCGAACCATCCAAAGGAGTACATGGCCGCGCTCATCTCCTCGGTGATGAACACGAAAGACCGCGTGCCGTTCTACGTCAACGCCTGCCGCGAGATGGGCATCGACGTGCTTCCGCCGGACGTGAACTCCTCGCAGCAGGACTTCGCGGTCGTCGGCGGCGTCATCCACTTCGGGCTGAACGCCGTCAAGAACGTGGGCGAGGCCGCGGCGGAGGCGATCGTGCGCGTCCGTGCCGAGGGAGGGCCGTTCGAGTCGATCTGGGAGCTCACGGAGCGCGTCGACCCGCAGGTGCTGAACAAGCGCGCGCTCGAGTCGCTGGTGAAGTGTGGCGCGCTCGATTCGACCGGTGCGACACGGCTCGGAATGCTGACGGCGCTCGAGGCCGCACTCGGCCACGGCCAGCGCACCTCCGCGGACAGGCTTGCCGGCCAGGCCTCGATCTTCGACGGCGCCTTCGGCGAAGACGAGCCCGTCGACGTGCAGCATCCACCGCTCTCGGAGACCGAGTTCGACGAGCGGGAGCTCCTCCGCCTCGAGAAGGAGACGCTCGGCCTCTACGTCTCGGAGCATCCGCTCGAGCGGGTCCGCGTCGAGCTGCGGCGGAAGACCGACTGCGCGCTCACGGATCTCGAGCGCCGTCGCGACGGCGAGTTCGTCACCGTCGGCGGCATCGTCTCCGGCCTCAAGCAGGTGACGACGAAGCGCGGCGAGCCCATGGTCTTCGTGACGCTCGACGACCCGACGGGAAGCGCCGAGGTCGTCGTCTTCAACTCGACCTACGCCTCGGCTCGGGAGCTGCTGGAGGCCGACCGCATCCTCGTCGTGAAGGGACGGGTCGACCACAAGCAGGCGGGGGAGACGAAGCTGGTCGCGAGCGAGGTCAGCGCTTTCGAGTCGGCGTTGATCAGGCGCGAGGTCCGCCTTCGCATCGACGCGCAGCAGGCGCCTGCCGGAATCGTGCGCGAGCTCGCGCTCCTCGTCGCCGACTATCCGGGCGACGCGCCGGTCTACCTCGCCCTCGAGACGTCGCTCGGCGAGCGCACGCTCGCCCTCGGCCCCGACTATCGCGTCAAGCCGGAGGCCGACTTCTTCGCCGAGGTGCGGGCGCTCCTCGGCGAAGCCTGCATCGCCTAGGGCGAGGCTCGCCTCGCCCTCTCGCGCTGATCGCGGCCGCCGACGCTAGATACCTCATTCGAGGGACCTAGCTCCCCCGTCCGAGGGGGGAAACAACACCCATCCGTGTGACCTACTGAGACCCGCGCAACTCTGCGACCACTCAAGTGCGGAAAGGAGTGAATTGCGCATGTTCAAGTGGCAGGTTCGCTGGACCCGGCTGTTGATCGCTCTCTCGAGCATCGCAGCCTTCGTCGTCGCGTCGGGTGCTGGCTGGCGCTGGGGCTAGTCCCATCTCGCCGCGTCCGAGACCGCTCACCGTGTCCGAACACGAATCGCTGCCCGGCTATCCGCCCCGGCTTCGGCTCCTGATCGCGATCGCCCTTGCGCTCGCGTTCCCTGTCGTCGTCGGGGCGGTGGTGAGCATCGCCCTCGACCCTCCGGGCGGCGCGGAAGCGCTCGCGATCGCGCTCTTCCTCGGGCTCGCGCTTCTCGCCGAGCTGAAGCCCGTCCCGCTCGAGGAGGACGACCTCAGCACCGTGTCGCTCGCGTTCGTCTTCATCCTCGCCGGCGTGATCCTGTTCGGCTGGGAGGCCGGAGTGATCATCGCCGCTGTCAGCGCCTTCGCGGCGCAGCTTGCCGAGCGCAAGCCGCTCGTCCGCACCGGTTTCAACACGGCGGTCTACTCGCTGTCCGCGTTCGCGGCCGCGCTCCCGCTCTTCCTGCTCGGGCCGGCCGTCGAGAGCGACCCGGTGGCGATCACGTTCGCCGCGCTCGTCGGGGGTGCGGCGTTCGTCACCGTCAACTTCGCGTTCATCTCGCTTGCGATCTCGTTCCACCAGGGCATGCCCGTCCCTCCGTTGCTGAGGGAGGAGATCCGGCTCGTCGGGCCTGCCTTTGCGATCCAGGCGTTCCTCGCAGCGCTCGCCGCCGCGCTCTGGACGACGGACGCGCGGCTGCTCGTGCTCATGGCCGGGCCGCTCTTCACCGTGACTCTCTACCAGCGCTCGTCGCTCGCGTCGCGGCGCGCGACCCGAGACGCGCACACGGACAGCCTCACGCGCATCGGGAACAACCGCGCGTACGAGCTCGGTCTCGCGAACGCTCTCGCTGCGTCTGCCGGCGGCGACGCGCACGTGACGCTCTGTCTGGTCGACGTAGACGACTTCAAGCAGATCAACGACATTTACGGCCACCCGCTCGGCGACCAGGTGCTGGTCGAGGTCGCGCGGCTCCTCGAGACGGGGACGGACTGCCTCGGCACGTTCCGGTTCGGCGGCGACGAATTCGCAGTCGTGCTCTCCTGCACGAAGGCCGACGCGCTCACTCACGCCGAGGTGCTCCAGCGAAGCCTCTCCGGCGTGCAGTTCTCCCATGGCGCCGTGGTCACCGTCAGCGTGGGCATCGCCACCTTCCCCGACGACGCTCGCGACCAGGAGACGCTCGAGCGCGCGGCCGATGCTGCGCTGTACTGGGCGAAGCAGCACGGGAAGAACCGCTCCTGCGCGTACAGCTCTGCGATCGACGCGGCCTCGGGCACCGAAGAGGTCGAGCGGAGAATCGCGCACCACGTCAGGCTGCGAGCCGCTGAGAATCTCATCCGCGTCGTCGACGCGAAGGACGAGTACGCGGGCGCGCACTCCGAACGCGTCGCGCTGCTCGTGGAAGCGATCGCTCGGCGTCTCGGCTGCGACGACGAGCAGGTCGACGAGCTCAAGGTGGCAGGCAGGCTCCACGACCTCGGCAAGATCGCGATCCCCGACAGCCTCCTCCAGAAGCCCGGCGACCTGACTCCGGCCGAGACGCACCGACTCTCCCACCACCCAGCGCTCGGTGCCTCGCTCCTCGACGGCATGGACATCCGGCCTGTCGACGTGTGGATCCGGCACCACCACGAGCACTGGGACGGCTCGGGCTACCCGCACGGGCTCGCGGGCGCGGAGATTCCGTTCGGGTCGCGAGTCATCCTCGTCGCCGACGCCTACGATGCCATCACCACCGAGCGGAGCTACCGAGCGGCTGCCTCCCCCTCGGCGGCGATCGCAGAGATCCGCGCGCATGCCGGAACGCAGTTCGACCCCTCCGTCGTCGCCGCGCTCGAGGAGCATCTCGAGGCGACGGGCGTCATCGAGGCCGGGGAGCTGCCCGCCGTTCCGACTGTCGCGCTGCGAGTGGCCTGAGCGCATGGCACTCGCCTTTCCCGTCCTGCTCGCCGTGGGCGCCGGGCTCGTGCTCGGCGGGCGGCTCGGCGCTCTCGCCGAGCTCTCTCTGCGCGCGCCGTGGCTCTTCCTGGCCGCGATCGCGCTCCAGCTCGTCGCCTTCCCGGTTGCGGTCCTTCCGTGGGCCACAGACGAGGCCCTGGCGTCCGTGCTCTGGGTCCTCTCCTACGGCCTGCTGGTCGTCGCCGCGGTGCTCAACCGGCGCGTGACAGGGGTGCCGGTGGTCGCTCTCGGCATGGGACTCAACCTCGTCGCGATCCTGGCGAACCACGGCACGATGCCGGTGACGTACGAGGCGATGCGAGCCGCGGGCCGAAGCGAGGCCGTCCAGGCGAACTCGACCGCCTCGTCCGATCCGACCCTCCCGTGGCTCGTCGACCGCTGGGCGGCTCCCGACTGGATCCCCTTTGCGAACGTGTTCTCGGTCGGCGACGTCGTCATCGCCGTCGGCGCATTCGTGCTCGTGCTCGCCGCGATGGGCGTGCGGCCGACTCGGCCCGCGTCGAGCCACGTCGAGCGAATCAGTAGTCGCGCGCCCTAGCTGTGCGCGTCGTGCGCGAGCCGCGCACTGACGGACGAGAGGATCTTCAGCGCGATCGACGGCATCGTCTCGACGACGGTCCGGAAACTGCGGTCGGTGACCACGAGGACATCGACGGGTGAGGTGGCCGTGACCGTCGCCGTGCGCGGGGTGTCCGTCAGGAGCGCGATCTCGCCGAACCAGTCGCCCGCGCCGAGCTCGGCCACCTGCTCCCCGTTCTTCGTCACGCTCGCGGTGCCCGAGATGAGCACGAAGAACTCGCGCCCCGGGCGGCCTTCGCGCGTGATCACGGTTCCCTGACGCAGGTCGAGCTCGTCAGCGCTTCTCGCCAGCGCGCGCAGCTCGCTCTTCGAGCAGCCCTGGAAGAGCGGGGCGCGCTTGAGGAGCTCGATCTTCGCGTCGCGTCGCAGCGCCACGGCAAGGATCATACGCAGCGGGCCGGGAAGAATCGAGGATCACGGCGCGTCTAGGAATTCGGAACTGGGACTATCGGATGACCTGTATGAGGAGTAGACTCCCCCGGCTGCGCGTCTGGGTTACTCGCGCGGTGGCGGGGAAAACTGCGGAATGAGGGAGAGGGCATGACACAGCACGTACGTTCCAGCTATCGAAAGCATCGGAGGGCGACTTGGGCGGTGGCTCCTCGTCGCGATGGTTGCTGCAGCGCTTGTGGTCGTCATGGCCGGCGTTCGGCAGCGACAGGCGGACACCGACGTGTCGACCGGGTGGCCAGGCTAACGACTGTCATCCCGCCGGCAAGTCTGTCGCGGAGTGGGACATCCGCGCTCGTGAACCCGATCGGCGGCAGCAACTTCAGCTGTGCTCGTACCGGCGCGTCGTCCCTATCGCGCATGCGAGCAGAACCAGATCTCTCGGATACACTGGCGCCGGGCCGGCATACACCTCGATCCGGGCGTCAGGTCGGCTGTACGACTACGTCGGCACCGTCGGCCGTAACCAGCGACTCAACCCACCCGGCCAAGGGCAACACGTGGTACCCGTAAGCACGTATCCTCTCCTTCAGCGTGAACGGTACGTCGCGGAACCGTCTTCCACGCCGGGGTCAAAGGGGGCGACGAACGTCACCTGGAACGAGCTACTTCGCAACAATGATGCCTCAACCAGCGCTGGCGCTCTACGACGACGGCGGGAGTGATCGCGGATACCAACCTCCGACTCGACCCCTCGACTCGAAGTACGCAGTGCGAACAATTCGTCAGATTAGTGGACGTTCTGTCGCAGCTAACGATCACGACGTTCTGCTATCAAGCCGCTCCAGACGAACCCGTCGCTGTTCCCGAGGATGCGACGACGACTTCGGGGCGCACGGACTTCAGACGGGACGGGCCGGCACGGTCGGTACGCGCGCGCAGCTCGTCTTCCAGGCGCACCTCGTGCAAGAACGAGAGCGTCCTGCATGTACTCGCAGACGATCGCGAACCCGAACGGTACGAACGAGTTCTTCGCCACGCTGAATCCGGTCACGCCAGGTGGCCCGGAGTACGCAGGTCGTCGAGCACATTCATGGGACGGGGCTACGGGAGACAATCAGAACCTGATCACGCTGAGGTACGACGACACCGCCCGTACGACGGTGTGGAGAACACGCTACAACACCCCGCAATCGAGGGGTGGCGAGTGATGGAGCTGTGCGGAAGCGACCCCGCCCGGATCCCAACGACTTCGAGCTGGGGGCAGTCTCCCCGGCTCTCGGATGCCGCATGACATCGGCCGACCGCACACGACCTGCATGCTCCAGAGCACCGATTCTGCGGGCGAGGGGCCGAACGGACGGACGTACGACGCCTGGCTCTACTCGAACATCGACGGGAGCCGCGGCGCCTAGGGCTCCGTCCACGCGGGCCCAGCCCAGTCGCTAACTCCCGCGCTGAGTGCTTCCGGCAACGCGCTGCATGAGGCCTTCCGCCTCATGCAGCGCGGCGTCGGCGTCCGCTTGACGGCCCTCGAGCCTCGCAAGCTGGGCGAGCGCTGTGAGCGCTTGGGCCTCCTGGTAGGCGAGGCCCTGTGCTCTCGCCATGCGGAGCGCCGTCTCGAGCTCAGCCTCCGCTTCCTCAAGCCTGCCGAGCTGCATGAGAGCCGTTGCGCTCTCTCGTGCCAGTGGTACCCGAAGCGGCGATGCGTCATCCGGGACGAGCGCTGCGGCCTGTTCGAGTTCCGCGAGGGCACGCTCGGCCTCGCCGCTCCGAGTGAGTGCATCGGACAGGTAGATCCACGCCTCGAAGGCATAGCCCACGTCACCACTCGTCCGCGCCTCCTCGACCAGGGCCGCGAGGCTCTCGATCGCCCGAGGGAGATCACCCTTCTCGATCGCGAGGCGCGCCAGCTGTGTCTCGGTGAACATCGCCGCGAGGTGATAGCCGGACGCCCGGAGCGTCGTGCCGGCGTCGGTCAGCACCGCCTCCGCCTCGTCAAAGAGCCTCCTGCTGATCAGCACCTCGCCGAGGTTCGCCCCGGCATGGGCCGCCTGTGTCATGTCTCCGACGCGTTCGAACTCCCTGCGCGCGTTACCGTATAGCTCGGTGGCGTCCTGCCACCTTCCCTGCGCGTACGCCTTCACGCCGAGGTTCATCTCCATGATGGCGGCGAACCTGGCGGCACCCAGGCCGCGAAAGATCTCCAACGCCTTCTCTTCGTAGACCGCGTTCTCGGGCTGGCCGATGTCGAGATAGCCCCCTTCGAGAGCCGAGTATGCTCGGGCGAGCGCGATACTCGGTCCTCGCCGCTCGGCGTCCACGACGACTCGGTGTGCAGTCTCGATCGCCTCCCGCGGCCGTGCCTGCTGAAGGTAGATCGTTGCACGCCGAGCTAGGAGGAGGTGTGCGACGTCGCTCGCCTCAGGCGTCTCGAGGTCCTTGACGCGATTCATGCCGGCGGTTATCTCGCGCAGCGCTTCTGGATACGCGCCGAGACGAAAACGAGCGAGGGCTCGTGATTCGTATATCTCCGCCTGGGCGACCGGGTCTTTCTTGAGCAGCTTCGCGGCCGCCTTCAGCGCCTCCAACGCACCGGGGTAGTCACCGGCGGCGTCACGGACCTCGCCGAGCAAGCGCCACGTGCTCGCCAGCTCATCGTCCTCCAGGTCCTTGATGTGCGCGCTCGCCTCGATCGCCCGCTCGTAGAAGCGGGCGGCGTCGACGTTCGCATAAACGTCCCGCGCGAGATCCGCGGCGAGGCGCGAGTATTTCCAGGCTTCGGGCCAGCGACCGGCGTTGTAGTAATGGAGGGACAGCAGCTCCGCCGCCTCCTCGGGTCGCTCTCCCTGCTGCTGCTCGATGACCTCCGCGACCCGCCCGTGGAGCTCCCGGCGCCGCTTGTAGGACAGGCCTCCGTACGCAGCGTCTCGGATCAGTGCGTGCCGGAAGCGGAAGGCGCCGGGCACGTCCGGGTCGCGCTCGACGAACTCGCCGAGTCGCTCCCAAGCCTCGGATGCGGCGCCGACCTCGGCGTCGTCCTCCAGGACCTCGGCGATGAGCGATCCGGAGAACGACACGCCGAGAACGGACGCCCAGCGCAGGAGCGCGCGGTCGCCCGGGCCGAGCTGGTCAATGCGCGTCGCCACGAGCACTTCGACCGTCTCCGGAAGCTCTTCGGCCTCGTCGGTCTTCTCTCCGACGCTCGCAAGGCGCTGGAGGAACAGCGGGTTGCCGGCGGCTCGCTCCATGAGCGCGGCCACCTCGTCCTCCGTGAGACGACGATCGCCTGCGGCGGCCATCGCGAGTGCCTTCGCGTCGTCCTCCGGAAGGGGCTCGAGGCGCAATGTCAGAGCGGGCAGCGGCGGAGTCCCGGTCGCCGCCGCGAACCCGTCCTCTCCCGGCCGCCTGGTGGTGCACGCGAGCCACGGTCGGGTGGGAAGCTGCGTTCCCAGGTACCGCAAGAGCTCCGCGGAGGCGTCGTCCATCCAATGCACATCGTCGAACACCAGGAGGGTCGGCGAGTCGAGCAGTTGACCGAGGAGCGTCCCCATGACGCCGTGCAGGCGCGCTCGCCAGAAGGAAGGGTCGAGAGCTTCGACCTCCGGCGTCGACTCGACCTCGACGTCGAGTGGCGCAGCGAGCAGTGGCGCCCAGGGCACGAGCTCCTCGTCGATCTGCTGCAGGCGCTCGCGCGAGGACCGTGCGATTGTGCCCACCCCCGCCGTTCAGCTGTACGTCGAGCAGCGACCGGAGGAACGGGCGGAACGGGTAGTACGGAGTCGACGCCTCGTACTGTGCGCAGCGCAGCTCGATCTGATGCATGTCGGCGCAGTTCTCCTTCAGCTCCTGGGCGAGACGTGACTTTCCGATGCCAGGCTCTCCGACGAGCTCGACGAGCGTTCCGAACCCCATCCGTACTGGAGCGACGGACGCGCCGAGGACCGCCCGCTCGCGCTCCCGGTCGACGAACGGCAGCTCGTCATGGGCGGTGGACGGCTCGGGCCTCTCGGGTGCGGCGAGGAGCTCGCCGAGAACGAACGCCTGAACTGGCTCCGCCTTCCCTTTGAGCGAAAGCGGCTCGAGCTCCGTCGTCTCGAACGATCGCCCTCCGCGTGTGACCGCGCCCGCCGAGACCCAGATCTCGTCCTCGCCGGCTCGCGCCATCAGGCGCGCGGCGAGCGCGGCGGTATCCCCGAGGACGGTGTACGTCCGCCGGAAGCTGGCGCCGACCTGGCCGGTGAACACGCGCCCCTCGCTTACGCCGACGTGTATCGGGAGCGGAAGCCCGCCGTCGACGACGGCCCGCACCGTTCTGAGCATCCGCTCCTCGTCGTCTCCGAAGGTCTGCGGCGCGCCGGAGACGAGGATGATGCGTCCACCGTCGCGATCGATGTCGCTCTCCAGGAAGGTCACGCGGTGCTCGTCGGCAGCCGTCTGCACCGCGCGGACGAGTACATCGAGCGCGTCCGCGGCGGCTTCAGGGCCTTCCGTCTCGATGATCTCGTCGGTCCCGGTGAAGCGGATGAAGGCGATCGCCGCATGTCGATGCTCGCCCTCGAGCGGCCCGATCTCGAGAAGCTGTGCGCGCAGCGGCGCCGGAACCGCAACCTCGAGCGGGATACCTTCGATGGCAGGCAGAGGCGCTACGGAGCCGCGGACCTCGGGAGCTGAGCGGAGGAGACGCCCGTCGCCCTTCTCCTCGGCGAGCGCGTCGGCGTCGAGGACGCTCGCCGTCTCTGTGCTCACGAGGATCTCGCCGGCCTCCGATGTGCCTTCCATCTCCACCGTTCGTGTCGCCGCAGGGCCCGTGATCAGGAGCTCGCGATGTGACTCTCCGACGAGGAAGAACTGGAAGCGGCCGCTGTGAAGCCCCGCGTGCATCTTGAGCTGGATCGCCCCGGCCGACGTTCGCGGCCGACCGATCGCCCGGAGCGTTCTCCGCATCTCGAAGGCCGCCCGACCGGCCCGGCGTGCGTGCTCCTCGCCGTCGTAGAGCAGCAGCAACGCGTCGCCGCCGAACTTGAGCAGGCCGCCACCCTGTGCGTAGGCGACGCCGAGGAGCGCGGCGAACGTGGCGTTCATCACCTCGGTGACTTCCTCGGCCCCCGCTCGGCCGAGGCCCGAGAGACGCTCCGACATGGCGGTGAAGCCGGAGATGTCGATGAAGGCGACCGTGCCCTCGACCTCGCGCCACGATGCCGCAGGCTCGTCTCGAAGCCATTCCAGCGTCAGTCGGGGTACGAATGGGACAAGGTCGGCCGACGCCGGGGAGAGCGCGTTGGTCGAGGTCGACGCCATCGGGTGGGATTCTCCTCTACCGGCGGTTCGGGGCAAAGCGCGGGCAGCCCGGGGTACCTTCGAGTCGTAGCAACGGAGTTGCCACGTGCCGGCTCAACCGAGACGCGGAGGAAGTCAGCGACCTGTCCGGTCGTGAGGAGGCTGCTCGGTACGCGATCCCGAGCGCGAAGGTTTGAGCTGGCGAGGACCGGGGAATGAGCACAACACGTCCGATGGCGAGCACGCTTGAGGTACGCGCCGATGCAACACCGGAGTGCATCCGCCCTCTCCGCGAGGCCGTCGCGAGCCTTGCCAGCGACATCGGTATGTCGAGTGTGCAGGTCGAGGCCATCAAGCTCTGCGTCGGTGAAGCCATAACCAACGCGGTGAGGCACGCATATCCAGAGGGCGAGCCCGGTCCCGTCGATGTGAGTGCGCAGGTGGTCGGGGACGAGCTGGTAGTCACCGTTGCAGACCGTGGCCGATGGCCTGAGGATCAATTCCCGCACCCGGAAGATGAAGGCGGCTTCGGGCTCGCGTTCATCTCGCGATTGACTGACGGCTGTACGTTCACGGCCACAAGTGACGGAACGACGGTGGAGATGCTCTTCCCGCTTCGACGCAGCAAGATTTGGGCGACCCACGCGGAGCTTCCCGCTCACATGCGATTCCACGACCGTCGCGCAGTTCGCGTCGAGTAGCGCCGCTGCGTCCCTGGTTCGGAGGAGCCTCTCGCTCAGAGCGACGCGCCTCAGGCCGGTGAGAAATCCGAACGCTGGCGCTTGTCCGGGGCCGACAAGGACTACGCGCTGCTGGCTCGGACGGGGACTCGCTCACCTTCACGGAACGCTTACGCCTGCTCAACGGAATCCCCCCGGAAAGGGGGCATCCGATACGTCCTACTGGACGAATAGGCGGAGTGAGACCGATTCCCAACGCAAAGGGCGGCGGTATGTCTGCGGCAGAGCTCGAGCTCATCCCTGTGTCCGAGCGCGATCGAATCGAGCAGTGGCGTCACGAGGCGCTCGAGCGCGCGGGGTACGGCCCCGAAGCGGCGATCGTCCTCGCTGCGAGCCACGACGTCGACCTCCACGACGCCGTGAGCCTGCTCCAGCGCGGGTGCACGGTAGAGCTCGCCCTGCAGATACTTCTGTAGGCGCACGCGCCTTCTACTGACGGGCTGCCGCCGGTGTGGGCAGAATGCCCGCCGGTGCTTCCGCTTCTCTCGATCCCGTCACCAAGCTCGAGCACGATCGAGCTCGGGCCGCTCTCGATCCACTTCTACGGGCTGACGCTGCTCGTCGCGATCGCGGCGGCGGTCGCGATCACGGGGATCCGCTGGACGAGGCGCGGCGGGGACTGGGATCTCATCTTCCGCGTCGCCGTCTGGGGTGTCGCCTTCGGCATCGTCGGCGCGCGCCTGTACCACGTGATCACGAGCTGGGACGAGCTGCCCGACGAGTGGTGGGGGGCGTTCGCGATCTGGAAGGGCGGCCTCGGCGTCTGGGGCGGGATCGGCCTCGGCTGTCTCGTGGGGGCAATCGTCGCGAAGCGCTCCGGGGCGTCGGTCTCGAAGCTCGCCGACTGCGTGGCGCCCGCTCTTCTCGTCGCGCAGGGCATCGGGCGCTTCGGCAACTGGTGGAACCAGGAGCTCTTCGGCGGCCCGACGGACCTTCCGTGGGGCCTCGAGATCGACCCCGAGAACCGGCCGATCGACGACGTCGGCTCCGAGACGTTCCATCCGACGTTCCTGTACGAGGCGCTGTGGTGCTTCGCCGCCGCCGGCGTGCTCCTCCTCGTCGAGCGCTACTTCAAGGGCAGGATCCGGCCGGGCGGGCTGTTCGCCCTGTATGTCCTGATCTACTCGGTGGGGCGGCTCTGGATCGAGAACCTGCGCATCGACCCGTCCCACGAGCTCGGCGGCGTGCGACTCAACGTCTGGGTCGCGGGCCTCGCGATCGTGCTGTCGGCGGCGTTCTTCGTCTGGTGGCAGCGGACGTGGAAGCGCCCGGGTGCAGGGCCGCCTCCGAAGGTCGAGACGATGGCGGTGCCGAAAGGCAGATAGCGCGGACCTTTCCGGACGCGAGCGGTGTATCCATCGCAAGCGACCGGAAGGAGCAGTCCATGCGTGTCCTCGTCGTTCTCTGCGCAATCGTCGCCGCACTCGCGGCGGCGCCTCTCGCCTCGTCCGGCGGCTGGGCGACGGTCGGTTTCTCGCCGCTCCCTGACGGCACGTCCGCCGGTGGGACCTGGACGCCGACGATCGTCGTGAAGCAGCATGGCGTCACCCCGCTCTCTGGCCTCGTGCCTCTCGTCGAGATCCACGACGGCTCCGGTGCCACGAGGTCGTTCACGGCCGTCGAGACGTCGAAGCCCGGCGTGTACGAGGCCGACGTCGTCTTCCCCGCGGAGGGCGACTGGCGGGTGACGATTCACAGCAGCTTCGGCGACTCGCAGGTGACCTACGGGCCTGTCGCAATCGGCGCGCCGGTGATCGGCGACGACGGCTCGCGCGAGATTCCCGTCATGGGTCTCGGCATCGCGCTGCTGGTGCTCGGAGGCGCGGTTGCAGTGCTCGTCGGCAGGCGCTCCCGGCGGCTCACGCCTGCGAGCGGCTAGGGGCCTGCGCGGAACCAGCGTGCCGGACGAGGTGTAGAAATGAGCGGTGGAGGACCGACCGCCGACGGATGCCGCGCTCGCAGAGCGCGCGAGGCAGGGCGACGAGCGCGCGTTCGAGGAGCTCGTGCGGGCCTACCAGGGCATCGCGTTCCGGGCGGCGTACCTCCTCACGGGCTCGGCAGCGGACGCGGAGGACGCCGTACAGGTCGGGTTCGTCAAGGCGTGGGGCGCCCTCGGGCGGTTCCGGCGGGGCGCGGAGTTCCGGCCGTGGCTGCTGCGGATCGTGGTCAACGAAGCCCACAACCGGCGTCGCTCGGCACAGCGCCGTGAGTCCCTGGCGCTGCGCGCGGCTCTTGCAGATGCCTCCGGAGGCGCGGTCCCGTCTCCGGAGGCGGCAACCCTCGACCGGGAGGGGCGCCAGGCGCTCGTCGACGCGGTGAACCGGCTCGACGAGCGAGACCGCGACGTGCTCGCCTGCCGCTACTTCCTCGAGCTCTCCGAGCGCGAGACGGCAGAGGTGCTCGGCGTGCGGCAGGGCACCGTCAAGTCGCGGACGGCGCGGGCGCTCGAGCGGCTGCACGCGGAGGTGAGTGAGTGACCGATCTCGAACAGAGGCTCGTCGCGCTCGGGCACGAGCTCGACGTCCCCGAGTCGCCCGACGTGGCCTCGCGCGTGCTCGCGACGATCGGCGAAGCGGCGCGACCGCCGCTCCGGCGGCGGCGACTCGTGCTCGCAGTCGCGATGCTCGCCCTCGCCGCACTGCTCGCGACGCTCGCCATCCCCGATGCACGATCCGCTCTTTTCCGCTTCCTGCAGATCGGCGGCGCACGGATCGAGCTCGTCGACGACCTCCCCGAGGTCACAGGCCCGGCCGAGCTCGAGCTCATGCTGGGCAAGCGAGTCTCGCTCGCCGAGGCTCGCACCGAGGCGGGACTCGACCTGCTCGAGCTCGACGAGGAACCCGACGCCGTCTTCCTCGGCGAGCGAGGCACGGTCTGGTTCCTCTACGGGACGCCCGACGCCGTCCGCCTGCTGGTCTCGCAGACGCCGGATGTCTGGATCGACGAGCCGTTCGTCCTCAAGAAGCTCGCGGCAGCGGGAACCCGCGTCGAGGGAGCGTCTGTCCGCGGCTCGCCGGCGTACTTCCTGAGCGGAGAGCCGCACGTCGTGATGCTGCTCGACGAATTCGGGGAAATGATCCCGGAGTCGCTGCGCCTGGCGCGGGACGTGCTCGTGTGGGAGGAGCGGGGACGAACCGTGCGGCTCGAAGGCGATCTCACCCTCGACGAGGCGCTCGAGCTGGCCGACTCGATGCGCTGACGTGTCCGGCGTCGCGGCTAGCCTCCGCGCGTGCTGCCGACACCAGTCCGGGAGCTCGAGCTGGAGCTCGACGCCTTCGAGGGGCCTTTCGACCTCCTCCTGACGCTGCTCCTCAAGGAGGAGCTCGCGCCCCGCGAGATCGACATTGCAGCCATCGTGCTCGCGTTCGTCGAGCGCATGGCGGAGCGGGACGAGCTCGACCTCGAGGCCTGCGGCGAGTTCCTCGTGCTCGTCTCGGCGCTGCTCGAGCTGAAGGCGCGTGCTCTCTTCCCCGAGGAGGCCGCCGAGCTCGGCGAGCTCGAGCCCGAGGAGGCTGCGGAGGAGCTGGCGCGCCGGCTTGCGGAGTACCGCCGCATGAAGGAGGCAGCGGGCTGGCTGCTCGAGCGCCTCGGCTCGGAGCAGGACCGCTTCTTCCGGATCGGCCCGGCACCGCTCACGCCCCGAGCCGAGCGCGTGCTGGCACCGCAGGATCCGACTGCGCTCGGTGAAGCGCTGCGCGCTCTCGCCGTACCGCCGCCGACCGTCTCGCTCGGGCACATGGCGTTGCGCTTCCCGCCCGTCTCGCAGTTCCTGGAGCGCTTTCGCGCCGTGCTCTCGCGGCGTCGGATCTTCGACTTCGACAGCGAGGTCGAAGGTCTCTCGCGGGTCGAGCAGGCGGTTGCGCTCCTCGCGCTGCTCGAGCTCCGCAAGTCCGGTGAGATCGCCCTCAGCCAGGCGCAGCCCTTTGCTGCCATAAGGGTTTCGCGCGCCGACGACGAAAGGATCCACGAATGGAAAGCCCGCTCCGCCTGATCGCCCTCAATCCGGTCGACCGTCTCGCACGGACGGTCGAGGCGCTCCTGGTCGTCGCGAGCGCCCCGCTGTCGCTCGACGAGCTCGCCGACGCGACGGAGGATCATCCCGAGCGGATCGAGACCGCCATCGGCCTGCTGCAGGAGCGCTACGCCGAGGGTCGGAGCGGCATCGTGCTGGAGGAGGTCGCCGGCGGCTTCGCCTTCCGCGCGAGCCGTGACGCGGCCGACGCGTGCGCGAGGCTGTTCGAGCGGCCGGTCGAGCGGGGGCTGTCGCAGGCCGCTCTGGAGACGCTCGCGATCGTCGCGTACCTCGGTCCGTGCTCCCGGCCCGATGTCGCCCGCATCCGCGGAGTTGCGGCCGACTCGGCGGTGGCGAGCCTCGTCGAGCGTGGGCTGATCAGCGAGGCGGGACGAGAGCCTGGCCAGGGCGGTGCCGTCCGTTACCGCACGACGCCGCTCTTCGAGCGCGTCTTCGGCCTCGAGAGCCTCGCCGCGCTGCCGCGGCTCGACGATCTCGGCGAGGACGCGGTAGAGCTCCGCGAGCGTCTGCTCGAGGTCGCCGAAGCGCGCGCGTCCTAGAGCGTCGTCAGATCTGCCAGGCGCCGTCGCGCAGCACCGGCACCGTAGCCCCGTCGACGGTGATGCCGTCGACGGCGAGTTCGGGGCTGCCGATCATGAAGTCGACGTGCAAGACGCTCTGGTTCACGCGAGCCTTGTCGGCGTCGTCGTCCACGGGGTGCTCGTAGCCGCCGCCGAGCGCGATGTGCGAGGCGGCGTTCTCGTCGATCAGCGTGTCGTAGAAGACGCGTCCGAGGGGTCCGATCCGGCCCTCTCCGTCGACGAGCGCGATCTCGCCGAGGCGTGACGCACCATCGTCACGCGCAGCAACGGAGCGCAGGGCATCGGCGCCCGAGTCCGCGTCGATCTTCACGGCACGGCCGCCCTCGAACTCGACCCGGATGTTCTCGATGATCGAGCCGGAGAGCTCGAGAGGCATCGTCGCCGACACGTAGCCGTCGACACGCTCGGGATCCGGCGTGCTGAACACCTCCTCCGTCGGCAGGTTCGGCGAGTGGCGCCGGCCGTCGACCGTCTCGAGGTCGCCGGCGGCCCAGTGTGCCGACTGGAAGAGGCCGATCGTGAAGTCGGTGCCGGGCCCGTGGAGCCGCAGTGCGTCGAAGCGCCGATCGGTGAGTCGCTGCGCGTTCGCCTTGAGTGCAGTGGAACGCTCGATCCACGCGGCAGACGGGTCGTCCTCGTCGAGGCGGCAGATGTGCGCGACGTCCTCCCAGAGCCGCTCGTACGCCTTGTCGACGTCGCGCCACGCGCGCGCGACGTCGGGGTAGACGAGCTCGGCCCACGAAGGCGTCGGGACGGGGACGATGCACCAGCTCGTCGTCATCCGGTTGACGACCTCTCCCGTCTCCGGGAGGTAGGGGAGAAGGTCACGCCCGGCGCGCGCGGGATCGAGGCCCTCGAGCGCGCGGGGCGCGTGCGGGCCGGAGAGCGAGATGCGCGCGGCGTGCTCGTCGGAGAGGTGGTACAGCCGCTCCCTCATCCACGGCGGCACGTAGTCGAGCGTGTCCTCGTCGGCGAGCGCGATCCGCTCGCGCTTCAGCCACTGATCGAAGTAGAGGACGTCGACGAACTTCGCGCCGCGTTCGTACGCCGCGCGCGTGATCTTGCGCGTGAGCATCTCCTTGCCGACGTAGCTCGTGATCGAGACGAGCTGCCCCGGCTGGACGTTCGCGCCGAAGACCGCGAGCTCGGCGAGCCTGTCGGAGAGCGTGTCGATCCGGGTCGGAGTCTCGAGCTGGGCCATCGCGTCGAACCCTAGCCAGAATGCGGCCGTGCGCCTGAATGCATACCTCGCGCGCGCGGGTGTGGCGTCGAGACGGCGCGCCGACGATCTCATCCGTGCGGGCCGCGTGCGGGTCAACGGCGACGTCGGCCAGCTCAACACCGTCGTCGGCCGGCACGACGTGGTGGAGGTCGACGGCGCGCGTGTCGAGCGCCAGCCGCTCGCCTACGTGCTGCTGCACAAGCCGGCCGGCGTCGTAACGACTGCAAGCGATCCGCAGGGGCGGCCGACGGTCGTCGAGCTCGTGCCGCACGAGCCGCGCGTCGTCCCCGTCGGGCGGCTCGACGTCGACACGACCGGCGCGCTCCTGCTCACCAACGACGGCGACCTCGCGCACCGCCTGGCCCACCCGCGGTACGGCGTGCCGAAGGTCTACGAGGCGGACGTCGTGGGCTCGCCGTCGCTCGACGCCCTGGCCCGGCTGCGCGACGGAGTCGAGCTGGAGGACGGCGTCACGGCGCCTGCTCGCATCCGAGCCGTCGTTCAGGGAGACCGCTCGAGCCGGCTGGAGCTCACGCTGCACGAAGGCCGCAAGCGCCAGGTCAGGCGCATGTGCGAGTCCGTGGGACATCCCGTCCGTGGACTGCGCCGCGTGCGTTACGCCGGGCTCGATCTCGAAGGGCTCGAGCCGGGGAAGTGGAGGGAGCTGACGTCGGGCGAGGTGGCGGCGCTGAAGGCGGCGGTCGGCCTCTAGGAGCTCGGCCTGACGAATCCCATCCGCTCGTACATCGTGTCGAGCGTCGGACGCGAGGCCTCGGCCGCCTTCTCGGCGCCCCGCGCGAGCATGCGGCGGAGCTCCGGCTCGTCCGCCCTGAGGTTCCCGTAGCGCTCCTGGATCGGCGCCAGCAGCTCCACGACGGCGTCGCCGACGTCGCCCTTGAAGTCCCCGTAGCCCGCGCCGTCGTAGCGGCTTTCGACGGTCGCGATCGGGTCGCCCGTGGCGACTGACATGATCTCGATCAGGTTCGAGATCCCCGGCTTTTCCGCGGGGTCGTGGCGCACCTCCCGCTCCGAGTCGGTGACGGCGGTCTTGAACTTCTGCCGGATCACGTCCGGCTCGTCGACCATTCGCACGACGCCCTGCGGGTTGCCCGCGGACGTCGACATGAGGCGCTCCGGCTCCTGGAGGTTCTTGATGCGCGCACCTTCCTCCGGGTAGACGCCCTTCGGGACCGTGAAGGTCTGTCCGTAGCGGCTGTTGAAGCGCTCGGCGATGTCGCGCGTCAGCTCGACGTGCTGCCGCTGGTCGTCGCCCACCGGGACGATGTCGGTCTGGTAGAGGAGGATGTCGCCCGCCATCAGCACGGGGTAGCCGAACAGCCCCGCGGAGACGAACTCCTGGTCGGCCGACTTGTCCTTGAACTGCGTCATGCGCCTCAGCTCTCCGAAGCTGGTCGCGGAGCCCAGCAGCCAGGCGGCCTCGGCGTGCGCCGGCACGTGGCTCTGGCAGAACACGATCGAGCGCTCGGGGTCGATACCGGTCGCAAAGAGCATCGCCGCGCCGGCGAGCGTCGCCTCGCGCAGGCCTTCGGGCTCGTACGCGGTCGTGATCGAGTGCAGGTCGACGATGCAGAAGACGGCATCGCCTTGCTCCTGGGTCGCGGCGTACTGGCGATAGCCGCCGCTGTAGTTGCCGAGCGTCTTGTCGCCGGACGCGCGGATGCCGGAGAAGATGCGCATCGCGAGATTGTCCCTGGACCGGCAGCCCGCCGTCGTTCGCACCTAGACTCGCGTCTCATGGACACGGCAGCCGGATCGCCCGAGCTTTTCGCGTATCCGCTCGTGGCGCGCGGGCCGACGCCCGACTCCACGGTGGTCGAGGTGCGGGGCAGGCGGATGGGCGACGGCTTCTTCGGGCTCGTGGCGGGGCCGTGCACGGTCGAGACGCGGGAGCAGACCCTCGAGACGGCCCGGGCGGTCGCCGCTGCCGGCGCGACCGTGCTCCGCGGAGGTGCGTTCAAGCCGCGTTCCTCGCCGTATGCGTTCCAGGGGCTCGGCGCGAAAGGCCTCGAGATCCTCGCCGAGGCGCGCGACGAGACAGGCCTGCCGATCGTCACCGAGCTCCTCGACCCCCGCGACGTGGCCGCCGTCGCAGAGATTGCGGACGTGATCCAGATCGGCGCGCGCAACATGCACAACTTCAACCTCCTCGCCGAGGTCGGCCGCGTGCCGAATCCTGTCCTCCTCAAGCGCGCGCCGTCCGCGACCGTCGAGGAGCTGCTCATGGCCGCCGAGTACGTCGCGAAGGAGGGCAACGAGCGCGTGATCCTCTGCGAGCGCGGGATCAAGACGTTCGAGCGGTCGACGCGATACACGCTCGACCTCTCGGCGGTGCCGGTGCTCAAGCGCGAGACCCATCTGCCGGTCGTGGTCGACCCCTCGCACGCCGCTGGGCGCAGTGATCTCGTTCTCCCCCTCGCGCGCGCCGCGGTCGCCGCGGGCGCCGACGGCGTCATGGTCGAGGTGCACCCGCAGCCCGAGGATGCGCTCTGTGACGGGCCGCAGCAGATCCGGGTCGGAGAGTTCGCGCGGTTCGCCGACGAGATCCGCACGGTCGTCGCCCTCATGGGCAAGACGATTGGATAGACGGTCGGGGTCAGACTTCAGTCTGACCCCGACTCCGTTTCCCATGCGCATCGAGCCGGTTCCCGCGCTGGTCGCGCATGTCGCAGTGCCGGGCGACAAGTCGATCTCGCACCGCGCTGTCCTGATCGGCGCCGTCTGCGAGGGGGAGACGGGCATCTCGGGCTTCGGCCGGTCAGCGGACACCGAGGCGACGATTGCCGCGGTTCGCGCGCTCGGCGTCGAGGTCGTGGAGGAGGACGTCGACGTCCTGCGCGTGCTCGGGGTCGGGTTGCAAGGGCTGAGGCAGCCCGACGCGCCGATCGACTGCGGGAACGCGGGCACGCTGATGCGGCTCCTCACCGGTCTCGTCGCGGGCCAGAAAGGGCGCTTCGAGCTCGTCGGCGACGAGTCGCTCTCCGCTCGGCCGATGGAGCGCGTCGCAGAGCCTCTCCGCCGCATGGGCGCGACGGTGGACACGACCGACGGCCATGCCCCTGTCGTCGTCGAGGGCGGCGCAGCTCTCAGCGCGATCGACTACGAGCTCCCGGTCCCATCCGCGCAGGTGAAGTCGGCCGTTCTCCTTGCAGGAGTGCAGGCCGAGGGGCGCACGACGGTCGCCGAGCCGATGCCGACGCGCGATCACACGGAGCGACTGCTCGAGCGGGCGGGCGCGCCGGTCACGCGTCGACCCACGAGCGTGACAGTCGAACGTGGGCGCGAGCTCCGGCTGACCGAGATCGAGATCGCGGGCGACATCTCGTCGGCGGCGCCCTTCCTCGTCGCAGCGGCGATCGTGCCGGGCTCGGCGGTCACGGTGCACGGAGTCGGGCTCAATCCGCGGCGCACAGGGCTCCTGGACGTTCTCGAGCGCATGGGGGCGAGGATCGCGATCTACAACCGTCGCTCGATCGGCGGCGAGCCTGCCGGTGACGTCGAGCTCCGCGCGTCCGAGCTCGTCGGCGCGACGGTCTCGGCGCAAGAGGTGCCGACGCTCGTCGACGAGTTGCCGCTCCTCGCCGTCGCCGCCTGTCATGCGCGCGGCGACACGGTCGTTCACGGCGCGTCGGAGCTTCGCTACAAGGAGTCGAATCGCCTGGAGGCGATCGTGGAGGAGTTACGGCGCATAGGCGGCCATGCGCGATCGACGAGCGACGGCTTTCGGATCAAGGGCGTTCCGGCACGCCTGCGCGGCGGAGTGGTCGAGTCGCGCGGAGACCACCGGCTGGCGATGCTCGGCGCGGTAGCCGGGGTCGCGTCGCGCGAAGGCGTGGAGCTCAGGGGTGCCGAGGCGGTCGAGACGAGCTTCCCGGGGTTCTACGACGTTCTCGAACAGGTCGCGCCGGGCGCCGTTCACTACCCTGCCGCGTCATGATCGTGGCCATCGACGGCCCCGCGGGTTCGGGGAAGAGCACGGTCGCCTCGACGCTCGCGCAGCGCCTCGGGTTCCACTACCTCGACACCGGCGCGATGTACCGGGCACTCACCTGGATTGCGCGACGCGACGAGACGGACCTCGCCGACGGGCCGGCGCTCGCCGCGCTCGCGATCGCGCATCCCGTCAGCTTCGGGCTGGACGGGCACGTCGAGATGGACGGAGAGGACGTCACGGCGTCGATTCGCGACGCCGAGATCGACCGGCTGGTCCCGACCGTGGCGCGGCATCCCGAGGTCCGCCAGGTGATGCGCGAGCGCCAGCGTGCGCTCGCCCTCGCCGGCGACTCGGTGATCGAGGGTCGAGACATCGGCACCGTCGTCGCCCCGGAGGCGGAGGTCAAGGTGTTTCTGCTCGCGGAAGAGGACGAGCGGGCGCGCCGGCGGACGCAGGATCGCCCCGGGGTATCGGCAGAGACGCTCGCGGCCGATCTCCGCAGCCGCGACGAACGTGACGCCGTCAACACGCAGCCGGCCGAGGACGCCGTGCTCCTCGACACGACGCTCCTCTCGGTCGAGGACGTGGTCGCGCGGATCGCCGAGCTCGTGGAGCGCGTGCGGTGAACAGGACGGATCGCGTCTGGGCCGTCGGCCGGCCGACGATCGGAACCGCCGCCCAGCTCCTCACGCGGCTCCGTGTCTACGGCCGCGAGCGCGTGCCGATGGACAGCGGCCTCGTCGTCGCGTCCAACCACCTCAGCTGGATCGACCCGCCCGTTCTCGGAGCGGCGATCCCGCGCACGCTCTACTTCATGGCCAAGGTCGAGGCGCACCGCGTCCCGGGGCTCGGCCAGCTCATGCGCTCGTTCGGCGCGTTCTCCGTTCGCCGTGGCGAGTCCGATCGGGAGGCGGTGCGGACGATGCGCCAGCTCGTGCGCGACGGGCATGCCCTCGGGCTCTTCGCCGAGGGGACGCGGCAGCGCTCCGGCGTGCCCGGGCCGGTCCAGCCCGGCGCCGCGATGGTCGCCATCAACGAGGAGGTACCGGTGATCTGCTCCGCGATCTACGGCTCCTTCGAGTGGCGCCTCGGCAACTTCAGCCCCGTGTCGCTCGCGTGGGGGATGCCGATGTCCTTCGACGGCCTGCCTCGCGGGGGAAAGGGCTACAAGGAGGCGTCCGCCGAGATCGAACGCGAGATCCGGAAGCTGTGGGAGTGGCTGGCGGGCATTCACGAGCTCGGCCGGCCGGACGACGCAACGCCGCCTCGATGACCACCGAAGCCGCGAGCGATCTCGAGATCGCGGGCACCGTGGCGATCGTGGGCTTCCCCAACGTGGGCAAGTCGACGCTGATCAACCGGCTGACGCAGACGCGTAACGCCGTCGTCCACGAGACTCCGGGTGTCACGCGCGATCGTAAGGAGCTCCTCTGCGAGTGGTCGGGGACGACGTTCCGTCTCATCGACACGGGCGGGGTCGACCGCACGGACACGGGGCCGTTCGGCCAGCAGATCGCGGCACAGGCGCGCGAGGCGGTCGAGGAGGCCGACCTCGTGCTCCTCGTCGTCGACGCGACCGTGGGAGTGACGCCGGGAGACGCGGAGCTCGCGGAGATCCTTCGCGTGTCACGCCGCCCGGTGCTCGTGCTCGCGAACAAGCTCGACGACCCGCGGAGGGACCTGGAGGCGCTCGAGTTCCACCGGCTGGGGCTCGGTGACCCGATCCCGATCTCCGCGCTGCACGGGCACGGCTCGGGCGACCTCCTCGACGAGATCGTCTCGCGGCTTCCCGGCCATGGGGAGAGGCCCGTCGGCGACGAGGCGATCAAGGTCGCGATCCTCGGCCGCCCGAACGTCGGCAAGTCCTCGCTCCTGAACGCGCTCGTGGGTCGCGACCGCGTGATCGTGTCGGACGTCCCCGGGACGACCCGCGACTCGATCGACACGGTCCTCCGCCGTGACGACTCGACCTTTGTGCTCGTCGACACCGCAGGCCTCCGCCGGAAGCGCAAGCAGCGACAGGGGATCGAGTACTACTCCGAGCTGCGCGCGCTCGAGGCCGCGGAGCGGGCGGACGTCGCGCTCGTCCTGATCGACGCGAGCCAGGGCGTGGTCGAGCAGGATCTCGCCGTGGCCGATGTCGCCCGCAAGGCGCAGTGCGCGACGATCGTCGTGCTCTCGAAGTGGGACGTGACCGAGGTCCGGCTCGAGGAAGTGCGGCCTGCGATCCTCCCGCGGCTTCGGCAGCGCCCACCGCTCATCGCAGTCTCCGCCCACACGGGGCGGGGCCTCGAGCGCCTCCTGGACATGATCGAGAGCGTGTTCGTGCGCTACGCGGCGCGCATTCGGACTGCCGAGCTCAACCGCGCGCTGCAGGAGCTGCGCGAGGCACGGCAGCCGCCGGGCAGGCGTGGGCGCCGCCTGAACCTGCTCTACGGAACGCAGGTGAGCGCGCGCCCACCGCGCTTCCGGCTGTTCGTCAACGACCGCACCCTCGTGACCCGCGACTACGGCTACTGGGTCGAGAACGCGCTGCGCAAGCGCTTCTCCCTCGAAGGCGTCCCGGTCTCCATCGACTTCGTGACGTCCGAGTGAGAGCGGTCGTCGTCGGCGCCGGCTCGTGGGGAACGGCCGCCGCATGCCTGCTCCGCGACAACGGGCACGAGGTGACGCTCGCGGCGCGGGACCCCGAGCAGGCCGACGCCATCAACGCAACGGGGCGGAACCCGCGCTATGCGACGAGCGCGCGGCTCGACGGCATCTCGGCCGCGACGATCGACGCCGCTCCGATCGTGGACACCGAGCTCGTCGTCGTCGCGGTTCCGAGCAGGGTCTTCGGCGAGGTCGTGGCGCCGTTGCCCGGCGACGCGCCGATCCTCAGCCTCAGCAAGGGTCTCGACCCGGCGACCGGAGCCCGTCTTTCGACGCTCGTCCGGAATCGACCGGTCGCGGTGCTCTCGGGACCGAACATCGCCGATGAGATCATCCGCGGACTTCCGGCCGCTGCCGTGGTCGCGAGCGACGACCTCGAGCTCGCGGTCCGGCTCCAGGTCGCGGTGCACTCGGTCCTCTTCCGCGTCTACGTGAGCGACGACGTGGCCGGCGTCGAGCTGTGCGCGGCGGCGAAGAACGTCATCGCGCTCGCCGCGGGCGGGGCGGACGGCCTCTCGCTCGGCGACAACTCGAAGGCCGCGCTCGTGGCGCGGGGGCTGGCCGAGATGAGGCGTCTCGCCGAGTCGGCCGGCGCCCGGCCGGACACGTTCGCCGGGCTCGCCGGGATGGGCGACCTGATCGTCACGTGCTGGTCGCCGTCCGGGAGGAACCGGCGCGCCGGAGAGCTCATCGCGCGCGGCGCCCGCCCGGAGGAGGCGGCGGCTGAGATCGGCATGGTCGTCGAGGGACTGACCACGGCGCCGGTCCTGCGCGATCTCGCGCACCGTCTCGAGATCGAGCTCCCCATCACCGAGGGTGTGTGCGCGGTGCTCGAAGGCACGTCGCTCACGGACCTCGTCGGCCAGCTCATGAGCAGGGCGCCAACCACCGAATAGCGCCTCCGGCGCAGGTACCCTTCCGCGCCATGGCGGCGCGCGCGTTCTCGTTCACGTCGGAGTCGGTCACCGAGGGTCATCCCGACAAGATCGCGGATCAGATCTCGGACTCCGTCCTCGACGCCATTCTCACCGACGATCCGCACGGCCGTGTCGCGTGCGAGACGCTGATCACGACCGGCCTCGTCGTCGTCGCCGGCGAGATCACGACCGACATCTACGTCGACATCCGCTCGGTGGTGCGAGAGCGAATCGCGGAGATCGGGTACACGCGCGCCAAGTACGGCTTCGACTACGAGACGTGCGGCGTCGTCGTCGCGATCGACGGCCAGTCGCCGGACATCGCGCAGGGCGTCGACACCTCGTACGAGGCCCAGCACGGCGACACCGATCCGCTCGACCTCGTGGGCGCGGGCGACCAGGGGATGATGTTCGGCTACGCGACGCACGAGACCGACGAGCTCATGCCGATGCCGATCATGCTCGCGCACAAGCTCGCGAAGCGGCTCGCCGAGGTCCGCAAGGCGGAAATCCTCCCATACCTGCGGCCCGACGGCAAGACGCAGGTGACGGTGCGCTACGAGGTCGACGAGCACGGCATCCAGCGTCCCGTCGAGATCGAGCGCGTCCTCATCTCGACGCAGCATCGCGACGGGCTCGACGTCGAGTCGCTCATGAAGCCCGACCTGCTCGAGCACGTTGTCGAGCCAATCCTGCACTCGTCCGCACGAGACCTCTTCGACCCGGCGAAGCTCGGTGCGAAGGACTTCCTGTACGTGAACCCGACCGGCAAGTTCGTGATCGGCGGGCCGATGGGTGACACGGGCGTGACAGGCCGCAAGATCGTCGTCGACACGTACGGCGGCGCCGCCCCCCACGGCGGTGGCGCGTTCTCCGGCAAGGACCCCACGAAGGTCGACCGGTCGGCTGCGTACGCTGCGCGGTACGTCGCGAAGAACGTCGTCGCCGCGGGCCTGGCCGATCGCTGCCAGATCCAGGTCGCCTACGCGATCGGCGTGGCACACCCGATGAGCGTCAACGTCGAGTGCTTCGGGACGGAGACGATTCCGCTCCAGCGGATCGAGAAGCTCGTCGCCGAGCACTTCGACCTGCGCCCGGGCGCGATCATCCGCGACCTCGACCTCATGCGGCCGATCTACGCGAAGACCGCTGCGTACGGCCACTTCGGGCGCGACGACAAGGACTTCACGTGGGAGCGCACCGACAAGGCCGAGGCGCTTCGCGACGCGGCCGCGCTCTTCGCCGAGTCGACGGCGTAACAACGACGAAGACCCGCTGCTGGCGGGCCTTCGTCCGGAGGGCAGTCGATCGGAGGGAGTTGCGAACTCCTATCCCATCGCCGCTGCCTGAGAACGCCCTGTGAGTTCACTAAGAACTGTCTAAGAACGCCGAAGGGGCCCGGCCAGACGAGCCCCTTCGCGTTGCCTCGTTGTCGTGTCGAGGCGGAACTGCTTGCAGGCCACATCGTCGCAGTGCGATGTGAGCCTGCGCGAAGGATCTCGTCAGCGAATCGTTAGGAGCGGCTACGCCGCACGAACGTAGATGCCGTCCGCGGCACGCTCGGTGATCGGCCGCTCGGCGCCGTCGACCGTGATCACGAGCTGGCCCGCCGCCGGTTGGGCGGACACGACCCCGACCTGCGATCCCGGCACGAGCCCCTCGTCGTAGAACCAGTGGAGGAGGTCGCCGTCGTGCTCCGCGAGCCTGACGATCTGCCCGTCACGACCCACCGGGAGCTCCGCGAGCGCGACGAGCTCCGCGTTCTCGGACTGCTCGAACTCCGTGTCGACGGGCCAACCGTGCGGGCAGCGGTCGGGCTCGCCGAGCCGCTCGTTGATCCGCTCGATCATGTCGTCGGTGAACGTGTCGCCGAGCTCGTCGGCGTGCACGTGCGACTCCGCCGCCGTGTAGCCCATGAAGTCGGTGAGGAAGCGCTCGATGATGCGATGCTTGCGCACGACACGGCGCGCTCGCTCCGCGCCCTCCGGCGTGAGGATCGCCTCCTTCTGCTCACCGCGCTCGACGAGGCCATCGCCCTCGAGCCGTTTGAGCATCTCCCCGGCGGACGCGCGGGACACCCCGAGCATCTCCGCGACGCGCGAGGCGATCGCGGTCGACCCCGTCGCCGGCCGGTACTCGCCGATCGGGAACGCGAGGAAGTAGATCGTCTCCAGGTACTCGTCGACGGAGTGCCCAGCCATGGTGGCCATTGTAGGGCGCGGGCTCGCCTTGCCCTCCGGCCTACTCCGCCGCGCCGAGCTCCCAGGCGTTCCGCCACGAGAGCAGGTAGACGAGCGGCGCTGCGATGACGATGAGGAGCAGCGCCGAGGGCGCGACCTCCGAGTACGCACCGATCGCAGTTCCCTTCCAGATCTCGGTCGCGAGGGTCTCGAACCCGATGGGCTTGAGCAGAAGCGTCGCCGGAAGCTCCTTGATCGTGCTCAGGAAGACGAGCGCGGCGCCTGCGAGCACGCCCGAGCGGGCGAGCGGGAGCACCACTGTGGTCATCGCGCTGACCGGCCGTCGTCCGAGGGACCGCGCGGCCTCCTCGAGCCGGGGGCTCACTGCGTCGAGCGACGCATGCGTCGAGGCCAGCCCGTACGGCATGAAGCGGATCACGTAGGCGACGAGGAGGAGACCGAGGCTCTGGTAGACGGGTGCGCCGATGCGCGCCCCGACGAAGACGAGTGCGAGCGCGACGGCGATCCCGGGCAGCGCGCTCGGGAGCAGGGTGAGGCGCTCGAGGCCGCGTGACAGCGCCGACGGGTATCGCCAGGCGAGGATCGCGGCAGGGAGGACGACGAGCGCCGCGAACAGTGCCGCCGCCGTCGCCATCCAGGCGGAGCTCGAGCGGCGGCGGACCAGGCGACGGCGGCTCGGCCCGCAATCGGATCGGCGCTAGCCGACCACCAGGCGAGAACTCCCACCGGAAGAACGAGGAACAGGCCGACGACGAACGAGCAGAAGGCCAGCGCCGGCCAGCGCCAGCCGCCGAGCTCCGCGGGCTTGCGCGGCCCGCCCGGCTCCCGGTGTGCTGCGGTAGATCGCCGCCGCGCAGTCGACCCGCGGGACGCGACGAGCACGATCGCGAGCGCCAGCGCGACGAGGACGAGAGCGAGGATCGCGGCCGACTCGAGCGCTAGCAACGACTCGTAGCGCACGTAGATCCCGGTCGTGAGCGTCGCGTAGCCCATGAGCGAGACGACGCCGAAATCCGACAGCACGTACAGGGCGACGAGGAGCGACGCGGCGGCGAGCGACGGGCGCAGGGCTGGCAGGGTCACGCGCCAGAACACCGCCACGGGGCGCGCGCCGAGGCCGCGTGCAGCTTCCTCGGCCGTCGGATCGACGCTTCGCAGCCCTGACGCGGCGAGGAGGTAGACGTACGGGATACGTCGCAAGGGTCAGGGCGACGAGCGCCCCCCAGTATCCCGTCAGCTCCGGAAGCCGTTCGACGCCGAGCGGCTCGAGCACCTCCTGGAGGAGCCCGCGCGGCGCGAGCGCTCCGAGGAGCGCGAGCGCGGCGACGAAGCTCGGGATAACGAGCGGAAGCGATGCCGCGATGCCCCAGGCGCGCCGTCCCGGGAGGTCTGTGCGCACGACGAGCCATGCGAACGGGACGCCGACGAGGAGCGCCGCTACGACGACCCCGGCTGCGAGGAGCGCCGTGTCCCAGGCGAGATCGAGAGTGGACGCGAGCGGTGTCAGAGCGCGCGGCCGCGGCATCGGCCGAGAGCGCGCGCAGCGCGAGGTACGCAATCGGGACGACGGCCGCCAGGGCGACGAGGGCGGCGCACGCGACGAGCGGAGTCGGAGCGCGGCGGCCGCGGGACGAGGTCGCGGCCGCCGCGCCGCTCGAGGTCACCTGATGTAGCCCTCCTCGAGGAGGAGCCGCACGGCCGGGCGAGAGGTCGGCGGAGAGACGCCCGAGGTTGTACCTCGGCCCCTTGATCGAGAGTCAGCGGGCGCAGGCCCGGGTCGCCGCGGAACGCCCTTGACGAGCGGATACTCGGCTGCGCCGGGGCCACGGGCGATCATGCGCTGGCCGGACTTCGACAGCAGGAAGTCGACGAAGCGCTGCGCCGCTGCGGCCTTCTGCGTCGACGCAACGATGCCGACGCCCGCGGCGAGCACGAGGTTGCCGGGGTCGCCGTCGCGGAACCAGTGGTTGCGGACCGGAAGGTCCGGGCGTCGACGCGAGAAGGTTGTAGAGGTAGTAGTGGTTCACGAGCCCGACCTCGACGTCGCCGCGGCCGACCGCCTGGACGACGGTCGTGTTGTTCGGGTAGAAGCGCACGTCGTTCTCCTCGCAGGCCGCTCGAGCCAGGTGCGAACACGAGCCTCGCCGACGAGGTGGATCGTGGCGCCGAGGAACGCCTGGAACGACGCGTTCGTGGGCGCGAGGCCGATCTTGCCCTTCCAGCGGGAAGCCGGTGAGACCCCAGACCGATGCCGGGAGATCGTTCTCTGCAGCTCGTTCGTGTTGTACACGAGCACGCGCGAGCGCCCACTCGTGCCGACCCAGCGACGGCTGCGCGTCGTAGAACCGCGAGGGCACCTTGCCGACCGTCGCCTGGGGGAGCCGAGCCAGGAGGCCGCGTGCGCCGACGAGGCCGAGCGTGCCCGGCTCCTGCGACCAGTAGATGTCGGCAGGGCTGTTCGGCCCTCCTCCACGAGCGCGGTCGCCAGTGCCGTCGAGGACGCGTAGCGCACGTTGAGCTGAATGCCCGTCTCGCTGCGCGAACCGATCCATGATCGGTTTCACGAGCGCGCTGCTTCCGACCGGAGTAGATCGGTCAGCGACGTCGTCTGGCTCGGCGCCGTCGCTGCGCTGCGCGAGCGAGAGGGCGGCCACCACGGCCGCGGGCGCGACCACGAAGGCTTTCTTCACGAATCAACCTCCATGTGAGAGTCACCTTAGCCGCGGTGTAAGGCAGACCTTACATACGGCCGCCGCGCACGTACGACGCTCAATCGAGGACGGGCACCGTCCGTCGATGAACACGAATGGAGACGCGGGTGCCGAGGTCGACGACCTCCGTCGACGGACGGTGCGAGACGAGCTCCACACCGTCGAGAAGGACTCGATAGAAGACGTCGTGGCCGCGGAACTCGCGCGCGACGACCTCCGCCGTGCTCCGCTGGGGCTGGGCTCCAGCTCCAGAAGCTCCGGACGGATCGAGCACCTGGGCGGCGTGGTGCGGAGCTCGCGCCGTTCGCCGGAAACGCGCCGAGCGCCGTCTCGACGCGGCCTGCGACGACGCGGCCGGGAAGCACGTTGGCGGCGCCGACGAACTCGGCGGCCCAGCGCGATGCAGGCGCGAAGTAGAGCTGCTCCGCCGTGCCCTCCTGGACGATCGTGCCGTCGCGCATCAGCGCGATCCGGTCGGCGAGCGAGAAGGCCTCCTCGCGGTCGTGCGTGACGAGCAGCACCGTGACGCCGAGCGGCCGCACGATGTCGGTCACCTCCGCGCGAAGCGAGTCGCGCAGGAACGGGTCGACGTTCGACCACGGCTCGTCCAGCAGCACGAGCTCGGGCGCAGGGGCCAGCGCACGAGCGAGCGCGACGCGCTGCTGCTGGCCGCCCGAGAGCTCGTGCGGGTAGCGACTCTTCGAGCCCGCCGAGCCGTGCGAGCCCGAGCAGCTCGGGTACGCGCTTGGCGCGCTCGCGGCGGGGAAGACCGAAGCCGACGTTCGCCGCGACCGTGAGGTGCGGGAAGAGTGCGTAGTCCTGGAACACCATCCCGACGCGCCTCGCCTCGGGTGCGACCCACGCGCTCCCGGCGACGATGCGGCGGTCGACCGCGATCGACCCGCGGTCGGGCCGCTCGAACCCGGCGATGAGCCGGAGGAGGGTCGTCTTCCCGCAGCCGGAGGGGCCGAGAAGCGCGACCACCTCCCCACGGTCGACGCAGAGGGACGCATCGTTGACGGCCGTGGCGTCACCGAATCGCTTGGTCACGCCGTCGATGCGGATCATCGAGCAGTCCATGTAAGGGAAACCTTACACCGGGATCTCCGCAGGTCGGGAATCCGCTCGCGCGGCTTCCCGATCGCGACAAGTCCCTGAAGCGCGACTGCTTCGCAGCCGCGGTCGTCGTGTCGACTCACTCTCGCCGTGATGCTTGCGAGCGACCGGCAGGCGTCGCCGACGTCCCGGATACGCTCGCCGTCCGTGCCCTACGCCGAGGTGTACCCGCTCGTCACGGCCCGCGCCCTCGCGCGGGCCTTCACATACCGCGTACCGGATGAGGTCGCGCGTGGCGACGTCCTGTCGGTCGGGCTCGGCGGCCGGCGTGTGCGAGGCGTCGTGGTGGACGTCGGGGTCGACCCGCCCGCAGGGATCGAGGTGGCGGATGCGGGCGCCGTCGTCGATCGGGTACCGGCTCCGCTCGTCGAGCTCGCGCTGTGGCTGGCCGACTACTACGGCTCCACGCCGGCGCGCGCTCTGGCGCTCGTCGCTCCCCATGCCGCGGCCCGGCGTGGAGCGCCGCGGGAGCCGTGGGCGCGTGACGCTCTCGGCGGCGAGCCCGAGCCGGCCGAGCTCACGCAGGCGCAGCGCTCGGCGGTCGCGCGGATCGTCGGCGCCTTCGACGAAGAGAGCGGCGGCCACGTGCTTCTCCACGGGCCGACGGGAAGCGGGAAGACCGAGGTGTACCTCCAGGCCGCCGCGGCGGCGCTCGAGCGAGAGCGGGGCGTCATCGTCCTCGTTCCCGGAGATCGCCCTCACGCCCCAGACGGTCGGTCGCTTCCGCGCGCGCTTCGGCGACCGCGTCGCCGTCCTCCACTCGGCGCTGACCGATGCGGAACGTCGTGACGAGCGCGAGCGGATCTCCTCCGGCGCCGCGCCGGTCGTGGTCGGCGCCCGCTCGGCAGTCTTCGCGCCGGTCGCCCGCCTCGGCCTCGTCGTCGTCGACGAGGAGCACGACGCCTCCTTCAAGCAGGAGTCGGATCCCCGCTACGACGCGCGGACGGTCGCAGCGAAGCGCGCCGCCCTGGAGGGCGCCGTCGCGGTCTACGGGAGTGCGACACCGCGGGTGGAGAGCTGGTCCCGCCTCGAGCGGCTGGCACTTCCCTCGCGGATCGGGGCGCCCCTGCCGACGGTGAAGCTGGTCGATCTTCGGCGCGAGGCCGGGTACCCGCTCTCGGCGCCGCTCCTCGCCGAGCTCTCGGCGGTCGAGGAACGCGGCGGCAAGGCGATCCTCCTCCTCAACCGGCGCGGAATCTCGGGCGCCATCCATTGCAGGTCGTGCGGCATCACGCGCCGCTGCGGCAGCTGCGACATCGCGCTGACCCTGCACTCGGACGTGCGTCTCCACTGCCACCACTGCGGCTTCTCCGTGGAGATGCCGGAGGCGTGCCCGGACTGCGGCTCGGTCGAGCTCGCGCGGATCGGTGCGGGGACGCAGCGCCTCGACGCCGAGCTCGCGCGGCGTCTCCCCGGCCTCGAGCGGATCCGCCTGGACGCCGATACCGCGGCGAAGACCGGCGCGCTCCGCGAGGCGCTCGAGCGCTTCGCATCCGCCCGTTCGGCGGTGCTGATCGGGACGCAGATGGTGGCGAAGGGGCACCACTTCTCGGGAGTCGAGGTCGCGGCGGTCGTCGACGCCGACGCAGGCCTCGCGTTCCCGGACTTCCGCTCGGAGGAGCGGACCTTCCAGCTCGTCACGCAGCTCGCCGGCCGCAGCGGCCGGGACGCGCCCGGTCGAGTCATCGTGCAGACGTTCCAGCCGGACGCAACGCCCTTCACCTACGTCCTCCGGCACGACGTCTCCGGCTACCTCGCCTACGAGCTCGCGCGGCGCGAGGAGCTCTCCTACCCACCTTTTTCACATCTTGTTTCACTCGTCGTCTCGGGACCTGACCCGGGCGACGTCAGCCGGGCGCTCCGGGAGCTGCGAGGAGCACTGGACGCGCCCGGAGCCCGGCTTCTCGGGCCGGCGCCGCTCCTCCGCCTTCGTGGACGCCATCGCGCTCAGCTGCTGGCGAAAACGGCCTCGCCGCGGGCCTTCGCCACCCGCGCCGCGGCGGTTCTCGCGCGCGCCGCACCCGCGATGCGTCGTGACGGCTTGAGCGCCGTCGTCGACGTCGATCCGCAGTCGCCCTAGCGGTCCTGGCCGAAACGGCCGTGTCCGCTTTGGCCAATTGCGGCAGGTACGCCCGCCCAGTACCACAGGTCGCGACACCCCGCAGAAGCTGAAAGGAGACTCATGTGAGGAATCTCGTTGTTGGACTGGCCGGCGTGTTGGCGGCGCTCCTGCTCGCAGGGACAGCCGTGGCAGGCACCACCTACGCGGGTCCCAAGAGTGGTGGCCGAACGAAGGCGCTGGCAGCGCATACAGCTCGGGCTGGCACTACAACTACTTCTTCAAGGAGAGTGGCCTCGACGCGACCGTCACGTTCATCGACAACGTGAGCTACTCCTGGCACGGCACGGTTCGCGGGACATCGTCGACGATCTACGCGCGCTGGTACGTCTCGAATGTCAAGCGCGGACACTGCTTCTCTCATTCGGGCTATCGGTGGGGGAGCTGCTATGTCACGGACTAACAGTCGCCGCGGCACGCTCGTGGTAGCGCTTGTCGTTGTTGCTTCGGGCGTCCTCGCGACGGGGGTGATCGCGGGGCACTTTCAGAGCGTGGATCCTCCGTCCTTCCACGAAGCTCTGAGTACGGGCGAGATCACTCAGGTGGCGGAGGTTCAGACGGAGGACGGATCGCCTGGTCGCGGGGTCTTCGCTCAGGTGACCAAGACCGGGCATCTCTGCGTCTGGGAGGCACGCTACCGCAACGTCGCGTGCGACATGGGGGCGGCTGCAACTCCGTCGACGACCCACTGAACGGCAGCGCGCTCTCGGCCACGCTGAGCTACGACGGTGGTCCGGCTATCGGCGATGTCAAGAGCGCCACGCTCTTCGGTCTCACTGCACCTGGAGTGGCGCGAGCGCGTGTCTTGATGAGCGACGGGAGCTCGCGCGAGGTGAAGCTGAAGAAGGCCAAGGTGGGCTCCGACGAGTTTCAGGCGTTCGGATACCGCTTCAAGAAGGCCGACCTGAAGAGGGGCATCGGCCCGATCGCGATCGTCGCGTTCGACGCGAACGGCGTGGAGCTCGGTCGGCAGCCGACGGGCATCGGCGGTTGAGGGTCCGGTCATCGCGCGGCGGGCTAGACTCGCCGCGCGATGGCCGACCACGAGCACGATCACAGCGACGATCACACCGGTCACGATCACGCAGATCACGACCAGGCGACCACGATCACGCGGCGGACGAGCAGGAGCTCGAGCGCGAGGCGCGCAGGCTTCTCGCCCTCTCGCGGATCCGCCAGTACGGGGACACGGCGCTCCGCATGAAGGCCCGCGAGGTCGAGGTGTTCGACGAGGACCTCGAGCGCCTCGTCGAGCGAATGACCGCGCTCATGCACGAGGCGAACGGGGTCGGACTGGCAGCGACGCAGGTCGGCGTGCTGCGCCGGCTGTTCGTGTTCGTGGACGACGGCGAAGACCGCGTGCTCGTCAACCCGACGATCACACAGAGCTCGAAGGACATGGAGATCGACGACGAGGGCTGTCTGTCGCTGCGAGACGTGCTGGTCCCCGTCGAACGCTCGAAGACGGTCACGATCGAGGGCGTCGACGTGCACGGCGAGCCCGTGAAGCTCGAGCTCGAGCCGCCCTCCTCGCGCGTCGTGCAGCACGAGCTCGACCATCTCGACGGCGTTCTGATCATCGACCGTACGGACGACGAGTCGCGGCGCGCGGCTCTCGCGAGGCTCAGGCCGCAGCCCGTCCTCGGCGCGCGTTGAGCGCCGTCGATCGCGGTCGCCGCGACCGCGCCGTTCGGCGCCGACGTCCTCGAACGGCTCGCGGCGACGCACGAGGTCACATCAGTCCTCACTCGGCCGGATGCACCAGCGGGCCGAGGTCGCAAGCTCGCGCCGTCGCCCGCAAAGCTCGCCGCCGAGCACCTCGGGCTCCCGGTCATCGAGCCGGAGCGGCTGGAGCCGGGCCTCGATCTCGGCGCTTCGGTGGTCGTCGCCGTCGCCTACGGGCTGATCGTCCCCGACGCAGTGCTCGACGAGCGTCTCTGGCTGAACGTGCATCCGTCGCTCCTCCCACGCTGGCGCGGCGCTGCGCCGGTCGAGCGTGCGCTGATGGCGGGCGACTCCGAGACAGGCGTATCGATCATCAAGCTCGTGAAGGAGCTCGACGCCGGGCCGATCGCGGCGCAGAGCTCGTTCGCGGTGGAGCCCGACGACGACGCCGGCGAGGTGTTCGAGCGTTCCGCGGAGGTCGCGGCCGATCTGCTCGATCGGGTGCTGGCCGAACCCGATCCCACATTCCGCGAGCAGGAGGGCGAACCGACGTACGCCGCCAAGATCACGCCGGCCGACCGTCACCTCGACCTCGACCGGCCCGCGCGGAAGCTGGTCGATCACGTTCGTGCGCTCTCACCGCACATCGGAGCCCGCGCGGATCTCGACGGGCGGGGGGTCACGATCTGGAAAGCGCGAGTCGCCGGCGGACGGGCGGTTCGAGCCGGTCGAGGTGCAGCCGGACGGAGGCCGTCGAATGACGTACGACGCATGGCTCCGCGGCCTGCGACCGTAAGCCCGGCGCGCGCGGCGGCGTACGCCGTCCTCGTTCGCGTGTTCGAGGAAGGCGCATACGCGGATCGAGCATTGCGCACCGCCGTGGCCGGTCTCGACGACCGTGACCGTGCGCTCGCGCAGCGTCTCGCATACGGCGCCGTGCAGCGCGCACGCACGCTCGACCACGCGATCGAGAGGCTCGGGCGCCGGCGAGTGCACCGGCTCGACCCGCCGGTGCGAGCTGCGTTGCGACTCGGCGCCTACCAGCTCGGCTTCGTCGAGGGCGTCGCCCGGTACGCGGCAGTCAACGAGTCCGTCGAGCTCGTCCGCGGCGCGGGGCTGGAGCGTGCCGTGGCGTTCACGAACGCCGTGCTTCGCCGGCTCGCCGAAGGCATCTCCCCGCTTCTCGAGGAGCTCCCCGAGAGGACGGCGGCGGAAGCGGCGCTGAGGCATTCGTACCCGGACTGGATCGCGGGCCTCTGGTTTCGCGACCTCGGCGCCGACGAGTGCGCTCACGCTCATGCGCGCGCTGAACGAGCCGGGCCGGGCGGTCGTCCGATTGGTGCGTGGAGAGATCGACGGGACGCCCGACGCGGACGTCCCCGGCGCATGGCACGTCGAGCGGGTCGACGAGGCCGCGCTCGCCGAGGGCAGGATCTGGCCGCAGAGCGCGGCCTCGCAGCTCGTCGGGCTCGTCGGTGGGCGCGCGAGAAGGTGAGCGGACGCTCGACCTGTGCGCCGCTCCCGGCGGCAAGGCGACGATGCTCGCCGGCGACGTGACGGCAGTCGAGATGAACGAGGTGCGCGCCCGCAAGCTCGAGGAGACGGCCCGCCGTCTCGAGGCCGACGGCGTACGCGTCGTCGTCGCCGACGGACGCGAGCTTCCGCCCGAGCTCACTGCGTTCGACCATGCTCTCGTCGACGCGCCGTGCTCCGGCCTCGGCGTCCTGAACCGCCGACCGGATCTCCGCTGGCGCGCCGAGCCGCTACCCGAATTGCAGCTCGAGCTCCTCCGCGCCGCAGCCGAGCGCGTGCGCCCCGGCGGCACCATCGTCTACTCCGTCTGCACGATCAACGCCGACGAGTCGGAGGCCGTGGTCGATGCGTCCGGGCTCGAGGTCGACAGGACGCTCGCCGAGGAGTGGCCGCAGTTCCGGCACGCGCGCCGACCCGAGTTCCTGCAGACGCTGCCGCATGTCCACGCCACGGCCGGATTCTTCGTCGCCCGGCTCATCGCGCGTTGAGGATCCGCCGCACTTCCTCGACGTGCCGCTTCGAGCCAGCCGCGCCGCTCGTCCCACGCCCAAGCGAGGTTGTGGGCGACGCCCCAGCCGCGCGCACGCTCACGATCGAAGCCGAGCTCGACGAGCACATCGAGCCAGCGGGAGACGTCGAGCGTGTTACGGAGGGGCCCGCTCGCCTCGACCTCGCGCTCGCCGACGAGCGGCTTCGGGTCGATCACCAGCCACGGCTCGCGCTGCGCGCGCGAGGACGTTGGCGCCGTGCAGGTCCTGGGTTGACGAGCCAGCGACGCGTCGCGATCGACGGTTCGGTAGACGTCCGCCGCCGTGTTCGAGGAGGCGCCCGCTCGAACGGGACGCCGGCCTCGGCGTACTGACGAGGCAGTCGCTCGTTCCAGCGGTCGGCCTCCGTCGCCAGCAGCCGGAAGCGATGCGCCGCCTCGACGGTCTCGACCTGCAGCCGTGTGAATCAGCTCGCACACACGTCGATCTCGTCGACGTCGACGTCCCAGAGGCGCGTTCCCGGCACGCAGCGCTCGATCAGGAACGCGTGCCGCTCGTCGTCGCGTTGGAGCAGCCGCACCGCGCCAGTCGCCGTCGCCAGAGCGTGAGTGCGTCGGCCTCGTGCCGGGCCTCGGCGTCGCTCGGCGCGGTGAGCTTGAGTACGACGTCGCCGGCGGGAACGACGAGCGAGTACGGCGTGTCGATCGGCGCTTCGAGCTCGAGCGACCATTCCTCGCGCACAGTCGTCGACGAGTTGCGGCAGCTCGCCAATCCATTCTCGCTCGTGACTCCAGGTGTCGACCAGGGGCTGCGGGAGCCGCACAGCGGGCAGCGTACGGCCCCGCCGTAGGATCAGCCGGGATGGAGAACCGACTTTCTGGAACGTGCGCTCGAGGTGGCCGAGAACGGCCGCGGGACGACGCATCCGAACCCCATCGTCGGCGCCGTCGTCGTCGCCGGAGACGAGGTCGTCGGCGAAGGCTGGCACGAGCGGAAGGGCGGGCCGCATGCCGAGGTAGTCGCCCTCGAGGCGGCCGGCGGACGTGCACGCGGCGCAACGGTCTACGTGACGCTGGAGCCGTGCGCGCACCACGGCGCGACGCCACCGTGCGTCGACGCACTCCTCGCCGCCGGCGTCGCACGGGTCGTCGCGGGCCAGCTCGACCCGGACCCAGAGCACGGAGGTGGCCTCGACAGGTTGCGCGCAGCAGGCGTCGACGCCGAGCTCGCCGACGGCGAGCCGGCGTTCCGCTGCCGGCAGCAGATCGAGGAGTGGCGACGGTGGGTGACGAGCAGGCGGCCGTTCGTCACGTACAAGGTCGCGGTGACGCTCGACGGGCGCGTGCGCATGCCGGGCGAGCGCTGGGTGACGGGCGAGGCATCGCGAAGGCTCGTGCACGTGCTCCGCGCGCAGTCGGATGCCGTCGCCGTCGGGATGGGAACCGTGCGCTGGGACGACCCGCGACTCGACGCGCGCGACGTGCCTGTCATCCGGCAGCCGCGGAGGATCGCGTTCGGCCGCGGTCCACTGCCGGAGGGCTCCGAGCTGGAGCTCCACTCCGGGCCGCTCCGCGAGGAGCTCGAGGAGCTCGCCGCCGACGGCGTCCAGTCGCTGCTCCTCGAAGGCGGCCCGACGCTCGCCGCGGCGTTTCTCGAGGCAGACTCGTCGACAAGCTCCTCGTCTTTGTCGCGCCGCGGCTCTCCGGCGAGGGGCCAGGGATGCTCGAAGGCCTTCCGCGCCCGCTCGCGCTGACGCGGATGGAATCGCGTCCGATCGGCGCCGACGTCCTGCTGCAGGCGTATCTCCGCGAGCCCTAGGTACGGTCCGGGCCGTGTTCACCGGGCATCGTGCGCGAGCTCGGCGTAGTCGTCTCGGCCGAGCGAGTCGGGCGGCGGCCGCGCGCTCGTCGGTCCGCGCGCCGGAGACGGCGGCAGGGGCCGATCGCTGGCGACTCGATCGCAGTCAACGGCTGCTGCCTGACTGCGGCAAGGCATCACCGGGGACGAGACATCGCGTTCCATGCTGTTCCGGAGACGATCGCGCGCACGACGCTCGGCGTGCTCCAGCCGCGCGACTCGCGTCAACGTCGAGCCCGCGCTTGCGCGCAGGCGACGAGTTGGGCGGGCACTACGTCCAGGGCCATGTCGACGCAGTCGGCCGCATCCAGTCGGTGGAGGCCGAAGGAGAGGGACTTGCGCGTGTTCGTCGAGGCGCCCGACGACGTTCTTCGCTACTGCGTCGAGAAGGGGTCGATCACGGTCGACGGCGTCTCACTCACCGTCGCCGAGCTCGCCCAGGACGCCTTCGCCGTCGCGCTCGTGCCGCACACCCTCGCGGTCACGACGCTGTCCGCGCTCGAGCCAGGGCAGGCCGTGAATCTCGAGGCGGACGTGCTGGCGAAGTACGTCGAGCGGCTCGTCTGGCGCGGTGAGGGCTACGATCAGAGCGTGGCAACCGACCTGAGACCGGCCGAGACGGCGTCGCCCTTCGCGACGATCGAAGAGGCGATCGAGGACATCCGCGCGGGCCGGTTCGTGGTCGTCGTCGACGACGCCGATCGCGAGAACGAGGGAGATCTCACGATCGCAGCGCAGTTCGTCACACCCGAGGCGATCACGTTCATGGCAACGCACGGGCGGGGCCTCATCTGCCTCTGCCTGACGCCCGAGCGCTGCGACGAGCTCGACCTCCGCCCGATGACGGATCACAACGAGACGCCTCTCGGCACCGCGTTCACGGTCTCGATCGAGGCGCGCGAAGGAGTGTCGACCGGGATCTCGGCGCACGACCGCGCGCGCACGATCCAGGTCGCGATCGATCCTGGCTCGGTGCCGCACGACCTCGTGCAGCCCGGGCACGTCTTCCCGCTGCGCGCGAAGAAGGGCGGCGTGCTCGAGCGCGCGGGCCAGACCGAAGCGGCGGTCGACCTCGCGCGGCTCGCCGGCCTGATTCCCGCCGGCGTCGTGTGCGAGATCATGAACGACGACGGGACGATGGCCCGCGTGCCGGATCTCACCGTCTTCTGCGAGCGCCACGAGCTGAAGATGGTCACGGTCGCCGACCTCATCGAGTACCGGCGCCGAACCGAGAAGCTCGTCGAGCGCGCCGTCTCGGTCAGGCTGCCGACGGAGTTCGGCGAGTTCCGGGCCGTCGCCTACCGGGAGATCCTCACCGACAAGCAGCACGTCGCGCTCGTCAAGGGGGACATCGAGGGCGCGGAGAACGTTCTCGTCCGCGTCCACTCGGAATGCCTGACCGGAGACGTCTTCCACTCGCTCTTGTGCGACTGCGGCGAGCAGCTCGAGAACGCGCTCACGCGCATCGCCGAGGAGGAACGTGGCGTCGTCCTGTACATGGGCCAGGAGGGACGCGGGATCGGCCTTCTGAACAAGCTCCGTGCGTACGAGCTGCAGGCGAACGGGCTCGACACGGTGGAGGCGAACCTCGCTCTCGGCTTTCCGCCCGACGCGCGAGAGTGGGGGATCGGCAATCAGATCCTCGCCGACCTCGGCCTGACGACGATTCGCATCCTCACGAACAATCCGCGCAAACTCACGGGCCTCGACGGCTACGGCCTGACCGTCGTCGAGCAGGTCCCGCTCGAGGTCGAGCCCACCGCGGAGAACGCGCGCTATCTCGCCGCGAAACGTGAGAAGCTGGGCCATACGATCACGAAGCTCCACCACCAGGGCGCGCGCCTCGAAGGCGCCGTCCCGGAGGAAACCGATGAGTAACCGCGACATCGACTCGACCAGCGAGAACGTCCTTCACGACTGGGCCCGCGAGCCCGACTCGGCGGAGCCCGAGGCGGCCGAGGCCGAGCCGGACGAGTCCAACGAGCTCGACGACACGTCTGCCCAGGACGGGGCGGCCTGGGGAGCCGCGACCCAGGACGAGAGAGGCCGAGCACTCGGTCGCCGTCGAGCTCGGCGACGAGGTCGAGCCGGCGGAGGTCGACGAGCTGAGCGAGCCCGAGGACGCGGAGATGGTCGAGAGCGAGCCCGAGGACGCGGAGATCGTCGAGGAGGCGCTCGTCGTCGAGCTCTCGCACGAGCACGCCGCCGGCGATCTGCACATCCCGGACGGGTACGCCGTCCTCGAGGGGGTGTCGGAAGGCGGGAGGCGTGCCGTCGGCATCGTCGTGTCGCGCTTCAACGGCAGCGTCACGACCCAGCTCCTCGACGGTGCGCTCTCGGAGCTCGCCAGCGCGGGCGTGCGCCAGGAGGCGATCACGATCATGGTCGTTCCCGGTGCGTTCGAGCTGCCGCTCGCGGCGACCGCGCTCGCCAAGACCCGGCGCTTCGCGTGCATCGTCGCGCTCGGCTGCGTCATCCGCGGTGACACGCCGCACTTCGACTACGTCTCCAGCGAGGCGGCGAGCGGTCTCCAGCTCGCGGCGCTCGAGACGGGCGTGCCGGTCGCGTTCGGCGTCCTCACGCTCGATCGCGTCGATCAGGCCGAGGCGCGTGTCGGCAAGGGAGCCGAAGCCGTGCGGAGCGCGCTCGAGATGGCCGATCTCTTCGCGCACCTCCGCGCGGCAGCCGCCGCCCACTGATCGCTACACTCCGCAGCCGCTCATGTCGAAGGTCTGCGCCATCTGTGGGAAGAAGCCCGGTTTCGGCAACAGCCGAAGCCATTCCATGGTCGCCACGAAGCGACGCTTCAACCCGAACCTGCAGCGGGTGCGCGTCGATGCTCGACGGCCGTGCCACGCGTGCATACGTCTGCACGCGCTGCCTCAAGGCCGGCAAGGTCCAGAAAGCCGTCTAGCTGGAGTAGGCTCGCGCGGTGGAGCGCGAGCCCTGACTTGTCCCGCAGATCACGAATCCGCTCGCGCGGATCCGCGATCGCGACGATCCCTGAAGGCGGCCGCTTTGCGGCCGGGAGCCGATTAAGCTCGCGCTCGTGGAGCGCGCGCCCTTCGTGATCGCGGAGACCGAGCGCGGGCGCATCGCTGATCTCCCCCGACGCGATCACGCAGATCGTCGGCTCTGCAGCGGCTGAGAGCTACGGGGTGGTCGCGCTTGCCGGGCGCGGACGGGTCTCCCGGCTCCTTCCCTGGGGGATCAAGAAGGGCGTCGACGTCGACCTCCGCGCTGACGGGCTCGCGATCGAGCTGCGCGTCGTGGTCGAGCACGGGCTGAAGCTCGCGGAGGTGGCGGAGACGGTCGGCTCGCGCGTGCGCTACGAGCTCGAGCGGATGGTCGGTCTGCCGATCGCATCGCTCGAGGTGCACATCGAAGGCGTCCGGTCGCACTGATGGAGCTCGACCTCGTCCGTCACCTCGCGCGCAGCGCGCTGCAGAACCTCGAGGCGCACCGCCGTCGCATCGACGACCTGAACGTCTATCCGGTGCCGGACGGCGATACGGGAACGAACCTCGTCCTGACCCTCCGCTCGATCGTCGAGGCGCTCGACGCGTCCGACGGCCACGGACAGCGCTGCGGTCGCCAAGGACGTCACGCGCGCTGCGCTGATGGGAGCTCGCGGCAACTCCGGAGTGATCTTCTCGCAGATCGTCCGCGGCTTCGTCGAGGTGCTCGGCGAGCACGAGGGCATCAGCTCGGCGCTGCTCGGTCGCGCGTTCCGAGGCGCGAGCGACACGGCGTACCGCGCCGTCAAACGACCCGTCGAGGGGACGATGCTCACGGTCATCCGCGAGATGGCCGAGGAGAGCGAGAAGAAGGAGCACCGCCGCGTCCCGCCCGACGATCTGCTTCGAGCCGTGCTCGCTGCAGGCGAGGACGCCGTCGCCCGCACGCCCGAGCTCCTCGACGTGCTGCGGAACGCCGGCGTCGTCGACGCCGGCGGCGCCGGCCTGGTCGAGATCGCGCGGGGGATGGTCCACGGCGCGACGGGCGAGGAGCTCCCGGAGGCGCCGGTGGAGACGGAGGCACTCGGCTTCGACGCGATTCACCAGGAGCTCTCGGAGTACCGCTACTGCACGGTGTTCGTCGTCGAGGGCGAGTCGCTCGACAAGGACGAGCTGGAAGCGGCGCTCGAGAAGATCGGCGACTCGCTTCTCGTGGTCGGGGACGCGACGGCGCTCAAGGTGCACGTGCATACGGACGACCCCGGACATGCCCTCACGCTCGGGACGGCGGTCGGCGTCGTCGAGGGGGTCGAGATCGCGAACATGCACCACCAGACGGCGCAGCGCGAGGAGCGGCTACTCGAAGGCGGCGCGCCGTCCGCGCTCGCGACGCTCGAAACGGGCCTCGTCGCCGTCTGTCCCGGGCGCGGCAATCGGCGTCTCTTCGAGAGCCTCGGCGCGACGCGCGTCATCGAGGGCGGTCAGTCGATGAACCCGTCCGCGAAGGACATCGTCGACGCCATCGACGCGGTGCCGACGGACACCGTGCTCGTCCTTCCGAACAACTCGAACGTGATCCTCACGGCCGAGCAGGCGGCGTCCATGAGCGAAAAGAACGTGCGCGTGATCCCGTCGAAGTCGGTGCAGGCGGGCTTCGCGGCCATGGGCAGGTTCGTGCCGACCGAGTCACCCGACGAGAACGAGCGCGCGATGCTCGAGGAGCTCGAGGGGGCGGCGACCGGGGAGATCACCGTCGCGTCCCGCGACGCGAGCCTCGACGGCGTCGACATCCGCGAGGGCGCATATCTCGGTCTCGTCGACGACGTCGCGGTCGTCTCGGGCAACGATCTCGATGTCGTGCTCGACGAGGTCGTCGACCGCGTGCTCGCCGGCGGTCAGGGCTTCCTCACGATTCTGACCGGCGAAAACGCACCGCCGCTCGACGGGCTCGTCGCGTCGCTCGAGAAGCGTCACCCCGACCTCGAGGTCGAGATCCACGAGGGCGGGCAGCCGCACTATCCGCTGCTCCTCGTCGCTCAGTGACCGCGCAGGACGCGCCCATACGCGTGCTGCTCGTCGAGGACTCCGACGTCTATCGCGACTCGCTCGTCTTCCTCCTCGGCACGCGGACGGGCCTGGAGATCGTCGGTGCGGTTCTCGGACGGCGCGTCGGCGGTTCGCGCTGTTCGCGAGCACGAGCCGGACGTCGTCGTTCTCGACTACCGCCTGCCCGACGTCGACGGGTCGGAGGTCGCGGCGGAGATCGATTCGGCCGTGGTCTTCCTGAGCGCCTCTGCAGGTCGTGAGGAGTACGATGCCGCGTCGAGCGCGGGAGCCGCGCTCGTGCGCAAGGACGAGGGGATCGACGCGCTCGTTCGCGCAGTCCGTGCGGCGGCCGGGAGGTGACGCAGTGAACCTGACGAGCGAGAACACGGCGATCGTCCTCGACTCCACGTCCGACTACCCGGACGCCCCTGCGCGCTTCCCGAACATGCGCTTCGTTCCGTTGTACGTCCGTTTCGGCGACGAGACGTATCGCGATTACCTGGAGCTCGGCCCGACCGAGTTCTACGAGAAGCTCCGCACGTCACCCGTCACGCCCGCCACCGCCCAGCCGACGCCGGCGGACTTCGTCGAGGTCTACGAGACGCTCGCCGCATACGAGCGGATCTACTCTCTCCACGTGTCCGCCAAGGTCTCGGGGACCTTTCCGAGCGCGGAGCTCGCGGCGCAGGACGTCGGCGGCGACAAGGTGCGCGTCGTCGACTCCGAGACGGCATCGCTCGCGATCGCGATGCTCGCCCACGCCATCCAGCGCAGGCTCGCGCGCGGAACCACGGATGAGGAGATCTCGGCGCTGGTCGAGCGCTTCCACGCGCACTGCGACGTGCTCTTCACGGTGGAGACGCTCGAGTACCTCCAGCGCGGCGGTCGCATCGGGAAGGCGCAGGCGGTCGCCGGGTCGCTCCTCAACCTGCGGCCGGTATTGAGCGTGGAGGACGGGGAGGTCGTCGCCGTCGCCCGCGTACGCGGCAAGCAGAAGGCGCATCGCCGAAATCGAGCGGCGCTTCGCGGAGGCGACGACCGACGGCCCCGGGCTGCGGGTCGCGGTCGCGCACGCCGACTCGGAGGAGTGGGTGGGAACGCTCTCCGAGCTCGCATGGCGCGTGCGGCCCAACGCGGAGGTCGAGTTCACGTCGACGCTCGGCGCGGTCGTGGGCACGCACGCCGGGCCTGGCGCGGTCGGCTTCTTCTGGTTCCAAGACACGGACTGAGCCATGGCTCGCCGCAGGCGCGCGTCGAAAATCGAGATCCTCTTCGAGACGCATTCCACGACGACGGACAACGAGCGCTGGGTCGCGTCGGGCTGGCTGGACGGGCAGCTCTCGACCCTCGGGCGCCGACAGGCGAAGGAGCTCGGCGAGCGACGGGAGGACGACGAGCTCGCGGCCGTCTTCGTCTCGGATCTCGGACGAGCCGTGGAGACCGCGCAGATCGCCTTCGGCGGGAGAGGCCTGCCGATCTTCAAGGACTGGCGCCTGCGGGAGTGCAACTACGGGATGCTCAACGGGACTGCGGTGGCGCGACTCGAGATCGAGCGGACGAAACACGTCGTCGACCCGTACTCGGGTGGCGAGAGCTACGTCGACGTCGTCGCGCGGGCGCGCAGCTTCCTCCAGGATCTGCCTCCGCGCTTTCCGGACAAGCGCATCGCCGTCATCGGGCACTCCGCGACGAAGTGGGCGTTCGACCACATCCTCGAGGGCTCGCCGCTCGAGGAGCTCGTCGAAGGCTCCTTCCGCTGGCAGCCCGGCTGGTTGTACACGCTCGCCATAGACGCCTGAGGCCGCGCCCGAGTACCCCGCAGATCGGGATCCGCGAGTGCGGATCCCGATCGCGACGATCCCTGAGGCGGCCGCTTCCCGTATCTTCCGGCGCGGGCTGGACCTATCATCGGGCGTGATGGGAACTGGTGTCCGGACTGCGCTCCCGGCCGGCTTCGCCGGGCTGGACGCACCCGAGAGCTGGCCTCGGCCTCGTTCGGCGCCCAGACCGGCGAAGTCTCGAGGCCGCCGGTCGAGTCGCTCGACGGCGTCGGCCCGACGATCGCCCGCCGGCTCGGGAAGCTGGGTCTCCGAACCGTCGGCGACGTCCTCTGGCAGCGTCCGCGGCGCTACGAGGAGCCGGTACCGACCAAGCAGATCTGCGATCTGTTCGGTGACGAGGAGGCGGTCATCGAGGGCGTCGTCCGCTCCGCGACGAGCCGCCGGCGAGGGCCGGTTGAAGATCCTCACCGCGCGTGTCGCCGACGAGACCGGCGAGATCAAGGCGACCTGGTTCAACCAGCCCTGGCTCGAGGCGAAACTGGTTGCGGGAACGCCGGTGCGGATACGCGGACGCGCCAACCGCCACGGCTTCGCCGTCTCGTCGTACGACCTCGACGGCGATGCGGAGACCGGCGACTTCGCCCCGGTCTATCCCGCGGGCGAGGACGTGACACAGAAAAAGCTCCGCGACCTCCACGGCCAGGCGCTCGCGTACGTCCGCGACGTCGGAGACGACCTGCCTTCCGCGCTGCTCGTATCCGACGGCCTTCCGATCCGCGCAGACGCGCTCGCCGCGATCCATCGCCCACGCTCGCTCGCCGATGCGGAGCGTCGGACGGACGCGGCTCGCGTTCGACGAGCTCCTCGTCCTGAGGCTCGCGCTTCTGCGCTTGGCCGCCGCACGCGAGAGCGCATCGGCGCAACCCCTCGGTGAGCCGGGCGCGCTGATCGAGCGCTACCGCAGCTCGCTGCCGTTCACGCTCACGGCCGACCAGGAACGGGCGACGGAGGAGATCGACGCCGACCTCGACCGCGCGATCCCGATGCAGCGCCTCCTGCAGGGCGACGTCGGGTCGGGCAAGACGGTCGTCGCGCTCCACGCACTGCTCCGCGCCGTGGAGTGCGAGCGACAGGGCGCATTGATGGCGCCGACCGAGACACTGGCCGAGCAGCACTTCCTCACGATCGACGAGCTGTGCGCCCCGCTCGGCGTGCGCGTCACGCTGCTCACGAGCTCGCTGCGCGCGAAGGAGCACGCGGCCGCGCGCCAGCTCATCGCGTCCGGGGATGCACAGATCGTGGTGGGCACGCACGCCCTGATCGAGAAGGAGGTCGACTTCCACGACCTCGCCGTCGCTGTCGTCGACGAGCAGCACCGCTTCGGCGTGGCACAGCGCACCGCACTGGTCGAGGGACGAAGCCCGCATGTACTCCATCTGACGGCAACGCCGATCCCGCGGACGCTCGCGCTGACGGTCTACGGCGACCTCGAGGTGTCCGAGCTCGCACTTCCTCCTGCCGACCGCAAGCCGATCGTCACCGCGTGGGTCACGGACGATCGCAGCTCGGAGGCGTACTCGCGGCTGTGCCGGCACCTGGACGACGGTCGGCAGGCCTACGTCGTGTGCCCGCTGATCGAGGCCTCCGAGACCCGTGTCGCGCGCGCGGCCGAGGAGGAGGCCGAGCGGCTTCGCTCCGCCGAGCTGCGTGGCTACCGCGTCGGCTGCCTGCACGGGCGCCTGCCACCCGTCGAGCGGCGACGCGTGATGGCGCAGTTCAAGGCGCGCGAGCTCGACGTCCTCGTCGCGACGACCGTGATCGAGGTCGGCGTCGACGTCCCGAACGCGACCATCATGATCGTCCAGGAGGCAGACCGCTTCGGCCTCGCGCAGCTCCACCAGCTCCGCGGCCGAGTCGGGCGCGGGACGGAGCAGTCGTACTGTCTGCTCGTCTCGCGTTCGCGTGACGAGCTCTCGGAAAGCGCCTCGGAGCGGTTGGAGGCGATGGTCGCGACGACGGACGGCTTCGAGCTCGCGGAGCGCGACCTCGAGATCCGCGGCGAAGGGCAGCTGCTCGGTGCGCGACAGTCCGGCTACTCCGATCTCCGCTTCGTGCGCCTGCGCCGCGACCAGGATCTCCTCGAGCGTGCACGCGACGCGGCACGGGCGCTCCCCGACGAGGGCGTCTTGGCGGACGCCGTCGACCGCCTGCTCGGCGAGTCCGAGCACCTCGGTGAGTCTTGAGGATCGTCGCCGGCTCGCGGAAGGGACACCGGATCGCAGCGCCGAAGGGAGCCGTCACCCGTCCCACGAGCGATCGAGTGCGCGAGGCGCTGTTCTCGATCGTCGGGCCGGTCGAGGGCGCGGCGGCCCTCGATCTCTTCGCCGGGCTCGGGCGCGCTGGGCCTCGAGGCGCTGTCGAGGGGCGCGGCCAGCTGCGTCTTCGTCGAGCGCGACCGCGAGGCGGCGCGCGTTATCCAGGCGAACCTGGAGAAGCTCCAGCTCACCGGCGCGACCGTCGTTGCACGCGACGCGACGTCCGCGCTCCGCGACGATCGCGCGCGCGGTCGTCGCTACGACCTCGTCCTCGCCGATCCGCCGTACGAGGAGTGGGAGGCCCATGCCAGGACGCTCGCCGAGCTGCTACCCGACGTGCTCGCCGACGACGCGCTCGTCGTCGTCGAGACCGCGGATCGCATCGAGCCGGAGCTCCCGCTCGACCTCGTCACCACGCGGAGGTACGGTTCCGCGCGCGTTACGGTCTTCTCCCGATGATCACCGCAATCTGCCCAGGCAGCTACGACCCCGTCACGAACGGGCACGTCGACGTGATCAAGCGCGCCGCGGCGATCTTCGACCGCATCGTCATCGGCGTCGTCCGCGACCCGACGCACAAGCAGACGCTGTTCACGGTGGAGGAACGCGTCGCGTTCCTCGAGGACGCGCTCGGCTACTGCGAGAACGTCGTCGTCGACGTCTTCTCCGAGCTCGTCGTCGACTTCGCCCGCAAGCACGACGCGAAGACGATGGTTAAGGGCCTGCGCGTCATCTCCGACTTCGAGTGGGAGTTCCAGATGAACCACCTGAACCGGCAGCTCGCGCCCGAGATCGAGACGCTCTACGTCATGGCGAATCCGCTGTACAGCTTCGTTTCCTCGAGCGGCGTCAAGGAGATCGCCTCGTTCGGCGGGAAGGTCGACGAGCTCGTCCCGGCCGCTGTTGCGCGTCGATTTACCGAGATCTACCCGGACGGAAGGCCCGGACGCACCCGTCTCACCCTCCGAGTAGACCTCGAGACTTCCGGCCCTATGGACGTACTCGTGCTCATCGACAGGCTCGACGACCTCGTGCACAACGCGAAGGCGGTGCCGCTGACCGACCAGGTTCGCCTGGATCGCGAGGAGATCTACGAGATCCTCGACCAGATGCGGGCGACGATTCCCGAGGAGATCAAGCAGGCTCGCTGGATCGTCAAGGAGCGTCAGGAGATGCTCGCCGAGGCGAAGCGGGAGTGCGATCGGATCATCCAGGACGCCCGCGAGCAGGCCATGCGCGAGGCCTCGCAGACCGAGATCGTCAAGCTCGCCGAGAAGCAGGCGGACGACATCGTCGACGACGCCAAGCGGAAGGCGCGCGAGACGCGTCTCGAGATGGAGGACTGGGCCGACTCGATCCTCTCGACGCTCGAGTTGAACCTCGACAAGTTCCTCACCGCCGTGAAGCGCGGTCGCGAACGGCTGCACGAGCGCTCGCAGGAGACGGTCGTCGCCGGCGTCGGCCCCGAGCCCCTCGAGCCGGTCGAGGCGGCGACGCCAGAGTTCGATCGGTTTTCGTAGGGGCGAGGCTTGCCTCGCCCTTCGTTCCGCCCTGGTTAGGCCGCCGCAGGCTCTGCGGCCAGCTCGCGGCACACGGCGAGTGCCGACTCGGTGAACGCCTCGGCTGCCGCGCTGCGGTGGCGGTCCGAGTGCCAGACGAGCCCGATCAGCCGCGGCGGGATCCGCCCGTGGAGGTCGATCACCGCGACGCTCGGGTCGTCCTCGTCGACGGTCAGCCTCGGCGACACGGCAAGGCCGACGCCGGCGCCGACGAGGCCCTGCACCGTGCCGTTGTTGTCCGAGCGAAAGACGACGTTCGGCGAGCGGCCTGTCGAGGAGAGCTGTGACTCGACGTGGTCCATCGCGCTGCAGTGGTTGAAGCCGATGATCGGGTGGAGGACGATCTCCTTCAGCGTCGGCGCGCGCTTGAGTGCCGCGAGTGGGGAGTCCGACGGTACGACGAGCACGTAGGGGTCGTGGAGGAGCTCGACGGTCTCGTACGGCCCACCGGCGACCGGCAGCGTCCAGAACGTGACGTCGAGATCGCCGCGCTCGATCATCTCGAGAAGCTCGCTCTCGTCCGGCGACTCGCGGAGCACGACCTCGACTTGCGGATGGCTCTCGGAGAAGCGGCGGAGGAGGCGCGGGATGATCTTCGCGCCGACGCTCTGGAACGTCCCGACGCGGAGGCGGCCGGCGTCGCCGGCCTCGAGCGCGCTCATGTCCGCCTTCGCGGCAAGCAGACGCGCCTGAATCGCGTCCGCGTGCCGGAGGAGAATGCTGCCCGCTTCCGTCAGCGAGATGGGTCGTGGGCCGCCCGGCCGCTCGATCAGGCGGAGCCCGACGATGCGCTCGAGCGTCGCGATCTGCTGCGAGATGGCCGACTGCGTGTAGCCGAGCTTCTCGGCCGCCCTGCCGAAGGAGCCCTCGTCGGCGATTGCCTTGAGCGCGACCAGATGACGAAGATCGAGCCCGAGCCAGCGATCAGTTTCCATGATCGTACGGTAGCACCCGAGCAGGCGGGCTAATAGTTATCGGAAGAGGCTGCGCTACGCTCACGCGGTGACGACGACGGTTGACCTGAGGACGCTTCGCCTGCGTCCCGGCGAGGTCCGGACGCAGACGGTCGAGGTCGAGCTCGATCCGTTCGTGCTCGGCGGGCAGCGGTACGAAGCGGTCCCCGGAACGATCCCCGTCGAGCTGCAGCTGTCACAGGCTTCGGGTGCCACGGTCTTCGACCTGGAGCTCGACGTCCACCTGAGCGGCCCCTGCATGCGCTGTCTCGGCTTCGCCGAAGTCGGACGCCACGTTCGCGCGCGCGAGTTCCACGACCTCGACGCGCCGGCGTCCGACGAGCTCTACTCGGACTATGTGGTCGACGACCACCTGCAGTTGAGCGCATGGGCGCGGGATGCGGTTGCTCTGGAGCTTCCCGAGCAGATCCTGTGCCGTGAGGACTGCGCCGGCCTCTGCCCGGTCTGCGGGAAGGACCTGAACGAGGAGCCCCACGAGCACCTCGAGCGCGATCCGGACCCGCGCTGGGCAGCTTTGGAGGGGCTCAGAGAGAACCTCTGACATCGCGCGACGACCGGGGGTCTGGCTCTAGGCCAGACCCGGCCGGCAGCAGCTTGTCAGCCCGCGAGCCGCACCTGCACGAGCCGGTAGCCGGCGATGCCGCCCAGGCCGGGATCGCCGGAGCGGTACACCTTCACGAAGAACTGGACGTTGTAGCCTCGCCGCGGCCTCGGGAAGTTCCCGTTCGGCGCGAGCTGGTACGTGACCCAGCCGTCGGTCGTCGTCACCTGCCGGTCGCCTCCGGTCGTGACGCGCGGCGTCGACCGGACGAAGACTAGGGCGTCCCGGATCACGAACCCGCGCGTGTCCTTCGCGCGCACCCGCACCGTGAGCACCTGGTTCCGTCCCGTGACCGGGTTCGGCGAGAACTGCACCTGCGAGACGATCAGTCGGTGGTTCGACGGCACGCTCACCGCCGGGATCGAGTACTCCCCGCTCGGCAACTTGACCGCGCCCGCCGGCAGCGGCTCGGTCACGACCGCGGACTCCGTCGAGAGCACCGTCACGCTGCCGAGCGAGTTCCGCGCGGTCACGTTGAACCGGAGCTTCCGGCCGACGTCGCTCTGGCTGACCCGGTAGCTGCGAGACGTCCCGCCGGCGATCGACGCGCATTCGCCGCCGGCCGAGTTGCAGCGCAGCCACCGATACGCGAACGACATCGGCGACGCGCCCGTCCAGGTACCAGGCTCGCCCGTCACGACCTGCCCGACAACCGTCGATCCACGAGGGAAGGGCGGCGCGGTGTTCACCGGCGGCCCGGCGACCGTTCCCGTCGGATTCGAGGCGGCGACGCGCGAGCCCTCCGAGTTCGTCGCGGTGACACGCACTCGCATCCGGAAGCCGACGTCGCTCCGTCCGAGCCGGTGGTCGCGGCGCGTCGCTCCGGAGACGATCGTGCAGTCACCCCCGTCGGGTCGACCGCCGTCCGCTTCGCAGCGCAGCCACTGGTAGGCGTATGAGATCGGCCCGGTACCGGTCCACGAACCGCGCGAAGCGGTCAACGTGCGGCCTTGCTCGGCGCGGCCGCTGATCGTGGGCTCGGCGGTGTTCGACGGTGGCGTGGTCGGCGCCGCGACGCCGTCGCCCGACGGAGCGACGAGCGCCCAGATCGCGACGAGCGCGAGCACCACGATTCCCCCGATGAACCAGCGATCCGATCGTGTTCTCAGAGACATGACCCCTCCTTGTCGTCACCGGTTATGACGTGTCGGAGGGGTCGATGCCGCGAACTCTTGCGGATCTCTTACAGGGCCTTACATCGCGCTTACCGTGTCGTCTACGATGCCTGGCGGCCCTGCCGGGCCTTCTCATGACGGACTGACGACTCCATTCCCGTTCTCGCGTGCGCCGCCGGCGTGCGCTCGTCCACGGTCTCGGAGGTCGTCCATGCGAGTGCAACTCGCGGGCGTCGGCAAGCACCACGGCGCCCAGGTCATTCTCGATCAGGTCACGCTCAGCATCGGCCCGAAGGCGCGCATCGGCCTGGTGGGGCCGAACGGCGTGGGCAAGTCCACGCTGCTCCGGATCGTCGCCGGTCACGAGGCGCCGGACGATCGGGACGGTGACGCGCGCGCCCGAGCGGGCGACCGTCGGCTACCTGACGCAGGACCGCGTGTCGGAGCCGGGACTCTCGATACTCGCCTGGCTCTCCCGTCAGGCCGGGATCGACCAGGCGGAGCGGGAGCTCGAGGAGTCTGCGCACGCTCTCGCGGCCGGGCTCGCCGCGGACGACCGCTACGCGGCCGCACTCGACCGCCTCGTGGCGGTAGGGGCCGGGAGCTTCACGGCGAGAGCCCGCGCGACCTGTAGCGAGCTCGGCCTCGGCGTCGATGTCGACCGCGGCCTCGTCGGCCTGTCCGGCGGCGAGGCGGCGCGTGTCGCACTCGCGGCGATCCTGCTCTCACGCTTCGACCTGTTGCTCCTCGACGAGCCGACGAACGACCTGGACTTCGACGGGCTGGAACGGCTCGAGCGCTTCCTCGGCTCGTATCGCGGCGCGCTGGTGGTCGTGTCGCACGACCGCGAGTTCCTGGACCGCACCGTCGACCGCATTGCGTCGATCGAGGCCGACACGCATCGCGTGCGCGAGTGGGCGGGAGGGTTCAGCGACTACGAGGACGCGCGCGACACGGAGCGCGCGGCGGCGCTGGCCGACTACGAGCAGGCGCAGCTGCGACGCAAGGAGCTCACGCGGCTCCTGAGCACGCGGCGAACCGAGGCACGAGGCAAGGGCGCTGCCCTGGGCGACAAGACCGGCGGCCAGGACCGCCGCGCCACCCACGCGCTGCAGACGAAGGTGCGCCAGGCCGAACGGCTCCTCGAGCGAAACGAGCTGCCGCCGAAGCCGTTCGAGCCGTGGCAGCTCGACCTGACGCTTCCGTCGGCCGACCGTCCATCCGACGTCGTGTTGCAGCTTGCAGGCGCGGTCGCCGAGCGGGGCAGCGTTTCGTCTCGGTCCTGTCGATCTCGACCTCACTCCGCGCGAGCGGCTGTCGATCGCCGGGCCGAACGGCGCCGGGAAGTCGACGCTGCTCCGGCTCGTCCTCGACGGCACGGGTCTCGTCGATGGGCGCCGCGTGGTCGGCAGAAGGACGGTGATCGGCGCCATCGGACAGGAGCGCGACGTTTACTCGGGTTCGGCTCCGCTCGTCGACGAGCTGATGGCGCGATCCGGTCTCGCGCGGGTGGAGGCTCGCACGCTGCTCGCCAAGTTCGGACTCCGCGCGGACCACGTCGGTCGTGCGTGCTCGTCACTGTCGCCCGGAGAGCGCACGCGAGCGCATCTCGCGGAGCTCCAGGCACGCGGCGTGAACCTGCTCGTCCTCGACGAGCCGACGAACCACCTCGATCTGGAGGCCGTCGAGCAGCTCGAAAGCGCGCTCGTGGAATACGACGGGACCCTCGTGCTGGTGTCGCACGACCGCCGCTTCCTGCAGCGGATCGCCCCGACCAGGGAGCTCCTGCTGCCGCGTCGCGTTGAGCCGGCGTCGAGTCGAAGCCGCGACGCGCTCGCGATAGCGAGCGCCTTCAGGGATCGCCGCTGCGTAGTAGCTATAGTGCCCAGCCGCTCATGGCCGTTCCGAAGCGAAAGACATCGAGGTCGCGCCGCGACAAACGTCGCGCCCAGCACGGGATCTCTGCGCCGCACCTCCAGGTCTGCCCGACGTGCAAGCAGCCGAAGCGGACGCACCGCGTCTGCCCGACCTGCAAGACGTACAGGGGCCGGGACGTCGAGCCGCTCCGCCTCGACGCTCCATAGATACTCCCCGGATGATTCGCGTCGCAGTCGACGCTCTGGGCGGAGATCGCGCGCCCGACGAGATCGTCGCCGGCGCGGTTGACGCTGCGTCCGCGGAGATCCAGCCCCTCCTCGTCGGGCCGCCGAGCTTCGATGGGCACGGCCTGCCGCTCATCGCGGCGACGGAGACGATCGACATGGACGATCACGCCGTTCACGCCGTCCGCGCAAAGCCGGACTCGTCACTCGTGCGAGCTGTTCGCGCGGTCGCGGACGGGGAGGCGGAGGCAGTCGTCTCGGCAGGAAACACCGGCGCGATGCTCGCCGCGTCGCTTCTCCACATCCGCCGGCTGCCGGGCGTGTACCGCCCAGCCATCGCGATCGTGATCCCGACGAAAGGCGGCCGCAGCGTGCTCATCGACGCAGGGGCAAACGCTGACGGGCGCCCGGAGCACCTCCTCCAGTTCGCCCACATGGGCGCCGTGTTCGCGGAAGAGATCCTGGAGATCCGCGATCCCGAGGTGCGGCTCCTCTCAATCGGCGAGGAGCCCGAGAAGGGCAACCAGCTCACGCTCGAGGCACACGAGCTCCTGCGCAGCGCCGATCACCTCCGGTTCGGCGGGAACACCGAAGGACGGATGCTGCTGGAGGGTGACGCGGACGTGATCGTCACGGACGGCTTCACCGGCAACGTGGCGTTGAAGACGATCGAGGGAACGGTCAAGAGCCTGCTCGACGCACTTCGCTCCGAGCTCGAGTCGTCCACGCGTGGGAAGCTGGGTGGCGCGCTCATCCGACCCGCCGCGCGAGGGATCCGTTCACGGCTCGACCCGGAGACGTACGGGGGCGGCTACCTCCTCGGCCTCAACGGGCTCGTCGTCGTCGCACACGGCTCGAGCTCGCGCGTTGCCATCGCCAACGCGATTCGCCTCGCCGCTCGCGGCGTGGAGCACGACGTCGTGGGTCGCCTCCAGCACCGACTTACGACGTATGCGGCGGCTGCTCGCATTTCTGCGGGTGACGGAAACACAGCGCTGTAGGCCGAAGGCCGGCTCTGCCGGCCGGGAGGCTCGTCGCCCATTTGCGGTCTCACTGCGGCGAGGAAGGGGGCGCGCGGGGGGAACCTGGGTTTCCCCCGCGACTCTGTTAGCATCGGCGCGCTCCACGACCCCGACGGTAGAGAGGTGAGATTTCAGGAATGGCGACTTCGCGTGAGGAGATCCTCGAGCAGGTCAAGGGCGCGCTGAGCGAGAAGCTCGGGATCGACGAGAGCGAGATCACGGAAGAGGCGTCCTTCGAGGAGGATCTGGGCGCCGACTCACTCGATCTCGTGGAGGTCGTCATGGACCTCGAGGATCAGTTCGGGCTCAAGATCCCGGACGAGGACGCCCGCGAGCTCACGACCGTCGGCAAGGCGATCGACTACGTCATCGCGCACCAGGGCTGAGCTGGACTCGACCGGGCCGGACTCCGACGTACGCGGGCCGGACGAGCTCGGTCGGCTGGTCTCGAAGCTTCCCGCCGAGCGTCTCGAGCAGGTGTTCACCCACACGTCGTGGGTCGAGGATCGTTCGGACTCGTACGAGCGACTCGAGTTCCTCGGCGACAGCGTCCTCGAGCTCGCCATCGCGCGGGCAGTGTTCGATCGCTTCCCCGGAGCATCCGAAGGCCGGCTCGCCAAGGTGCGCGCGCACGTCGTATCGCGGCTGAGCTGCGCCGCAGTCGCGAAGGAGCTCGGCCTCGGCGAGCGGCTGCTGGAGTTCGCGCGCGACGCGCCTCGCGACGAGCTTCAGCGCATCTCCCGCAGCCGCAACGTCCTTGCGGCGGTGCTCGAGGCCGCGATCGCGGCCGTCTACCTCGAGCACGGGTTCGAGGTGATCGAGCCGGCCATCGTGGACGCGTTCTCGGAGCGCATCGAGTACGCGCGCTCGAGTCACGTCGACTACAAGACCGAGTTGCAGGAGGCGCTCGCCCGCTCCGGCAGGCAGGTGCACTACACGGTCGTCGAGGTCGAGGGACCGCCCCACGACCGCCGCTTCGTGTGCGCGGCGCACGTGGCCGGGGAGCAGCTCGGGATCGGCCGCGGCTCGACGAAGAAGGCCGCCGAGCAGGAAGCTGCACGGCAGGCGCTCGACGCTCTCGGCGTCGTCCCTGAACGTATCTGAGTCGTCCGAGGGACGCGCGAGAATCCTGTGCCGGTGCACCTGCGCTCGCTCCGCATCCGCGGCTTCAAGTCGTTCCCCGACTCGCTCGAGATCAATCTTGAGCCGGGCGTCGCCGTCATCGTCGGGCCGAACGGCTCCGGGAAGTCGAACATCGCCGATGCGATCGTCTGGGCGGCCGGATCCCTGACGCCGTCCGAGCTTCGCGCGGAGAAGCCGGACGACGTCCTCTTCGCGGGCGGCGGGGATCGCAAGGCCGCGGAGCACTGCGAGGTGGAGCTCGTCTTCGACAACGAGGACGGCGCCTGGCCCGATCTCGAGTTCTCGGAGGTGTCGATCGCGCGTCGGCTCGTGCGTGGTGCCGAGGGGCAGTACCTCGTCAACCGCGCAGCCGTGCGGCGGACGGACCTCGTCGAGATTCTCGCCGACGTCGGGCTCGGCGCGGCGATGCACTCGATCGTCGGACAGGGAAAGGTCGAGCAGGTTCTCGCGTCCAAGCCCGAGGACCGGCGCGCGTTCGTGGAGGAGGCGGCCGGGCTCGGAAAGTTCAAGCGTCGGAGGCATCGCGCCGAGCTCAAGCTCGCTCGTGTCGCGGTTCAGGTCGAGCGTGCGCGCGACGTCGAGGACGAGGTGCGCAAGCGCCTGCGGCCGCTGGCGTTACAGGCGACCGCCGCCGAGCGTGCGGAGAAGCTCGGCGCCGAGATCGCAGGGTTGCGCGCGCGGATCGCGCAGCTCGATCTCGCCGAGTCCGGCGCGCGCCGCTCCGAAGCGGAGGAGCGCCGGGACACGGCTGCGTTCGGGAAAAGGGGAGCTCAGGGAAGGCTCGAGGGCTTGCTGGCCGACCGCGCACGCGCCGAGGACGAGCTATCCGACGCCGCCGGTCGGCGAGAGTCGGCGGTGGCAGCGCGGTACCGGCTCCAGGGCGCCAGCGAGCGCCTCGAGCTGCGGGCGGAGTCGGCGGCCGCGCTGCTCGAACGCTTCCGCGCCGAGACGCCTGCGGCGGACGACGAGTCCGAGGGGCAGAGCGATCTCGCGCGTCTCGAGCTCGAGGCTGCTCGCGCTGCGGACGCGGCACGGAGCGCCGAGCGCGAGCGCACCGCCGTCTCCGAACGCGCAGAGCTCGTGGGCGAGCGCGTCCGTGCGCTGGAGCAGGCGCTCGCCGAGCAGGAAGGCCTGCCCCCGGCGGCTCGTGCCTTTGCGGAGGACGGCGCTCGCCTCGCATTGGCCGAGCTCGACGTCCCGTCGGGTGCCGAGCGCGCGGTCGCCGCCGCCCTGCGTGCGCGCGCGTCGGCCGTGCTTGCGGACGACCCGACCGCAGGGCTGGCGTTGCTGCAGCGCGCGCGAGCAGCGGGCCTCGGAAGCCTTACGGTGCTCACCGGGCGCCGGCCGCAGGAGCTCGTGGCGGAGTTTCCCGTCGTGCCGCTCGACGAGCTGCTCGACGTCTCCACACCGTCGGTGACGGCCGAGGGCTTCGGCTACGACCCGGCTCGGGGTGAGATCTGGTTCGTGGGCGAGACCGCAGAGGCCGTCCTGCTCGAGCTCCAGGGCCGGCGAAACGCACTCTCCGCCGAGGCATCGGCGCTCGCCGAGGAGGTCGCGGCGGCGGCGAGTGCCGCCGATGCTGCTTCCCGTCGCGCCGCGGCGGCCGAGACCGCGCTCGGCCGCGCGCCGAGGATCCGCGCGACGGCGATCGACGCCCGCACGCTCGGGCACCTCATCGATCTCGCGCAGGAGCTCCAGCAGGGAATCGAGTCGGCGCGACGCGCGGCGAGCCGCTTCGAAGCACCACTCCGCGCCAGAGTCGATGCCGGCGCCACCCGTGCGGGCGACCTCGGCGAGGAGCTCCGGCGCCTCGGGGCGGCCGAGGTGAACCTGCGGCGCGAGCTGGAGGAGTCAAGCGCGGCGGTCACGGCTGCAGAGGTCGAGATCGCGCGGATCGACGCCGACGTCGCGGACGCGACACGGCGGCTCGACTCTGCGGGAGACGTCGAGGCCGCCGAGGGAGACGACCGCGCCGAGCTCGTCGCTCGCGTCGAGCGACTCGAGAACCGCCGCGTCACGCTCGGCCAGGTCAATCCGCTCGCGCGCGAGGAGTACGAGGCCGAGAAGGAGCGGCTCGACGACCTGAAGGTGCAGCGCGCCGACCTCGAGCAGAGCCTCGAGGAGCTCGAGAAGCTCCGCGTCGAGCTGACCGCGACCGTCGAGCGCCGCTTCGCGGAGACGTTCGCGGCGGTGGCCGAGCACTTCGAGGAGGTCGCGTCCACGCTCTTCCCGGGCGGCGAGGGCCGGCTGCGGCTGGTCGAGTCGGACGAGGAAGGCGTCGAGCCAGGGGTCGAGGTCGAGCTGCGTCCCGCAGGCAAGCGGATCACCCGCCTCTCCCTGCTGTCGGGTGGCGAGAAGGCGCTCGGCGCGATCTCGTTCCTCTTCGCGCTCTTCCTCGCGAGGCCGTGCGCGTTCTACCTGCTCGACGAGGTCGAAGCAGCGCTCGATGACACGAACATCGCCCGCTTCGTCGAGCTCCTGCGCCGCTACTCCGATCGAGCGCAGTTCGTCGTCGTGACCCACCAGAAGAGGACGATGGAGGCCGCCGATATCCTCTACGGCGTGACGATGGGGCCCGACGGCGTCTCGCAGGTCGTATCCCGGCGCCTCCCGCAGCATCAGCAGCCCCTCGCCGCCACGGCGTGAGCTACACCTGGTCGGAGCTCCTCGGCGACGAAGCCGCGCCCGAGGACGAGTCCGAGCGCACGGGGTTCTTCGCGCGGATGCGTGAGTCCCTCGCGAAGAGTCGGACGGCGCTCACTGCCGAGCTCGCGTCCGCAGGCTTCGACTCGTCCGACGACGAAGCGTGGGAACGGCTCGAAGAGGCCTTGATCCGGAGCGACGTCGGCGTCCCGGCAACAGCGGAGCTCGTGCGAAGGCTGGAGGTCCGAGGCGTCACCGGTGGGCTCGAGGAGGCTCTGGTCACGGAGGTCGAGGACCTCTTCGGCGATCCACCGACCCTGGCGATCGCTGCGAGGCCCAGCGTGATTCTCGTCGTGGGCGTCAACGGCACCGGAAAGACGACGACGATCGGCAAGCTCGCGCGCAAGCTCCACGAGCACGGGCGATCCGTGCTCGTCGGCGCGGCGGACACGTTTCGTGCAGCGGCCGAGGAGCAGCTCGAGATCTGGGCAGAGCGCGCCGGCGCGGACTTCGTCGGCGCGCCACGCGGCGCTGACCCCGCGGCCGTCGCATTCGACGCGGTCGAGGCGGCACGGGCTCGAGGACGCGACGTAGCCATTATCGACACCGCCGGAAGGCTCCATACGCAGGTGAACCTCATGGCCGAGCTCGAGAAGGTGAGGCGCGTGATCGAGGGCCGCCTCGAGGGCGCGCCCCACGAGACGCTGCTCGTCGTCGACGCGACCACGGGACAGAACGGCCTCCAGCAGGCGAAGCTCTTCGAGGCGAGCTCAGGCGTCACGGGGGTCGCGCTCACGAAGCTCGACGGCAGCGCCCGCGGAGGCGTCGCGATCGCGATCGCGGTCGAGCTCGGTCTTCCCGTGAAGCTCGTCGGCGTCGGCGAAGGCGTCGAGGATCTTCGCCCGTTCGACGCCGGCGACTATGCGCGCGCCCTCATCTCCCCCTGAGCAGGGGGGCGAATCACTTGATCGAGGGCTTTAGCAGATCGTTGCGCGCGTCCTCGTGCCCGCGTACGCTGTGCACGACCCCTGAGGCGACGCGGCAAGGAGGACTGGGAATGGCGGTTGCGATGACCATGCACTGGCCAGGCTTGACCTCGGATCAGTACGACGCCGTCATGGCCAAGCTCGGCCTCGACGCGAACCCGCCTGCTGGTGCAGTCCTGCACGTGGCGACCGAGACGGATCACGGCATCGATGTGGTCGACATCTGGCAGACGGAGCAGGCGTTCAACAGCTTCCTCGAGCAGAGGCTGCTGCCGGTCGTGAGCGAGCTCGGCATCACGGGCGAGCCCGGGATCACGATCGTTCCACTGCACAACCTGTACGCAGCCGACCCGGACATGATCGACCGGATCGGCGCTGTCTCGCTTCCGGCTGCGGTCGCGAGCTGGGCCAGCTGACGCAGCGGAGGCGCGTCCCTCTCCGACCTCTAGGATCGCGGCGTGAGCGAGCGCCGCGAAACGACGATCGGCTTCGGCCCGGTCGGCCTTGCGGGCTGGGGATTTCTGGTACTCGGAATTCTCATGCGCCGCCGCCTGCTCGCGCTCCTCGGGCTCGCCGGAGTCGTCGCGGATGTGACGGTCGCCGAGCTCGGCGGCTTCAAGGCGATGAACGAGAGCTCGCCGAGCAACGTCGCCGACGACGGGCCGGACTAGCCGCTGGGCCGGTCGTACGTGACTCCGACCGAGAAGGTGCGGGGGTGCTGGTTGCCAAGCTCTACCTGCACGAACGAGATGTCGAACCAAGCTCTCCGCACGCTGTCAATCAGCGGGTCCCCGCCGAATTCCTCGTGGTAGGCCATCGCCTTGAGAGCTGCACTCTCCAACGCCTCGTTCAGTGTAGGCGCCTGGTCACCGTCCGCCTTCGCGATGCCGACGAACGTGGGCCGCGTGTTGCCAGCCGGCTCAACTTTTCCCATCATGCCCTCCTCTGGATCGAAGTCTGCGCGATCCTACGCCTCGGTATCAGCTGTTACAAGCGCTCCGGCGATGTCGTGGAGATCAACCGAGCGACCCCGTTCGACGTGCGCGGACAGCGCCGAGTGCCCCAGTTGGCTCTCCAGTGCGGGCAGGCATCTTGCGAGTACGGGCGCCTCGAACTCGTCGAGAGGATCGCCGCCCCGGAGTGCGTCTGCGGCGCCGACGAGACGGGCTGCGTGCTCGCCCTGGCCCCGCGCCGCCGTAGCCCCGGCAAGGACTAGGACGCAGCGCGCGCGAGACCGATCGTCCTCGAGCTGCGAGTAGAGCGCGAATGCGTCACCGGCGCGTTGGTGCGCGGCGGATGCATCGCCGCCGCCCAGGTCGAGAAGGGAGAGCATGAGCAGCGAGGCGGCGATATACGCCTCCTCGCCGATGGATCGTGCCTGTTCCAGGGCTCGTTCAAGCTCGCGACGCGCGCGGCCGAGGTCGTTCGCCTGGAAAGCGGCCTTGCCGAGTTGGTACGTTGCGTCGGCGATCAGCAGCGGGTCGCCGAAGCGGATACGGAGCTTGACGGCTTCCTCGTACTGCGCGAGCGCGAGTGTGTGCTCGCCGCGAGCCGAATAGACATCCCCGAGCACGGTGGCGGCCGCCGACCGAACGCGATCGTCGTCCAGCCGGCTTGCGGCATCAACGGCCTCGTGTGCGTACTGTTGTGCGACGTCGACGTCGCCTTGCATCCGCGAGAAGAAGCTGAGATACGAGAGTGCGAGGATCTCGTCGCGAGTCTGACCTTCTGCGCCATACATCTCGCGCGCCTCGTCGAGCATGGCTCGCGCAGCGCCCCAGTCGCTCTGGGCCGCGGCCTGGAGAGCGGCGGTTCGAAGTGCAGCGGCGCGCACCGGTGCAGGCGCCCCGACTGCGAGTGACAGTCCGACGGACAGCCAGCGTCGGGCCTCGCCGACATGCGCATGCGCGCGCCAGAACCGCTCGAGAGCCGAGATCGCCCGAAGAGCGTCCTCGGCCCGACCCGAGGAGAGAAGGCAGTCGAGGGCTGCGCCCACGTTGTCGAACTCCCCCTCGAGCCTGTTGAGCCACGCGGCCTGCTCCATCCCGGCGAGTTCGGCCTCTGCCTCGAGCGCGAGCTCGAGAAACCGGTCGGCGTGACGCTGCTGCAGCCCCTCGAGACGCCCGTCGGCGTTTGCATGCTCGAGTGCGTACTCGCGGACCGTTCTCAGCATCGAGAGCCGTAGCTCGCCATCCGTCGATTCACCGCGAACGAGGCTCCAGCCGACGAGCGCCTCGAGATCGCGAAGGAACCCGGGGCCTGCTCGCGCGACCGTGCGCACGTCGTCGAGCGATCCGCTGTCGGCGAACACTGCGAGCGCCCCCGCCAGCGCGCGCTGGCTCGGGCTCAGGCGTCCGTAGCTCCAGTCGATCGCGGCGCGGAGGGTCCGCTGGCGCTCGGGCAGATCGACGGGTCCCTCCATCTCGAGTGCGAGCCCTTCGCCGAGCGCGCGCAGGATCTCCGCAGGCGGCAGGACGGCGAGTCGTGCGGCGACGAGCTCGATCGCAAGCGGCAGGCCGTCGAGCTTGCGGCAGATCTCGTGGACGGACGCGAGGGCGCTCTCTTGCAACAGGACGCCGCGCGCCGCGGCCAGCTCGACGAACAGCGTGGTCGCATCCTCGATCGAGAGCGGCGCGAGCGGGTGCACGTGCTCGGTCGAGAGCCGGAGCGGCGCGCGGCTCGTTGCCAGGATCTGCAGATCCGGCACCAGGTCGAGCAACTCGGCAACTGGCGCGGTGGCCGTCGGCAGGTGCTCGAGGTTGTCGAGGAAGACGAGCGCTCCGGCGCCGTTCAGGCTGTCCGCGACCGACTCGAGCATGCTGCGATCCCCGGACTCGCGCGCGCCGATCGCCCGCGCGATCGCGCTCGGGACGAGCTCCGCGTCGATGACAGGCGCGAGCCCGACGAGGTGCACTGGCCGATCGAGTGCTGCCCGGGCCGCGACCTCGAGCGCGAGGCGGCTCTTGCCGGCGCCGCCAGGTCCGGTGATGGTGACGAGGCGGACGCCGCTTTCGAGGAGACCCTCCACGCGGGCGAGCGCATCGGCGCGTCCGACGAGGCGATGGTGGAGCGCGGGCAGGCTCGTCGCCGTCAGCGTCTTCAGCGGGGGGAAGTCCTCGCGGAGCCCGGGCGCGACGAGCTGGAAGATCTGTGCTGCAGCAGGAACGTCCTTGAGGCGGTGGTGTCCGAGCGGCCGGAACGTCGCGCTGGGAAGCGGCACCTCGCCGGCCATGTCGCGTGTCGCGCGCGTGACGGCGACCTGCTCGCCATGTGCCGCAGCACACACGCGCGCGGCGACGACGACGTCCATGCCGACGTAGCCCTCCGGGCCGAGCTCGGGCTCCCCGGTGTGGATGCCGATCCGCAGCCGGTGCGCCTCCTCGTCGGGCCACGGCTCGACCGCAAGCGACCGCTGGATCTCGGCGGCCGCCGCGACCGCATCGCCTGCTCGTCCGAACGCGAGGAAGACGCCGTCGCCGGCCCAGTCGACCTCGGCGCCACCGTTGTCGGCGGCGGCCTTGCGCACGAGCTCCCGCATGCGGGCGCGCGCGGGCGCGAAGCGCTCCCCGAGCAAGTGCAGTAGCCGCGTCGACCCCTCGACGTCGGCGAAGAGAAGCGTCACCGTGCCCGCCGGAAGCGGGCGCTGCGCGTCGTTCGACCCGTTCACGCGAGAAGTCTAGGAGTCGGAACGCTCGGCGTACACTGTCCGGCCGTGTTCGACACGCTCTCCGACAAGCTGCAGGCTACGCTCGGCGGCCTCGGCCGGGGCGGCGATTTGGGCTAGTTGATGTCGCGCGGACGCGCGTCTCGGACGTGCCCCCGACTCACTTGAGGCGATTAACGAAGCGCGTAACGCGAAGGAGCCTTCCGACTCAACCGCCCGGCGTGATGATGACCTTGTATGCGGTTGGACCCGGGTTGCCGACCCGTACCTGGATCCGACTCACCTCGAAGTACTCGTTGCGCAGATGCGGGGCGTCGTAGTACGCCCGATAGGCCGCGTCGGCGATGGCTCGCGCGAGCCCCGTGTCGATCGACACCTGGTCGGCCGAATCTATTTCGACCTCGCCCTCGAACGCGTGAATCTGGTGGCCCCGACCGTCGTCCGCTTCGGACATGACCGCTCCTTTCGTTGGACCGGGCGAGCCTACTCCGTTGGCTCCTTGCCAACAAGCACAGCGGCAGCCGAGCTCTCGGCACCGGTCCAACGCCCTTCGGACCGGAGCTCCTCATAGCGCTGCTCACCCAAAGCGTCGACAAGCCTAGGGCGAAAGTGCGCCTCGATCGCGGGCTCCGCGTAGTCGAGTGGGCTGTTGCCACGAGATCGGTCGGCGGCGCCCCAAAGTCGGGCTGCGTCCTCCGGCTTGTCGGTCGCGGCCGCGTAACCGCCGAGGGCGCACAGGCACTCGGCGACGCTACGTTCGTCCGCCAGCTCGGTGTACATCGAGAGAGCCTCGGTGATGCGGGGATGCGCTGACTCCACGTCACCGCGAAGCAGGTCGATCGCTCCCAACATGTAGAGCGCCGCAGCCCGGTAGAGGGTGTCGCCGAGTTCGCGCGCGAGCTCGAGCGTTGCACCGAACGCCTCCGCGCTGCGGAGGAAATCGCCCGCGGCGAAGGTGGACACTCCCACGTGGTACGTGGCGTCGGTCACGAGAGTCGCATCGCCGAGCGTTCGGCGAAGGGCGAGCACCTCGTCGGAGAATGCGACCGCGTCGTCGAATTCACCGCGGTTGCGCGAGACCTCCGCGAGGATGGCGAGCACGCCTGAGGTCGCGCGCGGCTCACCCAGCTCGCGAGTGATGACCAGCGCTTCGTTGCATAGGCTCGAGGCACGCTCGATGTCACCGCGGCGGAGCGCGATGAACCCAAGCTCCGAGAGTGCGAATGCGATGTCCCGTCGGCGTTCCTGGGCGCAGAACAGGACGAGCGCTTCCTCGAGCAACGGAACAGCCGCATCCCAGTCACTCTGGGCTGCGGCTTGGCGGGCGGATGCCCAGAGCGCATCCGCCCGCACTTCGGCCGAGACGTTCGCCCCGAGCTCAAGCCCGACGGACAGCCAGCGTCGGGCCTCGCCGACATGCGCATGCGCGCGCCAGAACCGCTCGAGAGCCGAGATCGCCCGAAGAGCGTCCTCGGCCCGACCCGAGGAGAGAAGGCAGTCGAGGGCTGCGCCCACGTTGTCGAACTCCCCCTCGAGCCTGTTGAGCCACGCGGCCTGCTCCATCCCGGCGAGTTCGGCCTCTGCCTCGAGCGCGAGCTCGAGAAACCGGTCGGCGTGACGCTGCTGCAGCCCCTCGAGACGCCCGTCGGCGTTTGCATGCTCGAGTGCGTACTCGCGGACCGTTCTCAGCATCGAGAGCCGTAGCTCGCCATCCGTCGATTCACCGCGAACGAGGCTCCAGCCGACGAGCGCCTCGAGATCGCGAAGGAACCCGGGGCCTGCTCGCGCGACCGTGCGCACGTCGTCGAGCGATCCGCTGTCGGCGAACACTGCGAGCGCCCCCGCCAGCGCGCGCTGGCTCGGGCTCAGGCGTCCGTAGCTCCAGTCGATCGCGGCGCGGAGGGTCCGCTGGCGCTCGGGCAGATCGACGGGTCCCTCCATCTCGAGTGCGAGCCCTTCGCCGAGCGCGCGCAGGATCTCCGCAGGCGGCAGGACGGCGAGTCGTGCGGCGACGAGCTCGATCGCAAGCGGCAGGCCGTCGAGCTTGCGGCAGATCTCGTGGACGGACGCGAGGGCGCTCTCTTGCAACAGGACGCCGCGCGCCGCGGCCAGCTCGACGAACAGCGTGGTCGCATCCTCGATCGAGAGCGGCGCGAGCGGGTGCACGTGCTCGGTCGAGAGCCGGAGCGGCGCGCGGCTCGTTGCCAGGATCTGCAGATCCGGCACCAGGTCGAGCAACTCGGCAACTGGCGCGGTGGCCGTCGGCAGGTGCTCGAGGTTGTCGAGGAAGACGAGCGCTCCGGCGCCGTTCAGGCTGTCCGCGACCGACTCGAGCATGCTGCGATCCCCGGACTCGCGCGCGCCGATCGCCCGCGCGATCGCGCTCGGGACGAGCTCCGCGTCGATGACAGGCGCGAGCCCGACGAGGTGCACTGGCCGATCGAGTGCTGCCCGGGCCGCGACCTCGAGCGCGAGGCGGCTCTTGCCGGCGCCGCCAGGTCCGGTGATGGTGACGAGGCGGACGCCGCTTTCGAGGAGACCCTCCACGCGGGCGAGCGCATCGGCGCGTCCGACGAGGCGATGGTGGAGCGCGGGCAGGCTCGTCGCCGTCAGCGTCTTCAGCGGGGGGAAGTCCTCGCGGAGCCCGGGCGCGACGAGCTGGAAGATCTGTGCTGCAGCAGGAACGTCCTTGAGGCGGTGGTGTCCGAGCGGCCGGAACGTCGCGCTGGGAAGCGGCACCTCGCCGGCCATGTCGCGTGTCGCGCGCGTGACGGCGACCTGCTCGCCATGTGCCGCAGCACACACGCGCGCGGCGACGACGACGTCCATGCCGACGTAGCCCTCCGGGCCGAGCTCGGGCTCCCCGGTGTGGATGCCGATCCGCAGCCGGTGCGCCTCCTCGTCGGGCCACGGCTCGACCGCAAGCGACCGCTGGATCTCGGCGGCCGCCGCGACCGCATCGCCTGCTCGTCCGAACGCGAGGAAGACGCCGTCGCCGGCCCAGTCGACCTCGGCGCCACCGTTGTCGGCGGCGGCCTTGCGCACGAGCTCCCGCATGCGGGCGCGCGCGGGCGCGAAGCGCTCCCCGAGCAAGTGCAGTAGCCGCGTCGACCCCTCGACGTCGGCGAAGAGAAGCGTCACCGTGCCCGCCGGAAGCGGGCGCTGCGCGTCGTTCGACCCGTTCACGCGAGAAGTCTAGGAGTCGGAACGCTCGGCGTACACTGTCCGGCCGTGTTCGACACGCTCTCCGACAAGCTGCAGGCTACGCTCGGCGGCCTCGGCCGGGGCGGCCGCCTCGACGAGGAGGCCGTCTCCAAGGCGATGCGCGAGATCCGCCTCGCGCTCCTCGAGGCCGACGTCAACCTCGAAGTCGCGCGGGACTTCACCGCCTCGGTGAAGCAGCGTGCGCTCGGCGAGGACGTCCTCAAGAGCCTCACCCCCGGCCAGCAGGTCGTGAAGATCGTGCACGAGGAGCTGACCGCGCTCATGGGCTCGGGCGACTCGCGGCTGGCATTCGGCAAGCCGCCCACGGTCATCCTGCTCGCCGGTCTACAGGGCTCCGGCAAGACGACGGCCGCTGCGAAGCTCGCGCTGCTCTTACGCAAGGACGGGAAGCGCCCCGGTCTCGTCGCGTGCGACCTGCAGCGTCCGGCCGCGGTCGACCAGCTCGAGCAGCTCGGCAAGCAGGTCCAGATTCCCGTTTACGCGCTCGATCGCGGGGATCCCGTGAAGGCTGCGAAGCTCGGACTCGACGCCGCGCGCAAGGACGGCCTCGACGTCATCATCCTCGACACCGCGGGGCGTCTCCACGTCGACGCGGAGCTGATGGACGAGCTCGAGCGGGTCGCCGCCGAGACGAAGCCCACGAACGTGCTTCTCGTCCTCGACGCGATGACCGGTCAGGAGGCCGTGAACGTCGCAGTCTCGTTCCAGGAGCGAGTCGCGTTCGATGGCGTCGCTCTCACCAAGCTCGACGGCGACGCGCGTGGAGGTGCTGCGCTCTCGGTGCGGGCGGTCACAGGTCGCCCGGTCAAGCTCGTCTCGGTCGGGGAGAAGCTCGACCAGCTCGAGTACTTCCATCCCGACCGCATGGCGTCGCGCATCCTCGGCATGGGCGACGTCCTCACGCTCATCGAGAAAGCCGAAGCCGCGGTCGAGCTGGACGAGCAGGCGGAGATGGAGAAGCGCATCCGCGCGGGGGAGTTCACGTTCGACGACTTCCTCGCGAGCTACCGGATGATCCGCCGCATGGGGCCGCTGCAGGGCGTCCTCAAGATGATCCCCGGCATGGGCAAGCAGCTGCAGGGGCTTGACCTCGACGAGAAACAGCTCGCCCGCGTCGAGGCGATCGTGCTCTCCATGACCCCGCAGGAGCGGCGCATGCCGCACGTCATCTCGACCCAGCGCCGGCGGCGTATCGCGGCGGGCAGTGGCACGTCGCTCGACGAGGTGAACAAGCTGATGGCCGCCCGCAAGCAGATGGCGAAGATGATGAAGCAGATGGGAAAGGGCAAGATGCCCTCCCTTCCCGGGATCCAGCCTCCCGGGCGCTAGGGGCCTACGGCCCAGGCTTCCGAGCTCGGCATCCGATCGAGCTGACCGCCGTTGCGGCACTCGGCGGCCTGGAAGTGCGGCGGGACTTGCAGGTAGGAGAGCTCCCAGGCATGGAGCGCGATCTCCCGCGCGAAGCCCGGTCCCCAGGCGTCGCGGACGAGCGGGCGCATGTGCTGAACCGCGTTGCACACGACGGCGGCCTCCGACGCGGACGGCGCCTTCAGGTGCTCGGCCTCGTGCGTCAGGACAGGTCGATGCGGTTCCTTGCCGTGTCGGCGATGCCCTTCAGCGTCGCCTTCTCGCCGCCGCGCACGATCGCGTAGTGCTCCGAGAACGGCGGTCAGGCCTCAGGGCGCCAGCAGTGGACGCTCGGCATACGCCGACGCTCGCGTTCGCGATCTCGGAGAGGTCGCGCCTTGACGAGAATGGCGATGAGCGGAGCCCTTTGAGACCCCGCCGCCCGATTGGTCGTCAGACAGTGGTCACGCCTTGCGGACGGCTCTCGCTCACACGGCTTCTGACGATGGCCACCCTCGGAAGTTGTCCGGGAGCGTTACGTCCGCACACACGTAGAATGCGGCGTCCACAACGTCGTTGCTGCAAGGAGAGAGATGGCTGTAAAGATCAGGTTGACACGGGTCGGATCGAAGAAGAACCCGATCTACCGTGTCGTCGTAGCCGATTCGCGCTCGCCGCGTGACGGTCGCTTCATCGAGATCGTCGGTCGCTACAACCCGCAGACCGACCCGTCCACGATCGACCTCGACGAGGCGAAGATCAAGGACTGGATGGCGAAGGGCGCGCAGCCGACGGCCCCCGTCTCGCGGCTCATCAGGGCTGCGGGCTTCGAAAGCTAGGCGCCCCCAGTGGCGGAGCTCCTGGAATGGCTTGCGCGGGGGCTCGTGGACGAGCCTGACGCCGTGCGCGTCGAGACCGAGGAGCGCGACGATGCGATCGTCTTCCATCTGCACGTCGCGCCCGACGACGTCGGGAAGGTGATCGGCAAGCAGGGGCGGCTCGCGCGCGCGTTGCGCAGCGTCGTGCGTGCGGGCGGCGCTCGCGCGGAGGAGCGGTACGTGCTCGAGATTGCCGGCTGAGCCCGACTCCGCGCTCGTCCGCGTCGGGAGGGTCGGGAGGCCGCACGGCGTCGACGGCGCGTTCGTGGTCGAGGAGGCGAGCGAGGATCCGCAGCGATTCGAGATAGGCGCCGAGTTGCTCGTCGAGGGCGAGCCGGCACGGGTCACGGTGTCCCGGCAGGTCGGCGGTCGCCGCCGAGCGATCAAGCTCGACCGCCCAGTCGAGCGGGGGACAGAGCTACGCGTGCGCCGCGAGGACCTCGCCCCGCTCCCGGACGACGCGTTCTACGTCTCGGACCTGATCGGCCTACAGGTGCTCGACGAGCGCGGCGACGTCGTGGGAGTTGTGCGCGACGTGAACCATGGGCCGGCCAACGACGCGCTCGAGCTCGACACAGGGCTGCTACTCCCGCTCGTCGAGGACTGCATCCGCGAGGTGGACATCGACGGCGGGCACGTCCTTCTCAATCCCGGCTTCACCGAGTGACGGCTACGGTTTCGCGTCGTGCGCCTCGACGTCTTCACGCTCGTTCCGGCTGCGTTCGACTGGGCTCGCGAGCGGAGACCGCTGGCGGCCGTGCTCGACCGCGAGCTCAAGCTCCGCATCTTCAACTATCGCGATTCGACTCCCCTGACGGCCGGGCAGGTGGACGATGACCCGTACGGCGGTGGCCCCGGGATGGTGCTGCGTGTCGACGTTGTCGCCGCCGCGCTGGAAGCGGTGTACGCCGGCGTGCCGGATCAGCGGGTGATCGCGCTCTCTCCGCAGGGGCGCCAGCTCGATCAGGGGCTCGTGGAGGAGCTCAGCCTCGAGCAGGCGCTCACCGTGCTGTCCGCGCGGTTCGAGGGCTTCGACCAGCGGATACTCGATCATCTCTGCACCGACGTCGTCTCGATCGGCCCGTACGTCCTCTCGGGTGGGGAGATTCCGGCGCTCGCGCTCGTGGACGCGGTCGCGCGCAGGCTTCCGGGAGCGCTCACCGAAGGCTCAGGCGAGGTGGAGAGCTTTTCGGCAGCGCTCGACGGCGGTCTCGAGTATCCGCACTACACACGCCCGGCCGAGTTCCGTGGCTGGACGGTGCCGGAGATCCTCCTCTCCGGCGACCACGCGCGAATCGACGAATGGCGCCGCGACCACGTCAGGGCCATCCGGTGAGCGACACCGAAGAGCGGGAGATCCCGCGCGAGACGCCCGATGAGTGGAGGATGCCGAGCGCGTACCGCTCGCCGCCGCCTCCCGCTCCGCCGTTCTCGTGGCCCGTGCCACCGCCCTCGGCTGCGGACGACGGCTCGGGCGAGCACCACGAGTTCCACCACCCGCTCGACCGGGTCACGGGGCGCCTGCCGCGCAGGCTGCGGATCACCGTCGACTGGATCGTGACCATCGTCGGCGCGGTCGCGATCGTCCTGGCGATCAAGGCGTGGGTGGTGAACCCGTACCGCATCCCGTCGTCGTCCATGGAGTCGACGCTGCACTGCGCACGTCCGGCTCCCGGATGCGAGTCGCGCTTCTCGGACCGGGTGCTCGCGAACCGCTTCATCTACCACTTCCGCGACCCGGAGCGCGGCGACATCGTCGTCTTCGAGACGCCCCCTGCAGCCAAGGCCAAGTGCGGTGCGGGCGGGACGTTCGTGAAGCGCATCATCGGGCTGCCAGGGGAGCGGGTCGGAGTCCGACTTCGTCGAGGCGCCGCGTTCGTCTACATCGACGGAAAGCGCCTGGAGGAGCCGTACATCGAGAACGACCGGCGGGACATCGGTCCCGAGGATACGTTCCGCGTTCCGCAGGACCACTACTTCGTGATGGGAGATAACCGCTCGCAGTCCTGTGACTCACGTGTCTGGGGCTCGGTGCCCGAGGCGAACCTCATCGGGCCCGTCTTCATGACCTATTGGCCGCCCCAGCGGATTTCCTTCCGCTAACATGCTGCGGCCTTCCGGGCCGGTTCCCTTGCGATGAACACGATTATCGAGAGCCTCGAGCAGCGCAACATGCGCACGGACCTGCCGCAGTTCAAGGCAGGGGACACGCTGCGCGTCCATTTCAAGGTCATCGAGGGCAACCGCCAGCGGATCCAGGTCTTCGAGGGCATCTGCCTCAAGCGCCAGGGCTCCGGCTTCCGCGAGACCTTCACGGTGCGGAAGCAGTCCTTCGGCGTCGGCGTCGAGCGCACGTTCCCCCTCCACTCGCCGAAGATCGAGAAGCTCGAGGTCGTCGCCATCGGCGACGTTCGGCGCGCCAAGCTCTACTACTTGCGCAAGAGAGTGGGGAAGAAGGCGCGCGTCCGCGAGCTCCGGCAGAGCTAGCTCGTACACTCCGCCGCGTGGCTCGATCCAGCGGCCAGCGACTCCTCGGTTTCGATCGCAAGCTCGGCGTCCGCTTCGTAGCGGGCGCGGACGAGGCCGGGCGGGGCTCTCTCGCCGGCCCGCTGGTCGTCGCGGGGGTTCTCCTCGACTACGAGGCGTTGCGCGGCTCGCGCGTGCGCCCGCTGTCCACCCTGAACGACTCCAAGCAGGTATCGGTGGCGGAGCGCGAGGAGCTGTTCCAGGCGGTCGGTGCATGCGCATCGGCCATCAGCGTTCGGATCGTGTCCGTCGGCGCGATCGACCGCAACGGCCTGCACTGCTCGAACCTTGCGGCCCTCCGGGCGGTTCTCTCCGATTTGCATCCTCCGGCGGACGCCTGTCTGGTCGACGGCTTCCGACTCGGGCCGAGCGCGCCGCCGCACCGTGCCGTCGTCGACGGCGACGCCCGCAGCGCCGCGATCGCAGCCGCGTCGATCGTCGCGAAGGTCGTCCGCGACCGGGTGATGCGACGCCTCGACGCCCTGTACCCGAACTACGGGTTCGTCTCGCACGTCGGGTACATCACGCCGGCGCACAACGAGGCGGTGCGCTCGTTCGGGCCGTCCGAGCTCCATCGCCGCTCCTTCCAGGCTCGCTGCTACGCCGCCGTCGAGGCGGCGTGAACCGCGGCGAGCGCCGCGCCCTCTTCCACTACAGGCTTCGCGGGTACCGCCTCCTCGAGGCGAACGCGCGCGTGGGGCGGTACGAGCTCGACCTGATACTGCGCCGCGGCATGCGGCTGCTCGTTGTCGAGGTGAAGGAGAAGCGCGGCGCGGCCTACGGCGACCCGCTCGAGATGATCGACGAGGAGAAGGTGCGGCGCGTCCACGCCGCTGCGGCAGGTTGGCACTCGCGCCACCCCGAGCTCGCGTCTCTGGAGCTCGGCCTCGAGGCCGCCGGAGTGCGCGGGAGGCGGGTCGAGCGGGTGCCGCTGACGTAGGACCGCGCGCGCGGGCAGCGAAGGAGCGTGCATGCCGACACAGGCCGTCCTCTACGACGACCTCGCCGCCGACCTGCACCTCTCGTGGTCGGAGGCCGAGCTGCCCGAGCGCGAGCGCACGAAGCACGTGCACCGCCTCCATCCGTACCTCGGAAAGTTCGTCCCGCAGCTCGTGGAGGCGCTCCTCGAGCGGTACGTTCGCCCGGGTGGACGCGTCGTCGACCCCTTCGCCGGATCGGGGACCACGCTCGTGCAGTGCCTCGAATCCGGGTACGACGCGGTCGGCGTAGACGTCGCCGCGTTCAACTGCCTCTTGATGCGCGTGAAGACCGCCGAGTACGACCTCGACCGCCTCGAGGCCGATCTCCGCCACGCTCTGGCTCGCGGCGGGCGATCGCGTGCCCGGGCGACGGGATACGTCCGGGAGTGGTTCGCGCCCCACGCGGCCGCCGAGCTTCTCCGGTTCCGCTCGATCGTCGACGACTACGAGCATGCCGACGTGCTTCGGGTCGTGCTCGCGCGGGCGGCGCGCTCGGCACGCCTGACGACCCATTTCGACCTCGACTTCCCGCGCGAGCCACAGCGCGAGCCGTACTGGTGCCACAAGCATCGGCGCACCTGCACCCCCGTGCAGGAGGCCGGCAAGTTCCTCTCCCGCTACCTGCTCGACACGCTCGAGCGGCTCGAGACGTTCCAGGAGGTGCGCACGCACGGGCGCACGGCGCGGGTCCTCCACGGTGACTCGACCAGCGTCGACCTCGAGGGGTCGTTCGACGCGATCGTCACCTCGCCGCCCTATCCAGGGCTCATCGACTACCACGAGCAGCATCGGTACGCCTACGAGATCCTCGGGCTCGACGACCGGCGCGAGCGGGAGCTCGGCGCAGCCGCGGCCGGCACCAGCCGGCGTGTGATCGAGCGCTACGTCGACGGCGTCTCCACCGTGCTCGCGCGCAGCTCGGCGCAGCTCGCCGACGGCGCTCCTGTGCTCGTGGTCGTGAACGATCGCCGAGACCTGTATGCCGAGATCCTGCGCAAGAGTGGCCTGCGCCTCGCGGAACGGCTCGAGCGGCACGTCAACCGCCGGACGGGCAGGCGCTCGGGCGAGTACTTCGAGTCGGTTCTGGTCTGTGTACGAGAAACGTAAGAGGTCCGTTGGCTCGACAGGGATCGACCGGCGACCGGGTAGCCTGGCTCGACGTCATGAGAAAGGGGTCTACGACATGAGAAAGCTCTTGCGCCGGCCGTCGCCGGCGATGATTGTCGCCTGCCTCGCACTCCTCGTCGCACTCGGCGGGACGAGCATGGCAGCGGTCAGCCAGCTCGCGCGAAACAGCGTGGGCACGCCTCAGCTGAGGAACAACGCCGTCACGAATCCGAAGATCACGAACAACGCAATCAACTCGGCCAAGGTCAGGCCGAGGTCGCTGCTCCGTTCCGACTTCGCAGCGGGTCAGCTTCCAGCGGGCCCGGTGGGACCGCAGGGACCAGCAGGTCCGGCCGGCGCTGCCGGCCCCGCCGGTCCGGCAGGCGTTATCGGCGCGATCACGGTTCGGACTGCCTTTGCGAATGTCCCACCGGGCGGTACGGGCGTCGAGTCAGTGCGCGTCACCAGGAACTGTGAGAGCAATGAACGCGCGATATCGGCCGGGACGTCATGGGGAGACGACAGCCCGGATCTCGAGCTCTACACGGGAGAGATCGAGCCGCAGCTCAACGCGCAGAACCAGGTTGTCGGATACACCGCCGTTGGAGTGAACGGTACGACCGGCGGCACGGGCAGCACCTTCACGGTCTACGTCCTCTGCTACACGCCGTAGCACTCTTGTAGCTCTCTTTACGCGAAGGCGGTCACCACTCGTGACCGCCTTCGCGGCATCCTCGAGGCGTGCTCGCGCGCGCCGTGACTCAGGCTCTCGTCGGGCTCGAGCCGCGCAAGGTCGAGGTCGAGGCGCACCTCCAGCCGGGCATTCCGGGCTTCGCGATCGTCGGGCTCGCCGACCGTGCCTGCCAGGAGGCGAAGCACCGCGTCCGGAGTGGCGTCGTCTCGGCCGCGCTCGAGTGGCCGCTCAACCGGCGCATCACCGTCAACCTCGCCCCGGCCGCGCTGCGTAAGGAGGGGGCAGGCTTCGACCTGCCGATCTCGCTCGCGGTGCTCGGTGCGACGAGGCAGATCCCGCCCGAGCGACTGGCCGAGCACGCTGCCGTCGGCGAGCTCGGTCTGGACGGCCGCATCCGTCCGGTCTCCGGCACGCTCGCAGTCGCCGAGGGCGCGCTCCGCGCAGGGCTGACGCGCCTCGTCTGTGCGGCGGAGTCGGCACCCGAGGCCGCTTTGGCCGGGATCGACCCGGTGCCGGTGACCCATCTCCACGAAGTGGTCGAGTACCTGCGCGGCCGGATCGACGCGCCGTCGTTCGAGCCGGTCGACGAAAGCGCGATCGAGGACGCCGTCACACCGGACCTGGCCGACCTGCGCGGCCAAGAGCGGGCGCGGCGAGCGCTCGAGATCGCCGCGGCAGGCGCGCACAACCTGCTGCTCATGGGGCCGCCGGGCACGGGCAAGACGATGCTCGCCCGTCGCCTGCCAGGAATCCTCCCACCGCTGACCCGGCCGGAGGCACTCGAGGTGACGCGCGTCCATTCGGTTGCAGGCGTCGTCCCGACCGGACGCGTGCTCGTCGCGGTGCCCCCGTTTCGCGCACCGCATCACGGCGCGTCGGCGCCGGCGATCGTCGGCGGTGGACCGAGCCCGCGCCCGGGGGAGATCTCCCTTGCGCATCGTGGAGTCCTCTTCATGGACGAGCTCCCGGAGTTCCCTCGCTCGGTGCTGGAGTCGCTCAGGCAACCGCTCGAAGACGGCTACGTCGCGGTCGCGCGCGTCGGTGGCCACGCGCTCTTCCCCGCGCGGTTCCAACTCGTGGGGACGATGAACATGTGCCCGTGCGGCGGGCGAGGCGATCCAGGCCTCGAGTGCTCGTGCTCGGCGCAACGACTCTCCGCGTATCGCGAGAAGCTCTCACGGGCGCTGCTGGATCGATTCGACCTCGCCGTGGCGATGCCACGGCCTCGTGCCGCCGAGCTCGCGGCGCCGCGAGCGGAAGCGTCGTCAGCGGTGCGCGAACGGGTTCGCGACGCTCGCTCGCGCCTTCAAGCGTCCCCGCCGCGCCGGACTGATGCGGCGTCGGAGCTTCTCTCGAGCGCGGTCGACCGGCTTCCACTGTCCGGACGCGGCCGTGCGCGGGTCGCGCGTGTCGCGCGGACGATCGCGGCGCTCGCCGACGCGACGGCGGTCGAGCCGGCCCACGTCGCCGAGGCTCTCTCGTATCGGATGCCCGGAGAGCTGTCCGCACCGTGACGGAGATCCAGTGCCTGCGCGGTCGCGATCCGGCCTTTCCGCGCCTGCTCGCGGCGATCCACGATCCCCCGGCCACGCTCTACCTTCGCGGATCGGCCGGGCCGCACCTACTCCATCAGCCTGCCGTAGCCGTTGTCGGAGCGCGCGCCTGCTCGTCGTACGGCCGGTCGGTGACTCGGTCGCTCGCGCGGGATCTGGCTCGTGCCGGACTCGTGGTCGTGAGTGGGATGGCACGCGGCATCGACGGAGACGCGCATCGCGGGGCGCTCGAGGGCGATGGGCCGACCGTTGCCGTGCTCGGGTGCGGTATCGATCGCGACTACCCGGCGGCGCACGCCGAGCTCGCGTGCCGGATCGTCGAGGCAGGCCTCGTCGTTTCCGAGTACGAACCGGGCATCGAGCCTGCGCCGTGGCGATTCCCGGCCCGGAACAGGATCATCGCCGGCCTGTGCCGAGCGACGCTCGTGGTCGAGGCTCGCGAGCGAAGCGGCGCGCTGATCACCGCAGACTTTGCGCTCGAGGAGGGGCGCGAGGTGCTGGCAGTGCCAGGTGAGATCACGAGCTCCTTGTCCGCAGGGACGAACGCGCTCCTTCGGCTCGGCGCCACGCCGGTGACGTGCGTGGACGACGTGCTCGAGGTCTACGGGCTCGAGCGAGCCGCGCCAATGGCGGTGTCGCTCGGGCTGACCGCCGAGACGATTCTCGCGCGGCTTGGTGACGGGGCCCTGACCGGCGATGAGGTGGTTCGAGCCTCCGGCGTCGACGCCGGTGCGGGAGCTGCCGCTCTCGTCGAGCTCGAGCTCGCCGGTCGTGTCACGCTCGAGGACGGTGTCTATCGAGTAGCCGTCTAGGCCGAATCAAGCCTCTAGGATCGCGACGCCATGTCGACCCTGTCGTTCTGGCTCGACGAGCCGACCGAGCCGCTGCCACGCGTCGTGGTCGACGGCACCGTGGACGTCGCCGTCGTCGGCGGCGGGATCACGGGCTGCGCGTGCGCACTCGCGCTCGCTGACGCGGGCAAGCGCGTCCGCTTGTTCGAGGCTCGCGAGATCGCCGGCGGCGCGAGTGGGCGCAACGGGGGCTTCGCGCTCCGGGGCGGCGCGGCTGCGTACCCCGTGCTCGTCGAGTCGATCGGCGCAGAGGCGACTGCCTCGATCTGGCGCTGGACCGAGACGGAGCTCGCCGCGCTCACTGCGCTTGCGGGCGACGCGTTCCGCCGGACGGGAAGTCTGCGACTTGCGGCCGACGACGACGAGCGCGACGAGCTGCGCGAGGAGTACGACGCCCTGGCAGACGCGGGCTTCACTGCGGAGTGGCGCGAGGACCTGCCGCACCCGCTCGCCGGCCGATACCCGGCCGCGCTCTTCCATCCGCCCGACGGCGTCCTGCAGCCGGCTCGGCTCGTGCGCCGGATCGCAGGCAGGGCAGCCGAGGCCGGAGTCGAGATCCGAGAACACACGCGCATCGCGTCGTTGGAGGACACAGGCGCCGAGGTCGTCGTGGTCGCGACCGACGGCTACCCGAGCGGCCTGCTCGGAGAGCTTGAGGGCCTCGTCGTCCCGACGCGCGGCCAGGTCATCGCGACCGAGCCGATCGCCGAGATGCTTTTCGAGCTTCCGCACTATGGCCGGCACGGCTTCGACTACTGGCATCAGCGACCGGACGGGCGGATCGTCGCCGGCGGCTTCAGAGACGTGTCGCTCGACACCGAGTTCACGGCGGAGGAGGTCACGACCCCCGTCGTCCAGGACGCTCTCGAGCGGTTCGTCGAGGAGCACGTTGGCCGCCCGCTCCGCATCGACTACCGCTGGGCCGGGATCTTCGGGATGGTGTTCGACTTCCTACCGGTCGTCGGTCGTGTGGCAGGCGACGACAGGCTCTGGATGGCCGGAGGCTATTCGGGCCACGGGAACGTGCTGGGCTTCGCATCGGGGCGCCTGGTCGCTCGCGCGATTCTCGGCGACCGCGACCCGCTGCTCGACCACTTCGAGCCGTCGCGGCTTCTCGTGCACTGAGGGCGAGGCAGGTCTCGCCCCGACGGCGAGATACCTCTCTCCCCGTCATAGCTCGATCGTCTGCAGCTCGATCTGGTCGCGCTTCGCGTACGCCGCCTTTGCGATTGCGAGATCTTGGATCGCCAAGCCGGTCGAGTCGAAGAGCGTGACGTCGCGGGCGCTCCGGCGGCCGTCGGCCTCGCCGACGAGCACCGCACCGAGCTCCGTGACGTCGCCGCGCGTCACAGCACCCGTCGAGACGGCCGCCGCGAGCTCGCCGCCGTGGCTCGCCTGCTCCCAGTCGTCGCAGAAGAGGTGGGCACGGCGAAGCTCTTCGATCGCGACCTCGGCCTTCCCTGGCCCGTCCGCGCCCATGAGCGAGACGTGCTGGCCGGGCTCGAGCGAGCCTTCCGCGTACAGCACCTCCGCACCGGGAGTCACGGTAATCACGATCTCGCAGGCGAGCGCTTCTGCGGCGCTGGACGCGGCGCGGGCTCCGAGCCGTTCGGCGACGACCTGCGCGCGGCCGGCGTCGACGTCCCACACGAGCGGCTTCACGCCGTGCGCGACGAGCATCCGGGCCGTCTCGGCGCCGTTGATCCCGGCCCCGATCACTGCGTACGACGACGCCTCGGCGCGGCAGAGCATGTCGGCGGCCAGCACGCCGGCTGCGGCCGTTCGGAGAGCGGTTACGGCGGCCGCATCGAGCACCGCGAGCAGGCGGCCGTCCTCGGCGTCAGACAGCAGTACGAGCCCCGTGACCGTGGGCAGCCCGCGCGCGGGGTTCCCTGGGAACGAGGTGACCCACTTGAGCAGCGCATGCCCGTCGCCGATCGCCGGCATCGCGCGGAAGTCCCCGGCCGGGTAGTTCGATACGTAGACCTTGGACGGCATCGACCAGGTCGCGCGGGCGTGCGCCTCGAAAGCGCCACGCACAGCGTCATAGGCCTCGTGCGGAGAGACCGCGCGCTCGACGTCGGCGGCCCGGAAGACAGGGATCACGACGACTTCACGGAGGAGATCAGCTTGAGCACCGACTCCTTCGCGTCGCCGAAGAGCATCGTCGTCTTGGGATCGAGATAGAGCTCGTTGTCGATTCCCGCGAAGCCGGGATTCATCGAGCGCTTCATCACGATGATGCTGGCCGACTTGTCGACGTCGAGGATGGGCATGCCGTAGATCGGGCTCGCCGGATCGCTGCGCGCCGCGGGATTCGTGACGTCGTTGGCACCGATCACGAGCGCCACGTCGGTCTGCGGGAACTCCGGGTTGACGTCGTCCATTTCGAAGAGCTGCGTGTACGGGACGTTCGCCTCCGCGAGAAGGACGTTCATGTGCCCGGGCATTCGCCCCGCGACCGGGTGGATCGCGTACTTCACGTCCACGCCACGCTCTTCGAGCAGGTCTGCGAGTTGCCGCACGTCGTGCTGCGCCTGCGCGACGGCCATTCCGTATCCGGGTACTACGACGACCTTTCGCGCGAAGGAGAGCTGCACCGCCACGTCGTCCGCGCTCGTCGCGCGCACGGTGCGGCCGTCGTCGGCGCGTGCGTGCCCGGCGCCGGCCTGCACCTGGCCGAACGCGCCGAAGAGCACGTTCGCGATCGAGCGGTTCATTGCCTTCGCCATCAGCAGCGTCAGCAGCGTTCCCGACGCGCCGACGAGCATCCCCGCGACGATGAGCACCGTCGAGTCCAGGACGAAGCCGGTCGCCGAGGCGGCGAGGCCGGTGAACGCGTTCAGGAGCGAGATGACGACGGGCATGTCCGCTCCACCGATCGGGAGCACGAACATGACGCCGAAGACGAGCGCGAGCAGGATCAGCGCGACGACGGCCCACTGCTCCTCGAGCCCGGCGACGATCGCGACCCCGAGCGCTGCAGCGCCGCCGAGGACCAATACGTTGACGACGTTCTGGCCGGGGAAGACGATCGGCCGACCGCTGACCAGCTCCTGCAGCTTGGCGAACGCGACGAGCGAGCCCGCGAACGAGATCGACCCGATCAGCGCGGAGAGCGCGACGGAGAGAGCCTCGTCCCACACGAGCACGCCGTCGAGCTCGTGGAACTCCGCGAGCGCGATGAGCGCGGCCGCGCCGCCGCCGACCCCGTTGAACAGGGCCACCATCTGCGGCATCGCGGTCATCTTCACGCGCCGTGCGCCGATCACGCCGACGACGCTCCCGATCGCCGCTGCGACGACGATCAAGGCCCAGTTCGAGATCCCCTCGACGAGCAGCGTCGTCACGATCGCAACGAGCATCCCCACTCCTCCGAGCCAGTTGCCGCGCCGCGCATGCTTCGGAGAGGAGAGGAAGCGAAGCGCGAGGATGAAGCAGACGATCGAAACGAGATAGAGAAGGGAAAGGACGTCGGGATCCGAGATCACGCGTCGTCCTTCTTAGGCTCTGGCCGCCGCTTGAACATCTCGAGCATCCGGTCCGTGACGAACCAGCCGCCGACGACGTTGGCCGTCGCGAGCGCCATCGCGACGAAGCCGACGGCCTTCGTGAAGGTGTCGTCCGCGAAGCCGAGGATCAGGATCGCGCCGACGATCACGATGCCGTGGATGAAGTTCGTCCCCGACATGAGCGGGGTGTGCAGCATCGTCGGGACCTTCGACACCACCTCGAAGCCGAGGAACGCGGCCAACACGAGGATCGTCAGCTCGAGGACGAATGTCAGCTGGCTCATCGGGCAATCTCCGTTGTGGCGAACCGGGAGGTCCCCCACGCTCTGAGGAAGAAGGGGGCACGCGGGGGAAACATGGTTTCCCCCGCGAACGCGAGCCGAAGGCGAGCGTTGCTCACTGGCCGCCCTCCGGGCGCGTGACGCAGGCGCCGCTCGTGATCTCGTCGTCCCAGTCCAGCGTCAGCTCGCCGTCGGGTGCGAGATGCGCGAGGAGCGCGCCGACGTTGCGGGAGTAGAGCTGGCTCGCATGGAACGCCATCGTGGACGGCAGGTTGGTCGTCCCGATGACGATCACGCCACCGTGCTCGACGTCCTCGCCGGGCACGGTGAGCTCGCAGTTCCCGCCGGTCTCGGCTGCGAGGTCGACGATGACCGAGCCCGGACGCATGTTCTCGACCGCGCTGCGCGGGATGAGCTTCGGCGCCGGTCGTCCCGGAACGGCGGCCGTCGTCACGACGACGTCGAAGTCGGGGATCCTCTCCTCGAGCGCGCTCTGCTGTTGCGCCTGCTGCTCGGGGGTTAGCTCGGTCGCGTAGCCGCCTGCGGTCTCCTCGGCGCGGACGCCGAGATCGAGGAACGAGGCGCCGAGGCTCTCGACCTGCTCCTGGACGGCGGGGCGTACGTCGAATGCCGACACGACGGCGCCGAGCCGGCGCGCGGTTGCGATCGCCTGCAGCCCGGCGACTCCGGCGCCGATGACGAGCGCGCGCACCGGTGCGATCGTTCCGGCGGCGGTCATGAGCATGGGGAAGAGGCGCGGCACGCGGTCGGCGGCCAGGACCACGGCCTTGTAACCCGCGACGGTCGCCTGCGACGAGAGAGCGTCCATCGACTGCGCGCGCGTGATGCGCGGGATCGACTCCATCGCGAACGCGACCGCACCACGCTCGCGCAGGCGGGCGATCCCCGCCTGATCCGTGAGCGGCTCGAGGAAGCCGACGACGACGGTCCCCTCCGAGAGCAAGGCGACGACCTGGGCGGACGGCGAGCGGACGCACGCAAGGCAGTCGGCGCGGACGGCGACCGATCCCTCGACGAGCTCTGCGCCCGCCTCGGCGTAGGCCTCGTCGACGAATCCCGCGGCCGCTCCGGCACCCCGTTCGACCTGCACCTGAAACCCGTCACCGAGCTTCGAGACGGTCTCGGGAACGAGCGCGACACGGCGCTCGCCGGGAGCCGTTTCCTTCGGAACAGCGACGCGCATGCCGCGGGAACTCTATTGTCCTCAGCGCGCGGGACGGCTTTGGATGTGCTGCGGCGCGGCTGCAACAGCGTGCGCCTTCAGGGGTCTTCGCGATCGGAGGTTCGCGCGAGCGAATCTCCGATCTGCGGGCAAGCTCAGAGAGACGCCCACACGTCGAGCTTCGTGCGGGTGCGGCGAATGACCTCGTCCGTGAAGTCGGTCGTGCTCGAATGCCCGCTGAGATCGGCAGTCCTCGTGCCGTCCGCCACCGCTTCCAGGGCCGCCTCCCGGATGGCGCGGCCCGCAGTCTGCGCGCGCTCGTCCTCGGCGTGCGAGAGCAGGGCAGCGCCCGCGAGGATCATGGCCATCGGATTCGCGACGTCCTTTCCCTCGAGCGCCGGGGCCGTGCCGTGCGCCGCCTCCGCCATCAGCGCACTCGGGACGTAGTCGTCGCCGAACGCGACGAGCAGCGACTCGGAGCCTGCGATGGAGCCAAACAGCGGCAAGACGAGGTCCGAGAGGATGTCGCCGTCGCGATTCAAGGCCGGGATGACCATCGGCGCGCCGCTCGAAGAGATGAGCAGCGCAAAGGTCGCGTCGATGAGCTGCGGCTCGTACGGCACGTCCGGGTGCCGCGCGGCCGCCTCGTCCATCTCCTCCTTGAGCATCCCCTCGTAGATGGGGCTCACCGTGTACTTCGGCCCGCCGAAGACCTTCGCGCCCATGCGCTCGGCCTGCCGGAACGAGAACTCCGCGACGGCGTGGCAGATGCGCCGCTCGATCCGCTCCGTCCTTAGGGCAACCTCGTCGTCTCCCTCGCCCTCGCGCCATTCCTTGGCGCCGTACGCGTCGCCGACGGCCATGCGCACGACGGATATCGGCGCATGCACTCCGCCGAGCGGCACGACGCCGGGAATGCGCCGACCGGTCCGGACGATGACCTTCCCGCCGATCTCCTCGCGCAGGATGCGGTTGGGAGAGCCCACGTCGCCCGCCCCCTCGGGGGTGACCGTCGCGGCCTTGAGGCCGAAGCCGTACTCCCGGACCGCCGCCGCCGCCTCGTATACGACCGCGTTCCTCGTTGCACGGCGACCCTCGAGCGAGAGGTCGAAGCGCAGGAACTCGAGCTCGACGCCGATGACGTCATGTGCCAGCGTCCGCAGGGCTTCATCGAGGAGCTCCTGTCCAGTCTGGTCGCCTTCGAGGATTGCCACGGTTTGCACGACGGCATCCTACTCGTGGATCGGCGTGATAATGACTATCGACTCTTTTACTTGCGTTTTCGCGATGACTTTTCTACGCTTGCGCGACATCGAAGCATGAGACGAAGGAGAAATTGATGGCGCGAAAGACGATCCTCGTATGCGACAACTGCAGCAAGGAAGTTCCCGAGAGCCGCGGCGCAGTGTTGCGCATCAATTATCAGGACGCTCGACGCGGCTCGAAGCAGGCCGACCTCTGCGACGACTGCGCGGCCGGCATGCCGGGCCAGCAGGTAGCGCGGCGCGGCCGCAGGCCGAAGTCGATGGCGTAACGAACGCTCCGGGTGCGTGGGGGTCAGGATTGATCCTGACCCCCACAGCGCTCCGCACGAGTCCTCCCGTGCGGTTTCGACGCTCTTTGCACGGACCGGGTTCCCGGCGTACGAAGTTGCGCCCGAAGCCGGGACTACGATGGACCGATGGGTCTCTCGCTCGTCTTGGGGCCGGCTCACGTCGGCAAGGTCGCGCTGCTCCTGGAGCGCTACCTGGACGTGCTCGAGCGCGAGCCGTGGCTCGTCGTCCCGAACCGCGTCGACGTCGACCGCATCGAGCGTGACCTCGTTCAGCGGCGGCCGGCGTTGCTTGCCGGCACCGTTGGGACGTTCGACGACCTCTTCCGTCAACTGGCGGGCGTGGATCCGTACGGAGGCGGCATTGCATCCGAGATCCAGCGCACGTTCGCGGCGCGGCGCGCCATTGCGGGGGTCGAGCTCGAGAGCCTGCGCACGTCCGCCGCGACCGCCGGCTTCGCGGACACGCTGCTGCATACGATCGCGGAGGTGGAGTCGGCGCTGGCCGAGCCGGACTCGCTCGCTCGCGAGCTGTTCGAGCTCGTCGTCTCGTACCGGAGCGAGCTCGCCGCGCTGGGCTTGCAGGATCGCGACGGCATGCGTCGGCGTGCAGTCGAGCGGCTCCGGAGCGATCTCGATGCATGGACGGGCGCGCCCGTCTTCGCATACGGCTTCGAGGATCTGACCGGCGCAGAGTGGGCGTTGCTCGAGGCGCTCTCGGCGCGAACGGATGTCACCGTCTCGATCCCGTACGAGCCCGGGCGCGCCGCTTTCGAGACACTCGAGCAGACGGTCGAGGATCTCGCGCGGCTCGCAGGTGGGAGGATCCAGGAGCTGCCGCGCCCGGCTGTGCCCGTACGCCCTCTCCCTGCGGCGCTCGCCCACCTGGAGCGCTGGCTTTTCTCCGACGAGCCAGCAGCTGCCCCGCCGCTCGATGGAGCGATCCGCTTCCTCGAGGGCGCCGGGATACGGGGAACCGTGGAGCTCCTCGCGAGCGAGGTTGCCGCTCTGTTGAGAGGCGGGCTCGCGCCGGAGCGCGTCGCGATCGTCTGTGACTCGCCCGACCGCTGGCGCGCACCGCTGGGAGCGGCGCTGTCGCAGCTCCACGTGCCGTTCGCCATCGAGCACGGTCGCCGCCTCGGGGATACGGCGATCGGCCGAGCGCAGCTCTCGCTGCTCCGGTATGCGTGGCTCGGCGGCACGCGCGGCGACCTGTTCGCGTTCCTGCGCACGCCGTTCTCGGGGCTCGAGCGTCGATCCGTCGACTTCGTGGAGGGGCGGCTCCGCGGGCGCGCAATCGCGAATCCGGATCGCGTCGACGAGGAGAGTGAGCGCCTGCGTGGCGCGCACATCCCCGCGCTCGTAGCCCTGCGCGCGGCCGACGATCCCGTCGCGGCGGTGCGCGACCTCGTGGAGTCGATGGTGCGAAACGCGTGGGGCGTCGAGTCTCCCCCCGTCGGTGACGACGCCCGTGCCGATGCTCGCGCCGAGCGCGTGGCCGTGCGCACGCTCGACGAGCTGCAGGCCCTCGCCGAGCGCGGCCTCGCGGTCGGCGAGGAGGACATCGTCGCGGCGCTCGAGCGAACGTGGGTCGCGCCCGAGAGCCCGTCGACGGGCAATGTCGCGGTCCTCGACCACGAGCACGTGCGAACACGGGCGTTCGACGTCGTCTTCGTGCTCGGGCTCGAGGAAGGTGCGTTCCCGCGCCGGGCCAGGCCGTCGCCGCTGATCGACGACGAGACGCGCCGTGAGCTCGGGGGTCGGCTCGAGCGTCCGGACACGGTGTCGCGAGACCGCTACCTCTTCTACACGACCTGCACGAGAGCAGCGCAGCGACTCGTCCTGGTACGCGAGGCGGCCGGAGACGAGGGGTCGCCGCGCGAGGCGAGTCCGTTCTGGGAGGACGTCAGGTCGCTCTTCGACGACGCAGACGTCCAGCGCGCGACGCGACGGCGCTCCCTCTCGGCGCTGACGTGGCCGCTCGAGTCGGCGCCGAGCGAGCGCGAGCGGCTCCGTGCCGTCGTGCGGCTCGCTGCGGAGGACGTGGAGGGTGCGTACGCGCTCGCGGCCGCAAACGACTGGTCGCGCCGGCTCGACCGCGCCCGAGCGGCCTTCGACCGCGCGACGATGCTGCGGAACGCCGTCGTGCTCGAGCCGTTCGCCGCCAAGACGGTCTTCTCCGCGACGGAGCTCGAGCGCTTCGCGGACTGCTCATCGGCGTGGCTCTTCGAGCGGGTGATCGATCCGAAGCGGATCGACGCCGAACCCGATCCGCTTCTGCGAGGCCAGGTCCTGCATACGACGCTGCACCGCTTCTACGCGGCGCTTCCGCGCGAGCTCGACTCCGAGCGCGTCACGCCGGAGAATCTCGATGCGGCGACGGCGCTCGTGCACCGCTTCCTCGATGCGGCGCTCGAGTCCGGGGTCAGGCTCGACCTCACCGACCTGCAGGCGGCGGAGTTGCGCCACACGCTGCGCGCCGATCTCGAAGGCTTCCTTCGCGACGAGGCGGCATCGGACGTGGGCTTCGTGCCACGCCGGCTCGAGGTCGCCTTCGGATCGGAGCGCGCGGCGCCGGAGCTCCAACGGGGTCTTCCGCTCGCGGACGACGTGTACCTCTCCGGGAAGATCGACCGGATCGACATCGACCCGTTCAGCGCCCGCGGGATCGTCCAGGACTACAAGTCGGGGAAGGGTGCGCACTCCGCGCGAGAGATCGATCGTGAGCTGCGCCTCCAGATCCCGCTGTACATCCTTGCGTTGCGCGATCTCGTCGGAGTCGAGCCGCTCGGCGGCGTCTACCGGGCGCTTGCGGGACGCCGGCTCACGCGCGGGATGCTGCGGGACGACGCTCGCGACGACCTGCCGGGCTTCGCGAGAGACGACTACCTCGACGAGGAGACGTTCTGGGCTCAGGTCGAGGCGGCGCGAGAGCGCGCGGCGGACAATGCAGGGCGGATCCGCACGGGCGACGTCCGGCACGATCCGAAGGGCGACGGCTGTCCTGCGTGGTGCGACCTCTGGCCGATGTGCCGGGTGCAGCGGGCATGACGATCGTCGAGGTCGAGTCGCTACTCAACGATGACCAGCTCGCTGCGGTCGAGGCGGAGGGGTCGGTGTTCGTCTCGGCTGGCGCCGGCACCGGCAAGACGTCGGTGCTCGTCGAGCGCTACGTGCGTGCCGTCTGCGAGCGCGGCGTCGACGTGGACTCGATCCTGGTCATCACCTACACGCGGAAGGCTGCGGGTGAGCTCCGCACGCGCATCCGAGCCGCGCTGCGCGAGCGCGGGCGGCCCGACCTCGCCCGTGAGCTCGACGCGGCGTGGATCTCCACGATTCACGGCTTCTGCAACCGGCTTCTGCGCGCGCATCCGTTCCCGGCCGGCCTCGACCCGCGCTTCCGGGAGCTCGTGGATGCAGGCGCGGTGGTGCTGCGCGGCGAGGCGTTCGCGCGTGCGCTCGAAGCGTTCTGCGCCGGCGAAGAGCCCGAGCGGCTCCGACTGCTCGCGACCTACCGCGCAAACGGCCTGCGGCGGATGCTCACGGGCGTCTACGAGACGCTCCGCTCCGCGGGTCGACCGCTCGTGCTCGAGCTCGGCGAGCGTCCGAGCGTCGACGACGCCCTCTCGCGTCTTCGCGCCGAGGCAGAGCTGCTCGAGGGCGATCCGTCCGCGACGGATACGCAGCGACGCAACGCCGGCGAGGCGCTGCGGGTCGCAACCGCGGGCTCCCTTCCGGAGAAGCTCGTCGATCTCAGCGCGTTCGCGACACGCGGCGTTCGCGCCGCGGCGTTCGAGTCGGCGCGCAAGGCGGCCGAGCGGGCCGCGCTCGAGGAGCTCGCCGCGCACGACCGCGACCTGCTGCAGGAGCTGCTCGAGCGCTTCGCGACCGAGTACGCCTCCGCGAAGCGGCGCGAGTCTGCGGTCGACTTCGAGGATCTCCAGCTCGCCGCGCGCGACCTGCTCCGTGACGACGCCGAGGTCCGCGAGGCGACGCAGCTGCGCTTTCGCATGGTCATGGTCGACGAGTTCCAGGACACGAACCGCTTGCAGTGCGAGTTGATCGACCTCGTGGCACATCCCGACCTCACCGAGGTCTTCACGGTGGGGGACGAGTTCCAGTCCATCTACGGCTTCCGGCACGCCGACCTCGAGGTCTTCCGCGAGCGCCGCGCAACCGCGGAGAGCCTGCTCGCCCTAACCCGGAACTACCGCTCTCGCCCGCAGGTGCTCGCAGCGATCAACCACCTGTTCGGCGATGCGTTCGGGGACGAGTACCAACCCCTCGCCGCCTCGGCAGAGTTTCCCGACCCGGTGTTCGGCCATCCGGTGGAGCTGCTCGTCACCGACAAGGCGAGCTTCGTCGACGCGCCGGAGCACTGGCGCATGGGCGAGGCGCGACGCATCGCGAGCCGCGTGCACGAGCTCGTCGACTCGGGCGAGGCCGAGCCAGGAGAGATCGTCGTGCTCTTCGCCGCAGGCACCGACGCGGAGCGCTACGAGGAGGCGCTCAGGCGCGAAGGCTTGCCGACCTTCCGCGCGACCGGCCGCGGCTACTTCGGGCAGCAGCAGGTCGTAGACCTGCTCGCGTACCTGCGGCTGCTGCACAACCGCTACGACGACGTCGCGCTGACGACCGTGCTCGCGTCGCCGTTCGTCGGCGTCTCGAACGACACGCTCGTGCTGCTGCGCCGAAACGCAACGCGCCGGCCGCTCTTCACCGCGCTCGAGCGCTCGTTTCCCGAAGGGCTCGAGTCCGGTGACGAGCGCCTGCTGCGCGCGTTCCTCCAACGCTACGAGCGCCTCGTGCGCGCGTCCGCCCGGGTCGGGCTCGAGGCTCTGTGCGACCGGATCGCCGGCGAGCACGACTACGACCTCGCTGTGCTCGCGCGCTGGGACGGGAGCCGTCGCTTCGCGAACCTCCGCAAGCTCGGGCGGCTCGCGCGCGAGTACGAGGCGATCCGGGGAGCGGACATCGAGGGCTTCGTCCGCTTCGTGCGCGACCAGGACGCGCTCGGCGCGAAGGAGCTGGAAGCCGTCGCCGAGGAGGAGGGCGGCGGTGCCGTGCGGCTGCTCACCATCCATGCGGCGAAGGGCCTGGAATTCAAGGTAGTCGTGGTCGCGGACGCCGGTCGCGACGTGGGTGGCCCAAGCGGCCCGGACGAGATCGTCGCGCTGTCGGATGGTCGCTTCGGCTTCCGCATGGTGCACCCGACGCGTGGCGACCGCCGGCCTGTGTTCGGTTGGGATGATGTCCGGCAGGCGGCCGGCGATCAGGAGCGCGAGGAGCGGCTGCGCCTGTACTACGTCGCGATGACGCGGGCGATCGACCGCCTCGTCGTCTCCGGCGCGATCGATCCGGAGCGGACGGCGGATCGCTCCACGCCGATCGGCTGGGTGCTCGACCGCCTCGACGCACGGGAGATCGTGACCGGGGCCGACGACGCTCCCGTCGAGCTGGTGCGCGGCGACGCGCGCTTCGTGCTGACGGTCGCGCGCTACACGCCTGCCGAAGAGGTCGTCGACGAGGAGGTCGCCGTGGAGCTGGCTGACGATTCGGAGTCACAGCTTCGGCTCTTCGACGAGCTCCCAACCGGGCGCACGCGCCTCGGGATCGAGCTGCCCGGCCTCGCCGAGATTCCGGAGCCGCCCGTCCACGACGTTCGGCGCCTCTCGTACAGTGCGCTCGCGCTCTTCGAGCGCTGCTCGTACCGCTTCTACGCCGAGCGCGTTCTCGGCCTCCCACGCCGTGAGCCCGTGCGCAGCGAAGGCGGCGACGGCGGTCTGGCCGCGACCGAGATCGGCGATGCGGTGCACCGCCTGCTCGAGCTCGTGCCGCTCGACGACCCGTCGACTCCTCCGCGGGCGAATCTCGATGCCGCCGTCCGCGACTGGTATCCGGACGTGGGAGACGACGAGCTCGATCGTATCGCCGTCCTCGTCGACGCGTACTGCGCGTCCGCCCTGGCCCAAAGGCTCGCGAAGCTCTCCGGCGCCCGTCCCGAGCGGCCGTTCGTGTTCGAGCACGACGGCGTGCTGATCCGTGGCCGTCTCGACGTCCTCTGGCAGCAGGGAGATCGCGCGCTCGTCGTCGACTACAAGTCGAACGCGCTCGACGGCCGCGATCCGGCCGAGATCGTGGACGCCGAATACGGTCTCCAGAGGCTCGTCTACGCCCTCGTATGCCTGCGCAGCGGCGCAACGGACGTCGAGGTCGCATACCAGTTCCTCGAATCGCCCGATGCAGTCGTCTCGACGTCCTTCACGCTCGCTGACGTGGAGCGCCTCGAAGGAGAGCTCTCCGCCGCCATCGCCCGGATCCGCGCCGGCGATTTCCGGCCGACGCCGAGCGAGTTCGTGTGCGCGGATTGCCCTGCGCTCGATCTCGTGTGCGCTGGGCCGCGACTTCCGTTCGTTCACGGGCGGTAGCCTCGCGGCGTGCGCGTCGCCGCGATCAGCGACATCCACGGGAACCTGCCTGCGCTCGAGGCCGTGCTCGCGGACATCGAGCGCGAGGGGGTCGACCAGATCGTCGTCGCGGGCGACACCGTCAGCGGCCCGTGGCCTGCCGAGGTATTCGACCTTCTCGACGCTGCCGGCGCGCGGTTGGTGCACGGGAACGCCGATCGCACCGAAGAGGTCGAACGGTTCAGCGCCGAGCAGGCCTCGTGGAACGTCGAGCGCCTCGGCTCGAACAGGATCGCCGAGGTGGTCGCGTGGCCACTGACCCTCGAGCTCGAGGTGGACGGGCTAGGCAGCGTCCTCGTATGTCACTCGACGCCGGTCGCGGACACGCCGATCTACACGCGGATCACGCCGGACGAAGAGCTGGTCACGCTACTTGGGCTGATCGACGAGGACGTCCTTATCTGTGGGCACACGCACATGCAGTACGACAGAACGCTCTCGAGCGGCCTTCGTGTGGTGAATCCCGGAAGTGTGGGCATGCCGTACGAGGGGATGCGTGGCGCGTACTGGGCGCTGCTCGGGCCTCGCGTCGAGTTCCGGCGGAGTGAGTACGACGTGGAGGCGTGCGTCGCTGCGATCGAGGTGATCGGCGCGCCGGTCGACGAGCAGGCGGTCGCGTATCTCCTCGACCCGCCCGGCTCGGACGAGACGACGGCCTACTTCGAGTCGCTGCGTGCCGCGTAGCTACGTCCGCGAGGCGCGCCGTCGCGGGGTCGGCCGGAGGCGAGAGCGCATCGTCCCGATCATCGACCGTCTCGCGGAGGAGCACTTCGACGCGGAGATCGCGCTTCGGTTCCGCAGCGACCTCGAGCTGCTCGTCTCCGTGATGCTCTCTGCGCAGACCACCGACGTGAACGTCAACAAGGTCACGCCGGTGCTCTTCGAGAAGTACCGGCGGCCCGAGGACTACCTCGCCGTCCCGATCGAGGAGCTCCAGCGGGACATCTACGCCACGGGGTTCTTCCGGCAGAAGGCGAAGGCGATCCGCGGCACGATGGAGACGCTCATCGAGGAGTTCGACGGCGAGGTGCCGCGGCGGCTCGAGGACCTCGTCCGCCTTCCGGGCGTCGCGCGCAAGACCGCGAACGTCGTGTCGTCGGAGCTGGGACACGCGCAGGGGATCGTGGTCGACACGCACGTCAGGCGTCTCTCGCAACGGCTCGGCCTGACGCGTCAGGAGGACCCGGTGAAGATCGAGCGCGACCTCCAGAAAGTGGTGCCGCGCCCCGACTGGGCTCGTTTCCCGCATCTCTTCATCTGGCACGGGCGACGCATCTGCGACGCGCGACGACCTCTCTGCGAGGAGTGCGTCGTGGAGGACCTCTGTCCTTCGAGCCGGCTTCGCTAGATCCAGCGGCGCCAGCGGAAGATTGCGAGCTGGATGACCGTGGACGTGACGATCAGCGCCGTCGAGACGCCGAGCGACCAGTAATCGTTGTCGAACGCGGACTCGAAGTTCTGCCCGTAGTAGCCGACGATGAAGCTCGGCACGAGCACGAGGGCTGCGATCACCGTCAGCTTCTTGGCCACCTCGCCCTGCCCCTCGATGACCTTCGACTGGTGGTGATCGCGGACGCCGGCGAGGAGGTCGCGCGCGATGTCCAGCTCCTCAGTCACGCGCACGAGCGTGTCGTAGGTCTCCGCGAAGAGACGTTCGACCACCGGGGGGAACAGTGCGTGCTCGCCTACGTCCACTCGTCCGTCGAGGATGCGCCGGACGCCGGCGCGGGTCGCAGCCACGGTTCGACGTGTATGCAGGAGCTCGTGGCGCAGGTCCGACAGTCGCGTCCGGACGCGGCTCGGTGGCCACGTGTCGAGCGCGTCCTCGAGCTCCTCGATCTCCGCGTAGGCGCCGTCCAGTGAATCGAGGAACGACTCTGCGACCTCGTCCACGAGGCGATAGACCAGCTCTCCTGTCCCGGCGTCCTGCTCCGAGGCGGAGTGGAGAGCGGAGATGTCGAAGGGATCGCCGCCGCCACTCGGCGTCTTGCGCACGGTCACCACCACGCCCGGCATGGCGACGAGATCGATCTCGAGGTAGCTGACGCGATCCTCGTGCGGAAGCGGGCGCGCCGCCATGAGCACGCCGAACACGTAGGAGCCGTGGCTTTCGAGCAGCGGGCGCGGCTCGCGGCCGTCGGCCGAACGAGCGACCAGGGCCTCGATGACCTCCGGGTCGACGCTGACGGGAAGCGTCGCAAGGACCTCCTCCCGGGCCGGGTCGATGAGGTCGAGCCAGCGTGCGCCCACAGCGCGCGAGGTTAGAGGGCGGTGCGGTCGGAGGCTTAGGAGGGCTACGCCGTCGCGACGGCGACTTCCGGCTGGTGGCGCTGCTCCTCGAGCCAGCGCTGCGCGTCGAGCGCCGCCATCGTCCCCGACCCGGCCGCGGTGACGGCCTGGCGATACGTGTGGTCCTGGACGTCGCCGGCCGCGAAGACACCCGCGATGTTCGTCCGCGTCGACCGCGGATCGGTCACGAGGTAGCCCTGATCGTCGTGGTCGAGCCAGTCGAGGAACAGCGCGGTGTTCGGATCGTGACCCACGGCGACGAAGAGGCCGTCGGCCTCGATGTCGCGTGTCTCGCCGGTCTCCGTGTCGCGGAGCCTGAGACCCGTCACATGCCCGTTGCCCTCTCCGAGCACCTCGTCGACGACGGCATTCAGCACGAACTCGACCCTCTCGTTCTCGCGAGCGCGGTCGACCATGATCGGCGACGCGCGGAACTCGTCGCGCCGGTGGATGACCACGACCTTGCTCGCGAAGCGCGTCAGGAACGTCGCCTCCTCCATCGCCGAGTCTCCGCCGCCGACGACCGCCACGACCTTGTCGCGGAAGAACGCGCCGTCGCACGTCGCGCAGTAGGACACGCCGCGGCCCTGGAGCGTCTGCTCGGACGGAAGCCCGAGCTGTCGGGCGGTGGCGCCCGTCGCGACGATGACCGAGTCGGCGCGATGCTCGATGTCGCCGACGAAGATCCGGAATGGGCGCTCGGAGAAGTCGACGCGGGTGACGTCGTCCGTGATGAACTCCGCGCCGAATCGCTCCGCCTGGCGGCGGAAGTCGGCCATCATCGTCGGCCCGATCACGCCGTCTGCGTAGCCCGGATAGTTCTCGACGTCGCTCGTGATCATCAGCTGCCCGCCCCAGTTGAAGCCCTCGATGACGAACGGGCGCAGGTTGGCACGGGCGGTGTAGAGGGCGGCGGTGTACCCGGCCGGGCCGCCGCCGATGATGATCACGTCACGAACGTCGTTCAACGAGCCTCCTCAGCCAGAGCGTAACGCCACCACGAGTGACGCAATACGGTAGAACGCATCGACGCTGATCGATGTTCCCGACGTCACCGCGTCACGCGGCGTCGTTGCCCGCGCCGCCCACCGCCTCGAGCCTCTGCTGCTGCCCGGGCTCGACCAACTCGGCTGACGCCAGCGGACGCGTCTGGCGCTCGATCGGCTGCAGCTCGGGCGGCTCGATGCCGGTGATCCCGTGCTGCTCGAAGCGCCGCGCCTGGGGAAGCACCTGGCGCTCGAGCGAGCCGACGGTCTTGTTGTACGAGTCGACCGCGCCTTCGAGCGAGCGCCCGAGCTTCGAGAAGTGTGTGCCCATCGTCGAGAGGCGCTTGTAGAGCTCGCGACCGAGAGCCGAGATGTCGCGCGCGCTCTCCGTGAGCGTCTCCTGCTGCCAGGTCATCGAGACCGTGCGCAGGAGGATCATCAGCGTGCTCGGCGAGGCGAGGATCACGTTCGAGCCCCACGCGTACTCCTGCAGCGACGAGTCGTGCTCGTGGGCGACACGGAGGTAGGACTCGTCCGGGAGGAACATCACGACGAAGTCCGGCGACGGATCGAACTGTCTCCAGTACCCCTTGGCGGACAACTTGCCGATGTGCTCCCGAACCTGGCGCGCGTGATCCGTGAAGTGGCGCGCGCGCTCCGCCTCGTCGGAGGTCTCGAACGCGTCGAGATACGCGGCCAGCGGCGCCTTCGCGTCGACGACGACGTGCTTCCCGCCCGGGATGCGCACGACGAGATCGGGGCGGAGAGCGCCGTCGTCGGTCGACACGGTCGCCTGCGTGACGTAGTCGCAGTGCTCGACCATGCCGGCGTACTCGACCACGTTGCGCAGCTGAGCCTCGCCCCAGCGCCCGCGTACGTGCGGCGTTCGGAGCGCATTCGTGAGGCTCCCGGTCCGCTCCGACAGCGTCGTCACCTGTGTCTGCAGCGCGCCGTACGACTCCTGCCGGACGCGCTCGACGTTTCGCAGCTGCTGATCCATCCGCTCGAGCGAGTCCTTGAGCGGCCGCACATGGCCCGTGAGGTGCGTTTCCGCGAGCTCGAGGAAGCGCGCGCTGTTGGCGTCGAGCGCCTCGGCCGAGACCGTCTTCATCACGCCCGCGAGCCACTCGTCGCGCGAGGTGCGCTCCGTCGCGAGCTCGGCCTCCCTCGCGGCGAGCTCGCGCTCGAGGGCGATCACTTCCTGCGCGCGCCGGCGGCGCTCGACGAGCGCCGGGCGCACGGCGACGAGGACGGCGAAGGCGCCGACCGCGAGACCGATGAGGAGTGCGACGATGACCATCGAGCCGATGCACGGTAGTCCGGTCGGCGGACGGCACCCCTTACGCAACCAGGGCTGAACGAGGGCCGCTGGTACCCTCGCCCGCGGACATGGCTGAGAAACCGAGGGTCAAGGCGCCGAAGCAGCGCCACACGACGTCGAGCGAGGCGTCGTCGCAGCGGCGGATGCTGACGATCGGCGCCGCGGTTGCAGGCGTCGTGATCGGATTCGCCGTCGTCGCCGTGCTTCTGGGCCTCATCGGTGGGAGCGGCGGCCCCGACGAGGCTGCGGTGCGCGCGGATCTCGAGGCTGCAGGTTGCACGCTCCAGGCCGTCGAGGCGCAGCCCGGGAGACATTCGCTGACGCCGGACGGGACCGCGAAGTGGAATACCGATCCGCCGACCAGCGGGCCGCACTTCGGGTTCAACCCCAACGGTTCGGTGGGCACGGTCATCTGGGGCGCCTACGAGGAGCCGGTCCAGCTCGCTCGGATCATCCACAACCTCGAGCACGGCGGCGTCTACATCTTCTACGGGGACGAAGTCTCCGACGCCGTGGTTGCTCAGCTGGAAGAGTTCTACGAGGCCAACCAAAGAGGCACTGTCCTCGCGCCGTACCCGAAGCTGGGTGACAAGATCGCACTGGGTGCCTGGGTGACCGACAACGAGACCGGGAGCGAGAGCATAGGGGGAACGGGCTACCTGGCGAAATGCGGCACGTTCGATCAGAGCGCGTTCGCGTCCTTCCTCAGCGGTTTCCAGTTCCATGGCCCCGAGCGCTTCCCCTCGGACTCGCTGCTCCCCGGCGGCACGTAAGCCTCCTTACACTGACTTTCGCCGGGGTGGCGGAACGGGTGAGACGCGCCCGCCTTAAAAGCGGGTGTCCCTCTGAGGGGCGTGCGGGTTCGAGTCCCGCCCCCGGCATCCTCCGCAGGTCGGGAATCCGCTCGCGCGGATTCCGTACGCGACAATTCCCTGAAGCGCGACTGCTTCGCAGTCGCGGTCGACGTGACTTCCGGAGACGTTGACCAACTCGTCTCGAAGGCGTACGGTCGACGCAGCGCAAGCCGTCGCGCGTTGGGGGGTGGTGGTGGGCCGGTACGACGAGAGCTACCGCAGGTCGCTCGAGAACCCCGAGGCATTCTGGGCCGAGGCAGCCCAGCTGGTCGACTGGTTCGAGCCCTGGGAGCGCGTGCTGGACGATTCGCGGGCGCCGATGTACCGCTGGTTCACGGGCGGCCTCATGAACACGTGCTTCAACGCGGTCGACCGCCATGTCGACGGTGGCCGCGCCGATCAGGCTGCGTTGATCTACGACTCGCCCGTCACCGACAGGAAGGCCGCATTCACCTACCGTGAGCTGCGCGACGCGGTTGCCCGCTTCGCAGGAGCACTTGCGGCGCAGGGCGTGGCGCATGGCGACCGGGTCATCGTCTACATGCCGATGGTCCCGGAGGCGATCGTTGCCATGCTCGCCTGCGCGCGGATCGGGGCCGTGCACTCGGTCGTCTTCGGCGGGTTCGCGGCGAACGAGCTCGCGACGCGGATCGACGACGCGCAGCCGAAGGTGGTCGTCTCGGCATCGTGCGGCATCGAGCCGGGGCGGATCGTCCCCTACAAGCCGTTGCTCGACGCGGCGATCGCGGAGACCCGGTTCAAGCCCGAGCGCAGCATCGTCCTCCAGCGCCCGATGCTCGAAGCCGAGCTCGACCCGGACCGGGACCTCGAGTGGCACGACGCGCTCGAGGGCGTGGAGCCGGCGGACTGCGTCCCGCTGGCCGCGACGGACCCGCTCTACATCATCTACACGTCCGGGACGACCGGACAGCCGAAAGGGATCGTCAGGGACAACGGGGGTCACGCGGTCGCGCTCGCGTGGTCGATGAAGAGCATCTACGACACCGAGCCCGGCGAGGTCTACTGGGCCGCGTCGGACATCGGCTGGACCGTAGGGCATTCGTACACCGTCTATGGCCCCCTGCTGCATGGCTGCACGAGCGTCCTCTACGAGGGCAAGCCCGTCGGCACGCCGGACGCCGGCGCGTTCTGGCGCGTCTGCTCGGAGCATGGGGTCCACACGCTCTTCACCGCGCCGACGGCGTTCCGTGCGATCCGCCAGCAGGACCCGGACGGCGTGCTCATCGGCGACTACGACCTCTCGGCGCTCCGCGCGCTCTTCCTGGCAGGCGAGCGCTGCGACCCCGAGACACTCCGGTGGGCGGAGGACAAGCTCGGTATCCCGGTAATCGACCACTATTGGCAGACCGAGACAGGATGGCCGGTCGCGGCGAACTGTCTCGGGATCGAGCGGATGCCGGTCGTCCCTGGATCGCCGACGCGGGCCGTCCCCGGCTGGGAGCTGCATGTTCTCGACGAGAGCGGTGCCGAGCTGCCCCACGGCGAGATCGGCGCGCTCGTTGTGAAGCTGCCGATGCCGCCCGGTTCGTCGCCGACGCTGTGGAATGCGGAGGAGCGCTACCGCGAGACGTACCTCGCGAGCTTCCCCGGCTACTACCAGACCGCGGACGCCGGGTACATCGACGAGGACGGCTACGTCTTCGTGATGGCGCGGACGGACGACATCATCAACACGGCCGGGCACCGGCTCTCGACGGGAGCGATGGAGGAGGTGCTCGCGGCGCACCCGGATGTCGCGGAGTGCGCTGTGATCGGCGTCGCCGACCAGCTGAAGGGGCAGCTGCCCCTGGGCTTCCTCGTGCTGAAAGCGGGCGCCGAGCGCCCCCACGACGAGATCGTCGCTGAGGTCGTCCGCCTGGTTCGGGACAGGATCGGCCCGGTCGCGGCGTTCAAGACGGCGGTCGTCGTGGAGCGGCTCCCGAAGACGAGGTCGGGGAAGATCCTGCGCGGGACGATGCGTCGGATCGCCGACTCGGAGCCGTACTCGACCCCGGCCACGATCGACGATCCGGCGATCCTCGACGAGGTGTCCGACGCGCTCCGCGGGGTCGGGTACGCGTCCGAGACGCGCGTCTCGGCTCCCACCACCTGAGCCGAAGCGGAGAGCCGGATACACTCCGCCGGCCGTGGCGAGCCTGCCCGAGGAGCTTGCCCATGCCCAGCTCGAGTGGGATACGCCTCTGTACCGTATGGCCGTCGCGCAGTTCGACGAGGCCGTGCCCGTTGCGGGCATCCCGGACGATGTCGCGGAGCGCCTTCGCTACCCGGAGCGGTCGACGATCGTCTCGATCCCGGTCCGCATGGACGACGGGCGCCGTGTCGTCTTTCCCGGCTACCGCGTGCAGCACTCGAGCATCACGGGCCCGACGAAGGGCGGGATCCGCTACGACCCGGAGGTGACGCTCGGCGAGTGCGCGGCGCTCGCGATGTGGATGACGTGGAAGTGCGCCCTCCTGCGGCTGCCGTACGGCGGCGCGAAGGGAGGCGTCCGCTGCGACCCCCGGAGCCTCTCCCGCAACGAGCTCGAGCGGCTGACCCGGCGCTTCACGTCGGAGCTCCTGCCGATCATCGGCCCCAAGGAGGACATCCCGGCTCCGGACATGGCCACGAACGAGCAGACGATGGCCTGGATGATGGACACGTACTCCATGCAGAGCGGCTACGCCGTCCCGGAGATCGTCACCGGGAAGCCGATCTCGATCGGCGGCTCCGTGTTCCGGCACGAGGCCACCGGAGCCGGTGTCGTCATGGTCGTCGCAAGCGCGTGCGAGCGGCTCGGGTGGACGCTCGCCGACCAGCGCTGCGTCGTTCAGGGGTTCGGCAACGTCGGGGGCATCGCCGCCTCCGAGTTGCGTACGCTGGGTGCACGGGTCATCGCCGTCTCGGACGTGTCCGGTGGACTACTTGCCGCGGGCGGCCTCGACATCGAGGCTCTGCACGCGTACGTCGGCGAGCACGGCTCGCTCGAGGGGTGCGACCTCGGCGCGCGGATCTCCAACGCCGAACTGCTCGAGCTCGAGTGCGACATCCTCGTCCTGGCCGCGCGGGAGGATCAGGTCACGGAGGACAACGCCTCGCGTGTACGCGCTCGCATGATCGCCGAGGGCGCGAACGGCCCGACGTCACTCGAGGCGGACGAGATCCTCTGGCAGCGAGGGATTCCCGTGCTCCCTGACGTCCTGACGAACGCCGGCGGGGTCACGGTCTCGTACTTCGAGTGGGTGCAGGACCTCGGCAGGCTTTTCTGGACGCGCGACGAGATCCGGGCGAAGCTCGCCGAGAAGCTCTCGAACGCATTCGACCGCGTGTGGGATCTCGCCGACGACCGGAACGTCAAGCTTCGGACGGGCGCGCTCGTGGCCGGGATCCGCGAGGTCTCGGACGCGCTGCAGGCGCGTGGGATCTTTCCATGAGCACTGTCCGCGAAGCCATGGTGTCGAACCCGGGCCAGCTTCCCGCAAGCGCGTCCGCGCAGGCCGCAGGCGAGCTCCTGCAGCGTCCGGAGGTTCGCGCGGTCTACGTCACCGAGGACGAGAGGCTCGTCGGGGTCGTCACGCGGAAGACGCTCGTGCGCGAGGTGGTCGCGCCAGGACTCGACCCGACCACCACCGAGCTTCGGTCCATCGCCGAGGAGCCGCACTTCACGATCGGGCCGGACGTCCCGCTCGAGGAGGCCTTCCGCTTTCTCGAGGCCGAGGACGCCGAGCGGGTCCCGGTCGTGGACGACCAGCACCGCCTCGTCGGCGTCCTCTCGCGCAGCGTCCTCCAGCGGCGGCTCGCCGAGGACGAGGACGAGCCGCTACCGCCCGCGGCCTAGCAGCACGTATACGCGCCCGGCGGGGCTGCGCCCTCCTCGGGCTCGGGCAGCTCGGCCGCCGCGAATGCGGCGCCGTGGAGGACATCGCGCTCGGACAGCTCGATCTCGTCGAGGCCGTACGCGGTCATGACCTCCCGCAGGACGACGATGCCGGCCACGATGACCGGCGCCCGGCCGGGCTCGATTCCCGGGACGTCGACGCGCTCGTCGGTGGTCATCGCAGCGAGGCGCTCGAGCTGCTCCTCGACCGACGCGAGCGGGATGCGATGACCATGAGTCCGTTCGGGGACGTACTCGGCGTCGCCGAGGTCGAGCGTCGCGAGCGTGGTCACCGTGCCGGCGACGCCGATCGCCGCGGTCACCTCGAGGTCCGGGAGCAGTGAGCGTACGTAGGCGCCTGCGGCCGCGAGCTCGGGGCGCGACGGAGGATCCGAGGAGAGGAACCGCTCGGTGATCCGTACGCAGCCGACGTCGAGGCTCTTCGAGAACGAGACATCGCCTTTCTCCGCGAGAACGAGCTCGGTCGAGCCGCCTCCGATGTCGACGACCAGGACGCCGTCGAGAGCAGGCCGGCCAGTGGTGACCCCGCGAATCATCATGGCCGCCTCCTCCTCGCCCGAAAGGAGCCGCGTCGTGAAGCCATAGCTCCACTCGACCTCGCCGAGAAACGCCTCGCCGTTCTCCGCGTCGCGCACCGAGCTGGTCGCGACGCAAAGCGTGCGCACCGCGCCCAGGGACTCGAGCTCCCGCCGGTACTCGACCAGGCAGTTCCGTACGCGGGCGATCGGGACGGGGAGGAGCCGACGCCGTTGGTCGACCCCCTCCCCGAGGCGGGTGATCGTGAGCCGGCGCGAGACCTCCGCGAGGGCGCCGCTCTCGACATCCGCGACGAGGAGCCGGGTCGAGTTCGTCCCGAGGTCGACCGCTGCGACGCGGCTCATTTAGCCGGGAGGAAGACCCTGAGCCAGCGAGTCTGTCTCTGGGCGTCAGAGAGCGCGCCAAGAAGCACGTCGAGCTGCGCCCGCGACGCGCGGAGGCGCTCGGTTGCCGACTGGAGATTTTGGCTCGCTCGATCCGCCTCCGCGAGCAACTGCTCCGTTCGCGCCGAGCGCTCTTCGAACAGCGCGAGCTCGTCTCCGAACATTCCGCCGGTCCGCTTGCCCTGCCGCCACAGCGCGACTGCGCGGACAACGACGACGAGCAGGCCGACGAGTGACAGCACGAGCCCGACGAGGAACGCGGTGAGGATCACGAGGCCAGTCTAGGGCCCCGCTTCAGCATCCCGAACATGGCGCGGACGATTCACGTGTGAGCCTGCGGCCACTCGAGGACTTCAGGAAGTCGCCGATGGCATCGGCGCCCTTCTGCCACTCGGTCGGCTTCGCCGGCGGTGGGTCGCCGGGGGCCGGAGGGTCGAGCCGCTTGGCGCGATCCTATCAACGTGCTATGGATCCAATCGAGGAGGTTTCGGATCCCATATGGCGGAGAATCACCCATTGACGCCATCCAAAGGCGTGCTTAGGATCCAACCAGCATCAAGATTGCACACAATCCGTGGGAGGTGGCGAGATGGGCGCACGCGAGGTGAACAGTCGCTGGGTCGGCGTGGAACGGCCGTACGGGACGGACGAGGTGGAGCGCATCCGCGGCCGCTTCCGGATCGAGCACACGCTCGCGCGCCTCGGCGCGGAGCGTCTCTGGAAGCTCATGCACGAGGACGAGTACGTCGCCGCGCTCGGTGCGATGACGGGCGCGCAGGCCGTGCAGATGGTCAAGGCAGGACTGAAGGCGATCTACGTCTCGGGCTGGCAGGTCGCAGCCGACGCGAACCTCTCCGGGCAGACCTACCCCGACCAGAGCCTGTACCCGGCGAACAGCGCACCCGCGCTGGTGAAGCGCATCTCGAGCGCGCTTCTCCGGGCCGACCAGATCGACTCGGCCGAAGGAAAGAACGGCACCTACTGGCTCGCACCGATCGTGGCCGACGCGGAGGCCGGCTTCGGAGGGCCGCTCAATGCGTTCGAGCTCATGAAGTCGTTCATCGAGGCCGGCGCGGCCGGCGTCCACTTCGAGGACCAGCTCTCGTCGGAGAAGAAGTGCGGACACCTCGGCGGGAAGGTGCTGGTGCCGACTTCCCAGTTCGTCCGCACCCTCGTCTCCGCCCGGCTCGCCGCTGACGTTCTCGACGTGCCGACCGTGCTCGTCGCGCGCACCGATGCGCTGTCGGCGACGTTGCTGACGAGCGACGTCGACGAGCGCGACCGCGAGTTCGTCACGGGCGAGAGGACCCCGGAGGGCTTCTTCCGGATTACGCCCGGCATCGAGGCGCCGATCGCGCGTGCGCTCGCGTACGCCCCGTACGCCGACGTGCTCTGGTGCGAGACGTCGACTCCGAATCTCGACGAGGCCGCGCAGTTCGCGGAGGCCGTGCACGCGCAGTTCCCGGGCAAGCTCCTCGCCTACAACTGCTCGCCCTCCTTCAACTGGCGCAAGCACCTCGACGACAGGACGATCGCGTCCTTCCAGCGCGAGCTGGCCGCGATGGGATACAAGTTCCAGTTCGTGACACTCGCGGGCTTCCACGCGGTCTGCAACTCGATGTTCGATCTCGCGCGCGGCTATGGCGCCGAGGGAATGAGCGCCTACGTCCGGCTGCAGGAGTCGGAGTTCGCGAACGAGGAGCACGGCTACACGGCGACGCGCCACCAGCGCGAGGTCGGCGCCGGCTACTTCGACGCGGTGCTCGAGGCCGTCTCGGGAGGCGAGAGCTCGACGCTTGCGCTCAAGGGCTCGACCGAGGAGGCTCAGTTCGAGGTGGCGCAAGTGTGAGCGTGGCCGCCCCGACGTCGGTTCTCGCGCCGGACGAGGCGGGTGTGATCACGCCCGAGGCGCTCGACCTCGTCGTCGCGCTCCATCGGGAGTTCAGGGACCGGCGGGAGGATCTTCTGCTGGCACGTGCCGAGCGTCAGAAGCGGATCGACGGCGGCGAGCTGCCGGACTTCCTCGAGCCGACGCGGTCGATCCGCGAGGGGGGCTGGCGTGTCGCACCGATACCGGCGGATCTGCAAGACCGCCGCGTCGAGATCACCGGTCCGGCCGGCGATCGGAAGATGGTCATCAACGCGTTCAACTCGGGCGCGCGCATCTACATGGCCGACTTCGAGGACGCGAACTCGCCGACCTGGGCGAACGTCGTCGGGGGCCAGCAGAACCTCACCGATGCGATCGAGCGGACGATCTCGCTCGAGCAAGGCGAGAAGCGCTACTCGCTGAACGACGAGGTCGCGGTGCTCCTCGTGCGTCCGCGCGGCTGGCACCTGCAGGAACGGCACGTCCTCGTCGACGGCGAGCACGTCTCGGGCGGGCTCTTCGACTTCGGGGTCTACCTCGCACGGAACGCCGAGCGGCTGCTCGAGCGCGGCTCGGGCCCCTACTTCTATCTCCCGAAGCTCGAGAGTCATCTCGAGGCGCGGCTCTGGAACGACGTCTTCTGCGTCGCCCAGGATCGACTCGGGATCCCGCGCGGGACGATCAAGGCCACCGTCCTCATCGAGACGATCCTCGCGGCGTTCGAGATGGAGGAGATCCTGTACGAGCTCCGCGAGCACTCCGCCGGGCTCAACGCGGGTCGCTGGGACTACATCTTCTCGGTCATCAAGAAGTTCCGCGACCGGCCGGAGTTCGTGCTCCCCGACCGGGCGCAGGTGACGATGACAGTGCCGTTCATGCGCGCGTACACCGAGCTGCTCGTCAAGACGTGCCATCGACGCGGAGCGCACGCGATCGGCGGCATGGCCGCGTTCATCCCGAGCCGGCGCGATCAGGAGGTCAACGAGGTCGCGCTCGCCCGCGTGAGCGAGGACAAGCAGCGCGAGGCCGGCGACGGCTTCGACGGCTCCTGGGTCGCCCATCCCGATCTCGTTCCGGTCGCGATGGCCGAGTTCGACGCGGTGCTCGGCGAGCGGCCGAACCAGCTCGACCGGCTGCGCGAGGACGTGGCGACGCAGGCGGCAGATCTTCTCGACGTCGCTGCGACGCCGGGCGACGTCACCGAGGACGGCGCCAAGGCGAACGTCTCCGTCGGCATCCGCTACATCGCCGCGTGGCTACAGGGCGTCGGTGCCGCTGCGATCGACAACCTCATGGAGGACGCGGCAACCGCGGAGATTTCGCGCTCGCAGATCTGGCAGTGGCTGCGCCATGGGCGCGTCGAGCGTGCCGCTGTCGAGCGGATCATCGGCGAGGTCATGGCCGAGCTCCCGGACGAGCCGGTGTACCGCGAGGCGCGCGAGGTCTTCGAGAAGGTGGCGCTGGAGGAGGTCTACGTCGACTTCCTCACGCTGACCGCGTACGCGCAGCTTCTGCGGGACGGCGCCTGATGTCCGACGGCAAGAAGGCCGACGACATCGCCCTGGCGCTCGAGGAGGCGATCGTCGCGGGCGAGATCCCGCCCGGCAGCACGCTCCGCCAGGAGCACCTCTCCGAGCAGTTCCAGGTGAGCCGCACGCCGGTCCGCGAAGCGCTCCGGCGGCTCGCTGCGCTGGGGCTCGTGACCTTCGAGCCGAACCGCGGCGTCCGCGTGCGGATGCTGTCGCGAGATGAGATCCGCGAGGCCTTCATGGTGCGCGCCGAGCTCGAGAGCCTCGCGACCGAGATCGCGACGCCGAAGATGACAGACAAGGGCCTCGCCGAGCTCGAGCGTGCCGAGCGCCGCTTCCACCGCGCGACCGAGGCGCTCGTGGAGATGAGCCACGAGGGCCGCCAGGACCTCGAGGTGGCCCGCGACTGGCTCCACCTGAACCACTCGTTCCACGACGTGATCTACCGCGCTGCCGAGGTTCCGCTGATCGAGCGCATGGCGAAGGCGGCACGACGGACGTTCCTCGTAAAGCCGGTCTGGGCGACGGGTGCCGACCTCGACGAGCTCTACGAGAAGAACGACCGCCAGCACCGCGCGATCCGCCAGGCGATCGCCGCGCGCAGCCCGGAGGGCGCGCGCGTCCTCGCTCGTGAGCACGTCCTCTCGTCGGGCCGCCTGCTCGAGGCAATCCTCGACAAGGTGTCGACGCAGTCGCGGGAGCCAGCGGGCGTCTGAGTCGACGATGCGGCGCGGCTGCGAAGCAGCCGCCCTGAGGGATTTGCGAGCGAAGATTCCTCGCTAGGGGATCTCCGCTGTGGTGGAACTCTCAGCGCGCCAGCGTGACCTTCGAGAGCCCCCGCGGTGTGTCGGGGTCGAGGCCGCGGGCGCGGGCAAGCGCCCCGGCGAACAGCTGGCCCGGGAGGATCGACAGCAGCGGGGCCAGGAGGGGCGACGCCGCCGGGGGACTCGGGAGCATGTAGTCGGCACCGGGGATCGCCTCGGCCGCGTTCCCGCTCGCCACGACGGTCGCGCCGGCTTCGCGCGCGCGTTCGACGGCCTCGACGACGGCCGGCAGCGTCGCGTCGTCGGACGCGATCGCCCACACGGGAAAGAGGGAGTCGATTGCCGCGATCGGCCCATGCGCGAGGTCCGTGGCGGTGAGCGGCTCCGCCGCGATGCGACAGGTCTCCAGCAGCTTCAGCGCGATCTCACGCGCGGTTGCGAACTCGGCTCCGCGGCCGACGACGAACATGCGCCCGGCATAGGCGAACGGAAGCGCGACGTTCGCGATCCGCGACTCGACCGAGAGGATGAGCGGCGTCATTGCGGAGGCGACGGCGCGCACCTCGTCGCCGAACGCGGCGCCCTCGTCGGTCGTATGGGCGGCGAGTAGGCCGAGCGCAGCGAGCTGGTTCGTGTACGTCTTCGTCGCCGCGACTGCCAGCTCGGGCCCGGCTCGCAGCTCGAGCACGGCGTCGGCGATCTCGGCGAGCTCCGACGAGGGATCGTTCGTGATCGCGACGACGTAGGCGCCGCGGCTCTTGGCGCGGCGCGCGTACTCGACCACGTCCGGCGTCCTGCCGGACTGGGAGAGGGCGAGCGCCGTGCATCCGGACATGTCGAGCTCCGCGCCGTAGTACACCGTCAGCGAGATCGAGTCCCTGAGAGCGGTCCACCCGGGCAGGAGGCCGAAAGCATAGACGCCGTAGGAGGCGGCATTGTCGGACGAGCCGTGGCCGACCATCCGGATCGTGGTGGCACCACGCGCGCGCATCTCGGCGCCGACGCGAGCGAACTCGCTCTCGGTCTCGAGCAGACGCAGAAGCGCGTCGGGCTGCTCGCGGATCTCTTCGCGGAACCTCGCACCGGGCTCGGGAGCGAGTGCGGCGACCGGCTCAGCCGACGACACGGGCACGTCCCTCGACGAGCACACGCTCGACCTCGAGCTCGTCGCTCAGCACGACGACGTCGGCAGGCAGGCCGATCCCGATCCGTCCAGCGCTCGGCAGTCGCAGGACGCGGGCGGGGACCTCGGTGGCAGCGCCGACGGCATCCTCGAGTGGGACGCCGAGCGAGTGCAGGTTGCGCACCGCCTCGATCATCGTGAGCGTGCTCCCGGCGAGCGCCCCGTCCGCGCCGCGTGCGACGCCTTCGCGGATCTCGACGTCGAGCTCTCCGAGTCGGTAGTCGCCGTCGGCAACGCCAGCGCCTGCAACCGCATCCGTGACAAGCGCCATGCGCGCCGGGGCGGCCTGCCACACCATCGCCGCCGTGACCGGCGCGATGTGCACCCAGTCGAGGATGACCTGGACGACGACATCGGGCCGTGCCAGCGCGGCTCCGACGATGCCGGGGTCGCGGTGGTGGAACGGGCGCATCGCGTTGAACAGGTGCGTGACGCTCCGCACGCCGAGATCGAAGGCCTCGTTCGCCTGCTCGGCGCTGGCGTCCGAGTGGCCGGCCGAGACCGCGACCTCGCGTCGGAGCAGGCGTTCGATCACCGCGCCCGCGCCGGGAAGCTCCGGCGCCAGCGTAACTAGTCGAACGGGACCCGCGTCGAGGAGGCGCTCGAGCAGCTCGAGATCCGGGTTCCGCCGCGCCGCAGCGGGATGGATGCCGAGGGCCAGGGCCGACAGGAAAGGCCCTTCGAGGTGCGCGCCCAGGACGCGGGCTCCGTCCGACTCGGCAGGGACCTCGCGGAGGGCGGCGAGGAGCTGCTCTTCGGGGGAGGTGATGAACGTCGGCAGGAAGGCGGTGACGCCGGTCTCGAGGATGGCGTCGGCCGCGTAGCGATACCCGTCGGCGTCGGCCGTGAGGAAGTCGACGCCTGCGAAGCCGTTGACCTGGAGGTCGACGAAGCCCGGCACGGCGATGCCTCGACCGTTCGGCGATGAGAGCCCGAAGCCGGCGACACGGCCGCCGAGAACCTCGACGTCGCCGGGAACGAGCTGCCCGTCGAGGACGGCCGCTTCGACGCCGAGCCTCATTCGACGAGCTCCAGCGCGGCGGCGATGCTCCGGTCCGAGCGGTCGAGACGGTGACGGGCCGTGGTGGCGTCGACCCCTGCGAGGAGGGAGACGATCGCGACACGGGCGTCGCCGTCGGCCGCCTCGAGTGCGTCGTCGACCTGCTGCTGGGACGCGCCGCTCGCCGTCGCGACGATGCGTCGGACGCGTCCTGCGAGCTTCTCGTTCGCCGCGGCCACGTCGACCATGAGGTTGCCGTAGGTCTTTCCCAGCCGGATCATCGAGACCGTCGAAATCGTGTTGAGGACGAGCTTCTGCGCCGTCCCCGCCTTGAGCCGCGTCGATCCCGCAAGGAACTCCGGGCCGACGACGACGGCGATCTCGCGCTCGACGAGCCGGCCGAGCGCGGAGTGGGGCGCCGCGACGACGCAGGCGGTGAACGCGCCGGCTGCGCGTGCGGACTCGAGCGCGCCGAGCACGTACGGCGTCGAGCCGCTCGCGCTGACGCCGACCACGGCGTCGGCGGGACCGACCTGGATCGCAAGAACGTCGCGGGCGCCACGCTCGCCGTCGTCCTCGGCCTTCGCCTGGGCGATCGGCGCCCCCGCGGCCCCGCCGGCAACCAGTGCGACGATGACTCCCGGCGGAACGGAGAAGGTCGCCTCGCACTCGGACGCGTCGAGCGCGGCGACCATCCCGGACGATCCCGCGCCCACGTACACGAGGCGCCCGCCGGCGCGAAGTCGCTCCGCGACGGCGTCGACCGCCGCTGCGATGTCCGGCGCCACCTTCCCGACGGCTCCGGGAACGGTCGAGTCGAGCTCGTTCATGAGCTCGACGAGCTCCAACGTCTCGCGCGTCTCGTAGCCCGCCTGGGGGTCGCCGCCCCCTTCCGTCACGAGTCCGTTGTCGGCCATCGCGCGAGTCTACGCAGACACTGGTCGGTGGTCAATACCACTTGCGTGGAAATGTGGTATCCATACCCGGCGCGATGGCGGAGATCGAGGTTCGCAACGTCACGAAGGCCTTCCCGGGCGATGTGCTCGCGCTCGACGACGTATCGCTCACCATCGGAGACGGCGAGTTCATCGCGCTCGTCGGCCCGTCGGGCTGCGGGAAGTCGACGCTGCTGCGCTCCGTCGCCGGCCTCGAGGAGGTGACGAGCGGCGAGATCGCGATCGGCGGTCGTGACGTCACCGACCTCGCGCCGCGACATCGCGACATCGCAATGGTCTTCCAGAGCTACGCGTTGTACCCGCACATGAGCGTCCGGCAGAACCTCGGGTACGGCCTCAAGGTTCGCCGGATGCCGAAGTCCGAGATCCGCAAGCGGGTCGATGAGATCGCGGAGCTGCTCGGTCTCGCCGAGTTGCTCGAGCGCAAGCCGGCGCAGCTATCCGGCGGGCAACGGCAGCGCGTCGCCATGGGGCGCGCGATCGTGCGCCAGCCTCAGGCCTTCCTCATGGACGAGCCGCTGTCCAACCTCGATGCGAAGCTCCGGGTCGGCATGAGGGCGTCGCTGGCGCAGCTCCACCAACAGCTCGGCGTCACCACGGTTTACGTGACCCACGACCAGGTCGAGGCGATGACGCTGGGCCAGCGCGTGGCGGTCATGCGCGACGGCCGGATCCTTCAGGTCGACACGCCGCAGACGCTGTACGAGCGTCCTCGCGACGTCTTCGTCGCCGGCTTCATCGGCTCTCCTGCGATGAATCTCGTCGAGGCCACGATCGACGGTGGCGACGTCGTCTTCGGGCAGTTCCGGATCCCGCTCGACTGGTCGCGCCGCCCCTCCGCACGCCCGGAGCGCGTCGTGGTCGGGATTCGCCCGGAGGCCTTCGAGGATACGGCGTTCGCCTCCCCCGGTCTGCCCGCTCTCGACGTCGACGTCGTCGTGCTCGAGGAGCTGGGGTCGGACGCCCACGTCTTCTTCCGCGTCGACGCGACACGCATTGCAACGCCGACGGAGGGCGACGAGGAGGACGAGCGACCGGAGCTCGTGGGCGATCCCGGCTCGCTCCTGAACGCCCGCGTCGATCCGCGCACGGGGGCGGAAATCGGAGAGCCGTTGCGGCTCGCAGTCGATCCGGCGCGGTTCCATTTCTTCGACGTGGACTCCGGCGCGTCGCTCCTGCTCCCCGACGAGGCCCAGGCCGAACAGCCCGTCACTCCGCTCGCAACCTGACCCTGGTATTGACCTCTCTCGGTAGCGGGTTACGATGGCCGGCATGACGAAGCAGGCGACGACGCGCGACCTCGTGCTCGATCTCATCGAGCAGCTCACGGTTGGCGATGCAATTCCATCCGAGCGCCAGCTGAGCTCCGACTTCGGGGTCTCACGGCTGACGGTTCGCGCGGCGCTCGACGACCTCGTCCGGGAGGGCTATCTCGTTCGGCGCCACGGCGCGGGGACGTTCGTGAGCGAGCCGAAGATCGCGCAGGAGTTGACGATGACCTCGTTCACGGACGACATGCGGACCCGAGGCCTCAGGCCGGCGAGCAAGACGCTCGATCTCCGGGTCACGCCGGCCGGAGCACGGTTCGGTCGGCTGCTCCACGTCTCGCCGTCGGAACCTGTAGTCATCGCTGTTCGGCTGCGCCTGGCCGACGGCGAGAGCATGGCGATCGAGACGGTGCACATTCGCGCCTCGCAGGTCCCCGACCTCACTGCGGCGGATCTGGAGGAGATGTCCTTCTACGAGCTTCTCCGCGAGCGGTACGGCATCGTCGTCGTGGGTGGCGAGCAGACGATCGAGCCGACCGTGACCGACGAGGACGAGTCGCATGCACTCGGCGTCCCTCTCCATTCGCCCGCCTTCCGCTTCGAGCGGATCACGCATTCGCACACGGGAGAGATCGTGGAGTTCGTCGAGTCGATCTACCGGGGAGACAGGTACCGGCTCGTCACGTCGCTCTCGATCCCGCAGCAACGGCGGCGTGGAGGCGCGAGACCAGCAGTCGTCGCGGCGAAGCGTGGTTAGTACCAACCGTGCTCCGCGCGCTCGAATCGGATTTCGTCGCGTGAGCAGGGTATTGTGGACGAGAACCGCTGCCGATGGGGGCTTGACAGATGCTCGAAGATATGGAAGCCTCTCGGCCGTGGCAGATTGGTATAAACCACTTGGGCGCTCCGGCCGTGGACTGCCACGTTTGACGGCACGGCCAGGTCGAGCCCCAGGTTGCCGCGGAGGATGCGAATGAACGTACGTGTTTTTGCCGCAGCGGTGCTCGTTGCGGCACTCAGCGTTGCAGCGGTCGGTGCCACCGGAGCTTCGGGTGGCAAGGCCGCCGACACGCTGACAGTGTGGCTGCAGGTCGACGCGCAGTCCGGATGGCCCGAGGTCGTCGCTGCGGCGAATGCCCAGTTCAAGGCGCAGAACCCGGGCTGGGACGTCGACGTCCAGTACCAGGGATGGCCTACCCACCTCGCAAAGTTCGACGCGACGCTGGCGGGCAACAGCGCACCGGACGTCATCGAGATGGGGAACACCGAGATGACGAAGTACATGGCCGCGGGCGCGTTCCAGGACCTGACGGCGAACTCCTTCCCGAACAAGAGCACGTGGCTCACGGGGCTCGCGAAGTCGGGACAGTACGGTGGCAAGATCTACGGCGTTCCCTACTACGCGGGATCGCGAGTGATCACCTATCGAACCGACCTCTTCAGAGCGGTCAACGCGAAGATCCCGACGAGCGTCGCTGAGTTCACGGCGCTCGCCAGGAAGCTCGGCGCGAAGAACAAGGCGAAGACCTTCTCACCGGTCTATATCGCGGGCACGGACTGGTACTTCGCGATGAGCTTCGTTTACGACTACGGCGGCACGATCGCCGTGACGAACAAGGGCAAGTGGATCGGAACGCTCGATCGGCCCAAGGCGGTCGCAGGCCTGGCCGCGTTCAAGCGGTTCTACGACGCGGCGTCGCGTGCCAGCAAGACCACGGACGAGATTCGTCCCAACCCGTACGACGTGTACGCGCAGGGCAACGCTGCTTCGATCCAAGGCCCTGCCTGGTTCAGCTGCTGCGTCGGTGACTTCAAGAGCCGCACCGCGCAGTTCGTGATGCCGAGTCGCACCAAGGGCCAGCCGATTCCGGGATTCCTCGGCGGCTCGGACCTCGCCGTCCCTATCGGTGCGAGCAAGGCACAGGCTGCATCCTGGATCGCGGCCTTCACGGACAACGCCTCGATGACTGCGCTTCGCGCAAAGGGCAACATCCCGAACACGACGAGCCTCTTGGGGAATAGCGTGAACGAACGCGCTGCCCGCAGAAGCTGGTTCGTGCCGACGTCGAAGCACTGGGTCAACGTCGAGAACGGGAACGTCCTCCGAACGATGCTGTCGCGGATCCTGACGAACAAGATGTCGGTCAAGGAAGCCGCAGCAGTGGCGAGCGACAACATCACGTTCACGCTCAACCAGCGCTAGAACGTACGCATGACGGTCGCCGCCGAGACACCAGTCCACCGGTCTCGGCGGCGACCGTCGCGCATTCGGCACTGGGCCCGCGCCTCGGTCCCATACCTCTTGATCCTGCCCGCGATCGTCGTCATCACGGCGATCCTCGGATATCCGCTCTACAGGCTCGTCGTGCTGTCGTTCCAGCAATACGGGCTGCCCGAGCTGATCCAGCGAACGGGTGTCTGGATCGGCTTCGACAACTACGCATCAGTGCTGCGGGACGACGTCTTCTGGGACACGCTGCTCCGTACGGTGATCTTCACCACAGCGACCGTCGGGCTGACGATCGGCCTCGGCACGCTGATCGCCTTCCTCCTGACCCGCGTCTCGTCATGGGTTCGCGTCCTGCTGACGGCCGGCCTGGTGCTCGCCTGGTCGATGCCGGCGGTCGTGGCGGTTCAGGTCTGGTTCTGGATGACGAACTTTCAGAACGGGATCCTGAACTACGCCCTGACGGAGGTCGGTGTCGGCGACTACACGCAGCACGACTGGTACGAGACGACGTTCTCGAAGCTCGCGATGGTCTCGCTGCTGATCGTCTGGGGCGCGATCCCGTTCGTGACGATCACGGTGTACGCGGGGCTGGCCCAGGTGCCGCGTGAGCTCGTGGAGGCGGCGGAGATCGACGGCGCCGGCTCGCTCCGGATCTTCCGCGACGTCACCTACCCGATCCTGAAGCCGATCTTCCTGATCTTGACGAGCCTTTCGATCATCTGGGACTTCGGTGTCTTCACCCAGCCGTACCTGCTCATCGGCGCCTCGCAGGTCGACCCGAGCAACTACCTCATGGGCGTCTACGTGTTCATCGAGGCGTTCGGGCAAAGCGACTTCGGACGCGGAGCGGCGATCTCGCTGCTGATGCTGCTCATCGTCGCGTTCCTCAGCGTCTTCTACGTGCGGCGGATGGTGAAGATGGGGGACGTCCGGTGAGTGTCGTCGCACCGCGTCCGGCGGTAAGGCGTCGCGCGCGGCGGCGTCGGATCGGCCGGATCGCCTGGAACGTCGTCGGCCTAGCGGTTTTCGTCGCGGTCGCATTCCCCGTGTTCTGGATGGTCTCGACGGCGTTCAAGCCCGACGACGAGATCAACAGCTTCACGCCCACGTGGTTCAGCACGGAGCCGACGCTGCAGCACTTCCGCGACGCGATCGCGCGACCGTACTTCTGGGAGACCGTGAAGAACAGCCTGATCGTCGTCGGCGCGGTAGTCGTGCTCTCGATGGTGGTCGCGTTCCTCGCCTCCGTGGCGCTCGCCAAGTACCGGTTCACGGGCAACAAGCTCTTCGTCGTGCTCGTGATCGGCATCCTCATGCTGCCGCAGGCCGGTCTCGTGATCCCGCTCTACGTCGTGCTCGCCCGCTACGGCCTGACGAACGAGCTCACGGGCCTCGTCCTGACACACCTCGTCATCCTGCTGCCCTTCGCCGTCTGGACGCTTCGCGGCTTCATCCTCGGCATTCCCAAGGAGCTCGAGGAGGCGGCGATGGTCGACGGCTCGAGCCGGCTCGGCGCGTTCACGCGCATCCTGCTCCCGCTCGTCGCTCCCGGGCTCGTGGCGACCTCGGTCTTCATCTTCATCACGAGCTGGAACGAGTACATCTTCGCCAATGTCATCCTCACGGACCAGTCCAACCAGACGCTGACGATCTGGCTCTCCTACTTCTACGGGACGAGCCGCAACATCGACTGGGGCGGGCTGATGGCGGCGTCGACGTTGACCGCAATCCCGGTCGTGATCTTCTTCCTGCTCGTGCAGCGGAAGATTGCGTTCGGGCTCACGGCCGGGGCTGTCAAGGCGTGAACGCCGAGCTCGAGCGACTGGCCTCGAGCTGCATCCTTCCCGGCTTCGAAGGCCCGGTGGCGCCCGACTGGGTTCGCAGGCGCCTCGCTGAAGGCCTCGGCGGCGTCGTCCTGTACGCATGGAATGTCGAGAGCCCCGAGCAGCTGCGCGCGCTGACGGACGACCTGCGCTCCGAGCGCGACGACCTGCTGATCGCGATCGACGAGGAGGGTGGCGACGTGACGCGGCTCGAGGCCGCGACCGGAAGCTCGTACCCGGGGAACGGCGCGCTCGGCGTCGTGGACGACGTCGACCTCACCGAGCGCGTCGGGACGTCCATGGGCGCGGAGCTCGCTGCTGCCGGGATCAACCTCGACTTCGCGCCCGTCGCAGACGTGAACACGAACCCGCTCAACCCGGTCATCGGGATTCGCTCGTTCGGCGCGGACGGAGAGCTCGTCGCCCGACACGTCGGCGCCTTCGTCCGCGGGTTGCAGCGTGCGGGTGTCGTGGCGTGCGCCAAGCACTTCCCCGGCCACGGCGACACCTCGGTCGACTCGCACCTCGCGCTTCCGGTGGTCGAGTCGATCGAGGAAGTCGCACTCGAGCCGTTCCGCGCGGCCATCGCCGCGGGCGTGCAGTCGATCATGACCGCGCACATCGTCGTACGGGCGCTCGGCGACTCGCCCGCCACGATGAGCCGGGAGATCCTCCACGACGTCTTGCGCGGCGAGCTCGGGTTCGGAGGGCTCGTCGTCACGGACGCACTCGAGATGAAGGCGATCAGCGCGAACGTCGGCATCGAGGAGGGCGCCGTGCGGGCGATCGGGGCCGGGGCCGACGCGCTGTGCCTCGGCCACGACCTGTTCGACGATGGCGTTCTCGGAGTCCGCGACGCACTCGTTGCGGCAGTCCGCGGAGGCGAGCTCATGGAGGAGCGCCTCGTCGAGGCCGCGGCGCGAGTGGCGGCGGTGTCCGCCTGGGCGTCCGAGCATCGAGTCGGGGCTCAGGTCGATCGCGACGCCGGTCGCAGCGCCGCGCGGCGCGCGCTCCGTGTGGAGGGCGAGGTGCGAACGGAGCGACCCCCGCTCGTCGTCGAGCTCGAGCCCGAGACGGGCATGGCCGCAGGGCGCCTGTCCCAGCAGCCGGGAGAGTGGTTTCAGGCCGGTGTGCCCGCCGCCAGCCTCGTCCGCTTCGATGCGGCGAGCGTCGACCTTGACCTCCCACTCGACGGGCGCCAGCTCGTCGTCATCGCGCGCGACGCGCATCGACATGCGTGGGAGCGGGAAGCGATCGAAGCGCTCATGGCCCGTGCCCCCGACGCGATCGTCATTGAGATCGGCGCACCGCACTGGCGGCCGCTTGCTGCAGCGACGTACGTCGCAACGCACGGAGCGGCCCGGGTGAATGTCGAATCGGCCGCCGAGGCGCTATACTCCGGCCCGCGACGCGGGGTGGAGCAGTCTGGTAGCTCGCCGGGCTCATAACCCGGAGGTCGCAGGTTCAAATCCTGCCCCCGCTACTGGAAAAGCCCCGGAAACGGGGCTTTTCTGTTCTCACTGAAGGAATCGACGGGCGAAACTTTTGCCCAACTTTTGGCTCTCGAGGGAGGGTGCGCTCGCACAACTCGGGCTTCTGCCCCTGGAGAGAGCCCGGAGGCGTCGTGCGTCGTCCCGCGACGAATCTCCGGAGGGAAACGAGCTATGCGATCGCGACGAGATCGCCTAGCGCCAAAGGGACATTTCCGCACGCTGGCCCAGACGAGGGTTCCTAACCTTCGGCTGGCAGCATGATGCGATCCGAGAAGGAGTTAGACCGATGGCGACACTCACCGAGAAGCAGGCGGCGCTCTTCACCGACCGCAACTGGGGCGTAATCGCGACGATCCGCGAGGACGGATCACCGCACGCCACGCCCGTCTGGATCGATTACGACGGTGAGAACGTGCTCGTCAACAGCGCCTACGGGAGGACAAAGGTGACGAACATCGAGCGCGATCCGCGAGCTACCGTAACCGTCCTACCCGCCGCCGACCAGCAGGGCGGCTACGTAATGGTGAGCGGCCCGGCCAAGATCGTCGAAGAGGGCGCGCTCGAGCACATCAACATGCTCGCGAAGAAGTACTTGGGTGAGGACAAGTACCCCTACCTCGGTCCCGGCGAGAGGCGCGTGATCATCCAGATCCACCCCGATCGAGTCGACGGCTTCGGCGCAGGCGGCTAGGGCAACCGCTCAGACCAGCCGCGCCACGGTCGCTCGGCGGTCATGCGCGAAGACTGATGCACGCGACCACTCCCCTCTCGACCCCAGATCGCATAACCGGAGGTCGCAAGTTCAAATCCTGCCCCCGCCACTACAAATGCCCCGGAAACGGGGCTTTTCTGTTCCCTCATCCTTCTATCAACCATCGATGCTTTGCCCGAGCTTTGCCTCGAACGCCTGGCGAGAGTGCCACTAGCATCTGACGTGTGCGAGACATGCTGGCGTTCGCTGGCGTCGCCGCCATCATCGTGATCCTGCCAGGCCCCGACATGGCGCTCGTCCTGCGGAACGGCATAGCTTCTGGGCGTCGCGCCGCACTCGAGACAGCGGTGGGCATAAACGTGGGACTGGTGGTATGGGCACTCGCGGTCGCGCTCGGGATCGCAGCACTCCTCGACGCTTCTGCCGCAGCGTTCACGGCGCTGAAGCTTGCGGGCGCCGCGTACCTCGCGTGGCTCAGTCTGCGGGCACTTTCCTTCTGACATCGACCCGCCCGCGGCCGAACGCATCGATCCGCCCCCAGCGCCCCGGGATGTCGAGCAGTGCGAGTTGCCCGATGCTGAGCGGCAGCGCCGGATCGACGACGAGGTGCTCGCCCTCGGGCTCGAGGCCGAGCATTGTCCGCAGCAGGAGCAACGGCGTCCCCGTCGACCAGGCCTGTGGGCTGCACGCGGTCGGGTACTCGCGGCCGTTACAGCCCTCGTCCCGCGCGAGGATCGCGACCTCAGCACTCAGGTGCTCGCGGGCTTCAGCGCGGATCGCCTGCGCACGGCCATCGGGCGAGCATGCAAGGCAGCGGGTGTGCCGCTGTGGAGCCCGCATGACTTGCGCCACCGCCGCATCTCGCTGGAACACCTGCGGGGTGAGCCTTGGGCGCGGATCGGCGAACTCGTCGGTCAACGCAACCTCGCGGTGACCGCAAACACATATACGCACGTGCTCTCGGACGAAACAGAACTCGACTACATGATGATCCTCGGATAGATGAGCGGTCTGCGAGACTCGCCGTGTGCCGCTTCGCATTGCCGCGATCTGTGGGCTTCTGGCCGCGGTGACCTTCGTCGCCGGCCTCGTGCTCGGCGACCTCGCGCAGCCTGACGAGTTCAGCCCCGCGAACGACAACATCAGCGATATCGGCGCACAGACGGCGGACCACGCCTGGTTCTACAACCAGATCGCAGCGAACCTGAACGGGCTCCTAATCGTTGCCTTCGCGCTTGGCCTCTGGCGAGCACTCGGACCCGGCTGGCTCGCGCGTCTTGGCGTCCTCGGACTAGCGATCCTGGGAGTGACCAGGTTCCTTGAGGGCTTCCTCCGGCTCGACTGTGGCGGTATGGACGACGTATGTGAGAACACGTCCTGGCAGTCGGAAGCCCACGGGATCGAGTCCGGGATCGCCTCGGCCTTCTTTTTCCTTGTCCCGCCCGTCCTCGCGTTCGCGTTCCGGCGGCTTCCGGAGTGGCGCAACCTGTGGCTTCCCCTGAGTCTCGCGGACAAGCCTGCTCGCACGGTGCACACCCCAGTGCACACCTAGGATGCAGAAAATGGCCGATAGCAGGGACGTTCGAGTCCCGTATGGGTCTTCGAGGGCGCATGGCTAGGAGGATTTGGCTTAGCTATGCGGGTCAGGCGGCGTGAACGTCAGCGGGTTCCGGCAGTCGTCACAGGTGTCAGGTCTTGTGCTCGTCGCTCGCTGACCTGGAAGCGATCACCGCACTCGGAGCACTTGCGCTCGACCATCGGGTCTTCGGCACCGTCGCCCGTAGCCCGGCGTCGACCTCGGCGCGCAACCAGCGCCGGACACGCTCGCACTGCTCTTCGAACGAGGTGTCCTTGTCGAGCGGAAAGATTCAGGGGTTAGGCGTGGAGCCGATTTCGCTCAACCATGCGGGTCGTATGCGCCGCGGTGGCCGTCAGACGCACTGCTGGTGTGGTCTCGGTGTGGTCCCAGGATTCTCGCCAACCTTGGCAACGCATCGACGCGATTAGTCTCCAGCCCATGACCGCACATGACGACGACATCCGTGAACCCGATTCACGGCGGGTCAATGGGTTAGCCGGCGGGCAGGAACTCTCGACGGACGAGCAGCTCGAGCATCTGACCGAGCTCGTCGCTCAGCTCAGCGATCGCGTCGAGGCCCTGGAGGGCCACGTCACCGCGCTCGTGAGGTTGGGCGAGGGCCGCCGGAGCTAGAGCCGCCAGAGCTCTCGGCCCCCAATCGCGTGACGATGTTGCCACGGACGGGGCATGGATCGTCCTGGTGGGCGATGGCATTCTGGAGTGGCATCAGGAGAGGCTGGGCGTAGCCATGGGACGGCCGGCGCTCGAGAGGGGCCGGCGAGGGAGCGGTAGTGCCGCAGCTATCCCTTCCTCCTACGTCCAGCCTCACCGTGATGCCGTGCCGCCGAACCCACATGGCGCCGACTCCTGAATAGAGTGCGACAGCGGGCACGTTCGTCGGTGAGGTTCGACCCCTGCAGATACGGGGAAGCCGACGCGGCAGACGAGCTCGGTCCTCCCTCTCCCCAGAGGGTTGCCATCGCCCGAGACATCCGTCTCCGAGTAGCTCGCGCTCGTCTTACAGTGCGGATCGTGCAGATTGAGTTCCTGATCGGAGAGCAGCGCTACGTTCTCGGTGAGAACGACGCTCGCTGGCTCGAGGAACGCATCCGCATTACCTGTGTCGATGAAAGCCACAGACCCATCGATGGGCGACGGTGTCGACGGCCTCGCCGACAAGGTCGAAGTCGTGCTGGACGGGACGCCGGAGTCGGTGATGGTTGTCGGCCATTCCGAGAGCGTCAGCGCTCATACAACACGCACCTTGTTGGCGTTGTGGCGGCGAGTCAAGCTGGGGCCAACGTGATCGTCTACACCGTCGTCGACGACGCCCTCTCGCCCAACTTCCCGCTCGGCGTCGAGCTTCAGGTCTTCATCCAGCGCGAGGACGCTGAGCGCTTCGTCGACGAGGTGCGCGGCGACGATCCCGAGGTGGCGGCCGAGCTCAGGATCGAGGAGCGCGAACTCGAGGCGGGCGAGCCGAACTAGAGCGCCAGCCGCCGAGACGAAGCGGCGTGCCCTCGCACACCGCTTCGTCAGGTTCGGCGTACTTACGGAAGGGTCAGGAAGCCCTCGAAGCGCGCATACCACGGGCTACCGAGGCCTATCTGGCCACCTCGCCCCTTCCCGACGATCCCGGCGTACTGGCCGGTCCCGCGCACGACCCTCCAGGTCCCGATGCCGATGCCGTCGACCTGACCGTCGCCATTCGCGTCGCGCCCGAAATCGACCCACTCGTTCCGGTTTCGAATCGTGAGCGTTCCTCGCTTTCCGGTCAGTGTCGCCACACCGCCGTCGTAGATCGTCACTTTCTGTCCGTCGCGCATCACGTCGCGTCCGGGGATGCTCAGCCAGTTGTGGCTGATCGTGCCCGAGTCGGTCTTCAGGGGTCCGGCCCGCAGCGGCGTAAGCACGAACGTCTTCTGCGGCCAGAGCTTCATGTCGATCGCCACCCGCTGTTTGGCTGCGGCTGGACCTGCCGCCGCAACTGATGTCAGCGTGACCGCAGCCAGCGCGACGAGCATGGCATGTCGAGCTTTCATGCGTTCCTCCTCTGGTAGACGCACTCCACTTCAGCTTCCGGGCTTCCGCCCAGGCGCCCAGACCGGGAAGCGATCGACCGCAGGGTTGCGCGTCAGGTTGCGCTGCCCGCTCCCGTCCGCGTTCATGACGTAGATCTCGAAGTTGCCCTCGCGCATCGTCGCGAAGGCGATCTTCCGGCCGTTGGGCGACCATGCCGGATCGCTGTCGTGCCCTGGGTGGCGCGTCAGGTTCCGCCGTCCGCTCCCGTCGGCGTTGATGACGTAGATCTCTTGGTTGCCGTCGCGATCGCTGACGAAGACGACCTTTCGCCCGTCGGGCGACCAGTTCAGGCTTTGGCCGTTGACCACCGCGATGCGCGTCAGCGTCCGCAGTCCGCTTCCGTCTGCGTTCGCGACGACGGCGTAGGCCTTCGTCGCTCCTACTCCATTTCGATCACCCTGGGCGCCCCCGCGCCTGAGGAGTATCTTCCTGCCGTCCGGTGACCAGGCCACGTAGCCATGGTTGTGGGCCAGCATCCGCCGCTCGCTGCCGTCGGAGTTCATGACGGAGACCCAGCCGTTACCGTCGGGGCCGCTCCAGAAGACGATCTTCCGTCCGTCGGGCGACCAGAGCGGGGCGCCGGCGCTCAGGCCGTCGCCCGTCAGGTTCTGCTCTTCGCTGCCATCGGCGTTGATCACATAGATGTCGAAGTCGAACCCGACAACCCGGTCCCCCTCCCTGCGAACGAGCGAGCGCTGGAAGGCGATCTTGCGCCCGTCAGGTGACCACGCCGGGGCGCAGTCCACCCCAGGGCCGCGCGTCACCCATCGCAGGCCGCTTCCGTCGGCGTTCGCGACGGAGATGTCAACATCGCCGGTACCAGCGTTGCGTTCGCTCACGAAGTGGCTGTCGAGGACGCAAGTTCCGCGCCCGCTCACAAAAGCAAGCCTCCGCCCGTCGGGCGACCACGCAGGCGAGCTAACGGCTGCCGGCGAGTTGCCCCCAGCAGGGGTCGTCAGCCGGCGCTGCTTGCTCCCGTCGGCGTTCATGACGTAGAGGTCGAAACTGCCGTTGCGGAAGCTCGTGAAAGCGATCTTCGAGTCCGCGGTCGGGCCGAGGAAGAGATCGCGCACGGTGCCGAGCGCAGAGGCGGTACCCACAAAGACGATCAGCACGGCAGAAGCGAGCGCGACGAGCAAGGGCGATCTCTTCATGACTGAGGTCAGCAAGCGCCCAGGCTTCATGCGAACCCCGGTGAGGGCACTACCCCGTCCCAAAAGAGTGCTGCGTCCCCGAGTCTCGCTTGAGCACTCCAGGTTCCAGCGGCCTGAGCACGAATACACCGCTCGGCCGACCCTTGAGCGTGACGATCACCCGCTGCTTCGCTGCTCCTGGACGCGAAACGACCCCGAAGAGTCGGGCGTACGCCCCAGCCTGGTGCCCACCCCTCACGATACGGCGTCCGCCCCCGGTGATCTGTGCGTACTGGCCCGTCCCAGTTGGGCCGGCGAGTGGAACCTTCGCAAACCTCCAGCCCCCGGTGCGCTTCATCTGGAGCGTGCCGTAGTCCCGCACCCACAGGTCGAGGGTGAAGCTACCCCGCTTCCCTTTGGAGGGGAACCAGCCATGCCCGATGTGATCCCCTGTGGCCAAGCGGTAGGAAGGGAGGCTTGGACCTGCCGTGAACGCAGGGGAGCTGCTCTGCGACTGCGCGGATCGCTGGAAGCTCGCAAAGACGATGGCGCCGACGACGGCCATGGAGATGAGGACTCCCCCGTACATGCGCCGTCTTCGGCGCGCGCGTTGTCGTGCTTCCTCGATGAGCGCCCTAACAAGAGCCTCGAGCTCTGAACGGGTGAACGAATCTGTGGAGCTCATGCCTCAATCCCTCTGCGCTGGCGACCAGGCAAGACAGCAATCGTCCTCACTCGGGTTGCGCGATAGGTTCCGTTGACCGCTCCCATCGGCGTTCATGACGTAGATCTCCCAGTTGCCATCGCGTGCGCTCCGGAAGGCGATCTTCCGCCCATCGGGCGACCACAGAGGTTCCGCGCCGTGCGACGCGACCCCAGGGGACCTCTTCGTCCGCTCGCGACTTAGCCTTCGCTGCCCGCTCCCGTCCGCGTTCATGACGTAGACCTCGTAGACCGACGGTTTGCAGTTGAGACACGTGCCACGGCGCGGTCGTTCAAGCCGACGCTCGAAAACGATTCTCCGCCCGTCGGGAGACCAGGCAGGGCCGTGGTCGCGCCCCGCGTGCTGTGTGAGCCTCAGTTGCCCACTCCCGTCGGCGTTCATGACGAAGATGTGCCAATTGCTTCCGAAGGCGATCCTCCGCCCATCGGGCGACCAGGCGGCCTCGCCATCGTGCACAGCGTTGCGTGTGAGCCTCCGCTCCCCGCTCCCGTCGCCGTTCATGACGTACACCTCGCGGTTGCCGTCGCGCTCGCTCACAAAGGCGATCCTTCGCCCGTCGGGCGACCAGGAAGGGGCGAAGTCGCTCGCCGCGTTGCGCGTCAGCCTCCGCTCCCCGCTGCCGTCGGCGTTCACGACGTAGATCTCGGAGGAGTCGAACGCGCTGCCCACGAAGGCGATCTTCCGCCCATCGGGCGACCACACAGGCGTCTGGCCGTGGCTCAGATCCTGCTCCCCTCTCCCGTCGGCGTCGATGACGTACATCTCGTACTCGGGGTAGCTCTCTACGAAGGCGATCCTCCGCCCGTCGGGAGACCAGGCAGGTGTCTGCGACGCCGTGGCCGCGAGCGTCTGCTTCCCGCTCCCATCCGCGTTCACGACGTAGAGCCCGCCGCTGAACTGGCCGCCCTTCACTTCGCTCGTGAAGGCAATCTTCGAACTCGTCGCGGCGACGACAAGGCTCGATCGAGCGGAAAGCCCCTGCGACGCCGTCTGGGACTGTGCGCTCCATCCGAGCAGCGCGAAGAGCGCGACTCCGACGAGCGCGACAAGGGTCACGGCTGCCGCGTTCCGTCGTCGGCGACTCCGCTGTCGCTGTCTCGCTTCCTCGATCAGCGCCTCGACGAGGGCGTCGAACTCCCCGTGCGTGACGGGGTCGCTCGGGCGCGGTGGACGAGGCGGGGCGGTGACACTCACGACAACCTCCGTAGTCCGATTGCGCTAGTATTACTATCACCATGATTAGTGTCAAGGTGAACAAAGCCGACCCCACCGATCTCTACGAGCAGGTCGCCGCTGAGATCCGGCGCGCTATCGCCGACGGAGAGGCGAAGCCGGGTGAGCGACTACCGCCCGCGAAAGACCTCGCGGCCATCCTCGGCGTGAACACGAACACCGTGCTCCGCTCCCTGCGGGTGCTCCGCGACGAGGGGCTGCTGGAGTTCCGGCGGGGGCGTGGCATCTCGGTAGCAGGGACGCCCGAGCGAGGTGCCGTCATACAGCGGGCGAGAGAGCTGGTCGAATTCGCCCGCCGACACGGCTATCGCGTTGACGAGCTCGTTGAGATCATCGAGGACGTCGGCTGACGAAGCTAGTTAGGCGCACGCGAACCCCGAACCTGGGCTCAGACCCGTTGCCGCAGCGACCACGGAAGTGGGAGAGTGGAAGAGTGGAAGACGGATCGAGCTCGCGACGGTCGAATCCGAAACGAGCAACGTTCGGCCACATGGCGCGTCGCCTTTCCGCCGTTCTCGTCGCGTCGCTCCTCGTTGCGGCGGCACCGGCGAGCGCGGACACTGCGGCTTCGCCGAGCCTTCGTCAGCTCGCGAAGGGCCTCAACGCCGCTGGCTCGCCAGGAGCCGTCGTGCTCGTCCGCGATTCGACGGGCATCAGGGCGGGCGCGGCCGGCTACGCGAACCTCCGGACGAAGGAGCGCATGCGGGTCGACCACGCTTTCCGGGTTGGAAGCATCACCAAGACGTTCGTGTCGACAGTTGCGCTCCAACTCGCAGCCGAGGGCACGCTTGGCCTCGACGATTCGATCGAGCGCTGGCTACCGGGGCTGGTTCCAAACGGACAGGCGATTACGCTTCGCCAGCTCCTCAATCACACGAGCGGGATCTACAACTACACGGAAGACCAGGCGCTATTCGGTTCGCTTACGCGAAACCCGCGACGTGTGCTGACTCCCGTCGAGCTCGTCGCTGTCGCGACGAAGCACGGTCCGAACTTCAGTCCCGGCCGGAGCTGGTCGTATTCGAACACCGGTTACATCCTGCTCGGACTCGTGATCGAGAAGGCGACGGCGACATCGCTCGAGCAGGAGCTTCGAGAGCGCATCTTCGAGCCGCTCGGGCTTACCCGCACAAGCTTTCCCGCTGCACCCACGCTTCCTCGACCCTTCGCGCATGGCTACCTCCCTCTCCTCGTTCCGATGCCGAACGGAAAGCCGGTCGACGTCACGGCATGGAACCCGTCCTGGGCCTGGGCCGCCGGGGCCCTGGTTTCCACGGCCGGTGACCTCGCCCGCTTCTACGCTGCGCTTGTCCGGGGCGAACTGCTGCCGACCGAGCAACTTCGCGAGATGAAGACGGCCGTGCCCTCGAACGGTTCTTCGCAGTACGGGTTGGGTCTCGCGTCGGACCCGTCGGACTGCGGGAGGGTGCTCGGCCACACCGGCGGCGTTCCGGGCTACACGTCGATCGCGTACAGCTCAGAAGACGGTGGGCGCCAAACAGTCGTGCTGATCAACACCTCGCCGGGGAGTGACCGGCTCGCCTCTCGCTTCGGCAATGCTTTCGGCAGCGCCCTTTGCCGCTAGACCGCCGGCCCCCTCTACACACGAGGGTACGACGATGCAGAGACCGCCACGCTTGGGCGTTAACGTCGGATCCTCGCGCGCAGCGCACGCACGCGATAGGAAGGTACAGAGGGTGCCCCCACCCCCTCGGACGAGTTCGTCCGGGCGGGGCTGCGACCTTTGGCAACTGTTCGATAGCGTCCTCGGGGTGGAGGCAGCCGCAACGACGCGGAAGTGGACGCTTCTCGCAGTCTGCTTGACGACGTTCATGCTCCTGCTCGACATCACGGTCGTAGTGGTCGCGTTGCCGAGTATGCAAGATCGTTTCGATGCCAGCTTGACGGGCTTGCAATGGGTCGTGGACGCCTATGCACTCAGCCTCGCCGCGTTGATCCTCACTGCCGGCGCGCTCGCCGATAGGTACGGGCGCCGCCTGGTGTTCATCGCCGGGGTCGTGCTCTTCACTTTGTCCTCGCTCCTCTGCGGACTCGCCTGGAACATCGTGGCGCTCGATGTGGCGCGCGCGCTCCAGGGGATTGGTGGCGCTGCGCTCTTCGCAACGGCGCTCGCTCTTATCGGTCACGAGTACCGCGGGCCAGACCGCTTCGGAGCGCTTGCCGTCTGGGGCGCCACAGTGGGCGCCGCAGTTGCCTGCGGTCCCCTCGTCGGTGGCCTCCTCACCGACGGCCTCGGGTGGCGCTGGATCTTCTTCGTCAACATCCCGGTCGGTGTTTTCGCATTCGCCGTTGCCCTCACTCGTATCTCGGAGTCGCGGGACGAGGGTGCGCGACATACGGACGTGCTCGGTCTCGTGACGTTTGCGGCGGCGCTGTTCATGATCGTCTTCGGAATCCTTCGTGGCAACGCGAGCGGCTGGACGAGCTCCGCGATCCTCGTCTCGCTCGTCGGTGGAGTGCTTCTACTCGTCCTGTTCGTCGCTGTGGAGATGCGTCAAGACCGGCCCATGTTCGACGTCACGCTCTTCCGTCAACGAGCATTCCTCGGGGTCTCCATCGCGACCTTTTGCATCGCGGCTGGCATGTTCGCGATGTTCCCGTACCTGTCGATCTACCTGCAGGACATCCTCGGTTACTCACCGCTTGCAACGGGAGTGCGCTTTCTGCCGCTTACCGCATTTGTCTTCTTCGTGCCGCTTGCGACGCGACATGTAGCCGCGCGCGTTCCGCTCCGGATCATGATCAGCGCAGGCCTCGCGCTCGTCGCCGCAGGGCTCGCATTGATGTACGGGCTCGATGCCGACTCGGGCTGGACGGCATTGCTCGCCGGCTTCGTCGCCGGGGGCATCGGTATCGGAATCGCAAATCCCGCGCTCGCAGCCGGTGCTCTTCGCGTGGTGGAACCGGCGCGGACGGGGATGGCTTCGGGCATCAGCAACACCTTCCGCCTCGCAGGCGTGGCAGTCGGGGTCGCGGCGCTCGGCGCCCTCCTCCAGAACCGAGTCGAGAACTCCCTCTCGACCACCGCCGGCGACAACGCGCACTCCCTCGGTGCGGCGGTGAGCTCGGCCGGGACACGCGCCGTCGCCGGCCAGCCGGACCTGGTGGAGCCCGCAAAGACGGCGTTCGTAAGCGGCCTCAATGACGTGCTCCTTGCGGGCTCGTTTCTGCTCGTGGTCGGCGCACTCGCCGCGGCCGCCCTCCTTCGCAGCCCGGCGCCGGCTCCCGCTCCGGTGACCGAGAATCCCTGAGGCGGCAGGACGGGCCTGGACCTCCGGCCTCTCTCCCCAACCACTCCCGCGAACGTGTTAGCCGGGCTGGGCCTGCGGGCCCGCCGGCCGCCCTCGCTCCTGTCCTTAGACCTCGCCGCCGATCTCATCCCTGGCGGCGAAGAGCTGCCACTCGTCCGGGATTCCGTTCAGGTGATGGACACCGCGATCTGCGAACTTAGCCGGGCTGGGGCCTGCGGGTCGCCCGCCGCCCTCGCTCCTGTCCTTAGACCTCGCCGCCGATCTCATCCCTGGCGGCGAAGAGCCGCACCCGGGCTCGCCGCCAACCGCTCCAGTCGCCCGAACCACTCTCGGTAGCGCTCATCGCCGGCCTTGCTCGGAGCGAAGAGATCGAGATAAACGACGACTCGTCCCCACTGTTCGCGCCAGCGCTCCGCTCGCGCGTCCCACTCAGCCGGCGACATGCCCCACGGATACTCGGGCTCCTCGACACCCGCCGCAAATGCGCCGTACAGGACGAGCGCCGTCGTCCGCTCGGGATAGGTGGCGGCGAAAAGGATCGCCATCGACCCGGCGTCCGAAGGAGCGAAGATCGCCGCGCGCTCGAACCCGACGGCATCCATGACCGCGCGCACGTCGTCCATTCGCTCCTCGAGCGTCGGCACCGCAGTCTCGGAGACCCTGTCGGACAAGCCCGTGCCCCGTTTATCGAAGAACACGAACGCGAGAAAGACGCGAGCCGATGCAGAAACCGCGCCAGCGATGGATCCCCCAGAAGTGCTCAACGTGGGACACGAAACCCGGCACGAACACGAGGTTCACTGGGCCCTCGCCGAGCAGCTGATAGGCGATGTGAACGTCTCCGCTCTTCGCGTATTCGGTCCGCGGCTCCACGCCGAATCCGGCGAATAGCAAGACGAACCACGACACCGATGCGAGTGCGATTCCAGCGAGCGCGGCATTCTTCGGCGTTGCAGCTCGAATCCCCGAGTCGGTGGTTCGCTTGGGCATGCGACTCACGATGACACGTCTAGCGGCACCTCCAAAGCGGCCGTTTGCCCTCCCCTGTGCGAGAGGGAACAAGTTTCATGGGACACGACTGGCGGGTACGCCCAGGCGACCGAAAGGAGGCACCATTGCCGGTCTGCGAACTTTGCGGCAACGACTACGACAAGGCGTTTGAGGTAACCGTGGAAGGCGCAACGCATACTTTTTCGAATGCGCGATCCATTCGCTCGCCCCAAGTGTTCGCACGAGCTGAGACGCGACGACCTCGAACAGCAGTTCAATGCGCTCGGCACGGAGGGATACGAGCTCGCGTGGATCCTCATGGATCAGAACCTTCATGGCGAGAAGGATGGGCACGTCGTGATCTTCAAGCGCCCGGCGCCTGCAGCATGAGCCCAAAGGGGAAGACCATGGAGAACGGCCTGAACAACGTCCGCGGAGTCGCCGTGGCCCCTGAGGGCGCTGGGTATTGTCGCGTGCGTCGGAGCGTTGCCCTCACGTTCCTCGTCCTCGTCGTTGCCGTAGTGGCAGCAGGCTGCGGCGGCAGCGACGACGAGACGACAACGACCACCGAGGCTTCCGCCACCGCTGAATGGGCGGCCGGTCTGTGCAGCGCGATCAGCACGTGGAAGGGTGAGCTCTCGAACATCGCGAGCCAGTTCTCCGACCTGTCCTCGCTCACGGAAGACGGGCTCCAGAGCGCCGCGAACGATGCGAAGGCGGCGACCGACACGTTCGTGGACGACCTCGAAGGGCTCGGCACACCGGACACGGAGTCCGGCGAGGAGATCAGGTCCTCGGTCGACGAACTTTCGACGACCGTCCGGACCGAGGTCGACTCCATCGAGACGGCTGCTGGCGACGTTTCCAGTCTCGCCGACGTGCCGACTGCAGTGACGACCGCCACGGCCTCGATCGAGACGATGAGCACTGCGCTCTCGTCCACGATCACCAAGATCAAGGATGCGGACGCGCAGGGCGAGATCAAGGACGAGATCGACAACTCGTCCGATTGCGCGAACATCACGAGCTGAGAGCGGACGGTGGCGGGTCAGGTCACTGGCCCGCCACGTCGATGTCACGCCACCCCCAGCCGCTCCGATAGGTGGGTGGCCTAGCGCGGCGGCCCGAAATAGTGCTCTGCGCACCCTGGGCAGTAGACGAATCTCTGTTGCCACAAGCACGAAGCTGCCGTCTGGTTGTACGGAAAGTCAGCGCAGGATCGCTTGCATGCGCTGCGACTGCCGCGCGATACCCGCTGGCGTCGACCTTGTGACTAGTCCCTCGCGCGCGTCGAAACTTTCTACCCAACTTTCTACCCACATGGTGTGATTCGAGCTGGTCTCACATGGTCTGATTCCGCTCAACCATGCGGCATCGGCGTGGGCAAACCCCCCTCGGACGTACTCATAACCCGGAGGTCGCAGGTTCAAATCCTGCTCCCGCTACTGGAAAAGCCCCGGAAACGGGGCTTTTCTGTTCTCTTGACCGTGATCCGCGACGCAAACTCTTGCCCAACTTTGCCTTTACGCGGTCCCCCTCGACCTCACTTCGCCCGGACCGACGGTCTCCTAGCGCTGAGGAGGCGGATTGGCTGCCAGTCTTAGTCAGTCGACGGCCGGAAGCTCCCGGTCACGCGACGCGTCTCGAGCCTCGCGGTCGAAGGCGTCCCTCGTCCGGTCGAAGAGGCTGCGCGCCTCCTCATGGCTGTCGCCGACCGAGGTGACGCCGATCATCCCGTGCCGGCCGAGCGCCGTCATCATGTGGAAGACGGTCCCCGTCTCGGTCGTGTGGTCGAAGTGGAGTCGCTCGCGAAGCGCGAGGTCGAAGACGTCGTCCGGCTGCAGCACGCGGTATGCGTTGGATTCGAGCCGATCCGTGGAGACGAAGAACTTCGCCTTCCCCGTCGGCGTCAGGAAGAGCGCACGCTCGGCGTCGTACTCGCCGTCCGTGAGGAATTGCAAGGTCAGGTACGGGTGCGTGGTGCCGCCCTTGCGCAGGTTCAGCTCGATCGCGTACGGCTTCCAGCCGCGATCGGTCCGGGCGGTGAGAAAGTCGATGGCGAATCGGCCGAGGACGCCACGTCCGGCGAGCGCCTCGCCGACCTTCATGGCCTCGTGCGCAATCTGGCGCGCATACTCGTCGCTCGCCGGGAAGACGGACCCGAGAAAGAGCTGCCCGCTCGGGCCGCCAAGCAGCTGATCGTGGGTCGAGAGCTGCTCGACCTTCCCCACCGGCGTCGCGCGCATCTGGACGCTCGGACTGCGGATCTCCGAGCCGACGACGAGCTCCTCGACGATACCGCCGCCTGCGAGCCGGTCGAGGAAATGTTCGGCGCTCGTGTACGGATCTTCCGGGCGAAGGTCGTTCAGTCGCTGCTCGACGCGCGCTCGGCCCGCTCCCGTGAGACTGCGGACGTCGAGCACTGCGTTCCCGAGGCCGGAGACCCCCTCGTCGTGCTTCACGACCACGGACTCGATGCTCGGGGTGGCCGACGTGAGCTCGACCACTGCATCGACGAGGTCGTCGCGCGAGCGCACGCCCTCGCGACCCTCTGGAAGGGCAACGCCCGCCTCGGCAAAGAGCGCGCGCCCTCCGCTCTTCGTTCCCAGCGCCTCGAACTTCGGGTCGGCGCCATACATCGGAATCCCGAGCCGAAGGGCAAGATCGCGCTCGAGTCGGGTCGTGTTGTAGGGAACGAGGTGGGCGCGATCGGGATCGCCCGCAAGCGAGCGGATCTCGTCGAGGAGTCGGGGACGCTCGAGGAGCTTCGCCGACAGCGGCGGCGGGCCGCTGTCGTGCGGGCTCACGAGGTGGAGCCGCCGGCGCGCGTGGCTGGCGACGACGCCCGGAAGGAGCCCGAGGTAGTAGTCGATCACGCTCGGCTGGATCGGCTCCGAGGTTACGTAGACGAGTCGGGCGCGCGGCTGTCGGAGGAGGAAGAGAAGGAAGAGGTAACGCTCCTCGTACGCCTGGCGCTTCGCCGCGTCGAGCGGTAGGTCGATCCCGCTCAGCGAGGGGACGACCACGATCCCGTACGGCTCGTCGGTGAACCCCTCGATCAGCTCCCACTGCGAGAGGAGCTTGCGCTGCAGGGTCTCGAACCGCTCCTGCAGTACGTCCTCGGGCAGCGGTAGTTGGAGCGCATCGAACTCGGAGGTTGCCACTACCTCGTGAGCGACGGTCACGCTCCGATTGTCTCATCGATGCGGTCGTTGTAGCGCTTGCAGGCGAGTGATTCCCTCAGAACCTCAGATCGCGCAACCCGGAGGGTCGCGGGTTCAAGTCCTGCCCGGCTCCTGCCAGCGCCCCGTCAGATCAGATGGGCAACCCGCGCTAGCCTTCAGTCACGTGATCGAATCGCAGGAGGGCGGACAATGGACGCGAGCGTGGGAGACAGGATCGTCGTCGAGTCGGAGCGGGCTGCTCAGTCGGGGCACGCGGGCGTCATCGAGGAGGTTCTTGCGCAGGATCCGCCGCGCTTCCGCGTCCGCTGGGACGACGGCCGCACAAGCATCTTCGCTCCCTCGGCAGGTGTCGCGAGGATCGAGCGACGCCAGAGAGAGCGCGTAAAGGCCTGACCGACGGGGATGCCGCGCAGCACAAACTCGCGTGGACGGCACTACTCGTGGATCTTGTTCCGCGATTCGAAGTACCCCGCGGGGATCAATACCGTGAGCAGTTCTCTCACGCTAAGCGCATGCCGCTTGCGGGAGCCCGACGAATGGGAGACAGGAGATGGAGACACTGACGCAGATGAAATGCGTCGCGTGCAGCAAGGACGTACCGACCGTGACGGATGCGGAGATCGCCCAATTTCAGCCTCAAGTCGCTGAGTGGGAAATCCGGGAGCTCGATGGAATCAGACGCCTGCGACGCATCTTCTCGTTCGACGACTTTGCGCAGGCGTTGGAATTCACAAACAAGGTAGGTGTGCTCGCAGAAGAAGAGGGTCATCACCCTGCGCTGCTGACCGAATGGGGCAGGACGACCGTCACATGGTGGACGCACAAGATCAAGGGGCTGCATCGCAACGATTTCGTCATGGCGGCGAAGACGGACGTTCTGTACCGGCCACAAGCGATCCGCGTGTAGGAGGCTGATGCGACTCCCGGTTACATCGACGCCGTGGTCTTGTCGTGCTTGACACTCGCTAACGCGCGTTGAACAACTGCTCCGAGGACGCCTCTTGAAGCTGCAGCCCATGGAAACCTCAGATCGCGTAACCGGAGGTAGCAGTTCAAATCCTGCCCCGTTGCTGAAAAGCCGCGGAAACGGGGCTTTTTCTGTCGCCTTGGTCGAAACTGGCAGGCCAAACTCTTGCCCAACTCTTGCTCGGCGGGCCGGCCCTCGCACTCCCAGCTCCGTTCTGCTGGGCGGGAGCGGAGGAAGAAGGTCTATAACCTTGGACCTCCCGGACCTCTGCGACCTGACGAGAGAGGGGTCAGAAGGGCGGCATGACCTCCAGGCCAATCTTCGTGGTGCTCGCTTCGATCGGCGTAGCCTTGGCAGTTCCTGCATTAGTGACGGCCAGCTCGGCCGTGTCGCTGTCGTTGCATCAGTCGGGTCCGGTCACGATCGCGATCGAGGCTCCCCTCAGCGGTCCGCAGGCGTCGAACGGGCGCGACATGCTCCGCGGCGTCCAGCTCGCCGTCAGGCAAGCGAACGAGCGTGGTGGAGTGCTCGGCCGCACGATCAAGCTGCTTCGGCTGGACGACAAAGCGACTCCGTCGCTCGCGAGATCGGTCGCCCAGCGAGCAATCGCTGCGAAGGCTGTCGGTGTAATCGGCCCCTACAACTCCTCGGTCGGGGTCATCAACCTGCCCGTATACGTCGCCGCCAAGGTCGTGCCGATCCATCTCACGTCGAGCGACGAGACGACCGGCAAAGGCTTGACGGTTCAGCCCAAGAACAGCCAGATCAGTCCGGTCGAGGCTCGATATTTCGCGACCCAGCGGGCAACGCGCGTTGCCATGCTCGTCGATCCCTCCACCTACACGAAGGGAATGGCTGACCGACTCAGGCGCATCTTGACAGGCCGCGGCGGTGAGGTGGCGACAGTCCCGATCGTCGCCGGCAGGCAGAGCTATAGCAGCGAGGTCGCCGAGGCGCTTAGTTTCAAGCCGCAGTTCGTCTATGTCAGCACCTACTACCCGGAAGGCAGCAAGATCGCCCGTTCGCTCCTTGCGGCAGCCGCAGGCAACACTGCGTTTGGGTGCTTCATGGGACTCGCGAACGTCGATCCCGCATTCGTCTTCGAGGCGGGCATCCCGGCGAGCCGGTTCTGCCGGTACAGCGGCGTGCCGACGGCGGCTCAGATACCGACTGCCGCCGGCTATGTCCGACAGTACCGGGCCGCGTTTCGGACCTCGCCCGGCGTTTGGGGCACGTTCACCTACGACTCGACCAACCTCCTCCTCGCCGCCATTCGCGACACACAGACGTTCGAATACCGCGCTCTGATGAGGAACCTCCTGAAAACCAGGGGCTACAAGGGAGCGACCGGAACCATCAGCATCAACGCGTCGACGGGAAACCGGACGAATGTTCCTGTGTTCATTCTGACGGTGAACGCCGCAGGCCAGTTCGTTACTACAGGCTGAACCCCGTCGTGGCGTCGCGCTGTGTCGCGGCCAGCATGCCGCGCGGCATCTGGGCGGGCGTGCCGATGATGTGGACTCATGACCGACCTCCGAACGCATGACCCGGAGGCCGCAGGTTCAAATCCTGCCCGCTACTGGAAAGCCCCGGAAAACGGGGCTTTTCCGTGAGGCTCGAGGGCCGGCGCACGGGAATGCGACCGGCCGCGTCCTCGTTCTACTCATTGCGCGCGCAAAGAGCCGCTGTCCGGGTGGAAGCCAAGCGGTCGGCCCGTGGCGCTGCGTGCACCGGCTCGAGTGCGAATCGTGCGGCCATTCAGAGGTCGGGCGACACCGCGTCCGAGCAAGTGACGATCAAAAGGAGGAAACGATCAGCACCATCTTCGAACACAACGCAGTAGCAATCTTCATCCAGGAGGCCGAGGAGGACGGCGTCCTCGACGAGCGTATGCTCGACGCGAAGGCGGCCGAGCTCGACCTTGACGAGGAGGAGCTCGCATCGCTGCGCGGCGTGCTCGAGGGCCGCGGGGTCGAGCTTGCGCGCGAGAGCGACGACGAGGACGAGCTCGTCGTCGAAGTCGATGCCGGCCCCGCTGGCGAGGACGAGCTCGAGCTGGACCTCCGGCCCGACGCCGGCGTCGTCGTCGACTCGCTGACCCTGTTCATGAACGAGATCGGCAAGCATGATCTCCTGACCGCGGCCGAGGAGGTCGAGCTCGCGAAGAAGATCGAGCGTGGCGACCGCCGGGCGAAGGAGCGCATGATCAACTCGAACCTGCGCCTGGTCGTCTCGATCGCGAAGCGCTACCAGGGGCACGGTCTCTCGCTCGGCGACCTGATCCAGGAGGGCGTGATCGGCCTCAATCGCGCCGCCGAGAAGTTCGACTGGCGCAAGGGGTTCAAGTTCTCGACGTACGCGACCTGGTGGATCCGCCAGGCGTGCCAGCGCGCAGTCTCGAACCAGTCGCGCACCATCCGCGTGCCCGCCCACGTCCACGAGCGCAGGGCGAAGCTCGCGCGCCTGGGTCGTCAGTTCGAGGTCGAGCACGGCCGGGAGGCGACGATCGAGGAGCTCGCTGCGATGAGCGGCTACGCGGACGTACACATCGAGGAGGCGCTCGGTGCAGTCGAGGCTTCGGTGTCCCTGAACCAGGCGGTCGGAGACGACGGGGGCGCCGAGCTCGGCGATCGCTTCGCCGACCTCGATGCGGTGGATCCGGCCGAGGAGGCCGGCGACGCCGTGCGCCGCGGCTCGGTGCGAGCCGCGCTGCAGACCCTCCCGGAGAACGAGCGTCGGGTCCTCGAGCTCCGCTTCGGCTTTGCGGGAGAGCAGCAGACGCTCGACGCCATCGCGCAGGAGCTCGGCCTCTCGCGGGAGCGCATCCGCCAGCTCGAGCAGGCGGGGCTCGCGCAGCTCGCCGGCGAGCTCGAGGGGGTCGTCAACGCGAAAGCCGACGAGCTCTCGAGCTCGGCCTGAGGCTCGTCCCGCCCGGCCGGAAGGCCGGGCGGGACCAGGGTTCACTCGGTGACTCGGACTACTGGACGCCCCAGGCGTTTGCGTCCCAGGTCCTGCCTTCCAGCGTCGTAGGCGCCGTCAGGCCCTTCACCTTCTTGCTGCTGATCGCGAAGACCGGCCGCACGAACATCGGGATCGACGGGACGTCGTTCGCCATGATCGTCTCGGCCTGGTTGAGGAGCTTCGTGCGCGTGCCCTCGTCAAGCGTGACCGCGGTCTTCTCCAAGAGCGTCGTGACCCTGCCGTTGCAGTAGTTCTCAAGGAGGCCGGTCTCCATCCCGAGGTCGGTCGGCGTGATTGGACCATGCGTCGCGACTACGGTGAGTAGCCCGAACTGCACGAGCTTGAGGCCGAGCTGAGCCAGTCGGCGATCGAACAGCTGGCCCGCGAGGGCAGCCACGATGCCCAGCTCGACCAGCACACTCCGGGGTCTGTGGGTGCGTGCCAGCTCGCCGGCCTCCGCGCGGATCATAGGTGCGACCCGGTCGGACGCTCAGATGTCGAGCCGTTGATCCTCGAGGTCGAGGTCGCGCCCGACGCGGATCCACACGTCGTTGCTGATTGCGCCACTTCGGCGGAGGTCGATCAGCGCGCGGCGCTCCGCGTCGAGGAGTTCGCGGCGAAGGCGCTGGTAGTCCTGTGACCGGCTCTCGATGGAGCCGTCGTCACCGTCGTCGAGCCGAGCCTGGAATCGGCTCGTGCGGAAGCGGTACGCGCCGCGAACGCGTTCGGCAGTGTCCTCGCGGACCCAGTCCTCTTCGAGGAGCTCCTCGAGCCGAGCGAGCGCCGCCTCTGCTGCGTGGATCCGCGCCTTCGCGTCCTCGCTGTCCCCGAGCCCGTCGTCCTCGAGCCGAAGCGCACGGATCACGAGAGGAAGCGTCAGACCCTGGCCGACGAGCGTCACGAGGATCACCGCGAAGGTCAGGAAGAGGATGAGATCGCGTCCGGGGAACGGGGCTCCCGCATCGGTCTCGAGCGGGAGAGCGAGCGCAGCGGCCAACGAAACCGCCCCGCGCATGCCGGTCCACGAGAGGAAGAACGCGCCGCGCCAGTTCGACATGCGCCGAGCGACCCACTTCGGGAGGTTCAGGACGGCGAAGACCCAGGCGAAGCGCAGCACGATCACGGTGAGGCTGACGGTCGCCGCGTACCCGACGAGCCGCGACGCCGAGACGTCCTCGAGCGCGTCCATCACGACGGGGAGCTGCAGCCCGATGAGCACGAACAGCAGCGCATTCAGCAGGTACTGGACGATCTCCCAGACCGCGACCCCTTGCAGGCGAACCTGGGACGTCGTGAGCTCGGGCGTGTGCCACCCGAGGTAGATCCCAGTGGTGACGGCGGCGAGCACCGCGGACACGCCGATGAGCTCGGCCGGAATGAACGCGACGTATCCCGTCATGAGCGAAATCGTGATCTCCGCCGGCGGGTTGTCGAGACGACGGCGTACCTGCCTGACGAGCCAGCCGACGCCGAGCCCGACTGCGATCCCACCGCCCACGCTCACGACGAAGAGCCCGGTCGTGTGCCATTCGGAGAACGAGCCCGTGAGCACAGCCGCCACGGCCACGCGGTACGCGACGAGGCCGGTGCCGTCGTTGACGAGGCTCTCGCCCTCGACGATCGTCACGAGCTTTCGGGGGACGCCGAGCCTCCGGGCGATCGACGTCGCGGCGAGCGGGTCTGTTGGGGACACGATCGCGCCCAGCACGAACGCGGCACCCCAGGAGAGCCCGTCCACGAGCTCGTGGGCGACGACCGCCACCCCGACCGTCGTGACGACGACGAGCCCGATCGCGAGCAGGCCGATCGGTCTCGCACTCGCGCGAAGGTCGCGGAGGGAGGTGAAGAAGGCGGCGCCGTAGAGCAGCGGTGGCAGGACGCCGAAGAAGACGAGCTCCGGCGGCAGCTCGAACTCGGGCATTCCCGGGGTGATCCCGATGAGCAGCCCCCCGAGAACGAGCAGGATCGGGTACGGGATCCGGAGGGCCGGAGCGACTGCGAGCATCGCCGCGACGGCGACGATGAGCGCCAGGGCGACGACGCCGTCCTGAACCTCGAGATGCATCTGTCAATCCTGCCGGAGGCGCACACGAGCAGGCATAGGCTCGCTGGGCTCGCCGGGCGCGAGGGTACGCTGGAACGCATGAGCACCGACACCGCTGCTGCAGCGGTCGAGACTCGAATCGGGACGATCGGAATCGAGGCGACCGAGATGGGCGTCCGACGCGTGCGGCTTCCCGGCGAGGGCCGGACGCCGATCGGTGAGCACGGGGACGGACGCGCCGCGGAGAACGTATCCACGGCCGCGGTGCAGCTCGCCGAGTACGCGGGCGGGGAGCGCGAGAGCTTCGAGGTCATGCTCGACTGGGGCGGCGTCGAGCCGATGCACCGCCGCGTCCTCGAGACGCTACGAGAGCTGGCGCCCTACGGGAAGACGGTCACGTACGGCGAGCTCGGGCGGCGCGCCGGCGTCGAGGATCCGCGCGATGTCGGCATCTTCATGGCGCGGAACCCGTTTCCGCTCGTCATCCCGTGCCATCGCGTCGTCGCGTCGGACGGCCTGGGCGGATTCGGAGGCGGGCTCGAGCTCAAGACACGGCTCCTCGAGCTCGAAGGAGTCCTTCCGCCGCGGCTCGACCTCGGCGACGTCTGACGAGCTCAGGCGCTGGCCGCCGACGGGTGGAGGAGCGGGACGAGCCCGTCCCAGCCCGACGTGAGAACCGCCACCAGCGACGGAGGCGTGAGGAGCACCGCTCTCCCGGTTGGCCGCGCCATTGCGTCCAGATACCCCGCTGGCGTCCAGCGGAGGACCTGCGGGCCGTGGACGAGCCAGGGCTCGCTGTCCGCCAGCACGAAGGCGCCGCTTGGCAGGTCGTCGTACGACACCGTGTGCCGGCGCTGCCCCCTCGTCTCCGGGTCGATCCGCTCGGCGTGGAGCTGCTCGTCCATCGCGTCGGCACCGCGCTGTCGTGGGTGCAACGATCTCCAGATCTCCGCGAAGCGGTCGTAGTCGGCCCGACGACAGAGCGCGCACGGTCGGTGGCCGGCCGCGAATGCCGTCGCTTCATCGAGGAAGAAGAGCTCGGTGAAACGCCCAGGCTGCATCAACGGCGCGCGGTGCCATCCGCGGTACTCGAGCTGACAGGAGATCCAGCGCTTCACCCCGAAGCGCCGGCGGATGCGTCCCCGCTCGTCGTGCAGGCAGCCCCGGTTCCCGTAGACGAGGCCGCGAGCCGGATCCGCGACGAGGTCGCCGAACGGGGTCACGCGGTTCTGTCGCGGCATCGCGCCGGGACGGTACCGCGGGCCGGATAGCGTTACCGCCATGGAGCACGTCACGCTCGGCGACAGCGGCCTGAGCGCCTCTCGGATGGGTCTCGGCTGCAACAACTTCGGCGGTCGCATCGACCTCGACGCCACGAGGGCCGTGGTCGATGCCGCTCTCGACGCGGGCGTCACCTTCTTCGACACGGCAGCCGTTTACGGGAACGGTGGAGACAGCGAGCGGTTCCTCGGCGAGATCCTCGAGGGCCGTCGTGACCGCGTCGTGCTCGCGACCAAGTTCGGGTGGGGCGCCGATGCGGGTGATGGAACGGCCGAAACCGCCCGGACCTCGCTCGAGGAGTCGCTCGAGCGCCTTCGCACCGAGTACGTCGACCTCTACTACCTCCACAAGCCGGATGCGTCGACGCCGATCGCCGAGACGCTCGGCGCCCTCGACGAGCTCGTCCGGGAGGGGAAGGCTCGCGCGATCGGGTGCTCCAACTTCTCGGCGGATCAGCTCGCGGAGGCGGACCGCGTCGCCCGCGAGCTCGGCGTTTCACGGTTCACCGTCCTTCAGAACCACTACAGCCTTCTCCGGCGCGACGACGACGCCGAAGTGCTCCCGCTCTGCCGCGAGCTCGGCGTCTCGTACGTCCCGTACTTCCCGCTCGCGAGTGGCTTGCTGACGGGCAAGTATCGGCGCGACGAGCCGGCCCCTGCGGGCACGCGGCTCGAGGGGCGTGAGATCGAGGAAGAGCGCTTCGACCGCGTCGAGGCGTGTACGGCGTTCGCCGAGGAGCGGGGACACTCGCTCCACGAGCTCGCGATCTGCGCGCTTGCCTCGACGCCTGGAGTCGGCTCGATCATCGCCGGCGCGACGAAGCCCGAGCAGGTGCGCGCCAACGTCGCTGCGGCCTCGTGGCAGCTCACGGGCGACGAACTCGCTGCGCTCGCGGAGATCTAGCCCGACAGATGCTGCTGGCGGACATAGCGGCGACCTCGGCTGACGTCGCCTCGACCTCGTCCCGGCTTGCGAAGGTCGCCCGGCTCACCGAGTGCCTGCTCGGCGCATCGCCCGAGGAGGTGGCCGTCGCCGTCTCGTATCTCTCCGGCGAGCTGCCACAGGGGACGGTGGGAGTCGGCTGGGCCGCGCTGAAGGAGCGTCCGGCGCCGGCCGTCGAGCCGTCGCTCGAGGTCCTCGAGGCGGACGGGACGATGACGCGGCTCCAGGGCATCTCCGGCGCTGGCTCGCAGGCGGCACGGAAGGAGGTGCTCGCGGAGCTTCTCTCGCGCGCCACCGAGCCGGAGCAGCGGCTGCTCGTCGGTCTCTTTCTCGGCGAGCTCCGTCAAGGAGCGCTCGAAGGCGTCATGGCCGATGCCGTCGCCAAGGCAGCGGGCGTGCCGCTCGCGGACGTGCGCCGCGCGGCCATGCTCGCCGGCGACCTCGCGACCGTCGCCGAGGTCGCGATCCGCGAGGGCAGCGACGGCCTGGCCCGTTTCCGCCTTGCGCCGCTCACCCCGATCGGCCCGATGCTCGCGCAGACGGCGGCCGACATCCCGTCCGGTCTCGAGCGCGTCGAGCGTCCGTACGTCGAGTGGAAGCTCGACGGAGCACGGATTCAGGCACACCGAGTGGGCGACGAGGTTGCGGTCTTCACGCGCAACCTCGCCGACATCACCGACCGCGTGCCGGAGATCGTCGCCGCCGTCCGCGGCTTCGACGCGGCGTCGATCGTCCTCGACGGCGAGGCGATCGCGCTACGCGCCGACGGCCGCCCCGAGGCGTTCCAGGTCACGATGAGCCGGTTCGGGACCAAGGCGGTCGGTCCCGAGAGGACGCCACTGTCGTCGTTCTTCTTCGACTGCCTGCATGCAGACGGCGAGGACTTGATCGACCGCCCCGCACGCGATCGGCTCGCAGTGCTGGACGCACGGCTGCCCGCCGAGCACGTCGTGCCTCGGGTCGAGACCGGCGATGCTGAGGCGGCGCAGGCGTTCCTCGACGACGCTCTCGCACGGGGTCACGAGGGAGTGATGGTCAAGTCCCTCGACTCGCCGTACGAGGCGGGGCGTCGCGGCGCCGGGTGGCAGAAGGTGAAGCCGTCGCACACGCTCGACCTCGTGGTGCTCGCTGCCGAGTGGGGCCATGGCCGCCGCACCGGCAAGCTCTCGAATCTCCACCTCGGGGCGCGCGATCCTGAGACCGGCGGTCACGTCATGCTCGGCAAGACCTTCAAGGGCATGACCGACGAGATGCTCGCCTGGCAGACAGAGCATCTGCTCGGCCTCGAGACGCACCGGGAGGCCAACGTCGTGCACGTTCGCCCGGAGCTCGTCGTCGAGGTCGCCTTCGACGGCGTGCAGACGAGCCCGCGCTACCCGGGCGGCATGGCATTGCGATTCGCGCGGGTGAAGGGCTACCGCCCGGACAAGCAGGCGAGCGAGGCCGACACGGTCGAGACGGTACGCGCGATCCACGCGCGTCCGGAGTAGTCTCGTTCGGTCAGCGACGAGGGAGGTTCGGCAAATGACGCAGTACGGAACGCTTCGCGCGTGGGCATTCATCGCCACGCTCGTCGGAGTCTTCGGGATGATCGCGGCGGCGATCGGGTCGATCGTGTGGGCGTTCGAGGTCGAGGGGTTCTGGCAGACGATCGGTGTGCTGCTCCTCGGGCTCCCTGTCTCCATCTTCATCGCGACGATCCCGATTGCGCTCGGCCAGGCGATGCGAGCGATCGCAGACGTCGGCGACACCGTCTCCGCCCGGTAGCGATGGCGGAACACCGCGTCAAGAGCTTCGCGAAGCCAGACGAGGTGTTGGAGTTCCCGAAGGTACGAGTCCAAGTCGTGGAGCTCGGCGACATCACCGTCGGGCACTTCGTCAACGAGCCGGGGTGGAGCTGGCACGACTGCATTCGTCCGACCGTCGGGGGAGAGTGGTGTCAGGCCCGGCATCTCGGGATGGTCATTTCCGGCCGGCTCGGGATCGAGATGGAGGACGGCACCACGTTCGAGGTCGGTCCCGACGAGGTGTTCGACATCCCGCCCGGGCACAACGGGTGGACCATCGGCGACGAGCCCGTCGTCCAGGTCGAATGGGCCGGGATTCGCGCGTTTGCCGGCTTCCCGACCGGAATCCACAGCCGCATCCTCGTGACGCTCCTCTTTACCGATGTCGTCGGCTCGACAGCCCTCGCCGCGAAGCTGGGGGATGCGCGCTGGCGCGAGCTCCTCTCGAAGCACTACGAGTCCGCGCGTGCCGAGCTCGAGCGGTACCGCGGTCGCGAAGTGGACACCACGGGCGACGGGCTCCTCGCGACATTCGCCGCTCCGGCGCCCGCGCTGCACTGCGCGGCTGCCGTTCAGAAAGCCGCTCTGGCCGAGGGGCTGCAGATCCGTGCCGGCGTGCACGTGGGCGAGGTGGAGACGGTCGGCCGCGGCGTGCGGGGTGTCGCGGTGCACGAGGCGGCGCGGATCATGGGTCAGGCGGCCGGAGACGAAATCCTCGTGTCGGAGGCGACGCGTCTGTTTGCCGGCCCGGACCTCGCCTTCGAGGATCGAGGCGTGCACTCACTGAAGGGGCTCGACGGGGAGTGGCGCCTGTCCGCGTTCGTGCAGGAGCGAGAGCGAGCCTGATGGCCGACCAGCTTCCGCTCATCCTCGCGATCGACGAGGACCCTGAAGCGCTCGAGCGGATCACGAGTGAGCTCCAGCGCTACGAGCGCGACTACAAGGTCATCTGCGGCCCGTCGACAGAGGCCGCGCGTTCGCAGCTGGAACGGCTCCGTGAGCAGGGCGACGCGGTCGCAATCGTCCTGGCAGCGCGCGGGTCGAGCACGCTCATGGGCGAGGAGCTTCTCGAGCGCGTTCACGACCTGCATCCGCACGCGAAGCGCGCGCTCCTCATTCCGTGGGGCGGGTGGGCCGACGAGGAGACCGCTGACGTGATCCGCAACGCGATGGCGCTCGGCTACATCGACTACTACGCGATCAAGCCGTTCAGCTCTCCGGACGAGATCTTCCATCGCCTGATCTCGGAGCTCCTGCAGGAGTGGAGGCGTCAGAATGCCCCCGGCGACCGGGAGCTCACCGTCGTCGCCGACCCGTGGTCTTCCCGCGGCTCTGCGCTGCGGAACCTGCTGGCGCGAAGTGGCGTGCCGCACGCGTTCCACACGCCCGACTCCGCCGAGGGGCTCGGGTTCCTCGCCGCCTGCAACCAGGAAGGCTCCGAGGTTCCGGTGGTCGTGCTGCAGGACGGGACGCCGCTCGTCGATCCCCAACCCGAGGATCTCGCCGAGTACGGCACGCGCATGCGAACCGATCTCGACCACACCGAGTTCGATGTCGTGATCGTCGGCGCAGGTCCCGCCGGAATCGCGGCTGCTGTATATGCATCCTCGGAGGGGCTCGATGCCCTCGTCGTCGAGCGGTTGGCGATCGGCGGCCAGGCGGGAACGAGCACGCGGATCCGGAACTACCTCGGTTTCTCTCGTGGCGTGAGCGGTGCCGAGCTCGCACAGCGCGGCTACCAGCAGGCGTGGGTCTTCGGTGCGACGTTCCTGCTCACGCGCGAGGTCGAGACGCTCGCGACGGGAGGGGTCGGCTTCGAGATCGGCATCTCGGGTGGCACTACGGTCGAGGCGCGTAGCGTGATCCTCGCTACGGGAGTCACCTACCGCCGGCTCGACGTCCCCGGGATCGAGGGCCTCGAAGGCGTCGAGTACGGATCCTCACCGTCGGAGGCCCAGCGGTTCACCGGCGGCAATGTGTACATCGTCGGCGCCGCCAACTCGGCCGGCCAGGCCGCCGTCCATCTCGCGCGTTACGCCGAGAACGTCACGCTCGTCTGTCGGGGCTCGGCGCTCTCGCGGATGTCGCAGTACCTCATCGACGAGGTCGAGGGCAAGGACAACATCCACGTCCGACTCGGGACGCACGTCGTCGAGGTTCACGGCGACGGGCGGCTCGAGCGTATGACGCTCCGTGGGCCGGACGGGGACGAGACGGTCGACGCCAGCGGTCTCTTCATCCTCATCGGCGCGGAGCCACGAGCCGACTGGTTGCCGCCGGAGATCGCGCGCGACGAGCGCGGCTTCGTCGTCGCCGGCCCGACCTACGACACGAGCCTGCCCGGTGTCTTCGCGATCGGCGACGTGCGCGCGGGCTCGGTCAAGCGCGTCGCGTCAGCGGTGGGCGAGGGCTCCGTCGTCATCCAGCACGTGCATCGCTACCTCGCCTCGGTCGAGGAGCGCGCGCACGTGGGCTGAGCTCAGTCCGACGGGATGCCGGCGCACTCGGGCGAGTCCTCGAGTGCAGTCTGGAGCTCGCCCTCCACGTCCGCGTTCTGAACCGTGGTGAGCGCGCTGGAAAACGACGTCGCCATCGCCGAGAGCGAGGTCGTGATGGCCGTGAGCGCGCTCGGGAGCTCGGTGATCCCCGACACGCCCTCGGCCGTCTCCTGGATCTCGGTGGACTCCGTCTCGAGCGTGTCGGAGAGCGTGTCGAGGGCAGTCCTCACCTCGTCGCCCGACTCGGTCGGAGGCCTGCCGAGGCCGCGGAGCTCGTCGACGAGGTCCTGCGTCGAGCTGCGGACGTCGTCGGCCGCCGAGCGGATTCCCTCCTCCGACAGGTTCGACGTGTCCGTGAACTGCGACGTCACGCCCTCGAGGTCGTCGGTCCAGCCGGTGATCGCGCTGCAGAAGCTGCTCGCCCACGCGGCGGTCGGATCCTCCTCCTCGGTGTCGTCCCCGCCGCATCCCGCAGCGACTCCCGCCAGGGCGAGCACGAGCGCGGTTCCAGCGTAGGCGAGACGGCGACGCACGACGCGGAACTTACCGGGTCCGGACCGCAACCGCGGCGAGCACGGGGACGGCGAGCCAGGCAGCGGCTTCACGCAGCCCGCGCGCCGGCGAAAGCGGCTCGTTTGCTGCGACGACGCAAATCCGCGCGCCGGAGCCGGCCAGCGCGGCTCGCACGAGGACGCTGGCGCGCTTCGCGTGCCAGCGGGAGGTCACCACGACGACCTCGTCGACGCCGAGCCGTCGTGCGGCTCGGGCGACCGCGACCGCGTTTCCGAGTGTGGTCCGCGCCTCACGGTCGACCAACCGTGCCCGCGTCGGTGTCGACCAGCGCGACGCCATGAGATCTGCCTCGGGCGTCACGGCCGACCCGCGCCTCCAGCCGGAGAAGAGGACGACGTCGTCTTCTCGTGTCATCGCCGCAGCCCGCTCGAGTCGCGCGCCGCAGACAGGGTGCAGCTCGGTCGTGGTGCCGTCCGAGTATCCGAGTACTGCGACGAGGCGGGTCATCGCCGGCGCACGCGTCGCCAGACGCCGTAGAGGAGGAGCGTGCCGACCACCGTCGCGACGAGCTTCACGGCGTTGCTCCCGCGGAGCTTGGACTCGCCGCTCGCGCGCTCGCGCATGTGCACCGGCACCTCGACGACGCGCAGCCCGGCGTCGCGCAGGCGCAGGAGCGACTCGACCTCCGGCGCGCCGCTCGCGTACGGCACGCCGAGGATCGGCATCGCGAGCCGGTTCGCCGCGTACATCCCGCTCGTCGCGTCGTGGAACGGATGGCCGAGCGATGCGTGCATGGCCCGGCGCAGGGCGGAGGTCCCGAGCTGGCGGCTCGGAGACGGCGTGTAGCGGTATGCCTCGTACCCCTCTCCGGTCGCGAACCGCGAGCCCACGGCGACGTCGGCCTCGTCGGCTCGCACGAGCGCGAGGAGCCGCGCGAGCTCGTCGACGGGATGCTGGCCGTCGGCGTCGACCCGGCCCACGAGCTCGTAGCCGTGCTCGTGGGCATACGCGTACCCGGCTGCGATGCCTTCGCGAAGGCCGCGGTTCTCGCCGAACGAGAGGACGTCGGCGCCCGAGTCGCGCGCCACGTCGGCGGTTCGGTCCGTCGAGCCGTCGTCGACGACGAGTACCTCACAGCCGGGAAGTTCCCCGCGCAGCTCGTCCAGCACGGCCGGGAGGTTGTCCTCCTCGTTCCAGGCGGGGATGAAGACCAGCGTGTCGGCCGTAGGCATCCGGGAGACGTTAGATGACGTTGCGTTCAGGTCTCGGTACGGCGCGGGCGAAGCGATCGGCCGACAGCGGCGATGCGTCTACGAACGGCGTGGCTCCACGGACGAGGTCGCGGACGATCTCACCGACGGCCGGGCCCTGCAGGAACCCGTGCCCGCTGAAGCCCGTTGCGTAGAGGAAGCGCGAGACCTCGGGCGACTCGCCGACGAGCGCGTTGTGGTCCGGCGTCACCTCGTAGTAGCCCTTCCAGCCGCCCGCGATGCCCATGTCGAGCAGCGAGGGGAGGCGGCGCTCCGCCACCTCCATGACGTGCTCCAGCCAGGCGGGGTCGCTCGGCGCGTCGAGACCGGGCGGCTGGTCGCGGTCCGCCATCCCGAACAGGAGCCCGGGGCCTTCGCGGTGGAAGTACAAGCCGCTGGAGAAATCGACCGTGAGCGGGAGGCGATCCGGCAGCCCAGGCGTCGGGCCTGTGAAGCCCACCTCACGCAGGTGCGGCTCGACGGGCAGGTCGATGCCAACGGAGTGCGCGAGCCGCGGCGACCAGACGCCCGCAGCGCACACCACGGCGTTCGTCTCGATCGTCCCGAGCGCCGTTTCGACGGCTCGAATCCGGCCGCCCTCCATCGCGATCCCTGTGACCGCGCAGCCGGTGTGCACGGACGCTCCGTGCGTCCGGGCGCCCGCTGCGTAACCCTGCACGACGGCCTCGGGGCTCGCATGCCCGTCGAGCGCACAGTACGTCGCCGCGAGAACGCCGTCGAGCCCTGCGACGGGGCACAGCTCGGCGACCTCGTCGAGATCGACGAACCGGCTCGGAACGCCGAGCTCGTTCTGGAGAGCGACGCTCGCCTCGAAGCTCGCGACGTCCTCTTCACGGTCGAGGAGGAAGAGATAGCCGACTTGGTGGAGGTCGATCTCGGCGCCGGGCCGTTCGCCGAAATGCGTGAAGGCCTCGATGCTGCGGAGGCCGATCGTGATGTTGAGCGGGTCGGAGAACTGTGCGCGGAAGCCGCCGGCTGCGCGGCTCGTCGAGCCGCCCGCGAGCTGGTCACGCTCCAGCAGGCACACGCCGACTCCGGCCTCGGCGAGATGGAACGCGATGCTCGTGCCGATCACGCCGCCTCCGACGACGACCACGTCGGCGGTTGTCGGCAACTCGGTCAACGGCGCACGAGGTTCTTCAGGAAGAACCCGACATTGGCAGGGCGCTCGGCCAGGCGGCGCATGAGGTACGGGTACCAGTCCGGGCCGAAGGGCGCCGCGACGAGGACCTTGTAGCCCTCCGCCGCGATCGAGCGCTGGAGACCCGGTCGCACGCCGTAGAGCATCTGGAACTCGAAGCGGTCGCGGGAGATGCCCTCGCGCGCCGCGAAGGCCTGCACCTTGCGGATGATCGTCTCGTCGTGCGTCGCGGCGGCGATGTACGCGCCCTCGCGCAGGCCGCGCTCGACGAGCTCGACATACGCGCGATCCACGTCTCGCTTCTCCGGGTATGCGACAGCCTCGGGCTCGAGGTAGGCGCCCTTGACGATCCGGAGGTTCGGTCGTCTCGGAAGCAGGCGCTCGAGGTCGTCGGGGCTGCGATAGAGGTAGGACTGGAGCACCGTCCCGACTCCGTCATGTCCTACATCGCGAAGGCGCTCGTAGATCCGGAGCGTCACCTCGACGTAGTCGGACTGCTCCATGTCGATCCGGACGAAGGTGCCGAGCTCCCCTGCCTTCGCGACGAGACGCTCGACGTTCGCGTAGGCGACCTCCTCGCGCAGCGCGAGCCCGAGGTGTGTGAGCTTGAGCGCGACGTTTGCCTTCAGGCCCTCCGAGACGAGCCGCTCGACGATCACCTCGTACTCGGCGGTGATCGCGGCTGCGCCGTCTGCGTCCGGAGTCGCCTCGCCGAGGAGCGTCGTGTTCGCGTGGAGGCCCGCATCGTTCAGCGCGCGGAGGGCAGTCACGCCCTCGTCGAGCGTCTCGCCGGCCACGAAGCGCGCAGCGCCGACGCGCTTACCGTGCTTCTGGACGAGTCGCTGGAGCCGGGAGCTGTCCGCGGCGTGGAGGATCGCCGCCCGCGGGAGTGACGCGATGGTTGTCCCGACGTCGCTCACGCGGGCCGGAGACTACCGCCGCCTTGTTCGAACATGCCCTGGGACCTGACCCCTGAGTTTGTACGAGAGATCCCTCAAGGCCGCCGCTTCGCGGCGGCGTCGCAGTGCACTCGACGCTGGCGTCGTCAGTTTCGCGAGGGATCGGGCGGCATCGCCGCGAGGACGCGAAACGGCCCTCCCTTGCGTTGCAGCACCGTGCTCCACAACGAGTCTGGCTCGTCGGTGAAGACGTCTTCCGCGAGCGCCGGCTCGACGATCCACGAGCCCTCGTCGAGCTCGTCGTCCAGCTGCCCCGGGCCCCATCCCGCGTAGCCCACGTAGACGCGAGCGCGTCGCAGCGGCCCGAGCGCGTCGGGATCGACCTCGGCCGGGAGGAATCCGACAGTTTCGACGACGAGCGCGTCCGGATCGGGCGGCTCCTCGAAGTCCGCGAGGACGACGATCGCCGACGGCTGGACGGGACCGCCCACGTGCACCTCACCCATGCCGTCGACGAGCACCGCCAGCTCCGGCACCGCTTCGTCGACGGGCGTATCCGACGTACGGTTCAGCACCACGCCCAGCGCGCCTTCCTCGGAGTGCTCGCCGACCAGGACGACGGTGCGCCAGAAGTTCGGATCCACCAGTCCAGGCGCGGCGATGAGAAGGTTCCCTCGCAGCGACGTCACGGTCGTATCATCGCTGCATGGAGGGCCTCTCACGCGAGATTCGTCTTGTTGCGCGGCCGCGGGGGTTCCCCGACGAGGAGCTGTTCGAGGTCGCCGAGACACCGATCCCGGATCCGGCCGAGGGTCAGGTGCTCATCCGCAACGCGTTCTTCTCCGTCGATCCGTACATGCGTCCGCGCATGAACGACGTCCGCTCGTACGTCGCGCCGTTCACGCTTGGAGAGGCCATGACGGGAGGTGCCGTCGGCCGGGTCGCGGCGTCGCAGGACGAACGGTATGCCGAGGGCGACTGGGTGCTCCACTACCTGGGCTGGAGGGAGTGGGCGCTGACCGACGGAGCCGCCGTGCGGCGGCTCGATCCCGAGGCTGCGCCGGTCTCCACTGCTCTCGGCGTGCTCGGCATGCCGGGGTTCACGGCGTGGTACGGGATGTTCGTCCTCGGTCGGCCTCAGGAAGGCGATACGGTTCTCGTCTCGGGAGCCGCAGGCGCGGTGGGGAGCGCGGCCGGGCAGATGGCCGCTATCGCCGGATGCCGTGTCGTCGGCAGCGCGGGCTCGGTCGAGAAGCTCGCCTGGCTCCGCGAGCTCGGCTTCGACGGTGTCTTCAACTACCGGGAGCAGAGCCCGCGAGAGGCGCTGGCCGAGCTCGCGCCCGACGGGATCGACATCTACTTCGACAATGTCGGGGGCGACCACCTCGAGGCAGCGATCGGTGCACTACGGACGCACGGCCGGGTCGTCGCTTGCGGCTCGATCTCCCGGTACAACGACGCCGAGCCCGCGCCCGGACCGCGGAACATGTTCCTCGTCGTCACGAAGCGCCTCCGGATCGAGGGTTTCATCATCCGGGACCACTACGACCGCTTCGGCGAGTTCGTGACAGAGGCGTCGGAGTGGGTGCGGGATGGCCGCCTTCGGTATCGCGAGACCGTCGTCGACGGGATCGAGAACGCGCCGAAGGCGTTCCTCGGTCTTCTGCGCGGCGAGAACATCGGGAAGATGCTCGTCAAGGTCGGCCCGGACGACTGACGGCCCAGTGGCCGGAACGGACAGGCAGGGGTCAGGTCCCGGACCAGGTCCCGGGCCATGTCCCGTCGGTACGCTGGCCGCGTGAGCCGCTCTCTCATCGTCTCCGCCGTGCGCACGCCGTTCGGCCGCCTCGGCGGCGGGCTCGCGTCGTATCCGGCGACCGAGCTCGGCTCGATCGCGATACGCGCGGCACTCGACCGTGTCGGGCTCGCGCCGAGCGAGGTGGAGTACGTGATCATGGGGCAGGTCTTGCAGGCCGGGGCAGGACAGGCGCCCGCGCGGCAGGCCGCCGTCGGTGCCGGGATTCCGAAGGAGATCCCCGCCGACACGATCAACAAGGTGTGCGCGTCGTCGATCCGCGCCATCGAGATCGCGGACCTGATGATCCGCTCGGGCGAACACGAGCTCGTCGTGACCGGCGGCATGGAATCGATGTCCAACGCGCCGTACCTCCTCCCGAAAGCGCGTTTCGGGTACCGCCTCGGCAACGGCGAGGTCGTCGACCACATGGTCTTCGACGGGCTCACGTCGTCGTTCGACGGGATGCACATGGTCGAGCAGGCGTCGTTCGTCTCGCGGGAGCTCGGGATCTCGCGCGAGGAGCAGGACGAATGGGCGTACCGCTCCCACCAGCGCGCCGCCGCAGCTCAGGACGAGGGGCGGTTCGCGGACGAGCTGGTTCCGGTCGGCGACGTCGCGGCGGACGAGGGCGTGCGACGCGACACGACGCTCGAGAAGCTCGCCTCCCTGAAGCCGGTCTTCGATCCGGAAGGAACGACGACAGCGGGGAACGCGCCGGGCGTGAACGACGGCGCGTCGTGCGTCATCGTGTGCTCGGAGGAGTTCGCGGTGGGGCACGGGCTCGAGCCGCTCGCAACGATCCTCGCGCAGGGCTACGTCGCCGACGACTACGCGTATCTCGCGCGCACGCCTGCCCGCGCGGGCGAGCAGGCGCTGGCGAAGGCGGGCAAGTCGATCGGCGACGTCTCTCGCGTCGAGATCAACGAGGCCTTCTCGTCGGTCGCGAAGAATTCGACGCGCATGCTCGGCGCGGACGAGGAGATCGTCAACGTGAACGGCGGCGCGGTTGCGCTCGGGCACCCCATCGGGGCGTCGGGCGGTCGCATCGTCTCGACGATGATCCACGACCTCCGGCGAAACGGCGGGGGGCTCGGACTGGCGGCGATCTGCTCCGGCGGCGGCCAGGGCGACGCGCTCCTCGTCGAGGTCTGAAACCGCTTCTCGTCATCGCGCTCGCAGCGCTCGCCTTCGCGGGCCCGGCGGCCGCATGCGTCTGCGCCGAGGCGCCGGTCGAGGAGCGGTTCGACGACGCGGACGCAGCAGTCGTCGGCCGGGTGGTGGGTGAGCGCATGGGGGAGGTGAACGGGCTGCGCCAGCTCTACCTCACCGTCGAGGTCGAGCAACGCGTGAAGGGCGACCTCGGTCGCACGCTCGAGATCCGTAGCCCGTCCGGCACCGACTGCGACCTCGAGGTCCCGCGCGACGAGTCCGTCGGGCTGCTGCTCACGGCCGCACCGGACGGCGCGTGGCTGGCGACGGCGTGCAGTGTCGTGATTCCCGGCCAGCTCGTGGTCGAGGGAGGGGAGCCTCGCGGCGGCCCGATCAAGGTCGTGGTCGGTGCCGTGATTCTCGGCCTCGTGCTGTTGTGGGCACTGAGTCGCCTGCGGAAGGGCTCGCGCCCGGATCTCCCTGGGGCGCCCGGGCAGTAGCCGCTCCTCAGAGCTGCTTGCGGTACCGCAGCTCGGTCACGGTTGCGCCCTGGAACACGTCCTCCTTCTCGCCGTCGCGCGTCCAGCCGGCCGCCCGGTAGAAGCGCTCCGCGCGCTCGTTCCCCTCGAGCACCCACAGGAGCGCCTGCGTGAACCCCGAGTCGCGCAGCGACTGCTCGGACGCTTCGATCAGCGCACGCCCCGTACCACGCGACCACGTCGTCGGGTGGACGTAGATTGCCCAGAGCTCGCCGGTCCCGTCCTCGGACAGGGACGCGCCGACGGTCGCGAACCCGACGATCTCCGCCTCGACGAGCGCGACGAACGTCGCGCTACCGGGCCTCGGTGTTCGCGAGAGCCCCTCGCGCCACATCTGCCGGCGCGTCTCGACGTCGAACGCGGCGATCGTCTCCTCCGGCAGCAGCCCGGAGTACGCCGCACGCCAGGACTCGACCTGGATGCGGCCGATCGCGTCCGCGTCGGCGGCCGTGGCCTGGCGCACCGTAGGCACAGCGCGGACGTTAGCCTGCTGCGTCATGCGCTTCGAGCACGTCCTCGTGGTCGGCGCCGGCCAGATGGGCGGCGGCATCGCGCAGGTCGTCGCCGCGTCCGGTCGGCGTGTCTCGCTCCACGACGAGGCGCCGGGCGCATGCGAGCGAGCGCTTGCGGGCATGGAGAAGAGCCTCGGCAAGCTGGCCGAGAAGGGGGGCCTGGCGCCCGACGAGGTGCTTCCGCGGGTCACTGTGGTCGACGACCTCGTTCCGGCTGACCTGCTCATCGAGGCCGTCGTCGAGGACGCTGCGGTGAAGGAGACGATCTTTCGTCGCGCGGACGAGGCACTCCCCGCCGAGGCCGTCCTTGCCTCGAACACCTCTTCGATCCCCATCACGACGCTTGCTGCGGCGACGGGCCGGCCGGACAAGGTCGTCGGGATGCACTTCTTCAATCCGGTCCCCGTGCTGAAGCTCGTCGAGGTGATCCGTGCGCTGCAGACGTCCGACGATACGGCGGCGGCGATCGTCGCCCTGGCCGAGGAGCTCGGCAAGACGCCTGCCGAGGCCAACGACTTTCCCGGCTTCGTCTCCAACCGCATCCTGATGCCGTTCGTGAACGAGGCGGCCTACGCGCTGATGGAAGGTGTGGCGGAGGCCGAGGCGATCGACACGATCGCGAAGCTCGGCTTCGCGCACCCGATTGGGCCGCTCGCGCTCGCCGACCTCATCGGCCTCGACACGTGCGTTTCCATCATGGAGGTGCTCCACGAGGGGCTCGGCGATCCGAAGTACGCGCCGTGCCCACTGCTGCGCCAGTACGTCGCCGCCGGGCGGCTCGGGCGGAAGTCCGGCCGCGGCTTCTACGATTACGCCTGATGGACTTCGAGCTGACGCCCGACCAGCGGGCGATCCAGACGCTTGCCCGCGAGCTGGCGGAGGCCGAGATCGTCCCCAACGCCAGCGCGTGGGATCGCGAGCATCGCTTTCCCGACGAGCTCTACCCGAAGCTCGCCGAGCTGGGCCTCATGGGCGTCTGCGTGCCCGAGGAGTACGGAGGCGCCGGCGCGGACTTCGTGTCGTACGTCCTCGTGCTGGAGGAGCTGTCGCGCGCGGATGCCGGCGTCGGAGTCACCGTCGCCGTGCACACCAGCGCGACGACGCTGCCGATCCTCGCGTTCGGCACCGACGAGCAGCGTGCCCGCTTCGTCCCTCCGCTCGCGCGGGGCGAGCATCTGGGCGCGTTCGCGCTGACGGAGCCGGGCTCCGGCTCTGACGCCGGGTCGCTTCGGACGACAGCGGTCGCCGACGGCCACGAATGGGTGCTCAACGGCACGAAGCAGTGGGTCACGAACGGGTCGCGCGCCGGCACCTTCCTCCTCTTCGCACGCACGGATCCCCAGACGGCGGGCGCACGCGGTGTCTCATGCTTCGTCCTCGACGCGGATCACGTGAGGGTCACGCGAGAAGAGGAGAAGCTCGGGCTCAACTCGTCGACCACGTCCGACATCTCGGTCGAAGGAGCTCGCGTCGGTCGCGACCGGCTCCTCCACGAGGAGGGCCGCGGCTTCCGGATCGCGATGGCGACGCTCGACGGCGGCCGGATCGGGATTGCGGCGCAGGCGGTCGGCATCGCTCAGGCCGCCTACGACGTCGCGCGCGCCTACGCACAGGAGCGGGAGCAGTTCGGGCGCAGGATCGGCGACTTCCAGGCGATCCAGTGGAAGCTCGCCGACATGTCCACCGAGATCGACGCCGCTCGCCTGCTCACGTACCGCGCCGCTTGGCTGAAGCAGGCGGGACGGTCGCATGCGACCGAGGGCGCGAAGGCGAAGCTCTTCGCATCGGAGATGGCCCGGCGGCAGACGGCGGAGTCCATCCAGATCCTCGGCGGCTACGGGTACACGAAGGAGTTCCCCGTCGAGCGCTACTACCGCGACGCGAAGATCACGGAGATCTACGAGGGCACGAGCGAGATCCAGCGACTCGTCATCGCCCGCTCGATCCTCGGACGGCAGCTACGGGAGGAGCCTCCCGTAGCTCATGGCGCCCACTGACGGTTGTGAGTCGCGGACGCGCGGCCGCGAAGCGGACGCCTTCAGGGATCACGCGCGCACGGAATCCGCACTCGCGGATTCCGTGCTTGCGCCGGACCATTCGTAGAGCGCGTCGGGCTCCTTCTCCTCGTTCCCGGACCCGTCCGTGAGCTCGACGAGCCGGAGGCCGTGGCGCTCGTAGAAGTCCCGGGCGCCGGCGTTCCGCTGAAACACCCAGAGCCGAAAGCCCGCGGGGCGAAGCGTCTTCGCTTTCTCCATCAGCGCGCTCCCGATCCCGCGGCGCTGATGCTCGGGGGCGACGTACAGGTGCTCCATGAACTCGACGCCGGCTCGCGTGCCGAGCGCCGTAAACCCGGTGACGGCGCCGTCCGTCTCCGCGACCCAGACTTCCGTCTCCGGAAGGACGACCTCACGCAGGAAACGGCGATCGTCGTCCGGGGTGTGCAGCTCGGGCAGCCACGGCATGGCTCCTCGCATGGCCGCGCGAAGAACCCCGGCGAGTGCGTCGGCGTCGTTTGGCCGGGCCGGTCGCAGCACGCGCGTACTCTACGGCCGTGCCGCGCGAACGCGACGAGCCCGTCCGCTTGACGAGGATCTACACGCGGGGCGGCGACGCGGGGGAGACCTCGCTGGGCGACGGCTCGCGGGTGTCGAAGCTCGACCTACGCATCGCCGCCTACGGCACCGTCGACGAGCTCAACGCGGTTCTCGGCGTCGTCCTCGTGGGCGACTGCCCGACCGAGATCCGCGACGTCCTCGCTCGTGTACAGAACGAGCTCTTCGACCTCGGCGCCGACCTCTCGGTTCTGCTGGAGCACGAGGGGAGGCTGCGCACGACGCAGGAGCAGGTGGACGAGCTCGAGCTCGATTGTGACCGCTTCAACGCCGAGCTCCCCGAGCTCAAGAGCTTCGTGCTCCCCGGAGGGACGCAGGCGGCGGCGCTGCTCCATGTCGCCCGAACCGTGTGCCGTCGGGCCGAGCGTGAGGCTCTCGCGGCGTCGACGGAGCACACACTCAGCCCGCTCGCGCTCGTCTATCTCAACAGGCTCTCGGACCTGCTCTTCATCCTCGCGCGCACCGCGAACGCGTCCGTCGGCGGCGACGAGCCGCTGTGGAAGCCGGGAGGGTCGCGCTAGCCCGAGAGGTCAGGCGACGGCCGGCCAGCTGGCTCCGAGCCACTCCACCAGCTCCTCGGCGCGCCGCGGGCTCGCCACGTAGAAACCCTGCGCGTAGTCGCAGCCCCAGTCGTGGAGCACCTTCCACGCGTCGCGCGTCTCGACGCCCTCGGCGACGACCGTGAGGCCGAGCGCGTGGCCGATGTCGATCATCCCGCGAACCAGTGCGGCGTCAGTCTTGCTCCGGCCGAGCCCGTGGACGAAGCCGACGTCGATCTTGAGCTCGTCGAGCGGCAAGACGCGCAGCGCTGCGAACGAGGCCGCCCGCCCGGCATCGTCGAGTGACAGGCGCACGCCCATGGCGTTGAAGCGGCCGAGGATCTCCTCGTCGACTTGCGTGCCGGCGCCCGGCCCGGACGGCACGACTTCGAGCGTGACCTGCGGCGAGGTCGGATCGACTGCTCGAAGGAGCTCGGCGAGGCCGTCGGCGAACTGCGAGTCGTCGAGGAGGCGGTACGGGATGTTGATCGAGACCCCAAGGTCGTGGCCCGCCTTCGCCCACTGCTGGGCCGAGTCGAGAGCGTCGGCGACCACGAGGAACGTCAGCTCGCGGACGAGCGGCGTGCGCTCGACGTGCGGGACGAACTCCGCGGGCGGCACGAGGCCGCCGTCGGGCAATGCCCGGCGAATGAGGGCTTCCGCAGAGCGCGGCATCCCGCTCGCGAGCTCGAGGATCGGCTGGTAGACGACGAGCAGCTCGTTCTTCTCGAGCGCGGTCTCGACGTCCCGCACGATGCCGGCGTCCACGCCGCGGCGGAGCAGGACGTTCTCGTCGCTCGTGTCGCGCTTCGTCGCGTACATCTGGCCGTCGGCGCGGGCGAGGAGCTCCGCGGCGCTCGAGCCGTCGTCCGGGAAGACCGCGAATCCGATGCTGCCGTCGATCTCGACGGGCGCGCCCTCGACGCGGAACGGGCGTCGGAGCGCGTTCTGCAGCCGCCCGACGAGCGCACCCGCCCGCTCGTCTGACCCTGTGCCCATGGAGAGGATGACGAATTCGTCGCCGCCCACCCGCGCGACCGTGTCCGACTCCCGGACGATGGCCTCGAAGCGGCGCGCGAGTGCCTTCAGGACCAGATCGCCGGCGCGGTGCCCGCGGACGTCGTTCACGTCCTTGAACCCGTCGAGGTCGACGGCGATCAGGGTGAACGGCTCACCGGAACGGCGTGAGCGTCGGAACGCCTGCTCGATGCGGTCATCCAGGAGAACACGATTCGGCAGGCCGGTCAGGGGATCGCGGAGAGCTTCGGAGTGGGCGCTGCCGAGCCGCCAGTTGAGAAACACGCCTGCGCCGGCAGCGATGAATGCGAACACGACGAGCGCGGCGACCACGTGGTCGGGCGTCTCGCGGAAGACCGCGGTGAAGAAGCTTGCACCGAGCACGAGCGCGGCGAGGCAGAGCGCCCACGCGAACGTGCTTCTCAGTTGCCGCCGCCTTGTTCGAATTGTCACTCCGTCGCCGTTCTGCCCCCACCGCCAGGGCTGCCGCAGGTCTCTCCGACAGTAATGCCGGATCGACTCCTCATCGTCCCCAGAACGAGGGACTGGCATCCCCTTGGGAAGGTAACCCGAACGTCGCGCTCCGGGCAGGATCGCGCGCGCTACCGCGGAACTCGACAGCGTGGATCTCGCTGCAGGGGTCGTCGGGCTGCTCCTGGGCGCGCTCGTCGCTCCCCTCGCGGACCGCGTCGCGACGAACGCACCGCTCCACGACCCGCTGCTTCGGAGCGTGCCGCGCTCGCCGCGTCTACCGCTCGTGCTGCTCGGCACGGCGCTACTCGGAGGCGCGTGCGGCCTCGCCTTCGGGTTCACGGTCGAGGCGGCGGCGGCGACGCTGTTCTGCTGGGTCCTCGTCGTCGTCACGCGCACCGACCTGGAGCATCGGTTGATCCCGGACCTGGTCGTCCTCCCGGGGGCGGTTGCGGTGCTCGCTCTGCGTACGATCGACGACCCGAGCGTCGAGTGGATCCTGAGCGCGCTCGGCGCGGGCCTCGTGCTGTTCCTCGTCGTCCTCGTGTATCCGCGCGGGCTCGGGATGGGGGACGTCAAGCTCTCCGCGCTTCTCGGAGCGGGGCTCGGCATCTCGGTGATCGTCGCGATGTTCGTCGGCTTCTTCGCCGCGTTCGTCCCCGCGGCGGTCCTCTTCGCGCGACACGGGGCAGAAGCGCGGAAGTCCGCGATCCCGCTCGGTCCGTTCCTGGCCCTGGGAGGCGTGATTGCCCTCTTCTGGGGCGACGCCGTTCTCGACTGGTACCGCGAGCTAGGCACCGGGTAAGCGCTTCGTGAAGCAGCCCGGCGGAGGCTGTAGCGCTGCGCTCCCGACGCCGATAACCAGGGCATGGAGCGTGCCTCTGCGGTCGCGCGCGCGGTTCGGCCGATCGACGTCGGTCTCCTCGCGGCTGCGGCGCAGCGAGCGGCAGACGAGGCGGCTGCGCACGACGACCCTGCGACGGCAATCGAGGCCGCGACCAAAGCTCTGTACGAAGCCGTCGCCGGGGTGATGCCGTCGGTCTTCGTCCTCGAGCATGGCCGACTCTGGCTGATCGCACAGTCCGGCTACGCGGTGGTGCCGGACGGACTCACGGTCGAGAGCGGGATCATCGGCCGTGCGGTGCGGCAGTCCCGAGCCCAGCATGTGACCGACGTCCACGCGGACGCCGACTACGTGCAGGCGCTGCCCGGCGTGATCTCCGAGCTCGCGATCCCGCTCCGGGCTGGTCGGGACGTGATCGGCGTCATCAACGTCGAGTCGGAGCGAGCGCTCGCGGGCGAGGCCGTCGAGGCGCTCGGGCCGCTCGTGCGTGCGTTGTCACCGTTGGCCGCTGCGCTCCGCGCGAATCGCACGCTCGACCTGCCGGGGCTCGCGCGGCTCTTCGTCCATCTCGGAAGCCTCCGTGCCCCAACCGAGATCGCCGCCCTCGCGGCTGCGTCGCTTCCACGCGTCCTGCCCGTCGAGGCGACGCAGATCGTCGTCTGGGGCGACATCGGTACGTCGGCGGAGCTCGCGTCCTGGGCGTCTGAGGACGGGTCGCGGCCGCCTCTGTCCGCCGACGAGATCGAGGCCGCGCGGGCGCAGTCGGATCCGAGCATGGTCTGTCAGGTGCTGGAGCTCGAGCGAGGAACTGCGCGCAGAGCGGCCGTGGTCTGGCTGCCGCTACGCGCGAACGCGGGCGAGCTCGGAGCGATGGTGGGAGTCAGCACGCAGTCGACGTACGTCGATCCCAACGTGCTCGATACCGCGGCGGTCCTCGCTGCGCATGTCGCCGCGTCGCTCGACGCAGCGTTCGCACTGCAGCGCGAACGCCTCAGCGCGGTCACGGATCCGCTCACCCGCATCCTGAACCGGCGCGGCCTCGAAGAGCGGTTGGATCGCGAGATCGCCGTGGCGCAGAGCCGGCGAGCACCGCTGAGCCTTCTTGTCATCGACTGCGACGACTTCAAGGAGATCAACGACCGGGCCGGCCACGAATTCGGCGACTCGTTGCTGCGGGAGGCCGCCGACCTGCTCTCGCGCTGCGTCCCGGACGGCGCCGAGGCTGCGCGGCTGGGCGGCGACGAGTTCGTCGTCATGCTCCCCGGGGCTGGCTCCGACGCGGCGGAGGCTCTCGGCACCCAGATCCGCGCGCTGCTCGCCGACAGCCTGACCGATGCGGGTTACCCGCTGAGGATCTCTGCCGGCGTGTCGACGTACCCGTACGACGGCGCGACCGCGACTGAGCTGCTTCGCGCGGCGGACCAGGCGATGTACGCCGCGAAGGCGGCCGGCAAGGATCGAGTCGCGTCGTTCCGTACGCTCACGGGCGCCGGGCCGGCGATCGTCCCAGAGCCGGCAGGAGCACTCGATGGTCGGCGCCGTGGACGGAACGACAGCAGTGGAGCGGTGCTCGCCGACGCGTTGGCAGCCGCGAGGTCGATCGAGGCCGAGGAGACCGCCGACGCCGTCTACTCCAGGCTGTGCAAGGCCGTCGTGTTCGTGGTCGGGGTGACGGCCTGCTCGGCGTCTCGAGTCGTCGGCGACCTCATCGTCGACGCCGCCGAGCACGCTCTTCGCGAGGTCTCGCTCGGCGACGACGCCTCCTATCGCATCGCGGACTTCCCGCTCACCGCCGAGGTGCTGCGCTCCGGCGAGCCACGAGCAGTGGCGTTCGCCGACGGTGGCGTCGACCGGTCCGAGGCGTTCATCCTCCGTGACCTGGGCATGAACGCGCTGCTGATGCTTCCCATGCGCGTCGGCGGGAAGACCTGCGGTCTCGTCGAGCTGTACGAGATGCGCCATCGGCGCTTCACGGACGATGACGTCGCTGTCGCCAGCTTCCTCGTTGCGCAAGCCGAGCGCCGTCTCGAGGCGGTGGGCGACTCCGAGGAAGCGCGCCGGCGGCCCGCCGTCTACGAGCTTCCGGACAGCGGGTCGTCGAGGCGCGGACCGCGGGTGAGGTAGGCGCACCGCCGGGTGTCGCCCGGCAGCGGCGAGCGACCGATTCTGGTGACGAAGAAGACGTCGTCCGCGACCTCGAGCTCGAGTCCCGCCGACAGCGGAACCGCGTCGAGCTCCACGAGCATGTACTCCGCGCCGGGCACGAACGCGAGCTCTACGTGCTCGCTCTCCGAAGGGAGCCGCGGCGCGGCCGCTTCCCGTTCGGCGAGCTCGGCCTCGCGCGCGTCGAGAGCCCGTTCGCGCCGCTCGACCGCGGCCCGCTTGAGCTCGACTGCGCCGAGCTCCTGGCGCCGCTCACCGAGCTCCTCCTCGGCCAGGGCTAGCTCCTTCTCGCGCGTGGTCAGCTCGCGTAGGTACCCGGCGAGCTCTTCCTCTCTCGCCTCGAGGTCCGAGGTGCCGAGGCGCAGCATGCGCTCGACCGAGGCGCGCGAGTCACGCAAGAGCTCTTCGCGGCGCTCGAGCTCCGCGATCGACGCATGGAGCTGCTCCGCGTGGGCGTCGAGCTCCCGGCGCCGCTGAGCAAGAAGCTCCTCGAGGCGCTCCTCGGGATTGGTGCCCGAGGCGAGCACGCGTCGAACGAGCCCTCCGCGGCGTTCCTCCTCACTGCTGGAGTCAGGGCTGGTCATCCGGGTAGCTCGGCCAATCGGTGCGGTGCCGGCGGAACGATCCTAAGCCGTCGAGTTCGGAGCGATCCGCCGGCCCAGCGCGACTTCTTCGGGGTCGATTCGACTCCTGCAGCATGCATCTCCCGTCGGAGGTTAAAGCTCTCGGCCCCCGAAACCGATATGCGTCCTATGGATACCCAGGGCGCAAGGCTTCTCGCCGCCCGGCTGCGGGCCGGAGTGGCAATCGGAGCGAGGGTCGAGCTGGTGGAGGATCCTCGGGACGATTCCGGCCTGTGCGCCGGCGATCGCGGCGTCGTCGACCAGATCGACGAGCACGGCCGTGTCGTCATCGCCTGGGATCGCGGCTTCGCCTCCGAGATCGATCCGCACGCGACGCCGATCCACACGCTCGCCGCGTAGGCGCGGGCAATCCTCACGACGTTCCCGCTCGGCCCTCCCGGAGCCCGAAGTCTGCGGTGACGACGAGTGCCTCGTCGCCCCCGAAGGTCGCGGGCGCCCTGGGCGCGTACAGGACGCCGATGCCGGCATCGCGCCACGCCCCGGAGAGGATGATCGCCCGGTGGGACGGCGAGTCGAGCCAGGCGGTGACGATCGCCTCGGCGTCGACGACACGGGCCGGACTGGCCATGAGCGCCTCACCGACGCTCCAACGCGCGTAGCCGGCGTTCGTGTAATACCGCCTGATGCGCTCGCTGAACGCCGTACCGTCCATCGAGTCATGGCTGAAGAAGCCGTGCGCCAGCATGGCCTGCGAGTGACTGCGGGCAGCCGTTCTCAGGGCCGGGGCCGCGCGGAGCGGGCCGAGCCCTCGCGCGGCGCGCACGCGGTTCATCTCGCGCACCACTGCTGCCTCGAGCGCGGCACGGCGCTCAACCTTGGCCGGGGCGCCCGGCGTTGCCACGGGCGCCGAGACGAGAACTGTCGCCGACGCGAGAGCGAGTACGACGAGGTAGCGCATGCGTGGAAACGAGATCGGCCGTTTCCGGGAGCAAGCCCTCCCTCGGACGGGTGAGGCGCGAGCCGCGCCTCAGCTCACTTCTCTTTCGGGCCTCCGGCCTTGTCGGCCGACTTCTCGTTCGGGCCGCCGCCGATCGAGGTCGGCTGAGTGGCGCCGGTCGAAGTTGCTTCCGGCGTCGTGTCGGTAGTGGGCGGCGGCGCCATGTCCTTCGTCTGCTTGGGCTCGGCTGCCTTGGGCGCCGGAGCGCCCCGCGCTCGCGTTTGCTCTCCGTTCGCGTTCGATGTTGCGCGACTCGATGTCTTCGTCGCCTTCCGCTCCGCCGACGCTGCGCGTTTCTGGGCGCTGACGGCCTCTCCACGCGCGTCGGCCTTGGTGTTCTGCGCACGTGCGCGCGCACGACGTGCGGCCGCGGCCTTCGCCCTTGCCTTCGCCTTCGCCGCCGCCTCTACCTTGGTCTGGCCGGGTGCCGAGAGCTTTCCGCGCGCCACGCCGTTTCCGGGTACCGAGACACCACGCGGCGCGACCTGACCGAGCCTGACGCCTGGACTCTCAGAGCTGACGCGATCCGCCTTCGCAGGCTTCCTGTCGACCTCGCTCGAGCCGGCGACGCCGACGCCTCCAGCGACACCGGCGGCCGCGACGACCGCCGCCACCTTCAGGCCGACCCCGCCCGCGAGGACGCCACCCGACGTCCCGGCGGCCATCCCGCCGGCGCTCCACGCCGGCGCCAACAGCGGCCGCTCCCGCGCCCGCTCCCGCGGTGATCGGGACGACGGCGGCCGAGGCCGTTCCCTCGAATCCCTTGAACAACGTCAGCGACACCGGAATGGGCACGAGTGCGAGCCCGCGGAGCGCCGAGCGGTGGCGCTGTTGCGAGCGGGCGAAGCTGGCGCAGTCCGGGCACTCTGCGAGATGGTCACGGAGGCGGCGCTTCTCCTTGCGACCGAGACGCCCGTCGACCGACCGGGACACGGCGAGCTGCGCGTCGGTGCAGGTGAGCTGGTGCTCGAGCTCATCCGCAAGCGAGCGGCGAGCGCGGAACAGAAGCGTCTCGAGCGCCGACGTCGTCACGCCGAGGATCTCGGCGATCTCCACGTACGACCGGCCTTCGAACTCACGGAGCACGATCGCCTGACGCTGCTGCGGCGGAATCTTCGAGAGCGCGGTGAGGAGCTCGCCGACGCTCGGTCCCTCCTCGTCCTGCGGCTCGGCGTGGGGGATCCGGTCGTCGAGCTCGACCTCGCGGGGCCGCGACTGCTGTTGCCGGAAACGCTGCTTGATCGCGTTGCTCGCGATGGTCAACAGCCAGTTCGACGGCTTCCGCGGCTTCACGCCCTGCTCGAGCGCGCGGTATGCATTGAGGAACGTCGTCTGCGTGACGTCCTCTGCGTCCGCGTGGTTGCCGAGCACCGCGAACGCGTAGCGATAGACCTCGGCGACGTGCGCGCGGTAGAGGTCGTCGATCTCGCGCGAGGCGAGATGACCGGTCTCGGTTACGGCCATGCTTTCAACGGTCACCGCGCGTCGAACCGGCCGCAACCCACCTCACACATTCTTAACATTGGAACGCGCAAGTTCAGCGGCGCGAGGACGTCTTCCTCATGTCACGCACGAAACTCAAGACGGAGACCCCCACATGACCCGGACACTGATCGTTCTCGCCGCATTCCTCACACTTTCCGTTCCGGCGGCCCTCGCGGCCCCGCCGGAGGGCAAGGGCAAGCCCGAGAGCCCCGGCAAGAGCGCTGCGGCGCCGGGCCAGCAGGCCGACAAGAACGCTGCGAAGTCGTGCAAGGCTGAGCGCGCGCTCGACCCGGCAGCCTTCAAGACGAAGTACGGCACGAACGGCAGCAAGTCGAATGCCTTCGGCAAGTGCGTCGCCGGGAAGGTGAAGAAGGCGGAGGAGCAGGCCGAGACCCAGGAGGCACGCGAGAACGCGGCCAAGACGTGCAAGGCCGAGCGCGCGCTGAGCCTCGAGGCCTTCAAGACCAAGTATGGAACGAACGCGAACGATTCGAACGCGCTCGGGAAGTGCGTCTCCAAGCTTTCGAAGAAGGCCACGACCGGCTGAGTCGACCGGGCACACCAGGATCCGCAACCGGGGCGGCGGCACCAGTTGCGGCGGTAGGGGGAAGAGACGAAGGAGGTCGGGAGGCCTCCTTCGTCGCGTCCGGGGTGTCCCGAACGGACCATGCAGGTGTCAGACACCGTGTCTGACACCTGGGGTGTCCCAACGAGACAGTGGCCGTTGGCGCCAACTCGCCATGCGAGCGGGCGAGATGCACCATGGCCCGGTGCCTCGGTCACCCAGAGACGATGCCTCCGGGGCGATCCAGCACGCGATCGCCAGGTCGAGCGGTGGCAATTCAATCGTCAGAGACGAGCAAGATCGCACTGAGCTCCTGGGCCGCATCGGCATCGCGATCGAGCGACATCGGTGGTCGTGCCTCGCCTACTGCCTCATGAGCACGCACTTCCATCTGGTCGTCGGTACGCCAGCACCAAATCTGGGCGTCGGAATGCAGTGGCTTCTCGCCTCATACGCTCGCTATTTCAACAAGCGCCACGAGCGAGAGGGCAACCTCTTCCACTCTCGCTTCTACTCGAGGCGGATCAAGTCTGAGGAGCACCTGATCTCGGCGATGGTCTACGTCCTGCTCAATCCCGTTCGAGCCGGCGTCGTCGAGCGTCCCGAGCACTGGCGCTGGAGCAGTTACGCGGGGACCGTCGGGACGGAGTGCGCGCCGCACTTCCTCGACACGAAGGCCGCTTTGGAACTGATCGACGTTCACCCGCCATCCGCGCAGCGACGTCTCGAGCTCGCCGTTTACGAGGCGCGCGTACGAGACCATGCGCGCGCCGCGGGTGTCAGACACGGTGTCTGACACCTGGGGTGTCCGTTCAGGACGCGGTGAGGGGCTCCCAGCGCGGGAGCGTGATCTTCAGCGACGTCGGGCCGCCGGGACGGCTCTCGAGCTCGAACGTCCCGCCGACCATTCGGACGCGCTCGCCGATGCCGACCAGGCCAAGACGTCCGCGCTGCGCGGCTTTCGCGAGCGCACGCTCGACCTCGAAGCCCATCCCGTCGTCGACGATCTGCAGCTCGATGGCGCTCCGCCGGGCACGCACGCGAACGGTCACCGAGCGTCGCGCTCGCATGCTCGCGCACGTTCGCGAGTGCCTCCTGGATCGCGCGGAAGACCGTGATCCGCTGTGCGGACGACAGCGAGTCGGGGTCGCCCCGGATCTCGAGGTCGGCAGCGATCCCGGTGCGCTCGGAGAAGGTGTCGACCTCGCGATGGAGGATCTCGCCGAGCGGGCGGCTGATGACGCTCTTCGTCTCGAGCGAATGGGCGATCTCGCGGAGCTGGCGGTCGAGCTCGACGAGTCGCGCGGAGAGGTCGTCGAAGCGGCCGTGCGCCTGCTCGCGGTAGCCCTCGAGGACGAAGGGATACACCTGCTGCTGGAGGAGCTTCACATCGCCGGCGAGAGCGAGGACGTCCTGAATCGGCCCGTCGTGGAGGTCGAAGCCGAGGCGCGTGAGCCGGCGCTCGGCCGATGACGTGAGCGTTTGCTCGCGGCTCGCCGAGTAGCCGAGCAGATGTTCGCGCTCGATGACCGGGCTCAGCGCCGCTGCCATCTGGAGCAGGTAGGCGTCAGCGACGGCTTGCTCGGCTGAGCCGACTCGCCCGACGATCGCGGCGTACGACTCGCCGAAGCGGAGCACCGTCGCCGACCGAAGCTGTGAGCCACCGAGCAGCGAGAGACGCGACCTCTGACGCAATGTGGCCTTCGCCTCCGCGCGCGTGCGCCGGCTCGGACGCCCCTCGCCGCCGAGCGTCACCAAGCAGTCGAGGCCTCCCGGAGTCCGGATCCAGAGCGACACGTCGCTGAGCACGTCCAGCCCGAGCAGGAGCCCGAGCTGGAGCTCGATCGCCAAGAGCGGCGGGAGCTCGAGCAGGCGCGGATGCCCGACGACCTCGCGGAAGAGGACGTAGCGCGCGGCCGACAGCGGCAGCGCGCACGCCTCGGCGATCGCAGCGCCGGCACCCCGTACGTCGGCCTCGTCGAGCTCGAGCGCCGCGCCCAGCTCGACGATCGCGGTCGCCGCGTACCAGACCGACGCGAGGCCGTCCCCGACCTCGTCGTCCGCGTAGCCGGCATGGATGCGGCGCGCGTCGGCAAGGACGGACTGGAGCACGGGCCGGATCTCGTCCGTGCAGCCTTCCAGGAAGTACGCGTGGAGCCGCTCGAGGCGCTCGTCGGGCCCGCGGTAGACGTGACGTTCGGGCTGGAGGGAACGGGGGAGAGGAGTCGTCCCCCCGGAACCGATCTGCGTGCCTGCCTCGGTCATATACCAGCTACCGCCTCATCCTCGTGAGTTCTCGCACGAATCCAACGCTCCTGCGTCCCCCGACCTCACATTTCACCGTCGCCGGTGACACGGCTCCCACGGCGCGCTCCGAGAGATGCCGCTCGACGTCGAGGAGGAGCTCCTCCGTCTCGTTCCAGCGGTCGAACACGCGAACGCCCATCGGGCTCTTCCCTCCGGTGTCCGCCGCGATGACGACCGGGACCTCCGGACGGCGCGCCCTCGTCGCGTTCGCCGTCCGCAGCGCATCCGCGACCGCGTCGGCGCCGTCGAGCACGACGAGGTCGACGCTCGGGTCGAGGACCGCCTCGGGAAGGCGCTCGGGGTGCGTCAGCTCCTCGACCTCGAGATCGCGTCCGCCGAGCAGGAACCGCGCCAGGCGCAGGAAGCGCGGGTCGCGACTCACGACGAGGATGCGGGCGCGAGGCTCGTCGTCCTCGTCGTCGAACTCGACTGTGCCGCGCTCGGCGCGCGCGTCGGCAGCGCTGCGCGATGCCCATGCGACGCGGTCGCCGACCTCCAGGCCACGGCGCCTGCATTCGCCCGCCGCCATCTCCACGACCTCTCGCGCGCCACGGCACGAGACGGTCCGCCACGGGCCGACCTCGTGCTCGACCCGGATCACCACCTGATCGGCGTCGAGGAAGACGGCGTCGATGGGGAAGCGCATGAACGCCGTGTGGATGCTCCAGCCAGGCCGCAGCACCATGCCCTCGCCCTGGCGCAGGTACTTCCGGCCGAGGAGCCCGCGCATCCTGCGATGGGCGCGATCCGCGACGACGACGCGCTCGCAGACGATCCGGCCATCCTCCCGGCGGAGCGTCAGCGTTGCCATGTCGTCGGCCTCCCTCTCTAGGCGATCAGATCAGCCGAGCGCGTCGACGATGTTGATCATCATCGGCGTCAGGATCACGATGAAGAGCGCGGGGAAGATGAAGAAGATCAGCGGGAAGAGCATCTTGATCGGCATCTTCTGCGCCCGCTCCTCGGCCATCGCCCGGCGGCGCTTGCGCATCTCGAGCGAGAGGTTCCGCATGGTCGTCCCGATCGAGACGCCGAGCCGCTCGCCCTGGGTGATCGCGCGAACGAAGATGCGCATGTTCGGCGCATCTGCACGACGGCCGAGGCTCTCGATCGCCTGACCGACGGAGAGGCCCATGCGCTGCTCCTGGAGGGTGAGACGAAGCTCCTGCCCGAGCGGGTCGGACATGCTCTCGGACGCGACGCGCATCGACGCGAGGATGCCGAGACCGGCCTCGATCGTCACGACGAGCAGGTCGATCATGTCCGGCATCTGCTTGTCGATCAGCTCCATGCGCTTCCGCCGCTTGAGCTCGACGTAGTACACGGGCGCGAACCAGCCGCCGACGCCGGCGGCGACGGCGAGCACGACCGCGAAGATGATCGAGCCGCCCATCGCCGGGACGAGCCACAGGACGAGGAGCGAGAACGCGATCGCGCACAGCACCTGGTAGCCGAGGACCTTGCGCGGCGTCGTGCCGTACATCCCGGCGGAGATCAGCTTCTCGCGGATCTTCTCCTCGCCGAACCTGTCCGGTGCGACGGGCGGCCCAGTCTCCGATCCGCCCGGCGATCGAGTCGAGCGGCCTGCGCGCGGCGGACTCGGCCTCCGAGCCGCCCGTCGTCTCGGCGACGTAGCCGTACGTCTGGATCTGGTCGATCGTCGCCGACGAGCCGCGGGCCTTGCCGAGGTTGGCGACGAGGATCATGACGCCCGCTCCGAGGAGGAGCACGCCTGCGATTGCGATCAGCTCGAGACCCATCTCACACGTCCAGCTTCGAGATTTGCTTGATCCACAACGATCCGATCAAGACCATGATCGCCCCGACGACGAGCGCGATCTTGCCGACCAGCGTGCTGCGTCATCGGCTCGAGGTAGTCGCCGCCGGTGAAGGCGAGCGCGAGGAGCACGAAGATCGGCAGGCGCGGTGAGGATCCAGCGCGAGATCCGCGCCTGAGCGGTCAGCACGTCGACGAGGCGGCGGAGCTCCATCCGGCCGCGGATGACCTCGGCGACGCGGTCGAGCACCTCGGCCGTGTTACCGCCGGCCTCGCGCTGGAGCCGCATGACGAGCGCAAGCTGCTCGGCGTCGTAGCTCTCCATCCGGCGCGCCATGACCATGAGGGCGTCGTCGATAGGGACGCCGAGCTGCTCGTCCTGCAGCACGCGGCGGAACTCCGTCTTCGACGGCTCGATGGCGCTGTCCACCATGACCGAGAGGGCGCCCATCGTCGAGTGGCCCGTTCGCATCGCGCCGGCGAGCACGTCGAGGTTGTCCGCGAGCTGCTCCTCGAACGCCCTGCGCATCTTCGAGACCCGGCGCGAGACGATGAACCGCGTGACGAACGGCGCGGCGAGACCGGCAAGCAGGCCCCAGAGCGACTGCTGCCAGGCGGCGACGACGAGCGAGGTGAGGATCCCGCCGACGATCGTCCAGCCGATGATCGCGAGCGGCGAGAGCTTGAAGCCCCCGAGCTCGACGTCGGTCTCGAATCGCTGATACCAGCGCTGGCCGCCGACCGTGCGCTGCGCCGTGTCGGCGAGCATGGCGGCGACCTCGGCGCGCCGGAGGCGCGACTCCTCTTCGCTCGGCACCGTGACGTACGCCGACATGCGGCGCCGAAGCGAGCGGTTGCGGACGTCGATGGCGGAGAAGATCGCGAACGCGACGAGCGCGAGAATCGACACGACCACGAAGATCATCAGCCAGGGCGACGTGATGACCTCGTCGACCCAGGTCGTCTCGAACGTGCCCTGCGGCGTGAAGTCGAGAGGCGGGGTCGTGTAGGTCGCGGTCGCCGGAGCCAGCCCGGGGCTCACCGCGCTCACCGTCGCCTTGACGTTCGGCGGGAGCAGCGAGCGGTAGCTGACGACGTACTCGTTCGAGAGCTGCTGTCCGATCGCCGTGAAGATGGGCTCGAGCTGCTCCGGGGTCGCGCTCTCGACGTACGTGCCGTTCGTGGCCTTCGCGACGCTCTGGAGCGTCTCGGCGTTGTACTCGGGCGACTGCAGGCCGACCGAGATGACGCGGACGTTGGCGGCGTTCAGAGCGGCGATCGTGTCCTCACGCGATGCCTGGACGAAGCGACGATGTCCGTCCGAGAGAAGCACGGCAGTCGTGCGGGCGTAGCCCTGCCTCCTCGGCCAGGCGCGACGCCTCGATGAGGGCGTCGTAGATGCGCGTGCCTTCCGTCGTTTGCGGGGCCTCTGCGACGGCCGCAGAGAGCTCGCCCGACTCCGTCGTGAAGTCGGTGAGCACCGTCACGTCGCGGTTGTAGGCGATGACTGCGACGGGCAGCTCGTCCTTGCGCTCGGCCAGGAACGCCCGGGCCGCGGCCATGGCGGCCTCGATCGGCTCGCCGGCCATGCTGTTCGACGCGTCGATCAGCAGGACCGCGCCGCTCGACTTCGAGCCGCTGTCGACCGAGAGCCCGGAGACCGGCGCCGCCGTTCTCCGTGACGTCGAGCGCCTTGCAGCTGCGTCGCGGTCGGCGTGCGGTACAGCCAGACGCGATCCGGGAACTCGGAGTCCTGCGCCTCGGTGAGCGTGGGGGAGCCGCCCTGGCCCGTCGCCAGCGCCGGGAGCGCGAGCGCGGCCAGGGCCGCGCACGCAATCGCAAGCCGCAGACCGAGCTTCACGCCGTCGCGCCCCTGCGCTCGTCGAGTGAGTGGACGCGCTCGCCGAACATGCTCTGCGGGAGCTCGATGCCGCGCTTGCGGAACTTCTCGAGGAACACCGGGCGCAGGCCAGTCGGCTTGAGGCCGCCCGTGATCGTGCGGTCGGGCGCGACCGAGTCGATCTCGAACTCGAAGATGTCCTGGAGCTGGATGACGTCCGACTCCATGCGCAGGACCTCGGTGACCGCCACGACGCGCCGGGAGCCGTCCTCCATGCGGTCGATGTGCACGAGGAGGTCGAGCGCCGCCGCGATGTGCTGGCGGATCGCCCGCAGCGGCAGGTCGTAGCCGGCCATCATCACCATCGTCTCGATGCGGTGGAGACCGTCACGAGGCGAGTTGGAGTGCACCGTCGAGAGCGAGCCGTCGTGCCCCGTGTTCATCGCCTGGAGCATGTCGAGCGCCTCGGCGCCGCGACACCTCGCCGACGATGATCCGGTCGGGCCGCATGCGCAGCGAGTTGCGCACGAGGTCGCGGATCGGGATGTGGCCCTCGCCCTCGATGTTCGGCGGGCGCGCCTCGAGCCGGAGGACGTGGCGCTGGTGCAGCGAGAGCTCGGCAGCGTCCTCGATGGTCACGATCCGCTCGTTGTTCGGGATCGAGGCCGAGAGCGCGTTCAGGAGCGTCGTCTTGCCCGAGCCCGTGCCGCCCGAGATGAGCATGTTGCACTGGGCCTCGATGCAGCGGGCCAGGAACTCGACCGACTGCTCGGAGAGCGAGCCGATGTTGATCATGTCCTCCATCGAGAGGCGCCGGCGGCTGAACTTCCGGATCGTGAGCAGCGGGCCGGAGAGCGAGAGCGGCGCGATGATCGCGTTCACGCGGCTCCCGTCCGGGAGGCGCGCGTCGACCATCGGCGACGACTCGTCGATGCGCCGGCCGATCTGCGACACGATCTTGTTGATGATGCGGCGCAGGTGCGACTCGTCCGTGAAGCGCACGGTCGTCTCGTAGAGCTTGCCGCCGCGCTCGATCCAGACGTCGTCGGGGCCGTTGCACATGACCTCGGTGATCGAGTCGTCCGCGAGCAGGCGCTCGAGCGGCCCGTAGCCGAGGATGTCGTCGAGGATCTCCGACGTGAGGCGCTCGCGGTCCTCGCGGGCGATGCCGGGCTCGTCGTTCAGCAGCCGGCGCACGTCCGCGGTCACGCGGTCGCGGAGCTCGTTGGGGTCGACGGCGATGTTGAAGAGCTGCGGCCCGAGCTCGGAGATGACGCTCATGTGCACGCGGTTCTTCAGCTCGGCGAACGGCTCCTGGTCTCTGACGGGGCCTCGCTGGCTCGAGATTCGCTCGTGGAGTTCCATGACTTAGCCCTTTCTTCCGAAGAGCCGGCGGCGGGAGGAGGGGGAGGAAGTCGACGGCCCGGAGGCTGCGGCCGCAGCCATCGCGGGCACCGGCTCCGCGACCTGGTCCGAGCCCATCGAGCAGCGTCGTGAGACGACCGAAGGCCTCGGCCGGCTCCGACTGCGGGCGGGCGACCACGATCGGGATGCCCTCGTTCACCGTGCGCGGGATCTCGCGGTCGGACGGGATGAAGACATCCGGCGTCCGTCCCAGCACCGCCTCGACGTCGGACTGGCTGATGCCGACGCGGCTGTGCGCGCGGTTCAGGAGCAGGTAGATGCGGTCGGGGTCGTACTTCATGAGCTCGAGCGTCTCGAGCCCGAGCTTCGTGTTCTTGAGCGAGAGCGAGTCGAGCATCCCGACCATGACGATGTCGGTCGAGTGGTCGATCGACGTGATCACCTCGGCGGTGAAGCCCGGAGGCGTGTCGACGACCACCCAGTCGTAGTTCTGGCGCAGGATCGCGTAGATCTCGCGCAGGAGCTCGGCTCCGACGGCGCTCGCCTGATCGGGGCGCCGCGGCGCGATGAGCGTGTGCACGCCCGAGGAGTGGTTGCGCCATGAACGCCTGGAGCTTGTCCCAGTCGAGCGCGCCCGGAGACTGGGCGAGGTCGTACACCGTCTTCTCCGGGGGCAGGCCGAGGCAGAGCGCCACGTCGCCGAACTGGAGGTCGAGGTCGATGAGCGCCACCTTCTCGCCGCGCTGGGCGAGGCTCACCGAGAGGTTCGTCGAGGTCAGCGTCTTGCCGGTGCCGCCCTTCGGCCCGAGGATGCAGACGAGCCGCGAGTTCTCGTTCTGCAGCGGCGTGTCCGCACCCTGCTTGCGGGCCATGAGCTTGTGGATCTCGAAGCGGATCTGCTCCGGCGTCGCCGGGAGCATGACGATGTCGTCTGCGCCGGCCTCGAACGCGCGCCTGAGGAAGCCGTTGGGCGACCCGTGCCCGAGCACCATCACGTTCAGCTCGGGGTTCTGGCGGGCCACCCCGTCCAGGAGCAGCAGGGCGCGGTCCGAATAGCCGGCGCAGGCGACGAGGAGCAGATCGGCGATGCCGCCGCGCAGCCAGCTCATCGCCTCTTCGGCGCCGGAGACGACGGCGACGACGTTGAAGTCCTCGCCGCCGGGCAGCGAGTCCTTCACGTCCTCGGCGTCGACTCCGGGCTCGACAGCGAGGAGTGCTTGTACCGGGCGGCTCGGCATCAGTCGGCTGCTCTTCTACCTCAGCAGCGTCGCCGCGGTTGCCTGCGACGGCTTGGTCGGCTTCGCGCCGACGACCGGGCGCAGGACGAAGATCAGCTGAGAGTTGTCGGCCGCATACAGCCAGCTCGCTGCTTCTCCCGTTTCGATTCGCAGGATCAGGTTTCCGCCACCTGCCGGGCCGGGAATCGTCGGAGTGGTGAGCACCTTGACATTCGGCTCGAAGAGCTTCACGACACCGCCGACCGACGTGTAGACGTCGACAGAGTCGCCCGGCATCACCTGCGAGCTGACTCCGTGGACGCCGTCGATGGAGATCGCGAATGCTCGTTGGGTCCCCGTGATCTGCGAGTCGACGGACGCCGTGTCGCTGGCCGCGAACGCCTCTGCGGTGAGCTGGGAGCCCGGGAAGATGTCGGCGACGGCCGCGCGCCCACTGAGATACGCGGGGTCTTCGATGGCACCGACGACGACTTCCTTTTGCGGCAGCGTCGTCGACGTGTACATGCCCTGCGATGCGACGAGCGAGCCGGGCGTGCCGGCGGGGATCAGCCGGTTCGCCTGAAGCACCGGGCGTGGGAGCGTTCTCGCCCGCGACCCGATCGCGATAGCGATCGAGGTAGACGACGAGCAGGATGGCTGCGAGCACGACGGCGCCGATGCCGAGGGCGATCGCCCATCCGCGCGACGACATCCTGCCCGAGACTTTCCCTGTAAGAGATGTATTCGACATGGCTTCCTCTCCTTGATTCCTTGTCGTGCTGCTCCTATGTCGGCACGAACGGCGGATTACATAAGTTCGGCGTTCGTACAGGACATCATTCGACGAGGACGGCAATACATACGTCCAGCCCCGTGGTGGAGCACTTCTTGCCAGTGCCCTCGCCTCCTGACGGTGGGATGACGTACTTGTCGAACCAACCCCACACGTCGCCTCGGCTCATCTTGTTTCCGACGCCAGGAGGAGGCGGGACGTTCTGACCCGGACAACCAGTCGCTGACGCTACCGGTGTCCATCCCCCAACGTAGAAGCTGCCGAGGATCTTAACGGGGATGCTGTCGCCGGCACTCGCGCCCGCGCCTTCGAAGGCCGTCGCGTCAGTGATGACGATGATGACCCAGCGCGGATCGTTCTGCTTTTCCTGAGGCGTCGCCCAGACGTTCGTGTTACCCGGGTACGGGTACTTGACGTCCGTGCAGGGACTCTCGAACCGGGCATGCATGCCCTTGCCGAAGTCGCCGTTGCGGACGCCTGGCTCAAGCCGCGCGCAATCGGCCCGAGGGCTCGGGTTGTACGGCGCGTCGACCGGGAGTGTGTACCGAAACCCGGGAGACGGAGGGGTCGGCACCGAAGGATCGTAGGAGTAGCACTCGATGTCGCGCCACGTGTTGGGCGTGAGCGCGGAATTGTCCCAGTCGAAGTAGTTCAGGACATGCGGCGTCCGGCAGCCATCCGCAATCTCGTCATCGAATTGGATGTTCTTGTCGCAATCGATCGCCTGTGTCTTGCTCGCAGGGCATGAAGGCGTATCGCAGGAAGAAACCCGCAGGCCTACCAGCTGGCCGGTGGTAAGAGCTGGTTTGAGGCCGACCCTGACATGGATGGGGGGCCCGTGCCCCTTCGGGATCGAGTTCGCGAGCCCGCCGAGCGTCGTCAGCTCCAGGTATTCGACCGGGCCTGAGTCGTCAGGGTCGTTGACGTCATCATTGGCGACGAACGGAGCGGCAACTTTCCCGAAGGGCGGCGGGTTGTACTGTCGTTGACTCTTGTTCGTCCCGCAGGCCACCGGCGGATTAGGTGGCCTCTTGGGTCCGCTCCATGTTTCGAGGTCGACCTCGGTGCGGCCGGACTCCGCTGCCAGGCCGACCGGATAGCCGCTCGTCGACCACGTGCCCAGCGGTCCGCCGATCCCTCCCGGGCTCCAGGTCATTTGTGCCCCCTGTGCCTCGACGATGGCGCAGACTGGAAAGTCTCTTGGGTCGCCGGTTAATGTTTGTGTTGGGTCGCCGAAGTCGACGACGGCCTCTACACCCTCATCGCATGGGCCGTCGAGGACGAAATACGGAGCCGAGAGGTTGCTTCCCCCCGCGCAAGAGCCCAGCGTGAGCCGAACGTCCTTGACAACTGGACTGTCGATGGACCCCTCGCCCACGCCCCTGTTGGAGTACGCGTGGATGAAGCTCAGGCTGCTCGAGCCGTCACCCGTCGAGCCGCCGTAGCAGTTCCAGCGACGGGGCGCCTGATTGCACGTGTAGGGCGGGAAGGTCCCAAGGCCGGGCATCGCCGGGCTCGGGTCCTTGGAGACGAGGATGATCACGCCGATGTTCTCGCTCGAGGCGAAGAACTCGCCGGTCGGATCGCAGCCGACATCGCCTTCCCACATGCTGAATTGAGAGAGCGGATCGCCGGAGGGATAGGAAGGATGCGCGAGGCTACCGGCCGGCGTGCAGAGAACCTCTCCCGTCTCCTCGTCGATGAAGATCGGGGCGACGAAGAGAGGGTCGACTTCCGGTACCGCCCAAGGGAGGATTCGAACGCCTCGCGCCTGCTGGACTTGGACCTTGGCGCGACTCTTTGGGTCGGGATGAATCGGGATGAGACCCCAGAGCAACGGTGCGTCCTCGTCCGTTGCCTTGACATCTAGCTCGAGCAACGAACAGGGATCCCCCGGCGTCGCAACAGAGTCGTCGAGGCCGTAGCCGGTTGACGGGCTTGAAACGCCTAAGGGCAGGTTTGGTGGTGACCAGTACGTCCCACTGTTGAAGACGACGCGCACGTCGTCGGGCTGCTGGAGTTGAGTGTTCGCGGCCGACGGGTCGCGAAGTGTGTCGCCAGCGTACTTCTCGGCCTCGTCGCGAATAGCGACGTTTGTGAGGCTGGTGAATGCAGGATCGGTGCCAAAGCAGCCGGTGAACATGCCCCCACCAGCCAGTGCGGCTGCGTCCACCTGCGTCTGCAGATGCCGCTTGTGGACGTAGAAGTTTCCAATATCGAGAACGATTGCGCCCAGCGCGAAGATGACCGGGATGAGAAGCGCAAAAATGACGGTGACCTGGCCGTCTTCGTGCCGAGCGCCCGACGTAAGTTGCCTCAGCATGTGGTCGGCAGGTTGTCGGCTGGGTCGTATGCCATGTTGCCGGTTGGCGGTACGGCTTCAATCCGCATCGTCGCATCGGCCCCGAGCATGACCCGGAAGCGGTCGATCCAGAAGAACGTGAACGGGCTCTCGAGCCGAACTTTTACCGGGTCACCGACTTCGCTCTGTCCGTCCGGGAATGAGACCTCCACTCCGAGGCAAGACTCGAGACCCCTGGCCTGCGCTTGCTCGCGAAGCGTCGTCTGCAGATTCGGCTGACCGCTCGGCATACATGGATTCGGCACCTGCGCCGGGTCAGCCGACTGGCCGCAGTTGACAGCCGCCCACCGCGCGCCTTGGTTGGCAATCCGCTGCATGTCGAGCCAGTAGTTGAGGCCGATGCCGAACTGGATGATCCCGGCCACGAGCAGTTAGCAGCGGAAACAGGATGAGCGCGAACTCGACCATCGCCTGACCGCTCTCGCGGTCCTGCCGACGCCGCGCCGCAGTGGTGTCACCGGGTCGTCTCACGAGATCTCAGAGCTCCTATCGGAACGGTCGAGCTGATGCATGAGTGTCTGTCTCCCTCCCCTGGGCGACAGCTGCTGGGCTGAGGTGGATCGACTCATTGTGCAGCCAAGTCGCCGATTCCGAAAGGGTGGTTCTCACGTCGGACAGTTCTCCCCTGAAAGACGTATGCGCCGGCCCGGTCGAGGGGGTAACCGGGCCGGCGCACACTTTGTTGCTCCGAGACCGTCAGACCGACGGGCTCGGTGCCGGCGCTTGCTTAGCCGGGTGCGTTCGAGACGCTGCTCGCTGCATCCGAGAACAGGTCGCGAAGGACGTTCCTGAGGAAGAAGAGCGCGATGATGATGGCGATTGCGAGGAAGCCGAGCAGGATTGCGTACTCGGTCGTCGTCTGGCCATCCTCGCGCTCCCGCAGCTCGGCCAGTGCAACCTGGAGCCGAACCAGCGGACGCATCAGGATGTCGGTCATTTGGAGGTCCTCCTCCGGTCAGAGGGGCGAGACAACACCCCTGCGTGTGACTGGTCGCCCGTCTGACTTTCGGGCTAACTCAGGGTCGTCAGGTATGCGTATTCGGGCAACCGGCCGAAGGATGGGTTCCGACTAGACCTTCGGCTTCCTTCGTTTCGTGCGAGAACGCAGACGCCCCGGCGGAGTCCGCTCGACTCGGCCGGGGCGTCTTGCTGCGGGCCGTCAGCGTCGGACGGCCGGGCGTTGCCGTCTAGCTCGGTGCGTTCGAGACGCTGCTCGCTGCATCCGAGAACAGGTCGCGAAGGACGTTCCTGAGGAAGAAGAGCGCGATGATGATGGCGATCGCGAGGAAGCCGAGCAGGATTGCGTACTCGGTCGTCGTCTGGCCATCCTCGCGCTCCCGCAGCTCGGCCAGGGCAACCTGGAGCCGAACCAGCGGACGCATCAGGATGTCGGTCATTTGGAGGTCCTCCTCCGGTCAGAGGGGCAGTCAGCCCCTGCGTGTGACTGATTGCCCGTCTGACGGTCGCGGGCTCCGACAACTTCGGACGGTCGAGCGCACGACAAGAGCACTCAAACGAGTGCATTCCGTAGACCCAACGGGAGCTGTCACTTGGACCATGGTCTACGGCGCGCCAACCGAGACCGCAGCGATCATCGGATGGATGGTCGGCCGCCGACGTGTCTGATGCCCCCGGTCGGCGCGCCCGCAGGCGCGGTCGCGCCCGAGCCTCGGGACGGTCGCGCTCGTGGTTCATCGGGGTCGCGGTCATTGCTCGGGCTTGTCGGGATGAGCGCCGCGGAGGGACTTCTCGCGTGGGACGTTCGCTTCGCCTACCTGCCGGCGGCGGAGGCGATCCTCGACGGCGAGTCGCCGTATCCCGGCGGTCGACGACCCGATCCTCGAGGATCAGAAGGGGTACGTGTATCCGCCGCAGCTCGTGCTCTTGCTCGTGCCGCTGACGGTCCTTCCGGTGCCGATCGCCGTCGTTCCTCGTTGCGCTCGGGATGCTCGCGCTCGTCGTTCGCGACGCTCTACGTCCTCGAGATCCGTGACGTGCGCTGCTACGCGGCGGCTGCTCATCTGGGTTCCGGTCGATCAGCGGCGTCCTGCTCGGGAACGTGTCGATCCCGCTCGCGTTCGCGCTCGCTGTCGTCTGGAGGTATCGCGACGCCGTGCTGCCTCCGGCGGTCGCGCTGGGTCTCGCCGTGTCGGCGAAGCTGCTGCTCTGGCCGATGTTCGTGTGGATGTTCGCGACGCGTCGGGTGCGCACCGTCGCCCTGGCGCTCGGGATCGGAGCCGTCGTCACCGTCGCGGCGTGGTCCGCGATCGGGTTCGCCGGGCTCTCCGAGTACCCGGACCTTCTCGAGCGGCTCTCGGAGATCCAGTCGGAGCGGAGCTACTCGCTCGTCGGGATGGCCTCGACGCTCGGGCTCTCGGAAGGGGTCGGCCAGGTCGTCACGCTCGTCGTCGGCGTCGCACTGCTCGTGGGGTGCGTGGTGCTCGCGCGGCGCGGGGACGAGGAGCGGTCGTTCACGTGTGCCGTCGCGGCGACGCTGGCGCTGAGCCCGATCGTCTGGCTGCACTACCTCGTCCTGCTCCTCGTCCCGCTCGCGATCCTGCGACCGCGCTTCTCGCTCATCTGGCTGCTGCCCGTCGTCCTCTGGGTGAGCCCGCGGCCGGGCTACGCCGAGGGGTACGAGACCTTCATGCCGGGGCTCGTGGCGGCCATCCTCGTCGCCGTGCTGCTCATCCGGCCTCGCCCGGGCAAGAGCGTGGCCGCGGCCGCGCCGGCGTGACGGCGCACCGTCAGCCCCTGGCGCTGCGACTCCCTCTCCGCCGCAGACGATTCGCCGCCTCGACCTCGCGCTGACGGGCCTGCTCGTGGCGGGCGCGATCACGCTCCTCGTGGCCGCTTCGATCGCCGTGTTCTCGTCCGAGTCGGACCAGATCGGCTTCGACCTCCGCGCGGGCTACCTGCCGGCCGCGGAGGCGGTGCGTGACGGCGACTCGCCGTACGCGGATCCCGACGACCCCGCTCTGGACCTGCGTCGGGCATACGTCTACCCGCCGCAGCTCGCGATCGGTCTCGTGCCGCTGTCGTGGCTCCCCACGGATCTCGCGGCCTTCCTCGTCTTCCTCGCCGCCGTCGCCGCGCTGCTCGGCGCCGTCGCTCTCGTCGGGGTGCGGGACGTCCGCTGCTACGCGGCCGTCCTGTTGTGGGCGCCGACGTGGAATGCGCTCGACACGCTGAACGTGTCGGCCGCGCTCGCGCTCGGCGTCGCGCTCGTCTGGCGGTTCCGGTCGACGCTCTGGCCCCTGGCGGCAACGCTCGGCGCGATGGTGTCGGTCAAGCTCTTCCTGTGGCCGCTACTCGTCTGGGTCGCGCTCGTGCGCAGGCCACTCGCGGCGATCCTCGCGGCGGCGATCGGATTCGTGCTGGCGTTCGGCTCGTGGGCGGCGATCGGGTTCGCAGGTCTCGGTGACTACCCGGAGCTCCTCTCGAAGGTCGGGGATCAGGAGAACTACTCGATCGTCGCCATCGCGGAGGAAACCGGGCTCGGCCCTGTCGGGCCGTGCTCGCCCTGCTCGTCGGAGGCGCGCTGCTCGTCGCCGCTGTGTGGTCGTGGCGCAGCGGACGAGGAGATCGGCTGCGTTCACGCTCGCCGTCGCCGCGTGCCTCGCGCTGAGCCCGGTCGTGTGGCTCCATTACCTCACGTTGCTGATCGCGCCGCTGGGACTCGCCCGCCCGCGCTTCTCTGCGCTCTGGCTGCTGCCGATAGTGCTGTGGGTGAGCCCGCGTGACGAGAACGGTGACGGATTGCATCCCTTCGTGCCCATGGTCGTCGTGGTCGCACTGATCGTGCCTGCTCGTCGCTCGGCCGCGTTCGGAGCCGGCGCTCGAGGCTGCCTCGTGATCGCGGAGCCGCGCTCCGCCGAGCCGATGCGGCAGCCGCTCGGCCGTGCCCGCCTCGTGCAGCTCGCGTCGTGGGTCCTGTTCGGCGCGCTGCCCGCGATCGTTGTCCTGCTGCTCTTCGTGAGCGCGATCGAGGACGACGCCGTCGCGTTCGACTTCCGCGTCTTCTACGGCGCCGCCGAGGCGATGCTCGACGGCGAGTCGCCGTACCCGGATCCCGACGACGAGCACGCGGTCGTCGGCGCGCGGCTACGTCTATCCGCCGCTCACGGCGATCGTGGTCGATCCCGCTGACGGTCCTGCCGGTCGAGGTCGCGGGGCTGCTCGTGATGGCGCTCCTCGTCGTGCGCTGCGCTCGCGATCCCGTACGTCCTCGGCGTGCGCGACTGGCGCTGCTACGGGCTCCTGCTGCTCTGGCCGCCCGTGCATCTCGGCGGTCCAGACGGGGAACGGTGACGCTTGCTGCTGGCGCTCGGCGCGGCGCTCGCGTGGCGCTACCGCGATCGCGCCGCTCGTCAGCGCGAGCGCGGTCGGCGCGACGTTGTCGCTGAAGCTCATCCTCTGGCCGCTGCGTCGTCTGGCTGGCCGCGACGCGACGAGTCCTGGCTGCGGTCGCTCGCCCTGGCCGTCGGCGTGGCGCTCGCGCTCGGCTCGTGGGCCGCGATCGGCTTCACCGGGCTCCGGGAGTACCCGGACGTGCTCCGGCGCCTGCAGGACGTCGTCGAGCTCGACTCGTACACGCTCTACGTCGTCGCGCTCGACGCGGGTGCCTCGTCGACCGCTCGCGCGGGCGATCTGGCTCGCGCGTCGGGCTCGCCGTGCTCGCGGCGGTCGTGGTCGTCGCGCGTCGCGGCGACGAGCGACGAGCCTTCGTCCTCGCGGTCGCGGCGGCGCTCCTGCTCACGCCGATCGTGTGGCTGCACTACTTCGCGCTGCTCGCGGTCGTCGTCGCGCTCGCGCGACCGCGGCTCGCGCTCATCGTGGTTCGTGCCACTCGCGATGGTCGTCACGCCGGGGAGCGGGCATCCGACGCCGTTCGAGACGTCGGCGACACTCGTCGATCGCCGCCGTGACCGTCGCCCTGTCGTCTGTGGTCGATTCGCGCGCCCGAGGCCGGCCGCGGCCGTGGCGCGGGCGGCGCATGACGAGCTCCGCGATCCCGCGCCAGAGCGCCTCGCCGCGCGTCCTCGCTGCCGTTCGCGACCGTCCGTGGCCGGTCGTCGTGTGGGGCGCGATGGTCGTCTGGTCGGTCGTTCTCTTCGGGATCGTGCGCGACGGCTTCCTGCACTTCCGCGTCGGGCGACTTCGACCTCGGGAACATGGTGCAGGCGGTCTGGAGCACGGCCGAGGGCCGCCCGCTCGAGGTCACGCACGGCGCGACGGGCGAGCAGATGACCCGGCTCGGTGGCCACGTCGACCCGTTCCTCGTGCTGCTCGCGCCGGTCTGGCTCGTCTGGCCGTCGCCGCTCGTGCTCGCGCTCGCGCAGATCGTCGTCGTGTCGCTCGGCGCGCTCCCGGTGTTCTGGCTCGCCCGGCAGCACCTCGCTCGGAGCGAGCCGCCGGCCTCCTCGCGCTCGCGTACCTCGCGTATCCGTGGCTCGCGTCAGCGGCGGCCGCGTCGATCCACCCGGTGACGTTCGCGATCCCGCTCTTCCTCTTCTGCGTCTGGTTCCTCGACACCGATCGGCTGTGGCCGTTCGCGATCTGTGCCGCGCTCGCGATGTCGACGGGCGAGCTGATGGGGCTGCCGATTGCCGGGCTCGGCGTCTGGTACGCGCTGGCGCGCGGGCGGCGTGTCGCGGGCTCGGCGATCGCGCTTGCGGGAGCCGCCTGGACGTTCGTCGCCGTGTACGTCGTCGTGCCGGCGTTCTCCGGCGGCGACAGCATCTTCTACGGCTTCTACGACCACGTCGGCGGGTCTCCGCACGGCGTCGTGCGCACGCTCTTCACGGATCCCGGCGCGGTCGTGTCGGCGCGCTCTTCGAGGGGCACGACGTCGATCTACGTGATCTGGCTCGGCCTGCCGCTGCTCTTCCTCTTCGTCCTCTCGCCGGGGCTCGCGCTGGTGGCGCTCCCGCAGCTCCTCGCGAACACGCTGTCCGACTTCCGGTCGATGACCGACCCGCGCTACCACAGCATCGCCGCGGTCGTTCCCGTTCCTGATCGCCGCGACGGTCTTCGGCATCGCACGAGTCCGGCCGGCGCGGCAGGCATCGGTCGTCGGCGGCGATCCTCGTCTGCTCGCGCTGCGCTCGCGCTCTTCGTCGGGCCGTGGGCGCGCGCGTCGGCGCGACGCCGCTCGGCGGTCGCGAGTCGGTCTCGGCCGCTCGCGTCGAAGCGCTCGACGACGCGATCGCGCTCGTGCCCGACGACGCCGCCGTCACCGCGTCGAACATCGCCGGTGCGCACCTTTCGGCGCGACAGTACGTCTACTCGGTGCCGCTGCTCGACGAGAGGACGACCTGGGTCGTCGTCGACCGCGCCGACCCGTGGGTCGTCTCGCGCGACTCGCCGCTCCTCACGAATCATCCGGAGATCGTGCGCGCGTTCGTCGCGAGGCTCGAAGCCGATCCGGACTGGCGCCCGGTGTTCGATCGCGACGGGCGTCGTCGTGTTCCGGAAGTCGCTAGTCGACCGGCTGGCGGGCGACCACCGTGATCTCGTCGTCGCGGTAGACGACGCGCGCTCCCGGCTCCTCGAGGAAGTCCGACGTGTGCGACTTGCGCGTCTCGTCGACGATGACGATCCGGTAGCCGTCGGCGAAGGACTTCCAGTCGGGCGTCGACTCGCCGGCGTACTCCTGGAGCTCGTCGAAGAACTCGCGGTCGTAGAGCTCGAAGCGCACGTCGTAGGCGACCCGGCCGCGGAGCTCCGGGATCTTGAACAGCATCCAGTCGGAGAAGCGGTCGGGCGCGAAGACGCGATCGTCGGGCCGCAGCTCGCCGCGCACCGCCTCGACCGCCTCGCTCGGCCAGTACTCCTCGAACCACGACTCGTCGCGCGCGAAGAGCGAGCCGGCGACGGCGAGCGAGCGCCGACGGCGAGGCCGACCGCGATCGCCGACGTTCAGCCTGCGGCGCGGCTCGCCGGGGTTCTTGCTCTCGAGCTTGTGGCCGATCGCGACCGGGACGAAGACCATGCACGCGAGCGCGAACCAGACGATCCCGCGAATCGCATTCACGCCTCCGGCGAAGGTGAGCGCGAGGACGGCGAAGTCGAACACCGTGAGGCGTCGCCGGCCGAGCGACACGAGCGACGATCGCGATCGCCGCGAGCGCGTAGAAGAACATCGTGTTGGTCGCGGGCGCTGCCCAGCGCCACTCCGTCACGCGTCCGGCGAACGGCGGGTCGACGAGGAGGAGGTGGTAGTAGCGCACGGTCGTCGACCGGGCCGTACGGCGTCGCGAGGACCGCGAGCGGCGCGAGGGCGATGAGCGCGAGGCTCGCGCATCCAGGTCGCTCCGCGGCTGCGGATCAGCTCGTAGGCGGCGAGGAGCATCACGAGCAGCGCGCCGAGCGCGACGCTCCCGTGCACGTTCGCCCAGACGACGAGGAGCGGGAGCGCGAGCCAGATGCGCCGCGTCGGGTTCCGCGCCTCGGACGCGAGCAGCCAGAGGAGGCCCGTGTACAGCGGCAGCGCGAGCATCTGCGCGCGGATCGACCAGGCCCACGGCGCCGCGACGAGCACCGGCAGGAACATCACCCAGATCGCGCGTGCGCCGGCCCCGAGCTGGCGCGCGGCGGCCGCGGCGATCGAGAAGGCCGCGACGACGAACGTCGCCGTCGCGATCGAGAGCAGCGCGAAGCCGCCGAGGCTGTAGACGCCGTACATGAAGCACCTGCGCGAGCCACTGCTGGTCCGTCCAGGTCGCTCCGAGGCCGTAGACCGTGATCTCGTCGCGGCTCGGCAGGCCGTTCTCGACGACCTCGCGGCCCGGCCATGAGGTTGAGCCAGCTGTCGTTGACGACGAGCGCGGGCGGGAAGATCAGCAGGAAGATCAGGCCGAACCCGGCGAGGAGGACGACGAGGATGTACTCCTCCTCGGCGATCCGCCTGATGTGTCCCCTTCGGACAGGCGAGGGGTCAGGCCCGGGTCTGGCACCTGGACATGTCCAGAAGGGCCAGTGCCCGCAGGGCTGACCGTCGACGTCATGCGCTATTCGTCGGCGTAGATCGGGCTCTCCACAAGCCCGTGCTGGTACGCGATGCGCGTCGCCTCCGTGCGGTTCTTCACGCCGAGCTTGCGGTAGATGTTCGTGAGGTGGAACTTCACGGTCTGCGGCGCGACCCAGAACTCCTTCGCGATCTCGTCGTTCGAGAGGCCGCGAGCGAGCGCGCCGAGGATCGTGAGCTCGCGCTCGGTCAGGCCGAGCGCCTTCGCGCTCGCGCGCTCGCCCTCCTCGCCGCCGATCGCGGTGTGGACGTTCCCCTCGAGCGCCTGGCGTAGCGTCGCCGGCAGGTCGTCGGGGTTCACCGTCTTGATGACGTAGGCGGAGGCGCCGCGGCGCAGCGCCGCCTCGACGAGCTCGGGGTTCGACGACGCCGAGAGCATCACGACCTTCACGTCCGGGTGCCGCGACTTGATCTGGTCGAGGCACGCGAGCCCGTCCATGTGCGGCATCCGCACGTCGAGCAGGACGAGATCGGGGTTCGTCTTGCCGACGAGCGGGAGCACCTGCGTGCCGGACTGCGTCTCGCCGACGATCTCGAAGCCGCCGTCTTCCTCGAGCGCGCGCTTGATCCCGTCGAGGACGAGGCGGTGGTCGTCGGCGATCACGACGCGCACGGCGACCAGTGTGGCACAGAGCCCCGACGCCGCCCGTAAGGGTCAGGTGACGGACGCGAGAGTGCACTCGTTCAAGGGATATACGTGCCCCGATCAGGGGGCTACGCTCGCCCAGAGTCGATGGGTTGGGGAACTCCTCCGGCTCGCAGGTGGACGGGGAGAGGGTGAGGCACGAGGCCGAGGAGCGCTGCGGCGGCTCCTCGGCCTCGCGGTTCCGCCTACGCTCACAGCGTGCACGGCCGAGCGGATCGTGGCGAGTCGGCGTCGAAGGACACGACGTGAGTGAGGCCGTCTGCCGAGGTCCGCGACGGTGACTCCGTCTCGGCGGGACGTCGTCGAGCTCGTCGATCGCTTCTTCGTCCTGATCGTGGTCGGCTTCTTCCTCCTCCTGCCGGACAGCGGCTGGGCGAGCGTGATGTTCGAGTCCTGGTTCGACCAGAAGCGGGACCTCGCTGCGCTGCGGTCGGTGCTCGCCGACGGCGTGCCGACGCGATCGCGAGACAATGTCATCGGCCCTGCGTACATCGGCGCCGCGGCGGTCGTCCACGACGTCAACGCGTCTCGGGTCCGAGGACGCTCTCGTCGCGCTCACACACGCCGTCTACGTGCTGACGGTCGCCGGTGGGCCTCGCTGCTGGTGCGACGCTCGTGCGGCGGCTGACCGATGCGCCGTCGCTCGTGTCCCTCGGCGCTCAGATCGTGTTCGTCGGCGCTGGTGTTCGCGGCTGGGACGTGGCACTGGTCCGACGTTCCCTGGAGCCACTTCTTCGCGGCTTTCCTCGCGGTCGGCCTGTACGCGGCGCGGTTCGTCCCTCCGAGCGCGACGGTCGCGTCTGCAGGCGTCGTCGGCGCGGGCTGCTCGCCTCCTCTGGCTCACGCGGACCTTCGAGCTCCTGGCGGTGCTGCTGGCGTGGGCGGCGTCGCTCGCGCTGTTCGCCCTCCTGCGGCTCGTCGGCCCGAGGACGATTCGAGCCGCTCACGTGCTGTCGGGCGTCGCGGCCTTCCTCGTGACACGACGGCTGTCTACCTGATCACCGGAAAGCGCGATCTCTTCTTCCTCTACGAAGGAAGAGCTCGACAGTCAGTCGGGAAGCGTCCGCGCGACGGAGGTCGCCGAGACCCCGACGTTGAGTCTCGGCTTCGTCCCCGACGAAGCTCGTCCAGCTGTTCGTCGACCCGTGCTATCGACTCGCTCTGCTCGGTGTCGGACTACTCGGGACAGGCGAGCCAGTCGCCGCTCCTGACGGAGGAGGCGGGCAACCTTCGGCTCTGGCGCCTGCCGCTGGCGGTGCAGCTCCCGTCGCTCGCTCCTGCTCCCCGTCTGCCTCGTCGGCCGTCGGAGTCCTCGTCGTCCTCGCTGCGCGGCGCGAGGCCAGCCGGCGACGAAGGCTCGCGAGCTGCGCCTGCTCACGGAGCTGACTCTGGCGTCTGCGGCGATCGTGCTCGGGTACACGTCGAGCACGCTGACGGGGCCGGCACACCTGCGGTACGGCTTCGCCCGCGACTTCCTGCTGCCCGCGTTCCTCAGCGGGATCGTCGCGGTCGAGCCTGGCTCTCGGTCGGGCTCTGGCTCTCTTCTTCGCGTCGCACGCGACCGGCTCGCTGGTCACCCGAGTTCACGTTCGTGATGCTGTCGTTCCTTGCGTCGGCTGCTCCTCGTCGCGACGTTCGCGTACGCCCGCGCGAACGGCATCCCGCGAATCGAGAGCCGCCATCTCGGCCTCGGTCACGTACACGGCGACGCTGTGACGTCGAGATGCGACATCTCGCTCGTGGCGAAGACGACCAGCGGGCGACACGGCGTCGATACCCGAGGCGTCTGTCCTCACGTTCGACTGTCGGGACGCGAGAGCCGCGATTCACGATCTACGTCGAGCGGCTCGAGCGAGGGTGTGTCGCTCGATCGAGCGTGCCGGGATCCCCGGCTCGTCGCCGCCTGGCCGACCGTCATGGGGCTCCCACCGGGCAGCTTCGAGCTGGCCGCGGTCGCTGTGCGAAACGCCTAGCTCGGAGCGACGCGACGAACGCGCCGTGCGAGGTCGCGCGAGTCGCGATGCGTGCCGTCGAGGAAGCGGTGTCCCGAGACGAACGGCTGCCACGCGCCTCGCGTGCCTGCGGAGACGGACACATGCTCGAAGCGAAAGGCGAAGTCGTTGCAGGCGGACGTTCCGGCGTTCCAGCTCTCGGCGGTCGCGATCGGCGCCCAGCGGCCGGACGTGCCCGGCATGCGCACCGGCTCGCCGTCACGGGCTCGCCGTCGACCCACACGCGCCACCAGCCCGGGTGGCCTGCCACCTCGAGGACCGCGACGCGGTAGGGCCGGCCGACGACGACGTCTTCGTCGACGACCACGAGCTCCGGCTCGTCCGCCTCCCTCGTGATCTCGGCGTACAGCACCGTCCCGAGTCCACGCAGGGATGCGATGCCGGCCTGGATCCAGGCGTCTCCGCCGTTCGCGCCCTGGCCGCGGCCGCCGACGCCGACCCAGCCGGCGACGTGGCCGGCGCCGACGTTCGGCCGGCGCGTGAGCGTGATGCTCGCGCGCACGCCGTGTCCGCGGCTGGCCGCCTGGTGTCCGGCGTACGAGTAGCCGCCCATCGTGCGTATCCGAGAGGCACGCGCGACCCGCGGTCGCCGGCGTGGAGGCGGGGACGAACGCGACGACGCAGAGCACGCCGACGACGATCGCGAGAAGCGGCCGCAGTCGCACGTGTCTGACGTCGGCGGCTGTGGGCACGCCACCCATCCCCCGATAGCGCCATGAGAGCCGTCCGGAAGCGCGCGCCTACAATGCGCCGCGATGGCGACGACCGAGGATCGGGGCGCCGAGTCGCTCGACGCCTGGCGCGCCGGCTCGTACGAGCAAGGCGCCCGAGCGCACCGACGAGCTCTTCTCGACGATCTCGGGGATCGAGAACGAGCCGCTCGCGACGCCCGAGAACGTCGAGATCGACTACGGCCGCGACCTCGGCTATCCCGGCGAGTATCCGTTCACCCGCGGCGTCTACCCGTCGATGTATCGCGGCCGCCTCTGGACGATGCGCCAGTTCGCCGGCTTCGGCACGCCCGAGGAGACGAACGAGCGCTTCCGCTACCTCCTCGACCACGGCCAGACGGGGCTCTCGACCGCCTTCGACATGCCGACGCTCATGGGCTACGACTCGGACCACGCCCGCTCGCTCGGCGAGGTCGGCCGCGAGGGCGTCGCCGTCGACTCGCTCGCGGACATGGAGACGCTCTTCGCCGGCATCCCGCTCGGCGACGTCTCGACCTCGATGACGATCAACTCGCCGGCGGCGATCGTCCTCGCGTTCTACGTCTGCGTCGGCGAGGAGCAGGGCGTCCCGCGCGACAAGCTCCGCGGCACCGCGCAGACGGACATCCTCAAGGAGTACATCGCGCAGAAGGAGTGGATCTTCCCGCCCGAGCCGTCCATGCGGCTCGTCGTGGACATGATCGAGTTCTGCGCGCGCGAGATGCCGCTCTTCCACCCGGTCTCGATCTCCGGGTACCACATCCGCGAGGCCGGCTCGACCGCGGCGCAGGAGCTCGCGTTCACGCTCGCCGACGGCTTCGCCTACGTCGAGGCGGCGATCGAGCGCGGCCTCGACGTCGACGACTTCGCGCCGCGGCTCTCCTTCTTCTTCAACGCGCACCTCGACTTCTTCGAGGAGATCGCGAAGTACCGCGCGGCGCGCCGCATCTGGGCGCGCGAGCTGCGCGACCGCTTCGGCGCCCGCAACGAGCGCTCGCTGCTCATGCGCTTCCACACGCAGACGGCCGGCGTCTCGCTCACGGCGCAGCAGCCCGAGGTCAACATCGTGCGGACGGCGCTCGAGGCGCTCGCCGCCGTGCTCGGCGGCACGCAGAGCCTCCACACGAACTCGTTCGACGAGGCGCTCGCGCTGCCGACCGAGGACGCGGTGCGGATCGCGCTGCGCACGCAGCAGGTCATCGCGCACGAGTCCGGCGCGGTCAACTCGATCGACCCGCTCGGCGGCTCGTACCACGTCGAGCGCCTGACGAACGAGCTCGAGGCGCAGGCGTACGAGTACTTCGACCGCATCGACGCGCCTCGGCGGCGTCGATCCCGGCGATCAAGGAGAACTTCTTCCAGCGCGAGATCGCCGAGGCGTCGTACCGCTACCAGTCCGAGGTCGAGTCCGGGAAGCGCGTGATCGTCGGCGTGAACCGCTACATCCTCGACGACGAGGAGCCGATCGCGATCCTCAAGATCGATCCCGCGCTCGAGCAGAAGCAGATCGACCGGCTCGCGGCGGTGAAGGCGGGCCGCGACTCGGCGAGGGTCGAGGCCCGCCTCGCAGCGCTCAAGGACGGCGCGGCGAAGGAGGGCGTCAACCTCATGCCGCTGATCATCGACGCATCGCGCGACTACGTCACGCTCGGCGAGATGTGCGACGCGCTCCGCGAGGTGTGGGGCGTGTGGCGCGAGACGCCCGTCTTCTAACCTCGAGCCGACTCCTCCGCTCGGGGCTGTACTGCGAGCGTTCGTGCTCGCGTGCGCGGTGATTCACCGGAAGGGAGCGACGACGGGCGAAATCGTCCACTCTCTGCGCGGCTCGTTCCCGCAATCTCGCCTTTCGACCGCCTGGTCACTGCCAAATCGCCGAGCGGATTACTAGCCTTCGGACAATCGACGAATCGAGGTGAGACCGCTGCCAACGGTGTACGTCGCAATGAGCGCCGACATCCTCCACCCGGGCCACGTCAACGTCCTGCGAGTCGCTCGCGGGCTTGGGGAGGTGACGGTCGGGCTGCTGACGGATGCCGCGATCGCGAGCTACAAGAGGCTGCCGTACATGTCATACGAGCAGCGCCTGGAGGTCATCAGCGAGCTGGCAGGCGTCGATCACGTCGTCGCTCAGGAGACTCTCGACTATGTGCCCAATCTTCGGCGGCTCCGGCCGGACTACGTGGTGCACGGCACGGATTGGCGAACCGGGGTCCAGCGCGCAACGAGAGAGCGCGTCATCGAGGCGCTCGCGGAGTGGGGCGGTCAGCTGGTCGAGCCCGAGTACACCGAGGGGATCTCCTCGACCCAGCTCAATGTCGCGGTCCGAGAGATCGGAACAACACCTGAAATACGGCTCAAGCGCTTTCGCCGCTTACTGGCCGCCAAGCCGTTGGTGCGCGTGCTGGAGGCACACAACGGTCTGACCGGGCTCATCGTCGAGCACGCGAGCGTCGACCGTGACGGCGCCGTCGCACGAGTTCGACGCGATGTGGGTGTCGAGCCTCACGGACTCGACGGCGAAGGGCAGGCCGGACATCGAGTACGTGGATCTGACCTCACGCCTCAGCACCGTCCAGGAGATCCTCGAGGTGACCACCAAGCCGCTGATTCTCGACGGCGACACTGGAGGGATCACCGAGCACTTCGTCTTCCAGGTGAGAACGCTCGAGCGTCTCGGCGTCTCCGCGGTGGTCATCGAGGACAAGGTCGGGCTCAAGAAGAACTCTCTGTTCGGCACGGACGTCGAGCAGACGCAGGACGACCCGGCTCGATTCGCCGAGAAGATCCGCGCGGGTAAGGAAGCGCAGGTCACGGACGACTTCGCGATCGTCGCCCGGGTCGAGTCGCTGATCCTCGGGAAGGACGTCGACGACGCGCTCGCGAGGGCGGAGGCGTACGTCGAGGCAGGCGCGGACTGTGTCATGCCTCACTCCAAGGAACCGGATCCGGCAAAGCTGTACTCGTTCGTCGAGGGCTACGTGGCCCGAGGCCTCACGGCGCCCCTCGTTGCCGTGCCCTCGGGATATCCGCACGTGACCGAGCAGGAGCTCGTCGACCGCGGCTTCCAGATCGTCATCTACGCCAACCACCTCCTGCGGTCGGCGTATCCGCCCATGAAGGAGACCGCCGCCACGATCCTGCGATCGGGGCGGGCGCTGGAAGCCGACGAGCGATGCATGTCGATCGAGGAAATCCTCACCCTCATCCCCGGCGGGTCCTGACGTGGTGACACCCGGCGACGCGTTCGCGGCGTTCGAGCGGGCCGGCGTGACGTTCTGGACGGGCGTGCCGGACTCGCTGCTGAAGGACTTCTGTCGGTACGTCGAGGATCACGCGAGAGAGGGCGATCACGTGATCGCGGCGAGCGAAGGCGGCGCCGTGGCTCTTGCCGCCGGTCATCACCTCGCCACCGGGGCCGTGTGCGGCGTCTATCTGCAGAACTCCGGCCTCGGCAACACGATCAACCCGCTCGTCTCGCTCGCGGACCCCGCGGTGTACCGGATCCCGATCGTGCTCCTCATCGGCTGGCGCGGCCAACCCGGGACGCGCGACGAGCCTCAGCACGTGCGGCAAGGCGAGACGACGCTCCAGATGCTCGAGGCGATCGGCGTGCCGACACGCGTCGTCGAGAGCGAGCCGCCGGCGTTCGTCGAGAGTGTGGACTGGGCCGTGACGGCTGCTGCGGCGCGACGCGGCCCGACGGCGCTGGTCGTCCCGGCTGGCACGTTCGCCGGGTACGAGGGCCGGCGCGAGGGCGAGCTCGAGACGCTTCCGCTGCGCGAGGCCGCTTTGGCTGCGGTTGCGGGCGCCCTTCCCGCCGACATGGCAATCGTGGCGACCACCGGCAAGACGTCGCGTGAGCTCTACGAGCTTCGCCAGCGCGTCGGCGGGCCGCCGAGGGACTTCCTGACGGTCGGCAGCATGGGCCACGCGTCCCAGATCGCGCTCGGAATCGCGCTCGCCCGGCCCGAGCAAGGCGTGTGCATCTTCGACGGCGACGGCGCGGCGCTGATGCATCTCGGTGCGTTCGCCGTCATCGGAGAGCACGGCCGCGGCAATTTGCGCCACGTCCTCTTCAACAACCGGGCTCACGAGTCGGTGGGGGGCCAGCCGACCCCGACTCGGCGGCTCGACTTCGTCGGCCTCGCCCTCGCCGCCGGGTATCACTGGGCCGAGCGGGCGGACGAGCTCGAGCCGCTGCCGGATCTCGTCGCGGCGCTGTGCGCCCAGCCCGGCCCGGCCCTGCTCGAAGTCCGTGTCAGGCAGGGCTCGCGCCCCGATCTCGGCAGGCCGAAGGAGTCGCCCGACGCGAACCGCGCGCGGTTCATGGCGTGGCTCGACCGATGACCGAGTGCCGTTCCGGCGCGGTTCGTGACCTCGAGGGCATCCTCGCCGAGATCGACCCGGAGACGGTCGCGCTGATCACGGGTGGACAGTCGTTCCGCGCAAGCGGCGCGGCCGACGCGATCGAGCCGATGCTGGCGTCGCGTGCGGTGGAGCGGATCTCGGGCGCTCGACCGAACCCGACGGCAGAGGATGTCCGCGCAGCCGTCGAGATCCTGCGGGCATGCTCGCCGCAGCTCGTCGTGGCGGTGGGCGGTGGTTCCGTCCTCGACCTCGCGAAGGCGGCTCGCGGGCTCGCGACTGCGCCCGACGTTCGTCACGCCGTGCTGACGGGCGAGGTCGTCGAATCGAGCGGTCCACCGCTCGTCGCCATACCGACGACGGCCGGCACCGGAAGCGAAGCGACGCACTTCTCGGCTGTGTACGTCGACGACGTCAAGTACTCCGTCGGCCACCCGTCGTTTCGACCGGACCACGTCATCCTCGATCCGGACCTGACCGCGTCGATGTCCCCGCGCTTGACGGCGGAGACGGGGCTCGATGCTCTGGCGCAGGCGATGGAGTCGCTGTGGTCGACGAGATCGACCGACGCTTCGCTCGAGCATGCGCGGGCGGCGCTCGTGCTTGCGTGGGCGAATCTCGAGAACGCGGTGCACGCACCGTCTCCGGCGAGTCGTGCCGGAATGTGCACGGCCGCGCACCTCGCCGGCGAAGCCATCGACATCTCGAAGACGACGGCAGCTCACGCCCTCTCGTACGCGATGACCATTCGCTACGGCGTCGCGCACGGTCACGCCGTTGCGCTGACCCTCGGAGCTCTCCTCGAGCACAACAGCGGCGTATCCGATGCGGATTGCATGGATCCGCGAGGTACGGATTTCGTGCGCCAGCGCATCGCCGAGGTCCTGGAGATCATCGGCGCGCGCGACGGCGCGACCGGGAGGCACGTGCTGACCCGGTTGCTCCGCAGCTTGGAGCTCGAAACGACGTTGTCCTCGCTCGGGATCGGCACGCCCGACGCGCGGCGCGAGATCGTGGCAAGCGTCGACGCCGAACGGTTGGCGAACAATCCGAGAGCGCTCGACTCGAATCAGCTGACCGCGATCATCGACACGATCGCCTGAACGACGCGTCATGGGATTTCGTCGACAGGTTCAAGGCTGCGATGCGCGAGAAGGAGGAGAGCGCGCGGTACTTCGCCATCGCCCCCCACGATCGTCCGGTCACGGTCTACGCAGAGGACGACTACTCGTGGAACCAGCTCGCCGGGTACGTGGAGCGCTTGACCACCGATCACGGACGCTCCGTCGCGTACGTGACCTCCGCTGCGGACGACCCGCTCCGCACGAATCCACCCACGGGCGTCTCGGTCTTCCACGTCGCGCAACTCGTCCCCGAGTTTCTGCCCAAGGTGGACAGCGCCGTGTTCGTCACCACGATGCCCGATCTCGACACGTTGCACGTGAGGCGACCCGCGACCGCGACGTGCGTGTACCTCTTCCACTCGCTGAACAGCACGCTCATGGCGTACCGGCCGGGCGCGTTCGACGCCTACGACGTCCTCGGCACGACAGGGCCGTACCAGCAGCGTGAGCTCGAGGCGAGGTACGCAGCCATCGGCAAGACGGGCTACCGGCTCGCCGAGGTCGGCTACTACAAGCTCGACCGCATCGCGGAGGGATTTCGCAGCTACCAGGCGGTTCATCCGTCCGAGACGACGGTTCTCGTCGCGCCCTCGTGGGGCGAGCACAACCTCCTCGCAGCGTGTGGCGCCGAGCTGGTGGAGTCGCTGGCCGCCCAAGGGTTTCGCACGGTCGTCAGGCCTCATCCGGCGTTCTTCGAGTCGATCTACCCGGAGGGAGCGCGCGTCGTCTCCGCGCTCCGGGATCGCTTCGCGACTCTACGACAATGTCATCTTCGAGACCTCGATCACATCGGAGAACTCGTTCTACGAGGCCGCGCTGATGGTGTCGGACTGGTCGGGCGCCGCGTTCGAGTATGCGTTCGGCACGGAGCGGCCAGTGCTGTTCGTCGACGTTCCGCCGAAGGCGTTCAACTCGGAGTGGAGCTCGTTCGGGCTCGTCCCGTTCGAGGACAGGATGCGGAACGAGGTCGGACGCGTCCTTTCCCCCGTCGACGTGTCGACTGCCGGCGCGGCCGCGTCCGACCTGCTCGACGGCGCGGCGGGCTTCTCCGCGCAGATTCGAGCCGCCCGCGACCGCGAGATCTTCAACTTCGGCAGCGCGGCGGCGGCCGGCGCCGCGGTCATCGATTCGCTGCTCGATCCCTGAAGCGACTCAAGGCGGCGCACCCGGCGGCCGATATCGTCGGAATGCTGATCGACGTCGCGACGGCACGCACGGCTAGTCGAGGACTGGACATTCGGCCGGTGGACCCACTCCGCTCGTGAGAGTACTCTGAGCCGATGCTCGCCTACCTTGACCCCGCTACGGGCGGGATGATTCTCCAGGGCCTCGTCGCTGCTGCGGCTGGGGCTGCAGTCGCGGCAAAGCTGTACTGGCATCGGGCGAAGCGGCTCCTCGGGTTGAGCCGGCGCGAAGCGACCGAAGACGAACCCGCCACCTAGCCTTCGACATTCGATCGAGGGGTCGGAGCCAGTCGCTGCGCAGATGAGCCGCCTGCCGCAATTCCGTCGAGCCGACGCCGATCGCGCGATCGGCGACGAGGTCGGCATGACCAATCGACTGCCGCGCTATCGGGTTCGCGCGCTGCATCTGATCGCGGTGTGGGCCTACGGCGTCAGCCAGCCCGTGTTCGCGCTCGTCTCGGGCAATCAGGAAATGCTGATCGCCGAGAACGCGAGCCGGCTCGACGCCATATTCGTCGTCTGCTTCATCGCGCTCGTCCCACCTCTGCTCGCCGTCGGCTACGCCTGGCTTGCGAGCCGGCTCTCGCGCTGGATCGGCGACGTCGTCTACGTGTTCCTGCTCGGCATGTTCCTTGCACCCGTCGTGCTGCAGCTCGAGAAGCACTTCGAGCCGAGCGCGCTTTTCGCCCTGGCGGTTACGGCTGTGCTCTGCGCCCTGGGAGTCGCCCTTTACCTGCGCTTCCGCGCGGTGCGGCTGTTCGTGGGCTTCTCGATCGCGCTTCCCCTCGTGGGCCTCCTGATGTTCGCGCGCGACCTTCCGCCCCTCACGGGTGAGGCGCACGCGGCGCCGCAGGCAACGGTCGCCTCACCGCATCCGGTCGTGGTCTTGCTCTTGGACGAGTTTCCGGTGCGCTCGCTGATGACGCCCGACGGCACCATCGACGAGGTCCGCTACCCGAACTTCGCTCGCCTCGCGCGCGAGGGCAACTGGTTCCCCAACGCGACGACCGTGCACGACTCGACCGAGGGCGCCTCGCCCGCGATCCTGACGGGCAGGGTCAAACGCAACGGCAACCTCCCCATCGCGTTCAACTATCCCGACAACCTCTTCTCGCTACTCGGCGACGAGTACGCGCTCGACGTGCACGAGGCGGCCACGAGGCTCTGTCCGCGCGAGCACTGCCCGCAGTACGGCGAGGCGGGCTTCCTGGACCGGATCAAGTCCGTCGCGCGGCAGCTGCGGTATCCATACGTCCTCCGTGTCATGCCGGATTCGCTGACTCCGGCGTTCCGCGAGGTCGACTTCGACCGCGTACAGGGCGGCAAGATGAGCAGAGACGCTCGCGAGCTTCGACGCGCTGCTCGCCGGACTGAAGCCAGACGAGCCGGACCGGGTCCTGCACTTCGCCCACGTCCTGGTGCCGCACTCGCCCTGGCGATTCTTCCCGTCTGGCGTCGAGTACAACTTCGACGAGAGGGACGGGCTGTTGGATCGCCATCGGTGGCCGGACGAGCCCTGGGCGGCCCTTCGTGCCGAGCAACAGCACCTGCTGCAGGTGGGCTATACGGACGCGACTCTCGGTCGCCTCATCGAGCGGCTCGAGGAGGTGGGCCTCTATGACCGCGCGTTGCTGGTCGTCCTCGCCGATCACGGCATAGCCTTCAAGCCTGGCGCCTCCCAGCGGTGGGCGTCGCCGGGAAACGTGCTCGACATCTCGAATGTGCCGCTCTTCGTGAAGTACCCCAAGCAGCGCCAGGGCGGTGTCGACCGCCGTCACGCCCGGGTCGTCGACGTCGTCCCGACGATTGCCGACGTCCTCGACGTCGACATTCCCTGGCACGTGGACGGTGAGTCGCTTCTGGGTTCGGCGTCCAGCCGAGCAAGGATCGAAGTGGGGGACCGGGGCGGCAGGGTGGTAGGTGCCTCCTTCGCCGACATGAAGCGACGCCGAGACGCCCTCGTTCGTCGCCAGGCCGCGGTGTTCGGGGTAGGTGCGGAGTCCATGTTCCGGATCGGGACGAACCTCGACCTGCTGGGTGCCGCGTCTCCTGCGCCGGTCGAGACGCCGGGCGCCCCTCGGGTCAAGGTCGAGAATCGCGACGCACTTTCGACCGTTGACCTCGAGTCCAGATTCATGCCGGCCAACATCACGGGCGTCGTCCGTGACGGGCCGCTTGCCAGGGGTCGGAACTCGCGGTGGCGGTCAACGGGGTCTTCCGCGCATTGACCCGCCCCGTCGAGTGGCACGGTCGCCAGGTGTTCACTGCCCTCGTCCCGGAGACGTCATTCAGGCAGGGCGCGAACCGAGTCGACGTCTTCGCAGTCGAAAGGCGCGGATCGAGTCGGCGCCTTGTCTGGCTCGGCTCGAACTGTGTGGCTTGGCTCGAACTGACTGACGCACGACAGTCGAACGCTAGGCTCGTGCGAGAACGCCTGGACGAGCTCTCAGCGTGCTGTGCCTACGTTCGAGTCGGAGACGCCTCCCGGGCGCTCCAGTCCCGCGATCGAGTGGTCCTGCACAGCCGGCGCTGCGGGTCGTTCGCCAAGGCGCAGCGCCCGCCAGCCGATGATCGCGCCGCCGATGAGCGTCGTCGGCACGAACCAGCTCGCGTGCATGAGGATCGAGAATGCGAGGGCCTGGCTCTCGTCCACGTCCAGGAGGCCGAGCGACTCGACGGCGATCAGCTGGTACGTCCCGATGTAACCCGGCGAGGACGGGATCGCGACACCCAGCGCCAGCACCGATGCAACGAAGACGGCCTCGAGCGGCTCGAGCGCGACGCCGACGGAGCGCGCGACGAGGTACACCGCGACTGAGCCGAGGCTCCACGCGAGGATGCTGAGCGCCAGCCAGAGCGCCGCGCGGTGGCGTCCGATCGGCTCGCCGAGGAAGTCGATGGTGTCCCGCACGATCCGGCGAAACCGTCCGCGCTCGCGGCGGTCGCGACCGCGTGACCGCGTGTACACGCGGGCGAACACGAGCGCCGGCGACGATCGACGACGAGGAGGACTGCCGCCCCGATGATCATGTTCCTGCAGCCACGCAGGAGTCGGCACCGCCTGGAGCCCGACCACGAGAAAGATGACGAGCGCGACGACGTCGCAGACGCGATCGAGCGCGACACTGCCGAGCGCGCGCCCGCCCGGCATCGGCGCCTCGCGACTGAGCCAGCCCGCGCGCACCACCTCGCCGATGCGGATCGGGAGGACGTTGTTGCACGCGAGGCCGCCGAGCACCATCTCGTAGAAGCGGCGCGGCCCAACCTGGGGAGCGGCGGCGATCTTCCGCCAGCGGGTCGCCTGGACGAAGTACCCGACCATGAACGCGAACGACGCCAGCAGGACGAGCCCGATGTCCGCGTCTCCAGCGCGTCGCGCACCGCGTCCGGATCGGCGTCCCTGACCGCGAGCCAGAGGAAGATCCCGCTCACCACGAGGCCGCCGAGGGCGACGAGCACCCGGCTGCGCGTCATCTACACGTCCAGTTCGAGACCGTCGTACGCGAGCTCGTACTCGTCCGGGACCGGCAGCTCGCGCGGGCGGTGCGTGAGGAGGAGGCGCTTCGCGCCGGACGCCTCGAACGCCTCGACGGCCTCGTCGAGCGAGAGATGGCCGCGCGGCTCGCCGTCGAGCTCGCCGCGGAGGAGCGTCGCTTCACAGACGAACAGATCGGCATCGCGTGCAGCTTCGACGAGCTCGTCGGACGGCGCCGAGTCTCCCGAGTACGCGAGCACGGCGCCGTTCGACTGCACGCGGAACGCGTACGTCTGGAGCGGTAGTGCGGGACGCGGGTCGCCGTGACCTCGAGCTTCCCGGTGAGGAACGGCGTGTCCGGCTCGTACTCCGAGAGCTCGGAACGTGCGCTCGAACATGTCCGGGAAGCCGAGGCGCGTCCCGAGCTCCTCGAGGAACTTCGCGCCGCCCGGCTGCACCCAGAGCTGCGGCCGCGGCATCTCTCGCTTCGACGCGAGGTAGAAGCTGCCCCAGACCCACGGCACGAGGTCGCCCCAGTGGTCGAGGTGGAAGTGCGTGATCGCGATCGCGTCGACGTCCGGCCACTCCGCGGACTCGCGCAGCCGGCCGAGCACGCCAGGCCCGCAGTCGAGCAGGACGCGGCACCCGTCCGCCTGCAGCATGTACCCGGAGTGCGCGCTCCCGGGGTTCGGCCATGCCGGCGACGAGCCGATGACGGTCAGGCGCACCGCGGTATTCTGCCGATGTGCCGGGCGGACGTATTCGGGTGGTGATCGCCAAGCCCGGATTGGACGGCCACGACCGCGGCGCGAAGATCATCGCCCGCGCGCTTGCGCGACGCGGGCATGGAGGTCATCTACACCGGCCTCCACCAGACGCCCGAGCAGATCGTCGAGACGGCGATCCAGGAGGATGCGGACGCCGTCGGCGTCTCGATCCTCTCGGGGGCGCACATGACACTGGTACCCCGGATCGTCGACGGCCTGCGCGCGAACGGCGCCGACGACGTCCTCGTCGTCGTCGGCGGGACGATCCCTCAGGACGACGCCGACGAGCTCAAGGCGGCCGGCGTGGCCGAGGTGTTCGGGCCGGGCGCGACGACCGGCGAGATCGTCGACTTTCTGCGCGGCGCAGTTGTCGCCTGAACCAGCGAACGCTGCCCGTGTGTCCGCGGTCGTCGTGAACTACCAGCAGCGAGAGCTGCTCCGCTCGTGCTTGGAGTCGCTGAGGGAGGCGTTTCGTCGAGTCGAGGATGACTACGACGCCATCGTCGTCGACAACGGCTCTACCGACGGGTCGGTCGAGATGGTCCGCGAGGAGTTCCCCGACGTGCGGCTGATCGAGCTCTCCGCCAACACGGGCTTCGCGGGCGGGGTGAACATCGGCATAGGGCACGCGGCCGGTGATTGGGTTCTTTGCGTCAACAACGACACGACTGTTGCACCCGAGGCAGTGGAGGAGCTGCTCCGGATCGCCGAGGCGAGCGGCGGGGAGATCGGAGCAGTCGCCGCGCAGATGGTATTCGCGGACCGTCCCGGCGTCATCAACTCAGCTGGGATCGTCGTGGATCGCCTCGGCGTAGCCTCGGATCGTCTGCTTGGAGAGCCGGTCGCGGCGAGCGAACGGGAGCCCGGTCGAGGTGTTCGGCGCCAGCGCGGGGGCGGCGCTCTATCGCAGGGCGATGCTCGAGGAGGTGCCGTTCGAGCCCACCTTCTTTGCGTACTACGAGGACGTCGACGTCGCCTGGAGGGCGCGCATGCGAGGTTGGCGGTGCTTGTACGCGCCGAATGCGGTTGTGCTTCATCACCACTCGGCGACGGCTCGACACGGATCGCCGCTCAAGTACTACTGGACCGGACGCAACCGAATTCGCGTCCTCGCCAGGAACGCGTCGGGCCCGCAACTTCGGCGGTACGGCCTGGCGATGCTCGCGTGGGATCTCGTCTACGTCGGCGTTCGTGCTCGCCAGAGATCGGTCGGGCGCGCCGATACGAGGGCGCATCGACGGGCTTCGCACCTGGCGCGCAGACCGGCGCGCGGCGGCCCCGCACCGACGCGGCATCGACCTCCGGCGTTCCTCGGGTTCAGCGCCGCGCTCCGACGAGCGCGGGGTGGGCGCTGAGGGCTCGTCCGCCGTCCTAGCGCCGGGTCCGTCGGGCAATCGCCTCCTCGATCACCTCCGCCATCGCCTCGGCCGGGCCTGGATACGTGTAGCGGTCGAGGCCGATGGGGGCATACTCCGGCTAGCTCACCGTGGCAACACGGCGAAGTGCGGCAGCGATCGCGTCGACGTCGTCGGGCGGAACGGTGACACCGGTGTGCGTCTCACGCAGATCCGTTCGGCTTCGTTCCTCTCGGCCAGCGCCACGATCGGTCGCCCTGCGGCGAGGTACTTCGAAGACCTTCCCACTAGCCTCCGAGCTGTTCCTCGACGTGAGCAGCACGACAGCGTCTGCCGAGCGTTGTAGATCGATGGCTGCGGCTCGATTGAGCATCCCGAAGGGGCTCGAGTACGCCTCAATTCCGGTAGGAGCGATCAGGGCCTGCTCCTCTGCCGAAGCCGCCCGCATGGACGAGACGAACAGGACGGCTACCCGGCTCGGAATTCACGATCCTCAGAGCCTCGAAGAGCACGCGGGTCCCGACCCCTTCCCGCCATTCTGCCTGTGTGAACCAGACGCACAGCACTCTGACGAAGCGGACTTCGGGGGCGCGGTCGATACGGCGCGTCTCGAGGATCCCAGCCGCTCGGGACGTGGGTCGCATTCGCCCCGAGCCTCTCTTCGAGATCGCGGGCGATCGGGCCGACGCGCCGACCACAATGTCCGCTGCGTGCGACGCGCCGCTCGAGCCACGAATCAGCGATCTCTGAGCACGCGTCGGGAACCGCTCGCGCAAGGGCTCGAACGTCCAGCCGTCACGGAAGTCGGCTACCCACGCGGGACGCCGTTCGCGCAGGAGGAGACCGACGAGGTGCGACGACTCGGTGGCGACGTCGTCACAGGCAGTCGAAGCCGTTGTGCGCCACGAGGCGTCGTACGGCCGGCGCCGTCGTTGGCAGCCAGGTTACGACTTGGGCTCCGGGACGACTACGTGCGTGAGCAGCACCGGCGGCGGGCGCTCGGGTGCGTAACCGGGGCGTGGGAGCGCGATGCGTGGAGCAGTGGGCGAAAGACACGCGCCGTCCTGAGGTCTCCTGTCCTGAGCACGCCTTCGGCCGCATCGTCCGGCAGCGCGCCCCACATGTTGCTCGCGACGACCGTCACCGAGTAGCCGAGCTCGCGAGGTACCATGCGATCGCCGCCCAGCGACCCCACCGATCCAGGACAGGGCGGGGTAGTAGTACGCGACGACGCAGGAGCCGACGGGTTCGGTTCATGAACGCCGTCGATGAGGAAGTAGACCTGGTCGCGCGAGTGGTGGCCGCGCAAGGGCCAGACATCGAATGTCGTGAAGTGCTGCCCGTAGCGCTCTGCCACTTCCTCGACATCTTTGAAGTGACGCACGTGGCTGTCGTATGGGAAGTTCGGCACCGTGCAGAGGCAGCGGCCGCTGAAACGCTGCAGGATGCCGTGGTCGTCTGGAACGTGCTCGAGGACCTCCGTGCAAACGGTGACGTCGTGAGGCGACGTCGTGGTGAACGGGACGTCGTCAGCGCGTCGCCGACGAGAAAGTCGCCGCGCGGACAAGCGCGCCGGGCCGATCCGTATGGCTTCGGCGCTGAAGTCGAGACCGGTGTAGGTGTCGATTCCCGCCATGTCGAACAGACACGCGGCGAACTGCCCTGGTCCGCATCCGATATCGAGGACCGATTTCGCTCCGGACTGGCGAATCCGATCGGCGAGAACCGTCCAGAGGAAGTAGTAGTGCGACTCCCAGTACGGCGCCGAGTAGCCGTCACTCTTCGATACACGGCGTCGTACCAGTCAGCGTTCGCAACGCCGTCGACGCGTGGAACGTCATGGAGGTGAAGAAGCCGCTTGAGTGGCGTATCACCGACGTGTATACGAGCGTCTTCATGCGCGATCGGCGGAGAGCAGTGTCGCGGACTGCCGAGATCGTAGACACGGCTCTCGACGAGTCCATCCGGGAAGGGCATGTGGAGCGGATTCGCTAGCCGCGCTGACGAACCCACGCCGCAGTGGCACGTGGGAGCGCGCGCAGGTCGTCTAGCTCAGAACGCGTTGGAAGGAGGAGGGGCAACACGCGCCGCCCTGTTGTTCGCCGATAGAGCACGCACCAGAGGAGAAACGTCGCAAAGTACGACACCGTCGATGCGAGTGCCGCTCCGCTCGCCTCGAGCCAGGGGATCAGCGTCGCGTACAGAACGACCGTGAACGGTGTGACGGCAAGCGCGCTGTAGAGGGCATATGCGGGCTTGCCGCGCCCGACTACCGTGGCGGCCAGCACGCCGGAGATCCCGATGGCCGCCGTTCCTGGCAACAGGATCAACCCAAGCTTGATGGCTGGTTGGAAGCCGTCGCCGAACAGCGGGACGACAAGCAGGACGAGACCGGCGGCGAGCACCAGTGTGCTGAGAACGGTGATCAGGCTCACGTGACGCAGGCTCTTGGTCTCGACCATCTCTCGGGCGGACTCCTCGTCGCCATGGCTCAGCCGCGCGACGCGCGGGAACAGCACCGTGGACAGCGCCCCCGGCAGTAACCACAACAGCGACGTCAACGCCACAGCTAGCGAGTAGCCGCCCACCACGGCGGTCGATGCGACTGCGGACAGGACGAAAAGATCGAGCCTGTAGCTGACGAGCTGGAGCGCATTGGCTCCGTAGCCCTTGATTCCGAAGGACATTGCGCGCCGGAGCTGGCCTGGCTCGGACCGCCCACCGCGCCCAAGTCGTTGCCGACCCCAGACCACCGACCCAACTCCGACTGCGATGGTGCCGAGCGTCATTCCGACGACGGCACCCCGAAGGCCGAACCCGACCGCGGCCGGAGCCGCGAGTGCGAGCACGAGGCCGGCCTGGATGGCAGGTAGGGACATCGAGACCTCGTACCGATCTATCGCGAGTGCAACGAACGACGTGTACAGGCCGGCGAGGGCGAACGGGAGTCCGACAAGGACGACAGCGGTAAGCCAGATGGACAGCCCGGCGAATGCAGACGGAAAGGCGAGTCGAGCGCCGAGACCGACCGCGGCGCCGACGGCGCCCATGCACAGGGCAAACTTGAGAGCGGAGACAAATGCTGCGCTCGCGCCCCACCTCGCCGAGCTGACGTAGTACACGATCCCGTACTGGATCCCGAGTGTCGTGCTCGCGAGCAGAATCGCCATGAGCGACTGGGCGACGAAGTAGCTGGCCCATCCGTCGGGTCCGAGGACTCGCGCGAGGACGAATCGTCGTGATGCCCCTGCCGCCGCCGCCGCGATTCGACTCGCTGCGCCCATCGCCGCCCCGGCGGTCAGCGGGCGCGGCTGGGTCTCGAGTGACGGCTCCGTCAGCATCGGCAGGTGTGAACGCGAGAAATCGCCTTCGAACGCAGGCAGGGTAGTTTCGAACGCGGAGGACCTCGTTACGGCGGCGCTCTCTCGATCGACCTATCGTCGCTCAGTCGGACCGGGCTCGGTCTCGTCGAACAGCGATGCCGCCCCGGCGAGATCAGGACGTCGGCCATCCTCGGCGGACGTGCCAGTGCTCGGGGTGCGCACTCAGGCGCGACTTGAGCATCGTGGGAAGAAGATGATGTCGTCGACCGAGCTGCAGGCCCGTGAACTTCGCGAGCTCGTAGACCGCCGTATACGGGATCCAGCGCCGCTGCCCTGTCGTCCACAGCCATGCGAGTTCGCCCTGTGCGTAGCGGAGGCCGGCCTTCCGCAGCGCCGTCGACGAGTCCGCGCCATCCACGTACGAGCGCTCGGCAGACACGCCGGAGTCGAAGAATCGGCGCATCGCGCTCATCACCGAGTAGGTGTGCGAGTGGTAACGGCTGCCTCGGGCTCGTAGACGAGCGTGTAGCCCGCGCGGAGCACGCGCCGCGACCACTCCTGGTCTTCGCTCATGACGATGTCGTCCACGAAGGGAAACGCCTCCCAGACTGCGCGTGGGATCGCAGAGTTGACGTTCGAGAAGAGCGTCGTCTCGAACGTCAATTCTGGCCGGCCGTCGAGGCGCTGGACGCCCCCGTCGGGCCGTAGAGGAAGTCGAGGAAGAAGCGCTCGGGTGGAGTGGCGTCGTCGTGCGGCAACTGGCGCCCGTATACGCCCGCAACCGTGCTGTCGCCTCGGAGCGGAGACGTCAGGCGCGCGAGCCAGCGAGTCGTCGGCCGCGTACGCGTCCTGGCTCGTGAAGACGAGCGTGTCGCCTCTGGCCGCTCCGCACCCAGGTTGCGTGTCCGACCGTGATTGAACTCCGGGCCGGAATCTCGTGTACCCGGGCGCCGAGGCTTCGGGCGCGCGCGGCACTCCCGTCGCTCGACTCCGAGTCGACGACGACCACCTCGACCTCGTCGTCGATGCGCTGGCGCGAGATCGCCTCGAGGCAGCGAACCAGATCGGCGCCCCCGTCCTTGACCGGGATGACGACGGAGATCATCGGTGAAAGCTAAGGGTGGGGTCGGTCGATTGGCGCCGCAGCGGCATGGTCAGGAGCGCGAGGAAAAACGCTCCGAACACGATCTCGATTCCGAGCCCGAGGGCCGTCACGAGGAGAGCCGTCTCGTACGCGCGGCCCAGCGCGCCGAAGCCGTCGTTCGCCCACTCGAGCGCGACGTACGCGAGACCGGCGACCGCAACAGCGAGAGCAGCCCCCCGGCGACGAGTCCGTGCTCGAGAGTGAGATGCCTACCGAGGCGCTCGAGCAGCGCATCTCGTTCGCCGATCCGAACCCGCGCGTAGGTCCGTGCGAACACGCCGAGCTGGATCACCTGTGCCCCGATAAGGGTCATCGCGACGAAGCCGAGCATCGTGTGGATCTGCCAGGTGCGACCGAACACGTCGATCGGGCCTGCTGCGAGGACGAGCATGCCGGCGATTCCGAGAAGGAGGAGGATGGCTCCGGGAACGAGGTAGAGCCAGCTCGGGCTGTAGAGGAGCATGAAGCGGACATGCCGCCAGGCGTCTCCGAAGCGGTTGAGCTTCGACTCGCCGACGCGCGGGTAGTAGTCGATCGGGACGTCGCTCACGGCGAGTCCGCGCCGGTATGCCTTGAAGACCATCTCGGATGCGAACTCCATTCCTGTCGAGTGGAGATCGAGCACGGGCAGCGCATCTCGCCGGACCGCGCGCATCCCGCAGTGCGCATCCGAGACCTTGACGCCGAAGAGGAGGTTGAGCAGCCCGGTGAGTATCGGGTTGCCAACGAATCGATTGAGGAACGGCATCGCGTCGCCGTGAATCGTTCCTTTGAAGCGAGAGCCGATGACGAGGTCGTCGCCTTCGTCGAGCCGTCGACGAACAGCGTGAGCTCGTCGAGCGGATACGTGTCGTCCGCATCGGCCATGACGACGTAGTCGCCGCGCGCCGCCTCCAGGCCGGCGAGATATGCGCTTCCGTAGCCGCGCCGGGGCTCCGACACAACTGTCGCGCCGTGCCCAGCAGCGACCTCCGCGGAGGAGTCGGTCGAGCCGTTGTCCACGACGATCACCTCGCCCGGCCGGCCCGAGCGCCGAATGCCCTCGATCGCCTTGTCGACGACTTGCCCGACCGCCTGCTCTTCGTTGAGGCACGGGATGACCACCGATATGGCGGGAGCCGACGGTGCCTCCGCGAGCGGCGCTACGGGTCGCTCCGCCGAGAGCGGTGTGGCGAAGTGGGGGAGTGCGTCAGCTCGCTTGCTCATCGAGAGAACATCGGAAGGTTGGCTGATCGGCTGGAGGCCGTTCGTCGAAGCTGCTTAGGCAGAGGCGAGATTGTCGCTGGCCTGCTCGGACGGACCATGCGCGAGCGCATCGTCGGCCCCTACCGTATCGCTCTCGACGAAGTGCGGTCGGTCTTTCGCCTCGTCGAGTAGCGCCCGAGTTTGATTTTTTTTATTTTTTTTTTTTTTTTTTTTTTTTTTTTTTTTTTACGCGCCTAGGCGTTTTTTATTTGTGGGTCGGCACGACCTCGGCTGGCGCGTCAACGCGCACTGTGGAAGCGACCGGGAACGCCTTAGCGTTCCGGCGGCACGAACCAGACGTTCATCTCGCCGCCTCGCGCGTACTGCCGGAAGCGGTACATGCTCCACCCCTGACCGTTCGAGGCAGGAGATGTCCACGGTCTCGAGCGAGAGCGGCTGGAAGACGTAGTAGACGCCGACATCTCGATCGCACACGCTCGCCGCGAGGACTTCCGGCTCGGGTTCTTCCACCGGTCTCTCGAGGTAGAAGACGAGGTTGTCCAGGATTGCGCATGTAGGCGATGACCGGGGTCGACGTCCCTCTCTCGTCGATCACACGAGCGGCGTCCCGATTCGCCTCTCGAGGGAGAGCGACGACGTCTGGCGCGAGTACCGCGAACCTCGCCGCGAGTACCGCCAGAACGATAAGGCACAAGACGGTGCGCACCGGAGCGCGACGCTGTCCGACGCCCGAAAGGAGCGTCGCGGCGCCGGTCGCAAGCACGACGAACCACGGCACGAGCAGGAAGCTGAGATAGCGCGGAATGACGTATGCGTCGGTCAACCAGAGCACGAGGATGGTCGCGAGCACGCCGGAGCCGAGGACGAGCGCGGACGATCGGACGCGAAGCAGGGGGCTCGCCGCAGCGACGACGATCACCGCGCATACCAGGGGCAGCCACACGAGGCGGGCGACGAGCGCAGTTCCATCGATCCAGATCAGCGCCGGGAGCAGGATCTGGTCGATCGGCGCCGTGACGATCCACGGGAGTCCGATCCGCACGCCGTCCTCGATCTGAGAGGCAGACTCGACGGCCCCCGAGTGTGCCGCGTACCACGCGTAGATCAGCGCCATGGAGGTGACCGAGACCTACGAGCGTCGCTCGTCGGACGCTCCGCTCGAGAGCTACCACGACGCAGGTCGCGCCGAACGCGATCGCGAACTGCGGAAGGGTCCAGGACCCGATCACACCGGCCGCACACATCGCCACCACGAGCCATGTGCGCCCGGTTCGCACCGCCTCCAGCGCCGCGATGACCACGCACGCACATCGCCATGAACGCGAGCCCGTAGCCTCGAGCCTGGCGCGTGATGTCCAGCAGCAGAGGCGAGACCGTCGCGAGGAACAGGAAGAGAACACCGGCCAGAGCGCCGTGCCGGCGATGGAGCCACGCGGTCATGAGCGCGACGCCCGCGACGAAGGGCAGGACGGAGAGCAGTCGGAGCGCGATCTCCGACTCGCCGGTGACCGAGGACGTCGCCCATGCGAGGAGCGCCATGAGCTGGTGGTTCAGCGCTGATCCGGTGAAGATCACGTCCCGGACCGCCGCGGACGTAGCTCCTCACCATGATGATCTCGTCGGTCCAGAAGCTGTGTCCGAGCTGGGCGAACCGTGACCAGCCGAGAAGCGCGCCCGAGGACCACGTACGTCGCGACGACCAGTCCCCTGCGTACCGACAGCTCGGCGGTCGTCGGCGGTCTCGTGACCGCCGGAGCGCTCACATCAGTCGGCAGCGAATGAGGGTTCGCAGGACGCGCAGCCCGTCGATCGTCGTGAGCTTCTTGCCGGCCTCGCGCGAGCGCGCGCGGTAGTGGATCGGCACCTCGTGGATCCGCTCCCCCGCGCGGAGGACGCGCGCGGCGATCTCCGGCTCGATCGCGAAGCCTCGCTCCCGCAGCGGAAGCGAGCGGAAGAGCTCGGTGCGCATGGCCTTGTGGCAGGTCATGACGTCCGAGATCCAGCAGTTGTAGAGGACGTTCGTCGCCATCGTCACCGACTTGTTGCCCGATCACGTACCAGAAGCTGAACGACGACTGCGACGTCCACGCCCGCGTGCCGAAGACGACGTGCGCCTCGCCGGAGAGGAGCGGCTCGAGGACGTCGGCGAGGTCGGCGGCGCGGTACTCGAGGTCGGCGTCGAGGATCGCCGCGAACTCCTCGGTCGCGTGCTGGAGCGCGGTGCGCACGGCGGCGCCCTTGCCGAGGTTCCGCTCGTGGAAGACGACCTTGACGCTGTCCGGCCAGTCGCGCTCGGCGCAGGAGCTCGCGCGTTCCGTCGGTCGAGCCGTCGTCGACGATGACGAGCTCGCGACTCGCGACCGGGAGCTCGGCCGTCAGCGCATCCTCGATCGCCGCCTCGACGGTCGAGCGCTCGTTGAACACGGGCATGAGGATCGAGAGGCCGCCGGCCATGTCTCGTCGAGTTCGACCGAGCGGCCCGACGTCCTACCGCTACGGCGTCGGCGCGACGCGGCCGAGCACGAGCTCGCCCGGCGCGCCGACGATCGCCTCCGGCGTCGCGTTCGCCTTCAGCGTGAACGCCGCGACCGGCACCGGCTTCCTTCAGCGCGCGCAGCGTCGAGCCGCTGAGCTGGACGAGCGACGGGCGCGATCTCGACGCCGAGCGGGACGGTCAGCTCGAGCTCGCGCGCGTCGATGTCGAGCCAGCGGCCGCCCGGGTACTGCCGCACGCGGTCGACCTCGAGCGTCGCCGCGCCGGCACCGGCCGCGACGAGCGAGCCGCGAAGGCCGAGGCTGAAGATGGCGCCCGTCCGCGCGGCGAAGAGCGGCTTCGTCGCGCGCTTCAGGTGCCTGAACGGGTTGACGTCGCCGCCGTCGTTCGGGTGCACCTCGAAGTGGAGGTGCGGGTTGCCGCTCGCGTCACCCGAGTCGCCGATCCAGGCGATCTGCTGGCCGGCCGTCACCTTGGCGCCGTTCGGAACGGCGAACGCGACGTCCTTCACGCAGCCGCCCTTGTTGTCGTTGCGCGGCGTGAGGTCGTTGTTCAGGTGGATGTACATGTACGTCGTGCCGCTGCGCGCCGTAGTGGTAGAGCATGCAACCGCCGAGGCCGGAGTCCCAGTACTTGATGCGGCCGTCCTCGACGGCGACGACCGGCGCGCGCCACGGGTTCTCCATGTCGATGCCCGCGTGGCGGCCGTTGCCGCGCGGGTCGCCGTAGTTGTCCCAGAGGTCGGTCTTGGCGACGAGCGGGAACACGAGTCGCGGGACGGCGCCCTGCTCGTTCCCGCTGGCAGGGGTCGACAGCGCGGCCGCCGCGAGGCCTGCGAGAGTGAGTGCGACGAGTGTCGCTCGGGCTGTCGTCCGGTGGCGTCTCATGGGACGTAGCGCTCCGGTTCGCGCGCGAAGGGGCGGACGCTAGCACCGTTCCGTCCCAGTGGCTCGCTCGATCGACGACACGAGTCTGCGGCGCGAGACCAGACGACAGAATCCCCAGCCGATCGGGTAGTACCCAGAAGGGTGATTCCTCGCATAATGCGAGGGATGCTCTGGGGAGAGCGGGTAACGCGCCGACGCGCGCTCGTCGGCCTTCTGGTGGTCTTCGCGCTTGCTGACGCGGCACTCGCGTATGCGGTCATCCAGGCCGATGCGGGAGCAGCTGTTCCGGTGGCGCAGCCGCTGCATCCCGTGATCGGCGACTTCCGCCCGGACGAAACGCGCCTGAGCGACTGCACCGACGCAGCGCTGCTTCCAGCAGGCGTTCGGGAACATCGCGTATCGGGAAGGCCCGAAAGCTGCTCTCGAGCTCGTCGACGACGTCTACGGGAACGGCTCGGACCCGGCGTGTCACCGGGTCGTTCACCTGATCGGCGCCGCCTCACTGGCGCGCTACGGCGGAAACGTCACGCGGACGCTCGCGGCAGGAACGCCCACCTGTTGGTCGGGCTACTACCACGGCGTGCTCGAGCGCTCACTCGTCAAGGCGAAGTCTCGGAAGCCTGCAGGCCTCGCGGCTGTTTCGCGCGGTCTCTGCTCGGACGACGCGCATGACGCCGTGGGTGGTCTACGGGTGTCTCCACGGGCTCGGCCACGGACTGATGATCGCGACCGGCCTGAACCTTCCCGTCTCGCTCGAGGTGTGCGGTCGTCTCGATCGCTGGTGGGACCGCGACGCGTGCCGCGGCGGCGCGTTCATGGAGAACATCTCCTCGTCGTACGGGTTCAGGTCGAGCTTCCTGAAGGACGACGATCCCGTCTACCCGTGCAACTGCCGTTGCGTACGCGCACGAAACGACGGTGCTACCAGATCGTCACGTCACGCATCCTGCCGCTCGTCGGCGACGACTGGGAGCGGACGGCCGAGACCTGCGCGTCCGTCGAGCGGGACTTCGTGGGCTGGTGCTTCCAGTCGTTCGGACGCGACGCGTCGAGTCGGAGCGGTCGCGACGCAACGAAGATCGCGAGCTTTGCGAGATCGCGCGGGAGTACGGTGGCGAGGGGGATTGTGTTGCTGCTGCCGCCTACGACATCACCGCGAACTTCACGAGCGCTGAGAAGGCTCGGGCGCTCTGCGACGCCGTGCACTCCGGCGTGCGCGGCCGCTGTTACTACGGGCTCGGGATCGTGATGGCGCGGTTTCGAATGACCGACGAGGCACGCGTCGCGGACTGCAAGGCGCTCGCGAGGGAGCCGGCGCTCGTCGCGGAGTGCCTCCGTGGCGGTCGCGAGAATCTTCCGAACGCCTAGGGAAGGCCGCCGCGATCACCGCGCCAGGTGTACTCGTCCGCGAGCTGAGCGCGTGCGTCGCGCTGGCGGGAACGGGAGGAAGCGACGGGTCACGGTCCACGAGGACGCCCGAGTCGGGTCGGCTCCTGACGATGCAACGAGAGCGACGGTGCCGACCAGTCCCAGAGCACGTCGCGTCGTCCGTCCGGAAGGACGTCGTCGGCTCGGACGACGCCCTCGCGTCCGATCGACTTCGGTCGCGAAATGCATCGAGACTGCGTGACCAGCTCGGTCACGCGGCTGGACGTTCGCTGCGACCATCGAGACCACGAACACGACGGGAACGGCGACGCGAGCGAGCCGTGCCCGGCGTCTGCTCGCTGGCCATGCGGGCTCCGAGCCTGCCGGCGCCGGCTGATCCAGCGCCACGAAGAGGAAGAGCTGCGAGGAGGAATGCCGCGACTGCTGCGCCTCCCCGCGCCTGGAACGCGGTGACGGGCTGCGGCTCGAGACCGACGAGGGCGACGACCAGAGCGGCGCACACCGAGTCGCAACGCCACGCGCGCGCGGGCCCGGCGAGCCACGGCCCTAATGCGGCGACGAGCATCGCGACGCCGGCGAGAGCGACGTAGAAGGGCCACGGCTCGAGCGAGACGACGAAGTAGAGAAAGGATTGCGAGTGAGGTGGGGTTCGCGACCGGAGCGCGTGTCCGGCGAGCGCGACGACGACCGAGAGAAGCGACAGGCGCAGCGACGAGCGCGCATCCGTACCTCTCGACGTGCGAGCTGCCGAGCGGGTCGCCCGCCAGGCCGCCCAGGCGGCGAGCACGGCGCCGGTGAGGAGCGCCGTCTCGTAGCTGGCGACGAGACGAAGGACGCCGCGAGCGCAGCGACGGCACGTCGCGCCAGCCGCCAGCGCTCGCGGCTGCCAGAGAAGCACCGCGACGAGGACGGTGAGCGGGCGGCGAGGACGCTCTCGCTGACGGTGAAGAACCAGGTCGTTCCCAGGCGAGAGACCGGCGGTCATCGCGACGGCTGCGAACGACGAGCCGGTCGCGTCCGAGCTCAGCACGATCGCGAGCGACCACGCGATCGCGGGGAGGAGGAGCTGGCCGACGCCGTGGAGGAGCGTCAGGACGTGCGTGTCCGTCACGCCCGCTCGCAGCGGCGAGGAGCGACGGGCGCCTGGCGCACGCCAGGTGCCGAGAACGCGTGAAGTCCGGGCCGAAGACGTTCTCCGTTCCGAGAACCCGAACGAGGTAGTAGGAGCCGTCGCGCCGCGAGAGCGAGCCGACTGCGAGGCCATGACGCAGCGCGGTGCCGACGAGCAATCCGCAGACCGTCACGACCGCGCTCAGTGGCACCGGGCGGTCCACGTCGGAAGTATCGGATCCTCGGAGGCTCGACCTCCATGCGCGCGGCTGCTCAGAGGCGACCGGCGACGCCGATAGAGTCCGCGCCGATGAAGATCGCCGTCTGCGTCAAGCAGGTGCCGGACGCGACCGTCCACAAGCGGATCGACCCGGCGACGAAGCGGCTCGACCGCTCCGGCGAGGCGGCACTCAATCCGACCGACCTGAACGCGGTCGAGGAGGCGCTCCGGATCAAGGAGGCGCAGGGCGGCGAGGTGGTGCTCGTGTCGCTCGGGCCGGAGAAGGCGGTCGACTCGCTGCGGAAGGCGCTCGCCATGGGGGCGGATCGGGCGGTGCTCGTGTCGGACGAGGGCGCGGTCGGGTCCGACCTCCTCGGCACGGCGCGTGCGCTCGCCGGCGCGCTCGAGCGGGAGAGCGCCGACCTCGTCCTCTTCGGGCAGGCCTCCGGCGACGGCGACGGCGCCGTCCTCTGGGCGGCGGTGGCGGACCGTCTGCGCCGGCCCGTCGTCTCGCAGGTCGCCTCGCTGACCGCCGAGGCGGGCTCGGTCACGGGCAAGCGCCAGACCGAGCACGGCTACGACGTGATCAGCGCGCCGCTTCCCGCGATCGTGGCGGTCTCGGACGCGATCAACGAGCCGCGCTATCCCTCGCTGAAGGGGATCATGAGCGCGAAGACGAAGCCGCAGGAGACGGTGTCTCTCTCCGATGTCGGCGTCGACGCGGGCGACGCGGGGGAGGCCGGAGCAAAGACGACGGTGCTCGATCTCGGCTCCCCGCCGTCGCGCGGCGACCAGGTGAAGATCGAGGACGACGGCTCCGCCGCACAGAAGGTCCTCGACCTCGTCGTCGAGAGGAAGCTCCTGTGAACGTCCTCGTGTTCCTCGAGCACTACCACGGCGCGCTCGAGAAGGGCGGCCTCGGGCGTGCTCGGCAAGGCGGCGTCGCTCGGTGACGCGACCGGCGTCGTGCTCGGGGAGGACGCTGCCGCGGTGGCGGCCGGCGCGGGCGCCTTCGGAGCGTCGAAGGTGTACGCGTGCGAGGCACCGGAGCTTGCCTCACCGCTCCCGCAGCCGCGCGTGGACGCGCTCGCGACGCTCGTCGAGCAGACGAGCCCCGACGCCGTGCTGTTCGCCGCGTCGGTGCTCTCCGCAGACGTCGCCTCGGGGCTTGCGTCACGGCTCGAGGCGGGGCTGAACTGGGACCTCACGGACGTGTCCGTGAAGGACGGCGAGCTCGTCGGGACGCGACCGGCGCTCGGCGACACCGTCATCGTCGACGTCGGCTGGAAGGACGGCCCGAAGCTGGGGATGGTGCGCTCCGGCGCGCTCGACCCGGTCGAGTCGGGCGGCACGGCCGAGGTCGAGTCGTTCGAGACGACGTTCTCCGACTTCTCCACGCTCGCGACGCTCGTCGAGCAGACGACGGAGGAGTCGACCGGCCCGTCGATCGAGGACGCGGACATCATCGTCGCCGGCGGTCGCGGGCTCGGCTCGCCCGAGGGGTTCACGATGCTGGAGGAGCTCGCGGCCGCCCTCGGCGGAGCGGTCGGCGCGACGCGCGCGGTCGTCGACGCGGGCTGGTACCCGTACTCGACGCAGGTGGGGCAGACGGGCAAGTCCGTGGCGCCGAAGCTCTACATCGCGTGCGGGATCTCCGGCGCGATCCAGCACAAGGTCGGCATGCAGGGCTCGGGCACGATCGTCGCGATCAACAAGGACCCGAACGCGCCGATCTTCGACTTCTGCGACATCGGGGTCGTCGGCGACCTGCATCAGATCGTCCCGAAGCTCACGGAGCTCGTGCGCTCGCGCGGCTAGCGCTCATGGCCAGGCCGATCGACTTCGCACCTCCGTTCGGCGCCCGCGACGCGGTCGGCGCGCCCACGGATCCCCGCGACGAGCGGATCGAGGTCGGCGTCGCGATCGTCGGGGGAGGGCCGGGCGGGCTCGCGTGCGCGATCCGTCTCGGACAGCTGCTGGAGGAGCACCCGGACGTGCGCGAGCGGCTCGGTGACGTCCCGATCGCAGTGCTCGAGAAGGGGAAGCAGGCGGGCTCGCATCTCCTGTCCGGAGCGGTGATGAGCCCGAAGCCGCTGCGCGAGCTCTTCCGCGGAAGGCTCAAGACGGCGGACTTCCCGACCTATGGCGAGGTGCCGGGCGAGGCGGTGTACGTGCTCACCCGTCGCTCCGCCTTCCGCATCCCGCCGCCGCCGACGATGCGGAATCACGGCAACCTGATCGTCTCCGTGTCGGAGCTCGGCCGCTTCCTGTCCGAGCAGGCCGAGGCGGTGGGCGCGGTGGTCCTCCCCGAGACGTCGGCCACGAAGCTCCTCGTCGAGCACGGTCGAGTGGTCGGCGTGCGGACCGGAGATCGCGGCCGCGGCCGCAACGGCGAGCAGCTACCGACCTACGAGCCCGGAAACGACATCGTCGCCGGGCTCACCGTGCTCGCCGAGGGGACGCAGGGCTACCTGACCGGCGCCGCAATCGACCAGTTCGGGCTCCAGGGCGAGAACCCGCAGATCTGGGCGCTCGGCGTGAAGGAGGTCTGGCGCGTCCGGAAGCCGCTGCGGAAGATCGTCCACACCATGGGCTGGCCGCTGCGGACGTCGGCCAGCTTCGGCGAGTTCGGCGGCTCGTTCATCTACCCGATGGGCGACGACCTCGTGACGGTCGGCTTCGTCGCAGGGCTCGAGTCGACCGACGTCGAGTTCTCGGTGCACGACGTCCTGCAGGAGTTCAAGACGCACCGGCTCGTCTGGAAGATCCTCGGGGGCGGAGAGCGTGTCGCATGGGGCGCCAAGACCATCACCGAGGGCGGCTTCCACTCGCTTCCGAGCCGGTTCAACGCTCCGGGGTTGCTGCTCGTCGGCGAGGGCGCGGGGCTGGTGAACGTGCCTCGTCTCAAGGGCGTCCACTACGCGATCGAGTCCGGCAGGCTCGCCGCGGAGGCGGCGTTCCGCGCGCTGCAGCGTGGGGAGGTGCCGAGCCGCGTCGGGGCTCTCGACTCCTACGACGAGGAGCTGCGCGCGAGCACGTACCTGAAGGAGCTGTACGAGGTGCGCAACATGCGCCAGGCGTTCGACAAGGGCTTCTTCGTCGGTGGTGCGCTCGCCAGCATGATGACCGTCACGAAGGGGCGCGCTCCCAACGGCCGCTTCCCGACGCATCCCAACTCCGCGGCGCCGCTCCTGAAGACGGGTCGCGCAGCACGCTATCCCGCGCCGGACGGGGCCTATGTCTTCGACAAGCTCTCGTCCGTCTTCGCGTCGGGCAACCGGACACGCGACGACCAGCCGAACCACATCAAGATCCGCACGACCGTGCGTCGCCCGGTCGCGGAGGCGTGGCAGTGGATGTGCCCCGCGCACGTGTACGAGGTCGGCCGCGACGTCGGCGACGGCATGGTGACGGTCGAGATCACGCCGTCGAACTGCGTCCAGTGCGGCGCGATCACAGCGAAGGGCGGCCGCCTGACGCCGCCCGAAGGCGGCTCAGGCCCCGAGTACACGCTCACCTAGCGCCGTCTGCGTA
>CAWBER010000004.1:0-18357 GCA_963787855.1 uncultured Gaiellaceae bacterium
CTCTGCGGTCACCGCGCGCGGGTTGATCGACACGTCGATTCCCGCGCGTTCGAACGCGCTCACTGACACGGCCTCGTGCGCGATCGCGATCGTGAAGGGAATCCCGTGCACCTGAGCGATGGACGCGGCGTACTGGTTCTTCGCGTCGTCGCGCATGGCGAAGATGCCTGCCTGTGACTGGCCCACACGCTCGCGCTCGAGGAAGTCCGCGTCGAGGCCCGTGGCGTTGAAGACGCGCGCCTTCGGGAGTGTCTCGGCGGCGCGCAGCGCCTGGTCCTTCGACGCCTCGATCATCCGCACGCTCAACCCTTGCGCGAGCAGCACGCGTGCGATCGCCGAGCCGACGCGGCCAGCGCCGAAGATGACGACGTCACGCACGTCGCCGCCCTCGGGCCAGAGGAGCTCGCCCCAGGCCTTCACGGCGCCCGGCGACCCGATCACGACGATGCGGTCGCCCATGGTGATCTTGTCGTCACCGCCCGGGAGGGTGGTGTCGTCCGAGCGGATGATCGCGGCCACCTTGGAGTCGCGGGGTACCGGGGCGTTACGCAGCGGTACGTCGAGAACCGTGGGTGAGGCGTCCTGGTCGACGTCGAACTCGGCGAGCTGCACCTGACCTTCGGCGAGGACGTCGGTCTGACGCGCAGCGGGGACCCCGAGGATGCGGCTGATCGCGTGTGCGGTCTCGAGCTCCGACGAGACGACGAAGTCGACGTCCAGTTGGCCCTCCCGCCAGAGGTCGACGTACTCGGTGCTCGACGTGCGGATGACGGTCGTCGCGTCCTCGGCCTCGCGCCGGGCGAACATGCCGGCGACGAGGTTGACCTCGTCGCGCGACGTGCACGCGATGACGAGGTCGGCCGTGGCGGCTCCCGCGGCCGCGAGATCCTTCCGGCTCGTCCCGTCGCCCTCGAAGACCGCCACGTCGAAACGCGCGGTCAGCGCCTGGAGCCGGGAGGCCTCGGTGTCCACCACCGTGAGTTCATGGTCCTCGTGGAGTGCCTCGACGATCGTGGTCCCGACCTGCCCCGCCCCGATGAGGAAGACCCGCACGAGCGCGTAGCGTACTCCGGCATCCTGCGCTTACAACCCTCGGCTACCTTGCGCAGGTGCGCATCGGCATCCTCGTGCTTCTGGGTGCTCTCGTCGCGTCACTGGCCGGGTCCGCGCAAGCGGCCGAGAGCGTGTTTCGCAAGACGGTCTACCTGCGCGGCTTCGACGAGCCGGTGCTCCTGACCCACGCTCCCGGAGAGCCGAAGACGGTCTACGTCGTCGAGCAGCCCGGCCGCGTCCTTCGTGTGCGCGGTGGGCGCCGAAACGTGTTCCTCGACATCCGCGACGAGGTCGCCTTCGGCGGAGAGCAGGGTCTCCTCGGCCTCGCATTCGATCCCCGCTACTCGCGCAACCGGCGGTTCTACGTCGCGTACACGTCCGACTCTGGCCGCAACACGGTCGTCCGGTACCGGTCGGATGGAGTGGGCGCCGTTACGTCGAGCCGCATGGCCCTCCTCGAGGTTCCCGACCCGTACGGCAACCACAACGGCGGGCACCTCGCCTTCGGCCCGGACGGCCTTCTGTACACGAGCATCGGCGACGGTGGGGCCGGAGGTGATCCGGAGAACCGCTCGCAGGACATGAGGTCGCAGTTCGGCAAGCTGTTGACGCTCGACCCGAGAAGACCGGCGGCGGGCTGGTCGATCGCGGCGCTCGGCCTCCGCAACCCGTGGCGCTTCTCGTTCGACCGCGCGAATGGCGACCTCTACATCGCTGACGTCGGCCAGGGCTCCATCGAAGAGGTGAACTTCACGCCGCGTGCGAGCCCCGGCCTCGAGAACTACGGCTGGGACCTGTACGAGGGCTCGCGTCGCTTCGAGGATGGAAGTCCGAGCACCGGAAAGCTCGTGTTCCCGGTGGCCGAGTACGACCACGGGCGAGGCTGCAGCGTCACCGGCGGCTATGTGTATCGCGGCGCCGCGCGCCGCGCGGAGCGCGGCCGGTACGTCTACGGCGACTGGTGCAGCGGGATCGTGTGGAGCTTCCGGATCTCCGGGCGTGCTGCGAAGGGTCTCCGAGTCGAGCCCTTCCGTGTGGAGAGCCTGACCTCCTTCGGCGAGAACGCCGCAGGTGAGCTCTTTGCCGTCTCGAGCGAGGGGACGATCTACCGGATCAGCTAGCGCGCCGGCGCACGCGCGGCGGGGCCTGTCCGAGAGCCGCATAGGCGAGCGCGTTCAGCGACTCCTGGAGCTCGTGGAGCTCGCGCGCAACGAGGGTGAAGCCGTCCTGCCGCTCGGTCGTGCGGTTCAAGCGCTCGAGCTCGTCGGCGATCCGGTCGAGTCGCTCGAGAAGGGCGTCGAGCTGCCGGTCTCCGACGTCGTGCTGGTCCACGGCGTCGAATTCTACGCGCGGTTCAGGAGGTCGGTCCGGGTACGAACCACGGTCGCATCTCCCCCGATGGCGTCGAGGAGGCGCTCGAATGCGCCGGCACCGGTCTCGAGCGCGGAGATGCGCCGCGACGCGCCGAGCTGCGCGAGCGCGGTGCGCGCCAGCTCCTCGGGTGCGTCGGTGAAGACGCCGAGTGTCGCACCGTCGCCCACGAGCGCCTGCAGGTGCGCGCTCGTCGCGGCGTCTCGGCGCAGGAACGCCGGCGCGTGATCCTCGCAGAAGCGCTCGAGAAGGGTCCGCCAGTTCCCGGCGCCCGCGTCGTCGAGCGCTAGGGCGGCGTCCGCGCGGTCGAGTGGTAGGCCGTCGGGGTCGACGTCGAGCACGCCGCGCGCCGATTCGAGCCAGGCGAGCCAGAGCGCTCGCGTGTCGCCGAGCGCGTCGAGCTCGATCGCGAGCGCTCGGGTCTTGCTCATGCGAGTCGACGCGCGCGAACCGTCTGCCAGACGACGACGCCGGCGAGCACGCCGACGGCGTCGAGTGCGACGTCGAGCGGGGAGCCGACACGACCCGGCACGAACGACTGGTGGACCTCGTCACTGACCGCGTAGAGCGTGCCGAGTCCGACGGCGAGCCCTGCCCGTCCAGTCGCGCGGACGAGGAGGGCGCCGAGGACGGCGTACTCGGCAGCGTGCGCGATCTTCCGCAGGACGAGGTCCCAGCCGCCGAGCCCGGTTCCGAGGTCGGGGACGGAGGAGAAAACGAAGATCAGCGCCGCCCAGGCGACGACGGGCAGCCAAAGGCGCGCGCGAGGCCCGGACACCATCCGATGATAGGCTCGCCCGCAAGCAGGAGCACGGTGAGGGAACCCGGTGCGAATCCGGGACGGTCCCGCCGCTGTGAGGGGAGACGCTCCCCCGCCACGAAGCCACTGGCGCGAGCCGGGAAGGCGGCGAGGGAGGGAGCCCCGAGTCAGAAGACCTGTCGTGCTCCCCATAACCGAACCCCTCGCGGAAGGGAGGATTCAGGTGCTTCGTTCGTTCGTCCACCTCGCCGGAGCGGCGCTCGCCGCGCTGGCAGTCGCCGTCTCCGGTGCGTTCGCCGGCTCGACCGCCCCGGGCGCATTCCCGGTCACCGTGATCGGCTCCAACGGGAAGGTCACGGTCTCGAAGCGGCCCGCCCGCATCGTCTCGCTGTCTCCGACGGCAACGGAGACGCTCTTCGCGATCGGCGCGGGCTCGCAGGTCGTCGCCGTCGACGACCAGTCCGACTTCCCGAAGGCAGCGCCGACGACGTCGCTCTCGGGCTTCACGCCGAACGTCGAGTCCATTGCGAACTATCGACCCGATCTCGTCGTGATCGCGTACGACCCGAAGGGGCTGTCGGGTGCTCTCCACCGGCTCGGGATCACGGTGCTCCACCAGGACGGCGCCAAGAGCTTCAAGGGCGCCTACCAGCAGATCCGACAGCTCGGCCTCGTGGCCGGTCGCGAGTCGCGGTCGACGCGTCTGATCGCGTCGATGAAGTCGCGGATCGCGAAGGTCGTCGCCGACGCGAAGAAAGCTCGCGGCGGATTGACCGTGTACCACGAGCTCACGCCCGACCTCTACTCGGCGACGTCGAAGACGTTCGTCGGCCAGGTCTATACGGCGCTCGGGCTCCGGAACATCGCCGACGCCGCGGACAGCGCGGGCTTCGGCTATCCGCAGCTCTCCTCGGAGTACGTCGTGTCGGAGAGCCCTGACCTGATCGTCCTCGCCGACACCGTCTGCTGCGGGCAGAAGCCGTCGACCGTCGCCTCGCGGCCGGGCTGGGATCGGATCAGCGCCGTGCGCACGGGCTCCGTCGTCCGCGTCCACGACTCGATCGCCTCGCGCTGGGGACCGCGACTCGTGGACTTCTTCCGCGCGATGTCGTCCGCGCTCGCTCGCCTGCGCCAGTAGCGATGTCGGCCGTCGCGGAGCACACCTCCGAGGTCCGCGCCCGTGGGCTCGGCCTGCTCGGGGTGTGCTCCGCCGTGGCCTTCCTCGTCGTCGCGCTCACGGTCGGCGTTCTGGCAGGCCCGGTCGATCTCGGCGTGGGGGCCGTGCTCGAGTCGGCCGGCGCGCGCCTCGGAATTCCCGGCGTCTCGACGTCCCTCTCTCCGACCGAGGAGGCGATCCTCTGGGAGATCCGGGTCCCGCGCGTCGTCCTCGCCGCGCTCGTCGGGGCGATGCTCGCGCTCGCGGGCGCGACGTACCAGGGCGTCTTCCGCAACCCTCTGGCGGATCCGTATCTGCTCGGGGTCGCCGCCGGCGCGGGGCTCGGCGCGACGATCGCGATCGCCTACCTCCCGGACGGGCTGCGGGGGCAGCGGATGCTCCCCGTCGCCGCTTTCGTGGGCGGCTCCGTCGCGGTGATGCTGACCTACGCGGTCGGCCGTTCGGCGCGACGGGAGCGCGACGCCGCGACACTGATCCTCGCCGGCGTCACGGTCACGGCCTTCTTCACGGCCTGGCAGACCTTCGTGCAGCAGCAGAACTCGGAGACGCTGCAGGAGGTCTACTCGTGGATCCTCGGGAACATCCCGAGCAGTGGCTGGTCGGACGTCGTTCTCATCCTTCCGTATGTCGCCGTCGCGGCGATCGTGATCGTCGCGCTTCGGCGGGTCGTGGACGTGCTGAACCTCGGCGACGACGAGGCGGCGAGCCTCGGGGTCGACGTACGGCGGGTTCGGCTGGCGCTCGTCGTCGCCGCGACGCTCGGCACCGCCGCCGCCGTGGCCGTGACCGGGCTCATCGGCTTCGTCGGGATCATCGTGCCGCACACGATCCGCCTGCTCACCGGGGTTGGCTACCGGGCGCTGATTCCGCTTTCGGTGATCGTCGGCGCGGGCTTCCTCGTTCTCGCGGACGTCGTCGCGAGGACCGCGCTCGCTCCCGCGGAGATCCCGTTGGGCGTCGTGACCGCCTTCTGCGGTGCGCCGTTCTTCGCTCTCGTCCTGCGGACGACCCGGGGAGGAGTGGCGTGATCGACGTGCGCGGCGTCACGGTCGAGCTCGGCGGCCGCGCTGTCGTGGACGCCGTGGACGTGTCGGTCGCCGACGGGGAGTGGCTCGCGCTCATCGGCCCGAACGGCGCCGGCAAGACGACGTTGCTTCGCGCGATCGCCCGGCTCCTGGCGTTCTCGGGCGAGATCGTCCTCGACGGGCGAAGCGTGGGAGAGTTGTCTCGCGCGGAGCTGGCGCGGCTCGTCGCCGTGGTGCCGCAGGAGCCGTCGACGCCGCCCTGGATGACGGTGGCCGAGTACGCGCTCCTCGGGCGGACGCCGCACCTCGGTCCGCTTGCGAAGGAAGGAGTCCGCGACCGGGACGCGGCGGCCCGCTCGCTCGCGCGGCTCGACCTCCTCCCCTTCGCCGACCGGCGCCTCGGGACACTCTCGGGAGGCGAGAAGCAGCGTGTCGTCGTCGCGCGGGCGCTCGCCCAGGAGGCCAGGATCGTCCTGCTCGACGAGCCGACCGCTGCGCTCGACATCGGCCACCAGCAGCAGGCGCTCGAGCTCCTCGACGGCCTGCGCGCGGAGTCCGGGCTGACGCTCGTCGCCGCGATGCACGACCTCACGCTCGCCGCGCAGTACGCGGACCGCATGGTGCTGCTCGACGCGGGCAAGGTCGTCGCCGACGGATCTCCGGCCGACGTCCTCACGGAGGCCCTGATCGCGGAGCACTACGGCGCCGCGATCGACGTCGTCGAGCTCGAGGGTCGCGTGGCCGTCGTGCCGCGGCGGCTCTAGCCGCGCGTCAGAGGTCGTACGCGGTGGGGTGGCGCGCCTCGTAGAGCAGCATCTCGCCGGCGCCGGGCACTTCCACGTTGACGCCCAGGCCGAAGCCCATGTCCTCGACGGCGCCGCTGAACCGCGCTCCCTTGACCTCGAGCTCGGCGACGGTGGCTGCGATGTCGTCGCACATCAGCGAGACCGTGTGCTGGAGCGGATGCGAGTACTCCTCGCCCTCCCACGTATACGACGTGGGATGCACGCCGAGCTCGCTGGGCCCGGTCCTGAAGATCAGCCAGCCCGGCGCCGACTCGGGGTGCTCCACGAACGGCCAGCCGAGGACGTCGCGGAAGAACGCTCGGGTGGCTTCCGGGTCCCCCGAGTAGATCAGCGTGTGGACGGCATTGATCATCGAGTGCGATCGTAAGCGACGGCTAGCATCGGCCGGTGACCGTCACCGCGCCCGAGAGCTACCTCGCCGACCTCAACGACGCCCAGCGGGAGGCGGTTCTCGCGACCGAAGGGCCACTGCTCGTGGTGGCCGGGGCAGGCTCCGGCAAGACCCGCGTCCTCACCTACCGCGTCGCGCACCTGATCCGTGCGTGCGGCGTGAAGCCGAACGAGATCCTCGCGATCACGTTCACGAACAAGGCGGCGGGCGAGATGCGGGAACGGCTCGAGCGCATGCTCGGGCAGACCGCCCGCTCGATCTGGATCCTCACGTTCCACGCCGCCTGCGGGCGCATGCTGCGGCGCGAGGCCGAGCGGCTCGGCTATCGGTCGACCTTCACGATCTACGACGACCAGGACCAGGTGCGGCTCGTGAAGGCGTGCCTCGAGGAGCTCGGGAAGGACCCGAAGCGGTTCGCGCCGCGCGGCATCCACTCGCAGATCTCGCGGGCAAAGAACGAGCTCGTCACGCCGGAGGAGTACGCCTCGCGCGTCGCCTCCTTCTGGGACCAGACCGTCGCGGAGACGTACGAGCTGTACCAGCGGCGCCTGCATGCGTCGAACGCGGTCGACTTCGACGACATCCTCATGCTCACGGTGCAGATCTTCGAGCGCTTCCCCGAGGCCCTCGAGCGCTGGCGGAAGGCGTTCCGCTACATCCTCGTCGACGAGTACCAGGACACGAACCACGCGCAGTACCGGCTCCTGCAGCTCCTGGGCGGCGAGCACGGAAACGTGTGCGCGGTCGGAGATCAAGACCAGTCGATCTACAGCTTTAGGTCCGCCGACATCCGCAACATCATCGAGTTCGAGAAGGACTTCCCAGGGACGCAGGTCGTCACGCTCGAGCAGAACTACCGTTCGACGAACACGATCCTCCGTGCCGCGAACGCGCTGATCGAGCAGAACACCGAGCGCAAGCCGAAGCGGCTGTTCTCCGATCTGGGCGAGGGCGACCCGGTGCGCGTCATCGAGGTCGAGGACGAGCACGCGGAGGCGCGGTTCGTCGCCGCCGAGATCGCGTCGCTGATCGCGAACGGCTACTCGGCCGACGAGATCGCCGTCTTCTACCGGATGAACGCGCAGTCACGAGTGCTCGAGGACGTGCTCGTGCGCCAGGACGTCCCGTACCAGGTGATCGGTGGGCCGCGCTTCTACGAGCGAGCGGAGATCCGCGACGCGACCGCGTACCTCAGCGTCCTCGTGAACCCGCAGGACGCCACCTCGCTGCTGCGGATCGCGAATCGCCCGCGCCGGGGGATCGGCGACACCTCGCTACAGCGCCTCGTCACGCACGCGGAGAACACGGGCCGCACGCTCTTCGCCGCGATGGCCGACCCGGAGGCGGCCGGCGTCACGGCGGCTTCGTGCCGCGCGGTCCGCGGCTTCCACGCGACGATGGAGTCGCTCATGGCGCTTTCACAGGAGCTCGCTGTGGACGAGATCCTCGAGCGCGTGCTCGAGCAGACGGGCACGCTCGACGCGCTCGAAGCCGAGCGGACGATCGAAGCGCGGGGACGCATCGAGAACCTCCAGGAGCTCGTCGGCGTCGCGCTGGAGTATCGCCAGCAAGCGGACGAGCCCTCGCTCGCCGGCTTCCTGCAGGACGTCTCGCTCGTCTCCGACCAGGACACGATCCGCGACGAGCGCGGCCTCGTGACGCTCATGACGCTCCACAACGCAAAAGGCCTCGAGTTCCGCGCGGTGTTCATGATCGGGATGGAGGAGGGGCTCTTTCCGCATTCGCGCTCGATCGAGGAGCAGGGGGTCGAGGAGGAGCGGCGGCTCTGCTACGTCGGCATGACGCGCTCGATGGAGCGGCTCACGATGACGCACACGTCCGCACGCACCCTCTTCGGTCGCCGCGAGTACAACCTCGCCTCCCGCTTCCTCGACGAGCTCTCGCAGGACGTCGAGCGCGACCGCCTGCGACCCGCGTCGTGGAGCAGCTACGGATCCCCCACGGCCGCTGCGGTGGAGCCGCGGCCCGGCATCGCGCTGTCGACGGGCGACTCGGTGAGGCACGGCTCGCTCGGGGAGGGAGTTGTCACCGGAATCGAGCCGGGTGGTGTCGTTACGGTTCGCTTCGCATCGGATGGGACGGAGCGGAGGCTGATGGTCGAGTACGCACCACTGGAGAAGATCGCGTGAAATCGGACTTCAAGGTTCGGCCCTGCCGGGACCTCGCCGAGTTCTCGGACGCCGTCTTCGCGATCGGGCAGTACTTCGGCATGGAGCCGACCGAGGAGCGCATGGAGCGTTTCTCGAAGAACCTCCCGATCGAGCGCATGCACGCGGCGCTGGAGAACGGCTCGATCGTCGGCGGCGCCGGCGCGTTCCCCTTCGAGCTGACGGTGCCCGGCGCGATCGTGCCGACCGCGGGCGTGACCGTCGTCGGGACGTTCCCCACGCACCGGCGGCGTGGCGTTCTGCGCGCGATGATGCGCGCGCAGCTGGACGACGTGCACGAGCGTGGCGAGCCGCTCGCGCTCCTGTGGGCGTCCGAGGACACGATCTACGGCCGCTTCGGCTATGGCATGGCGTCGCAGTGCGCCGAAGTCTCGATCCCGAGACAGCACTCTGCGTTCGCGCGTCCGCTCGAGCGCGAGGGAACGCTGCGGATCGTCGACGCGGAGGAGGCGCTCAAGCTGTTCCCGCGTGCCTGGGACGCCGTCCGGCGCAAGACCCCCGGGATGCTCGGGCGCAGCCGTGACTGGTGGGAGTTCCGCATCCTGTTCGAGGTGCCAGGCAGCGGCGAGGGGGCTGGTCCGAAGCGGTTCGTCGTGCTCGAGCGTGACGGGCGACCCGAGGGGTACGCGATCTACAGGCATCACACGAAGTGGACCGAGGGAACTGCGGACTCCGACCTCCAGGTCGTCGAGGCGATCGCGCTCGACGGTCGGCCGACTGCGGAGCTCTGGCGCTACCTCCTGGACGTCGACTGGGCCGTGCGGACGACTGCGAGCCTCCTGCCCGTCGACCATGCGCTCTGGTGGCTGCTCGCGTCGCCGCGCTACATGAAGCCGCGCGTCGGCGACGGTCTCTGGGTGCGCCTCGTCGACGTCGGCGAAGCGCTGACGGCGCGCCGCTACGCGATCGACGGCGCGGTCGTCTTCGACGTGATCGACGAGTTCTGCCCGTGGAACGCGGGGCGTTGGCGGCTCTCCGGTGGGAGGGCGAAGCGCACGACCGCGGACGCGCAGTTGCGTCTCGACGTGAATGCGCTGGGGTGCGCATATCTCGGTGCCTTCTCGTTCTCTGGCCTCGTGCGTGGCGGCCGCGTCGAGGAGCTTCGCCGCGGCGCCGCCGCGCGCGCGGACGCGATGTTCGCGGCCGAGCGCGCGCCCTGGTGTCCCGAGATTTTCTGACCTAAGCCGTCCGTCTCGGCGGTGAGACTCACGGCGTGGAGCTGGCCGTCGCCTTTCCGCCGGTATCCGCCGAGTGGACGTTCTTCGTCGCGGCCGTCGTGCTCCTCGCCGGCCCGGTCGTCGCGGAGCGGCTACGGCTCCCAGGCCTCGTCGGGATCGTGCTCGGCGGGACGCTGGTCGGGCCGTTCGTCCTCGACTGGATCGAGCGCGAGGGGGTCGTCGAGTCGATCGGTGAGCTGGGGCTGCTGTTCCTCATGTTCCTGGCAGGGATGGAGCTCGACCTCGACGAGTTCGAGCGCGACCGCAAGCCCGCACTGAGATTCGGCGCCCTGACGTTCACGCTCCCGTTCGTTCTCGGCCTGCTCCTCGTGCTTCCCTTCGGCTACGGGCTCGCGACGGCTGCCCTGTATGGCTCGTTGTGGGCGTCGCACACGCTCATCTCGTACCCGATCGTGCAGGAGCACCGGCTCACGCAGCACCGGGCAGTGAGCATGGCCGCCGGAGGAACGGTGATCACCGACACGCTCGCGCTCTCCGTGCTCGCGGTCGTCGTCGGCTCGGTGGAGAGCGACGAAGGGCCGGCGGAGATCGTCGTGAGGCTGACGATCGGTATCGCGATCCTCGCGGTCTACTGCGCCGTCGTGCTCCCGCGCATCGGCCGCTGGTCACTGGCGCACCTCGGGCAGGGCGCCGTGCCGACGTTCCTCTTCCTGCTCGCGGCCCTCACCTCGGCCGCGCTGGTCGCGGACCGGATGGGGCTCGAGGGCATCGTCGGCGCCTTCTTCGCCGGGCTCGCCCTGAACCGCCTCGTCAAGTCGGCGCACGCGGAGACGAAGGAGAGCTTCGAGTTCGTGGGCGCGGCGCTTCTGGTGCCGTTCTTCCTGCTCTCCACGGGAATGCTGCTCGACCCCGAGCAGTTCACCGAGCTCAGGGTGCTCGCGATCGGGGCACTGTCGCTGGCGATCGTGCTCATTGGCAAGGCGGCGGCGTCGTTCGTCGCGGGCAGGCTCGCCGGCTTCGACCTGTCCGAGATCCGGCTCGTGTTCGGGCTCACGGTGGCCCAGGCCGCCGCCACTCTCGCGGCGGTCACGATCGGCACCGAAGCCGGGATCTTCGACGAGGAGCTCCTGAGCGCCACGCTCGTCGTCGTGCTCGTCAGCGTGATCGTGTCGAGCATCGTCACGCGGAAAGCCGCCCGCGCGCTCGATTCGACGCCGCCCGCGGAGCGGCTACAATCGCCGCGCCGGGGCGGTTAGCTCAGTTGGGAGAGCACTAGCTCGACAACTTGGAGCAACCGGGGTATTTGGCTCAACTACGGGAATCCAGAGGCCGGTTCAGCCTCCTGAGACACCGCGGGACACCACGATGCACCACAAGTAGGGACACCATGAGTCCGCATCCCGGAGCGCCAGTGTGGCGAGCTGGAGGGCAGATCTAGCGACCAATAGGCAGCGGTCTGTGCGAACAGACGCGAGCGGGTTCGACGCGCTCACGGCGGCTCGGAGCGCCCTGGTCGGAGGTCGGGCCGACCCCTCGGAGGCCGCGAGAAGGCGCTCGCGGGGGGTCTATGACGATCGTGTTCAGCCGGCTCTACGGTCGTAGACGCAGCGCCGGCCGGGTCCGGGGCGGTCGGCCCCGAGTAGCAAGAAGGCCCGACGGGGGTTCACCCCGGTAGCGTGGCGCGGCGCTCCGTTCCGTCGCCGTAGGCGGAGCGCCTGCGCCCAAGACGCAAAGGACCTTGCTCGTCTACCGGCGTAGGGTCGCTGTTGGCCGGGTCGGCTTTGGCGTCCCCTCTTTGACTCCCCCGGTGGCGATTGGGTAGCTGGCCCGGCCCTTCCCTCGCTGGTACTCGCCGGAATATGCTCCGGTCAACCCGCAAGTGACTGGGGGGAGAAGTGACTGGGATCGTCGTAGCTGGGGCGCTGCTCTTCGGCGTTGTCCTCGTCTTCATGTTCATCGCGATGAGGAGCTAGCACCGCGCAAGATTTGCCCGCTCCGAGCATCTACGTATCGGGGGAGACACCGATAGAGGGCGGCACCACGGCTTCGCGCGGCAGCGCCGCCCGCTATCGGACGACCACGCTCGCGAGTGCCGTAATCGTCGCCTCGTCCATGGTTTGCAGAGCGCAAGAAGGCGGGTATCGCTGCGATGCCGCGGGGAGAGATCCAAGCGGCTCGCGCTGGCGGGAGGGTTGACACGAACCCTTCGTTTGCGGTCGCCTTCCCGTTGAGCGCGACTGCCAGCTAAGCGAGTGGCGCAGAAGAAGGGGACTAGAGACGCCTGCCGCGCGCTCCAGATTTCGGGCTTCACCTACGGCGCGCTCGATCCAGCTCCACCCATGGACGCACCCCCAGTCCCCATGGCACATCGTAAGGAACGTCGTCGTGATTCACCAGCTGTGCAGCTGCTTCCAGAGAAGTCCCGCGATCAGGAAGGAAATTCTCGTAGGCGCAGCGTTTTTCGGACCCTCAGCTGGAGAGAGAAACAGGAATGGTGGGTGAGCGCCGCTGATCTCGCACTAAACCTGGGTGCAGGGACGCCCTCATACCGGGACCCCGCCACGTCCCGCTAGTGCGGCGCTCGACGGCGAGATCGGGGCCAACCTCAGGTTTGCCGGAAGGTCGGGTGGGTCACTAGTTCCGCGATGCTGTTGCACCGGGTCGCGGACAGGACGCAGTGGGACACGCTTGCACTTAGGCTTGAGCGCCTTCGTCGCGAGCTTCGCCTCGCCCTGATCAGACTCCGCGTATACCGATCGATGGTCGTTGCTCCGAAGGTCGACCACGCCACGCGCTCTATCCGCTGGCACCTGGAAGCGAAGATGGAAGCGGTCGTGTTCGCGTCGATGATCTTGCTCGCGGTGGTGGTGGGCATCCTGATCGCCCGCTTCTGACCTGAGCAGACATCGACGCGAGATGTAGTGCGGCGCACGGGAATCACCCAGGGTGCCAGTCGGCCCGAAGGGGGCAGAGCCCGTTACGGCCAGATCGCCCACGCCGCACTCTTCGGACAGAAGTAAGGAGGCCAAAAGCTCACGTCCGACTCACCAGATCGCAGACGCGTGCCGCCTAGTCTGTCTCGCCGGGGTGGGCGTGGTCCTTTCGGAGTCTTGGCCTCCCCTTCTGTGTCATTGACCTCCCAAGGGGGTGGTCGTACGCTCGTCGCTCCTTCGTAGCACTCGAGGAAAGGGCAAGATCGTGCGCAGACTGATGATCGGACTCGTGCTGGGCGCGCTCGTCGCGGCCGGCGTATTCGGGGTCGCGGGAGCACTTGCTAAGGACAACGCGGGCCCCTGTTACGTCGCGAAAGCCGAGACGAAGTATCCGGGGGACGACGCGTCCGCCACCGACATCGCCACATGGATGGCCTTTGCGGCCGCGCAAGCGGGGTTGCCGCCCGAGCTGCCCGTGATGGCGTCGTTGGTCGAATCGAACCTTAGGAACCTCCCCGCCGGGGATGCCGACTCGGCCGGTTACTTCCAGATGCGCCTCAGCATCTGGGACAAGGGCGAGTACCTCGGATTCGCGTCGCGGCCAGAGTTGCAACTGAGGTGGTTCCTCGACCTCGCGATTTCGTTCAAGTCCCAGCGAATCGCTTCTGGGCTCTCGACGACCGACGAGAACACCTTCGGCGAGTGGATCGCGGACATTGAGCGGCCACCCGAGGAGTTCCGCGGCCGGTACCAGCTCCGACTTGAGGAGGCGAGGGCGCTCATCAAGAGGTGAGTGTTCGTGATGGCACGCGTTCAGGCTCGGCCGTGATCGTCTACGCCGTCGTCGACGACGCCCTCTCGTCCGACTTCCCGCTTGGGGATTCGCTCAAGCTGTTCATCCGGCGCGAGGATGCCGAGCGATTCATCGAGGAGGTTCGCGGCGACGAGCCCGAAGTCGCGGCGAAGCTCAGGATCGAGGAGCGCCAACTCGAGGCAGCCAGCTCTTGTATTGACGAGCACAAGCGGCTTACAATCGCGCCGGCGTCGAGGTCGAGGGGCCGACCACTGCGAGCACATACGGGCCCTCGTGGAGGGAGAGTGACATGTACGAAGTAGGCTGCGGACACCATCGACGGCGGGTGCAGAGACGCATTCGATACGGGCTCGGCACCGGTCTCATTGCCCTCGTCGCGACCTCGACCTTGGCGGTGTCGGCGGCGGCCGGAAACATGCGGACACTCGCTCCTGCGGCGAACGCAGAGGTCAGCGTCTCGATTGCGAAGCTGCCAGGCACGCCTGCGGCCATGGCGGGCGTGCCGTTTTCGATCAACGTGGGGATCGGCAACGCAGGCCCGGATAACGCGAGCGTTCGGCTGCTGATCGAGCTACCCGAAGGCTTGACGGCGACAACCGGAAACCGCCTCGGTTGCCCGGCGGGAGCAGGCACGCTGGACTGCGGCAGCACCGCGATTGCGGCCGGAGAGCAATTCGATGACGAGAGTCGTCTCGTGGCCGCCCGGCCGGGCAGCTACACGATCGTCGCCAGGCTCACCGACCTCACGGCTGCTGACGCGAGTCCTACGAACAACACGGCGTCCACGACCGTCGCGGTGGGAGCGGCGGCAGCGTCGCCCACTGTGGTGCGTTTCGCTGTGTCGCCCGCCAAGCCGCGGGCGGGTGCACGGTTCACCGTCTCGTTCGCTGTCGTCGACAAGGCGGCAGGCGCGGCTCTCGCGCCGTCGGCGGTCGGCTGCGGCGCGGTCGCTGCGGGCGCGAAAGTCCGCGCCCGAGGATCGGTGAAAGGAGGAAAGGCGACCTGCACGTTCTTCCCTCCGAGGAACGCCACGGGGAAGATACTTCGCGGCAGCATCGCCGCAACAGCCGCCGGGAAGCGTCTCAGGAAGGTATTCGCCGTCAGGCTTCGCTAGACAACTCCGGCGCCTCAAGCGAGGCTTCCGAACGTGCCGCTCGAGGACGCGCTGCAGCTCATGCATCTCTACTTCGAGCGAGGTTCATCGAAGGCTGACCCGGCGGCGAGGCGGCGGCTCGTGCGCTACCTCAGCGAAGGGTCAGCGACCACCTCGATGGAGGCTTGGTCATGGAGCCCGATGATCTTGAAAACCGGGCCGACCACGGAGGTCGGATCGATGATCACGATCCTGCCGTTCCCGTTTCTTGAGCGTGCGAATGACAGGATCGAACTCAGGCCGGAGCTGTCGATGAACGTGATCTCCGTCATGTCGAGCCATACCTCGTCGGATTCCTGAAAGGCAGTCAGGGCTTCAGTGAGCTCCCCTGCGCTGTGAAGGTCGAGCTCGCCGGCAAGCTTGAGGCCGGTCTCGTCGTCAAGACGCGAAATCTCGAAAACGTGACGTTCCACGAGTTCTCCCCCAACTCCGTGAGCCGGGAGTTCCCGGGAATCCATCGGCGAAAACGCATGCCGAAATGCCAGTGGCGTCGACTCCATCGCGCAGCTTCAGGGAGCGAAGCCGCGACCCAGAGCCGACGCCACCGGTCGCTAACTAGTGGCCGGACTCGGCTGAGTCAAGCTCAGTCCCAGTCGCGATACCCTCGGCCACCAGTGCTGTAGTAGGTACCGAGCTCGGTGCGGTACGTCTCGTCGTTCCGCATCGAGTCGTCGAACTCGGGGGCGTTCTTGATCTCGTCCTTCGTGCGATACACGAAGACCTTCTCGTTCACGTGGTCGACGGTCTTGAGGACGCCGACAGGGAGCATGACCTTCTTGCCGAAGATCCACGGCCCTGTGTCGACGACGATGTGCCCTGTATCGGTCTCCAGCGTGGCGTCGTCGATCTTGCCGATCGAGCCGTCGATCGCCTCGACGTCGTACCCAAGCAGCTCCTGCTGCGTGAGACTCGTCGCGAGGCTGGGATCACGGTACTTCCACGTATCGAAGGTAGTTGTCTGTGCCATGTGTCGCCTCCTTTCGAGGTGTCGGCTGATCCGTACCCCGCTCGCCTCGAGCTGAAAAGCGAATTACCTAAGAATCCGATGAGTGGCCGCGTTTGTCGCTGCAACTGGTGGGGTATCTGCGCGGCACCTTCGACAGGATCGAAACAGGAGTGGTCATGAAAGCGCTTCCCGACGACCTTGCTGTGATGGGAACTGCAGAGCTCTCCGAGCAGCGGGCGCTACGCGATGACGAGCTCGCGCCGCTCTTTCAACGCTGGCCGGCGCTTGACCGGTTCGAGCTCCGTCGGCTTCGGACGCTGTACACGGAGCGGCTACGAATCGCCCGCTACGTCGGACGCCTCCGAGCCCGTCGCGCTCCGAAAGACGAAGCCCGGTAGGACGGTCGTCGCCTGCTGTGACGAGCGATCCGCGCGTGCCGTCAACAAGCCGGTCCGCCCAGATTGCCCGTCGCGACCTCGCGGATCTGCGCGGGTGGGAGCCCCGAGCGCTCGATCCACCAGCGCACGTAGGAACGGCGCTCATCGGTGGTCATGTTGATGTCGGTGCGACGATGACGCTGAGCAGCCATGTCTCGGGGTTCCTCAGAAGCTTCGAGTAGACCTCGTATTTCTTGCTCATCTACGGTTAGACGCCCCAGCACGCGAAAATTTGCGGCTACCACTGGATCGCGGCTTTGGCGCCATCTCATCGAGGACACCGATTGCGATGTTCGCTAGTCGCCGCCCGAGTGCGTCGGGGTACTTGCGATCGAGGAGCTTGCGCGTAAATCTCGCGGCAGCGAGACTGGCGCTTGGCGGGAACGTCGACGAGTACTACAGACGCTCCTGCATCGCCGCAACCTGCAGCTCTAGTCATGGGGACTCGGACACGCCCTCGGGCTCGTTCGATCTGCACCATCACCTTCGTGCGTCCCTCGCCAAGCTTGTGAAAAGTGACGACGCCATTCGGGCCGTCCCAATCCATCGCTCGCCATGCGACTCGACGGTCGGGATGCTGTTGTGATCTCAGCACCCCGTCCCCAGCGCCTGTGCTCCGACGCCCACGACTGTCCTCGCGTGTGAGGAAGTCGTCAGGTGGGCACCTTGCGGACATGCGCGAGACCCAGACCGAGGAGACCAGCTCTCTGCTCGCGATTCCGCGCACCGTCGAGCTCGCGGCGCGAGACGTCGTCCACCAGGCGTTCGAGCGCCTCCTGTCCTCGGACATGCACGTGACGACTGCGGCCGAAGCGAAGCGCTTGCTCGGAGAGCATGAGGACACCGAGGAGATGACAGATGCGATTCAGCGCTTCGTCGCCGTTGCGACGCCGGTAGCGAGGATCGCCTTGCGCGGTGTTCGATTCACGCGCGTCCCGTGGGTGCTCGTCGCGTCGTCGGCGGTGTCGATCGGAGTGACCGTTCGGAACGGCGTGCGCGAGCTGCAGGCCCTCGCCGCACTGCTGGCTCATCGCTTCGAGGAGGAGACGGGAGGGCAGCCGAATCCGGCGCTCCTGCAGAAGCTGACACTCGAGCTCTACCTCAAGCCGCGCCGAACTCCGGACGTCTCGGATCTCGGCCTCCCTCTCGCCCGACTCACCCGTCGCTGGATCGTGAGCGGCGCGCTCGGTCGGAACACCCGAGGAAAGTCCGAGAAGGCGCTCGACGCCGCGGAGCGTCTCGACGTTGCGTCGCTCGCCGCGCGAGCGCCGTTGACGACTCGGCCCTCCCTTCGTGCCTAAGAGACCGCCAGCGTTTCGGCTGCCGCCTCTCAGGGAATCTCAGATCGTCATTCGAACCAGAAAGGACGGTCATGGGCATCATCGCGTTCGTCATCCTCGGTTTGCTCGCTGGCCTGATCGCGAAGGCGATCATGCCCGGAAACGATCCTGGGGGCTACATCGTGACGGCGGTCATCGGAATCGTCGGCGCGCTGCTCGGCGGCTTTCTCGCCGGAGCTCTGTTCGGCGCTGATCCGCTCGACGAGTTCTTCGACATTTCAACGTGGCTGACGGCCATCGTCGGCTCGATCATCCTGCTCGCGCTCTACCGCGTTGTTGTGGGTCGGAGCGACGGGCACGGCGCTGTCCGAACCTGAGCAACGAGACGAGAAGCACAACCGTGTGAGTAGGAGCCCGTCTTCGGGCGGGCTCCGCTCGGAAGGGAGACCGCAATGGCAGCACCGGCAGACATGGAACCGAGCAACGCTACTGACGACTCGACGGCGGAAGCCGACCAGGTCTCGCGCCTCAGGCGCTACGACAAGCGGGTCGAGGAGTGGCTCGCGTCGCTCAAGGATGAGGCTGAACAGCGCTCCCCGGAGGTGCTTGGCGCGCTAGCCGCAAAGGCAAAGGATGTTGCTGAATACCTCGACAAAATGGCCGAGCGGGCAAGGTCGAAGCAGGAGGCTGACGATTCGAGGCGCTCGTTGCCGGCGCAAGAGACATCGGACGCCGGCGAATCGGCTACGTCAGTTGACCGAGACCCCGGATCGAGCATTACCTGACATGGATGATCCGAGCACAACCGGCCCGGGACCGGGTGGTCCTACTCCGGTACCCGAGC
>CAWBER010000005.1:0-29257 GCA_963787855.1 uncultured Gaiellaceae bacterium
TCGGCCTCGCCTTCGCAACTCGCGTCCAGGCGGTCGCGCTCGTTCCCGCGATCCTGCTCGCCCCTCTCGTCCTCGCGGTCTTCGAGCGGCGGGGACTCAGGGACACGATGTCGCGGTTTCGCTGGCTGTACGGGGTCGCCGGTGCGGCCGCGCTCGCCGTGCTCGCGATCCAGCTGGCAGCCGGCAACCTCCTCGGCGCCTACGCGCCCGTCGGCGAGCAGGCGTACGACATGGGGGAGGTGCTGCGGTACCTGTGGTGGCACGTCGCGGAGCTGTCGCTCTACGTCCTCGTCGTCCCGCTCGCCGCCACGATCGTTCTCGTCGCCCGCGCTCGCTCGCTGGACGCGAAGCTGCAGGCGTTTCTCGCGGCAGCGGTCTCCCTGATCGTGTGCGTCGTCCCCGTCGTTGCCGCGTTCGCGGCGGAGTTCTCGGACCGGATCCAGGAGCGCAACATGTTCTACGTCGCGCCGCTCTTCTGCATTGCGCTCCTCGCCTGGATCGAGCAGGGCGCGCCACGTCCGCGCGTGCTCGCCGGGGTCGCGGCCGTGGTTTCGGTTGTGCTGGTCACCGCGATCCCCCTCGATCGCTTCATCACGCTGTCGGCGCTCACCGACACACTGATGCTGCTGCCCTTCTGGTCGCTGCAGGACCGGATCGGAGCGGATTGGATCGAGCTCGCCGCCGCCGCGCTCGCGGCGGCGCTCGCGGCGGCGTTCCTCTTCGTGCCGAAGCGCTACGCGCTCGCCCTGCCGCTGCTCGTCCTCACGCTCTGGATTCTCGCGGTTCGGCCCATCTGGTGGGGCAAGCACGGCTTCGAGCGCGCCTCCATCGGAGCGCTGTTCCAGGGGATCCGGACCGCCGATCGCGATTGGGTCGACCGGGCGCTGCCGCCTGGCGGCGACGCCGCGTTCGTCTGGTCGGGACGCACCGATCGCCTGACCGTGAACCTGAACGAGTTCTTCAATCGCGGCGTCGGGCCGGTCTACTACGTCGCCGCTCCGACACCGGGGGGCTTGCCCGAGCGGGAGATCCGCGTCGACCCGGAGACGGGTGCGGTCACCTTCCCGGACGGGAGCCCCGTCCGCGATGCCTACGTCATCGCCGACTCGTCCTTCGAGCCCGCCGGCGAGGCGCTCGCCACGGACAAGGGCTGGGGCGTGACGCTCTGGCGCGTGACCTCTCCACTCGTGTCCGCGACGCACGTCGACGGTCTCTACCCGCGGGACACCTGGTCGGGCCCCGAGGTCACGTACACACGCCGACGCTGTGCGCCCGGGCGGCTGTCCGTCGAGCTCTCCAGCGACGCAAACCTCTTCCTCGAGCCCCAGACCGTCGTTGCGCGCTCGAACGGACGGGTCGTCGGACGAGTGCGCTTCCCCCCCGAGAAGCGCGCGGTCCTGAGCGTTCCCGTCAAGCCTCTGCCGGGGACGACGGAGTGTCGCGTCGTCTACACGGTCTCGCCGACCGCCGTTCCGGAGGAGGTGACGGCCGGCGGCAATCCGGATCCGCGCGAGCTCGGCGCGCACTTCAACCGTTTCGTGTACCGCCCGACGGGATGAGGATCGCGTTCGACGTCAGCCCGCTCTCGCACCCGCTGCTCGGGATCGGCAACTACATCCAGGGCTCGCTTCGCGGGCTCGCCGAGGTCTCGGCCGGCACGCACGAGATCGTCGCGTTCGCGCCGACGAGCTTCCGCGGCCCGGAGCGGATCCGCGCGGCGCTCGACGGCATCGACGTGGAGATGCGGACATGGCCGTTGCCGTTCTCGCATGCGCTGCGCACGGCCTGGAGCGCCATGCGCAGACCGGCGGCCGAGCGGCTCCTCGGAGACGTCGACGTGCTGCACTTCTCGGACTGGATGTACCCGCCGCAACGCGCCGGCGTGCGCGCGACGACGATCCACGACCTCGTTCCCCTGCATCATCCGGAGTGGACGACCGGCCGGACGCGTGCGATGCACGGTCGCAAGTACCGGAACGCGGCCGCGACGTGCGACGCAGTGTTCGTCAACTCGGCGTACACGGGCCGCGACGTCGCACGGACGCTCGGCGTCCCCGAGGACCGGATCCACGTCGCCCACCCGGCACCGAAGGACATCTACCGACCCGACGGTCCGGTGGCGGATCTCGGTCCGCCCTACGTCCTTACCGTGGCCACGCTCGAGCCCCGGAAGAACCTGCAGGTGCTGGTCGAGGCGCACCGACGACTGGGTGGCGATCTCGAGCTCGCCGTCGTCGGCGCGGAGGGTTGGGGAGAGCAGCCGCTCCTCGACGGGCCGGGCATCCGGCGGCTGGGCTACGTCTCCGACGACGAGCTCGCACGCCTCTACCGCGGTGCCGCTGCGGTCGCCTACCCGTCGCGCTACGAAGGCTTCGGCATCCCCGTGCTCGAGGCGATGGCCTGCGGCGTCCCTGTCGTCGTGTCGTCGCACGCATCGCTGGACGAGGCGGCAGGCGATGCTGCCGTGCGCGCGGATCCCGAGGATCCTGCCGCCTTCGCTGCCGCGATCGAGCGCGCACTCGCCGAACGCGAACGGCTCGTGCCACTCGGCCTCGCGCACGTTCGGCGCTTCTCGTGGCGCGCCGTGGGCGAGATCTTCCTCCGCGGCTACGAGGATGCCCGGCGATGAGAGGTGACCAGGAGATCGTCGTCGTCGTTCGCCGCGGCCCCGAGCTCCTCGTCATGCGCCGCTCGCCCGAGCGCCTCGGGTACTGGAGTCTCGTGGCGGGTGGCCTCGAACCGGACGAGACTCCCGAGGAGGCGGCGCGGCGGGAGCTCTACGAGGAGACCCGGCTCACGTCCAAGGTGCGCGCTCTCCCGATCTCGTTGTCGTACTCGCTGCTCGACGACCCTCCCGCGATTCGCGCTCGCTACGGCCCGGGCATCGAAACGGTCACCGTGCACGCCTTCGTGGTCGACGCGCCCGTGAAGTGGGAGCCGACGCTGGACGCCGAGCACGACGCGTACGAGTGGTGCACGCTCGACGAGGCGCTCGAGCTGTTCGTGTACGAGACCGCGAAGGACGCCGTCCGCGCCGCCGCGAAGGACTGGGAGTGAAGGTCGGCGTCGACACGTCTCCGCTCGTCCAGACACGGGCCGGAACCGCGCGACACGTTCGGGGCCTCCTCGGTCGGCTTCGCGGCCGACCCGGGCTCGACCTCGAGCTGCTCTCTTTCGGCGGCGCGGGCCGAGCGTCGAGCGCCGTGCGTGACGCGCTCTGGTATCCGGTCGCACTCGGCCGCCGCGCTCGCACGCTCGACGTCCTCCACTGCACGACGTTTCGCGGGCCGACCCGCGCCGGCGTGCCCACCGTCCTCACCGTGCACGATCTCGCGATTCTGCGAGCGCCGGAAGCATTTCCCCGCTGGCACAGGCTCTACGGCCGCGCCGGCCTTCGACGCGTGCTTCGTGCTGCCGACGCGATCGTCTCGGTCTCGGAGTTCAGTCGCGCCGAGACGAGCGAGCTCGCCGGCGTTCCCCCGGAGCGCATCCGCGTGATCCCCCACGGCGTCGACTCGGTCTTCACCCCCGACGGCCCGCGCGCCGACGGCGACTACGTGCTCGCCGTCGGGACGCTCGAGCCGCGGAAGAATCTCGCCCGGGCGGTCGAGGCCGCGCGAGAGGCCGGAGTCGCGCTCCGCGTCGTGGGGGCGCGCGGGTGGGGAGGCGTCGAGGTCGATGGCTGGGTCGGTGAGATTCCCGACGCGGAGCTCGCCGCGCTGTACCGCGGTGCTCGCTGCGTCCTGTACCCGTCGCTCTACGAGGGCTTCGGCTTGCCCGTGTTGGAGGCGATGGCATGCGGCACGCCCGTCGTCACCTCCGTCGCGACAGCGATGGAGGAGGTCGCCGGGGGTGCTGCGATCCTCGTCGACCCGCTCGACGTCGCGGCGATCGCGCAGGGCATCCACGAGGCGGCCGAGCGGCGTGACGAGCTCGTCACCGTCGGCCTCGCGAGGGCCGGTGAGCTCACCTGGGAGCGCGCGGCCGACTCGGTCGTCGAGCTCTGGAGCGAGCTCGCGTGAAGATCGTCGTGTTCGACGCGGACGTGCTCGGGCGGCAGCGCACCGGAGACGAGACCTACGCGCTCAACCTTCTTCGCGAGCTCTCCGGGCTCGCCCGCGATGCCGACGTCAGGCTCATCGCCGTCACGCGCCGGGCCGACCTCGTGCCGGAAGGCGTCGAGCCGGTGGTGCGCACGACCGGCTCGCAGGAGCTGCGCATGGCATGGACGTTGCCCAGGCTCCTTCGCCGCGTCGGTGCGGACCTCGTCCACACGCAGTACGCGTTGCCACTTCGCCGCCCGTGCCCCGCCGTCGTCACCGTGCACGACGTGTCGTTCGCACGCGACGGCGCTCTCATGAGCCGCAAGGATCGGGTCGTCTTCCGTCGCGTCGTCCCGCGTGCAGTGCGAGCGGCTGCGCGCGTGCTCACCGTGTCGGAGCGGACGAAGGCCGATCTCGTGGAGCTCTACGGCGTCCCGCCGGAGCACGTCGTCGTGACGCCGAACGGCGTCGATCCGGCGTTCGCTCCGAGCTGCGAGAGCCCAAGTGACACAGTGTCACAAGGCTCGTACGTGCTGTGTGTCGGGGCGATTCAGCGGCGCAAGAATCAGCTCGCAGCGCTCGAGGCGGCGAAGACCGCAGGGTTGTCGCTGGTGGTGGTCGGGCCGGCGAAGGACACCGATCTCGCGGCCGAGCTCCGTCGCCGAGGCGCACGGCTCGAGGGATATGTCGAGACGGAGCGTCTCGCCGAGTTGTACCGAGGAGCCGCATGTCTCGTTCAGCCGAGTCACTACGAGGGCTTCGGTCTCCCGGTTCTCGAGGCGATGGCGTCCGGCACACCCGTCGTGGCGGTGCCGGATCCCGCGCTCCGTGAGGTCGCGGGCGACGCTGCGATCTTCGTCGAGGCGAGCGGTCTCGCCGATGGGATCGGGCGCGCACTCGCGGAACGCGAGCGGCTCGTGACAGCGGGCTTGCAGCGCGCTCGCGCGTTTACGTGGCGGGCGGCCGCCGAGCGGACCATGGCCGTGTATCGGGAGATACTCGGCGCGTGAAGGTCTCCGCGGTCGTCGTCTCGCACGGTCACGGCGACGAGCTCACGCGCTCCCTGCCTGCGCTCGCTCCCCAGGTCGACGAGACGCTCGTGATCGCGAACCTCGCGGCCTCCGTGCGGAACGTTCCGGACGGTGTTCGCGTGCTCGAGAATCCGCGGCCGCAAACGTTCGCCGCCAACGTCAACCTCGGGATCGCCTCCACCTCGGGCGAGTACGTGCTCGTCTCGAATCCCGACGCCGTCCCGGCGCCGGGCGCGGTCGCGACGCTCGTGGAGTTCGCGGACGCGCATGCACGGTGTGGGATCGCCGGTCCGCAGATGCGTTGGCCCGACGGCACGTGGCAGCCGTCCCGGCGTCGCTTCCCGACGGTGCGCGGGACCATCGTGCGCCGCACACCGCTCCGACGCCTGCGCCCGCCCTACGAGACCCAGCGGGGGCACTACGAGCTGGACGAGGAGCCGACCGAGCCGGTCCGGGCCGACTGGATGCTCGGCGCCTTCCTGCTCATGCGCCGCACCATGCTCGAGGAGATAGGGGGCTGGGACGCGGGCTTCCGCCACTACTGCGAGGACATCGACCTCTGCTACCGCGCTGCTCAGGCGGGATGGGAGCGGTGGTACGTGCCCGGCGCGGTGGTCACCCATGCCTATGCGGCCGTGATCGATCAGCGCTTCCTCTCGCGCCACACGCTCTGGCATGCACGCGGGATGGCACGGTTCGTGCGCAAGCATCCCGAACGGCTCCTCGCCCTATGAGCGACAAGGGCGGTCAGTACGCGCGCCAGGCGGCCGAATGGACGGAGAGCGCGTACGCGGACGTCACGGCGTACCTGGCGCATCGGGCCGAGTTGGTTTCGTCGCTGGGGCCGCGACTCGAAGCAGGCGACGAGGTCCTGGACCTCGCCTGCGGCGACGGCAGCCTGGGCGAAGCGCTCCTCGCGCTCGGCCTGCGCTACCGGGGCGTCGACTCGACGCCGGAGATGGTGGCTGCCGCCCGCGCGCGGCTCGGCCAGTGGGCCACGGTAGACCAGGGCGACCTCAACCATTACGTCCCGCGCGAGCCTGTAGCCGCCACGACGGTCTTCCGCGCGATCTACTACGCGCGCGATCGCCGCGCGTTCTTCGCGCATGCACGCGAGTACACGACGACGAAGCTCGTCTTCGACCTCAATCCGCGGCAGTACCGCGTCGAAGACGTGCTCGCCGACCTGCGCGCCGGCGGGTTCACGTCGATCGTGTTGCGGCCGTTCTTCGTTCCCCAGACCGTCTCGCTGCCCCGCCCGGCGCTCGCCGTCGCGAAGGTGCTCGAGCGGAGCGGCCCGTTCGCGCGGCTCGCGCTCCGCGTGCGTTTCACGTATCTCGTCGTAGCGTCGCGTTAACCGAAAAGCGGACGGAACTCGGCCCGTTCGATCACGGCCCCGAGGGGGCGGTTGTCGCTGCTGCCGATCGGGTCGATCTCGCGCGGGTTGAAGGTCGGCGAGACCGTGATCTCCATGCGCCAGGGCACCTTCGGTGGGTTCAGCGTCGTCCCCTGCGCTTCGCAGTCCGGCACGAGGAAGCGCCGAGTCTCGGTCACGTTCTCGATCCGCGGCTGATTGTCCGCGCCGATCCCTACGGGCCCGATCCGCACCGTCACCCTGCCCGTGGTGCGAGCACTCGGATCGGGGCACCAGTTGATGCGGGTCAGCTCCACGACGGCGAGTCCTGGCTCGTCCTCCGAGACGTCGTATCGCGTGTACGAGGCGCGCGCGACGTCGGGCTCGTCCCTCGTGCCGACCATCCAGCCGTCGCTCTGCCGGCCGACGAGTGCGTCTTGGAGCTTCACGGGGCCTCCGTCGATTTGGTAGAGAACGGCGTTCTCACGCTGCGCGACGACGGGTGCCTGCAGCGTGACCCCGTTGACGGCGAGCACGTACTTCGTCTCCGGAATGGGCGTGAGCGTGCCGTCGACGGCGTCGAGGTCCGGCGTCAGGATCGGCCCGCCGACTTTCTGTGCGGAGCCGTCGAGGCTCCACATCTTTCGAACGGAGGGGTTGAAGAACTCGGTGAGCCAGATACCGGTCGCATCGGTGATCTCCTGGCCGAGCACGACGACGGATTCGCCCCCGGTCGCTTCCTCGACCCAGTCGTAGGGTTGCGGCAGGTTTCCGTCGACCTGCACGGAGTGCCGGCGCTCGCCTTCGGCCGCGTACACCTGGCCCGTGAGGCCCCAGGCCACGACCGCGACGGCCGTTACCCCTGCCACGGCTGCGAAGCCCGTCGACCCACGGCGCAGGAGTCTCAGCGCGAGGACGACGAGCAGCGACAGGACGCAGACGGCGATGAGAACGCCCTGGATCACGTTCTCCGACCAGCTCAACTCACGGTTGAAGAACGTCGCGATCGCGAGCCCGTGCGCCTCGTAGTACGGGTACTGGTCGAGACGGAGCGGGACGATCGTGATCACCCAGACGGTGAGGATCGTCGCGCCTGCAATCGCCCACCCGCGCCCGACCCCGCGAGCGAACGCGAGAGCCGTCGAGATGAACAGGATCGGGCAGAGGTAGATGAGGTTCCGCTCGACGACGAGCGTCGAGAAGACGGTCGAGTTGTACGCCCCCTTGATCCCGGCGTACATCACGAAGACGACGAGCGCGGCGACGCTGGTCGTGATGAAGGCTCGTGTGCGCGGGTCGCGCGCCTCCGTTCCCGGACGTGCGAGCGCGGCGACGCCGAGGAGGACGGGCAATACCCCGACGCCGATCGCAAGCGCCCCGAGAGCCCAGCTGGCGTGTTCGAAGATCCGGTACTTGAACTCGAGCATGGTGTTCCGCCAGGCCTCCGACGCCTGACCGATCGCGGCCATGAGCGCGAAGGCGACGCCGACGGCGAGCGTGACCGCGCCCACCCGGTCCCAGGTCGTCCACTGGGCCCGCCAGCGGCGCGCGACCTCCGACTCCCAGGCGAGCCAGCCGAGGCCGAGCCCGAACGCCATGAGGAGAACCGCGAGCTGCGTGCGCGTGAGCGCTGCGACCACGCACATGCCGCACGCGGCCGCAATGCGCCCCTTCGACGAGCGTTCGAGCGATCGTGCGATCAGCCAGAGCGCGAGCGTCGAGACCGGATAGGCGAGCGGCTCCTCGACGAGAAAGGGGGAATACGCGAGCGCCGGCACGGCCACCGACGCGCCGGCCGCGGCGAGCGCATACCACTTCGGCACGACCATCCGCGCGAGCCCGTAGGCGGGGAACACGGTCGCCGTCATCGCGAGGACGAGGATGAGCTTCGCGGCAGCCCACGATGCCGTTGCGGAGCTCAGCCACCAGACGGGCGCGAGCACGTAGGCGACGAGTGACGCGAAGCCCTCGTACGGTACGCCGCGCCGCGCCGGCTCGCCCGTCTCTGCGATGGCGCGGGCGAGCTGCGTCAGCTCGAGCTCGTCGGTGAAGATCGTGGGGACCGGCCGTCTCGAGGCCTGCCAGGCGTACAGGGCGGCGAGGCTGAAGTAGACGACGAGGATCGGCACCGCCGCCTGGAAGCGCGCGAAGAAGTCGGGGCGGGGCTGCCCGCCCGCATGCTGCTCGCCGGCGTTCACGTCCGCGCGGCCTCGACCGGTTCCGGTGCGCTCAACTCGATGTGGCGCCGCACCATCCGGCACGGGACCTGCGCTCGCTCCGCCGCGCGCGCGACGAGCTCCAGCCGTTCCTGCGGCGCCGCGGGGATGCTCACGAGCACCTCGTCGGCGCGTGACGACGCGATCGCCTGCTCGGCCTCGTCGAGGCTGCCGAGGACGCTGATCCCCAGAATCCGCCGTCGCCGCACACGCGGGTTGTCGTCGAGGAAGCCGACCGCGCGTGCGTCGTCGCTCTCCCTGAGCTCGCGTGCGATGCTCCGGCCTGCGCGCCCGGCCCCGACGACGAGCACGCGCCTGCGCACGCCGCGCTGGCCGAGGGTCTCGGGGAAGAGACGCAGCGCGAGTCGCGATGCGCCCACGAGTGCCGTGCACAGAAATGCATCGATCACGAAGATCTGCACCGCCGGGAACGATCCGATCGGCCTCAGGGCGACGAGGATGAGACACGCGACGAGCGCCGACGCGAAGCATCCGACGACGATCGGAACGACGTCGCGGGCCGTGGCGTACCGCCACACGCGGCGGTACACGCCGAGCGCGACGAAGAAGACATATCGCGCGCCGAGCAGGATCGGCAGCGCGGAGAGGTAGACGGAGCGCTCGTACTCGGTGCCAAGACCGCCGACCGCCAGAACATAGGCGGCGAGAAACGAGGCGCAGATGATCACGAAGTCCGCGAACACCTCGACCAGACGGCGCGGCTCGAAGACGAGCGCCCGCCACAGCGACGGCTCCGGTCCCTCGACGCCACGCCGTGAGCGCTCCTCGAGATCGCTCAGGAAGCTCCCGAACTGGACGAGCAAGACGAACGTCACGAGCACGCCGATCGCCGTCAAGCGCCCGTTGTCGAGGACGTTGTAGGCGAGAGCCGTCGCGCCGATCGCGGACGCGACGATCGCGAGGAGGAGCACCGCCTTCGTCTCGGAGAGCCCGTAGTAGACGAGCCGGTGCGACGTGTGATCGCGGCCACCCTGCGTGACCGGTCGCTTCTCGACGAGCCGCGCGATGGTGACGAGCGTCGTGTCGAGGATCGGGATTGCGAGGACGAGCAGGGGGAGAAGGATCGTCGCGACCGTGGTTCCGGCAACCGTCCAGCTCGCCGCGAGCGCGAGCGACGCGAGCCCGAACCCGATCACCATGCTTCCCGAGTCCCCCATGAACACCGCTGCTCCGCGGCGCGGCCGCAGGTTGAACGGGAGGAAGCCGGCGCAGGCGAGCCCGAGCGCGAGCGCGAGCGCGAGCACTGTGTCGTTCTCGTGCTCGGTCACGGCGTCGATCGCGAAGTACGCGCACGAGACGACGGCAAGCGTCGCCGCGAGCCCGTCCATGTTGTCGAGGAGGTTGAAGGCGTTCGTGATGCCGACGAGCCAGACCAGGCCGAGCGCCCACGCGAGAACGTCGTTCCCGACGATCTCGACGTTCAGGCCGCTCGCGAGCACGACGACCGCGGCGGCGATCTGCGCTGCGAGCTTCGCGACCGGGGCGAGGTGCCAGAGGTCGTCGACGAGCCCGGCGACGAAGACGATCGCGACGCCTGCGAGGATGCCGCCGAGCTCGCCCGACCACTCGAGTGCGCCGGTCGCGAGCGCGAGCAGGATCCCCGCCGAGAAGCCCGCGAAGATCCCGACGCCACCGAACAGCGGCGTCGGCTGCGTGTGCCAGCGCGCGTCCGACGGGACGGCGACGAGTCGCGCGCCCGCGGGTGTGCGGAGTAGGAGCCGGAGAACCGCGGCAGCGACGGCGAACGCGGCGATCGACACGATCGCGATCACAATCGCGAAAGGGTAGTCGAGCGACCTGCCGCCCTAGACTGCTCCCGTGTCCGTTTACGCCGACGTAATTCGGTATCGCGAGCTGTTCGGGAGTCTCTTTCGCCGCGATATCCGTGCCAAGTACCGCGGCTCGTTCCTCGGGCTCGGGTGGTCGCTCCTGCACCCGCTCGTCCTGATGCTCGTCTACCTGCTCGTGTTCTCGGTGCTCTGGCGGGTCGCCGAAGTCGGGAGTGACGACTACTGGCTCTTCCTCCTGTGCGGGCTTCCCGCGTGGGTGTTCTTCGCGACGGCGTCGCAGGCCGCGTCTCGGTCGCTGCTCGAGAACGCCAACCTCATCCGCAAGGTGCGCTTTCCGCGTCAACTCGTCCCGCTCTCGATCGTGGGGACGAACCTCGTGAGCTTCGCCGTGATGCTCGGCCTGGTGATGGCGCTGAGCCTGTGGCAGGTCCCGGAGGCCCGCGACACGGTCTGGCTGGCGATCCCGCTCGGCGCGCTCTTCGCGTGCATCGTGGCCGGATTCGCGCTCGCCGTCGCCTCGCTGAACGCCATCTATCGCGATGTCGAGCACTTGCTGCAGGCGCTCCTGCTGCCGTGGTTCTTCCTCACTCCGATCCTGTACAGCCTCGGCGATCTCCCCGGCGTCGACGACTACCCGGTCGCCGACTTCTTCCTCCACTGGGTGAACTTCTTGACGCCGCCGATCGAGGCGATGCGCACGGTGCTCTTCGCCGGCGATGCGCCCGGCGTGGGAGACACGGTCTACACCCTCGTTGCGGCCGCCGTCGCGCTCGCGTTCGGCGCCCTCGTTTTCAGCCGCTCGGACGACCGGATCGCGACCGAAGTCTGACGACGGCTCGGCCTTCGAACATGCGGTCGGGCCCGGCGTAGGCCGGGAGCCCCCCGTGCTCGAGAGGCTCGAGCCCGGTGAGGAGCGACGGCAAGAGGAGCGGCTCGCCGAAGCGCGGGTTCCGTCCGCCTCCCGGCGCCCAGGCTGCGAGGAGACGCCGATCGCCGCGCGTTTCCGGATCGATCGCCGGTCCCACTGCCGCGTAGCCCTCCGCGTGCGCGTCGAGCAGCAGGCGTGACCAGTCCGGAGCGGGCACTGCCCCGGCGACGAGGTGAGCGACGGCGACGGCGTCATCGACGACGAGGGGTTCCTCCTGCGCGGCGAGCGCTTCCTCGAGCTCCACGTCGACGGTGCCGTGGACCTTGATCCCGAGCCGTCGCTCGACGATTCGCGGTCGTACCTCCACGGGGACGTCCAGCGGCTGGGACCCGACCTCGGCGAACCAGAACCGGAACTCCTCGACGAGGTCGAAGGCGAGGCGATACCTGCCCGGCGGCCTTGGCGCGAGAACGGAAGACTCGAGCTCCAGGGTTTCGCCCGGCCGAACGACCTCCGGAAAGGCGGTGCGCTGCCCGTCCCAGACGATCGCGTTGCCCAGGGGATCGAGCCAGTGGTACGCGAGCTGGACACCCTCGCGCCCTCGTGAGCGCCACGGCGCCGTGCCCGCGTTCTCGAGTCGCACGCGCGCTCGCGTGGCCACTCCCGCACGCTGCTCCGCGAGCTCGTACGCGAGCCAGCGAACTGCGAGTGGCCCCGTGGGTACGGGGTGCTCGCCGACTCGTTCCATCGCCCGGCGTACTCTAGGCCGCATGGAAGTCGGCGAGATCCGCATCGAGGGCGTCTCGCGCCGCTTCCGCATCCACGCGCGCGAGGCGCGCACGCTCAAGGATCTCGTCGTCCAGCGAGGCCAGAGCCACGCGACCGACGTGTGGGCGCTGAGGGACGTCTCGGCCGAGATCGGCAAGGGCGAGGCCGTCGGCCTGATCGGGCGGAACGGCTCCGGCAAGACGACGCTGCTGCGCGTCGTCGCCGGGATCATCAAGCCGACATCGGGGCGCATCCGCAGCGAAGGTCGGATCGGCTCGCTACTCGAGCTCGGCGCGGGCTTCCACCTCGATTTCACCGGACGCGAGAACGTGTTCCTGAACGGCGCCATCCAGGGCCTCCGCCGCTCCGACATCAAGGCGCGCTTCGACGAGATCGTCGCTTTCGCCGAGCTCGAGAACGCGATCGACCGGCCGGTGCGCACGTACTCGTCCGGGATGACGATGCGCCTCGGCTTCGCGATCGCCGCCTTTCTCGACGCCGACATCCTGCTTCTCGACGAGGTTTTCGCGGTCGGCGACGAGGCGTTCCAGCGGAAGTGCTTCGGCCGGATCTTCGCCTTCAAGGAGCAAGGCGGGACCATCGTGTTCGTCTCGCACGACGCCTCGGCCGTCGAGCGGCTGTGCGAGCGATCGGTCTTCCTCGACGGAGGTCGCGTCGCGTTCGACGGCCGGACGCGGGAAGCAGTCGTCCGCTACCGGCGCGCCCTCGCCGACGACGCGAACCCGGCGGAGCTTGGCGTCGGCCTGCGCGAATGGGGCTCCGGCGAGGCGTCGATCGCCTCGGCGGCGCTCGTCGGGCAGGAAGGCTCGGACCGGCTGCAATTCCTCTCGGGCGAGCCGTTCGAGCTCCGGGTGAGTGTGGAGGCGAACGGCGTCCCGCCACCGCGGCTGCAGCTCGAGCTGCGCGACGACGCCGGCGGCCTCGTCGCCGGTCACGCCGTCGATCTGCGGGGGCTCGGCTGGGCAGGTGGCAACGGCGCGCGCGACGTGTGTTTCCGGATCGGTCAGCTGCCACTTGCCGACGGCCGCTTCCACCTCCGCCTCGGCCTCACGGACGAGCATGGCGAGCACGTCTACCACTGGCTCGACGATGCTCTCGTGTTCGTCGTCTATCCGGGGGATGACGTCCGCGGCGTGGTCCGCTTTGAAGGGACGTGGATGCTCGAGGAGAACTCAGCCGCACAGTGAGCGCCCGCACGTGCCCGGATTGGCCCGAGCTGATGGAGCTCGATCCCGACTTGCAGTTCAAGCACTACACGGTCGCGGAGGCCCAGCTTCCCGCCGAGGCACTTGCGCGGATGTCGCATGCCTCGCTCGGTGAGGTCGAGATCTGCTGCGACCTCGAGCATCACGTGTTCAACCCAGGCCATACGGATACCGACGTCGCCGAGGCGCTGCGCGGCACGCACTGGTTCGACGTCCGCGAGTGGGCGACGTCGGGTCCCGGTGCGAACGGCACCTCGAACGCGGCGTAACCTTCGGCGCGTGCCGGCGGTCGTGATCCCGTATCGCGGTGACGCGAAACGACGCCTGACGTCGTCGCTCCGAGCCGCGGTGGCCGTTGCGATGCTCGGCGACGTCGTCGAGGCTGCACTCGGCGTCGGCCGCGTGCACGTGGTCACCGACGATCCCTCCGTCGTCCCCGCCGGGGTCGAGGTCGTGCGCGATCCCGGAGGCGGCCTCGGGGCTGCGGTTGCAGAAGGGCTGTCGCAGTTGGAAGGCCACGTGCTCGTCGTGAACGCCGACCTTCCCGCCGCGACTACCGAAGCGCTTCGCCGTCTGGCGGACGCGGGCCTGGCGCTCGTCGAGGCGGCCGACGGCACGACGAACGCGCTGTCGCTGCCCGATCCGGGGCTGTTCGCGCCGGTCTATGGCCCAGGAAGTGCACGTCGGTTCCGTGAGCTTGCCCCGTTCGCGACTGTCTCGATTCCGGAGCTCGAGATCGACATCGACTCGGACTCGGATCTCGAGCGGCCCGATGCTCGATTCGGCCCGAGAACGCGCGCGCTGCTCGCCGTGCCCGTGTGAAAACGGTCTTGCTCTCGGGCGGTGGCGGTGGCGCTCGCTTCGCGCGCGGCCTCGCGGCCGTGCTCGACCCGGGCGAGCTCACGGTGATCGGAAACATCGGCGACGACGTCGAGATCCTCGGTCTCCATGTCTCGCCGGATCTCGACAGTCTGCTCTACACGCTCGCCGGGCTCATCGACACGGAGCGAGGGTGGGGCAGGGCGGACGAGACGTGGAACGCCCTCGACTCAGCGGCGGATTGGGGAGGGGAGAGCTGGTTCCGGCTCGGCGACCGCGATCTCGGCATCCACCTCGTCCGCACGCAGCTGCTTCGAAGCGGCGTCCCACTTTCGACGATCACTGCCGGCTTCTCCGATCTCGCTGGTCTCGCTACGACAATCGTGCCGGCCACCGACGATCGCTTGCGCACGCACGTCGTGACGCCGGCTGGTCGCTTCGGCTTCCAGGAATGGTTCGTGGGCCGCCGCCACGCCGACGACGTCGATGCGGTCGAATACGACGGCGCCTCCGATGCTCGCCCGGGCACCGGCGTGCTCGAGGCGCTCGGTGCTGCCGATGCGATCGTCTTCGCTCCGAGCAATCCCTACCTGTCCATCGGGCCGATCCTCGCGGTCGAGGCCGTCGCCGCGGCGATCGCAGCGCGCAGCGTCCGCTGCGTCGCCGTGAGCCCGCTCGTGAGCGGTGCCGCAGTCACCGGCCCGCTCGACCGTATGCTCACTCGCATGGCAGGAGGGACGACTCCAGCCCATGTGACACAGGGTCACAAGGGGTTGATCGACGCGCTCGTGATCGACGAGTCGGACGCGCCTGCGCAAGCGGAGGTCGAGCTCATCGCCACTCGGACACTCATGGTCGATCACGAGGCAGAGCGCCGGCTGGCGGAGGTCGTGCTGGAGACGGCGTGCGGGTAGCGATCATCGGCGGAACGGGCCCTTTCGGCCGGGCGCTCGCAGCGCGGCTCGTCGAGGCAGGCGTCGAGGTCGTGCTCGGCTCGCGTGACGAGGAGCGCGCGCAAGCGGCCGCGCTCGAGCTCGGCTGCATCGGCGCGACGAACGCCGATGCGAGCGAGGATGCCGATCTTGTCATCTTCGCGGTGAACTCCGAGGCGGCGATCGAGACCGCGCGAGAGCTCAGCTCGACGATCGGCCCGAAACCGGTGCTCTCCGTCGCGTCCGAGCTGCAATTCACGAAGGCGGGCGTTCACCCTTCGCCTGACGCGGCGTCCCTGGCCGCCCGAATCCAGACGGAGCTCGCAGGCCCGGTCGTGGCAGGCCTCCACTCGCTTGCAGCCGCGAGCCTCGGCAGAGAGGAGCCGCCGGACGAGGACGCCTTCGTCTGCGGGGACGACGCCGACGCCAAGGCGCTCGCCCTCGAGATGGCCGCTCGTCTCACGTCCGGGCGCGCACTGGACGCCGGGCCGCTCGCGAGCGCTCGCGCTCTCGAGGGTCTCACCGCGGTGATCGTGAACCTGAACAAGCGCTACAAGGGGCACGCCGGGATCCGCGTCACAGGCCTCGGTTGAGCGGCGAGCTCCGCGTCATCCCGCTCCGGGGCGTGCCGGAGCTCGAGGACGGCGACGACCTCGGCATGCTCCTCGTCGAGGCGGCAACGCGCGCCGGCGGGCTCGAACACGAGGACGTCCTCGTCGTCGCGCAGAAAGCGGTCTCGAAGGTCGAGGGTCGCGTCGTCCAGCTCGAGACGATCGAGCCCTCGGAACGCGCTCGCGAGCTCGCCGGCGACGTCGACCCTCGGCGCCTCGAGGTCATCCTGCGGGAGGCGCGCGAGGTGCTTCGCGTGCGACCTCCTCTCGTCATCGCCGAGACGCGCCACGGGTTCGTCTGCGCCTCCGCGGGCGTCGACGCCTCGAACGCGAGAGGGCCCGACACGCTCGTCCTTCTTCCGCTCGACCCGGATGCGTCGGCCGACCGACTCCGCGCCGCGGTCCGCGAGCATACGGACGTCGAGGTCGGCGTCATCGTCTCCGACTCGTTCGGCCGCGCCTGGCGCCGCGGGACGACCGACGTGGCGCTCGGAGTGTCCGGGATCGCGGCTCTCGTCGATCTCTCCGGCCAACTCGACGCGGCGGGGTACGAGCTGCACGCCACGGAGATCGCCGTCGCCGACCAGATAGCGGGCGCGGCGCAGCTCGTCATGGGCAAGACGGACGGCATCCCGGCCGCGATCGTCCGGGGCCTTGACGTGCGTGCAGACGGCCGTGGCCGTGACCTCCTGATGCCTCGCGAGCGCGACCTTTTCCGCTGACCCGGATAGACTCGGCGCCGTGCGGAAGTACGCCATCTGGGGAACTGCGACCTCGCCCGAGCACGAGGAATGGGTGCAGGCGATCGGCAAGCAGTTCGAAGAGGACGACTTCGTACGGGTCGACGACATCGCCGACGCCGACTTCGTCCTCAACATGTTCGACCCCGAGGATCCCAAGGCATTCCGACGCGCCTCGCGCGGAACGTACTCGGCCGCGTTCTACGAGCTACCCGAGGCTCCCGACGACGCGCTGAAGGCGAGCTACCCGATGCTCGTGCGCACGCTCTCGAACGTCGTGCTCCTGCGCGTGCCCGACAAGGGCGTGTGGTTCACGACCATGGAGCAGGGGACGTACCACGTGTCCGAGGATCCGGCAGCGATCTACGAGCGCCTCGAGCCACTCGCGACCTCCCGTCTCGTGATCGACAACGAGTGGATCCCGGATCTCGAACCGGAGCTCTGGGACGGCGACGAGGTCACGGCCGACATCAGCGAGTCGGGCCGTCGCCTCGACGAGCTCGATCTTCTCCCGTCTCCGTTCCCCGTCGAGGAATACCTCTCCGGACGGGATCTCCGACACGTCATGCGGCTCTACTCGGTAGGTGGCCTCTCGTACGGCAACCTCTCCGCGCGCAAGGACGAGACGCGCTTCTGGATGAGCGCCAGCGGCGTCGACAAGTCGAAGCTCGAGTCGGTCGGGCGCGACATCCTCATGGTCAAGGACTTCGACGACGACCGCGGCGTGATCATACTCAGCGTCCCACCCGGCATCGAGCCTCGGCGCGTGTCTGTCGACGCGATCGAGCACTGGATGATCTACCAGGCGCATCCCGACGTGGGCGCGATCCTGCACATCCATGCCTGGATGGACGGCATCGCGGCGACGGACGTGAACTACCCGTGCGGGACCCAGCAGCTCGCGATCGCGGTAGCCGATCTCGTCGCGGAGGAGCCGGATCCGGCGCACGCCGTGATCGGGCTGCGGAACCATGGCCTGACGTGCACCGGCGATAGTCTCTCGGAGATTCTCGACCGAGTCGCGCCGAGGGTGCTGCGCCAGGTCCCTATGACCTGAGCCTGAGCGCGGTCAGAACCGCGAGCAACGGCGCGATCACGATGTCGTTCGCGAGGCACCAGGCGCAGACCGCGTCGATCACGAACAGCTGGAGCGCGAGCAGGTACATGCTGAACACGAGTCCGACGAATGCGAGCATCGCCGCCGCCAGCCGTGCGTTCGGGCCGTCGAAGACGACGAGCATGAGAAGCACCACGTACGCCCCGAGGCCGAGCATCGCGACGGGGATGCCTGCGATCTCCGCGTACTCGGACTCCTGGACCGTCTCGCAGCCACCGCCGGCGACGCAGACGAGCGCGGCGTCGTCGAAGTGCACCCACGTCAGGTAGCCGGCCACTGCCAGCCCGGCGAGCGCGACGAGCCCCGCGGCGAGACGCAGGGAGCGGTCGCTCACCCGTCGAGGGCGTCGTCCAGCGCCGCCCGCAGCTGGTCGACGTCGCCGACCTGGATGGCGTACGGCTCGTCGTCTCCGATCGCGATCTGAAGCGTCGGCGTACCGGCGATCCCGGCCGCTTGCGCTGCTGCCTCCGCGCCCTCCGCCTCGGCGACGATGTCCTCCCGCTCGGCGTCCACGAACAGCTGGTCGACGTCGAGCCCAGGGATCTCCGCTCCCAGCTCGCGGATCAGGTCGTCCGTGACCCAGCCGTCGTTTTCGCCGCCCTGATTCCGGTACATGGCCTCCTGGAGATCCCACAGCTTGTCCTGCTCGCCCGCTGCGAGGAGGAATCGGTACGCCTTTACCGAGTCGTCACCGATGAACGGGAATCCCTGGAACTCGGTCTTCACGCGCCCGGGCCGCACGTACTCGTCGACGACGGTCGGGAAGAACTCCTCGGTGTACAAACGGCAAGCCGGACACTGCGGATCGGCCCACTCGACGAGCGTGACGTTCGCGTCCGGCGCGCCGAGGGTGCGGCCGTCCTGCGGGATACCGGCGAGATCGACCACCGGCGTCTCCGTCGCCGGCGCGCTCGAGTCGCCGCGTCCGATGAGCGCGACCGCGACGAGCGCGACCGCGGCGGCGATGGCAATGCCGAACGCGAGCACCACCACACGGCCCGAAGGACGATTGCCCGAGCGGGGGTTCATGGTCGCCACCGTGGGAGAAGTCTGCCCTCAAGCAGGCCCCGAAGAGCGTTCAACCGCGGTTACACCGCCCCTTACACCCCCGAGCCAATGGTCGTCCCTCGAATGAGGGAGTAGCTTCGTAGCCATGATCGAACTGGCCACGGAGAAGAAGATGGCTCCCATCACGCCGAGGCAGCGTGAGGTGGTCGCGCTTATCGCAGCGGGCTGCTCGAACGACGAGGTCGGGCTACGCCTCGGGATCTCCCCCAGGACGGCGAAGGCGCATTGCGACGTGCTTCGGCAGAAGCTCGGCGTGCGCCGACGCCGGCAGATTCCGATCGCGTTCCGACTGCTGACGGGTGAGGATCCGCTGTCGGCGGGGCGCTGATAGATGGTTGCGGCCCGGCTACCCCGCTGACCCGGAAGGTGCCCGCGACGGCGTCGTCGCGGGCACCTCCGAGTGTTAGGGTCGGCGCGTCGATTCAGGTCGGTCAGGAGAAGGCGACGACTGCGGCAGCCCCACAGGTCAGGATCCGCAAGCGCAGGATCGTCGAGCGGCCAAGGCTGTTCGCGCTTCTCGACGATTCGAAGGCACGCGTGCGGATGCTCGTTGCCCCGGCCGGGTACGGGAAGACCACCCTGGCCGAGCAATGGGTCGCCCGCGATGGTCGGCAGGCGGCGTGGTACACCGCTCGCTCTGCGTCGACTGACGTTGCCGCACTCGCGCTCGGAGTGGCCAAGCGCGCGAGCGCGATCGTCGAAGAGTGCGACGTTCGGTTGCGCGCACACATGCGCGCGCTCCCGGCTCCTGCCGAGAACGTCCAGACGCTTGCCGAGATCCTCGGCGAGGATCTCGCCGCTTGGCCTCCGACCGCATGGCTCGTCATCGACGATTACCACGAGGTCGCGCAGGAGCCGCAGGCCGAGGCTTTCGTCCACGCACTCGCCTCGGCTTCGCCAATTCAGTTCTTGATCGCGAGTCGCATCCGTCCCTCGTGGGTAACGACGAAGGACCGTCTCTATGGCGAGGCGCTCGAGGTCAGCCAGACCGCGCTCGCCATGGACAACCGAGAAGCGGCAGACGTGCTCGTCGAGCGCAGCGAGGATTCCGCGTCGGGCCTCGTCACGCTTGCAAACGGGTGGCCCGCCCTCATCGGGCTCGCCAGCGTGTCCTCGGCCGAGATCGAGGACGGCGTGGAGGCCGTCCCCGAGTCGCTCTACCGGTTCTTCGCGGACGAGGTGTTCGGCGCCCTCGGCGCTCACGTGAGGCAGGGTCTAACGACGCTAGCGGTTGCTCCCGTCATCGACGGCCGACTTGCGGCTGCGCTCCTCGGCGAAGATGGCGCAGAGACAGTTACCGCGGCCGCTCTTGACGTTGGGCTCCTGGTCGAGCGCGATGCGCGCCTCGACCTGCATCCACTGGCCCGCTCGTTCCTGGAGGAGAAGAGCGGCCAGCTCGGCTTGCGTCCTTCCGACGATGCCGCCGAGATCTGTCTTGCGATCTATCGCGAGCGACGCGAGTGGGATGCGGCCTTCGACTTGATCAGCCGCTTGCGACTCACCGGCCACCTCGAGGAGCTGATGCGGAGCGCTATCGACGAGCTCCTCGAGGGCGCGAGGCTCTCTACCCTCGAGCGCTGGTGCGATCTGGCGCTCGAGGTGGATGTGGACGCACCGATTTTCGCGCTCGCACGCGCCGAGATGATGCTTCGCGATGGCCGGCATATCGAGGCCATCGCGCACGCGGAGCGGGCGGCTGTCGGCGACCCTGAACTTGAGTTCCGCTCACTTGCCGTTGGAGGCCGCGCCGCCCATCTCGCGTCTCGAGAGGAGCAGGCGTTGGCGCTGTACGAGCGTGCTGAGGCGTCCGCGACGTCAAACGCCGAGGTGCGCGATGCGAGGTGGGGACAGCTGGTTTGCATGATCGATCTCGAGCTGCCCGCCTATCAGGCTGCGTACGCAGAGCTCTCCAAAGAAGTCAGCTTTGCCGATCCGCGCGAATTCGTGCGGGCGGCGGGACATGGTCTCAGCTTCCAGATCAGACAGGGCGAGCTGAACCTAGATCAGGCTGACCTCGCGAGCCAACTCCTGCCCGCGGTCACGGATCCTCTTGTCCGTTCGTCGTTCCTGAGCGGGTACGCGAGTGTTCTTGCGCTCGCGAGTCGGTACGCGGACGGTCTCAAGGCGTCCGCATCACTACTGCAGGTCGCAGAGCAATACCGACTCGACTTTGCCCTTCCGTACGCGTTTCTGACGGCCTCGATGGCCCGCGCCGGTCTTAGACAGTGGGACGAAGCCGAGGACGCTGCGGGTATGGCCCTCGCCCACGCCGAGGCCACAAGGAACCTCCACGCGGATCTCTTGACCAGAGCCCTCATGCAGAGAACCTACGCGCAGCAAGGTCGGATTTCCGAGGCGCTGAGCGTTGAGTACGGTCGTACGCGAGGAACGTTGAGCGCAGCAGTGGCAGAGGCGGTTAGTTCAAGAGCTCTCGTGCTCGGTTGCGCCGGCCGAACTACTGAGGCTCGTGAATTAGTCGACGAAGTGCAAGGAATGACGACAACGGTTGAGGTACGGGTCCTCGCGGCGGCGGTCGACGCGATCTGCGCGCTGCGTGATGGCGCGGGAGACGTTGTGGATCGAGCGGTCCAGGTTGAGCTTGTCGCATTCGACACCGGGGCTCTTGATCTCTTGGTTGCTTCATATCGCGCGTGCCCGGAACTGCTCGCGATACTGCTGCGTGCATCAACGGGAACGCGATTTCGCTCGTTGGTGGAGAGTGTTGGTGATCACGATCTCGCCTATCGCCTTGGTCATCCGATCGCTGTCCACGACGACAAGCGGCTGCTCCTAACACCGCGCGAGAGAGACGTTTTCGAACTCCTTCGCACCGGCATAACCAACCGTGAGATCGGGAGGCTGCTGTACATCGAAGAGTCCACGGTGAAGGCGCATACCCATCGAATCTACGAGAAGCTCGGCGTGCACTCGCGCGGAGCGCTGGCGGTGCAGGCGGCGCTTGAGCGTGGAGATCAGGCGACTTCGGCGACTGAGTCCAGCGAGTCGTCGGACGCGTGGTAGGTGCTCTGAGCAAATTCACGGAAGTCGCCACGCTTCGCGAGTCTGTATTCCTCGTCCGCCCCCGCAAGGATCGCCTCGAACGTAGCAACGACATTCGTGTCGAACTGACTATCGACAGCCTGTGCGAGCCTGAGGCGCGCGACTCGGCTCGGCATCGCGTCGCGATACGGACGGTGCGACGTCATGGCGTTGTACGCGTCTGCGACAGCGATTATTCTCGAGGCCAGCGGAATCTGCTCGTCGCTCAGACCGTCCGGGTAGCCCTGGCCATCGATGCGCTCATGGTGGTGGCGGACGATCGTTGCGATCTCCGAGTACTCGTCAACGTGCGCGAGAATACGCTCGCCGATCGCCGAATGTTCCTGCATTTGGCGCCGCTCCTCGAGCGTGAGCGCTCCGGGTTTCTCGAGGAGCCCGGGTGGCAGGCCGATCTTGCCGATGTCGTGTACAAGGCCGCAGAGGTACGCCTGGTCACGGATCTCATCCGGCAGACCCATGCGCGCCGCGATGTCACGCGAGTAGATGGCTACGGCAGCTGAGTGGCCTGCGGTGTACTGATCTCGAGCGTCCAGAGTCGCGATGAGAGCTGCGGCGAACTGCAAGTTCGCACGCTCAAGCGTCTCGTTTGCATCTGTGAGATCGGCTGCGAGTTGCCGCTCCTGCTGGTACAGGCCGTAAAGGCGCTGGGCAACCACCCCGGGAACCAGAAAGAAGACCAGCGTCCATGGGGACACCTCGACGTACATGAACGCAAGGAGCGCCACGATCGGCGCGTAGAGCGGTGCCACCAGCACGAGGAGCGGAGTTACAGTCATCGCCGTGTCGCGAATTGATCCGCCGCGGACTGCCATCGTCATTACCGCAAATGCCACCTCGAGGATCTCGCTGACAACGGCTCCCACGAGCGTGGCCGCGATGAGCCCTCCGAACTCGGTGGGCACGAGGGATAGCGTCTCCTGCGCCGCGAGCCCGGTCGCCGCTCCGCCCATAAAGCGCGTGCATGTATAGGTGGCCCACTTCAGGCGAGGCGCTCGATCCGGATCCCTCGGAGCCACGAGTTCGGGATCACCAAGCATTGAGGCCGCCCCGACGATCGCGGCGGCAAGCGGGCCAAACAGGACCGCCGCTAGCAGCATCGGAAGCACGGAGATGGATTGCTCGATGGTCTGAGTAAGCCGAATTCCGACTCTTTCACCCGCGGCTGCGGCTATGGCAAGCGCAAGCACCGTGACAGGCGCCCCAAGCCCGTATCCAGCGAGCATCAGGATGATCGCGGTCCCGACCGCCGCGACCGCGAGGCCAGCCACGTACAGAACCGTGTCCCGCTGGGGATGCGAGCGCACTCGATGCGCGCCTTGCACTATCCCTCGAACGGGGTATACGATTCGGTTGCCGTCAGTTCCCAATCGAGGAGTCATCTATGCATCGAGGCACGAAGGCCTGGTAGTTCCGTCGCATCCTCGGTTCTCCGCCGGGGGTGGGCATCCCTCTTTCGGGTGTGACCCGAGGGAATGGCCCGGTTCTGGAGATTGGGATGCTGACGGACGTAGCTATTCAATGAGCCCACGCCGGAAGCCGACAGCTACGGCGTGGGCTCGGCTTCTTGACTGAAGCTTCGCCAGGAGATGGCGCACGTGCGACTTCACCGTCTCCTCGGAGAGGAAGAGCCGCTCGCCGATCTCTCGATTGACGAGACCGTCTGCGACGAGCTGAAGCACCTCGATCTCGCGAGCCGTCGGATCCTGACCGACTTCGCGGGTCGCGGGAGGCGTGAAGGGAATGACCGCGCCGCGGCGGCTCGAGCTGCGACGTGCGGCAGCCGCCTCGAACCGACGGCTGTGGTCGCGATATCGATCGAGGATCTCCTTGCGCTCAGCGGCGTCCACGAGTTCCGTATCGGCGCCGTGCGCGTACCCCTTTAGATCCCCCGGACGCCCCGTTCGCTCGAACGGGGGAGCGCGACGCCCGCCATGCCACGCGCGACGCGATCACGTAGGCTTTTCGGCTGTGGTGTTTGTGTGATTCCGAGGCGCCGAGTACCACCTGGGTCGGCTGATCCCGACTTTTTGCAATCGGTGGCGTCCTACTTTTCGGGCTTCGATCGTTCCTGCCCACATGCGGGCAGGAGAAAGGGGAGTACATGAAACGAAGACGGATGGGCTGGCGCGTGGGCGCGCTGGCTTCGCTCGTCGCGCTCGCCGTTGTCGCGCTCGGCGCTGGAGCCGGGCAGTCCGCCTTTGGCGGTGCGGACCAGAGCGGCGTTCTGGTGGCCGGTACGACTGACACGGTCACGAACATCGACCCGGCCGGCAACTACGACTACGGCTCGTTCACGGTGACGAATCTCATCTACCAGCAGCTGATGGGATTCCCGAACGGCGCGAAGCTCCAGCCCGTGCTGGCAACACGGTGCTTCGCCGTAGGCGGGAACAGGACCTGGCGCTGCAACCTCAGGCGCGGCGTCGAGTTCCACGACGGATCCGCGTTCGACTCTGCGGACGTGAAGCATTCGTTCGACCGAGTCATCAAGATCAACGACCCATCAGGGATCTCGTCGCTGCTCGGCAATCTCAAGAGCACGAGGACCAACGGCAGGTACGCCGTGACGTTCAACCTCAAGTCGGCGCAGTCAACCTGGCCGTTCGTCCTCTCCTCGGGCGCCGGATTCATCGTTCCGAGCACCTACTCCGGTACGGCGCTGCAGAGCAACAGCCAACCGCAGATCGGCACGGGCCCGTACACGCTCGAGAGGTTCACCCCGGGTCAGCAGGCGGTGTTCGAGGCGTACGACGACTACTGGGGGCCACAGGCCAGGAACGACAGCCTGATCCTTCGCTCCTACTCCAAGTCGTCGACCATGAAGCTCGCGGTCCAGCGAGGCGAGATCGACATGGCCTTCCAGACGTTCACGCCGACCGAGCTCGCATCGCTGCGCAAGGCAAGCGGACTGCGGGTGTACTCGGGCAACGGTGCCGCCATCCGGTACCTGGTGCTGAACGTCGCACGAGAGCCGTTCAACAACATCGCTGTCCGTCGTGCGTTGGCGTATGCCTTCCCACGGCAGTCTGTTGCAGCGCGGGTCTATCGCGGCGACGTCAAGCCGCTCTTCTCGATGCCGCCTGCGGGTCTGCCCGGTCATACCGACGCGTTCGCTACGCGGTACGGCCGAGCGCCCAACCTCGCGGCTGCGAAGAGAGCCTTGACGAACGCAGGCCTGGCCACGCCCTTCCCGATCGAGCTCTGGTGGACGCCGACGCACTACGGTGACGCGTCCGCCGACGAGTACGCCGAGATCAAGCGCGGGCTCGAGAAGAACGGCGTCTTCAGGGTCACCCTCAAGTCGACCGAGTGGGCACAGTACTCAGACGCCCTGGGGCGGCAGTACAACGCCTTCCAGCTCGGCTGGTTCCCGGACTACGTCGACATCGAGAACTACGCGGTCCCGTTCTATCGCTCGGACACGTTCCTCGCGAACGGGTACAAGAGCACGCGGATGGACAACCTGATCAAGGCCTCACTGGCGGCGCGGAACGACGATGCGCGATTCGGCATCTACCGCCAGATCCAGAGGTTGGCGGCGGAAGACGCGCCGATAATCCCGTACTGGCAGGCGAGCATGATCGCCGTCGCCAGGAACAACGTGCGAGGGGTGCCGGGCACTCTCAACGCGTCGTTCATCATGCGGTACTGGAAGATCTCGAAGTCGTAGATCGAAACAGCGTGGGGCGCCGTTCGCGGCGCCCCACGCGCCTCTTTCGCCCGCCACGCTCGTATCCGCGCGGGCCTGAACTACGGGCTACGGTTACCGGTCATGGCCGCTGCGAAAGGCACGTCCCTCAGGCAATACGCGCTCACGCGTCTGGCGCTCGTGATCCCGATGGTGTTCGTCCTGCTGACGCTCGTCTTCCTGCTCATGCGAGTCGCGCCTGGCGATCCCATCTCGTCGGCGCTCGGTGGCAGAGTGCCGAAGGAAGAGGTCGACAAGATCAAGGCGGATCTCGGGTTCGACCGGCCGATCCTCGTCCAGTACGGCGACTATCTCGCCGACATCGCGCGTGGCGACTTCGGTACGACGATCACCGACAGGCGGCCGCTGGGTGACATCATCAAGGAGAACGGCGCCGCGACACTCGAATTGACGTTCTTCGCCATGATCGTGGCGATCGTCGTCGGGCTCACGTTAGGGCTCCTTGCCGGCCGATACAGGGACACCTGGATCGACGGCGGCGGACGGATCTTCGGGGTCCTCATCTACGCGATGCCGGTCTTCTTTCTCGGCCTCATGGCGCAGCTCTTCTTCGGTTCCTATCTCGGCTGGCTCCCGACCTCGGATCGCGCCAGCCCGATCGTCGACGCGACACTCGAGAAGCACACGAACATCTACACGATCGACACGCTCATCAATCGCGACTGGGATGCGTTCGTGGACGTCTCGAAGCATCTCGTCTTGCCGGCGGTAACGCTCGGGCTCGTCACGGCCGGGGTCTTCATCCGGCTCGTCCGCGTCAACGTGATCAGGACGATGAAAGACGACTACATCGAGGCGGCGCGGGCGCGTGGAATCGACGAACGCTCGGTCGTCTACCACCACGCGTTCAAGAACGCACTGGTCCCGGTGATCACGGTCGTCGGGCTCACGATCGCGCTGCTGTTCTCGGGCGCTGTCCTGACGGAGACCACGTTCAACTGGCCCGGCATCGGACACACGCTGCTCCTGTACTTGCAGAACCGCGACTACACGGCGGTCCAGGGGATCATCATCGTCGTCGGGCTGATTGTCGTCGCCGTCAGCGTGATCATCGACTTCGTGAACGCATACATCGACCCGCGAATCAGGTACTGATGGCCACGGTTCCGCAGGTAGAGAGCGCGCCGGCGGCGGTTACCCGGCCGAGGCTCGGAGGAATGAGACGGGCGCTCGCGCCGATCGGCGAGGCGCGCGGAATGACGCGCACCATGCTGTGGCTGGGTGTGGGAATCACGTTGGCGTTCGTGTTCATCGCGATCTTCGCCCCGTGGCTTGCGCCATACGACTTCGACGCCTTCCAGGCGAACGGCGAGCGCTTCCGGCAGCTCGAAGCGCCGTCCCGAGACCATCTCTTCGGGACGAACGTGCAGTCGACGGACGTCCTGTCGAGAATCATCTGGGGAACCCGGACCGAGCTCAAGGTCGTCCTTGTGTCGCTGTTCTTCTCGATCACGGTTGGCGTGCCTCTGGGACTGCTGTCCGGGTACTTCGGCGGGAAGCTCGACCGCGTGCTCGTGCTCTTGATGGACGTGCTCCTCGTCATTCCGTTCCTCATGCTTGCGATCGTCATCGCATTCCTGCTGGCGGACAAGGTCGGGCAGGGGATCTTCACCGCCGCCATCGCGATCACCGTCGTCTACATCCCGCTCTACTTCCGCGTCGTCAGGAATCACACGATCAGCATCAAGGAGGAGCCGTTCGTCGAGGCCGCGCGCGCTCTCGGAGCTCGCCCCTTCACGATCATCCGCAAATACGTGTTCTTCAACGTCGTCCAGAACGTTCCGCCGCTCGCGACGTTGAACGCAGCCGATGCCATCCTGACGCTCGCGGCGCTCGGGTTCCTCGGCTACGGAATCCAGCCGACCGACGGGGCGGAGTGGGGTTACGACGTCAATCGAGCGGTTTCCGACGCCGCGTCCGGGATCTGGTGGACCGGTCTGTTCCCGGGGGCCGCGATCGTCCTATTGGTCCTCGGCCTCACCCTCTTCGGTGAGAGCGTGAACGAGACGATGAACCCGGTCCTGCGAAAGCGGCCGAAGGTCGAGGTCGATCTCGGCGCTCAGCCCGAAGCCGAGCGGCGATGAGCGCGACGCCGGTTGTCTCGGTGCGCGACTTGCGCGTCTACTACGGGACCCTGCGCGGCACGGTGCGAGCGGTCGACCGAGTCTCGCTCGACATCGGCACGAGCGAGGTCCTCGGGCTGGTCGGTGAGTCGGGTTGCGGCAAGTCGACGCTAGGACGGGGCATTCTGGGCCTCCTGCCGGAGAGTGCAGCCGCGGACGGCGAGGTGCAGTACGGAGGCAAGAACCTCCTCACGATGTCGGCGAAGGAGCTTCGGGATTACCGCGGGCCGGAGCTCGGGCTCATCTTCCAGGAGCCGATGACGCGCCTGAATCCGCTCATGCGGATCGAGGACCACTTCCGCGAGACGCTCGAGCAGCATGAGCCGCGCCTCGGTGACCGCGAGATCCGGAAGCGCTCGCTCGAGACGCTGGGACGCACGGGCATTCCTCCGACTCGATTTCGTCAGTACCCGCACGAGTTCTCGGGCGGCATGCGGCAGCGGATCATGATCGCGCTTGCACTTGTCCTGCGCCCGAAGCTCCTCATCGCCGACGAGCCGACGACCTCGCTCGACGTCATCGTCGAGGCGCAGATCCTGAGCATCCTCGCCGACCTGCGCGAGAACTTCGGCACCGCGTTGCTTCTGATCACGCACAACCTCGGGATCGTCGCCGAGGCATGCGATCGCGTCGCTGTGATGTACGCGGGCGAGATCGTCGAGGAAGGCGCCGCGCGGGACGTCTTCGCGGAGCCGGCGCACCCGTATACGCAAGCGCTGCTCCGGTCGACGATCTCGCTGGAGACCACAGACCTGCACTCGATTCCGGGCGCTCCTCCAGACTTGATCGCACCGCCTCCAGCGTGCCGCTTCCGCCCCCGCTGTCCCGAGGCCATGTCGGTGTGCGCGGACAAGCATCCTGTCGAGGAGCGGATCGACCACCGTCGAGTGCTGTGCTGGCTGCACGGCCCCAACGACCAGATCCCCGAGGGGGGCGCAGAGAAGCTCGGGCGGGAGGAGATCAGCGTTGCAGACGAGGCCTGAGGTCGGCGTCGACGACGACGTTCTGGTCTCCGTCCGCGGCCTTCGGACCCACTACTCGATTCGCGGCAGCTTCGGCCAGCGCCTCGTCGGGAGGGAGGCAGGCAACGTCAAAGCCGTGGACGACGTCTCCTTCGACCTCCGGAGGGGAGAGGTGCTCGGGCTCGTGGGCGAGTCCGGGAGCGGAAAGACAACGCTCGGCAGGACGCTCCTCGGGCTCGTTCGCGCGACGGATGGAAGCGTGCGGTTCGACGGCGAAGAGATCACGACGATGTCCGAACGCGAGCTCCGGACGCTCCGCCGCCAGATGCAGATCGTGTTCCAGGACCCGCACGCGTCGCTGAATCCCGCGATGACGATCGAAGATTCCGTGGGCCACCCCCTGCGCATCCACAAGGTGGTCAGCGGGCATGAGCTCGAGCGCCGCGTCGCTGAGACCCTCGAGACCGTCGGTCTCGCACCAGCCGAGCAGTTTCTCGGCAAGTACCCGTCGGACCTGTCGGGCGGCCAGAAGCAACGCGCGGTTATCGCCAGGGCGATCATCCTGAACCCGATCCTGCTCGTTGCCGACGAGCCCGTCTCGATGCTCGACATGAGCGTCCGGGCGAAGATCCTCGAGCTCATGCTCGACCTTCGACGGGAGCTCGATCTCACGTATCTCTACATCACGCACGACCTTGCGACGGCGAAGTTCTTCTGCGACCGGATCGCGATTCTCTACCTCGGCCGAATCGTGGAAATCGGGCCGTCGGAGGCGATCTACGCGGATCCGAAGCACCCA
>CAWBER010000006.1:0-35620 GCA_963787855.1 uncultured Gaiellaceae bacterium
TGGGGTGGAGATGCCGCGAACGCGGAGGCGGCGCAGGGTGCGTTCGTGCATCGAGCGCGGATGAACGCGCTCGCGGCCGCGGGCGAGTGGAGCGCCGAGCTGGAGCAGCCGGTCGCCGCCTGACGAGCCGGATCCGCTCGAGAAGCATCTCCTCGAGGCGCTGAGGGCGCTGAGCCGAGCGCGGCGATGCGCTCGGCTCCGCCGGAGGTCGAGGAGATCTGGCGCGCGCAGGTCGACAGCCGGCAGGCCGACTACGCCGCGCGCTGGCTGAGCAGCACGGGCGGAGCTTCTACACGATCGGATCCGCCGGCCACGAGTCGAACGCCGCGGTCGCGCTCGCGCTGCGCGTCGACGACCCTGCCCTCCTGCACTACCGGTCGGGCGCGTTCTACCTCGCACGTGCGTCACAGGTCGATATCGACGGTCTCCGCGACGTCATGCTCGGCGTCGTCGCGGCCGCTGTCGAGCCGATTGCCGGTGGCCGGCACAAGGTCTTCGGGCGCAAGGAGCTCGCCGTCATCCCGATGACGTCGACGATCGCATCGCACCTACCCCGCGCTGTCGGGATCGCGCTGGCGATCGACCGCGCAGCCCGGCTCGGCGTGCGGAGCCCCTGGAGAGAGGATGCGATCGTCCTGTGCTCGTTCGGCGACGCCTCGCTGAGCCACGCGACGGCTCAGGCCGCGCTGAGCACGACGGCGCAGATCTCGTTCCAGGGCCTGCCGCTGCCGGTTCTGTTCGTGTGTGAGGACAACGGGCTCGGCATCAGCGTCCCGACCCCGCCGGGCTGGGTCGAGTCCGCCCTCACCGCCCGAGAGCAGATCCGCTACGAGATCGCGTACGGGCACGATCCCGCGGAGGTGCTCGCCATGACGAGCGAGCTGGCCGGGTGGGTGCGTGAGCGGAGACGACCGGCGGTGCTCCACCTGCGGACCGTCCGCTACCTGAGCCACGCGGGGGCGGACGCCGAGATCGCCTACCGGACGCCGCAGGCGATCCGCGCCGACTACGAGCGCGACCCCATCCTCGGCACGGCGCGCTGGCTCGTCTCAGCCGGGCGTGCCACCGGCGAAGAGCTCGCGAACGACTATCTCGCGGCGCGCGACGAAGTGAGGAAGCTCGCGCTCGAGGTCGTCGCTCTGCCGCAGATGACCACCGCCGAGCAGGTCATGGCCCCGCTCGCGCCGCGCTCGTATGGAACGGTCGCCGACAAGGCGCGCCGCGTGCACCTCGCAGCCGCCGAGCAGCTGACGCTGGCGCAGGGAATCGAGCCGGTCTCGCCGCCGTGCTCGAGCACCACCAGAGTGCTCTGCTCTTCGGCGAGGACATCGCCGTGAAGGGCGGCGTCTACGGGGTCACGCGCGGGCTGCACGCGCGCTTCGGTCGGGGCGCGTCTTCGACACGCTCCTCGACGAGACGTCCATCCTCGGGCTCGCGCTCGGCGCGGCCGTGAGTGGCTTCCTGCCGGTCCCAGAGATCCAGTACCTCGCGTACCTGCACAACGCGGAGGACCAGCTCCGCGGGGAGGCGTCGACCCTGCAGTTCTTCTCGCAGCGGGCCTACCGGAACGGGATGGTGATCCGCATCGCCGGCTACGGCTACCAGCGCGGGTTCGGAGGGCACTTCCACAACGACGACGCGGTCGGCGTGCTGCGCGACATCCCCGGCCTCGTGATCGCCTCCCCGGCACGCGCGGACGATGCGGCGGCGATGCTGGTCACCTGCGCGACGTCGGCGGCCGTCGACGGTTCCGTATGCGTCTTCCTCGAGCCCATCGCGCTTTACCACTCGCGGGATCTCCACGAGCAGGGGGACGACGAGTGGGCGGCGGCGCTCACCGACGAGCACGTTCCGGTCGGTTCCGCGCGCACGTACGGGGACGGCGACGACCTGACGATCGTGACGTGGGCCAACGGCCTGCACCTGTCGCTGCGCGTCGTCCGCCGCCTGGCGGCGGACGGAATCCAAGCACGCGTCCTGGACCTTCGGTGGCTCGCTCCGCTCCCGGTTGAGGACATCCTGCGTGCGGCGCACGCGACCGGGTGTGTCCTCGTAGTCGACGAGACTCGTCGCACCGGCGGTGTCTCTGAGGGCATTGTCGCGGAGCTCGTCGACGCCGGCTACGACGGGGACATCGCACGAGTTGCGAGCAAGGACTCCTTCGTCCCGCTCGGGGACGCGGCGCGACTCGTTCTCGTCTCCGAGGACGAGATCGAGGAAGCAGCCCAGGCGCTAGTTCAGTAGGCCGTCTGGTAGCGCGACTTCGCGGCGCGCGCGCTGTACGTCGCGATGTCGGCGGCGAACCCGAGCGCGACCAGCAGCCAGCCTGCACCGCTCACCGCGTCGATCGGACCCCATGCGACGACATACGCGAGCGTCGTCCACGGCAAGAAGACCAGGCCCAGAAGCGGCCAGATCCAGGTGTCGAACGCGACATCGACCTTGTTCCCGAACACCCACCAGATGAAGAGGGCGATGCGGGGGCCGAGGAACCCGGCGGTGAGGGCGAGACAGCACACGGGCCGTCAACCCTCTCGCATGCACGCCGCCGCGTCAAGCGTCAACCGTCGCCGTCCTCGTTGCCGGAGCGCCTGAAGACGCCGAGGAGACCGCTGCGCGAACCCTCGCGGCGTGCCTCGCGCTTCGCCTCCTTCTTCTCGCGTCGATCGGCGCCCATCTCGCCCTTCTTCACCTTCGCGTCGGCATAGGAGTCCTTCACGAGTGTCGAGCCTCCGTGCCAGCCGAAGACGAGGCAGATCAGGAGGATCGCGAAGCCGACGTTGAAGGCGGTCGTGATCAGCTGCTGCCCGAGCGAGTACGCGGTCGCGGTGGTGTCGTCCGTGTACGCCCCGAGTGCGAACGTGTTGAACGCCTGGTTCACGCCGATCCCGCCCGGGGTGAAGGAGAGGATGTTCGCGAGTTGGTTCGAGCCGAGCACGCTCATGACCGAGCCGAACGTCACCGGGATGCCGTAGGCAGCGAGGAAGACGACGATCACCATGACCTTCGCCGCATAGCCGCCTATCTGCGGGAGTAGGACGAGCTTCACGTAGGCACCGAGGTCGCCGAGAATCGCTGCGCCCTGCATCGCCCTCGCCCACATCTTCTTCACCCAGGCCCAGAAGACGCGGAGGAGCAGGGCGACGAGGAAGATCGCGCCGGCGATGATCCCGAGCGTCAGCACGGGGTGGTTCGTGATCGCGTCCCGCTCGTTACCGAACTGGAAGTCGAACGATCCTGCGACCGCCGCGAAGAGATAGACGTAGATCAGCGTGCCGATGATGACGTAGAAGATCTTCTGCACGACGTACCCGCCGAGGACGCCCGGGAACGTCGCGCTCTGGACGATCGCGACGAACATGAGGAGCATCACGAACGTGCCCATGTTCGCCGGCACGAAGTTGTTGAGCGCGACGCCCGTCGCGTACGCAGCGAGCACCGGCATGTAGGTCACTCCGCCGGGATACGCATATCGGAGGATCCCGTACCAGCCGAGGGCCGTGAGCACTGTCTGGAGTCCCTGGAAGATGCAGCCCAGGATGATCCACCCGATCGAGATCTCTGTGAGCGTGCTCCACAGGTCCTCGAACCAGCCGAGGACGTCGATCCCCGCGAGGTGGAGCGCCGCGAGTGCGACAAGCAGCCCGGCGATCCAGGCAGCGATGCGGAGGATCCGCCGTTTTGGTGGATCGGCGGAGGCGGGAACGGGGAGGGCGACGTCGGAGATCGAGCGAGCCTAGCGTCCGGTTACGACGGCTGACGTGGAGCGCCCGGAGACCGGGCGCTCCACGGGCAGCGTCGCACTATCCGGCGGCCAGCGCCTTCTGCTTGATCGCGTCGAACTCGGCCTGCGTGATCGCGCCGGAGTCGAGCAGGCCCTTCGCCTTCTCGATCTCGGCGGCCGCGCCGCCCGACCCGGCGACGGACTGGATGTACGCATCCTGCTTTTGTTGCTGTTTCTGCATCTGCGCGATGTTGCGGTCGGCCATCCCGTCGTGGTTCGCGATCAGGTAGACGAGGACGCCGAGATACGGCAGCAGGATCACGAACACGATCCATGCGGCCTTCCCGAATCCGGAGACGTCCTTGCGCCGGAAGATGTCGGCGAAGACGGTGATGAGGATCCAGATCCAGATGATGAACAGGAAGAAGATGAACATCGTCCAGAGGATGTCCAGGAACGGGTAGTCAGCTGCGAGCACTCAGATCTCCTTTCGGCATGGCGTTTTCGAAGCTCAGATCCCGAGAATCTGCTTCTTCTTGGCTTCGAACTCCTCCTCGGTGAGGATTCCCTGCGCCTTCAGCTGCGCGAGCTGCTCGAGCTCGGCGGCGTAGTCGGGCGCGGCCGGTGCAGCTGGGGCTGCCTGCGCCGCGGCGGCCTGCTGTGCCGCCATCTGCTGGTCGTACGCCTCCTGGTCCTGCGCGGCGTACTTCTGATCCTGCCGGTGCCGGACCGCGCCGGCGGTCCCGGCGACGACCGCGGTCGTCGCGGCCGCGCGAACGAGACCTCCTCTGCGACGGAACATGTCAGTCCTCCTGTGTGGCGTTGGCGGCCGCGGCGGACAGCGCCTCGCGCGCCTCCGTGACGACATCGTGTGGAATGCGACCGATCGTGACGAGCTCGCCGCCTGCGCCCCGGAGGGCGGACGCGAGCTCGGCTGCCCAGATGTCCTCCCAGAGGAGCATCGCTGCCGACGAGCCCGGCTCGAGCGCGTCGGCGGCGTCCATCAGGTCCTCCTCGCCGAGAAGCCCGGTCGCTTCGAGGCCGAGCGCATCGAGGCCGCGCCGGACCTCCTCGTCGATGTCGCTGAGCTCGAAAGCTCCGATGGAGCCGTCCGTGTCCTTGCTCACGAACGCCAGATCGATGATCCGGATCGTGTTCGACTCGACGAGCTTCCCGAGTGCAGGCGCGATCTCGCCTGTGAACCGGTTGCCGGGGAACGACACGATCATGTACTCGACAGGGCCGATCTCTTCCATTCATAGCCTCCGTTCAGGTTCGCGCTTCCTTGCGCCCGTAACCCTATGCGCAATGCGGCCTGGCCGTCCATCTGATGGAATCGTCGGATGGCCGGCTCGGACGTCCAGGCGGAAACCGGCGCGAGTGGGCCCGACCGCGCGGGCATCGTCCTCGTCACGCTGATCCTCGTCGCCGGCGTCGCCAACCTGAACCTCTCGGTCGCGAACGTCGCGCTGCCGTCGATCGGGGAGGCGTTCGACTCGTCTCAGGTCACGCTGAACCTGATCGCCGTCGGCTACTCGCTCGGGCTCGCCGCCTCGGTGCTCTACCTCGGTGCGATCGGCGATCGCTACGGGCGCAAGCTGCTGCTCGTCCTCGGAACGGCGCTCGCGATTCCCATGTCGCTCCTCGCGGGCTTCGCACCCTCGGACGAAGTGCTCTTCGTCGCCCGCGTGGGGGGCGGACTCGCGGCCGGAATGGCCTATCCGACGACGCTCGCGCTCATCGCTGCGCTCTGGTCGGGACCGGGGCGGACGAAGTCGATAGCGCTGTGGTCGGCTCTGGGCGGCGCCATCGCGTCGCTCGGGCCACTCGTTGCGGGCGCGATGCTCGAGGAGTTCGAATGGGGGTCGGTCTTCCTGATCACTCTGCCGCTCGCGGTCGTCGCGCTCGCAATGGCCTTTCTCTTCGTGCCGAGCCATGTCAACGAGACGAGTGAGCCCGTCGACAACCTCGGTGGAATCCTCTCCGTCGTCCTCGTCGGGTCGCTCATCCTCGCGATCAACTTCGCTCCCGTGCCGAACGAGGGAGCCCTCGTGTTCAGTCTCGCCGCGATCGCCGCGGCGGCGCTGCTCGCCTTCTTCGTCCGCCAGCGCCGAGCACCGAACCCCCTGTACGACCTGGAGATCGCGTCCCGCCGCATCTTCTGGGTCGCGGCCTGCGCCGGCATCATCGTCTTCGGCTCGTTGATGGCTGCCATGTTCGTGAGCCAGCAGTACCTCCAGAACGTCCTCGGGTATTCCACGCTCGACGCCGGATCCGCGATCATTCCCGCGGCACTCGTCATGGTCGTCGTCGCTCCGCGATCGGCGAAACTCATCGAAGCGCGGGGCGCGCGATTCACGTTGCTCTGCGGCTACGTGTTCCTGTTCGCCGCGTTCTTGTGGATGCTCCTCGTCTGGAGCGAGGGCTCGCCCTACTGGCACATCGCGCTCGCGTACATCTTCATCGGCGCTGGCGTCGGCCTCGCCGGCACCCCGGCCTCGCACTCGCTCACCGGGTCGGTGCCTGTGAGACGCGCCGGCATGGCGTCGGGGACGGCCGACCTCCAGCGTGACCTGGGCGGCGCGATCATGCAGTCGATCTTCGGGGCGCTCCTGACCGCCGGGTATGCGGCCGCGGTCTCATCGGAGATCGCCGCATCGGACAAGAGCATCACGGACTCGACACAGGCGGCGCTCACGAAGTCGTTCGACAGCGCTGAGGCGGTAGCGGAGCAGCACCCCCAGTACGCCGACGCGATCATCGCCGGCGCCAAGCAGGCGTTCCTCGACGGCGACGACTGGGCGTACACCGCCGGCGTCGTCGCGATCGTCCTCGGCGCGGTGCTCGTCTTCTTCATGTTCCCGAAGCACGACGACGAGAGGCGTTTGCTCGCCGAATACCACGCGCAGGACACGGCCGCCGAGCCTCGGTGACCTGGAGCCTCGCGTTTCGGCTCCGCCGCTACCTGCGCGAGAGCCTGTGGGTGATCCCGCTGCTCGGCGGCGCGCTCGGGTGGACCCTTGGCTTCGCCTCGACGGATCTCAGCTCGCTCACAGACCTCTCGACCCGCTGGGAGTACTCGGCGTCGACCGCCGAAGCCGTGCTCGCGGCCGTGGTGGCGGCGAGCGTGGGCCTCGTCGGGTTCGTCGTCACGGTGAGCGTGCTCATCGTGCAGATGTCGACGAACACGTTCTCCGCTCGCTACATGCGGATCTTCTACCGCGACCGGGCCTTCAAGGCGGTGCTCGCAGTCTTGATCGGCACGTTCACGTTCTCGTACACGCTCATGCGGAACGTCGAGGAGAACGACGTCCCGGACTTGGGGGTGACGTTGGCGGGGGCGTTCCTCGGTCTGGGGATCCTGATGTTCGTGGTCTTCCTGGACCGGGCGATCCACCGGCTGCGGCCGGTCGCCGTCGCCGCGCTCGTCGCTCGGGCGGGGCGGAAAGCACTGCGCGAGGTACTCGCGGAGGCTGCCCGCGCCGGACGCTCCCGCGGTGGTGCCGGCGCCGTTCAGCCCTCCCGGCGATCCGGTGCGCGTCGTTCGCATGACCCACGGCGGCGCGATCCAGGCGATCGACTTCCGCGGACTGGGGAAGTGGGCTCACGACCACGAGTGTCTCGTCGTGCTGCGCCATCCGATCGGCGACTTCGTCTCCGCCGGAGCGGTATTGATCGAGCTCTATGGGCGTGACCCGGGACCGGAGGCGGAGGAGCGACTCCGCTCGCTCGTCGCGCTCGGCGTCGAGCGGACGATCGAGCAGGATCCGGCGTTCGCCGTGCGGATCATGGTCGACATCGCGATCCGCGCGCTCTCTCCGGCGGTCAACGATCCCACGACGGCGGTGCAGGTGGTCGACCACCTGGAGGATCTCCTGCGGCTCGTGGGGCAGACGGACCTCTCCGACGAGGCCACCCCACTGGAGGAGATGGACGCCGGGCTCGTCGTGCCCGTGCGTCGGTGGGGTGACTATCTGGCGTTGAGCTTGACCGAGATCCGCGAGTACGGCGGCGCGTCCATCCAGGTCGTGCGGCGGCTCCGTGCGATGCTCGACGAGCTGTCGGAGAGCGTGCTGCCCGGGCGACGCGATGCCGTGCTTCGCGAGCTCGAGCGGCTCGACGACGCTGTCGCCGCGAGGTGGGGCTCGACTGTGGATGTCGATCTGGCCGGCCGGTCGGATCGCCAGGGCATCGGCGGCCCGACGGGACGAGCGGAGTGAGCATCGAGCTACTCGCCGCCGAGCTCACGAGGGACGAGGCGCAGTCGCTCGTGTTCGTCTTCCTCGCGACGACGCTCGGCGCCGTGCTCTCGAGGTGGCACCTGCGGCTCGTGTTGCCGACGGTCGTCGTCGAGATCGTGCTCGGAATCCTGATCGGCCCCGAGGTGCTCGGGCTCGCCGAGCTCGATCCCTACATCAACTTCCTCTCCGACTTCGGCCTGGCATTGCTGTTCTTCTTCGCCGGCCTCGAGGTGATCGAGCACCACGTGCCGCGCACCGTTCTCCGCCGCGGCACGATCGGCTGGGCGATATCGCTCGCGATCGGTCTGACAGTCGGTCTCGTCCTCCAGCAGGCCGGCGTGGACGCCGAGTGGTGGCTGCTCGGCGTCGCCCTCGTGACGACGGCGCTCGGCGCACTCGTGCCGATCCTCTCGGATGCGGGCGTTCTTCCGACCCCACTCGGTCGTGCAGTGCTGGGGACCGGAGTGGCCGGCGAGTTCTGGCCGATCATCTTCATCTCCGTCTTCCTCACGAGCGTGTACGGAGAGGTGACGGAGTTCGTGCTGCTGCTGGGGTTCGGCCTACTGGTCGCGGGTGCGGCCATCGTTGCGACGCAAGCGCGCCCGCCGCGACTCCTCCGCATTCTGCAGGACACGTTGCATACGACGGGGCAGGTCGGTGTCCGCGCGTCGATCCTGCTGCTCGCGTTTCTCGTGTTCCTGGCGGCCGACGCGGGCTTCGAGTTCGTCCTCGGGGCATTCGCGGCGGGTGTGCTGGTGGGGCTCGTGCTCGACTCGCCCGAGGGGCGGATCGTGCGTGTCCGGCTCGAGGGAATCGGCTTCGGGTTCCTCGTCCCCGTCTACTTCGTCGTCACCGGGATGACGTTCGACATCGACAGCCTGCTCACTGCCGAGGGCCTTGCGCTCGCAGCGCTGTTCCTCGCGCTGCTGCTCGTCGCGCGCGGGGCGTCGGCGCTCCTGTGGCTCCGCGAGCTCGGAGCGCGGCAGACTGCGAGCCTGGCGCTTCTGGGCGCCACGGGGCTGCCGCTGATCGTCGCCATCGTCGGGATCGGCTCCGAGAAGGGCGACATCTCCGACGGCGTGGGAGCGTCTCTCATCGGCGCCGGGATGATCTCGGTGCTCGTGTACCCGTTCGCGGCCACGCGGCTCGTGTCAGCTACTCCTGTTCAGCTGCCTGGCGACGAGTACTAGGGTTACGGAATGGCGACGCCGTCAGCCGACCCGACCAGGCGCTTCTTCGACGAGCTCTCACAACGGGGCCAGGAGCCACTGTTGCGGAAGCTGAGCGGCTCGGTCCGCTTCGACATCGTCGACGGCAAGCGCGTCGAGCGTAGGTACGTGACGGTCGACAAGGGGCAGATCTCGGTCTCGGGGAGGGGCTCCGGCGGGCAGAGTGTCATCCGCGCCGATCGCGCCGTGTTCGGCCAGATCGCCACCGGTGAGCTGAATCCCGTCGCCGCCCTGCTCCGCGGCGAGCTGGCCATGGAAGGCGACTGGAGGCTGCTCGTGCTCGTCCAGCGGCTCTTCCCTGGGCCGCCGGCGAAGAAGCCGAGCCGTAGAGCCGCCGGCTACGCGAAGAGGAAAGCGTGAGCGACGACCTCGTCAAGATCCTCGATGGCAATACCTTCGTCGTCAGCGACGAGCGCGGAGACATCGAAGCGTCGCTCACCGATCCGACGGGCCTCTTTTCTTTCGACACCCGCTTCCTCTCCAGGTGGATCCTCACGGTGAACGGCGAGCGTCTCAACGCGCTCTCCGTCGACGACCTCCAGTACTTCGAGACCCGCTTCTTCCTCGTGCCCGGCACCGGAACCGTCTACATCGACGCGAAGCTGTCCGTCATCCGCCAGAGGGCGGTCGCAGACGGCTTCCACGAGGAGCTCACGATCCTGAACCACGCGGACAAGGCGGCGAACCTCACCGTGCGGATCGACGCCGCGTGCGACTTCGCGGACCTGTTCGAGGTCAAGGACGCGATCGCGAAGAAGGGGAAGTACTCGACTCGCGTCGAGAACGGCAGGCTGCGCCTGGGCTACGACCGCGGGACGTTCGGCCGAGCCACGGAGATCTCGTCGACGGAACCGGCGAGGTTCGACCACGGTGGGCTGACATTCAAGATCCGCGTCGATCCTCACGGCGAGTGGAAGACGGGGCTCGACGTAATCACGGCGGGTCTGGGACCGGGCCAGGCTGCGGAGGGTGCTCGCAATCCAGAGCGCGCCCAGGCCCGCATGCAGAGGAACCTCGCGAAGTGGATCGACGGTGCGCCACGTATCGAATGCGACCATGACTCACTCAAGGCGACCTACACGCGGAGCCTCGTCGACCTCGCGGCGCTCCGCTTCTCGCCGCCGATCGCAGGCGGGCATGCGCTCCCGGCGGCCGGCCTGCCCTGGTTCATGACGATGTTCGGTCGCGACAGCATCTTCACGAGCCTCCAGGCACTGCCCTTCACGCCCGAGCTGGCGGCGACGACGCTGCGCGCGCTCGGCGACTGGCAGGGGGTGCGGTCGGACGACTTCCGCGACGAGGATCCCGGTCGGATCCTCCACGAGATGCGGTACGGGGAGATGACGGCATTCGAGGAGCGGCCGCACTCCCCCTACTACGGCGCCGTCGACGCGACTCCGCTCTACGTCGTGTTGCTCGACGAGTACGAGCGCTGGACTGGGGACCGCGCGCTCGTCCGCGAGCTCGAGATCGAAGCACGCGCGGCTCTCAACTGGATCGACGAGTACGCAGACCTCCAGGGCACGGGGTACATCTGGTACCGGCGCCGAAACGAGGAGACCGGGCTCGAGAACCAGTGCTGGAAGGACTCGTGGGACTCGATCTCGTTCCGCGACGGGGAGCTCCCGGGCTTCCCGCGCGCGACGTGCGAGCTCCAGGGATACGCATACGACGCGAAGATGCGCGGCGCGAGGCTCGCGCGCGAGATCTGGAAGGACGCCGACCTCGCCGGCAAGCTCGAGCGCGATGCGGCGGATCTGAAGCGGCGCTTCAACCGCGACTTCTGGGTCGAGGACGGCGAGTACTTCGCGCTCGCGCTCGATTCAGCACGGCAACAAGGTCGACGCGTTGGCGTCGAACAACGGGCATCTGCTCTGGAGCGGGATCGTCGACAAGACGAAGGCGAAGGCGGTCGCAGGTCACCTCCTCGGGCCGCGGCTCTTCTCCGGCTGGGGCGTTCGCACCCTGGCCGAGGGCGAGGGGCGCTACAACCCGATCGGCTACCACGTCGGCACGGTCTGGCCGTTCGACAACTCGTTCATCGCGTGGGGCCTGCGGCGCTACGGCTTCAAGGACGAAGCCGCCGAGATCGCCGCCGGCATCCTGGATGCGGCGGAGTTCTTCGACGGCCGTCTGCCCGAGGCGTTCGGCGGCTACCGACGCGAGCAGACGAAATACCCGGTGCAGTACCCGACCGCGTGCAGCCCGCAGGCGTGGTCGACGGGAACGCCGCTCCTCCTGCTCCGCACGATGCTCGGCCTCGAGCCGCACGGCGAGCACCTCGTGGTCGATCCGGCGCTGCCGCGCTCGATCGGCCATCTCGAGCTGCTCGACATCCCCGGGCGCTGGGGTCGGATCGACGCGTTCGGTCGCGGCCGCGTCGCGACCGGCGGGCCTCGTCGGCGCCGCTAGTCCGACGCGATCTGCACAGGAGGTGGGAGGAGTGGCCGTGACCGCGGCGACGTACCTCGTCGATGTCGACAACACGCTCCTCGACAACGACCGGTTCCGCGACGACCTCCAGGCGCACCTCACGGCGGGGCACGGCCGGGAGCTCGCGAGCCGGTACTGGTCGATCCAGGAGCGACGGTTCGTCGAGCTCGAGTACCGGGACTACCTAGGAGCCGTGCAGGAGTGGTGGGAGGGTGAAGGCCGGGACCCGCACCTTCTCGGCGCAGCGCGCTACCTCCTCGACTATCCCTTCGCCGAGCGCCTGTATCCGGGTGCCCTCGATGCACTGGCGCATCTCCGCACGCGTGGGCCTACGGTCGTCGTCACCGACGGCGACGCGGTGTTCCAGCCGCGCAAGGTCGAGCAGGCCGGGATCGCGGCGGCGGTCGAGGGGCACGTCCTCGTCTACGTGCACAAGGAGCTCTCACTCGACGACGTGGAGCGTCGTCATCCGGCCGAGCGCTACGTGCTGGTGGACGACAAGCTCCGGATCCTGACCGCGGCGAAGCAGTTCTGGGGCGAGCGGGTCACCACCGTGTGTCCGCTTCAGGGGCAGTTCGCCACGGATCCCGAGGTCGTCGCAGCACATCCCGCCGCCGACCTCGCGATCGCGGGCATCGGCGACCTCGTCGGTCTCGACCTCTAGCTCAGTCGGCGACCCAGAGGCGGAAGCCTCCGAGGAACGCGTCCTCGTTGTGGCCGAGGCGGCAGTTTGGCGGCAGCTCGTCGAGCTCGCGGGCGTTGCCGCCGCCGAGCACGACGTAGTCCGGGAGGAGGGCAGCCGACAGGTACTCGATCGTCTCGCCGACGTGCTTCTGCCAGCGCTTGTGTCCGTCGCGCTCGAGACCTGCCTCCCCGACGTAGTCCTCGAACGTCGCCTTCCGGTACGGGAGGTGTCCGAGCTCCATGGGCGCGACGACTCCGTCGATGATCAGCGTGGTGCCGAGCCCGGTGCCGAGCCCGAGGAAGAGCATCCGGCCGCCCTCGTAGCTCCCGAGCGCCTGCATGGCCGCATCGTTGACCACCTTCGTCGGCTTCCCGAAGGCCTTCTCGAACTCGAACCCGACCCAGCCTGGCCCGAGGTTGACCGGCTCGCGGACGACTTTCCCGTCGATCACGGGGCCGGGAACGCCGACGGAAACGCCGACGTACTCCCAGTCGTCCGTCTCCTTCAGGACGCCTTCGACCATCTCCTCGGCGGTCATGTTGTGCCCGGAGACGAAGCGGCGGCGCTCATCCACGCCGTTCAGCACCGCCTTCACGTGCGAGCCGCCGACGTCGACCGCGAGCACGGTAGGAGCGCGCGGCTCGACGGGGTACTTGCGATCGCTCATGACGCGGATCCTGCCGCAGCCGCGTCGGCGATGACGAGCGCGTTCGCGGTCGTGATCCGTCCGGCGGGAATCGAGGTATCGCCTGCCCGGAGCCGGGCGAGCGCATCGATCTTGTCGTCGCCCGTCACGAGCCAGAGGATCCTGCGTGCCCGGTCGAGTGGAAGATACGTGAGCGTCATGCGGCGTCGGCCCTGGTACTCGCCGGTGAGAGCGACGTCGCGATCGTCGACCTCGAGCACGGGATCGCCCGGGACGAGCGACGCCGTGTGCCCGTCCGGGCCGAGCCCGAGGTGGACGAGGTCGAGCCGCTCTGGGAGCGCGGAGGCATAGCCCGTGGCGGCCTCCTCGAGATCGTGCGCGGTGACGGGCATCGGCCGTACGTCGGCCACGCCGCCCGGCGGCAGGCTCCGCTGCAGCAACGTGAGGTTGCGATGAGGATCGCCGTCGGGAGCGATGCGCTCGTCGACCTGGAAGATCGTCACCTTCTCCCAGGGCATCCGTCCGTACAGCGCCGCGAACATCGCGCCCGGCGTGCTCCCACCCGAGACGGCCAGCGTGAACCTGTCCCGCTTGGCGATCGCCTGTGCGGCGGCGCCGGCGATCAGCTCCGCTCCGCGCTCGGCCGCGGCTTGGGCGTCGGGGAGGACCTCGACGTCGAGAGTCATCAGCCGGCCTTCTCGTCGTGGCCGCCGAACTGCTTCCGCATCGCGGAGAGCAGCCGGTTCTCGAAGTCGTCCAGCCCGCGGGACGAGAACCGCGAATACAGCGCAGTCGTGAGCACCGGCGCCGGCACTCCCGCCTCGATTGCCGCGATCGACGTCCAGCGCCCCTCGCCCGAGTCGGAGACGCGCCCGGCGAACTCCTCGAGCTTCGGCGACTCCGTGAGCGCCTGCGCGGTGAGATCGAGCAGCCACGAGCCGACGACGCTCCCTCGACGCCAGACCTCGGCGACCTCGGCCGTGTCGATCTCGTACTGGTAGAGCTCGGGGTGCTCGAGCGGGGCGGTCTCGGCGTCCATCTCCTGTTGCCGTTTCCCCACATCGGCGTTCGCGACGATGTTCAGTCCCTCCGCGTACGCGGCCATGAGCCCGTACTCGATGCCGTTGTGCACCATCTTCACGAAGTGCCCGGCGCCGTTCGGGCCGCAGTGGTAGTAGCCGTGCTCGGCCTGGCTGGGCTCGCCGGAGCGCCCCGGAGTGCGCGGCGCCGCGTCCACGCCCGGCGCGATCGAGGCGAAGATGGGGGACAGGCGGTCGACGACCTCCGTCTCGCCGCCGATCATCAGGCAGAAGCCGCGGTCGAACCCCCACACGCCGCCGCTCGTACCGACGTCGACGTGGTGGATGCCCTTCTCGCGCAACCCCTCGGCGTGGCGGATGTCCGCGATGTAGTGCGTGTTCCCGCCGTCGATGATCACGTCGCCCGCTTCGAGGACCTCGGCGAGTGCGGCGATCGTCTTGTCCGTGATGTCCCCCGCAGGGACCATGACCCAGGCCGCGCGCGGTTTGTCGAGCTTCGCGGCGAACTCCTCGAGCGACGACGAGCCGAGCGCGCCGTCCGCCTCGAGCGCCTTCACCGCGTCCGCATGGATGTCGTAGCCGACGCAGCTGTGTCCGTCCGCCATGAGCCGACGGACGATCCCGGCGCCCATCCGGCCCAGGCCGACCATTCCGAGCTGCATGGGTGTATCCGTGGCCATGGTTAGCTCCTTCCGAGGATGTAGCGGTCGACGGCGTTTGCGAAGCCGTCCTCGTCGTTCGACGTCGTGACGTGCCGTGCCGCGCGCTGGACCTCGCGGTGCGCGTTCCCCATCGCGATCGAGAGGGCGGAGCGGGCGAACATGAGCACGTCGTTGGGCATGTCCCCGATGGTCGCGATCTCGTCCTCTGCGAGGTCGTAGCGCTCGGAGAGATATGTCACGACGGCGCCCTTGTTCGCCTGCGGGTGCGTGATGTCCAGGTAGTACGGCTGCGAGCGCGAGACCGAGACGTGGAGGTCGAGGCCGTCATGCGCGGCGCTTTCGGCGGCAGCCACGGCGTCGAAGTCGTCACTTACGCCCACGATCTTCGCGACTCGCGTGCTCACGTCGTCGAATCTCTCGACGACTGTCGGCTCGAACTGCACGGTGTGCGACTCGCGGTCGACGTGCGGACCGTCGCGGTCGCGTACGAACCAGTCGACGCCGCGGTAGAGCCAGACCGTGAGCCCGAAGGACTCGAGCTGCGAGATCGCCTGGGGAACGATGTCGTCGGGAACGAGATGCTCCTCGAGCACGTCGAAGTCAGGCTCGACCACGAGACCCCCGTTGAACCCGGCGAGCGGCGCGCGGATCGCAAGCGGCGCGACGAGCATCTCCATGCCGCGCGGCGGGCGCCCGCTCGTCACGGCGAAGTGGATTCCGGCGTCGTGCAGCCCCCGAACGGCGTCGACTGTGCTCGGCGCGAGCGACTTGTCCGGACGAACGAGCGTGCCGTCGACGTCCGACAGGAGCAGCTTGATCACCTGAGGTCCCGGTAGCGCCGGATGAGCGCATTCGTCGACGAGTCGTGCAAGAGCTCTGGCTCTTCATCGCTCGTAAGCTCCGGAACGATCCGCTGCGCGAGCGCCTTGCCGAGCTCCACGCCCCACTGGTCGAAGGAGTTGACCTCCCACACGGTGCCCTGCACGAACACGCTGTGCTCGTAGAGGGCGACGAGCGCCCCCAGCGTGTGCGGCGTGAGCTCTTCGGCCAGGAGGACGTTCGACGGACGATTGCCCTCGAACACGCGGTGGGGCACGACCGCTTCCGGCGTGCCCTCGGCGCGCACCTCGTCCTCGGTCTTGCCGAACGCCAGCGCTTCGGCCTGGGCGAACACGTTCGACATGAGAATGTCGTGGTGGTCGCCGAGCGGATCGAGCGTCTTCGCGAAGCCGATCAGGTCGACGGGGATCAGTTTCGTGCCCTGGTGGATCAGCTGGTAGAAGCTGTGCTGGCCGTTCGTCCCCGGCTCGCCCCAGAACACCGCTCCGGTCTCGTAGTCGACGCGGCGGCCATCGAGCCTGACGCTCTTCCCGTTCGACTCCATCGTCAGCTGCTGCAGGTAGGCGGGGAAGCGCTTCAGGTACTGGCTGTAGGGCATCACGCCGTAGGTCTGCGCTCCGAAGAAGTCGGCGTACCAGACGCACAGCATCCCCATCAGCACGGGAAGGTTGCGCTCGAGCGGCGTCGTGCGGAAGTGCTCGTCCATCGCGTGGAAGCCGGCGAGCAGCTCGTGGAACCGGTCGGGCCCGACCGCGAGCATCGTCGAGAGGCCGATCGCCGAGTCCATCGAGTAGCGGCCGCCGACCCAGTCCCAGAAGCCGAACATGTTCTCCGGGTCGATGCCGAAACTCGCGACCTCGTCGGCGTTGGTGGACACGGCGACGAAGTGCTTGGCGATCGCACCGTCGTCGCCGAGCGCGGCAAGGGCCCACGCGCGCGCCGAGCGTGCGTTCGTCATCGTCTCGAGCGTGGTGAAGGTCTTCGACGAGACGACGAAGAGGGTCTCCTCGGGCGCCAGATCGCGCGTCGCCTCGACGAGGTCGGTCGAGTCGACGTTCGAGACGAAGCGGAAGATGAGATTGCGGCGCGTGTAGTGCCGGAGGGCCTCGTAGGCCATCACCGGCCCGAGGTCGGAGCCGCCGATCCCGATGTTCACGACGTTGCGGATCGGCTTCCCCGTGTGACCCTTCCACTCACCCGAGCGGATGTGTTCCGAGAACGAGGCCATGCGGTCGAGCACCTCGTGGACCTCCGCGATGACGTCGATACCGTCGACCACGAGCGACCGCTCGCGGGGCATGCGCAGGGCAACGTGCAAGACCGATCGATTCTCCGTCGGGTTGATCCGATCGCCGCGGAACATCGCCTCCGTGCGCTCCGGAAGGCCTGACTCCTCGGCGAGCTCGAGCAGGAGGCGCAGCGTCTCGTCGGTGACGCGGTTCTTCGAGTAATCGAGGTAGATGCCGACGCCCTCGGCGGCAAGCCGCTCGCCGCGCGTGGCGTCCTCGGCGAAGAGGTCGCGGAGGTGCGCGTCCCGGATACTGTCGAGGTGACGCTCGAGCGCGTTCCATGCGGGACGTTCCCGAAGCGTTGTCGCGCCACTCATGGAAGCCACGGGGTCCTCCAACCACCGTAGTCGCGAACGAGATCGTCGGCGGACGCAGGGCCCCACGTTCCGGGCTCGTATACCTCGACCGGGGGCGGCGAGTCGATCAGCGGCTGGACGACGCGCCACGTCTCCTCGACGGCGTCCTGGCGTGCGAAGTGGCTCGAGTCGCCGCGCATCGCCGCCTCGAGGAGCACCTCGTACGGGGTCGGCCCCTCTCCACCGAAGCTCTCGAACTCCATGTCGAGCTGCACCGAGCGTAGGCCGGGACCGTTGGCATCCTTTGCCTGCATGCGCATCCGCGCACCTGGCTTGGGGCTGATGCGCAGTACGAGCTGATTCGGCTCCGGCCGTGGCGCGTCTCTCGGGACGAAGCCTAACCACGGCGTGGTGTTGAAGACCACGCGCACCTCGGTGACGCTCACGGGCAGCGACTTGCCCGCGCGTATGAAGAAGGGGACGCCCGACCAGCGCCAGTTGTCGATCTCGAGCCGTAGCGCGCAGAAGGTCTCGGTTTGCGAGCCCGCCGCGACCCCGTCGACGTCGAGGTAGCCGCGGTACTGGCCGCGTATGCACCGCGTTGGCTCTGCCTCGGCCATCGCGACGAAGACGTCGCGCTTGCGGTCCGAGATGACGTCCACACCGTGTCCTGTGACCGGCTCCATCGCGACGAGGCTCAGCACCTGCAGCAGGTGGTTCTGCACCACGTCTCGCATCGCACCGACCGGGTCGTAGAAGTGGCCGCGGCCGGCGACGTCGAGGGTCTCGCCCATCGTGATCTGCACCGACGAGACGAAGTGCCGGTTCCAGACCGGTTCGAGGATCGTGTTCGCGAACCGCAGGTAGAGGATGTCCTCGACCGACATCTTCCCCAGGTAGTGGTCGATGCGGTACAGCTGCGAATCGTCGATGAGCGCGTGGAGCGTCGCGTTCAGGTCGCGCGCAGACCCGCGGTCGTGCCCAAACGGCTTTTCGACCACGACCCGGGCGTTCTCCGTAAGACCGGCATCCGCGAGGCCGTTGACGACCGTGCCGAACAGCGAGGGCGGGATCTCGAGGTAGAAGACCGGCCGCTCCTTGCCGTCGATCGCCTTGGCGACCTCCGCATAGGTCCCCGGATCCGTGAAGTCACCGTGGTGGTAGGTCAGGCGCTGCGCAAGACGACCGAACACGTCCTCGTCGAGCACCTGTCCCGTCGCGACGATCGACTCGCGTGCCCGATCGACCAGCTGCTCGAGCGTCCAGTCGTCGAAGGCGACGCCGACGATCGGGCAATCGAGGAGCCTGCGTGCCTCGAGCCGGTACAGGGAGCGGTACGTCATGACCCGCGCGAGGTCGCCGGTGATCCCGAAGATCACGAGCACGTCGGCAGGCTGGGGCCCACCGTTCGCCTGCCGGTTCACGGGTCAGAGCATTTCAGCTTCCCGACGTGCACGACAAGCAACGACGGACGCCATGACGCGTTCGCCGCGCGAGCGGCCCCAGGGCGGCGAGCGGCGTTCACAAGAGCTTCACCGCTTGTTCGCTTGGCGAGTGCTTGCGCAGGCACTAGGCTGGTCAGTGCCCTCAGGTTTCGCACGAGAGGCAGGCACATGGTCTTCCGCTACGACATGTCGTGAGCGAGCGACCCCGGGTCCTCGTTCTGGGCGGCGGCTTCGCCGGGATCGGTGCCGCCCTCAAGCTGAAAGGCGCCGACGTCGACGTCGTGCTCGTCGATCGGCACGACTACCACACGTTCCAGCCCTTGCTGTACCAACTGGCGACGGGGCTGCTCGAGACGACGGCCGTGGGACACTCGCTCCGCGATCTCGTCAAGGATCAGGACAACGCGACGATCCACAAGGCGCCCGTGACCGCGATCGACCTCGACGCCAGGAAGGTCCGGTTCGACGGTCTCGCGCCGATCGCCTACGACTACCTCGTGTTCGCCCTCGGGGCGCAGGTGAACTTCTTCGGGACGGAGGGCGCCGCCGAGCACGCGTTTCCCATGTACACGCTGCGAGACGCGGTCAAGCTCAAGGATCACGTCCTCGAGCGCTGGGAGGCGGCGGACAAGGAGAGCGCGCTCGTCGACGATGGCGCACTGACGGTCGTCGTGGTCGGAGGAGGGCCGACGGGCGTCGAGACGGCGGGAGCCCTCGCCGAGCTCTACCGGTCGAACTTCGTCACGGACTATCGCGGCCTCCCTCAGGAGAAGGCGCGTGTGATCCTCGTAGAGGCCGGCGACGAGATCTTCGCGATGTTCAAGCCGAACCTGCGTGAGTATGCGAAGGACGCGCTCGAGCAGCGGACGGTCGAGGTCATGACGGGCGCTCGCGTCCAGTCCGTCTCGCCCACGCGCGTGACGCTCTCGACGGGTGACGTGATCTCCGCGCACACGCTCGTCTGGGGCGCGGGGCTCCAGGGCAACAGTCTGGTCCAGTCGCTCGGCATCGAGTTGCAGCGGGGCGATCGGATCGCCGTCGGACCGGACCTCGAGCTCCCCGGTTACCCGGGCGTCTTCGTCGTGGGCGACGTTGCGGCGATAACGGACTCGAAGACGGAGCAGGTGCTGCCGCAACTCGGCTCGGTCGCGCTCCAGTCGGGAGAGCATGCGGGGGAAACCATCTCCCGCCGCGTCGGACGCAAGTCGACCAAGCCGTTCGCCTACAAGGACAAAGGCACGATGGCCGCGGTCGGACGCCACGCCGCAGTGGTGCAGATGCTCGGTGGGAAGACGATGAAGGGGCGCAAGGCGCAGTTCGCGTGGCGGACCGTGCACCTCGCCCTGCTCCCGACGAACGAGGACCGTGCGAAGGCAGTCGTCGACTGGGCGGGGAGCGAGTTCACACACCAGCGTGTCGGCCGCATCAGCGTCGACATGGACGAGTAGACCAAGGAGCAGAGAGAGGTGGGGGCATGAGCGCAACACAGGCGCCACAGGCAACGAGAACGAAGACGGACGCCGATCCGCGTCCGGCCGACGTCCTCGTGATCTTCGGGATCACCGGGGATCTCGCGAAGGTGATGACGTTCCACTCGCTGTACCGACTCGAGCAGCGTGGGCTCCTCGACTGCCCGATCGTCGGCGTCGCATTCGACGACTGGACCCTCGAGCAGCTCATCCAGCGTGCGCGCGACTCGATCGTCGGAACGGGTGAGGAGCTCGACGAGGACGTCTTCGCCCGGTTCGCGAAGCGGCTCTCCTACCACCACGGCGACTTCACGGACGACGCGACCTACGCGGAGGTCGCAGAAGCGATCGAGGGCGCGACGACTCCGGTCTTCTACCTCGAAGTGCCGCCGTCGCTCTTCGGAACGGTCGTCGGGGGCCTGGCGAAAGCGGGCGTGACGGCAAACGCGAGAGTTGTCGTCGAGAAGCCTTTCGGGCACGATCAGGCATCCGCCAGTGCGTTGGCCGAGGAGCTCCACCGGTACATCGACGAGTCGCAGCTTCTTCGCATCGACCACTACCTCGGGAAGATGGGGCTCGAGGAGATCCTCTACATCCGGTTCGCCAACACGATGCTCGAGCCGGTCTGGAACCGGAACTACGTGGAGTCCGTCCAGATCACGATGGCCGAGGACTTCGGCGTCGAGGACCGCGGTCACTTCTACGACCCGGTCGGCGCGCTTCGGGACGTCGTCGTCAACCACCTCATGCAGGTGGTGGGGGCGACCGCGATGGAGCCGCCAGCAGGCGGAGACACCAAGACACTCCAGGACGCCAAGGTGTCCCTGTACAAGGCCGTCAGCGCTGCCGACCCGTCCCATTACGTGCGTGGTCAGTACGACGGCTACCTCTCGATCGACGGTGTCGCCCCTGACTCGACGACCGAGACGTATACGGCCCTTCGCCTCGACATCGACAACTGGCGCTGGTCCGGCGTCCCGTTCTTCATCCGCGCCGGCAAGCGGCTTCCGGTTACGCAGACGGAGGTTCGGCTCGTGTTCAAGCACCCTCCACGGCTCGGCTTCGCGGCACTCGACAGACGGCCGGACCCCAACCAGCTGGTGATCAAGCTGGATCCCTCGACGGGCGTCCGCATGGTGCTCGACGCGCGCCGGGCGGACGCGAAGGGTGCGGCGCCGATCCTGTTCGACGTCGAGTTCTCCGAGATGGGCGGCGAGGGCGCAACGCCATACGAGGTGTTGCTTCACGCCGCGTTGGTCGGAGAGAGCACACGGTTCACGCGACAGGACGGCATCGAACAGACCTGGCGGATCATGCAGCCGCTGCTTGACGCGCCGCCTCCGGTGCACGTCTATGCCCCCGGCTCGTGGGGTCCGGCCGAAGCCGATGCGCTCGTCAAGGGCCATAGCCGCTGGCACGAACCCTGGTACGAGGCGTGAGCACCCCCAAGGCGGAGGTGAAACGCCCGCAGAGTGCCGCTGCACCATCGCCGTTCACGCCGATAGCGGACTACGCATTCATCTCCGATTGCCATACAGGTGCGTTGGTTGCCCCGGATGGCGCCGTCGACTGGCTCTGCGTCCCTCGGTTCGACTCACCAAGCGTGTTCGGGAGCCTGCTCGACCGCGGGGCAGGCAGCTTTCGGCTGGCGCCCTTCGCGATCGACCATCCCACAGCGCGCGTCTACGAGCCGGGTACGAACGTCCTCGAGACCACGTGGAAGACGCCTAGCGGGTGGGTCGTCGTTCGTACTGCGCTGACCATGGGACCGTGGGACCACGAGGACGAGATCACGCCGCACACGCGCCCGCCGGCGGACGACGATGCAGACCACATGCTCGTCCGCACGGTCGAATGCCTGGAGGGAGCGGTCGAGGTCGAGCTCATCTGCGAGCCTGTCTTCGAATACGGTCGTGAGGAGGCGACGTGGACGCTGGTCGACGGAGATCGACACGTGGCCGATGCGACGGGAGCCGGACAGACGATCCGCCTGCGGACCGATCTCGCGCTTGGAATCGAGGGCGGGCGCGTACGGGCGCGCCACGTCCTGCAAGCGGGTGACAAGGCGTATTGCGCGCTGTCCTGGGCGGAAGGCCTGGCCTGCGCGGAGAGCGCCAACGATGCGGCGGCTCGGCTCGCCGCAACGGTCCGCTTCTGGCGTGGGTGGCTCGGCAGAGCCCGTATCCCCGATCATCGCTGGCGCGACCCCGTACAACGGTCGGCGCTCGCAATCAAGGGGCTGACCTACATGCCGACCGGCGCGACGGTCGCGGCGCTGACGACCTCGCTCCCCGAGACTCCGGGGGGCGAGCGCAACTGGGACTACCGCTACACGTGGATGCGTGACACGACGTTCACGCTCCAGGCGCTGCATTACCTGAACCTCGAATGGGAGGCCGACGAGTTCATGCAGTTCGTCGCGGACCTCGACGCGAACGAGGACGACTCGCTGCAGATCATGTACGGGATCGATGGTCGCCGAGACCTGACCGAGTCGACGCTCGACCACCTCTCGGGATATGCCGGAGCGCGTCCGGTCCGGATCGGCAACGGCGCCTACGACCAGCGGCAGAACGACGTCTACGGCGCCGTCCTGGACTCGTTTCTCCTCCACACACGACAGAGCAAGAGGCTTCCTCGCAGGCTGTGGCCAATCATTCAGGCGCAGGCCGAGTGTGCGACGAACGTCTGGCAGAAGCCCGACCAGGGCATCTGGGAGGCGCGCGGCGCTCCGCAGCACTACGTGTCGTCGAAACTCATGTGCTGGGTCGCGCTCGATCGCGCTGCCAAGCTCGCCGAGATCCGTGGCGATCCGGACCTACAGGCTGCGTGGGGCGCGACCGCCGAGGAGATCAAGGCTGACATCCTCGAGCACGGCGTAAGCGATCGCGGCGTTCTCCGCCAGCACTACGCGACGGACTCGCTCGACGCGTCGACGCTCCTGGCCGCGCTCTTCGGGTTCCTCCCGCATGACGACGTGCGCCTGGGGAAGACGGTGCTCGCCGTGGCGGACGAGCTGAGCGAGGACGGCTTCGTCCTTCGCTATCGAACCGAGGAGACGGACGACGGGCTGTCAGGCGAGGAGGGGACCTTCCTCATCTGCTCCTTCTGGCTCGTCTCGGCGCTTGCCATCGTCGGGGAGGAGCAGCGCGCCCACGACCTCATGGAGCGACTTCTGCGAATCGCTTCGCCGCTCGGGCTCTATGCAGAGGAGTTCGACGTGAAGTACCGGCCGCCACCTGGGCAACTTTCCGCAGGCCTTCTCCCACCTCGCACTGATCGAGGCCGCGGGGCGGATCATCCTGGCCGAGCGACTGAAGGAGATCACGTGATGGACTCCTACGACGTCATCATCATCGGGACCGGAGCGGGCGGCGGGACACTCGCTCGGCACCTCGCTCCCTCCGGCAAGCGCGTCCTCCTCCTCGAGCGCGGCGACTGGCTCCCGCGCGAGGCCCAGAACTGGTCGGACCAGGACGTGTTCGTGGACAACCGCTACGTCTCGCCGGACACCTGGTACGACGCCGAGGGCAAGCCGTTCCAGCCTGGAGTCCACTACTTCGTCGGTGGTGCGACGAAGATGTACGGCGCGGCGCTATACCGGCTCCGCAAGGAGGACTTCGGCGAGCTGCAACATCACGACGGCGTCTCGCCGGCCTGGCCGATCTCCTACGACGAGCTGGAGCCCTATTACACGCTCGCGGAGCAGCTCTACCACGTGCACGGCGCGCGCGGCGAGGACCCCACGGAGCCGCCATCGAGTGGGCCGTACCCGCATCCAGCCGTTTCGCATGAGCCGCGGATCCAGCAGCTCGCTGACGACCTCGCGGCCGCCGGCTACACCCCGTTCCACGCGCCGTGCGGAATCATGCTCGACGAGTCCAACCCACCCTTCAGCACGTGCATTCGCTGTGCCACGTGCGATGGCTTCCCTTGCCTCGTGCACGCGAAGTCCGACGCCGAGGTGCTGGGTGTTCGACCCGCGCTCGAACATTCGAACGTCACGCTGCTGACGAACGCGAAAGTCACCAGGCTCGATACGAACGGTGAGGGTACGGCCGTCACCGAGGTCGTCGTGGACCGGGACGGCGGGGAGGAGCGATTCTCAGCGGATGTCGTCGTGGTCGCCTGCGGGGCGGCGAACACGGCCAAGCTGCTCCTGGAGTCGGCGAACGAGAAGCACTCGAACGGGCTCGCGAATGGCTCGGACCAGGTCGGTCGCAACTACATGTTCCACGACTCGACCGCAGTCCTCGCGCTCTCACGCGAGGAGAACCCGACCGCGTACCAGAAGACGCTCGGGCTCAACGACTTCTACTTCGGCATGGACGACTTCGAGTACCCGGTCGGAAACGTGCAGATGGTGGGCAAGTCGACGGCCCCGATGTTCCGCGGAGAGCGACCGGGCGAGACACGGCTCGCGCCCGAGTGGACGCTCGAACGGATGGCGAAGCATGCGATCGACTTCTGGCTCTCGACCGAGGATCTCCCGCGCCCGGACAACCGGGTGACCATCGACGGCGACGGAAACATCGTTCTCACCTACGCGGAGACGAACCTCGAGGCCAAGAAACGGCTGTACGACAAGGTCAAGTCGATTCTCGGCGAGCTGGACATGAATCCCGGCCACCTCATCCATCGCTTCGCGTACATGAAGAACGACATCCCGATCGCCGGCTGCGCGCACCAGGCCGGCACGGCTCGGTTCGGCTCCGACCCGGCGACGTCCGTGCTCGACCTGAACTGCAAGGCCCACGAGCTCGACAACCTGTACGTCGTCGATACAAGCGTCTTTCCGAGCATCGGCGCCGTGAATCCGGCCCTCACTGCAATGGCCAACTCGCTGCGGGTCGGCAACCACCTGCTGGAGCGGCTGAAGTAAGCCGATGCTCAGCCCTTCCGGCGAGCAGTTCGAGATCGCATTCGCCGACCAGCGGGCCGTCGCCGTCGAGGTGGGCGGCGGGCTCCGGACGTACGCCGCGGCGGCCAGGACGTCATCGACGGGTACGGCGCCGACGAGATGGCGACGGGAGGTCGCGGCCAGATGCTCATTCCGTGGCCAAACCGCCTGCTGGATGGCAGCTACGAGTTCGACGGCCGCCGACATCAGCTTCCGCTGACCGAGCCGGAGCACTCGAATGCGATCCACGGCCTCGTCCGCTGGGCGACTGGGACGCACGCGAGCGCGAGGCGCATCGCCTCGTGCTGAGCCAGGTCCTGCATCCCCAGCCCGGCTATCCGTTCTTGCTCGATCTGGCGGTCGAGTACGAGCTGTCGCGGATAGGCCTCACCGTCAGCACAACGGCGACGAACATGGGAGCTGGGCCTGTCCATACGGAAGCGGCGCGCACCCGTACCTGACGCTGGGTAACGGAGACATCGACGATGTCGTGCTCCGGGTGCCCGCGCGAACTGTGCTCCGTTCGGACGACCGCGGCATCCCGATCGGCACGGTCGCGGTCGACGGCACCGAGCTCGACTTCCGCTCGGCACGCGAGATCGGCGAGACGAAGCTCGACAACGGCTACACGGACCTCGAGCGCGACGACGCTGGCATTGCTCGCATTCTGTCGAGGTCGACGCCGGGGGCCGGACCTCTGGGTCGACGAGGGCTATCCGTACGTCATGGTGTTCACGGGCGACATCCCATCCGTGCAACGTCGTGGGCTCGCGGTCGAGCCGATGACCTGTCCTCCGAACGCGTTCCGCAGCGGCGACGCTCTGGTGACGCTCGAGCCAGGGCGAATCGCACACCGCAACGTGGGGGCTTTCACCGACGATCGAAGTGCGAGTATGAGGCGGCGATGCGCGGAGTCGATGACAGGACGGAGCCGTGAGCTCGCTCGCGATCACCACGGTCGACCTCGCCCGCCTCCAGTTCGCGACGACCTCGCTCTACCACTTTCTCTTCGTTCCGCTGACGCTCGGGCTCGCTCCGCTCGTCGCCGTGATGCAGACGCTCTGGTACCGAGGAGGTGACGAGGCATGGCTCCGGCTCGCGCGCTTCTTCGGGACGCTCATGCTCATCAACTTCGCGATCGGCGTCGCGACCGGGCTCGTGCAGGAGTTCCAGTTCGGGATGAACTGGTCGATCTACTCCGAGTTCGTCGGCGACGTGTTCGGCGCGCCGCTCGCAATCGAAGGGCTCGCGGCGTTCATGCTCGAGTCGACGTTTCTCGGGCTCTGGATCTTCGGCTGGGACAGGCTGTCGAAGCGCGTCCACCTGGCGACGGTCTGGTTGTTCGCCATCGGCAGCTGGGCGTCGGCGTTCTTCATCATCTCGGCGAATTCCTGGATGCAGCGGCCCGTCGGCTCCGACTGTCGGTCGACGGACGAGCTGAGCTGACGGACGTCTGGGAGCTCTTCTCGAACCGCTTCGGCATCTGGGCGTACATCCACGTGCTGCTCGTCGGGCTCACGACGGCGGCTGTCGTGGTCTTCGGCGTCGCCTGCTGGCACCTCGTCCGCGGGCGGAACGAGGATCTCTTCCGCCACGCGGCGAAGCTCGCGCTCATCGTCGGCGTCCCGATCTCGGCGCTGAACCTCGGGGTCGGCAGCCAGATGGGCGTGATCGTGACCGACTACCAGCCGATGAAGATCGCCTCGACGGAGGCGCAGTGGGACACGTGCCAGCCGTGCGCGTTCTCGCTCTTCCAGATCGGGGGCTTCACGGAGGACGACCAGACGCCGTCGTTCTCGATCCAGGTTCCGCACCTCCTGTCGATCCTCGCGACCCTTTCCTGGGACGGCGAAGTACAGGGAATGAACGAGCTGCAGGCGTCCGACGAAGCCGAGTACGGCGCCGGCGACTACATCCCGCCGACTCGGACGACCTACTGGAGCATGCGGATCATGGCGTACGCCGGCACGCTCGTCTTTCTCGTGTTCGCGCTCGGTGCGTTCCTCTACTGGCGCGGGAGGCTCGCGTCGACGCGCTGGTTCCTCTGGCTCGGAGTCCTGACGATCCCGCTCCCGTACGCCGCGGCGCTCGCCGGCTGGGTTCTCTCGGAGGTCGGGCGCCAGCCCTGGATCGTCTGGGGGCTGCTCAAGACGGTCGACGCCAACTCGCCGAGCGTCTCGACGGCCACGATCGCGACGAGCCTCGGCACCTTCGTCGTCCTCTACGTTGCGCTTCTCATCGTGGACGTCATCCTCATGCGCAGGTACGCCCGCGTCGACCCGCCCGAGGTCGGCGGCGAGGGTGACGAGTTCGCGCGACCGGCGGTGACGTACTGATGGATCTCGAGACCTTCTGGTTCTGCCTCATCGTGGTCGTCTGGGCCATGTACTTCCTCCTGGAGGGGTTCGACTTCGGGGTGGGAATGCTGCTTCCGTTCGTGCCGCGCTCGGACGAGGACCGGAGCACAGCGCTACGGACGATCGGACCGGTGTGGGACGGGAACGAGGTCTGGCTCGTCGTGGCCGGAGGCGCCACCTTCGCGGCGTTCCCGGCCTGGTACGCGACGATGTTCTCCGGCTTCTACCTCGCGCTCCTGCTCATCCTCTTCTTCCTGATCATCCGCGTCGTCTCGTTCGAATGGCGCTCGAAGAGCGAGACGCCCGGCTGGCGCTCGACGTGGACGTGGGCGAACACCATCGGCAGCTTCGGCGCCTCGCTGCTCTGGGGCATCGGGCTGTCGTCCCTCCTCTACGGCACGCCGATCGACTCGGAGGGCGACTTCACCGGGAATCTCCTCGATCTGTTCAGCCCGTACAGCGTGTTCGCGGGCATCGCCGTCGTGGCGCTGTTCGCGTTCCACGGCGCGACGTTCCTCAGTCTCCGGACGATGGGTCAACTGCGCGACCGCGCCGAGGCTGCCGCCCGACGGCTTGCGATCCCGGCTTCCTTGCTCGGTGCCGCGTACCTGGCCTGGACCGTCGCGGTCGCAATGGACCGCAACGACAAGGATCTCTTCCCGCCCGCGATTCCAGCCGCGATCGGGATCGTGGCGCTCGCACTGGCGGTCGTCTTCCTGTTCGCGAGGAGCACCGGACGGGCTTTCGCGATGACCGCGCTCGGCACGATCTCGCTGGTGGCGACGCTGTTCGTCTCGCTCTACCCGCGCGTGATGGTCTCGAGTACGAGCGCCGAGAACAGCCTTACGGTCGACAGCGCGGCGTCGTCGCACTACGCGCTCGCGGTGATGAGCGTCGTCGCGCTGATCTGCGTTCCGGTCGTCCTGCTGTACCAGGGTTGGTCGTACTACGTGTTCCGTCACCGCATCGAAGGCGAGCGCGAGGCTGCCGTGTGACGCGGCCGCTCTTCGTCCCCGTCCTGTTGGGGACGCCACGTCAGGGCCGCATGAGCGGGCACGCGGCGAGAGTCGTCTGGGAGGAGGTCGGCAAGCGGCCGGGCGTCGAGACCGAGCTCATCGACGTCGCCACGCTGCCGATCCCGGTCGACGACGCCGGCGAGGGGGCGAAGGACCCTGCGTTCGCGGAGACGATGAATCGCGCGGACGCCCTCGTCGTCGTGACGCCCGAGTACAACCACGGGTACGCGGGGCTGCTCAAGCACGTCCTCGACACGAACCTGAAGGAGTACATCCACAAGGCGGTAGGGGTCGTCGGCGTCTCGGCCGGGGTGTTCGGCGGCGCCCGGGCGATCGAGAACCTCTTGCCCGTGCTGCGCGAGCTCGGGCTCGTGACCATCTTCTGGGACGTCAACTTCACGACGGTGCGGCGCCGGTTCGACGAGAACGGGAATCTCGTCGACGACTCGTTCCTCGCGATCGACAAGTTCGTCGACGAGCTGCTGTGGATGGCCGAGACCCTCCGCCTCGGTCGCGAGAACGTGACGATCGGAGGGTCAGGTTGACGCGTCCGACGATGACGTGCCCGAAGTGCGGCACGCCCATGAACCACCAGGCCGAGAAGCTCGTCCAGGCGGCCACGGAGGAGGAGGCAGCGGCGCAGTCGCATGCCCTCGACGGCCTGGTCGTGCTCGTCTTCGCGTGCCCCGCTTGCGGCTGGATCGACGCGCGCACCGAGGGCGGCGAGCCGGCCGCGTCGGCGTAGGCACGAGCCCGATGCGTCTCCTCGACCCGCGTCTTCTTCGCCGCGCGCGGGCGGCACGCACGCTGCTCGTGGTCGACGCCGCGCTCGGGCTCGTCATGGCGCTGCTCGTCCTTGCGCAGGCGGTGTTCCTTGCACGTGTGGCTGCGCGCTCGTTCGAGGGCGCAGCGCTCGCTGAGGTCGCGACGCCGCTCGTGCTGCTCGTGGCGGTCGTGGCGGCTCGGGCGCTCGCCGCATGGGGCTTCGAGGTCGCGGGTAGGCGCGCCGCCGGCGACGTGATCTCGCAGCTGCGCCTCGACGTCGTCGAGACGCGGCTCCGGCGCGAGCCGACCGCCCTCGACGGTGCACGGAGCGCGGAGGTCGCGACCGCGGCAGTCGCGGGCGTCGACGCGCTCGAGACGACATTCGCGCGCTACCTACCCCAGGTCGTGCTCGCTGCCGTCGTGCCTGTCGCCGTGATCGTGCTCGTCGCGTCGATCGACCTCCTCGCTGCGGGGGTGATGCTGCTCACGCTGCCGCTCGTACCGGTGTTCATGTGGCTCGTCGGGCGTCACACACAGCGGCGCGCGCGCGAGCGCTGGCAGGCCCTCGCGTTGCTCTCGAATCACTTTCTCGACGTCGTTCGCGGGCTGCCGACGCTGCGTGCCTTCAACCGCTCGCATGCTCAGGGGACCAGCATCGAGGCGGTGAGCGACGAATACCGCCGGACGACGATGGGGACGCTTCGCATCGCGTTCCTCTCCGGCTCGATCCTGGAGCTGGCCGCCACGCTCGGGATCGCGCTCGTCGCCGTCGTCGTCGGTGTGCGCCTGGCCGAGGGCGGCATCGGCTTCGAGGCGGCGCTCACGGTGCTCGTGCTCGTACCGGAGCTCTACCTGCCGCTCCGCAACCTCGCGGCACAGTTCCACGCGAGTGCGGAAGGAGCCGCCGTCGCCGAGCGCCTCCTCGAGCTTGCCGAACCTGCGCGGGCACGTGCGCGTGGGACTGCGCCGCCCGATCCGACGCTCGTCCCGATCCGCTTCGAGGGCGTCTCGTTCGCCTACCCGAGCCGCGAGCTCGACGTGCTTCGCGACCTGGACCTGGAGATTCGGCCCGGCGAGACGACGTCGATCGTCGGGCCGAGCGGAGTGGGGAAGAGCACGCTCGTCTCGTTGCTCCTCCGCCTTGCCGATCCTTCGTCGGGCCGCATCACCGTTGGCGACGACGACCTCGCGCAGCTCGACGCCACACGCTGGCGTGCGCTGACGGCGCTCGTCCCGCAGCAGCCGACGCTCTTCCGCGGCACGGTCGCCGAGAACATCCGGCTCGGCGTCCCGGCCGCCGACGACGAGCAGTGCGCCGCGCCGCAGAGCTCGCCGGCGCGCACGACTTCGTCGCGCGGTTGCCGCTGTCGTACGCCACGGTCGTCGGGGAGGGCGGGCGGCAGCTGTCGGCGGGTCAGCGACGGCGCATCGCTCTCGCGCGCGCGTTCCTGCGCGACGCCCCGCTCGTCCTCCTCGACGAGCCGACGGCGGATCTCGACACGGTGAGTGCGGAGCTGGTCGCGGAGTCGATCCAGCGGCTGCGAGCGCGGCGAACGGTCGTGATCGTCGCGCACGCGCCGGAGCTCGCCGAGTCGGCGGACCGGGTCGTCCGGCTCGAGAGCGGTCGCGTGCACGGAGTGACGGAGAAGGCGGCATGAGCACCGTCGAGCGCGTCCTGGCTCTCTCCGGCGTCTCGCGCAGTCGCGCCGTGCTCTCGCTCTCGATCGGCTCGCTCGCGGTCGGGTTCGGCGTCGCATTGATGGCGACCGCCGGCTATCTCATCTCCAGGGCCGCCGAGCAGCCGCCGATCCTGGCGCTCACGACGGCCATCGTCGTCGTCCGCTTCCTCGCCCTCGCGCGGCCGCTCGCACGGTATCTCGACCGCCTCGCCTCGCACGACCTCGCGCTACGCGCCCTCGGACGGATCCGGGCGAACGTGTACGAGCGCATCGAGCCGCTCGCGCCGGCGGAGCTGGACGCGTTTCGCCGGGGGGACCTCGTGAGTCGACTGGTCTCGGACGTGGATGCGCTCCAGGGGCTCTATCTCCGCGGTCTCCTGCCGTCGTTCGTCGGCCTCGTCGTGTCGGTCGGCTGTGTCGTCGCCGTCGCGTTCGTGCTTCCGACGGCCGCGCTTCGTCCTCGGGCTCGGCCTCGCGCTCGGCGGGATCGCGGCGCCGGTTCTCGCAGGAAGCCCTTGGGCGACACGTCGGCCGTCGCCAGGCCACGGCGCGGGGCGAGCTGACCGCCGAGCTCGTCGAGCTCCTGCGGGGCGCACCGGAGCTCGTCGCCTACGGCCGAGAGGACGACGCCCTCGCGCGCGTCCGCACGGCCGACCGTGAGCTCGTGCGCCTCGGTCGTCGCGATGCTCTCATCGCGGGCCTCGCGGACTCGCTGTCGGTGCTCGTGGCGGGTCTCACGACCGTCGGGGTGCTGGCCGTCGCTGTCGCCGCCCACGAGGCGGGGTCGCTCGACCGCGTTCTCGTTGCCGCGCTCGCGCTCCTCGCGCTGTCGTCGTTCGACGCCGTAGCGCCACTTCCGGGCGCGGCGCGGGAGCTCTCCGCGACGCTGGCCTCTGGACGACGTGTCGTCGAGCTGACCGATCGCGAGCCGCGGGTGGTCGACCCGATCGAGCCGGAACCCGCCCCGCGCGGGCGGGTGACCGTCGCTCTGGAGGGCGTGACCGCCGCGTACCAAGCGGGAGAGCCGGTGCTCGACGGCTTCGACCTCCGGCTCGAGCCCGGCTGCCGGGTTGCGCTCGTCGGCCCGAGCGGCGCCGGGAAGACGACGGTGACGAACCTTCTCCTGCGCTTCCTCGATCCCCAGGCGGGGCGAGTCGCGATCGACGGCGTCGATGCCCGCGGGCTGCGGCAGGAGGACGTCCGCAGCACGTTCGCGCTCGCGGGGCAGGTGGCGCACGTCTTCGACTCCACGATCCGCGAGAACCTGAGGCTGGCGCGTCCGGAGGCGACCGACGAGGAGCTCCTCGACGCCCTGAGCCGTGCGCGCCTGGCCGGCTGGGTCGAGTCGCTGCCGGACGGCCTCGACACGTACGTCGGGGAGGAGGGCTCGCAGCTCTCGGGCGGACAGCGCCAGCGCCTCGTCATCGCACGGGCGCTGCTCGCGGACGCGCCGGTCCTCGTCCTCGACGAGCCGACGGCGCACCTCGACGGTCCAACGGCCGAAGCGCTCGTCGCGGACGTCCTCGACGCTGCCGATGACCGCTCGGTTCTCCTGATCACGCACCGCCCCGAGGGGCTCGAGCTCGTCGACCGGATCGTGCGGCTCGACGGCGTTGCGGCTGTCTGAGGCCCGGCGTAGGCTCCGCGTCGTGGCCGAGATCCTCGCCCTCGTCGCCGCGTTCTTCTTCGCGCTCGCAGCGACGCTCCAGCAGAAAGGCGCGCTCGGCATGGGGGAGGTGTCGTTCTCTTCGCCCGCGTCGTTCCTGAGACTCGCGAAGGAGACATGGTGGCTGCTCGGCACCGTCGCGTCTGCTCGTCGGCTACGTGTTCCAGGCGATCGCACTGGCCAACGGTCGCCTCGCGGTGATCCAGCCGCTCCTCGTTTCAACCATCGTCTTCGCCCTGCCGCTCGGCTACTTCCTGACGAATCAGGTGATCCGGAGGAACGAGGTCGTCGGGCGCCGGTGTCGTCGTGCTCGGCCTCGCCACGTTCACCGTCGTGGGAGACGCGGCCGAGGGAGTCGACAACGCGCCTGCCGACGAGTGGGCGATCGCAGTGGTCGCGTTCTCGCTCATCGCCGTTGCGGCCTACGTCCTCGGTGGGCGCGGAAGCGATTCGCGCAAGGCTGCACTCTACGGCGTGAGCGCGGGAGTGCTGTTCGGCCTGTCCGCGTCCCTCTGCAAGCCGACGATGGAGATCCTGGGCGACGACGGCGTCGGCGGAGTGCTGACGAGCTGGGAGGCCTACGCCTTCGCGATCACGGGCGTCGTGGCGTTCGTCGTCCAGCAGATCTCGCTCTCGAAGGGCAACCTCGCCGCGTCGGTCGCCACCGTCTCCGTCTGCAACCCGCTCGTCAGCATCGTGATCGGGACGCTCCTCCTCGACGAGCGCCTCGCCGAGCCCACGTGGCACAAGGTCGTGGCGTACGGTGGACTGGGCCTGGCTCTCGCCGGCGCCGCACTCATCTCGATGGCGACCGAGAGCTCGAAGGAGGCGAAGGGCGAAGGGCCGGCGGTTCCGGCTCCGGCGACCTAGCCGGGCGCTCTCGGCACGAACGGCAGGAGTTCGTCGTGCCCTTCCTGGATCACGCCGTAGTGCGCCTCCGGCACCTCGTTCCAGGCGCCGGCCAGATCGCCTAGCGGCTCGGAGACGACGAGGCGTGACTCGTCGGAGAGTTCTTGCAGCACTTCGACTTCGGGGTGCTGCGCGCGAAGCGTGTCCACGCGCGTGGAGTAGAAGAGCGACCGCGACTTCCCTTCGCTCGAGTAGCGGAACGCCCACAGTCGCGTGCCGTCGCTCGTCGCCACCGTCATCTGGATCGGATGCTCGACGCCGTGCGCGCGGCCGACCTGCTCGATGAAGCCGACGGCGCGCTCCACGGCGCCCGGCGGGTCGTCCTCGAGTCCGAGCGTTAGCGCGAGGAAGAAGAAGACCTCCGAGTCGGTCGAGCCCTCGATCGCCGGGTAGAGGTCAGGATCGATGGCCAGCACGAGATCGCGCTTCACCCGCGGGAAGTCGCGGATGAGGCCGTTGTGCATCCAGAGCCAGCGGCCGTGGCGGAACGGATGGCAGTTCGTCTGCTGCACGGGCGAGCCGGAGGTGGCTCGGATGTGCGCGAAGACGAGCCCCGACCGGACGTGCGGAGCGAGGTCTCTCAGGTTTCGATCGCTCCAGGCAGGCTCGACGCTGTGGAAGGTTCCCGGCGTCTCGCGGTCGCCGTACCAGCCGACGCCGAACCCGTCGCCGTTCGTCGTCTCCGCACCCATCGTCGAGTGCAGGCTCTGGTCGATGAGTGAGTGCTTCGGCTTGTAGAGCAGGTCCTCGAGAAGCACGGGCGACCCCGAATACGCAAGCCAGCGGCACATTACTTTGCGCCAGACCAGGATCCGCGAGCGCGGATCCTGGTCGCGCGAAGATCCCTGAAGGTGTCCGCTTCGCGGCCACTGGGTGGATGTCTGATCATCCGCATCAGTGCGCGAAGGCGCTCCCGCTCGCCTCGTCGTGCACGGGGACGGGCTGTTTCTCGAGCCGTGGGAGCTGGCGTTCGATGTCGGCGACGAGCATGTCCGCCATGTCGTGCGTGAAGCCGCGGCGGACGACGACGCGAAGCGCCGCCAGATCGGTGCGGTTCTCCGGGAAGGTGTAGGCCGGCACCTGCCAGCCTCGCTCTCGCACGGCGTTCGACACGTCGAACACGGTGTAGTTCTCGACGTCGCCCTTCAGCGTGAACGCGAACACGGGCAGCTCGTCGCCTCGGGTGAGCAGCTCGAACGGGCCGATCTCGGCGATCCGCGACGAGAGCCGCGTCGCCACGTCGCGCGCATACCCCTGGACGTCGCGATAGCCGGCGAATCCGAGGCGGATGAAGTTGTAGTACTGCGCGACGACCTGCGCGCCGGGTCGCGAGAAGTTGAGCGCGAAGGTCGGCATGTTGTCGCCGAGGTAGTTCACCCAGAAGATGAGGTCTTCCGGGAGCGCGTCGGCGTCGCGCCAGACGATCCAGCCGACTCCGGGATACACGAGCCCGTACTTGTGGCCGGACGTGTTGATCGACGCGACGCGAGGAAGGCGGAAGTCCCACTCGAGGTCGGGGTCGAGGAACGGCGCGATCATCGCTCCGGACGCGCCGTCCACGTGCACCGGGATGTCGAGTCCGGTCTCGCGCTGGTAGCCGTCGAGCGCGTCGCAGATGTCCTTGACCGGCTCGTACGCCCCGTCGAAGGTCGAGCCGAGGATCGCGATGACGCCGATCGTGTTCTCGTCGCAGCGCTCGATCGCCTCCTCGGCGGACATCGTGAACCTGTCGCCCTCCATCGGCACGAGCCGCATCTCGACGTCCCAGTAGTTCGCGAACTTCTCCCAGCAGATCTGGACGTTGATGCCCATGACGATGTTCGGCTTGTCTGCCGGCTTCCCGTCGGCCGTGCGCCGCTGCTGCCAACGCCGCTTGAGCGCGAGCCCGCCGAGCATCGCCGCCTCGCTCGATCCGGTGGTCGAGCATCCCGTTGCCTCCTCGGCGTCGGGGGCATTCCAGAGGTTGGCGAGGATGTTCACGCAGCGCATCTCGATCTCCGCGGTCTGCGGGTACTCGTCCTTGTCGATCATGTTCTTGTCGAAGCACTCGGCCATGAGGCGCTCGGCCTGCGGCTCCATCCACGTCGACACGAAGGTCGCAACGTTGAGCCGCGCGTTCCCGTCGAGCATGAGCTCGTCGTGCACGATCTGGTAAGCGACGTCGGGTGGCATCTCGCCGTCCGGCAGCGCGTGACGCGGGATCGTCGTCGTCTCGAGGTTGAAGTGCGGGGCGACCGAGAGGTCACCGCTCGGCACGGACGAGTTCTTCGGGTGCTTCAGCGTCACGGTCCCTCCGTTCGTGTCGTTGGTCGAGTATCCCTTGGTAGTG
>CAWBER010000007.1:0-37554 GCA_963787855.1 uncultured Gaiellaceae bacterium
GCCCACGTACTCGTGATTTTTGGGATCACAGGCGATCTCGCGCGGGTCATGACGTACCGCTCGCTGTATCGCCTCGAGGCCCGCGGCCTTCTCGACTGCCCGGTCGTCGGCGTCGCGTTTGACGACTGGACGCTCGAGAAGCTCGTCGAGCGCGCGCGTGACTCGATCGTCGCAACCGGCGAGACACTCGACGACGCGGTGTTCGCGCGGCTCGCGAAGCGGCTCTCCTACTACCACGGCGACTTCACGGATCCTGCGACGTACGCAGAGGTCGCCAAGGCGCTCGAGGGCAAGCGAGCAGCCCGTCTACCTGGAGATCCCGCCATCGCTCTTCGGGACGGTCGTCGGGGGCTCGCCGACGCGGGCGTCACGAAGACCGCGCGGGTCGTCGTCGAAAAGCCGTTCGGCCACGAGCTGACATCCGCCCGCGAGCTGAACGCGACCCTCCACGCGCTCATCGACGAGTCGCAGCTGTACCGCATCGACCACTACCTCGGGAAGATGTCGGTCGAGGACATCCTCTACCTCCGGTTCGCGAACACCATCCTCGAGCCGTCTGGGCCGGCATTCGTCCCGTCGGTGCAGGTCACGATGGGCGAGGCGTTCGACGTCGCCGGCCGCGGCCACTTCTACGACCCCGTCGGCGCGATGCGAGACGTGGTCCAGAATCACCTGCTCCAGGTCCTCAGCCTCGTCGCGATCGAGCCGGTCACAGGACACGGCGTGGACGTCATCTGGACCGCAAGCGCGACGTCTTCGTCGCGATGGCCGAGGCCGACCCGGCCAAGTACGTTCGCGGACAGTACCGGGGCTACCTCGATGTCGAAGGAGTCGCGCCGGGCTCGCAGATCGAGACGTTCTGCGCGTTGCGGCTCGAGATCGACAACTGGCGCTGGTCGGGCGTCCCCTTCTTCATCCGCGCGGGCAAGTCGCTGCCCGTGACCGTCACCGAGGTTCGCGTCGTCTTCAACACGACGCCGTGGCTCGGCTTCGTCCCCAAGGAATCGCCGCGGCCGGAGCCGAACCAGCTCGTGTACGCATAAGCCCGAAGCCCGGCGCGCGGATGCGCATCCAGGCTAAGGACGCCCACGGGCCGGGCCTGCGCTCCGTTCAGCTCGACATGGAGTTCGCGAGCTTCGGCGGCGAGGGACCGACGCCGTACGAAGTCCTCCTCGACGCCGCGATGCGCGGGGACTCGAGCCACTTCGCGCGCCAGGACGCGGTCGAGGAAACGTGGCGCGTCGTCCAGCCGCTCATCGACTCGCCGCCCCCGTCGAGGCCTACGAGCCCGGAACCTGGGGCCCGGCGTCGGCCGACGATCTCGTTCGCGACTACGGGGGATGGAGACCCCGTGGCTCCCATGAGCGGGGCGACAACGCTTCGGGAACGTCCCGCATGGAACGCGCTCGAGCGCCACCTCGACAGATCGGGACGAGACACCTCCGCGACCTCTTCGCCGAGGACGCCACGCGCGGCGAGCGGCTTGCCGCCGAGGGCGTCGGCATCTACCTCGATTACTCGAAGAACCGCGTCACCGACGAGACGCTGCGCCTCCTGCTCGAGCTCGCCGAGGAATCGGGCCTTCCGGAGCGCAAGGAGGCGATGTTCCGCGGCGACGGATCAACGCGACGGAGAATCGATCGGTCCTGCACATCGCCCTGCGCACGCCCCGCGAGCGGTCGCTCGTGGTCGACGGTATCGACGTCGTCGCGGAGGTCCACGAGGTGCTCGACCGCATGGCCTCGTTCTCGGAGCGCGTCCGCTCGGGAGAGTGGAAGGGTCACACGGGGAAGCCGATCCGCAACGTCGTGAACATCGGGATCGGCGGCTCCGACCTCGGGCCGGTGATGGCCTACGAGGCCCTCCGGCACTACACGCGCCGCAATCTCATCTTCCGCTTCGTCTCGAACGTCGACTCGACCGACCTCGTCGAGGCGACGCGCGATCTGCGCCCGAGGAGACCCTCTTCGTCGTCTCGTCGAAGACCTTCACCACGCTCGAGACGATGACGAACGCACGCTCGGCGCGCGCGTGGGCCCTTGCCGCGCTCGGCGACGACGGTGCGATCGCCAAGCACTTCGTCGCCGTGTCCACCAACGCCGACGAGGTCGCGAGGTTCGGCATCGACCCGGAGAACATGTTTGGCTTCTGGGACTGGGTCGGCGGCCGCTACTCGATGGACTCGGCGATCGGCCTCTCGACGATGCTCGCGGTCGGGCCCGACCGGTTCCACGAGCTGCTCGCCGGCTTCCACGCGATGGACGAGCACTTCCGCACGACGCCGCTCGAGCGCAACCTTCCCGTGCTGATGGGGATGCTGTGCGTCTGGTACGCCGACTTCTTCGGAGCGCAGACCTACGGCGTGATGCCGTACAGCCAGTATCTGAAGCGCTTCCCCGCCTACCTGCAGCAGCTGACGATGGAGTCGAACGGGAAGAGCGTCAGGCTCGATGGCCGCCGCGTCGACTACGAGACCGGCGCCGTGTTCTGGGGCGAGCCGGGGACGAACGGCCAGCACAGCTTCTACCAGCTGATTCACCAGGGCACGAAACTGGTCCCCGTCGATCTGATCGGCTTCGCGAAGACGCTGAACCCACTCGGCGACCATCACGACATCCTCATGTCGAACGTGTTCGCGCAGGCCGAAGCGCTCGCGTTTGGGAAGACCGAGGAGGAGGTGCGCGCGGATGGCACGGCCGAGGCGGTCGTTCCGCACCGCATCTTCGAGGGGAACCGTCCTTCCAACGTTCTGCTCGGCGAGGAGCTGACGCCACACACGCTCGGCGCGCTCGTCGCCCTCTACGAGCACAGCGTGTTCGTCCAGGGCACGGTCTGGCAGATCAACTCCTTCGACCAGTGGGGCGTCGAGCTGGGCAAGGTCCTCGCGCAGCGGATCGTCCCTGAGCTGACGAGCGGCGTAGAGCCGGAGCTCGCGCACGACTCGTCGACAAACGCGCTCATCCGGCACTACCGCGCGCTCAGATGATTCAGCCTTCTGCTCTCGGACGTCGACGGGACGCTCGTCCGCAAGGACAAGAGGCTCGGCCGACCGGACAGTCCAGGCCGTGCATACCCTCCACGAAGCGGGCATCGACTTCGCCTGACGAGCGGCAGACCGCCGCGCGGGATGGCGATGCTGGTCGGCCGCTGGCTCTCCGCGGACCGCTGGCCGGCTTTAACGGCGGCCTCGTCGTCGACCCGGACCTGGACGTGCTCGAGGAGCACGCGATCCCGACGAGCTCGTCCCTCGTGCGATCCGACTCCTCGAGGAGTCGGGCCTCTCCGTCTGGGCGTATCGAGGAAACGACTGGGACGTCCGCGATCCGGGCGGCCCCCGCGTCGACCGAGAGTCGCACACGCGTGCAGTTCGGCCGACAGTGCTCGAGAGATTCGACACGTCGAGCACCGGCGTGGCGAAGATCGTCGGCGTGAGCGACGATCTCGACGCAGTTGCGGCCGCCAGGCGCAGGGTCACGACGAGCTCGGCGATGGCGTCTCGGCGGCGACGTCGCAGCCCTACTACCTCGACATCACGCACCCCCAGGCGAACAAGGGTGCCGTCGTCGACTACCTCTCCGAGCGGTACGACCCGCGAGGACGAGCATCGCGACGATCGGGGACAGGCAACGACGTCCTCATGTTCGGCCGCTCGGGGCTCTCCGTCGCGATGGGCAACGCGCACCCGGACGTCCAACATGCGGCGCACGGCACGTACGCGTCGAACGAGGACGACGGCTTCGCAAACGCAGTCGACCGCTACATCCTCGGAAGGAGCTAACCAATGGCCACGGACACACCCATGCAGCTCGGAATGGTCGGCCTCGGCCGGATGGGCGCCGGGATCGTCCGCCGGCTCATGGCGGACGGGCACAGCTGCGTCGGCTACGACATCCATGCGGACGCCGTGAGGGCGCTCGAGGCAGACGGCGCGCTCGGCTCGTCGTCGCTCGAGGAGTTCGCCGCGAAGCTCGACAAGCCGCGCGCGGCCTGGGTATGGTCCCCGCGGGGGACATCACGGACAAGACGATCGCCGCACTCGCCGAGGTCCTCGAAGCGGGCGACGTGATCATCGACGGCGGGAACACGCACTACATCGCGGACATCCGCCACGCCGAGGTGTTGCGCGAGAAGGGCATCCACCACGTCGACGTCGGTACGAGCGGCGGCGTGTGGGGGTTCGACCGCGGCTTCTGCCTGATGATCGGCGGCGAGACGGAGGTCGTCGACCGCCTCTCCCCCATCTTCGCCTCGATCGCGCCGGGCGTGGACGCGGCGCCGCGCACTCCGGGGCGCTCCGGCGAGCCCAGCCAGGCCGAGCACGGCTACTACCACTGCGGCCCGAACGGCGCCGGGCACTTCGTGAAGATGGTGCACAACGGCATCGAGTACGGGCTCATGGCCGCGTACGCGGAGGGACTGAACATCGTCGCGAACGCCGATGTGGGGAAACGGCAACAGGAGATGGACGCCGAGACCGCCCCGCTCGAGCACCCCGAGCTCTACCAGTACGAGATCGACACGGCCGAGGTCGCCGAGGTCTGGCGTCGAGGGAGCGTCGTCGGCTCGTGGCTGCTCGATCTCACCGCGCAGGCGCTCACGGAGTCGCCGAAGCTCGAGGAGTTCGCCGGGCGCGTCTCCGACTCGGGCGAGGGGCGCTGGACGTCGATCGCGGCAATCGAGGCGGGAGTGCCGGCGCCGGTGCTCACGACTGCGCTGTATTCGCGGTTCTCGTCCCGCGGGCTGGACGACTTCGAGAACCGGCTGCTCTCCGCGATGCGGAAGCAGTTCGGCGGCCACGACGAGAAGGCCGGCTGATGACTCTCGACGTCGAGGTCCTCCCCGACGCCCAAGCCGCGGCCGAGCGCGGAGCGGAGCTGATCGCCGGCGCCGCCGCACAGGCGATCGCCAAGCGGGACAGGTTCACGCTGGCCGTCTCGGGTGGGAGCACGCCGGGCGCGATGTTCGCGGCGCTGTACGGACGGATGCCCTGGGAGAAGGTGACGATCTTCCAGGTCGACGAGCGCATCGCTCCCGACGGCGATCCCCATCGCAACCTCACGTTGCTGCAGCGGAGCCTGCCGCCGGGCGGCGTGGCCGACGTACGGCCGATGCCCGTCACCGCGCACGATCTCGAGGAGGCCGCCACGGGCTATGCCTCCGCGCTTCCAGAGCGGCTCGACCTCGTCCACCTCGGGCTCGGCCCGGACGGGCACACGGCGTCGCTCGTCCCGGGCGATCCCGTGCTCGAGGTCGACGATCGCGACGTCGCTCTCACCGGCGAGTACCAGGGCCGACGCCGCATGACGCTCACGTATCTTCCACTCGACCGGGCACGCAGGATCCTCTGGCTCGTGACGGGCGACGACAAGATCGATGCGCTCGCCCGGCTCCGGGCAGGCGATACCTCGATTCCCGCCGGACGGATCACGACCGCGAACGCGCTCGTCATCGCCGACGCGGCTGCGGCAGGATCCGCGTCATGAGCGATCGCAAGTACCCCGTCGAGCCGCGCGCTCCTACCGTGCTCGCGGTCGACGTCGGCGGCTCGCACGTGAAGGCGGTGCTGAACGGCGTGGATGAGCGCCGCCGCTTCGTCTCCGGGCACAACATGACCGCCGAGGAGATGGTCGAAGGCGTCCTGAAGGAGACGGACGACTGGGAGTACGTCGGCGTTTCCGTCGGCGTTCCCGGCCCCGTGATCGACGGGAAAGTCGTCCGCGAGCCGGTCAACCTCGGGCCAGGCTGGGTCGGGTTCGAGTTCGAGAAGGCCTTCGGGAAGCCGACGAAGGTCGTCAACGATGCGGCCATGCAGGCGCTCGGGAGCTACGAGGGCGGGCGGATGCTCTTCCTCGGGCTCGGCACCGGGCTCGGCACGACGCTGATCATCGACGGAGTCGTCGCGCCCATGGAGCTCGGACACCTCCCGTACCGGAAGGCGACGTTCGAGGACTACGTCGGCGAGGCGGGTCTCGAGCGCGACGGACACAAGCGCTGGCAGAAGCACGTCGTCGAGACGATCGAGTACCTGTCCGCTGCCGTCCTCCCGGACTACGTCGTGCTCGGCGGCGGCAATGCCCGCGAGCTCGACGAGCTGCCGCCGAACTGCCGCCTCGGCCACAACGAGGACGCGTTCCTCGGAGGCTTCCGCCTCTGGGTCGCCGACTGAGCTAGAGGTCGAGACCGACGAGGTCGCCGATGCCCGCGATCGCGAGGTCGGCGGCGGGATGTGCTGCGACGACCTCGGGATCCGTGGCGAACTGCCCCTGAAGCGGACACACGGTCGTGACCCGCTCGCCCCAGAACTGCTTCGCCGCGGTCAGGATCCGGAGCTTGTCGTCCACCAGCACGTAGCGCTCGGCCGGATGACGACGCTCCACGTCGTCGAGTGAGAGCTCCTTGTGCACGTAGACGAGGACGTGCCCCTCGACCGCCGCCGCGATCCCGGCCTGCTCGACCTTGCGCGGCTGGAACACCGCGTCGCCGTCGGTGACGACGACCGTAGGCCCACGCGTGCGGAGATGCGCCAGTGCATCGAGGGCACCCGGATACAGGCGCTCGGCGAAGGGATAGTCGAGGAGGTAGCGCGCTGCGCCGAGAAGGTGCGGGTCCCGGCCTTCACCCTCCCACCACTCCTGCACGGCTCCTAGGTAGTCCCGGTACTCGAGCTCGACGAACCGTCGCTCCTGGATCGACCAGTACCGGCTCGCGAGCTCCTGGCCGTGCCCCGCCGTGAGGTGCGCCTGGAGGTCGTCGCGGAACCGGTCGTTGTCGAGGAGCGTGTTGTCGACATCGACGAGGTACGTCGCCGCGGTCACGGCCACTCCTCCCACCTCCTGTGCAGATCGCGTCGGACTAGCGGCGCCGACGAGGCCCGCCGGTCGCGACGCGGCCGCGACCGAACGCGTCGATCCGACCCCAGCGCCCGGGGATGTCGAGCAGCTCGAGATGGCCGATCGAGCGCGGCAGCGCCGGATCGACCACGAGGTGCTCGCCGTGCGGCTCGAGGCCGAGCATCGTGCGGAGCAGGAGGAGCGGCGTTCCCGTCGACCACGCCTGCGGGCTGCACGCGGTCGGGTACTGCACCGGGTATTTCGTCTGCTCGCGCGGATACCCGCCGAACGCCTCGGGCAGACGGCCGTCGAAGAACTCCGCCGCGTCCAGGATGCCGGCGGCGATCTCGGCGGCTTCGTCCTTGAAGCCGTAGCGCCGCAGGCCCCACGCGATGAACGAGTTGTCGAACGGCCAGACCGTGCCGACGTGGTAGCCGATCGGGTTGTAGCGCCCCTCGCCCTCGGCCAGGGTGCGAACGCCCCAGCCGGAGAAGAGCCGCGGCCCGAGGAGGTGACCTGCGACCGCCTTCGCCTTCGTCTTGTCGACGATCCCGCTCCACAGCAGGTGCCCGTTGTTCGACGCCAACGCGTCGACCTTGTTGCCGTGTGAATCGAGCGCGAGCGCGAAGTACTCGCCGTCCTCGACCCAGAAGTCGCGGTTGAAGCGCCGCTTCAGATCCGCAGCGTCTTTCTCGAGCTTGTCCGCAAGCTGCCGTCCTTCCAGATCTCGCGCGCGAGCCTCGCGCCGCGCATCTTCGCGTCGTATGCGTATCCCTGGAGCTCGCACGTCGCGCGCGGGAAGCCCGGGAGCTCCCCGTCGCGGAACGAGATCGAGTCCCACGAGTCCTTCCAGCACTGGTTCTCGAGCCCGGTCTCCTCGTTTCGGCGCCGGTACCAGATGTACCCCGTGCCCTGGAGGTCTGCGTACTCGTCGATCCAGTTGAGAGCCGCCCGCGCTTCGATCTCGAGCTCGCGGACGAGCGCTCGGTCCCCCGTCCAGCGCTCGTACTCGTCGAGCAACACGACGTAGAGCGGAGTCGCGTCGACGGCGCCGTAGTAGGGGGAGTGCGGCCGCTCCTCGAATGCCGTCATCTCCCCGTACCGCATCTCGTGGAGGATCCGACCGGGATCCTCGTCGCGGAAGTCGTCCGACCGCACCCCCTGCCAGTCGCCGAGCGCGCGAAGCGTCGTCGCCGCCAGCTCGGGCGTGAAGGGCAGTGCCTGGAGGCTCGTGAAGATGCTGTCGCGACCGAACATCGTCATGAACCAGGGCAGGCCGGCCGCCGGGAGCGCATGCCCGCCTGCGATCGGCGGCGAGAAGCGGAGCGCCGCAAGGTCGACGAGGCTCCGCGTGTAGGTCGCCTTGAGTGAGTCATGGTCGCATTCGATACGGGGCGCACCGTCGATCCACTTCGCGAGGTTCCTCTGCATGCGGGCCTGGGCGCGCTCTGGATTGCGAGCACCCTCCGCAGCCTGGCCCGGTCCCAGACCCGCCGTGATTACGTCGAGCCCCGTCTTCCACTCGCCGTGAGGATCGACGCGGATCTTGAATGTCAGCCCACCGTGGTCGAACCTCGCCGGTTCCGTCGACGAGATCTCCGTGGCTCGGCCGAACGTCCCGCGGTCGTAGCCCAGGCGCAGCCTGCCGTTCTCGACGCGAGTCGAGTACTTCCCCTTCTTCGCGATCGCGTCCTTGACCTCGAACAGGTCCGCGAAGTCGCACGCGGCGTCGATCCGCACGGTGAGGTTCGCCGCCTTGTCCGCGTGGTTCAGGATCGTGAGCTCCTCGTGGAAGCCGTCTGCGACCGCCCTCTGGCGGATGACGGACAGCTTCGCGTCGATGTAGACGGTTCCGGTGCCGGGCACGAGGAAGAAGCGGGTCTCGAAGTACTGGAGGTCGTCGACGGAGAGCGCGTTGAGACGCTCGCCGTTCACCGTGAGGATCCACCTGGAGAGGAAGCGGGTGTCGAAAGAAAAGAGGCCCGTCGGATCGGTGAGCGACGCTTCGATGTCTCCGCGCTCGTCGCTGACGACGAAGGTATTGCCATCGAGGATCTTGACGAGGTCGTCGCTCACGCTTTCCTCTTCGCGTAGCCGGCGGCTCTACGGCTCGGCTTCTTCGCCGGCGGCCCAGGGAAGAGCCGCTGGACGAGCACGAGCAGCCTCCAGTCGCCTTCCATGGCCAGCTCGCCGCGGAGCAGGGCGGCGACGGGATTCAGCTCACCGGTGGCGATCTGGCCGAACACAGCGCGATCGGCGCGGATGACACTCTGCCCGCCGGAGCCCCTGCCCGAGACCGAGATCTGGCCCTTGTCGACCGTCACGTACCTACGCTCGACGCGCTTGCCGTCGACGATGTCGAAGCGGACCGAGCCGCTCAGCTTCCGCAACAGTGGCTCCTGGCCCCGTTGTGAGAGCTCGTCGAAGAAGCGTCTGGTCGGGTCGGCTGACGGCGTCGCCATTCCGTAACCCTAGTACTCGTCGCCAGGCAGCTGAACAGGAGTAGCTGACACGAGCCGCGTGGCCGCGAACGGGTACACGAGCACCGAGATCATCCCCGCGCCGATGAGCGACGCCCCCACGCCGTCGGAGATGTCGCCCTTCTCGGAGCCGATCCCGACGATGGCGACGATCAGCGGCAGCCCCGTGGCGCCCAGAAGCGCCAGGCTCGCAGTCTGCCGCGCTCCGAGCTCGCGGAGCCACAGGAGCGCCGACGCCCCGCGCGCGACGAGCAGCAGCGCGAGGAACAGCGCTGCGAGCGCAAGGCCCTCGGCAGTGAGCAGGCTGTCGATGTCGAACGTCATCCCGGTGACGACGAAGTAGACGGGGACGAGGAACCCGAAGCCGATTCCCTCGAGCCGGACACGCACGATCCGCCCCTCGGGCGAGTCGAGCACGAGCCCGACGAGCACGCCTGCCGCGAATGCCCCGAGGACGAACTCGAAGCCCGCGTCGGCCGCCAGGAACACGAGAAACGCGAGCAGCAGGATCGACGCGCGGACACCGACCTGCCCCGTCGTATGCAACGTGTCCTGCAGAATGCGGAGGAGTCGCGGCGGGCGCGCTTGCGTCGCAACGATGGCCGCACCCGCGACCAGTAGGCCGAACCCCAGCAGCAGCACGAACTCCGTCACCTCTCCGTACACGCTCGTGAGGAAGACGGAGATGAAGATGATCGGCCAGAACTCGCCGGCCACTCCGGTCCCCAGCACTGCACGACCGAGTGGGGTCGGAAGAACGCCCGCATCCGAGAGGATCGGGACGAGTGCGCCGAGCGCCGTCGTCACGAGGGCGACGCCGAGCAGCCACCACTCGGCGTCCACGCCGGCCTGCTGGAGGACGAGACCGACTGTCAGACCGATCGCGAGCGATATCGCCCAGCCGATCGTGCCGCGGCGGAGAACGGTGCGCGGCACGTGGTGCTCGATCACCTCGAGGCCGGCGAAGAAGAACAGCAATGCCAGGCCGAAGTCGGAGAGGAAGTTGATGTAGGGATCGAGCTCGGCGAGCCCGAGCACCTCGGGGCCGATCAGGATTCCGAGCACGATCTCGACGACGACCGTCGGCAACACGAGCCGCAGGTGCCACCTCGAGAGCACGGCGCCGAGCGTCGTCGCGAGGAAGACGAACACGAGCGACTGCGCCTCGTCCCTCGTGAGCTCGGCGGCGAGTAGCTCGATGCTCACTCCGCTCGTCCCGTCGGGCCGCCGATGCCCTGGCGATCCGACCGGCCGGCCAGATCGACATCCACAGTCGAGCCCCACCTCGCGGCGACCGCGTCGTCGAGCCGCTCGAGCTCGCGAAGCACGGCATCGCGTCGGCCGGGCAGCACGCTCTCCGACAGCTCGTCGAGCATCGCACGGAGCCGCCGCACGACCTGGATGGACGCGCCGCCGTACTCGCGGATCTCGGTCAAGCTCAACGCCAGATAGTCACCCCACCGACGCACGGGCACGACGAGCCCGGCGTCCATCTCCTCCAGTGGGGTGGCCTCGTCGGAGAGGTCCGTCTGCCCCACGAGCCGCAGGAGATCCTCCAGGTGGTCGACCACCTGCACCGCCGTCGTGGGATCGTTGACCGCCGGAGAGAGCGCGCGGATCGCGATGTCGACCATGATCCGCACGGCGAACGCCGGATCCTGCTCGATCGTCCGCTCGACGCCGAGCGCGACGAGCGAGCGGAGTCGCTCCTCCGCCTCCGGTCCCGGGTCACGCCCATAGAGCTCGATCAATACCGCTCCGGCGGAGACGAAGTCGCCGATCGGATGGCGCAGCACGACGAGACACTCGTGGTCGTGAGCCCACTTCCCCAGTCCGCGGAAGTCGATCGCCTGGATCGCGCCGCCGTGGGTCATGCGAACGACGCGCACCGGATCGCCGGGAGGGCTGAACGGCGCCGGCACCACCGCGGGAGCGTCCGCGCGGGCAGCCTCCGCGAGTACCTCGCGCAGCGCTTTCCGCCCCGCCCGAGCGACGAGCGCGGCGACGGCGACCGGCCGCAGCCGGTGGATCGCACGGTCGAGGAAGACGACGAACAACAGGATCCCCAGACCGAGGAACGCCCCCGCCAACGTCACCCCCAAGTTCGGGACGTCGTCCTCCTCGACGTTCCGCATGAGCGTGTACGAGAACGTGAACGTGCCGATCAAGACTGCGAGCACCGCCTTGAAGGCCCGGTCGCGGTAGAAGATCCGCATGTAGCGAGCGGAGAACGTGTTCGTCGACATCTGCACGATGAGCACGCTCACCGTGACGACGAACCCGACGAGGCCCACGCTCGCCGCCACCACGGCCGCGAGCACGGCTTCGGCGGTCGACGCCGAGTACTCCCAGCGGGTCGAGAGGTCTGTGAGCGAGCTGAGATCCGTCGAGGCGAAGCCGAGCGTCCACCCGAGCGCGCCGCCGAGCAGCGGGATCACCCACAGGCTCTCGCGCAGGTAGCGGCGGAGCCGAAACGCGAGGCTCCAGGTCACCGAGGCTCGGCGGCCGTGTCCTGCGCGTGGTACTCGGCGAGCAAACGCCTCTCGTCGTCGTGCTTCGGGAACATGAAGAAGACGAGCACCGCGCCGAGGAGGATCGCGACGACGCCGGCGGTGTACGCCCAGTCGTCGCCGTCGAGGAACGCCTGCTTGGCGCCGGCGATGATCGCGTCGGCGTACTGGGGGTGCTGCTCCGCTACCGCCTCAGCGCTGTCGAACGACTTCGTGAGCGCCGCCTGTGTCGAGTCCGTGATGCTCTTGTCCGATGCGGCGATCTCCGATGAGACCGCGGCCGCATACCCGGCGGTCAGGAGCGCCCCGAAGATCGACTGCATGATCGCGCCGCCCAGGTCACGCTGGAGGTCGGCCGTCCCCGACGCCATGCCGGCGCGTCTCACAGGCACCGACCCGGTGAGCGAGTGCGAGGCCGGGGTGCCGGCGAGGCCGACGCCCGCGCCGATGAAGATGTACGCGAGCGCGATGTGCCAGTAGGGCGAGCCCTCGCTCCAGACGAGGAGCATCCACAGGAACGCGGCGAACAGGAACACGTAGCCGCAGAGCAACGTGAATCGCGCGCCTCGCGCTTCGATGAGTTTCGCCGATCGCGGAGCGACGACGACCATGACGAGTGCCGCGGGAATGATCGCGGATCCGGCGTCGAGCGTGGAGTACCCAAGGACGTTCTGGAGGTACTGCTGGCTCACGAACATGGCAGCCATCAACGAGCCGAAGACGATGATGCCGGCGCACGCCGCGACCCAGAAGATGCGGCGAGACGCGATCTCAAGGTCGTATAGGGGGTTCGATGCACGGCGCTGGCGGATGAAGAAGGCGAGCAGCGCCGCCGCCGCGATCGCGGCGAGACTGAACACGAGGGCCTCCTCGTTCGGCACGGGAGCGAAGTTGATCGCGAGGATGAGCGACCCGACGAGGACGACGGAGAGGATCCCGCCGAGGTTGTCGACGGGCTCACTCGTCTCGTTGACATGGCTCGGCACGAAGAGGAAGGCCATTGCGAGCGCGACGACCGCGAGCGGCAGAGTGATCAGGAAGACCGAACCCCATTCGAACTCCTCGAGCATCGCGCCCGCAACGAGTGGTCCGAGCGACGCGATGGCGCCGCCCAGAGCCGACCACAGCGCGATCGACTTCGTCCGCCCCGGTCCCGACCAGAGCGCGGCGATGAGCGCGAGCGTCGTGGGGTAGGCCATCCCGGCCGCGAGCCCGCCCCCCACGCGGGCGACGAAGAGCACTTCGTCCGATGGCGCGAAGCCCGCGAGGAGCGACATGGGAATCGCGAGCGCCGTCCCGAGGACGAGCAGCAGCTTGCGTCCGTAGCGGTCGCCGATCGCGCCGAGGTAGAGCACCGAGGCGGCGAGGCCGAGCGAGTACCCGACGGCGATCAGGTTGAGAGTCACCTGTGACGAGTCGAACGCCTCGCCGATCGAGGGCAGGGCGACGTTCGCAACCGACAGGTTCAGGTTCGCGACGCCGGCGACGAGGATCAGCGTGACGAGGACGATGCCCGCGCGGTCCGGCCCACTCCCGCCGGTTTCAGCTTGGACGTCCGACCCGGCCATCCGACGATTGCATCAGATGGACGGCCGAGCCGCGTTGCGCATAGGGTTACGAGCGCCAGTCAGCGCGAACCTGAACGGGAGGCTACGAATGGAAGAGATCGGCCCTGTCGAGTACATGATCGTCTCGTTCCCTGGAAACCGGTTCACGGGCGAGATCGCGCCTGCACTCGGGAAGCTCGTCGAGTCGAACACGATCCGGATCATCGACCTGGCATTCGCGAGCAAGGACGCGGACGGCAACGTCGCAGCATTCGAGCTCAGCGACGTCGACGAGGAGGTCCGGCGGGGCCTCGAGGCGCTCGGCCTCGAACCGACCGGCCTGCTTGGCGAGGAGGACCTGATGGACGCCGCCGACGCGCTCGAGCCGGGCTCGTCGGCAGCGATGCTCCTCTGGGAGGACATCTGGGCGGCCGAGCTCGCATCCGCCCTCCGGGGTGCGGGTGGCGAGCTCGTCACGATCGGTCGCATCCCACACGATGTCGTCACGGAGGCGCGCGAGGCGCTGTCCGCCGCGGCCGCCAACGCCACACAGGAGGACTGACATGTTCCGTCGCAGAGGAGGTCTCGTTCGCGCGGCCGCGACCACAGCGGTCGTCGCGGGAACGGCCGGCGCCGTCCGGCACCGGCAGGATCAGAAGTACGCCGCGCAGGACCAGGAGGCGTACGACCAGCAGATGGCAGCACAGCAGGCCGCCGCGGCGCCGGCAGCCCCGGCTGCAGCGGCTGCGCCCGACTACGCCGCCGAGCTCGCACAGCTCGCGCAGCTGAAGGAGCAGGGAATCCTCACCGAGGAGGAGTTCGAAGCCAAGAAGAAGCAGATTCTCGGAATCTGAGCTTCGAAAACGCCATGCCGAAAGGAGATCTGAGTGCTCGCAGCTGACTACCCGTTCCTGGACATCCTCTGGACGATGTTCATCTTCTTCCTGTTCATCATCTGGATCTGGATCCTCATCACCGTCTTCGCCGACATCTTCCGGCGCAAGGACGTTTCCGGATTCGGGAAGGCCGCATGGATCGTGTTCGTGATCCTGCTGCCGTATCTCGGCGTCCTCGTCTACCTGATCGCGAACCACGACGGGATGGCTGACCGGAACATCGCGCAGATGCAGAAACAGCAACAGAAGCAGGATGCGTACATCCAGTCCGTCGCCGGATCGGGCGGCGCGGCCGCCGAGATCGAGAAGGCGAAGGGCCTCCTCGACTCCGGCGCGATCACGCAGGCCGAGTTCGACGCGATCAAGCAGAAGGCGCTGGCCGCCGGCTAGTGCGACGCTGCCCGTGGAGCGCCCGGTCTCCGGGCGCTCCACGTCAGCCGTCGTAACGGGACGCTAGGCTCGCTCGATCTCCGACGTCGCCCTCCCCGCTCCCGCCTCCGCCGATCCACCAAGACGGCGGATCCTCCGCATCGCCGCCTGGATCGCCGGGCTGCTTGTCGCACTCGCGGCGCTCCACCTCGCGGGGATCGACGTCCTCGGCTGGTTCGAGGACCTGTGGAGCACGCTCACCGAGATCTCGATCGGGTGGATCATCCTGGGCTGCCTCTTCCAGGGACTGCAGACAGTGCTCACGGCCCTCGGCTGGTACGGGATCCTCCGATACGCATACCCCGGCGGGGTGACCTACATGCCGGTGCTCGCTGCGTACGCGACGGGCGTCGCGCTCAACAACTTCGTGCCCGCGAACATGGGCACGTTCGTGATGCTGCTCATGTTCGTCGCGATCGTCCAGAGCGCGACGTTCCCGGGTGTCCTCGGCGGGTACGTCGTACAGAAGATCTTCTACGTCATCATCGGCACGCTGATCTACGTCTATCTCTTCGCGGCGGTCGCAGGGTCGTTCGACTTCCAGTTCGGCAACGAGAGGGACGCGATCACGAACCACCCCGTGCTGACGCTCGGGATCATCGCCGGCGCGATCTTCCTCGTCGCCCTGCTCCTCCGCGTCTTCTGGGCATGGGTGAAGAAGATGTGGGCGAGGGCGATGCAGGGCGCAGCGATTCTCGGCGACCTCGGTGCCTACGTGAAGCTCGTCCTGCTCCCGCAGATCGGCGGCTATGCGGCGAAAGTCATGGTGATCGTCGTCTTCCTCGCTGCCTACGGCATCCCAGTGACGTTCGGCTCGGTCATGAGCGTGCTCGGCTCGAACCAGCTCGCGAACATCCTCTCCTTCACCCCGGGCGGGATCGGCGTGAACCAGGCGTTCAACACGTTCGCACTCGGGGCGTACACGGACGACACCACCGCGACCGCGTACTCGCTCGGGCAGCAGCTGATCACGACCGCGTTCAACGTCGGCTTCGCGATCCTCCTGATCTGCCTCGTCTTCGGCTGGCACGGAGGCTCGACACTCGTGAAGGACTCCTATGCCGACGCGAAGGTGAAGAAGGGCGAGATGGGCGCCGATCGACGCGAGAAGAAGGAGGCGAAGCGCGAGGCACGCCGCGAGGGTTCGCGCAGCGGTCTCCTCGGCGTCTTCAGGCGCTCCGGCAACGAGGACGGCGACGGTTGACGCTTGACGCGGCGGCGTGCATGCGAGAGGGTTGACGGCCCGTGTGCTGTCTCGCCCTCACCGCCGGGTTCCTCGGCCCCCGCATCGCCCTCTTCATCTGGTGGGTGTTCGGGAACAAGGTCGATGTCGCGTTCGACACCTGGATCTGGCCGCTTCTGGGCCTGGTCTTCCTGCCGTGGACGACGCTCGCGTATGTCGTCGCCTGGGGTCCGATCGACGCGGTGAGCGGTGCAGGCTGGCTGCTGGTCGCGCTCGGGTTCGCCGCCGACATCGCGACGTACAGCGCGCGCGCCGCGAAGTCGCGCTACCAGACGGCCTACTGAACTAGCGCCTGGGCTGCTTCCTCGATCTCGTCCTCGGAGACGAGAACGAGTCGCGCCGCGTCCCCGAGCGGGACGAAGGAGTCCTTGCTCGCAACTCGTGCGATGTCCCCGTCGTAGCCGGCGTCGACGAGCTCCGCGACAATGCCCTCAGAGACACCGCCGGTGCGACGAGTCTCGTCGACCACGAGGACACACCCGGTCGCGTGCGCCGCACGCAGGATGTCCTCAACCGGGAGCGGAGCGAGCCAACGAAGGTCCAGGACGCGTGCTTGGATTCCGTCCGCCGCCAGGCGGCGGACGACGCGCAGCGACAGGTGCAGGCCGTTGGCCCACGTCACGATCGTCAGGTCGTCGCCGTCCCCGTACGTGCGCGCGGAACCGACCGGAACGTGCTCGTCGGTGAGCGCCGCCGCCCACTCGTCGTCCCCCTGCTCGTGGAGATCCCGCGAGTGGTAAAGCGCGATGGGCTCGAGGAAGACGCATACGGAACCGTCGACGGCCGCCGACGTCGCGCAGGTGACCAGCATCGCCGCCGCATCGTCCGCGCGTGCCGGGGAGGCGATCACGAGGCCGGGGATGTCGCGCAGCACGCCGACCGCGTCGTCGTTGTGGAAGTGCCCTCCGAACCCGCGCTGGTAGCCGTAGCCGGCGATGCGGATCACCATCCCGTTCCGGTAGGCCCGCTGCGAGAAGAACTGCAGGGTCGACGCCTCTCCGCGGAGCTGGTCCTCCGCGTTGTGCAGGTACGCGAGGTACTGGATCTCTGGGACCGGCAGGAAGCCACTCACGGCCGCGCCGAGCGCGAGCCCGAGGATGGACGTCTCGTCGAGGAGCGTGTCGAAGACGCGCCCCGCACCGAAGCGCGCGTGCAGCCCGCGCGTGACCCCGTAGACGCCGCCCTTCACGGCGATGTCCTCGCCGAAGAGCAGAGCACTCTGGTGGTGCTCGAGCACGGCGGCGAGACCGGCGTTGATTCCCTGCGCCAGCGTCAGCTGCTCGGCGGCTGCGAGGTGCACGCGGCGCGCCTTGTCGGCGACCGTTCCGTACGAGCGCGGCGCGAGCGGGGCCATGACCTGCTCGGCGGTGGTCATCTGCGGCAGAGCGACGACCTCGAGCGCGAGCTTCCTCACTTCGTCGCGCGCCGCGAGATAGTCGTTCGCGAGCTCTTCGCCGGTGGCACGCCCGGCTGAGACGAGCCAGCGCGCCGTGCCGAGGATGGGGTCGCGCTCGTAGTCGGCGCGGATCGCCTGCGGCGTCCGGTAGGCGATCTCGGCGTCCGCCCCCGCGTGGCTCAGGTAGCGGACGGTCCGCAGGTGGAGCACCGCCGGTCGTCTCCGCTCACGCACCCACCCGGCCAGCTCGCTCGTCATGGCGAGCACCTCCGCGGGATCGTGCCCGTACGCGATCTCGTAGCGGATCTGCTCTCGGGCGGTGAGGGCGGACTCGACCCAGCCCGGCGGGGTCGGGACGCTGATGCCGAGCCCGTTGTCCTCACACACGAACAGAAGCGGCAGCGGCAGGCCCTGGAACGAGATCTGCGCCGTCGTGCTCAGCGCGGCCTGAGCCGTCGCGTGGCTCAGCGAGGCGTCGCCGAACGAGCACAGGACGATCGCATCCTCTCTCCAGGGGCTCCGCACGCCGAGCCGGGCTGCGCGGTCGATCGCCAGCGCGATCCCGACAGCGCGGGGTAGGTGCGATGCGATCGTCGACGTCATCGGGATGACGGCGAGCTCCTTGCGCCCGAAGACCTTGTGCCGGCCACCGGCAATCGGCTCGACAGCGGCCGCGACGACGCCGAGCATGACGTCGCGGAGACCGTCGATATCGACCTGTGACGCACGTGCGAGGTAGAACGCGCCCGACCGGTAGTGCAGGAGGGCAGGGTCGTCCACGCGCAGCGCGAGCGCGACCGCGGCGTTCGACTCGTGGCCGGCGGATCCGATCGTGTAGAAGCTCCGCCCGTGCTGCTGCAGCCAGCGCGCGGCGTAGTCGGCCTGCCGGCTGTCGACCTGCGCGCGCCAGATCTCCTCGACCTCCGGCGGAGCCGAGCGCAGCGCCGCGCTCGGCTCGAGCGCCCTCAGCGCCTCGAGGAGATGCTTCTCGAGCGGATCCGGCTCGTCAGGCGGCGACCGGCTGCTCCAGCTCGGCGCTCCACTCGCCCGCGGCCGCGAGCGCGTTCATCCGCGCTCGATGCACGAACGCACCCTGCGCCGCCTCCGCGTTCGCGGCATCTCCACCCCATGTCTGCAGCGCCGACTGCTGCAGCGCACGGCCGTACGAGAACGAGAGAGCCCAGGGCCCGTCGAGCTTGTTGATCGCGTTCAGGTTCTCGGTCGCCTGCACCTCCGACTGGCCCCCGGACAGGAAGACGATTCCGGGGATCGCCGCCGGTACGACGCCGAGAAACGTGTTCACGGTCGCCTCGGCGATCCGCTCCGGTGAGGCCTGGTCCGAAGCGCCCTTGCCGGGGATGACCATGTTCGGCTTGAGCAGCGTGCCCTGGAGATCGATTCCGTGCTCGTAGAGCGCGGCGAACGTCTCGTGCAGCGCCCGGGTGGTGACCTCCCGGCACACCTCGAGCGAGTTGTCGGCGTCCATGAGGACCTCGGGCTCGACGATCGGGACGATGCCCGCCTCCTGGGAGAGCGCCGCGTAGCGGGCGAGCGCATGCGCATTCGAGCGCAGGTTTCCGTCGGTCGGGACCCCGTCGCCGATGGTGATGACGGCGCGCCACTTCGCGAACCGCGCACCCAGCCCACGGTACTCCTCGAAGCGTCCACGCAGACCATCGAGGCCCTCCGTCACCTTCTCGCCCGGGAAGCCGGCCTGGTCGTGGGCGCCCGTATCGACTTTGATTCCCGGGATGACGCCCCTCGACGACAGCACCTCGGCGAACGACGTGCCGTCGTCGGCGGACTGCCGGATCGTCTCGTCGTAGAGAATCACGCCGCCGATGGAGTCCTCCATCCCGGACGCCGTGAACAGGAGCTGCCGGTAGAAGCGCCGGTTCTCCTCGGTCGACTCCACTCCGATCGAGTCGAAGCGCTTCGTGATCGTGCCGGTCGACTCGTCGGCCGCGAGGATGCCCTTGTGGTCGGCGACGATCGCCTTCGCGGTGTCGTGTAGCTCGTGCGCTCCCATCAGCGCGCTCCTTTCATCAGGCTCTGGATCTTCGTCAGTGGATGCGAGGCGACGATACGACGGAAGGTGCCCGAGCGCGAGCGCATGACGATCGACTCCGTCTCGACTCGGTCGCCGACGACGCGTACCCCACGCAGGAGCGCGCCGCTCGTCACGCCGGTCGCCGCGACGAACGCGTCGTCGCCCTGCACGAGCTCGTCCGCCGTCAGCACGCGGGAGATGTCATATCCCTCGTCCGTAAGACGCTGCCGCTCATCGTCGTTGCGCGGCCAGAGCTTCCCCTGCATCGCGCCTCCGAGGCACTTGATCGCCGCGGCGGAGATCACGCCCTCCGGGGTTCCGCCGATGCCCATCAGCAGGTCGACACCGGTGCCGGGCTGAGCCGCGGCAATCGCAGGCGCGACGTCGCCGTCGCGAATGAGATTCACGCGCGCGCCGGCCTCGCGGAGCTCGGCGATGAGGTCGTCGTGGCGATCGCGCTCGAGAACGACGACCGTGAGATCGTTGACGGCGACGTGCTTCGCCTCGGCGACGCGCTCGAGGTTCTCGGTCGGCGTCGCGTCGATGTCGATCGCGCCCGCCGCTTCCGCGCCGACTGCGATCTTGTTCATGTACAGCGCCGCGCCGGGAAAGAACATCGTCCCGCGCTGCGAGACCGCGATCACGGAGATCGCGTTCGGCATGCCGAGCGCGGTGAGGCGGGTTCCCTCGAGCGGATCGACCGCGACGTCCACCTCGGCGCCGGTTCCGTCGCCGATCTTCTCGCCGTTGAAGAGCATCGGCGCCTCGTCCTTCTCGCCCTCGCCGATCACGACGACGCCGCGCATGGCGACGGTGTCGAGCATCAGCCGCATCGCGTCGACGGCCGCCTGGTCGGCCGCGATCTTGTCTCCACGCCCGATCCAGCGTGACGCGAACGTCGCGGCCGACTCGGTGACGCGAACGAGCTCGAGCGCAAGGTTCCTGTCCGGTACCTCGCTCACGTCGAGCGATCCTACATCCGTTCGGGAGCCTCGACTCCGACGAGATCGAGGCACCGGGCGATGACGTTCTGTACTGCGCGCACGAGTTGAAGACGGAACGCCTCCTGCTCGGACTCGAGGACACGGTGCTCGTGGTAGAAGCGGTGGAAGTCGTCCGCGACGCGGATCGCGTAGATCGGGATCGCATGCGGCGCCCGGCGCTCGGTGGCCTGCGCCACCACGCCGGGGAACTCGAGGAGGCGCTTCACGAGCTCGCGCTCCTCGTCGGCGAGGGCTGTGGGGTCAGGTCCGGGGTCAGGTCCCGGACCTGACCCCAAGGCGGCGTTACGAAGGATCCCCGCGATGCGCGCGTGTGCGTACTGGACGTAGTAGACCGGGTTCTTATTGGAGCGCTCCTTGGCGAGGTCGACGTCGAGGTCGATCGTCTGGTCGTGCCCCCTCGAGACCAGGTACCAGCGCGCCGCGTCCACGCCGATGACGTCGAGGAGCTCGTCCAGGAAGACGACGTCGCCCCGGCGCTTCGACATCTTCTTCGCCGCGCCGCGTTCCACGAGATGGACGAGCTGGTAGATCAGCACCTCGACCGACTCGCGCTGATGACCGAGCATCTCGGCGAGCGCCTGCAGCCGCGCGACGTATCCGTGATGATCGGCACCGAGGACGTAGACGAGCCGGTCGTGCCCGCTCGCGAACTTGCGCCGGATGTAGGCCGCGTCCTTCGCGTAGTACGTCGGCGCGCCGTCCGAACGGACGAGGACGCGATCCTTGTCATCGCCGTGGATACTCGTGCGCGCCCACAGAGCACCGTCCTCCTCGTAGGTGTCGAGCAGCGCAACCGCCTCCGGGATCTCCGTCTCGACCTCGGTCTCGCGCGCCCAGGTGTCGAAGTGGATTCGAAACTGCTCCAGCGTCTTCTCGATGCTCGCGAGCACGTGTGGAACGGGATCACCGGAGAGCGCCGCGAGCTCCGCAAGGTAGTCGCCGGAATAGCCGTCCTCCGGCGGCTCTTCTCCGCGCCGCACTGCGTCCACGGAAGCGTAGAAACGCTCCATCTGCACGCCCGAATCGTTGTAGTAGTACTCGCGCTCGACCGTGTGCCCCGCGAACTCGAGGAGACGTGCAACAGAGTCCCCGTAGGCACCGTTTCGCGCACTGGCGACGGTGATCGGCCCGGTCGGGTTCGCAGAGACCATCTCCACCTGGATGCGCTCGGTCTCCACCGCGGAGCCGGCGCCGAAGTCCGCGCCGGCGTCGACGATCTCGCCGACGCCGTGCGCGACCCAGGCGTCGGGGACCCAGAGGTTCACGAACCCCGGGCCGGCGACCTCGGCACGCTCTGCGAGGCCGGTCTCGACGACCTTCGCGGCGATCTCCTCCGCGATCTCTCGCGGCGCGCGCTTCTGCAGCCCGGCGAGCTTCAGCGCGACGTTCGTCGCGTAGTCGCCATGCTCCGGATCCGCGGGTCGTTCGAGCGCGACCGGCGAGCCGGCAAGCTCCGTGACCGCGTCGGCGAGGCGCGCTACCGGATCGTTGGCGGTAAGGCCCTTCACGCGCCCATCGTAGGGCGCGACGAGCTAGCGGTTCCTCGCAGCGGACGGCGCGGACGTGATCGGGATCACGACACCGTCGCGATGGAGCGCGAGCTGGACTTCCTCGCGCGCCTTGTAGATCCGCCACTTCACCGTGGCGAGCGTCACCTCGAGCGTCTCGGCGATCTCCGTGTACGAGAGGCCGACGACGTCGCGGAGGAGAAGCGCCATCTTCAGGTCGGGGTTGAGATCCTCGATCGCACGCCAGACCGCGTCGATCGTCTCGGCCCGCTCGGCCGGCGCGTCGACCACCTCGAGCGGCGGCGCGTCCTCGAGGTTCACGACGGCGCGCGGGCGGCGCTCGATGGCGCGCAGCTCGTCGAGCACACGGTTCTTCGTGACCTGGAAGAGCCACGTCGTGAACCGCGAACGCAGCGAGAAGCTCGGAAGGCCCTGGAAGACGCGGAGGAAGACCTCCTGCGTCAGATCCTCCGAGAGACTCCGGTCACCGGTCAGACGCAGGACGTAGTTGTAGACGGGCTGCTCGTAGGTGCGGACGATGATGGAAAACGCCCGCTCGTCACCTCGCTGAGCCTTCCGCAGGACGCCGAGATCTGGCTGTGGCAGTGACATGTGCGCGACGAGTATAGGTCGGAAATTGTAAAGGCTTCGGACGCGGCCAGTTACGGCGCCGTTGCGAGCGGAGTTCCAGTCATGTCAGAGGGAACGGGAAGCCCGAGCAGCGTCAAGATCGTCGGCGCGAGGTCCGAAAGCTCGCCTTCCTCGCGGATCTCGGAGCGCTCGTCGGTGAGCACGAGCGGCACGCGATTCGTCGTGTGAGCCGTCTGCGGACTGACGCCGTCGGGCTCGAGCATGACCTCTGCATTCCCGTGGTCTGCGGTCACCAAACACACACCTCCAGCTGCCTGCGTGCACTCGACGACGCGCCCGAGCGCGTGGTCCGCGGCCTCGACCGCCGCGACGACCGCGGGAATCGAGCCGGTGTGCCCGACCATGTCGGGATTCGCGAAGTTGACGACGCAGAACGCGTAGCCGTCGGCGAGCTCGTCGCAGACGCGTTGGGCAACCTCGGCGGCGGACATCCCCGGCTTCAGGTCGTAGCTCGGGACGTCGCGCGGCGACGGGACGAGAATCCGCGTCTCCCCCTCCCACTCCCGCTCCTCTCCGCCGTTGAGGAAGTACGTCACGTGGGCGTACTTCTCGGTCTCGGCGACGTGCAGCTGCCGGAGCCCGTGCGTGGCGAGGATCTCCGCGAGCGTGTTTCGGACCTTCTGCTCCTCGAACGCCACCGGGAACGGGAAGTCCTCCCGATATCGGGTCATCGTGGTCAGGTCGATGCCGGCCTCGAGCAGGCGCTGCGAGAGCTGCCGGGCGCGATCCGGCCGGAAGTTGAAGAAGATCGCGGTGTCGTTCGAGCCGTGCCGGGGTCGGCCGTCGAGCACGATGGGCTCGATGAACTCGTCGGTCACGCCGTTCTCGTAGCTCGCACGGACAGCCGCGACGGGATCGTTGGCCTCGTCGCCCTCCCCTAGACGGATCGCGCCGAAGGCGCGATCCGTCCTTTCCCAGCGCTCGTCCCGATCCATGGCGTAGTAGCGACCGCAGACCGTGGAGACCCGCTCGGCGGGCAACTCGGCGAGATCGTCGACTGCGGCGTGCGGCGACACGTCGCGCCCGTCGGTGAACGCGTGAATCCAGGTCCGGTCGGCCATGCCCTTGCTCGCGCCGAGCTTGAGCAGCGCGCGCAAGTGATCGAGGTGGGAGTGCACGCCGCCGTTGGAGACGAGTCCGAGCAGGTGCACGTCTCCCCCGCCCTCCCGCGCACGCTCGAAGGCCGAGACGAGCGCCGGGTTGCGCATGAACGAGCCGTCGGCGATCGCGTTGTTCACGCGCACCAGGTCCTGGTCGAGGATCCGTCCGGAGCCGATCGTCAGGTGACCGACCTCGGAGTTGCCCATCTGGCCGGAAGGGAGCCCCACGGCCTCGCCGGACGCCGCGAGCGTCCCATGTGGGTAGCGCGCACAGAGCGCATCGAACACCGGCGTGTCGGCGAGCTCGACGGCGTTGCCCGGCCCCGATGGCGCGAGCCCCCAGCCGTCGAGGATGACCAGGACGACGGGCCTCAAGCGACCTCGGCGCCGGCCCTGCAGATCGCCTCGAACGAGGGGAAGTCGAGCGACGCCCCGCCGACGAGCGCGCCGTCCACGTCCGGCAGCGAGAGGAGCGTGGCGGCGTTGCCGGGCTTCACCGAGCCGCCGTAGAGCACCGGAGCTCCGTGGAGCGACTTGACGAACGCGTGCGCGTCCTGGGCGATCTCCGGCGTCGCCGTCTTGCCGGTACCGATCGCCCAGACGGGCTCGTACGCGATCACGAGCCGCTCGTGTCGTGGGATGACCGTAACCTGCCGCGCGAGCACCGCCTCCGTCTCGTCGGCCTCGCGCTCGGCCTCCGTCTCGCCCACACATGCGATCACGTGCAGACCCGCCTCGAGTGCCGCCTCCGCGCGGAGTCGCACGGTCTCGTCCGTTTCGCCGAAGTGTTGCCGGCGCTCGGAGTGGCCCACGATTGCGCCTGTGACGCCGAGCTCGAGCAGCATCGGCGCCGAGACCTCGCCAGTGAAGGCGCCTTCGAGCTCCCAGTGGACGTTCTGCGCGTAGACGTTGACTCCGCTGTCGTCTCCCAGCCCCTGGCGCGTCGCGTCGAGCGAGACGAACGGCGGGCAGACGACCACGTCGACTCCCTCCGCGTGCCCGGGGATGCGCCGGATCTGCGCCGCGAACTCGCGCGCCTGGTGCGGCCCCTTGAACATCTTCCAGTTGCCCGCAATGAGCACGACGGCGATCTTAGGCTTGGTAGCCTCGCCGCGTGAGCGCGCCCGCGTGGGAGCTGCGGTTCCGGACGCCCATTTCATTCCTTCCGGAGTGGTCGCCGTCCGCGCCCAGGAACGCCGTCTATGTCTCGAACGAGTCCGGAATCTGGCAGGTCCACGCCTTCGACACGGAGACGGCTCACCGTCGCCAGGTGACGAACCATCCGGTCGGGCTCGTCGACGCCGTTCCCGCGCTCGACGGCGAGGGCGTGTTGTGGTTCCAGGACGAGAGCGGCGACGAGTCCGGCCGCTGGCACGTGCAGCCGTTCCACGGCGGCGACACCACCCCGTTCCTCGACGGCGTGCCGCACGGGTGGAACGAGGGATTCACGCAGGCGCCCGGGATCGTGGTGGCGTCGATCTCCGACCGCGACGGCTTCGCGGTCTACGTCTCGCTCGACGGCGGCGAGGCCAAGATCGTCCACCGGGCGGACACGTCGGTACGCCTCGGAAGCGCCGACGGGGATGGCTTCCTGCGGGGCGCCCTCTCGGCGGACGGCACGCTGCTCTGCCTCGAGCACGCCGAGCACGGCGATCTCATCCACCCAGCGCTCCGCGTCCTCGACCCGCGCACGGGCGACACCGTGGGCGAGCAGGTCGACGACGGCATGTCGCTGACCGCCCGCTGCTGGTCTCCGATTCCGGGCGACCAGCGTCTTGCGTGCGACCACGAGCGCGACGGCGACACACGACCCGCGATCTGGAACCTCGAGACGGGCGAGTTCGCGCCCTTGCCGCTCGACCTCGACGGGGAGGTGTCTGCGGCGGACTGGTGGCCCGACGGGTCCGCGCTGCTCCTACAGAACACACGCGAGGGACGCGCCTACCTGTATCGCTACGAGGTAGCGACTGGTGAGCTCGTGTCGATCCCGACCGATCCCGGCTACATCTGGAAGGCGCGCGTCCGCCCTGACGGTCGCATCTGGCTCCTGCACGAGCAGGGACATCGCCAGCGCCTCGTCCTCGACGACACGGGCACGGAGATCCTGACGCTCGGTGACCGCGCACCCACGGCGCGCGCCTTCGAGTCTTGGCACTTCGAGAACCCGCACGGGCAGCGCGTCCACGGCTTCTACGTCACGCCGGACGACTCGGGGGGGCCGTTCCCGACCCTCATGTTCGTCCACGGAGGGCCGACCTGGCTCGATCTCGACCGCTGGCATCCCGAGGTGCAGGCGTACGTCGACGCCGGTCTCGCGGTCGCGATGGTGAACTACCGCGGCTCGATCGGATACGGGCGCGAGTGGCGAGACGCGCTGATCGCGAACATCGGCGGGCCGGAGCTCGAGGACGTGAACGCGGGCCTCGCCGACCTCGTCGCGCGCGGCATCGCCGATTCCGAGTGCGCAGTCGTCGGCGGGCACTCGTGGGGCGGATACGTCACGCTGCTCGAGCTGGGCAAGCACCCTGACCTCTGGATCTGCGGGGTCGCGGGCGTCCCCGTCGGGGACTACGAGATGGGATACGACGAGCTGTCACCGCTCCTGCAGGAGTACGACCGGGCGCTGCTCGGCGGGAAGACGCCGAAGGAGGTGCCGGAGCTGATGCGCGACCGCAATCCGATCAACTTCGCCGACGCGGTCGCCGCGCCGGTGCTGTTCGTCATCGGCCGCAACGACAGCCGCTGTCCGTACTCGCAGGCCATGGCGTACGTCGACAAGCTCGCCGCCCGCGAGCACCCGCACGAGGTGTACGTCTTCGAGACCGGTCACGGCTCGTTCGACATCGACGAGCGCGTCCGTCAGGTAGGCACGATCCTCGCCTTCCTCGCCCGGCACGTTCCGGGCGTGGGCGTGCAAGAGCCCGCCGTTACGACGCCGGCGGGATAGCGGCCACCCCGGGAAGCTCCTTCCCCTCGAGCAGCTCGAGCGACGCGCCGCCGCCTGTCGAGACCCACGAGATGCGCTCCGCGAGTCCGAGCTCCTGGACGGCGCGGACGGAGTCGCCGCCCCCGACCACCGTGAACCCGTCCACATCGGCGACCGCCTGCGCGACGGCCTTCGTCCCCTCTGCGAAGCGCGGCCACTCGAAGACACCCATCGGGCCGTTCCAGAACACCGTGCGGGCGTCGCGGATGAGCTTTTCGAAGCGCTCACGCGTTTGCGGGCCGATGTCGAGGCCGAGCCATCCGTCCGGGAGCTCGTCGTAGGGCGCGACGCGACTGCTCGGCGTCCTCTTCGAACGCGAGCCGCAGCGACCACGTCGGTAGGCAGCTCGGCCCCGTACGGGAGCGGATTCTCGTTGCGCAGCTGCTCGGCCATCTTCCCGCCGACGAGAACGCTGTCCGCCCGCTGCCCGAGGTTCACGAGCACGCCGAGCTTGTCGTCGACCTTGGCGCCGCCGGCGACGAGCACGAACGGCCGCTCGACGTCGCCGAGGAGCCGCCCGAGCATCTCCAGCTCCTGCTCGAGCAGCAGCCCGGCGTACGCGGGGAGGATGTGCGCCACTCCCTCGGTCGACGCGTGCGCCCGATGGGCGGAGCCGAACGCGTCGTTCACGTAGAGGTCCATCCCCTCGGCCAGCCGCTTGGCCGACCCCGGATCGTTGGCTGTCTCGCCGGGGTCGAAGCGCGTGTTCTCGAGCACCGCGAGGCGGTCGTCGTCGACGAGCTCACGCAGACGCGCTGCGACGGGAGCCATTGCGAACGCCGGATCCGGGCCTTTCGGCCGGCCGAGGTGCGAGCAGACGGCGACGTGCGCCGCCTCCCCGTCGAGCAGGAGGCGCAGCGTCGCCAGGGACGCTCGAATGCGCGTGTCGTCGGCGACATTCCCGTCCTCCAGCGGGACGTTCAGGTCGGCGCGGACGAGGACGCGCTTGCCGGCGACGTCCGCCTCGCGAACCGAGCGCCGACTGTGCATCTACGGCAGGAGCTTGCCGATCACGTCGACGAGCCGGCACGAGTAGCCCCACTCGTTGTCGTACCAGCCGAAGACCTTGACCGTGCTCCCGTGCACCATCGTCAGTGCGCTGTCGTAGATGCAGGAGTACGCGTTCCCGACGATGTCGGTCGAGACGAGCGGATCCTCGGAGAACTGGAGGATCCCCTCGAGGGGGCCGGCCGCCGCGTCGCGATACGCGGCCTGCACCTCGTCGGCAGAGGTCTCACGCCCGAGCGACACGACGAGATCCGTGAGCGAGCCGGTCGGCACGGGCGCGCGCACCGAGATCCCGTCGACCTTGCCCTGGAGATCGGGGAGCACGAGGCCGATCGCCTTGGCGGCCCCGGTCGACGTCGGCACGAGGTTGATCGCCGCGGCGCGCGCCCGGCGGAGGTCCTTGTGGGGCGCGTCCTGAAGGTTCTGGTCCTGGGTGTAGGCGTGGATCGTCGTCATGAATCCGGACCGGATCTCCCCGAGGTCGTGCAGCACCTTCGCAAGCGGGGCGACGCAGTTCGTCGTGCACGACGCGTTCGAGACGATGTGGTGCGAGTCCGGGTCGTACTGGTCGTCGTTCACCCCGAGGACGACCGTGATGTCCGGATCGGTCGCGGGCGCCGAGATGACGACCTTCTTCGCGCCCGCGTCGAGGTGCTTCTGGGCACCTTCGCGATCGGTGAAGAAGCCCGTCGACTCGAGTACGACGTCGACGCCGAGGTCGCCCCACGGGAGCGCGCCCGGGTCGCGCTCCGAGAACATCCGAATCTCCTCGCCGGCAGCGCGAAGCGTCCCGTCGGCGAGCTCGACCTCACCCTGGAACGGGCCGAGTGTCGAGTCGTAGCGCAGGAGGTGCGCCATCGTCTGCGCGTCGCCGAGGTCGTTCAGCGCCACGATCTCGAGGTCGGAGCCGAGTGAGTGCTGGGCTCTGAAGAAGTTCCGCCCGATGCGGCCGAACCCGTTGATGCCGACGCGAATTCCCATCTCTCCTCCGCTCTCGATGCCCGGTCGCGGCCGAGTCTAACCGCGGTCTTCCGCCAGCTCCTCGAGAGCGCGGAGGCGCCGGTGCAGCGCCGCTTTCGAGGCAGGGGGGTCGGTGCGCGTCGACAGCTCACGCAGCGATGCCGTCGGATGGCGCAGCCGCAGCTCGGCTGCCTCGAGCAGCGCGTCGGGCAGGTCTGCGAGCGCGCCGTCGGCGCGCAGCCTCTCGACCGCCGCGAGCTGACGTCGGGCGGACCGGCTCGTGCGGACGAGGTTCGCGTGGTCGGCGTTGGCGAGCCGGTTTGCGCGCTCGCGGGTCTCGGCCACGACCGCGCGTTCCTCGAGCGTGAGCACGGCCTCGGTGGCTCCCATTAGTGCGAGCAGCGACTCGATAGCCTCCCAGCTCTTCGCGTATGCGACGGCGTGACTCTCGCGCGCGGCGACCGCGAGCTCGATGCCCTCGTTGTCGGCCAGACGGGCGAGCAGCGCGGCCGACTCGCTCGAGGCGGTGCGCAGCTCGAGATGAGGCGAGCGGCCGAGCGAGAGGGAGCCGGCGCCGAGAAACGCACCGCGCAGATACGCGGCACGACAGCAGCTCCGCCCGACCACGCGCCGCGGCGGCTTGTCGAGGGGGCCGTGCCGGCGATCGACGACACCGGCCGCCGTCAGCACCCTCAGGGCCGGCTCGGTTCCCTCGACATGGAGCTGGTAGCGCGTCGCCGTGTCGAACGCCCGTCGCCGGTACGTTCGGATCTCCGAGCGGATCCCGCTCTCGCGGAGCAGCGCGAATGCGCGGCGCGCGGCCGCGCCGCTCCCGAGGTCGAGATGAAGCGCCCACTCACCGGACCCGCGGAGATGCAAGCTCCCGGCTGCGTGGAAGAGCGCGGAGAGCTCCGCGAGGCGGTCGCACTCGCGCTGCGGCGCGATCGCCGCAAGCTCCTCGCGAACGTCCTCCGACGTAGTCACAGCTGAACGCCTTCCAGCGCCAGGAGGCGCCGCTTGACCTCGACTCCGGCGGAGCCGTACCCGCCGATGCCATGCGCGGCGACGACTCTATGACACGGGACGACGAAGGCGAACCGGTTCGCGGCGCACAGCGCTCCAGCAGCTCGGGCGGCCCGGGGTCGACCCGCGAGCGCGGCGAGCTCACCGTACGAGACGACCTCTCCACGCGGCACCGCGCGCAGCGCGCCGACGAGCGTGCGCTGAAACGGCGTCGCCCACTCGACGTCCAGGGACGCGTCCACGAAGGACACGTCCTCACCCTGCAAGAACGCACGAAACCTGCCGATCAGCTCGTCGTCCTGTTCGCCGCGGACGTCGCCCGAACGGCCGGTCCAGGTGTCAGACACCGTGTCTGACACCTGCTCGAAGTGGAAGTCGTGCGCGAGGACGACGTCGTCTCGTCGCCACAGCTCTCCGAATCCCCAGCCGGGCACGGCGTAGCGCGTCTCGACGATCGCCACCGGCGCCACTCTAGAATCGCCCGCATGAGCGCACACGGCTTCTTCACCCCGCCCGCCCACGAGAACGAGCCGGTCAAGTCCTATGCGCCCGGCACGCCAGAGCGCGCCGAGCTACAGGCGCGGCTGCAGGCGATGCAGAGCGAGCGCATCTCCATCCCGATGATCATCGGCGGGAAGGACGTCCACTCGGACGAGACGTTCGAGGCAGTGATGCCGCACCGCAAGGACCACGTCCTGGCCGATGTCGCGAAGGGCGGCGCCGAGCACGTCCAGCAGGCGATCGACGCCGCGACCAAGGCACACGCGGAGTGGTCGCGCATGCCGTGGCACGAGCGCTCCGCGGTCTTCCTTCGAGCCGCCGAGCTCCTCTCGGGGCCGTGGCGCTCGACGCTGAACGCCGCGACGATGCTCAACCAGTCGAAGACGGCGCATCAGGCGGAGATCGACGCCGTGTGCGAGATGTGCGACTTCTGGCGCTACAACGTCGACTTCCTCGTCCGCGTCTACTCCGAGCAGCCCTACTCGCCGACCGGGATCTGGAACCGGCTGGAGTACCGCCCGCTCGAGGGCTTCGTCCTGGCCGTCAGCCCCTTCAACTTCACGTGCATCGGCGGAAATCTCTCCTCGACGCCGGCTCTCATGGGCTGCACGGTCCTGTGGAAACCCGCGTCGACCGCCGCTCTCTCGGCGTACTACTACATGCGTCTCCTGCAAGAGGCGGGCCTGCCGGACGGCGTGATCAACCTCGTCTACGGCTCCGGCGCGCAGATCGGGAGTGCCGCTCTCGCGAGCCCCGACCTCGCCGGAATCCATTTCACCGGCTCGACGGAGGTCTTCAACGGCATGTGGGAGACCGTCGGGGCGAACGTCGCCGCCGGGAAGTACACCGGCTACCCGCGGCTCGTCGGCGAAACGGGCGGGAAGGACTTCATCCTCGCGCACCCCTCCGCCGAAGCCGAGGCGGTCGCGACTGCCGTCGTTCGCGGCTCGTTCGAGTACCAGGGCCAGAAGTGCTCGGCGGCCTCGCGGCTCTACGTCCCGTCGAACCTCTGGCCGGCGGTCAAGGACAAGCTCGTCGCCGACGTGAAGTCGATCCGCATGGGCGATCCCGCCGACTTCGAGAACTTCATGGGCGCCGTCATCGATGCGAACGCGTTCAAGACGCACTCGGACGCGATCGCCGAGGCGCGCGCCGAAGGCGCCGAGATCCTGACCGGCGGCACGACGGACGACTCGGAGGGCTACTTCGTCGAGCCGACGGTGATCGCAACCGAGGACAAGGGCTTCCGACTCCTGCGCGACGAGCTCTTCGGCCCGATCGTGACGACGTACGTCTACGACGAGAAGCGCTGGGACGACACGCTCGACCTCGTGGACAAGACGGCCCCGTACGCGCTGACGGGCGCGGTGTTCTCGACGGAGCGCGCTGCGATCGAGGAGGCGCACGACGCGCTGCGCTACTCGGCCGGCAACTTCTACGTGAACGACAAGCCGACGGGCGCCGTGGTCGGACAGCAGCCGTTCGGCGGCTCACGCGCGAGCGGGACGAACGACAAGGCCGGCTCGATGTGGAACCTCATCCGCTGGGTCTCCGCGCGCACGGTCAAGGAGACCTTCGTGCCGCCCACCGACTACCGCTACCCGTTCCTGGCGGCGGATTCAGACGGCAAGCAGTCGGGGTAGATAGCCGCGGACGATGCTTGTCCGCGTCCTCGACGGAGTCGATGCGTTCCTCGACCAGATCGGGTCGGTCGCGTTCGTCCCGCTCGCGCTCGCAATCGGCTGCCATCTCCTGAAGATGGCGTGTACGAGCCGCGCCTGGCGCAACGTGCTCGCCGCGGCATACCCGGAGGAGCGCGTGCCGTGGATCTCGATCTACGGCGCGTATCTCGCCGGCGTCGGCATCAACGCGATCATCCCGGCGCGCGCAGGTGATGCGGTCAGGATCGTGCTCGCGCACCGCGCGATCCCGAGTAGCACCTATACGACGGTCGTCTCGAGCACGCTCGTCCTGAGCCTCTTCGACCTGTTCGCGGCGAGCACGCTGCTCACATGGGCTCTCACGACGGGCGAGTTGCCCGGCCTCGACGTCCTGCCGCGCCTGCGAAGCTTCGACTTCGCCTGGCTCTTCGGACGGCCGCTGCTGTTCGAGCTCACCGTCGCCGGCGTTCTCGTCGCGCTCGGTGTCGTCGGGTTCTGGATCGCCGGCCATGTCGCCGACTTCCGGGAGCGCGTGGCGCAGGCGTTCCGTGTCCTCTCGCCACCGACGCGCTACCTGCGCAAGGTTGCGGTCTGGCAGGCGGCCGACTGGGGATTGCGCCTCCTGACCATCTGGTTTCTTCTCGCGGCGTTCCACATCCCGCAGACACTCGAGAATGCAGCGCTCACGCAGGTGTCGACGAGCGTCGCGACACTTCTCCCGATCACACCGGCCGGCGTCGGCACCGAGCAGGCGTTCCTCCTCTACGCATTGAGCGGGGTCGCGTCCGCCTCCGTGCTCCTCGCGTTCAGCGTCGGCGCCAAGCTCACGCTGACGATCACGAACGTCGTCGCCGGTTTCACGGCGATCGTGCTCACGTTGCGCACGGTTCGCTTTCGCAAGGCGCTCGGGCCACTCCCGGAGACGGCCGACTAAGCCTTACCAGTGGGAGGCGCCGCCACGCGTACGAGCCTCCCCACGCCCGGAACCGTAACCGGCCAGGCGCGTCCTGACTAGGACGGACCCGCCTTGTGCAGCTGCGCGTACAGCGAGCGCGCGGTCTTCTGCGGCAGCCCGGGGACGCCCTCGAGCTCCTCTTGCGACGCCTCGAGGAACCGCTCGACCGACCCGAAGTGCCGGATGATGGCGCGCCGGCGCACAGGGCCGATCCCTTGCAGCCCCTCGAAGATCGTCTCCATCGAGCGCGCGCTCCGCTTCCGCCGGTGGTAGCGCAGCGCAACCCGGTGGGCCTCGTCGCGGATCCGCTGGAGCAGCTGGAGCGCCGGGCTCGCGCGGTCGAGAGCGATGGGCGCCGGAAATCCCGGCACGAAGACCTCCTCCTCCCGCTTCGCGAGTGCGATGACCGCCACGCGCGGAAGGTCGAGCTCCTCCATGACTGCGAGCGCAGCCGCGAGCTGGGCCTTCCCACCGTCCACCACGACGAGGTTCGGCATGCGCGAGAAGCTCTCGTCGCCGTCGCCGCTGCGCAGCCTCGCGAACCGGCGGGAGACGGCCTCGCGCATCGCCCCCACGTCGTCCTGCCCCGCGAGGCCACGGATCGCGAACGTCCGGTAGTGCGCGTTTCGCGCCTTGCCGTCGACGAAGACGGTCATCGACGCGACGATCGACTCGCCCTGGATGTTCGAGACGTCGAAGCACTCGACCCGCACGGGCAGGCTTTCGAGGTTGAGCACCTCGCGCAGCTCCTCGAGTGCTGCGATGCGCCTGGAGCGAGAAGCCTGGCGCACCGCAGCGTCGGCCTCGAGCGCATGCCGCGCGTTCTCCGCCGCGAGCTCGACGAGACGTCGCTTCTCGCCGCGGAGCGGCGTCCGGACGACGACGCGCGAGCCACGGCGCTGCGTCAGGAATTCGGAGAGGGCCTCCGTGTCGGCGATCTCGGGAGGAACGAGCACCTCGGGGGGTGTGCTCGGCGTGCCACCGTAGTACTCGAGGACGAACGCCTCGAGAATCGACTGGGGATCCTCGCCCAGGACGTTCTCGAGGTGGAAAGCGTAGCGGTCGATCATCTTCCCGTCGCGCAGCGGGAACACCTGCACCGCCGCCTGGTCGCCGCCGACCGCGAGGCCGACGACGTCGACGGTCCCGACCTCCCGTCGCTCGGTCGCCTGGCGGTCGGCGAGATGGCGGATGGAGAAGAGCCGGTTGCGGTAGCGCGCCGCCTCCTCGAAGCGCTCGTCCGTTGCCGCTTCGCGCATACGCTCGGTCAGCTCGGCCTGGATCGTCTTCGTGTCGCCCGAGAGGAACCCGACGACGCCGTCGATCACGTCGGCGTAGCCCTCCTTCGAGATCGCTCCGATACACGGCGCGAAGCAGCGGTCGATGTGGAAGTCGAGGCAGGGGATCCCGGAGTGGCGGCCGGGACGAGGCCCTTCGCAGGGGCGGAAGCGGAAGACGCGGTTGAGCACGTCGAGGGTCTCCCGCACCTTCTTCGCGTTCGCATACGGGCCGAAGTAGAGGGTTCCGCGCCGGTGCCGCTCGCGCGTGAACATCACGCGCGGGTACTCGTCCGTGAGTGTCACCGCGATGTACGGGAACGACTTGTCGTCGCGGAGGCGAATGTTGAACGGCGGCCGGTGACGCTTGACGAGGTTCTGCTCGAGGTGGAGCGCCTCGGCCTCGGTGCGCGTGACGATGACCTCGACGTCGTCCACGCGCTCGACGAGCCGCGCGGCGCCGAACCGCCCGTCGCCGCGCTGGAAGTAGCTGCGGACCCTCGAGCGCAGCGATTTCGCCTTCCCCACGTACAGGACCTCGCCCGCCTCGTCGCGAAAGAGGTAGACGCCCGGCCCGCGTGGAAGCGCCTCGAGCTTTCCTTCAAGGTTTTCACGCATTCTCGGGCTAGCGTATCCCCATGCGTCTGCCGCTCCTGACCGCATTCGGAACCGCCGTGGCCCTGCTCGCGCCAGGGCTCGCGACGGCCGGGCCAGGGCTCGTGGTCGGGGCCGTCGAGGACGACGTGCGGGCGTCGACGCTCGTCGAAGCCGAGGCCCGCATGACGGCGTTCCGTCTCTCCGGGTTCCGTGCGGTGCGGATCACGAGCTACTGGACGCCCGGGCTCGACAAGCCGACCGATGAGGAGCTACGGGTCCTCGAGAACGTGAGCGACGCGGCGCAGCGGAACGGCGTCCGCCTGTACGTGACGATCATGCACCCGGGATCGCGTACGACGCCGCTGACGGCACAAGCCCGAGCCGACTTCGCCTCGTATGCGGCAGCCATCGTCCGCGGAGCGCCGTCGGTGGAGCACGTGATCATCGGCAACGAGCCCAACCTGAACCGCTTTTGGCTGCCGCAGTTCGGGCTCGACGGATCGAGCGCAGCGCCGGCGGCCTACCTCGCGCTCCTCGCGCAGACCTACGACGCGATCAAGTCCGTGTCGCCCTCGGTCACGGTGTACGGCGGCGCCGTCTCGCCTCGCGGCACGGACCGCTCGGACGGCACCCGGCCGACACACTCCCCCACGACCTTCATCCAGGGGCTTGGAGCGGCATACCGTGCGAGCGGTCGCACGCAGCCCGTGATGGACGCCCTGGCGATCCACGTGTACGCGGACAACTCGAGCGTCGCGCCGACGGTCGCCCACCCGCTCAACACGTCGATCGGGGTGGCCGATTACGACAAGCTCGTCGGCCTGCTCGCCGAGGCATTCGACGGAACCGCACAGCGTGGATCGATGCTGCCGATCCTGTACGGGGAGTACGGAGTCGAGACCGAGATCCCGGCGAGCAAGGCTTCGCTCTACACGGGCACCGAGCCGACCACCACGAAGCCTGTCAGCGAGGAAGTCCAGGCGAGCTACTACCGACAGGCGCTCTCGCTCGCGTTCTGCCAGCCCAACGTGGTTGGAATGCTGCTCTTCCTGTCGCGTGACGAGCGGGCGCGAGCGACCTGGCAGTCCGGGGTCCACTACGTCGACGGCACGCCGAAGTCGAGCAAGCGGCCGGTCACGGCGGCGCTCGACCGGACGACCGGCGGCTCGATCGCGCGCTGCCCAGGCGTCCAGCTGCCGGTGCGGTCGTCGTATCTCAGGTTCGGAACCCGCTCGGCCGCAAAGCGTGGCGCGTTCCGCGCGAGCTTCCGCTGCGATCTCGACTGCCGCTACTGGGTTCGGCTCGAGAACGCCGACACGCGCGCGACGAGGTTGGCGAGGCGGGGCTCGGCCGTGGTCGGGGAGCTCGTGCAGTCCGATCTCGGCAAGCGCCGCCTCAAGCCGGGCCGCTACCGCTACACGCTCCAGCTCGTCCATCCCGTGAACCCTGCGGCGCCGACGATTCGGAGAGGACCCGTCTTCCGACTGCCCTAGGGACGAGGCTTGCCTCGCCCTAGTACCGGTGCTCGATGCGCCAAACGCGCACGATCACGTACGCACACGCGCCGAGCGTCACCACGAGCGCGAACGCGTCGCGGCTGGCCGGGAGGCCATAGCCGATCGCGAGCCCGATCGCAACCACCGCGAGCACGACGGCGGCGTAGAAGAGCCTCCGGTTCCACTCCGACCATGCCTCGAGGTCACCGCGCCGCTCCCGCCACACGAGGAACAGGAACAGCGCGATCGCGAGGAAGAAGGCGATCTGCAGGATCCCGCCGACCGTCGCGACCACCGGCTCCAGCGACAGCACGACGACGCCGAGTGCGATCAACGCGACGATCCCGAGCCCCCGCGCGAGAGCGGGAATGCGATCCCAGAGCCGTCTCATGACCCCGACATGAAAGCGCGAACCGCCAGCGCGCCGGCGACAAGTGTCGTCACCGCGAACCAGAGAAGGCGCCTCGGGCCGACCGCTGGAGCGTAGAACCAGGGCGTGAGCGCGAGCCCTAGCGCCAGCGCGCCGTACGTGTAGTGGAGCTTCTCGGGCGCTCTGCGATCGTCCGACAGGAGGAGCAGCCCGACGGCGGCCTGCGCGATGAGCAGCGTCTGCGCGAGGACGAGCGCATGCGAGACAAAGGCTCCCCCGCTCCCGCGACGCCGGTACGCGACGAACCCGAGCACAGCTGACCCGACGCACACGACGACGACCGCGACGCCCAGCGCGATGTGCACGGTGAGCACGCGGGCACCCTATCCAGGGCCGCTGTACGCTCGACTCGTGACGAAGCGCACGCGCGCGCTGGCTCCTCTCCTGGCCGTCATCGCGTTACTCGTGTCCTGCGGCGGGGAGAGCGGCGCGATGCACGCGACCTTGACGGACCACGACTGCACCTTCGAGGGCACCACGACCGCCGGGGCCGGGCGGCTCTCGATCGAGGTCGAGAACACGACGTTCCGCTTCGGGTCCTTCGGCGTGGTCGCTCTCTACGCCGGCGAATCCGTCGACGACATCGCGCTCGCGCAGGAGCGCGTCGAGTCGAGACGGCTCCTGCGGAACCGGGCCCGCTCCGATGTTCCTCCGCCGTTCGGTCGCTGGATCGCGGGGGCGGACGTCGAGCCGACGACCCGTACATTCCTCCCGGTCGACGCGGATCCCGGCCGATACGTCGTCGTCTGCTACATCCACCGCAACGCCGACGATCGTCGGCGCACCGGCGAGATCGCCAGCCCCGCGCGCGCATTCGTCGCCGGACAGATCGAGGTCGCGGGCACTCCGACCTCCTCGTGAGCTCCTGCATCAGGAGGCGGATAGCATCGTCCCGATGATCGAAGAAGGCCTGCCGGCGCCGACCTTCACGCTGCCAAGCGACTCCGGCGAGGACGTCTCGCTCGAGTCCTTCCGCGGGAAGCCCGTCGTCCTCAACTTCACCCAGGGGACGCACG
>CAWBER010000008.1:0-83850 GCA_963787855.1 uncultured Gaiellaceae bacterium
CCTGAACGCACAGTCGTACAAGGCCTTAAGGCGTCCGCTGTCGCGGCCGCGCGTCTTGCTACCGACAACCGCTCGGCGGTTCATACACTCGTCGTCATGGAGCTCCGTGACGGAGACCTGGTACTGCGCCAGTAGGACGGAGGACGACGTCGACGCGATGGTCGCCGGTTGCAACGACCCGGACGTCGCGCACTGGATTCCGACGATCCCGCATCCGTACACGCGCGAGGATGCGCTCGCATTCATTCGCGGCGAGGTGCGGCCCGAGCATCAGGCATTGGCGATCGAGCATGCCGGAGAGGTCGTCGGCGGCATCGGGATGGGCCTGAACTCACACGAGTATCGGGCGACAACGGGCTACTGGGTTGCCGCTCGTGCTCGCGGCCAAGGGATCTGCACGCGCGCGTTGCGGCTGCTCTCACGCCACGCGCTCGAGGAGCTCGAGCTTCAGCGCGTCGATCTCGTCACCGATCCCGACAACCTCGCTTCGCAGCGAGTCGCCGAGAAGGTCGGGTTCAAGCGCGAAGGCCTCCTCCGTGCGCATCTGAGACACCCCGACGGTCGCATTCGCGACTCGGTGATGTTCTCGCTGCTACCCGGCGAGCTTCGAGAGTGACGCGTCGGACACGCGCCCGTTCGAGCCGGCGCCGAGCTCGCGAAGCCGGCGAAGGCGCGCGTCGAGGGGCGGGTGTGTCTTGAACATGCGCGCGATGCCCTCGTTCTCGAACGGATCGACCGGATAGAGCGGCTCCGTTGCAGGTGACGCGGCGAAGTCGACGAGCTCCGCCGCGCGGTCGAGCCGCATGAGCGCGTCGGCCAGGTCGTGGGCAGCCCCGGTGGAGCTTGCAGCGAGCTCATCGGCCTGCAACTCGCGTTTCGGCGAGAGCAGGACGTGCACGAACGCGGCACCGATCGGAGCGAAGACGTAGAGGAGCGCGCGCGAGAGCCAGCCACCGATTCGGCTGGTCTCGACCAACGTGGCTGCGAAGAGCACGACGAAGGTTTGCGCGAGCACGTCGCGTCGCCGGACGTGTGCAAGCTCGTGGGCGATCGCGGCCTCGAGCTCTTCGCGGCGGAGTGACTTCAGCGCCCCCAGCGAGACTGCGAGGGAGGAGCTCATCGGCCCTCGCCCGACCGCGAAGAGACGCGGGAAGCCGTCGTCGATGAGGTACAGCTGCGGCGGACGGACGCCGAGCTGCGCGGCGACCTTGTCCGTCCCGGAGCGGAGGACGGGATCCTCCGCGAGCGCGAACGGGCGCGCGCCGAGCATGCCGAGGAGGGCGCGATCGCCGTAGCGGTACACGCCCATCGCAGCGAGGAGGGTGCAGAACACGAACAGGAGCGCCGTCGTCCGACCGCCGACCAGCCAACCAACGCCGCCGAACACCGCCGCGAGCAGCGCGACGAGTGCGAGTGCCTTCAGAATGTTGAGCGCGACTGCTCGCGCCACGGCCTACGAGTCCCCTGTGTCGTCCTCGATGAACCCGCGCGGCGGCCAGTCGGGCTCGGGTGCGTCGCAGCGGCTCGAGCAGTGCAGCGACGCGACGTTCTGGAGCGGGATGAGGATGTGTCCGTTCAGCTCGACATGGGGGACGTCCTCGAACGAGCAGTACGCCGTGAGGACACCTTCCTGATACTCGCCGCCGAAGAGCGCCACCTCCACCTGCTCGCCCTTGTACTTGTTCGTGTAGTCCTCGATGGGTCGGAGGCTAGCCGAACGCCGCATGGCTACGTGGTCGTCCCTGCCGTAGATGTCGCTAAATGCGGTGCTGGTGTGCCACGGGTGTGACACGGGGTTCGTCGCCCCCGTGGAAACGGTGAAGGTGGGCCGGGCACGACAGGGTCGGTAGGGGGAGAGAAAACCAACCAAGACCGCACCCGGCCCTTGTTTAGGCCGGGCGTGGAGTAGTCAAGGACTATCGCTGGCTCTCCCCCCGACACCAGCGAGCACGCCCGGCCTCCCTGCCAGTTTGCGCCCTTCCGTCCAAGCTCGCAACCCCGAGTCGGTTCGAGCACCAGCCAGCTCTACTTGAGTGAGCGGCGGCCGTCCGAGAGCATCCGCCGGTGATGCCTCGGGCGGCTGCGTCGAGCGCCGCCGGTTCCAGGGTCGGCCCTCGCTCCTAGGTTTGACGTTCTCGCAACTTTGGCCGTCACGCGAGCGGCTGGAGCTCGACCAGATCATCCCCGTGAGCCGGGGCGGCGCGAACACCGCTCGCAACCTTGAACTCCGCTGTGAGGCGTGCAACCGGCGGAAGGGCGCGACGATCTAGGCGACGCTCGCCGTGTCCTCGGCGAAGGCGACGAGTGCAGCCGCTGCGAGGAGCGCGAGGTCGAGGCGGGCGGGCTGAAGATTCCGGCTTGTTCGGACGCGACTGGTGCCTAAATTGCGCCGCCCTTCGCCGTTGACGACGGTGCCTTTACAGGAGTACGTTCGGGTTGGCGCTGACACAGCGTCGGCTACAGAGGGGAGAAGGAAATGGGCAAGAAGCGATTCCTCGCGGTCGTCGGAGCCGCGACATTCGCGCTTACGGCAACGTTCGCGTTAACGGCAACCGCATCGGGCAAAGGAGTCAGCCCGGCCCAGCTCCAGCGGGCCGGCTGGGACTGCCTCAATCCCGCGGGTGCCTTCCCGGAGAACCCGAACGTCCACTGTTTCCCGCCCGGCCAACTGGAAGCAGTGGTCGCCGGGACGGCCGTGAGCGCACTGCTCTTCGCGTTTGCAACTCCGGACGTGAACGCGGAGGAGGCTCCGTTCCTCGGCACCGAGCACATGCTTCGGGCCGACCACTTCCACAACCAGCCCTGTCCGACCGACCCGCCGGGCGGCCCGCCCGGCGCAACAAGCAGTCCGCCGCTCTACGAGTGGAGCTACCTCGGCCCGCGGTTCGGCTGGGATTACTACATCTGCCACCACTTCGACAGCCCCTGGTGACCAGCGGAGGGCCAGACGAGCAAGATCACGAAGAACTCCGGTTCGCAGCGACAATCCGGCCCGTCGACACGATCACGAAGGCGTCGCCGCAAGCCGGTTACTTCTAGGGGAAGGAGGATGTGATGCGTGCGAAGTTGATTGTGATTGCAGGGTTACTCGTGTTCCCGCTCGTGGTCGGCGGCTATGCGTTCGCCGACAGCGGTGGGCGATCCGATGCCGCGAAGGCACAGAGCGCTACCGCGCGGTACCACGACCTCCAGGATGCTCTCGACGATGGCTACAGCATCCTGCCTGCCGTCGCAAACACAGCCAATGTGCTAGCCAGGAACGGCTGTGCGGAGTCAGCGACGGGCTTGGGTGCGATGGGGGTGCACTATCTCAAGGCGGAGTTGCTCGACGAGAGTGTCGATGCCCAGTCGCCGGAGGTGCTCGTCTACGAGCCGCAGGCCAACGGTCGCTCGAAGCTCGTCGCCCTCGAGTATGTCGCTGCCGGCGATACTGCGCCGTCACTCTTCGGCCAGGAGTTCAGCTTGACCGATCTCACACCGTATGGTGCCCCCGGGGCCAGCGCGTGGACACTGCACGCGTGGATCTGGACGCCCAACCCGACCGGGGTGCTCATGCCGTGGAACCCGAGCGTGACTTGCGATAACGCCTGAGGAGTCGCTAGCTGAGGATTGTTGAGCGGCCGAGTTCGCACTAATAAAGGGTGCGACTCGGTCGCTCGCTTTCGTCTTGGGCAGAAAGTTCGACTACCACTCTCGCGAGTGCCGAAGCCTCCTCTTCGAGGTCGCGCACTTACAGCGGGCGTGCTCGGGCCAGACGCTTCGACGGTCGACGCTGTGGCCGAGGTGCCACTTCTCACCCGGCCAGATCCTTCCGCCGCAGTAACCGCACCCGACCTGGCCGGATTCGACGAGTGGCTCGAACCGCTTGCGGCGATTCCGATGCGCTCGTCCGTAATCGCGGGCGGGAGGCGTCATCGGTCAGAACGTTCCGCGATCACGGACGATCCGGCTCCCTTTTTTCCGGAGTCGGAATCGGGGAGAGAAATGAACAGGGCGAGGAAGCCTGAGCCACTAGGCAACTCCGAACGGCAGGAGTAGAGTCGCCCGGCTAACGACTGGGAGGATTGGAGATGACCCCGCACCACGCACGAAGCGGGTGCCTGCGAACCCTCAAGCGGAGATGAATCAGCACGGCGCTCTCGCGAAGGCGATTGCTTCCGCCGCCATGGAGGCGGCCGGCGACATCACGGAACCCACCTTCTACGAGGTCGTCGAGATCCTGATCGAGGTCAGGCCGAACCCAGGGCCGACCGCGTACAAGATCGCCATCCGTCCCAAGTAGCGGGGCATCAGCGAACCCGGAGAACCGCGCCGAGCTGACGACCGATTCAGCCCGTCATCAAGGGCTGACCGACGGCGGCGCGATATTGGGGAGAGAAAGATTCAGGGCGGGTCAACGCTCGCAGATTTGGCTTAAAAACTGGGGTTGCGGCGCACACAGCGTACTCTGTATCGGTCGTGACATTTGCAACGTCGCGACCGCGAACGACAAGGCTCCTACCCCCTCGTAGTCTCGATGCACAACTAGAGACCTCGGAGTGAAAGGGAGCCGAAGATGAAGCGCATCAGCCTCAGCATCGTTGTAGTTGTCTCGGCAATTGGTCTCACGGCCTCGCTGGCCGGTGCTGCGCCATCCAGCCCGAGACTCGCCCCCGTGCCCTACGCACCCGGATCCGTATACGTCTATGCCAGCTCTGGAGACAAGATCGGCACGATGACAGGGCAAGGACTGACGACCCAGCTCATCACAGTGACTGGGGGAGTCTCCGGCTGAGATCCCGCGAGTGGTGACCACGCCGCACCAGCTTCAGCGAAGGCGACCGAGGATCTGATCGACGGCTTGTGCCCGGTCGGTGGGTGTCGGTCTGTTGAACAGCCCGCCGAACCCTTGCGGCAGCCCACGCCGGGGGAGTACTGGGATCTCCCGACCGGAAGACCCGCAAGAGTCTCCCGCAGCCGCCTGAGGGCCAGCTCGGGGTCTACTGGTCTCCCGCCGCCCGAAGAAGTGGCGATCAGCGCCTCCGGATGGAGAAGAGTCCTTAGCTTCGGCCAGTCCTCAGCTTCTGTGGGCGGCGAGGCAGGCGTGCGCGACTCGGGGGGTCTTCGGTGCGGGTTGGCGTGGCGTCCGACATCGCGGCTGCCTCTCGTCTTCGACAAGTAGAGGATGGAGGAAGAGGCAAGGGGGTTGCTCCCCCTCCATCGCTAGGAAGCGTGTCCTGTCCTCGCCTCGCCCGCCAGGACACGATTGGGTCTATTCGATCCTCCGCGACAGCCACGTCTGGGCCGCTCACACTTCACTCTTTCGAGCGGGCAAGCTGTCCGCTGCGAGCGCGTCTACCTGGGCAAAAGGGGAATTCCCGGTACGAGCGGCGGTGAAGCTTGGCGGCAGCCGCCGCTCTACCTGGCCCCCTGGAGGCAGAAGCCCTGGTGGCGGCGGCGACCAGGGCTTCTGTTACTCGACGGCGGGGAAATCTGGGTTCTTCTCCAATCGGCCGGACGGAGCAAAGCTGAGTCCCTCGATTGCGCACGAGAAAGGTCGGGGCCAAGCGCTAGCTCGGCCCCGTCGTGCGAGCACCCTCAACTACTTCTTCGAGTTCCCCTTCTCTCCGGACTTGCCGTGCTCCTCTCCGGACTTGCCGTGCTCCTCTCCGGACGTGCCGTGCTCGTTCGAGGATCCCTGTTCGGGCTTGTTGGCGAGCCCTGGGGGTCCGCAGTGCTCATGGTTGTCGTCGCCGTGGCCCCAACCCGGCCAGCACGTGCGCGTCACGCCGGGCTTCTCGTACGACACGGTCACCTCGAAGCTGCCCGTGTTATCTGGGAAGTAGATGTCGTTCACGGCAAACACAAGCTTCCCCTTCCCGGACAGCGTCGTCCCGCTACCAACCTCCACCCACGGCCCGTTCCCCACACGGCCGATGAGCGCGACTCCGGTGGCATCTGGGAGCACAAACCCAGGGGACGTAGTGACCCCCGCGTCCCCGTCGGGACCCACACAGAGGGTCGCCGGCGGCCCTGGCCAGTAACAGACCGTGCCCGTCGCGGTGACGGTGACCGGCTGCCCTTTCTTGACGACTAGCCCGGTCTTGACTCCTGGGACAGTCAGAGCACCGACCGTATAGACGGAATTGGTGACCCCGCCCGCCGCGCCGCCCTGCGCCGCGAGCGCAAGCACAAGCGCCGCGACAAGGGTCACACCTTTCAAGATATTCATGTAGCCGCCGCCTTGGTTCATGCGTCGCGTTTCCGCGACGTCCGCCGCCCTCGCGTATCGAAAGATCCGTCCTGCGTCCCGGGGCATCAATCCCCCGCTCAGGTGTCCCGGACGGGGGATGGCTCCGCACCGAGGTCGAGGCCGGGGCGTCGGGGCGTGCTCGCGATCTTTCCAGAGGAAGCCCCGCTCCGTGGCCTCCTGGATCTGACGCCAGAGCGTCGTCCGGTGGACGCTTCGCTCTGCGGCCATGTTGTCGACAACACCGGGTTCGTCTCGCCTCGCGCGGTACTCGGCTGCGAGCAGGGCGAGGTACTCAGGTGTGGACTGTCGCGTTGTGGGCGGCGGCCAAGCTGCAATCGCGGAGCGGAGCTCGAGGGGGATGGCGTCTTGACTGCGAGCCGTCATGTCGCCGGCTGTGCACGGGGACGCTCTATTGTCCCTCTGTGCTCCGAGTTGAGCGCGAGCATCGATTCGACGCCTCCGTCGAGGCTGGATTCGCCTACATCACTGACCCGGCGAACTGGCCCGAGTTTTGGCCCGGGTTCGTGCAGATGCAACCAGGCTCTAAATGGAGTGCTCCTGGCGACGAGTCCACTATCGTGGTGAAGCTTCTGGGTCGTGATGTCGAGCTGTTCATGATCCTGAGTCGCTTGGTGCCCAACGAGGTCGTCGAATACGAGAGCAGCCAGCCGGGACTACCCGACGCCCATCACGAACGCCACTTCCGCCCAGACGGAGAGGGATTTCGATATCGGCTTGTCGTCGAATACGAGCCCAGAGCCGGCCTCCGTGGTCTTTACGACCGGTTTCTCGTGCGGCGCGGCGTAGAGCGTGCGCTCCAACAGACGGTCACGAACCTCGAGTCCAAGCTGACGGCTTAGCAGCAAGCCCGGTCGCTGCGTCTAGGCCTCAACTCGGGGTGTGGTCCCGGTGTGGTCTTGCGGCTGCACCGGGCTCGCAAACCCGCTCCCACTACACGAAGCTAGTACGTGTTCGTGTAATCCTCCAACGCGCGGAGGGTAACCGAATGCCGCATGGGGCCGTGGCCGCCCGTGCAGTAGAAGTCGCGTGTGTCAGCGGCCGAAGAACGCTTTCTGCAGTTGTCGCGACTGCGCCGACGAGAGTCGCGGCGAGGCGAGGGCATCCACAGCCGCATCGGCAAGCTCGCGTTGGTCGCCGGGCACAGACGGAACCTCGCGGCTCCAGCTCAACCGGGCGCGAATGTGGTCGTGCAGACGCGGCGAGCGGGTGAGCTCGTCTGCAAGTCGATGCAGGTCGCGGACCTGCTCGAGCAGCGACTCGAAGTGCGCATCATCGACCGCCATCGTCTCCACCAGGGTACGAGTTTGCTACCCCGTCTCCTCTCGTGAGCAGGCGAGGTCCCCGATCCGGGCGACGAGTCCGGGTGGGTCGAGCCGGCCCGAGTTCGGCCCGGCCTACGCGCTTGCGACCACCTCGCGTACCTCAGCACCTTCGAACGTAACCCCCTGAGGAACGCCTGCGCCGATCCGTTCCGCCGCCGTGCGCGCGGCCTCCTGGGATTCGAACACGATCATCGATCGACCATTGCTTCCGTCGTCAGATCGAGTCCAGTAGCCGGCAACGAACCCCGGCAACTGCGAGACACGCGGCACAACCGTCTCTCGCAACTCTTTCTGCGCATTCTCGGCGTCGCTGATCGAGACTTTCACGAGGACTGCATGCATCGGACCCTCCAGTTCGGAGACAGGAACCTCGAGCTTAAGTGGTGCTGCGCCTGTGGTCTACTCGCTCGAGGTTGCCCTCCCGAACCGCCAGCCGGATGACAGTGCAGTTGCCGACGACGTCGATCGCGCGTCGTGCGTCGTCGAACGAAATGCCCTCCGTGGCTGCGAGCGCGGACCGGATCGGGCCCCCGTGGGTCACCGCCACGACGGCCTCGTCCGGGTGCTCGGCGCCGATGCTCGACAACCCGGCGACGACTCGCTCGCCGAGCTCGTCGTAGGTCTCTCCGTCCTCCCAGCCGTGGCCGTACTCGAGCCAGCGGGCGAAAGCGGCCGGGAAGCGCGCCTGCACTTCCGTGCGGGTGAGTCCCGACCAGGAGCCGACGTCGACCTCCATCAACGAGGCGTGCTCGACGGGCGGCAGGCCCAGCTTCGCCCCGAGGATCGCCGCCGTCTCGGCGGCTCTCCGCAGCGGGCTCGTGTACACGGCTGCGAACGTCTCGGAGCGAAGCTCCTCGGCGAGAGTACGGGCCTGTTCGCGGCCGGCGTCGTTGAGCGGCGGGTTGGCGTGGCCCTGGAAGCGGTTGTCGCGATTCCAGTCCGTCTCGCCGTGTCTGACCAGGACGATCGTCGTCGCCAAGCCGGATACGGTAGTCGCATGGATCTGGCGCTCCAAGGCAAGCGGTGCCTCGTCACGGGCTCGACCGCCGGGATCGGCGTCGAGGTGGTCAGGCAGCTTGCCGCCGAGGGTGCCCGGGTGGTCTCGAGTGGACGACGCGACGCGCCGGGCGTGGGCGAGGAAGCTCACGTCGTGGCGGATCTCTCACATGCGGGCGGGCCGGAGTGGGTCGTCTCCGAGTCCGCCGAGGCGCTGGGCGGGCTCGACGTCCTCGTCAACAACGTCGGCAGTGCGAGACACGCGCGCTTCGAGGACGTCGGAGACGACGAGTGGGACGCGTATTGGCAGCTCAACGTCATGAGCTACGTGCGCGCGATTCGCGAGGCGCTTCCGCGCTTGCGCGACGGTGGGGGCGCGATCGTGAACGTCTCCTCGACGGCGGGCAAGCGCCCGTCCACCGGCATGCCGCACTACTCGGTGACGAAGGCGGCGGTGCTCTCGCTGTCCCGACTCGTCGCCGACTTGTACGCGAAGGACGGCATCCGCTGCAACGCCGTGACGCCCGGGCCGACGGAGACCGACGCCTGGCTCTGCGAGGGAGGGCTCGCGGAGCAGCAGGGCGACCGTGACGAGGTGCTGTCGAAGGTCGGAGCCGGCCGACCGCTCGGACGGCTGGCCAGGCCTGAGGAGATCGCGTCCGTCATCGTCTTCCTCTGCTCTGAGCGGGCGTCGTACGTCACGGGCGCCGCCTGGAGTGCGGACGGCGGCACCGTTGCCATCATCGTGTGATGGGTACGTTCGACGAGCGCATTCGCGAGCTGGAGGCGGGCCTGTCACCGTTCGCAGCGGGCTCGCTCGCAACGCGCGGGCGCGAGCGTGCGGAGAAGCCGTGCGGTGTGCGCACCGAGTTCCAGCGCGATCGCGACCGCATCGTCCACTCCAAGCCTTTCCGGCGCCTCAAGGGAAAGACGCAGGTCTTCATCGACCCGGATGGCGACCACTATCGAACCCGCATGACTCATACCCTGGAGACGACCGCCATCTCGCGCGTCGTCGCGCGGGCGCTTCGTCTGAACGAGGACCTCACGGAGGCGATCGGTCTCGGCCACGACATGGGGCATACGCCGTTCGGTCATGCGGGCGAGGACGCGCTCGATTCGGCCATGGATGAGCGATTCGGCCGCCGCTTCCGCCACAACGAGCAGTCGCTCGCGATCGCGCGCTCCCTCAATCTCACCCACGAGGTCTGCGACGGGATCCTCACCCACACGGGCGAGCATGAGCCGGCGACGCTCGAGGGGAAGATCGTGCGAATCGTCGACCGCGTCGCGTACATCAACCACGACATCGACGACGCCGTGCGCTATGGGCTCCTGGACGAGAGCGACCTCCCGCGCGACGAGATCGAGATCCTCGGCGACAGCGGATCGAAGCGGATCGACACGCTCGTCCACGACATCGTCGATTCGTCCGACGGCGTCGGCGACATCCGCCAGTCCGCGGGCGTGGGGGAAGCTATGCTCTCGCTGCGCGCGTTCATGTTCGAGCACGTGTACCTCGGGCCGCAGGCGGCGCCCGAGCACGACAAGGCGCACCAGGTCGTGCGCGCCATCTTCGACCACCTGGTCGAGCGTGGTGACGGCCCCGACGAGATCGTCGACTACATCTCCGGGATGACCGACCGCTTCGCGCTCGCCTACGCCGACTCGCTCCGCGCCTGAGCGAGGAGCGACTCGGCCCGCCGTGTAAACGCGCTTGCCGCTCGGCGACGAAAGAAGTCGAGCGCCCATGTGAGCTCGCGCTCCGCCTCGGCCGTGAGCCCGGCCTCGTGCAGATGCTCTCCTGCTTTGAGTCGCGTGTACGCCTCCAACGAACGAAAGTCCATCTCCGCGAGGACGTCGGCCGCGCCGGACGAGTTGCCCGCGAGGACTTCGAATGCCGCTTTCAGCCAGCGCACACCGAGAGGTGGTGCAGCCTCCAGTGCGGCTTGCAGCTTCTGCGTGATGCCGAGGGCGTCCGCGTGCAGCGTGAGAAAGACGACGTACCCGTGTGGGCCGTGCTCGCGAGTCGTGGTCAGGACGAACTCGACGTGCTGGGCCGCCTCGTCGAGCCGCCCTTCGTCCGCCAGGGCGCCTGCGTAGATCGCTAGGGCACCCGCGAGCTGGGTCGGTTCGTCCCGCTCGCGCGCCAACTCGACCGCGCGCTCGTGGTCCGCGAAAGCGCCTGCGACGTCGCCGCGGGCCCGACGCATCATGGCGCGGAAACTCCGCGCGCCGTGCTCGAGCGTGTGCGGCGATCCTTCTTCGCACTGTCTGATGAACTCGTCGGCGGCCGGGCCGGCGATGTCCCACCGGCCTCGCGCCCAGTCCACCCAGATGAGGTTCGCGCCGATGAACCGAGCGCTCGACCGGTCTCCGAAGCGCTCGGCGACGCGGAGGCCCTCGCGGTACAGCTCCTCCGCGCGCGGCAGATCGCCTGCGATGAGCGTCTGCACGGCGAGGTTGTTGAGCGTGGAGGACGCCACGCGCGAGCCGGCCTCGAGCGCAATCGCCAGCCCGCGCTCCATGTCTGCCACGCCGCTGCCGCGCTCGATGACGTTCTTGGACATTCCGACGGTCGTCAGCGCATGGGCCAGGATCTCGTCGAGGCCGAGCTGCTCCGCCATCGCCACGGCTCGCGTGCCCAAGCGCAGGCCTTCGTCGTTCTCGTCGGCGATGGCTCGCATGCGCGCAGCGGTTGCGAGCACCCTGGCGGCGGCAGAGGAGACCGTGTAGCCGACGAGCTCCTCGGCACGCCGGAGATGCTCCTGGACGAGCTCGCCATGACCTCGATCCCAGCTCACGTGCGCGAGGTACGTCTCGGCTTCGGCGGCGAGATCGGTGTTCCCCGCTGTGACGAGGGCATCCCGTGCCTGCTCGAGCGCGTGCTCGCGGCGCGTCTCGTCGTAGGCGTAGTGAAGCGCCCGCGCATATCGGTACAAGAGCTCGGGACGTTCGGCATCGGGCTCGGGCCACAGACCGAGCGCGTCCTCGTACAACGACGCAGCAGCGGCGTGGTTGTTCAACCCGAAGGCGCGGTCACCGGCATCGCGGAGTGCAAGCCGCGCACGACCCACGAGGTGGTCGTCGTCGTGGCCACTGGCGCGGGCGAGATCGAGCGCCGAGCGCCAGTGGTAGGCGAGCATCTCCGAGTGGTCCTCGGGACGCCCGAGCGACTCGATCCATTCGGCGACCCGCTGATGCTTCGACGCGCGTTCGGCGCGGGGGATCTGACCGTACGCAACGTCACGGACGAGGGCGTGCGCAAACGCGACCTCGCTCTGGCCCTCGACCGAGGATCGCCGCTGGCGGCGGACGAAGCCCTTTCGCTCGAGAGCATGGAAGGTTGCGGTCGCCTCGGACTCGTCGCGTCCGAGCGCGCCGGTCCAGAAGACCTTGCCAACCACCGCAGCGTCGAGAAGCAGCCCCTTCTCGTCGACGGCGAGGCCGTCGAGGCGCGCGGCGATGATGCCCTGCAGCGTTTCCGGGAGCGCCAGCTCTTCGGTCGACCCGCGCTCGATGTAGAGCTCCGCGAACTGCTCTGCGTACAAGGGGTTACCGCCCGCACGGTCGAGGAGCGCGGCCTGCGTCTCCGCCGAGACCACGGGCGTCCGGAGGACGCCGGCGAGGAGCTGGGCCGTCTCGTCGTTCGTCAACGGCGCCAGCGCGAGGGTCGTCGCGTTGAGCTTTCCGCCGCCCCAGCCGGGTCGGCGTTCGAGAAGCTCCGGCCGCGCAGTGGCGATCACGAGCATGGGCACGTCGGTCACCCAGTCGACGAGCTCGTCGACGAAGGCGAGAAGGGCTTCGTCGGCCCAGTGAAGGTCCTCGAACACGACGACGAGGGGACGCTGCTCCGCGAGGCCTTCGAGAAACCTGCGCCAGGCGGAGAATGCCTCGTTGCGCCGATCCCCTCCGAGCTCGGTCTCCTCCGCAAGGCCCAGGAGCGCGAGCAGGTGCGACTCGACCCACGCTGCGTCCGACTCCGCGAGTGACTCTGCGGCTGCGCGCCGAAGCTTCTCGGCCACGTCGGCGTCCGTGTCCTGCTCGGCGATGCCGGCCTGGGCCTTGACGATCTCCGCGAGCGCCCAGAGCGTGACGCCGTCGCCGTATGCCAGGCAGCGGCCCTGTCGCCAGGTGATCAACTCTGGATCGGCGTCGACGATCCGCTGCAGCTCGTAGACGAGCCGACTCTTGCCGATCCCGGGGACACCGACCAGCGTGAGCAGCTGCGGCGTGCGCGCGTGTCGCGCCCGGTCGAACGCGTCCTGGACGGCGGACAGCTCGCGGCCGCGGCCAACGAGCTCCGAACGCGCCTCGTGGGCCACGTCGACGCCGAAGCGGGCATGCGCTGCGACTGCCGTCCAGACGCGAACGGGCTCGGCCTTGCCCTTCGCCTCGACCGGCGCTGCCACCTCGTAGTCGACAGCGCCACGGGTCGCGCGATACGTCGTCTCGTCGGCCAGGATGCCGTTGACGGGGGCGGCGCTCTGCAGGCGTGCCGCCGTGTTGACGACGTCTCCCGAGGCCATCCCCTCGCCGGCGTCCGGTCGCGCGTCGAGCGAGACGAGCGCTTCTCCGGTGGTGATCCCGACCCGTAGCTCGAGCTCGCCCTCGAGCGCGAACTCTCGGATCGCAAGCGCTGCGCGCACCGCGCGCTCGGGATCGTCCTCGTGCGCCGTCGGCGCGCCGAAGAGCGCCATCACGGCGTCGCCGATGAACTTCTCGACGGTGCCGCCGTGCCGCTCGAGCTCGGCGCGGACGCGCTCGTGGTAGGGGCGCAGCAGCGCCTCGACGTCCTCCGGATCCATCGACTCCGCCCGTGCGGTGAAGCCGACGAGATCGCAGAAGACGACCGTGACGACCTTGCGCTCGCGGCGCGGTGTAGGCCCCGACATGGGCCAGAGAGTATGACCTCGACGCGGAGTAGTCTCATTCGATCGCGCGGATCAAGGACACATCGGTGCAGGACGTCAAGGCGGCGGCCGACATGGTCGAGGTCGTCTCGGCACGGACGCCGCTTCGCCGCGCATCCGGATCGCGCTTTACCGGCCGGTGCCCGTTCCACGAGGAGAAGACGCCGTCGTTCTCGGTGAATCCGGTCGACAAGCTCTACTACTGCTTCGGCTGCGGAAAGGGCGGTGATCTCGTCGCGTTCGTCCGCGAGACCGAGAACCTCGACTTCGTCGGGGCGATCGAGTGGCTGGCCGATCGGTTCCGCATCCCGCTCGAGTACGAGGAGGCTTCTCCGAAGCACGACGAGGCACGCCGGCGCCGCGAGCGGCTCCACGCCGTGCTCGACCAGACGGCCGCGTACTTCGAGCGGCTGCTCTGGGACGGCCCGGCAGGCGCGCCGGTGCGCGAGTACCTCGCAGAGCGCGGTCTGGGGGAGGAGATCGCGAAGGAGTTCCGGCTTGGGCTCTCGCCGGGGCGAGGGCTGGCCGAGAAGGCGAAGGAGCGAGGCTTCACGCTCGACGAGCTGAAGTCCGCCGGGCTCGTCACGACGCGCGGCACCGACTACTTCCCGCAGCGGCTCATGTTCCCCCTTGCGGATGCGCGAGGACGTGTCGTCGGGTTCCAGGCGCGCAAGCTTCGCGAGGACGATCCGCTGCGCGGCAAGTACGTGAACTCTCCCGAGGGCGACCTCTTCCACAAGAGCGCCGTCCTGTACGGGCTCCATCTCGCGAAGACCGCGATCGGCAAGGCCGACTTCGCGGCGGTCGTCGAGGGCAACACGGACGTCATCGCGCTTCGGCAGGCAGGGTTTGAGCCGGTCATCGCCTCGATGGGCACGGCGCTCACCGAGCGGCAGCTGCGCGAGCTCGGGCGGATGACGAAGAAGCTCTACCTGTGCTTCGACGCGGACGCGGCAGGCCAGGACGCGACCCTGCGCGGGATGGAGCTCGCGGCCGCGCAGGGCTTCGAGGTCAAGATCGTGACGCTGCCGCGCGGCCAGGACCCGGCCGATTCTCCGCACGGATTCGCCGAGCGCCTCACATCGTCGGAGAGCTACCTCGTGTATCGCGTCCGGCTCGAGATCGAGCGCTCCGCCGATCGTCAGGAGGGATTCGTCCGTGCGCGCGAGGTCCTCGCCAAGGCAGAGGACTCGCCGGAGCGTCAGGAGGCGCTACGGCTCCTCGCCGATCGGCTCGACCTCCCACGTGAGACGCTCGCCGGGCTCGCGCCGTCGCGTGGGGGCGGAGTGCGCGGATCCTCCGAGGCGCCGCGGCTGCTCGGTGCCGGTGACCGGCTCGAGCGGGACGTGCTCGCGGCGTGTGTCGCGCACGCCTCGCTCGTCCCGTACCTCGCCGAGCTCTCGGCTGACCACTTCGATTCCGACGCGAACCGCCGCTTCCGCGACGTGCTCGTGACCGGACGCGACGATCCCGAGCTGATGGCGCTGCGCGCCGAGCTCGACGCGCGCGCGGCGCAGGAGGCCCTCGACGAGCGCACCGGAACCGAGCTCGTGCTGCGGCTGCGCGAGCGCAAGCTCAAGCGCGACCTGTCCGGTGCGGACCTCGTGCGGACGACCGAGCTCCAGGCGCACCTCGCGAAGGTGCGCCAAGCGCTGGCCGAGCTGACGTAGCGATAGGGGCGAGGCAAGCCTCGCCCCTACACGTAGCCGAGCTCCCGGAGGAGCGGGCCAGCCTCGTCCTCGACGTCCGCGAGCTGCTCCGCGGTGAGCTCAGAGCGGTAGCGACCGACCGACCCGGCGTGCGCGCGACCGAGCGCGCTCACGAGCGGCTCCGCCGGCACATCGAGGTGACGCGCGAGCTCGGCGCCGACGGGCGCGGGGGCGGTCGCGACGTCCTCGTAGCGCACCTCGAGCGCATCACCCTGTCGAGCCGCGGCGAGGTAGCTCCTCCAGACCCAGGCGGCGCGACGCGCATCGCCGGCGGACTCGAACTCTGCGCGCCGCTCGGGCTCGACCCAGAACCGCGCATGGGCGCCGTACGGCACGCCCGCGTCGTCGGCGTCGGTCTGCTCGCGGCGAAGCCACGGTTTCTCGAGGAGCGAGCAGACGACGTCGCGGCCGTCGCGAACCATATGGACGACCCGAGCCTCGGGGTACGCACGCGGGATCGCACGTACGAGGAATGCCATCTCGGGGGACTGCTCCACTGGTCTGACCGATCCCACGAGCCCGATGCGTCGCGAGACCACGAGGATCCGTCGGAGCTGGGACGCGGCTTCCTCGGGCGGAAGCGCGGCGAGCTCCGCCACCGCGGCCTTGACCGGCGCGACCTCACCGAGGTCGACGAAGCCCAGGAGCGAGCCGATCGCGCCCGCAATGAAGGTTGTTCCCGAGCGCGGCGAGCCGACGACGAAGACCAGCCGGTCGTCGAGCTTGCCGAAGCGCTCGGCGAACGACGCGCCCCGCCGCGGAACGAGTCGCTTCGCGACGCGCAGCTGGTTCGCGGTCGCCTCGAGGAGCCCGGGCACGGCGGCGATTGTCGCAGGGGCGGGGGTCCAGGTTGACAGGACCAGGCCGCTGGTCGAGAGTGGGTGCACGTCGCGCGCTCCCTTATCGGCTGCAAAGACACCGTGACGCGCTCATTTCTCGTCGCGGGCGCCGCCTCCGCGACCCTCGTTATCGCCGGCGCCGCGCTCGGCGCGCGCGGGTTCTCGGATCCCGGGGGCGACACGAACATGGCACCAGACCTCACGTCGATGGAGGTCGCCGAAGCGCCGGCCGGGACGATCGCGATCAAGGTCGTGGTCGCGAACTACCCGGCTCTGCCCGCGAACAGCTGGTTCAACCTCTGGTTCGACGTCGACGCGAACGCCTCGACCGGGGACGACGCGGGCGACGAGGCGCTCGTTCGCTACCAGGCCACGGGGGCGATGGAGCTCTACACCTGGAGCGGGACACAGTACGTCGCCGGGTCGAATGCAGGCGTCGCCGCCGCATTCACGGCCGGAATGCTGACGGTCTCGATCCCACGCGCCTCGATCAACGCAACCGGGGCGTTCGGCGTGCTCGTCGTGGGCTCGCGCGGACAGCCGGTCGCCGACGAGGAACTGGTGGCGTCCGACTTCGTGCCCAATGCGGGTCGCGCCAGGTTCGCCGGCCCGGATGCGGCAACGTTCCCGGACGTCACGGGTGATCACGACGCGGCGCCCGATCTCACCGCCGTCCGCGTGAGCGACGCCAGAAACGGCTGGATCACGTTCTCGATGACGACGCCCAACTACGCCGTGCTACCGAAAGAGTCCGCGATCGTGGTCTCGATCGACGCGGACAACGATCCTCGAACAGGGGAGTCCGGAACGGACCTCCAATTCTCGCTCGCCGCCGGCGAAGTTGGGCTCGAGCGCTGGGACGGCGAGCAATTCGTGCCCGACGACCTGCCCACGCGCGCCCGCCACCACAACACAGGGAACGTCGTCGCGCTCGATCTCCACGTGAGCGAGCTCGACAACTCCTCCCGCTTCCGCTTCTCGGTGCTGAGCGCCGACGTCAACACAGCGATCCAAAGCGTGGTCGCCGTGGACGTCGCGCCGGACGACTTCACGTTCTGGCGGTACTCGCTCGTGAACAAGCCCGCGCTGAGGCTCAGCGCGAAGCGTTTCGTCACGACACCGGGCAGGCCGCGTGCGGGCAGGCCGTTCGCGATCGACCTTCCGGTGACGCGCTCGGACACCGGGCGAGCGATCACCTCCGGAGCGGTCTCCTGCCGTGTGCTCGCCGCCGAGAAGCGCGTCGTTGCGAAGGGAAGCGTCGTCCGTGGCGCCGGAAGGTGCGCGTTCGTCGTGCCGACGAGCGCTCGCGGCAAGGTGCTGCGCGGGACGGTCACAGTGCGCAGCGGCGGAAAATCGATCACGGCCGACTTCTCCTACGTCGTTCGCTGACCGACGGGAGGGGGGCCGAGCCGGCAACCCAACCGCGTCCCCAGCGATCTGGGGGAGGGATGAGGACGCCACTAACCGGCCCGGCCGGTTACGCCTTCGGCACGCGCCGCGTCGTCCCTTCTCCGCCGCAGTAGTCCACCCACCAGCCTCGCTCGTGGTTGCCTCGCAAGTGGAGGTACGTGATGATCCCGTCGTCTGCGAAGTAGCGAGGAGGTAGCGATGTCAAGCGAGCTTCAGACGGACGTGGCGGTCGATTCAGAGGTGACGGAGGCATTCGTGAGCGGGGTACGGGGAGCCGTCCTGCGCCCAGGAGATGAAGCCTATGACGGCGCTCGTTTGATCTGGAACGGACTCATCGACCGTCGGCCTGCGCTGATCGTGCAGTGTTCTGGGGCTGCAGACGTCGTTGACTCCGTCAACTTCGCCCGCGACCAGAACCTGCTCCTCTCCATCAAGGGAGGGGGCCACAACGTCGCTGGCAACGCGGTCAATGACGGCGGCCTTGTCATCGACCTTTCGCAGATGCGCGGCATTCACGTCGACCCGTCGACGAAAAAGGCGAGAGCACAAGGGGGCGCGACTTGGGGTGACATCGACCGGGAGACACAGCTCTTCGGGCTCGCGGTTCCGGGCGGCGTCGTCTCGACCACGGGGATCGCCGGTCTCACGCTCCACGGCGGCGTCGGTCACACTCGCCGCAAGCACGGACTTTCGATCGACAATCTGATCTCGGTCGACATCGTCACTGCCGATGGCCAACTCCGCAGGGCAAGCGCGACCGAGAACGAGGACCTCTTCTGGGCCGTCCGCGGGGCGGGCAGCAACTTTGGCGTCGTGACCTCCTTCGAGTTCCGTGCGCACCCGCTTGGCCCGATGGTCATGGTGGGCGCGGTCTTCTACCCGCTGGAAGACGTAAAAGAGCTCTTGCCGGCATGGCGGGACTACATGGCCTCGGCGCCGGATGAGCTCAGCTCGCTCGCGTTCTGCTGGAACGTCCCCGCGGCCGAGCCCTTCCCACCCGAACACCACGGGAAGCCCGTCCTAATTGTGGCCGGCGTGTACGCCGGGTCCGTCGATGACGGCGCGTCGGTCGTACAGCCGCTGCGCGAGCTTGCCCAACCGGTGATCGACCTGAGCGGCCCGTGGCCCTGGCTCGGTCTGCAGAGCGGCTTCGACGCACTGTTTCCGAACGGGCAGTTGCGCTACTGGAAGTCACGGGCACTCGCTGAGTTGTCCGCCGCGGCGATCGATGTGATCGCGGATTTCGCGGCCCGCCGACCATCCCCGCTCACAGACATCACGGTGTGGCACCACGGAGGAGCAATGAGCAGCGTCGGCGAGACGGAGACGGCCTACGCTGGTCGTAATGCCCCCTTCCTCGTGACCGGGGAAGCGAGCTGGACCGATCCCTCGCAGAACGACGAAGCGATCGCGTGGGGCCGGGAGTTCTGGGCTGCGATGGGGCAGCACTCCACGGGCGGCCTCTATCTCAACTTCCCTGGCTTCGGCGAGGAGAAAGAGGAGCTCGTCAAAGCGGGCTACGGCGTCAACTACGACCGCCTCGCCGCGCTCAAGGCCAAGTACGACCCCAATAACCTCTTCCGGATGAACCTGAACATCCCACCCGAGAGCTAGGCGGCGACGAGCAGTTTTCGTTCCGCCCGCCCACCTCGAGCTCGCGCTCCGCGATTCTCAGGTCGCTCGCGAGAGTGTCCGCGGCGTGGAGCACAAGAATGGCAGCTTGGACAAGACGGCAATTACGCCAGCGCTCGTGTCCCGGTTGGTCGAAGGGCAGTTTCCTCAGTGGGCGCACCTGCCCGTCTCACGGGTAGAGCTCGACGGCTGGGACAACACGACCTTCCGGCTCGGCGATGAGTTCTCCGTTCGGCTGCCGAGTGCCGACGGCTACGTCGCGCAGGTCGACAAGGAGCGCTGCTGGCTGCCAGTCCTCGCGCCCCAGCTCCCCGTGCGGATACCAGAGCCCGTGGCGAGGGGCGAGCCGGAGGCCGCCTTCCCGCGGCCCTGGTCTGTGTACCGCTGGCTTCCGGGCGAGCCTGCGAGGGTGGAGCGAGTCGACGACCTCGAGCTGTTCGCGCACGACCTGGCCGCCTTCCTCGCCGCCCTCTACGAGATCGACGCCGCGAGCGGCCCGCCTGCAGGTCAGCACAGCTCCTTCCGCGGTGGGCCGCTCGCGACCTACGATGCCGAGACCCGCGCCTCGATCGCCGTGCTGGCGGACAGGATTGACACGAGCGCAGCAACACAGGTCTGGGAGGCGGCTTTGGCCACGGAGTGGCAGCAGGCGCCCGTCTGGGTGCACGGCGACATCGTGGGCTCGAATCTCCTCGTGGCCGATGGGCGCCTGAGCGCCGTCATCGACTTCGGCTGCTCGGCCGTGGGTGATCCGGCCTGCGACCTGGCGATCGCGTGGACGTTCTTCTTCGGCGAGAGCCGCGAGGCATTTCGAGACCGGCTCGGGCTGGATCGCAGAACGTGGGCACGGGGACGCGGATGGTGTCTCTGGAAGGCACTGATCACGCTGGCGATGGACGACGCCAACGCGGCTGACGAGCGCTTCGGCTGGCGCATCGGCGCTCGCCAGGTGATCGACGAGGTGCTCGCCGACCACGGCTAGTGGACGAAGAACCGGGTGGCTGCCTGAACTCAGCTTAGGCTCGACTGCGTTTACCCGGTGAGCGCCTTCACCAGCCAGTATCCCGACATGCCAGCGAGGAGCACGACGACGAGAAGCATCAGGCCGCGCAGGAGGCTGAAGAACTCGACGAACCGGTAGACATAGAAGCGACTTCCTGGAAACGCTCCTGAGCGGGCCTCGTCGAGGAATCGGGGGAACTCCCAGACCAAGGGATCGACTCCAGCTGCCGTAAGCCTGTCCTCGATTGCGATGAGATCGTTGCGCCGGTGCAGCTGCAGTATCCGATTTCGCTCCAATGCAACCGTCATCGCAAATACGAAGACCGCGCCAACTGCAGCGACGATCGCACGGACGACTTCGGGGACGTCGTAGCCGAAGGTCGCGGCGACGAGAACGCCGGAAACACCGATCGTGAACGCAGGCACCTGCCACGTCAGCGTGTAGCTCTGCATGTGCTGCGCCGAGCACTCCTTGTACTGCCCTAAGAGCGCCGTCAGCGTTAGCTGCGAGATCTCTTCGTCGATCCGTTCCGTGGCCATCCGTGCGTGGAGTTAACAGCGTTCCTCGATGCGGTGCCACATTGCGACCCTCGGCAAGTTGCCCGCCCGCCCGCCTCGAGCTCGCGCTCCTCGAACCCTGACCTTGCCGCGAGCTATTCGCCGCGCGTGACTCTGCGATTAGCCTTGATCCATCGCGACTTGGCTCGCGTGACGAGCGGCGTCAGGCGACGTACCTGTCCCCCTCGAGCCTCGCGGCGTCGATCATGCCTTCAAGAGTGAGGTACTTCTGATGAAGCGCGATCTCCTCCGCGCGTGGTTCGTGACTGTGATGGAAGCCGCTCATCGTTGTGGACGCTAGTTCAGTCCGCACGCCTTCTAGCTCGCGCTTCTCGCGGGCCAAGTGGCTAGCGCCCTGCGCGGCTCCAAGCGTCGGCGAGCGGCCCTCGGTAGAAGAGCGCGAGCGGGACGGCCACGATAATGAGCAGCACTTCGTCGAACGGGCCAGGGATCGGAGCAACCCCGAGCGCTGCAAGCCATCGCAGCGGCTTGGGGATCCGGGAGTCTGTCGCGGCTAGCCGAACTGCACGGATCGTCCGTCTGATGAAACTGGTCGCTCGACGCACGCGATCGAGTCTAGGCGGGCTCGACAAGTCCCTCGCGCACCCGCCACGTGCGCTCCGAGAGCAACACGCCCCGGGGAGGTCGGGCTACGCGTTCGACTCCATGTACTGACGAATCGCCTCGTCGGTCGCTTCATCTCGGCCGTCGGGCTGAACTGGATCATCTCAGTGCCAGCCTCGAACCACCGGAATGTGTCCCGGCTCAACGTAGAACGCGTCGCCCGCCTCGAAGACCCCCTCGCGATCCGGGAACTTCCAGGTCTGCCTGCCCTTCGTGACGTATCCCCAGTGCGGACACTGGCACCGACCATCGGGAAGTCCGCCGAACATTGGCTCCATGTCCTGCGTCTCCTTGAACGAGACAAAGCTGACCGTGAAGTCGCCTGCTTCGCCTTCGTGAACCAGAACAGGACCGAAGTCCTGGGCATCGAGGGTGTCCTTCGAGATCTTCGGCATGGACGTCTCCTTTCGCGAACGTGTCGACGGGCGTCGATCGTACGACGCTTGCTCGTCGGCTAGACGATCCCCTCGCGCACCCGTCACCCCGCTCCACAAAACTCGCCGTGACCTTCGCAACATCCCGCAAGCTCGGCGTGCCCTCGCTGAGACACCGCACGAGCCATCGCCTCACCGGATGCCCAGCCTTCGGTGAGCCTCAGGCTGGCGTCAGCGCCACACCATCCCCCGCAGGTAGCTGGTGGTGTAGGTGGCGTTCTCGCTCTCGTTGCCCTCGCCCTGGAGCCCTCTGTACGCCTTCGTCCCGGACTCGATTGTCCATCGCGATGTTGGCGGCAACTGTCTCGCGTCGATCCTGACCGCGTATGTGATCGTGCCCTTCTTGCCCCTGGTGACGTAGCGAAGCGAGATCAGATATCCAGTCGCCTCGTCACCCTTCACCCACCGGTAGCCGCGTGCGGTTCCGCCGTCCGTGATCGCGCCAGTCGCCCTGAATGTTCCCTCGCCAGTTATGGAACCATCGGTGGGTGGCTCGAGGGCGTCATTCGTGCCCGCGATGACGACCTTGACGGGCTTGCGGGACGTGGTGTCCGTTGATGCGACCTGTGTTGCGTCGTCGCCCGATGAGGTGGCGATCACGGCGGCCACCACAACACCGAGGATGACACCCGACAGGACGAGCGCCCGCAGCCACATGCGGCTCACTCTCATGCGGGACGAGCCTACGCTCCGCAGCGCCTCGCTCCAAATCCGTCCTCAGTCCAGTCCGCCTCGAACTCGCATCCGCCGGACTCGCCGTGACCTTCGCGACGTCGCGCAGACTCGGCGTGCCCTCGCTGAGGTAGCGCACGAGCCACCGCCTCGCCGCGGGCTCAGCCTTCGGCGAGCCCCGCTAGAGCATGAGCCGCAGCGCGTCCTCGAGCGGTACGTTGCGGGAGCGCGTGGGCGGCATCCTCGACGAGCAGCCTGACCTCTGGAACCGGCATGAGCGGCGGCGGCGTGATCGAACAAGCGCTGTTGCCGAAGAGCCGGCCCGATCCCTGCGGTTAGCTCTGCCCGCAGGTCAGCCCGCCCGCGTCGAGCTCGCGCTCTGGGTCTCTAGCCGCTGAAGCGCGTCGATAGCTACCGGGCAGTAGAAAGACCGCGGGCGGGCGATCTAGGCGGGGCGACGGAAAACGTGTGCGGATCTGTGTGCAGCCGACTGCCTGCGACTCTCGATGAGATCGTGGAATGGCTCCGTTTCCAGCGCTTTCCTTCTACTCCCCGGACTGGACTCGAACCAGTAACCCTCCGGTTAACAGTTCGCTGGATGGGGGTCTGCTCATGCCCGCACCGCACGGTTGAGCCATATGAGGTCATGCCGAGTGCCCTGAGATCACCCCAGGTGGGTAGAAAGTTGGGTAGAAAGCTTCGGCCTCTCAGAAGATCCCGACGGCAGCCCCAGGTCGTTCTCAGAACGTGACGCCGACGGCCCAGAACGCGTTGCCGTCTTTCGGGGCTTTGAACTCGGCACTCACGAGGAGTGCCATCTGGTGGGCTCGCCCTACGGTCGCTTCGGCAGCATGGGCGACCAGGCGAAGGGAATGACGAACCTCACGCCGTTGCGGGTCAGGCTTCGATCCCCGCTGCCGTCGGCGTTCATGACGTGGAGCTTCTCGCCGGAGGGAAGGTGGTCACGCTCGAAGGCGATCATCTGCCCGTCGGGCGACCAACGAGGGCCCCAGTCGTTCCCCGGATCGCGCGTCAGCCTCCGCTGTTCGCTCCCGTCGGCGTTCATGACGTAGATCTCGTCGTTGCTGGCGCGGTCGCTGAAGAAGACGATCTTCCGCCCGTCGGGCGACCAGGCGGGGTGCGAAGCGAACTCGGGGGGAATAGCCGGATCGCCTGGCCCGGTTTCCAACAGCCTCCGCTTCCCGCTCCCGTCCGCGTTGACGACGTAGAGCCCGACGTATCCACCGCTCGATCTGAGGAAGGCGATCTTCGACTTTGCCGCCGCGGGCGAGGCGGAGCCATCACCGTCCGCGACCGTGAGAAGCGCCGCCGTGAGGACGATGGCTCCGAGAAGCGCCAGTGGGCTTCGAGAGTCGCCACGACAGGGAGAGTACGACCGCTCGCCGTCAGGACGAAGCGGAAGGCGCGACGATCTAGCTAGGCGACGGTCGCCGCGTCCTCGGCGAAGGCGACGAGCACGCGTCCGGCATCGCGTTCGAGTCGGCTGAGGTCGCCGACGACCCACTCGTCGTTGCGCGTTAGTGGTCGATCGCCCCGCTGAACGTGCCGCTACTAAGCCCCGTTGCCTGGTTCACGGTGCTGTGCAGCGTGAAGGTGCCGGTTGCGTCCGCGAAGCGTCCCGTCCCGCCTGTGATGGTGTAGACCTCGACGATCGAGAGCACTCCGGGCGTTGTTGTCGGGGTCGCCTGTCCGAGGACAGTGGCGGTCAGGGTGTCGCCGTTTGCCGCCGTGAATGTTGCGGTTCCGGTGGATGACAGCGTCGGAAGGAAGATCTGCATCGTTATGTGCTCGGTGTACTTGCCGAGATACGTGGCGGTGCCCGTGCCGTCCCGAGTGAGTGAGGCGGTCGGAGGGGAGGGCACGACCGTCTCATCCGCGTTGACGGTGCCTTTGAATGGCGTCTCAGCGGCCACGGCGCTGGCCGCGATGCTCGCCAGCGACACCGCGGTAGCAACAACCACTGCAAGAAACAGCGGACGACGAATCTTCATTTCCGTTCCCCCCTTTGCGCGACGGATTGCGGCCAACCCTCTCAGACGCTCGTCACGATTGCAACACGCCGGCAAGTGTCTAGTCGCACCCGAGTCGGCTGGTGTGGCCGACGACCCACTCGTCGGCGGCTACCACTGCCGCGAGTGCCGGAGCCTCCGCTTCGAGGTCGCTCGGTTGCAAGCTCGATGTTCCGGCCAGACCTGGGAGCGGTCGACCGAGTGGCCGAGATCCCACGGCTCGTGCGGCCAGATTCGCTTGCCGCAGTAGCCGCAGTCGATCTGCCCCCAGCGGACGAGAAGATCGAACTGCTTGCGGCGATTTCGATGCGCTCGTCCGTAATCGGAGGCCGGAGGCGTCATCGTTCGCGATGTTCCTGAATCCGGATCGATCCGCCTCGACTTTTCCGGCTCGTGCAGAGCGAGAAGGAAGTCGCGGGCGAGGGCGAACTCCACGTGATGGCCGACGAGACGAGGCTTGAGCGGCGGCTCGACAGAGTGCTGGCACGCGCGACGACGCCACGCGGTGCGGGTGTCGTCATCGCCTCCGCGACTACCGCGATCACGCTCGGTGCCGCCATCCTGATGACGGTCGTTGACCGCGACAACTTTCCGTCCATCGGGTCAGGGCTTTGGTGGGCTGTCCAAACGGTCACGACAGTCGGGTACGGCGACGACGTTCCTACGACTGTCGCCGGACGGCTTATCGCCACGCTCGTGATGCTGGTTGGTATCGGCTTCCTGACCGTGATCACCGCCGCGATCACGAGCACGTTTGTGTCGCGCCCAAGACCGCAGCACGGGCAGACCGCTGCCGACACATCAACGGAACAGTTCCGGCAGATACATGAGCGGCTCGACCGAATCGAAGCTGCGCTAACTGCTGACCAGCGATAGCGGAGGATCTTCCTCGTTCTCCGGGGAGGCAGGATCGGGGAGAGAAATGAAGAGGGCGGGGCAACGCTCGCAGATTTGGCTTAAAAACTGGGTTTGCGGCGCACCCAAGACGCGAGTTTGGAGCACGGGCTGCTTGGGAGGATGATCGCCCCGAGTGTCCCTCTGGGATCTCCTTGCGGTGATCGGCGCTGGACTCGCTTTCGCGGGCTTCTTCGTCTTGTGCCTCGTGCGGTTCGACTGCTCGCTCCTTCGGGGCACAAGAGTGCCTCGACAGAGGGAGTCTGCGAGGGCATTGCGCAAGCAACAGCCACTGCGTGCGTCTTTCAGCTTGCATGGCTGGAGAACCCGATGACGCGGTTGAGCACTTGCTCGCGAGTCCTGAGTTGGCGCTCGTCGACCCCGCTTTGGCACAGGAACTCCGGCACAACCTTCGCCTCATGGGCGACATGTCCACGCCCTTTCAAGCGCCACCCGAGGCTCGGCTTGTAGCTGATGAGATAGCGCTTGTTGATGAGGGGCGCGACAGCCAGCCCTCAGAGACAGACTTGTGGGAGGCGGAAGACAGCAGCCCCATCCCTGACTTCATCGCATAATCGATTCGAGCCACCACCGACGAGCGTGGGCGGTGAGGCCAGCGCTCTCACTACCCCGTTGGCCTGAAGAGATCGGGGCGCGCCCGTTACGCGGGTCACGCGCAGGGCTCGACGACGGAGCGGTACCTGCACGCGGCGAAGACGAGCTATCCCGAGGCCGCCCAGCTTGCGGAAACCCGTTTGTTCGGAGCGATGAGAGGTTGAAGGTGGATTGGCTGGAGCGATGATTGCGCTAACTCCATGCAGTCCTACTCACCTGGGAACCCAACGGAGGGAGTGCAAATGAGTGTTGCCACCATCAGGCGAGTCAACATCGCCGATCCCGACTTCAAACACTTTCCAGAGTTTCCGGACGGCTTCCGTCCGGGCATCGTCCGACTCGGTGCGCTCGTCGGCGCAACCAACACCGGCATCAGCATCTACGAGCTGCCGCCGGGACAGGCAATCGCTCCCTACCACTACGAGAACCCCGAAGAGGAGTGGCTCCTCGTACTCGAAGGCCGACCGACCTGGCGGCATCCGGGCGGCGAAGACGAGCTCGCGCCGATGGAGGTCGTGTTCTTCCCGCCTGGGCCGGATGGCGCACACATGGTGCGCAACGACACCGACTCGACTGCACAAGTGCTGATGTTCTCGAACGTGAGCAAGGTCGCGGCAACCGTCTATCCCGACAGCGACAAGATCGCCATCTGGACGGGCAACGACGACGATGACCTCATCGTTAAGCGGACGAGTGGCGTCGACTACTGGGATGGCGAGAGGCGGCACCCGCAAGCTATGGGGTAGAAAGTTGGGTAGAAAGTCGAGAGCGCCCTTCGGGGCGCTCTCTTCGTTCTGGCCGCTTTGCAGGAGATTCGCGACTCCCCGGACTGGACTCGAACCAGTAACCCTCCGGTTAACAGGGCGATGGGGCGGTGTCGGCTCAGGTCGGCACCGCTCTATCAAGCCATTCCCGGTCGGCTCAGGCCGCTCAGATCACGTCAGTCGGGTACCAAATCCGGTACCACGTTTCGGCTCGCGAACCCCCCGTTCTCCTAGGTGTTCAGGCAGCCGCCAGCGCCGGGGTAGTCGAGCTCGCCGCTGCGGAGACGAGCTCGAGGCGCTCGCACTGATCCTCGCCCGTCGTCGCACTCCTCGGTCGCGAATCCCTTCGCCTTCGCCCTATTGCGAGACCGGCGGCTCAGTCGTCTCAATGTCAGGCACCGGGTCAACCCAATCGTCGGGCGGTTCGATCCGCGCCTCGATGCCTGCGTGTTCGGACAGGAGGTAGAGCCGGTTGCTCCCGCTCAGTAGCTCGAGTGGTATGCCCTCGGCGAACTCGAAGGACGAGCGCCCGTAACCGCTCGTCGTGACGGCATTAGCTCCGGGGCACAGTCGCAACGGCGAACACCGGCCACTCGCCGAGGCCCTTGAGCTCCTTCATACCGCGCGGTTCGAACTCGATTCCCGAGCCCGCAACGAGGTCACGCACGGTGCCGGATACGAGCACGTCACCCGGCTCGGCCTGTGCCGCGACCCGCGATCCGATAACCACGGCCAAGCCAGAGAGCTTGCCGTCGACGACGTCGCACTCGCCTGTGTGCACACCGACTCGGATGCCGAGGCCGAGGCTGGTGACCGCATCGCGGATCGCACAGCCGCAGCGGATTGCGCGTGCCGGGCCGTCGAAGCCGGAGGCGAAGAAGCCGTCTCCCGCGGTATCAATCTCGTCACCCCGGTACAGCGCGAGCTCGCGCCGGATCGCCGCGTTGTGCATCTCGAGCAGATCGCTCCAGCGGCGGTCGCCGACCGCCGCAGCCCGCTCCGTCGAGCCAACGAGGTCCGTGAAGAGCACCGTGGTCAGGACGCGGGCGGGCGCTGGCGGGGGCCGGATTCCGGTGAGGAACTCCTCCACGTCATCGAGAATCTCTTCCTGTTCCCCGACGAAGGGGAGGTGGTCGTCGCCGACCAGTTCGATGAGCTTGGCACGCGGTATTCGTTCTGCCATGTAACGGGCACCTTCGATCGGCAGCGACCGATCGCCGGTCCTGTGGATGACGAGCGTCGGCACGTTGACCGCCGAAAGAGCATGACGAACGTCGATCTCGGAGTTCATGCGCGTCAGCGCGTAGGCGGCTCCGGGGCTGGCGCTCATCCGTAGATAGGTCGCCCACCAACTCCGAAAGCCTTCGTCCTCGATCAAGCTGGGAGCGCGCCTTTCGAGGCCGACAGGCCCTCCCCAGTTCTCCCGGATGTCCTCCAGGAACGCCTCGTACTCCTCGGGCATCTCGCCGAACGGATAGTCCTCCGCCCAGAGCCGTCTCGCATACGCGCCGTTCAGGACCAGTGCGGCCGTGCGCTCCGGATACGTAGCTGCGAAGAGGAGGCACATTGGCCCACCTTCGGAAACGCCCATCAGCGCGGCGCGCTCGGACCCGACGGCATCCATGACCGCGCGGACGTCGTCCATACGCTGCTCGAGCGTAGGAAGCTGGTGGAGGGCGACCCGGTCGGACAAGCCGGTGCCGCGCTTGTCGAACAGGATCAGGCGCGAGAAGGTCGCCAAGCGTCGCAGAAACCGCGCGAAGCGAGGCTGCTCCCAGTAGTAGTCGAGATGTGAGACCCAGCCCATGACGAACACGAGATCGAGGGCACCTTCCCCCATGACCTGGTAGGCGATGTTGACGTCGCCACTCCTGGCGTACTTGGTCTCCGGACTGCTCACAGAGTCCCCAGTGTCCGGGATTCCGCCCTGGCGTGCTACTTCTGGCACCTGTCAGGACCTGCCCCGCAGTCGTCTCTCACGGGACGATGCGTTGCGCGGGGAAACAGCTGCCTAGGTCAGCCCGTCCGCGTCGAGCGCACACGCCTCGATCCGCAGGAGGGCCGGCGATGACCGGCGATGACGCCGGCCCTCGTTGCGAGGTGCGTCGGCTATGCGCGGCGGACGGTCACCGTGAAGCGCGCCTTCCCGACGTTACCGCTCGCATCGACCGCTTCGCAGGCGACAGTCGTTCGCCCGAGCTTGAACCAGCTTCCCGAGCGCGGGACACACGTCGCAGGCAGACGCCCGTCCACGGTGTCGTTCGCACGCACCACGTACCTGACCCGAGCACGCTTCCCGGATCTCGGGACGCGAACCGTTCTCGACTTGGCACCCTCAATCGTCGGCGGAGTCATGTCGAACTCGACGCCGGGGACGATCAGCGTGCCCGTCCACGTGTCGGTGCTTTTTCCACATGCGCACGTGACGTCCATCCTGCCGACGGCCGAGCGAAAAGCCAGCCTCCCCGAGGCGCCGGCGTACATGCCGGAGCCCCCGATCACCGTGTAGTTCAACGGCCCGACGGACGCGGGCGCAGTCTGCCCGCAACTCCGGCCCTGTCTTGCGACGTGGAGCGTTCCCTTGCCGGCAATCTCGATCGACGCGGCGTTGAACTGCACCACCGGACAGTTCGGGTCGTTCGGCGGCAGGATCTTGACGTAGGTCGGCGTCGCGCGACCGAGACCAGGCACGCCGCCGAGCGTGCGGGACCTCGCCAAGTGACGGCGAGTTCTGGCGAAGCTCAAAGTCCCGGACGCGATGCGGGCCGGGTGCTTCCCCGGCCCGCCCTGAGACGTCAAAGGCTGCTCGTGGGCTCCCTCGCGCCTCTCCTAGCGAACCGACGCAGCGAGACGGGAGCCGACCCGACGATAGGTCACCAGTCGCGGTAACCCTTGCCTTCCGGGCCGTAGTACGAACCCAGCTTCATGCGGTAACTCTCGTCGCTCCTCAGCGTGTCATCGAACTCGGGTGAGTTCTTGATCTCGTCCTTCGTGCGGTTGACGAAGACCTTCTGGTTCTCGTGATCGACGTTCCGAAGCACGCCCACCGGCAGCATGACCTTCTTGCCGAAGATCCACGGACCGGTGTCAACGACGATGTGTCCTCTGTCCGTTTCGAACGAGGCGTCGTCGATCTTGCCAATCGACCCGTCGATGGACTCGACCTCGTAACCAACGATCTCCTGCTTGCTCAGACTCGTGGCGAGAGTCGCGTCGCGATACATCCACACGTCATGGGTGAGTGCCTGGGGCATCTTGCCTCCTCTCGTGTGGTTCACCTTCTTGGTACCCCTTCTTGGAATCGAAGAAAGGGAACGATCCTAAGAAAGGCGTTAAGTGACGGATGTGTCGTGTTCGATTGGGGCGAGCCGTGGCATCGCGCGGGTGCCTGAGTAATAGGCGGACCTCACGAAGCAGGGCGTAGTGCGGGAACATACGTTCGTGACGACCCAACGCTCATCTCAGGTTCCGCCGCGCAATCGAGCGGCGAGCACTGTGGCTGGCTGAGGACGCCGCCCGCGGGCTCCCGAACCTGCCGCTCGAGGACGCTCTGCACCTCGTTCCTCTCTACTTCGAGCGAGGTTCACCGAAGGCCGAGCCTGCGGCGAGGCGGTGGCTCGTTCGCTACCTGAGCGAGGGCACGCCGAGCTTGCGGGACGTCGCGAAGGTCACGGCGAGCTTGGCCGCGAGCTCGAGGCGGGCGGGCATCGCGCCTTTCTGCCGCTTGCACGTCTCGCAGCGTGTCCGGCAGTGTTTGACACATCTGGCACAAGGGCGTAGCGTCGGATCGGCGAGAGTCCGAGCCAGAGGGGAGGAGTCATGACCAACGTCAAGCCGATCTTCGGATTGTTTGTGGCCGTCGTGGCGGTCGTGATCGGGGTCGTCGCGTTCGGGGCGGCGCAGGCGTCCGCGTCCAGCGCACCGATCGTGATCCCGTACGCGAAGACGTGCAACGAAGCCACTGGTCTATGCGTGGGTACCGCTGGAGCCGGCGGCACGATCGTGATGCAGGTCACCAGCTTCCGGGCAACGGGCAGCGCCGCCCAGCTTACGGCGACCGAGACGATCACGGTCGGAGGCATCTCGTTCACGGCTGAGATGAACCTGCATGTGAGCCCGGCCGGGTTCATCGTCCTGAACGGCACGGTCACGGAGGGCTCGTTCGCGGGCGCGCAGGTTCACCAGCGAAGCAACCTAGTGGGCGCCGGCGCGGGCACGACGTCGTGGACCGGAGAGCTCCGGGTCATGCCTGCGAGCGCGTGAGCCGGATTGGAGGCTTGGAGGGGCTGGGCTGATCCTGGCCCCTCGCCGGCGGCAAAACTACTAGTTAGAAGCACCCAATAGAGTTCCACCGAACTCCGCGCCGCGATGAACCCCTGCGCGGGCGTATTCTCAGCCGATGGCTGAGCACCGCGTCGCCGGTCACCTCGGCGTTGCCGCCGACGACTACGACAGGACAATCCGCGAGTTCATCCCGCACTACGAGCGCATGCTTGCGACCGTCGTCCACTGGCTCGACGGCCATGTCCCACCTGGAGGCCTTGTCGTCGACCTCGGAGCCGGGACCGGAAGTCTCTCCGCCGCAATCCTCGATGCGCTCCCGACAGTGCGCGTCGAGCTCGTCGATGTCGATCCCAACATGCTCGAGGTCGCCGCGACACGATGTGCCGATCACATCGGGCGCTACGAACTGCGACATGGACGGTTCGAGGACGAGCTCCCGCCTTGCCACGCCGTTGTCGCCTCGCTCGCGCTCCACCACGTCGCTACCCACGATGCGAAGCGCGACCTCTATCGGTCGATCCTCTCAGCCCTCGAGCCCGGCGGACTCGTATGTGTCGCCGACGCTCTCGTCTATGAGGAAGGCCCCGAGCGCGACCGGATGGTCGAGGACTTGTTCGCACACATGGGGCAATACGGCATCTCGGTTGACGAGGGGGCCGCCCACGTCGCGCAATGGGCCGAAGAGGATTTCTACGTCTCTCTTCCAGACGAGCTGAACCTCATCGCGGACGCCGGGTTCCCACACCCCGACTGCTTCTGGCGAGAAGGCCTGATCGCCGTGTACGGCGCGTTCAAGGACGGGTGAGTCCCTGGGGTCGAAACGAGCCCGTTAGCACACTCTCTTAGCGCCCTAGGCGCGTCCGTTTCGCACCCACCCCTCATTCGGTAGCAGTCGAGTTCGTTCACGAGGACTACGGGGAGACGAGCGCGAAGGAGATGTGGGGCGCGCTGGCTGAACTAGCTGGGAAAGCGGGCGGGCTCTCGACCTTGACAAATCGAGCGGACAGTCGAGAATGATTCCCGAAGTCTCGGGAGAAGAGGTGGGCGTTTGCGCCTGAGGCACGTTGCGATGTGGGCTCTGGTTGTTGGCGTTTTTGTCGCCATTGCCGGCAATTCGCTTGCTGCGCACTCGTTCATCTTCACGAAAACAGCTGACGTGACGACAGTCAACGCGGGTGCGCAGGTCGGCTATACGCTCTCCGTCACGAACGGCGGCGCGTCGGCGCTGACGCAGGTACAGGTCACCGACACGCTGCCGAGTACGCCTGGCACGAGCTGGAGCATTAGCCCTGCTCGAGCCGGCTGCCAGATCTCAGGAGGTGTGCTTCGTTGTTCGTTCGGCAGGCTTGCGAAATCGGCGAGCGCCTCCGTCCATATCGTTTCGCCGACGACGGCGGCCAGTTGCGGGACTATCAGCAACCGCGCGTCCGCCAGTAGCGCGAGCGTCTCCGCCGAAGCGGGGCCGGCGACGATCCAGGTCAACTGCGCAGCGATTGATGTGGTGAAGACGGCCGATGCCAGCTCGGTGTCCGCCGGCGATCAGGTCGGCTTCACTGTCACCCTCAGCAACTCAGGTAGCGGTCAGGCGACGGGCCTCGTGTTCAGCGACGCGCTGCCGGCCGGACTGGCCTGGACGATCAGCCCCGCCTCGACGGGCTGGTCGATCGTCGGCGGCAACCTCGTCTACTCGGCGAGCACGCTGGCCCCCGGCGCCTCGAGCAGCGTGCATGTGGTCGCCACGACGACGAGCGCCAACTGCGGCGCGATCACCAACACCGCAACGGTCACCAGCTCGAACGACGGCCAGGACAGCTCCTCGGCCACCGTCGACGTCAAGTGCGCACTGATTGATGTGGTGAAGACGGCCGATGCCAGCTCGGTATCCGCCGGCGATCAGGTCGGCTTCACCGTCACCGTGAGCAACCTAGGCAGCGGTGAGTTGAAGGACCCGACAGTCAGCGACGCGCTGCCGGCCGGACTGGCCTGGACGATCAGCCCCGCCTCGACGGGCTGGTCGATCGTCGGCGGCAACCTCGTCTACTCGGCGAGCACGCTGGCCCCCGGCGCCTCGAGCAGCGTGCATGTGGTCGCCACGACGACGAGCGCCAACTGCGGCACGATCACCAACACCGCCATTGCCACCAGCTCGAACGACGGCCAGGACAGCTCCTCGGCCACCGTCGACGTCAACTGCGTCTCCGAGGCCGACCTTTCGATCACTAAGACGGACGGCTCCGTCAGCTATGCGCCTGGCGGCAATACCACGTACACAATCGTCGTCGCCAACTCGGGGCCTTCCGCGGCAGCGACAGGTGTGAGCGTCGTCGATCTGCTTCCAGTTGAGATCGCATCTGCCGTCTACACCGCGGTCAGCACGGGCGGTGCGACCGGCTTCACCGCATCCGGCGGCGGGAGCATCAACGACACCGGCATCCAGATGCCCGTTGGCTCGACCATCACCTACACGCTGACGGCGACGATCAGCCAATTCGCGATCGGGAACTTGGTCAACACCGCGACGGTGAGCCCACCCGCGGGCACCACCGACCCGAATCCTTCGAACAACACGGCCACCGACACAGACGCATCAACCTAAGCTACGAGGATCGCTTGCGAAGCGGCCCCATCACGGGGCCGCTTCCTTTTCGAGAGCCAGGCATACGCTGCCGGCCGGGCCGACTATCTATCGAGCGACCCGCGGCATGCAGCGGGCGCTGGCAGTACCTCACGGGGCGATCGGCTCATGCGGCGGCACACGTACGTCGCTCGGGAACTGGTCGACCAGAGTTTCCAGGCTCAGTCCATAGGCAAGATCGAGGCGGGGTCGGCATACCGGCCCCGCCTCTGCTTCATCGTCTGGCGAGTTCTCGGTGCAGGGCGTCGTGAGCACGAGCTCGAGGCTAGCGGCCCGAACCACGGAATAGGCTGAACTGCGTGAAATGATCGCGGAAGAATCGCCGATGTGCTGGCGTCTAGTTCGATGTGGGCTTGCACGTCTTCAGCGATGAGCGACTCGCTCGCCTACTGTCGCTTCTTCGTCCCGCGCCACGGATGTGGGTGACGAAGGCAAAGCGGATCTTCGTGGACCTGGCTATGCGGGAGACGTCGGCACGCACCGAAACCCCGCTGACGGATAACGAGCTGGCGAGGCTACGACACGTGCTCGACGTCGATCCCTTGTTTCGGAGGCGCTTTGATGCCGACCCGGTTGCCGCAGCCGAGGTGGCAGGGATGTACGACCTCGCCGCTGCACTCGAGCAAGAAGTGCACGAGCTAGTCGCTCTTGCCGAACGCGTCGCGAGAGACAGTGTCCTGCGTGCAGAACTGAGCAGAGACCCGGTGGCGACGCTGGTAGCGGCGGGCTTCCCTGAGGCTGCCGGTACGAAGCTGCTGACCGCGCTCGACCGTCAAGCTGAAGCCGACGCTCTGGTGCCAGAGGTTGTCGCACACCACCATCAGTCTCCGCCACTCAGGAGCCAACTCCTTATCGTTCTCCTTGGCAGCACCTCGGTCACCGACAAGATCCACGGTGCGCTTCGAGATGCTTAGCTGACGCGAAGACTGCGCCCACTCAAGAGCCGGTTGCTTCGTCGCAGTGATCGTCCACGCCGCGTGCGCAGCGGCAGCATCGGTCCGTTCCTGGCCGATGCGACAGGCCCCGATGCCCAGCTTGCGCTGAGCTTCATCGTGTGGCCTGACGAGGCACCCGATCCGCGGGTTGTCGACGAGTGGCTACGGCGGCGGGAGGCTCCTCCGCCGTGGCGGATGATCCCGGCCAGTGTCGGCGACTAGCCGCCCCCGAATTGAGGACGCCACCGCGCGCGAGTGCGGGAATATCTCTTGAGCAGGCCCCGAAATTGCCAGCTCGCTTGCTCGTCCGGAGCGCTCGCTTCAATCATCCAATGATTAGCGGCGACCGCGCACTGAAGATCGAGAAGCAGCTGGCACAACTACTCGAGGTTGAGGTCGACGAGCTGCGCGACTACCTCGCCGGCAATATCCGGACGAGCAGCACCCGTCGGACGGGCTTTCGCTTCGTCCGCGGAACGCATGGCGGTCACTACGTTCGCGACCGGGAGGGAACGGACATGCGCCCCGCCGGCGTGTCCGTCCGCTGAGATCACCGCAGCGCCGGGGATCCTCCCGAGCGGGCTTTCGGACGCAACCGGAGAATCTAAGGACAGCTCTTGCTCAGCGCGTCTGCGGAAGTGAGGATCAGGACGTGTCGGCTGCAGTGTCCGGGTCGGACGCACCGCGAAACCTCAATGTCCGCAGCGTGAGCAGGATCGCCGCGAAGCCGACGATGATGCGACAGCCCCACTACCTTGAGTTGAGCTGAGCGGCTGACGATGGCGGGCCTACGCGATCCGGGCGAGAGCACGTGTCTGCTCGGCGTGCCACTCCAGGCTCATCGCGTCGAAGCATGCCGCGGCCTGCTCGAGAAGTTCGGCTTGCTCCCACACGACACCGCGCGCGCGGAGGGCGAACGGCTCCAGGTAGGTGCCGGGGCGAACGAGGGCCGGCGTCTCAGCCTCGATCCGCTCGCGGTCACGAAGCGCCGCGAGGGCGTCGAGGCGTACCGAGAGCTGGAAGGCGGCAGTGGACGGCCGACCTCCGCGAGGAGGTGGCTCGTCGGGCAGAAGGGCGGCGACAGCGCTGAGGTCGTCCCGTGCCAGCTCGAGCCAGATTTTGGCCGTGCGCACGGTGATGGACGCCGCCTCACTGGGCAGTTCGTCTGCGAGTTCATCGAACCGCTGCGCCTCCTCGAGCTCGCCCACGTGTGCGTGGGCTGTGGCACACGCGAGGAGCGTCCAATTGTTGAGGTTGCACGGCGTGTCGGTGTTCTCGGCAACTGCTTTGGCCGCGCGTCTTGCTTGCCCTCGAATCGACCCCCAGCGGCCAGCGAGCGAGTCGACGAGCATCGCGTAGCCAACGGCGTGAAGCCGGTGATGCGGCGTCAGCTCTGCGCTTATCTCGCCCAACAGGACTGCAAGACGCTGCGCTTCCGGAAACCGGCCGACGGCAACGTAGGCGCAGATCGCGGTGAGGAGGGCCTCGGACCGATGATCAGGGTCGGCGATTCCCTCGACGAGGTCGAGCCGGAGCTCGGCCCACCTCGCGGCGCTCTGGAAGTCGAGGGCGGCCGTCGCGGTCGCGGTCAAGCCCTCCACGGCGAGCGAGCGAAGTTCAACGTCATCGCGTCGCTCGGCGATCTCGAGCGCCTCGCGGGCGGCGTCCTCGGCCTCGGCGTGAACGTACGAGTGGGCGGCAAGCGCTTTCGCCCGAGCGGCGCTCTCCCGCGGTGCCAGCTCGAGCGCTTGCTCGATCCAACCGTCGAATACATCGTTGGGAGGGCGCGATCTCCACATACCGGACCGGGTCGCCGTCTCGATCGCGAGCTCGGCGTAGATCTCCGCAAGTGGCTCGGGCTCGCGGCAGAGATCGGCCGCGCGCTGCATCGCCGACCAGAACCCCTCCCCGTCGAACTTGAGGACGCTCGCCTGGCCGATCGCGCGCCAGAGCTCGGCGGCCTGGGCGGCCTCGCTTGGTCCCAGCGACACCGCGTTGTGGAGCAGTTCGAGCGCCTCGTCGATCGCGTAGCTGGCAACCGCGCGCTCGGCGGCCCGGCGTAGCCACGCTAGCGCCTTCGCCTGCAAGCGCTCCGCCTCGTCGACCTGACCGAGCCAGAGAAGGTCGGCATCCTCGGGCCGCACGGCCTCGAAGTAGTGATGCGCGAGCTGCAGCGCGTGCGTGTCGCCGCCGCCGAGCCGCTCGAGCCAGGCGGCGAACTGCGCGTGGAGTCGGGCTCGGCTTGCCTTCGGCAGGCCGGCATAGGCGACTTCGCGCGTCAGCTGGTGCTTGAACACGAACTCGGTCTCGCCTGGGATCGACGAACCCCCACGTCGGCGAACGAAACCTCTGTCCTCGAGGACGCGAAAGTCAGGCGCCGCCTCCGGGAGCAGCTCATAGATCGGCCCGGTCCAAAAGGACCGTCCGATCACCGACGCGGCCTGGAGGGCCGCCTTCTCATCCGCGCTGAGTAGATCGATCCTCGCTGACAAGAGAGCCTGCACGGAGTCGGGGAGCTCGTGTCCCGCTGGTAGCGCGCGAACGGTCCACTGCCCGTCGGCCGATGCCAGCAGGTCCTGGTCGATCAGTGCACCGAGGAGCTCCTCGATGAAGAAGGGGTTTCCCTCCCCCAGATCGACGACGGTGTCGAGTTCCGGCGGGACGTCGGAGGCGAGCAGCGCCTGGACCAGGTGAGTCGAGTCGGCCCGAGAGAGCGGCTCGAGCATGAGGGTGGATCCGGCACGCCGTGCTCCTCCCCAGCCTGGGCGCACATCAAGCAGCTCGGGCCGGGCGGTGCAGAGGAGGAGCATTGGCCCATGCACGCCTTCCAACAGCGACTCGAGTAGGTCGAGGAGGTCATTGTTCCCCCAGTGCAGGTCCTCGAGCAGGATCACTGCCGGCTGCTCATCAGAGAGGTCCATGAGGAACTCAACCCAGGCGTCGTGCAGGCGGTCGCGCGCGACGAGCGGGTGGATACCGGCGGCGACGTCGAGGCCGAGCGTCAACCCGAGAATCTCGTGGGAGCCCAGCCGAGCGAGGACCGAGTCGGGGGCATCGCGCTCCGACATGCCGAAGTGCTCCTTCAGGATCTCGCCCAACGGCCAATAGGTAGCGGCACGCCCGTGCGGCTGGCAACGGCCGGTGCGTCTAAGCGGTTCCGGCGACAGCCCGCCGAGCCAGAGCCAGAACTCACGCACCAGCCGCGTCTTCCCGACGCCCGCCTCTCCGAGGACCGTGACAAGCTGGGGACGTCCTTCCTCGGCCACCCGGTCGTACGCTGCCCGCAGTTGTTCGAACTCCGTGGTGCGGCCGACGAAGGCGAGCTCGAGGCCTCCGATGCCGCGCGGCCTCATCAGCGAGAGGGCCCGCAGCAGCCGCCGGCTCGGGATGCCCTGCGGCTTTCCTTTTGCCTCGACTGCGGTTGGCGCGCCGAACTCGAATGCGCCCCGAACCGCGCGCGCAGTGCGTTCTCCAACCAACACCTCGCCTGGCTCGGCCGCCTGCTCTAGCCGTGCGGCGACGTTGACCGCATCCCCTGTGACGAACGAACTCCCTTCTCGCGCTCGGCCGAGGGCGACCTCGCCGGTGTTGACGCCGATGCGAAGCGAGAGTCTGTCCCCGAAGGTCTCGTCCAGTCTGCGAAGCATGGCGAGGGCCGCATGGAGCGCCCGCTCGGCGTGGTCCTCGAGTGCGGTGGGCGCACCGAACACGGCCACCACGGCATCGCCGATGAATTTCTCGACCGTACCGCCCGCGGCATCGATCTCGGACGCCATCGCGTCGTAGAACCGGTCGAGGAGGAGCCGTGTGCGCTCAGGGTCTTGCTCGGCGCCAAGCTCTGTCGAACCGACCAGATCGGCGAAGAGGACGGTCGCAAGCTTTCGCTCCTCAATCGGAGGATCGCCGAGCGGCGGCGTCCGAGATCCCGTCTGCTCTTCCAGTACGTCGGAATCTAGCGCCGTGGGCGCCGTGGAGCATCACCGCACTCTTTTGATTTCGCTCAAGAACTGCTCGGTGAGGAGCGACGAGCCCGAGATCGCCGCGAAGCTGCGCATCGAGGAGCGCGAGCTCGACGCGGGCGGGCTGAACTAGGTCGACGCGGCCGTGAGGGCAGCCTACGAATGGGCGGGTCTGGAAGCGCGTCGCCAGGTTACGATGACATGCCCGCTCGTATCCACGACTGCCGTGGCGACGACCCATTTGCCGCCGCTCCGCGTCAACGTGTCTCCGACCTTCGGAACCTTCTCGCTGTCGGTGAGTTCCCACGCATCGTCCGGGTAGCGAACCGTCACGAAAGGTGAGGACATAGCCCCTCTCTTCCCGCCCGACCTGGCGCAATGGCTCAGGACTTCGGGTCACGACGGGAGGTGAGCTATTGAGTGCTCTCAGGGTATCGCGGTAACTCGCGCGGCGACGAAGAGCTCGCGAGCTACCCGCGGATCGAGGAGCGCGAGCTCGAGGCGGGCGGGTGAGCTAGGTCCGCTCGCGCCGCTCGGCTGGGTGAGAAAGAGCTGGCGCCTGCGAGGGCCTCAACCCCCATGTATGTCATGCGGCCGAAAGTGCCTGCCACTCGCCGGGGAGGATGCGACCGAGAAGCCTGAAACGGCGCGATCCGAGCGGACGGAAGACCAGCGTCTCGCCTTCCTCCAGCGTGAGACCTGTCGCATCGGACACGACTACGCGGCCGACAAACTCCGCGACGGCCTCTCGCCGAAGACGGTCCGCAACCAACTCGTGCTGCTCGGACTCATGTTCAAGACGGCCCGACGCTGGCGCTGGATCGCGGAGAACCCGCTCGAACTCGTGGAGCCTCCGTCGATGCCGGATGCGGAGACGGAGACGCTCGCTCAGGCTGACGTAGCGGCCGTCCTGCGGGCGTATCGCGAACTGGAAGCCCGTGCCGAGGCGGATAAGCGGTTCTGGTACGCAGCGGGCCGGAGAATGACGACGGTGGCGCTCTCAACGGGCCTGCGGCGCGGCGAGTTGCTCGGACTGCGCTGGCAGGACGTCGAGCTACTCGAGCGTCGTCTTCACGTGCGGCAGGCGCTCGTCCGGAACGAGATGACCACGCCGAAGTCGAAGGCGGGGCGGAGGACGCTCGAGCTCGGTGACGTCGCGGCAGAGGCTCTCGAGGAGCAGTTCTCAGGGAGCCTGCACCGGGCGCCCGAGTCGATCGTGTTCTGCCACCCGGCGCTCGGGACGCCGCTTGACCCGTCGAAGCTAACGACCTACGCGAGGAAGGCGCTCAAGTGTGCCGGCGTCGACGAGGCGTTCCGGCCCTGGCACGGACTCCGTCACACGGCTCTCACTGAGACGGCAGCGGCCGGCGTACCTGGCATGTTCGTCCAGGCGAAGGCTGGACACGCGCAGGGATCTACGACCGAGCGCTACCTGCACGCGCACCGGACGAGCTTCCCGGACGCCGCCGGGCTCGCCGAGGCGCGTCTGTTCGCCTCCGAGGTACCAAGTTCGGTACCAAGTTCTCAGAGTGAGCAACAGCAGAGCCGATAATCCCTGGAAATCGAGCTCCCCGGACTGGACTCGAACCAGTAACCCTCCGGTTAACAGCCGGATGCTCTACCAATTGAGCTACCGGGGAAGGCAGCCGCGAGATTGTAGCCGGGCCTCTCCGGCCTCTCCGCGGGGAGGATCGGGATCCGATGCGGCGAAACCGGAGCGCATGCGTCGCTTCGCCGTCGCCGGCGTCGCGGTGTTCATTGGCGTCCTCGTGTTCGCTCCCAGCGGGCTTGCCGCCAACGGTCGCATCGCGGCGCTGCAGATCGGGCTTCGGGCTCATGGGCTCAATCCTGGTCCAGTCGATGGTGTGGCCGGCCCTATGACCCAACGCGCGACGCTTGCCTTCCAGCGCCGGAAGGATCTGAAGTGCGACGGGACACTCGACCGCGCGACGCAGCGCGCGCTCGGCAAGCGAGGTCGGCCACTTCTCGGTCAGCGCGAGCTCGGCGTCGGCTCGGTCGGCTGGGACGTCGCCGTGCTCGAGTTCCGGCTCCGGCGGTTCGGGCTCGGACCACGTGCCGTCGACGGAAGGTTCACGCGCAGCACGCGTGTGGCGCTGCGCCGCTACCAGAGTCGCCGCGGACTCGCGGCGGACGGCATCGCCGGCCCGAAGACCTACCGCTCGCTCGCAGGCCGGACCGCGATCCGCGCGACCCGCGCCTCCACGAGGTGGCATGTCGTCCGGCCGGGAGAGAGCTTCTTCTCGATCTCGGCGCGGTACCACGTCAGCCCGTGGCGGCTCGCCCGGCGGAACCGCCTGTCCCTGATGAACGTGATCGTCCCGGACCAGAGGCTCGCGCTCCCGCGCGGCGCGCGACTCTCTGCGCCCGAGGTGGCCGGCCCCGACGCCAGCCGTGACGACGTCCGCGCAGCGATCGACTACTGGTCGCGCGTCTACGGCGTGGACCCGACGCTCGCCCGCGCGCTCGCGTGGATGGAGTCCGGCTTCCAGCAGGACGTCGTGTCGAGCGTCGGCGCGCTCGGGGTCATGCAGCTCCTGCCGGAGACGTGGGAGTTCGTGGATGTCGTGCTGTTCGGCGAGCGGACGCCGCGCACCTATCAGGGAAACGTCCGCGCAGGTGTTCGCTACCTGCGCTGGCAGCTCGACGAGTTCGGCGGAAACGTGCGGCTGGCGCTCGCGGGCTGGTACCAGGGAGCGCGTGCCGTCCGCGAGCGGGGCCTGTACGGCGAGACGAAGGAGTTCGTCCGGATCGTGCTCGCGCTCTACGGCTCGGTGTGAACGCTAGCTACGGCGAATCAGCTCGTTCAGCCGTCCCGCGCGCGGGTCGAGCACGTTCTCGGCTTGCTCGGCGCCCGTGACCGGAAAGTCGGCCGGATCGAGGAGCCCGATCTGGACGAGAAGCGACGCCTGGTCCCAGTAGATGTGCTCGTGGTGGACCTTGCCGTCCTCGAACCCCACCACGACGCAGAACGCGAGGCGCACGTGCCGGCCGGTCGGGGCGACGCCCGGGAGGAGTTGTGGCATCTCGATGTCGTGCGTGAACGAGAGGACGAGCTCGTCGACGACCTGCTGCTCGCCCATCGTGCGTGAGACCGGCGTGATCTCGATGTCCGCCGGCCACTTCCCGATGAAGTGGTCTCCGTAGAACTGGCGCACACCCTCGACGCCGACGCCGCCGGTCATCACGGGCACGTGGTTGACGTACGGGTCGTCGGTCATCGTCGCCATCGTCGCGTCGAGGTCGAGGTCGACGAACTCGGCGGCCACGTGCGCGTCGAAGACGGCTCCGATGTCGGAATCGGGTGCCACGCGCGGAACGTACCCGATCCGACGTCGCTTGACATGTCACGCGAGTGCGGGATTGAATCCGGGTCGTGCTCCTGCGCGAGGTCGAGTACGCACGCCCCGCAACCGTCGACGAGGCGATCTCGCTGCTCGCCGGGTACGAGGGCGCGCGACCGCTTGCGGGCGGGCAGACGCTCGTGAACGTCATGAAGCAGCGTGCGGCGACGCCGGACGTGCTGGTCGACCTCGCCGACCTCGACGAGTTGCGCGAGATCGGTTTCTCCGGCGGAATGCTCGAGATCGGCGCGATGGTGACGTGCTCCCAGCTCATCGGCGCCTCGGAGGTCGAGGTCGCACGGCCGATCCTCGCCGAGGTCGCGGGGACGATCGCCGATGTCCAGGTCCGGAATCGGGGCACGATCGGCGGAAACGTCTGCGTCAGCGATCCGACCAACCACTTCCCGCCGCTCCTCGTTGCGCTCGACGCGACCTTCACGATCCGTGGCCAAGCCGGAGAGCGCACCGTCCCCGCCGAGGAGTTCTTCATCGGCGTGTACATGACGGCCGTCGGCGAAGGCGAGCTGCTCACGAAGGTCAACGTGCCCGCCTCAAGCGGCGCGGGCGACGGCTACGCCGGGCTCACGATCGGCGCGCACGGGACATACATTGTCAATGCGGCGGCGACCGTTTCGGGAGATGCGGCACGCGTCGCGATCGGTTGCGTCGCGGCCTCGCCCGTTCGCGCCACTGCGATGGAGGAGCGCCTCGCGGCCGGCGACTTCTCGGCCGACGCCGTCCGCGTTGCCGCGGACGGGCTCGGGGCAGCGCTCGACCCGCCGTCCGACGTCCACGGCTCCGCCGACTACCGACGCCACCTCGCGGAGATCTCGGCAGTCCGCGCCGTGCTGCAGGCGGCTGGGAGGAGGAAGTAGTGGCGGAACCGGTCACAAGCCGCACCGTGTCAGTGGAGGTCAACGGCGAGCAGATCGAGCTGGACGTGCCCACGCGGCGACTCCTCGTCCACTTCCTCCGCGACGATCTCGGGTTGACCGGCACGCACATCGGCTGCGACACCGGGAACTGCGGCGCGTGCACGGTGCACCTGGACGGCGAGCCGGTGAAGAGCTGCATGCTGCTCGCGGTGCAGGCAGAGGGCACGAAGATCTCGACGGTCGAGGGGCTCGCCGCCGACGGCGAGCTGACCGCGCTCCAGCAATCCTTCAACGAGCACCACGCCCTGCAGTGCGGCTATTGCACGCCCGGGATGCTCATGAGCGCGACCGCGCTACTCGCGAGGAACCCGCGCCCGTCCGAGGAGGAGGTGCGCGTCGCAATCCAGGGGAACATCTGCCGCTGCACCGGCTACGTGAACATCGTCGAGGCCGTCGTTGCAGCCGGAGGCAAGTCGTGACCGTCGTCGAGGAGACCACCACTCTCCGCAAGGGCTTCGTCGGGCAGTCGATCCCTCGCAAGGAGGACAAGCGGCTCGTCCAGGGCCAGGGCACGTTCTTCGACGACATGCGGCGCCACGGGATGGGCTACGTCCACTTCGTCCGGTCGCCGTACGCGCACGCGAAGATCGTCTCCATCGACGTGTCCAAGGCGCTCGAGCTGGAGGGCGTGTACGGGACGATCACGGGCGACGAGGTCGCGATCCACACGGACCCGTTTTTCGAGATGTCCGTCGAGCCTGGCGGGAACATCAAGGACTACGCGCTCGCGGTCGGCCGCGTGCGGCACATGGGCGAGCCGGTCGCCGCAGTATGCGCCGCGACCCGTGAGCTCGCGCGCGATGCGGCCGAGCTGATCGAGGTCGAATACGACGCGCTCCCCGTGCTGACGGAGGCGCAGGAGGCGCTGAAGGACGAGGTCGTGCTGCACGACGACGCCGGCTCGAACGTCGTCTGGTCGGGCGTCTTCGACTGGGGCGATGTCGACGCCGCGCTCGCCGAGGCGGACCACGTCGTGAAGATCGACAAGCTCCACTTCCACCGCTTCTCCTCGACGCCACTCGAGTGCGCGGGCGCGCTCGTCGAGTACGACAAGGGCACGGCCGAGTGGACGCTCCACTGCAACCACCAGATGCCCGGGGTCGGCGCCATCTGGATGGCCCCGGCGCTGCGCACGGGGATCGACAAGCTCCGCTTCGTCACGCAGGACATCGGTGGCGGCTTCGGCAACAAGATCTGCCTGCACCCGCAGTACGTCGTCCTCTGCCTCATGGCGCGGAAGCTCGGTCGCCCGGTGCAGTGGACCGAGTGGCGCACCGACCAGCACACGGCGAACGCCCACGGCAACGAGCGTTGGTTTCTCGATGTCGAGGTCGGCGTCATGGCCGACGGGACGATGACCGGCTTCAAGGTGAAGGCGCTCGACGACTGCGGCGCGTTTCCTCGCTACGAGCCGCTCGGCTGCATCATCTGGGCGCAGGTCACGCCCGGGATGTACGGCTGGCGGAACATCCGCGTCGACTTCACGCAGGTGTGCACGAACAAGTCGCCCGTCTCCCCGAACCGCGGGTACTCACGGATGCAGCACCTCTGGCTGACCGAGCGGATCGTCGACATCGTCGCCGCCGAGCTCGGGTTCGACCCCGTCGAGGTCCGCAAGCGCAACTACGTGAAGGCCGAGCAGATGCCGTACGAGACGCCGAACGGCTGTGTCTACGACTCCGGCGACTACGCGGCGGCGCTCGACATCGCGCTCGACCTCATCGACCACGGATCGATCGAGGAGCGCCGCAAGGAGGCAGCCGGACGCGGGAAGCTGCTCGGGATCGGGATCGGCTCGACCCTCGACTCGGGCACGAACAACTTCGGGCAGTCGACGCTCCTCAACCCCGAGCTCCAGTTCTCGGGCAACAACGAGGCCGCGTCGGTGAAGCTCGACATCTTCGGCGAGGTGGTCGTCACGCTCGGCACGGTTCCGCAGGGGCAGGGCCACGAGACGACTGCGGCGCAGGTCGTGGCCGACATTCTCGGCTGCTCGCCCGACCAGGTGAACGTCCGTCGCGGCCATGACACGTGGTTCAACTCGCACGCCGGCTTCTCGGGGACGTATGCGAGCCAGTTCGCGTTCACGGGACTCGGCGCGGTAAAGGGCGCGGCCGAGCTCGTCCGCGAGGAGATGATCCAGCTCGCAGCGGCAGTGCTGCAGGCGCCGGCAGAGGCGATCGAGCTCGCGGAGGGCTTCGCGCGCATCAAGGACGGCCCCGAGGAGGCGGCGCTTCCGTTCATGGCGCTCGGCGCGATCATCAACGCGAACAACGCCTTCCTCCCGCCCGAGTTCAACCCGACGCTCAACCATCGCTACGTCTGCCGGCCGTACTTCGGGATGGTCGACACGGAGAAGAAGACCGGGCAGCTCACGCTGACCTACGCGACGCAGATCCATGCCGCGGTCGTCGAGATCGACCCGGAGACGGGCGACGTGGACGTGGTCGACTACGCGGCGGTGGACGACTGCGGTGTGCGCATCAATCCGCAGATCGTAGAAGGGCAGGTGCACGGCGCGACCGCACACGCGATCGGCGCCGCACTCCATGAGGCTTTCGTCTACGACGAAGAGGGGACGCTGCTCACCGCCAACTTCTACGACTACCACGTGCCGCACGCCATGGACATGCCACCGCTCAAGACCGGCGCGATGGAGTCTCCGTCACCGGTCGCTCCGCTCGGCGCGAAGGGGATGGGCGAGGGAGGGGGTGGGGGGATCCACTGCATCTGCGCCGCGATCCAGGACGCGCTGCGGGCAGCGGGTGGAGCCATCGTGTACGACAGCTGTAACCCCGCGCATAGGGTGTGGTCGATGCTCCAGGACCCTGAAGCGACGCGCGCGAACGTCTCGGTGACCTCGAAGTGATCGTCTCCGGCACGAAGGAGCTCGCCGCGACGCGCGACGTCGTTTGGAGCGTCATCAACGAGCCGTCCGAGATGGCGAAGCTCATGCCGGGCGTCGAGAGCTTCGAGGTGCACGACGAGAAGCACTGGACGGCGAAGGTCAAGGTCCCGCTCGGGCTCGGCGGGTTGAAGATGACCATGAACTTCGAGCGGCTCGAGGAGCGCGAGCCGGAGTTCGCATCGATGCGCGCCAAGGGCCAGGGCGTCGGCGCGCTGATGGACATGAAGACGTCGTTCACGCTGTCCGAGGCGGGGGGCGGCACGTCGATGGCCTGGGAGGCCGACGTGAAGATCGCAGGCCCGGTCGGCGCCATGGGACAGCGAGTGCTCCAGCCGATCGTGAATCAGCAGGTCACCCAGGTGCTCGAGGCGCTCGAGCAGCGGGTCTCGGCTGCGTCGACCGAGTAGGGATTCCTTTGGCCGTGCCCTTCCGCGTCGGTGTGATGCAGCTGACGATGGAGCCGCTCGAGGAGATGCTCGAGTCGGCGCGCGTGATGGATCGGGCGGGGATGGACACGATCTGGCTCGCGGAGGCGTACCCGTGGTGGCGCAAGCACGGGATGGAGGCCCGCTCTTCGACGGTCGTCTCCGCGCTCATGGCGCGCGAGACAGAGCGCCTCACGATTGGCTGGGGAATCATCTCGCCGTTCACGCGCCACCCGGTGCAAGTTGCGATGGATGCAAGAGTCGTGCAGGAAGCCGCCGGGCCCGGCCGATTCCTCCTCGGCTTCGGGACGTCGAAGATCTTCCTCAACAACATCCGCTCGCAGACGTCGAAGACGCTCGGTCCGATGCGGGACGCGGTGACGATCGTCCGCGGCGTCCTCGGCGGCGAGCCGTTCTCGTACGAGGGCGACACGTGGAGCGCCGACGTGCCGGGTCTCTCCGCCGACGCGCATGCGCCGCGCGAGGTGCCCCCGGTCTACGTTGCAGCGACCGCGCCGAAGATGCAGGCGCTCGCCGGCGAGATCTCGGACGGCTGCCTGACGCCGTCGATCACGACGCCTGCCTTCGTCCACTACACGCGCGAGAACGTCGCCACCGACATCGACATCGGCTGTACGGTCGTGGCATCCGTCCACGAGATGGATCGCGACGCGGGCCGTGACGGCGCGCGCGAGATCGCCGGCATGTACCTCGCGAACAAGTTCCAGAACATCCGCGGCTCGGCCGACACGCTCCTCGAGCTTGCCGGGATCGACATGGAGGAGCTCGCGCCGGTGGCCGAGGCGATGGAGCGCGGCGGGCGGCTCGCCGCCAAGTCCCAGATAACCGACTCACTGCTCGACCGCTGCAAGCCGATCGCGGGGACACCGGAGGACTGCATTGCCGCCATCGAGGAGTATCGCGACGCCGGCTGCACGCACGTGATGCTCGAGCTCTGGGGCGATCGCCGACATGACCAGATCCGCCTGTTCGGCGAGAAGGTGCTTCCACACGTCCGTGACTGAGTTGCGCATCGACCGAGAACGGCTCGTCGAGTGGGCGAGTCAGGCGATCGACACTCCGAGCTTCACGGGCTCGGAGGAGGCGATGGCCGAGCTCATGCGCGAGACGTTCCTCGACATGGGGCTGCAGGTCCAGTGGCAGCAGATCGAGGCGGGCCGCGCGAACGTCCTCGGAACGCTGGCCGGCGTGGGTGGTGGCCCGAGCCTGATGTTCAACGGGCACATGGACACGTCGTATTCTGGTCGCGAGCCCTGGCTGCGCCACGTTCCCGGCTTCCAGCCGAAGGCGTTCGTCGAGGACGGGAGGCTGTACGGGCTCGGAATCTCGAACATGAAGGGCGCCCTCGCCTGCTATGTCGAGGCTGTGCGCACGCTCGACGACGCGGGTGTGCGCCTGCGCGGGGACGTCCTGATCGCCGCGGTCGCGGGTGAGATCGAGAAGACGCAGTGGGGAGACGCCCAGGGCGCGGAGTTCCGCGGCTATGCGGCCGGGTCACGCCATCTCGTGTCGCACGGCGGCGTCGCGGACATGTGCATCCTCGGCGAGCCCACCGAGTCCAAGGTCGTCCTCGGGCACTTCGGGTCGCTCTGGCTGCGGATCTCCACGCAAGGGCCGTTCATCCACACGGCGTTCAGCGAGGGGAAGCGCGACGAGAACTCGATCGTGCGCATGCGTGACGTGCTCGAGGCGGTGCTCGAGTGGATCCCGAGCTGGGAAGAGGACCCCGAGAACGCCTATCGGGACGCGAGGTCCATCGTCAACGTCGGAGCGATCGAGGGCGGCTTCGGCTGGCGGGTCTCGCGCACGCCACATCGAACGGATCTCTTCCTCGACGTCCGCGTTCCGCCGACGAAGGAGATGACGAAGGCACGTTCACAGGTGCTGGAGATGGTGCGCAGCCTCGCGGAGCGCTTCCCGCAGCACGGGATCGAGGGCGAGGTGTACGTCACCGCGCCAGGCGCCGAGATCGCCGAGGAGCACCCGCTCGTCGGCGCGATCGACGATGCGCACGCCCAGGTCTTCGGTGGGCGGCCCGAGCGCGACATCACGCGCTGGTTCTCCGACGCGTCCGTTCTGACGCGCTACGGGATCGCAACCGTGAACTACGGCACCTCGACCGGGCTCATGGACACGGCAAGGGGTGAGAACCTCCAGATCGACGGGCTCGTGAAGACCGCCGAGGTGTACGCGCGCGCGGCGATGATGGTCTGTGGAACTGCCTGACCACTACGGCAAGGAGGAACGATGCCGCACTATCTGACGAAGTTCAGCTACACGCCCGAGACGTGGGCTCGACTGATCGGGAACCCCGAGGACCGGCGAAAGGCGGCTCAGGAGTACATCGAGTCCGTCGGGGGGACGCTACACGGATTCTGGTACGCCTTCGGGCAGCACGATGGCTACTCCCTGTGGGAGGCCCCGGACAACGTGTCGATGGCCGCGGTCGCGCTGGCAATCGGCGGCGGCGGCGCGCTGAGCTCGTTCGAGACGACGGTCCTCATGACCGTCGACGAAACCATGGATGCGCTACGCAAGGCTCAGCAAGTTGGGTACCGAGCGCCCGGCGCGTAAGGTTCGTGCGGTCGCGTCGTGAAGCCGCTCGACGACTTTCTGCCCGTGTACGAGTTCTCGGAGCGGCACTCACTCGCGATCGACGCGCCAGCAGCCAGGATCGACGCGGCAGTCCGCTCCGTGTCGATCGCCGACATCCCCGTCGTCCGCGCGCTCTGGTGGCTGCGGCGGCTCGGTCGGTCGTACGGCGACCCCTCGAAGCCGTTCGTGGGCGGCGAGCTGCCGGGCATCGTGCTCGATGACGTTCATGGGGAGGGGATCGTGCTTGGCTTGACCGGGCAGTTCTGGCGGCTGCGTCGAGGGCGTGACCCGCTCAGCCCCACCACCGAAGGCGGGTTCCTCGCATACACGCGACCCGACTCGTGCAAGGCCGTGATCGATTTCCGGATCGGCCACCGCCGTCTCTCGACCGAAACGCGCGTGCACGTCGCCGGCCCTGCCGCGCGGAGGAAGTTCCGTCGCTACTGGCTCGTCGTCCGGCCGTTCAGTGGCGTCATTCGGATCCTCCTGCTGCGGGCTGCGCGGAAGCGGGCGGAGGCCACAGTGTGAAGCTCCTCACGTTCGGAGACGAGCCGCGGGTCGGCGTTCTGGAGGACGGTGAGATCGTCGTCCTCGACGTGCCGACCACGCGTGAGTGGTTCGAGCAGGGCGGCGCGGACGAGACGGGTGAGCGCGTCGCGCTCGCCGACACACGGTTGCGCGCGCCGATCGTCCCGAAGAAGTTCTTCCACACGGCCGGGAACTTCCGCGAGCACGAGGAGGAGTCCAAGCAGGTCGGGTGGACGCACGAGATCGCGCCCTGGATCGTCTTCTTCCAGAACGTCGATGCCATCGTGGGGCCTGACGAGCCGGTCGTCTACCCGGAGCACCTCACGGAGGAGCTCGACTACGAGCTCGAGCTCGCGGTGGTCATCTCGAAGCCGGGAAAGTGGTTCTCATCCGAGGAGGCGTCGGACTACATCGGTGGCTACGTCATCTTCAACGACATCACGGCCCGCGACATCCAGCGCCGCGAGATGCGCTCGGGCGTCTTCTCGTTCTGCAAGGCCGTCGACACGTTCTGCCCGCTCGGGCCGTGGATCGTCACGCCGGACGAGATCCCCGACCCGCACGACCTCGCGATGGAGCTCCGCGTGAACGGGAATGTGCGCCAGACCTCGCACTCCGGACGGATGAGCGTGACGATCCCGGAGATCGTCAGCCACTACTCGGCGCTCGGCTACTCCGCGGGCGACGTCGTGTCGACCGGCACCGTGTCGGGCGTCGCCGGGTTCTCGCCCGACGCCGCGTCGCTGTTCCTCAGGCCAGGCGACGTGATGGAGTGCGAGATCGAGCGGATCGGCGTCCTCCGCAACCCCGTCGTGTCCTGGGAGGACGCGCACGGCGAGCCCGCTCCGCCGCGCATTCGCTGGTGATCGGACACGTCGACCTGACTCCGGTGGGAGCGTGAAGCGCCCGCGAGTAGGGATCGGTTGCGTCGTCCGCCGCGGAACCGATCTCCTGCTCGTGCGTCGCCAGGGCGCGCATGGGGAGGGCACGTGGTCGACGCCCGGTGGCAACCTCGAGCTCGGGGAAGAGCCGTCGAGTTGCGCGGCGCGCGAGACCGAGGAAGAGACGGGCGTTCGGGTGGGTCCGGTCAGATTCGTCGGGGTGACGAACGACGTCTTCGATGAGCAGCGTCACTACGTCACGCTCTGGTTCGAGGCCGAGTATGCAGCTGGTGATGCCTGCGTTCGAGCGAGCGACGAGATCTCCGAGCTCGCGTGGTTCGACGAGCAGTCGCTCCCCGAGCCGCTTTTCCGACCGTTCCGAAGCCTGCTCGATGGTCGTGCGCAGCGATGACTTGGCCGCGGGACGACGCGAAGCTCGCGCGCGTGCGCGCGCTCATGGCCGACCAGGAGCTGGACGCGCTCGTCGTCCGCGCGCCCGACAACGTCCTCTATCTCACCAACTTCTGGGGCATGAAGGGCTATGACGCGTGCGTGTTCCCACAGGAGGGCGAGCCGGTGCTGATCTGCCTCGAGGCGTCCGAGGAGGACGCGTCCCGAACGGCCTGGACCGGAGACGTGAGGCTCTTCGCCGGCTACCACGAGAGCGATCCGCGACCTCCGCTCGCGCGCGTGCTCGATCGTGCTCGCGAGGCTGCGAGCCGGTACGGGCGCATCGGACTCGAGCTCTCGCTCGGTACGCAGGCAGCGGATCGAATGGTCGGCGAGCCGACGACCTTCACGCTCGACTGGTTCACCGCGTTCGGCGACGTCGCCGACGCGACGCCGCTGCTCGCGTCCGCTCGGGAACTGAAGACCGACCAGGAGGTCGAGCGCATGAGGCTCGCGAACGACATAGCCGCCGCCGCGATGGAGCACTGCAAGCTCGTCATCGAGCCGGGCATGAGCGAGGCGCAGATCGCCGCGGAGTGGGAGGGCTTCGTCCACGGCGCGGGCACCGGCTGGGAAGGCAGAGTGGACCTGGCACTCGGGTTCTCGCTCGTCTGGTCCGGGCCTGGGATCAAGACGTTCACGGCCACGACGTCGCGGCCGGTAGTCGAGGGTGAGCCGACGCTCTTCGAGATCTGGGTCTGCGCTGACGGCTACTGGTGCGACCACACGAAGAACCTCGTCGCCGGAGCCCTCACGCCGCAGTACCGCGAACTGGAGGCCGGGCTGATGGCGGTCTACGAGGAAGCGATCGACGTGGCGCGCCCAGGGGCCAGTCTCGCCGAGCTCGATCGACGCCTCCGCGCGGGGATCGACGCGCTCGGATTCGCCGGACAGCCGTCCCACCCGATCTGCCACGGCGTCGGTGCTCGCGCGCACGAGCCGCCGTACGCCCACCAGGCCGGAGATGGCGAGATCGCCGCTGGAATGGTTCTTGCAATCGAGCCAGGATGCTATATCGAGGGCGGCGGCGGCCTGCGTGTCGAGGACAACTTCCTGATCACCGAAGCAGGTGCCGAGAAGTTGTCGCCGTTCCCGGATGGGATAGTCCAGGCGTGACGCTCGACCGCTCCAAGGTCTGGACGGGGGACCTCAACGCGAAGGCGCTCGAGCCCCAGCCGCGCGTCACGATCGGGCTCTACGACACGACGCTGCGCGATGGCGAGCAAACGGTAGGGGTCGTACTGACGCCAGAGCAAAAGCTAGAGATTGCAAGCGCTCTGTCGAACGCGGGAGTCGATCGCATCGAGGCAGGGTTCCCGCGCGTCTCAGAGGACGACGCGCGTGCGATCGCGCTCGTTCTCGAGGCCGGCCTCGACGCGGAGATCTGGGGCTTCTCGCGCGCCGTCCGCGCGGACGTCGAGGCGCTCGTCGAGCTGGGCGTTCGCGCAGCGGTGGTCGAGAGCCCGATCTCGGATGGCAAGCTCTCCGCGCTCGGCGTTTCGCGCAAGGCGATGCTCGAGCGGATCCAGGCGGCCGTCTCGTTCGCCGCGGGAGAGGGGATCCGAGTGGCGTTCTTCGGCGTCGACTCGACGCGGGCGGATCTCGAGTTCGTTCGGCAGGTCTACGAGAGCGCGGTCGAAGCCGGCGCCAAGGAGGTGGTCGTCGTCGACACGCTCGGCATCGCGACGCCCGAGGCGGCCGCGTTCCTCGTCACGGAGGTCGTCGAGCGGCTCGACCACGACGTTCCCGTCCACTGGCACGGCCACGACGACTTCGGGCTCGCGACCGCGGCTGCGGTCGCCGCCGTTCAGGCGGGTGCGACGTGGGTACAGGGGACGGTGAACGGGATGGGGGAGCGCGCCGGAAACGCCGACCTGGTCGAGGTCGCGCTCGCGCTCGAGGCGCTGTACGGCATCCCCACGCGGCTCGACCTCGCGCAGGCGCGGGCGCTCGGTGCGCTCGTACAGGGACTCGCCGGCACGCAGCTCGCTCCCTGGAAGCCCGTGACCGGCGACAACCTGTTCACGCGGGAGTCAGGCGCGGTCGCAGCCCAGTTCCACGACCCGCCCGCGATCGAGCCGTACGCCTCCGAGCTCGTGGGAGCCGAACGGGGCATCGTCCTCGGCAAGAAGAGCGGCCTCGACTCGATCAGGATCAAGGTCGCCGAGCTCGGGCTCGACGTCCCGGAGGAGCGCGTTCCGGCGCTACTCGACGCGGTGAAGCGCGCCGGGACGAAAAAGCGCGGGCTCGTCTCCAACGCGGAGTTCAGGCGTATGGCGTCCCGAGTCAAGAACACCCCTGTTTGACTGACATGTCACCGCGCTGAGATACTCGACGCAAGGCGTGGAACGGGTCTGCATCGTCGGGGCGGGCGTCATCGGGAGCCTCTTCGCGGGTCATCTGGCTCGCGTGTGCGAGGTCTCCGTGCTGACGCGACGGCGCGAACACGCGGACGCGCTGAACGTGGACGGCCTTCGCGTCAGCGGAAAGACCGACTACCGGGCGCGGGTCAGGGCAAGCGACGATCCTGACGAGCTGCCGCCGTTCGACGTCGCCATCGTCGCCACGAAGGCCTCGGGGCTCGAAGCCGCCGCACGAGCGCTCGAGGGCCGCTTCTCCGAGGCGACGATCGTGACGGTGCTCAACGGCATCGGCGCCGAAGAGGTCGTCCGCGCACATGGCGACTGGCCGATCGTCTCCGGTGTCACGTTCATGAGCGGGACCCGCCACTCGGATACGCACGTCGAGTACATCCTCGACACGGAGACCTGGCTCGGCCCCTTCGCGGACACGCCGTTCGCCGTCGTACAGGACATCGCCGCGACGATCGTCGAGGCCGGGCTGAAGGCCGAGGCGCTTCCGGACCTTCGTCCCGCGCAGTGGTCGAAGCTGATCTTCAACGCCGCGGTCAACCCGACGGCCGCATTGACCGGTCTCCCACACGACTTCCACTTCGCGCAGGAGGGCGACCCCGGCGCTCTCGGTCACCTCGTCCATGGCCTCGTCGACGAGGGAAAGGCCGTGGCAGCCGCCGTGGGCATCGATCTCCACGACGACCCGTGGGAGATGAACGTGCTCGCGACGCAGCGAGGGTCGGCGCACTACCCCTCGATGCTCGAGGACGTCGACGCGCAGCGGCAGACCGAGATCGAGCTCATCACCGGCTCGGTCGTCCGCGAGGCTGAGCGGCACGACGTGCCCGTCCCGCTGCACTCACTGCTCTACGGGCTTGTCAGAGGCAAGGAAGCATCGTGGCAGGCACAGGGAACGCACCCATCCACAGGAGGGCAGAGATGACGAAGGTAGGGAAGGCGGCGCTCGCACTCGCCGCCGTAGCTGTCGTAGCCGTCGCCGTCGTGGGCGGCGGATCGGCTGCGTCTCAGCAGGCCCGCACCGTGACCATCGGCTGGGCCTACGACGGAGTCGGCCCGATGGCCGCGTACGACGGGCCGGCGCTGGCGACAGCGAGGGAGCGAATCAAGCAGGTGAACAGGGGCAACGCGACCAAGCTCGCACTGATCACGTGCAACACGCAGGGCAACAAGCCGGCGATCGCGAAGGCGTGCGCCACCAAGCTGCTCAGCCAGGGCGCCGACATCATCATGACGACCTGCGACGTCGACTTCGCGGCGCCGGTCATCCAGACGGCGATCAACCGCGGGAAGCTCACGGTTGCGGCCTGCATCGGCACCGACCAGATGGGACCGAAGCGCTTCGGCGCCAAGGGTCGGCTGGCGTTCTCGTTCGGAAACGTCGCGCAGGACGAAGGCTCCGCGATGGCCGAGTACGCCTGGAGGCGTGGTTGGAGAACGGCGTCGCTCGCGACGGACACGGTGATCGTCTACTTCCGCAACGTCGTGCAGGCGTTCAAGGCCCGCTTCACCCAGCTCGGCGGGAGAATCGCCGCCGAGGAGACATACCAGTCGCTCGGCGGCAACCAGGCGTCGTGGTCGAACGTCGTGACTCGGCTCAACAACGACGACGCGGACGTGATCGTCACCTCGACGGCGCCCCCGTTCGGTGCTCAGGTGCCGATCATCACCGGTCTCCGCACGCTCGGGAACAACACGCCGATCCTGAACTCGTGGGCCGGCGACGGGAACTACTGGTACGGCACGCTGGATCCGAAGCTCTCGAACTACTACTACGTGACGTTCGCGTCCGCTTTCGGTGACGATCCCGTGAAGGCGGTCAACGCACTCCGCGACAAGTACGAGGCCGCTATCGCGAAGGGTGGCAACACCGGGGCATTCGTCACTGGGTGGTCCGCCATCGACGGGATCAGCCTTGCCCTCAGGCGGACTGGTGGGAACACCAGCGGCGTCGCTCTTGCCGCACAGATGGAGAGGTTCAAGAACGTCCCGACGCTCTCCGGGCTCGTAACGTTCTCCAAGAACCTGCATACGGTGTCCGGACGCACGTACCGCGTGATTCGCGTGACCAACAACACCCCCAGAAGGGTCGCGGTAATCAAGGCCAAGGTCATTCCGAAGATCTAGGGCTTGACCGAGACGCAACCCGAGACGACACGGCGGTCCGGAGCCTCGCTCCGGGCCGCCGGCGTCTCGCGTTCCTTCGAGGGGGTACGAGCCCTCCGTGACGTCACGCTCGAGCTCCACCGCCACGAGGTCGTCGGGCTCATCGGCCCGAACGGCGCCGGCAAGTCGACGCTCGTCAACGTGCTCACCGGCTTCGACTTCCCGGACGAGGGTGCCGTCGAGCTCGAAGGGCGCGACGTCACGCGTTGGCGGCCACACAAGCGCGGTCGTACCGGCCTGTCACGCACTTTCCAGCACAGCCGCTCGTTCCGCAACCTCACGGTGCGCGAGAACGTCGAGGTCGCCGCGCTCGGCGTAGGGGCGAGGCCGCGGGAGGCGCGACGTCGCGCGGAGACGTTGCTCGAGTCGCTCCAGCTCGTCCCGTACGCGGACGCGCCCGCGGGCTCGCTCCCGCACGGCGACGAGCGGCGGCTCGGCGTCGCGCGGGCTCTCGCGACCGAGCCGCGGTTCGTGCTCATGGACGAGCCGGCCGCAGGGCTGCCGGAGGCGGAGGTTCCGGCGTTCGCAGCCGTCATCCGCTCAGTCCGCGACGAGCACGACGCGGGCGTGCTCCTCATCGATCACAACATGGCGCTGATCATGGACGTCTGCGACCGGATCCAGGTCCTCGATCAAGGCCGGACGCTGGCGGAGGGCTCGCCGCACGAGATCCGCGGCAACCTCGACGTGGCCGCTGCCTACCTCGGCGAGTCGGCGGTGGCGGAGTGACGCTCGAGCTGCGCGAGCTGGAGGTCGCATACGGTGGCGTCTCCGCCGTCCGCGGGCTCTCGTTCACCGTCGCGGCCGGAGAGATCGTCGGGCTCATCGGCCCGAACGGCGCGGGGAAGTCGACCACGCTCCACGCGATCGTGGGGCTCGTCCCCGCTCGCGGAGGCGAGATCCGCTTCGGCGACCGGTCGTTGCGGGGGCGCTCGCCGGAGGCGATCGCGAGAAGCGGGATCGCTCTCGTCCCCGAGGGGCGTCGGCTCTTCGCCGAGCTCACGGTCGAGGAGAACCTGAGGCTCGGGCTCGCTGCCCGGCCGCGCGGCGCCGACCACGACATCACCGACGTCCTCGACCTGTTCCCCATCGTCGACGAGTACCGCGCTCGGCCGGCGGGCGCGCTGTCGGGCGGCCAGCAGCAGCAGCTGGCGATCGCGCGTGCGCTCGTCGCACAGCCGTCGATCCTCCTCCTCGACGAGCCGTCGCTGGGGCTCGCACCGACCATCGTCGATCTCGTCTTCTCGACGTTGCAGGCGATCGCCGAGCGCGGGATCGGCGTCCTCCTCGTCGAGCAGCGCGCGCAGCGCACGGTCGCGCTCGCGTCGCGTACGCACGTGCTCGCGAACGGCGAGCTCCGGCTGACCCTGACCCCCGACGACGCGGCGGACACGGATCGCATGGTCGCCGCCTACCTCTCCTGATGGTCGCCAGCGGCCTCGGCGACTTTGTCCGCGACGCTCTCGACCTGCAGGTCCAGGTCGACGCGATCGCGCTCGGCGCCGTCTTCGCGCTGATGGCCGTCGGGATCGGCCTCGTGTTCGGCGTGATGCGGCTCGTGAACTTCGCCTACGGCCAGCTGATCATGGCCGGTGCGTTCGCCCTGGCCTACGCGTCGGAGCGCGACTGGCCCGTCGGCGTTGGCATCGCGCTCTGCTTCGCCGTGGTCCTCGCGCTCTCCCTCGCGATGGAGCGGGTCGTGTTCCGGCCGCTGCGCACGCAGTCCGCCGCCGTGATGCTCGTCGCGACCTTCGCGGTTGCCTTCCTGCTCCAGTCGATCGCGCTCCTCTGGTTCGGGCCGCTCGGGAAGACCGCCGCGTCGCTCGTCGAACTCAACCGGCCGATCTCCGATCCCCCGCTGGCCGTCAGCGTTGGCGGCGTCGACATCCGGAAGATCACGGTCGTCGCGATCGTGACCGCGGCCGTGTGCCTGGTGCTGCTGGTGGCGCTCCTCAATCGCACGGCGATCGGCCTGCACATGCGCGCCGCCGCGATCGACTCGCAGACCGCGCGGCTCCTCGGCGTGCGGGCGGATCTCGTGAGCACCGTGGCGGTGCTCATCGCCGGCGTGCTCGCGGCCATCGTCGCCGTGATGCTGACCGTCCAGTTCCCGACCGTCACGCCCACCTTCGCACTGCAGGAGACGATCCTCGTGCTCGCCGGCGTCGTCGTCGGCGGGATGACTCGGCTCCTCTCCGCCACCCTGGGCGGCTTCTTCATCGGCTACGTGTCCGGGCTTCTCGGAGGCGCGTTGCCGTCGAGCCAGAGCCAGTACCTGCCGTCGCTCGTCTTCGGCCTCGTGATCCTCGTACTCCTGCTGCGGCCGGACGGGCTCTTTACACGCGGGCGCGGGCTCGTGGAGCGGGTGTGAGGGCACGGCGCGCCACGCTCGAGCTCCTCGGACCGGTTGGGTTGGTCGTCGTCGCCGGCATCGTCGGCGCCTTCGTCTCCCAGACGACCGAGATCTACTTCGTGACGGCGCTCATCTCGGTCGCGACGGTCGTCGCGATCTACGTCTTCGTCGGCAACTCGGGCGTGCTCTCGTTCGGCCACATCAGCTTCTTCGCCGTCGGTGTGTGGGCCGCCGGTGTGCTCTCGATCCCCGAGCAGGAGAAGCCCGCGACGATGCCGTACCTCTTCGACCTCCTGAACTCGACAACGGTCGGCAACGTCCCGTCGCTGCTGATCGCAGCCGCGGTCGGTGGCATCTTCGCCTTCCTCGTCGGCCTCCCGCTGATGCGATTGTCCGGTCTCGCGGCCGGGATCGCGACGTTTGCGGTGCTCGGCATCACGAACAACATCCTCCGCTACTACGAGAAGATCGGTCCCGGACTGAACACCTTCTCTTCCGTGCCCGAGACGACCGACCTCCTGCAGGCGACGATCGGCGCTGTTCTCGTCGTCGTCGCGGCGTTCGCGTACCAGCGGAGCCGCCTCGGTCGGCAGCTGCGCGCGACGCGCGAGGATCCCGCCGCGGCGCGCGCGGTGGGCATCTCGATCTATCGGCAGCGGCTCGCCTCGTTCGCACTCTCGGGTTTCCTCGCCGGGTTCGCGGGCGGTCTCTACATCCACTTCATCCCGATCAACGTCGACGCGGTCTACCTCGACCTGACGTTCATCACGCTCGCGATGCTGGTCATCGGTGGTACGACGAGCCTGTGGGGCGCCGTCGTCGGCGCATTCTTCGTCAGCGCGCTCGACTCCGTGCTCGCGGAGATGGAGGACGGGATGGCGATCCTCGGGCGCACGATCGACCTGCCATCGGGCTCGCGGATCATCGTCGTGAGTGCCGTCATGGCACTTGTCCTCATCGTCCGCCCCGGAGGGCTCACGGGCGGCCGCGAGTTCACGCCTCCGCGTCTCCGGGCGGCGGTGGCGAAGTGAGGGTCTGCATCGTCGGTTGTGGCGCCGTCGGGTCGCTCTTCGCCGCAAACCTCGCGCAGCTCGACGACGTCGACGTCTGGGCCTACGACGTCTCGCAGGCACATATGGACGCCATCAACGCGAGCGGCCTTCGCTTGACTGGGGCGGGTGACGTCGTGGGGCGGCTACGAGCGACGACGCAGGCATCGGAGCTGCCGCGGTGCGACTTCGGAATCGTCGCGACGAAGGCGATGCACACGGACGTCGCGATCGCAGCCACGGCTCACGCGTTCGCCGACGGCGCGGTCGCGACGGTCCAGAACGGCGTCGGCAACGAGGAGGTCGTCGCCAAACACGTCGCGCGGGTCATCCGCGGTACGACGTTCCCCGCCGGGAAGATCCTCGAGCCGGGCGTCGTGCAGTGGGACGTGAAGGGAGACACGACGCTGGGGCCGTTCGAACCGCAGCCGGCTCGCGCGGACGAGATCGAGCGGCTCGCCGATGCCTGCACCCGCGGCGGCATGCCCACCTCTGCGGTGGTCGACGCACGGCCCGCGCAGTGGCGCAAGGTCGTCTTCAACGCCGCGACGAACCCGGTCGGCGCGCTCACGAGCCTTACGCACGGGCGCGTATGCGAGCGGGCCGATCTTCGGGCGATCGTCAGCGCGCTGGTCGACGAGGGCAAAGCCGTCGCGGCGGCGCAGGGAATCGTGCTCGATGCCGATCCCGAGGAGCTCATCGACCACGCAGCGAAGCCGGAGGTCGCGTACGACCACAAGGCGAGCATGCTCCAGGACGTCGAGGCGCGGCGGGCGACGGAGATCGACTTCCTGAACGGCGGGATCGCGCGCTTCGGCCGCGAGCTCGGCGTGCCGACTCCACTCAACGACGCGATCACTCAGCTCATCAAGGGACTGGAGGCAGCATGGGTAGAACGCTGAGCGCCGAGCTGCAGCGGCGTCACGCGAACGTCCGCGCCGCGATGGCGGAGCACGACCTCGACGCACTGATCGTGTCCGGGAGCGAGTACTCCGGCTTCGAGGGCGCGGTGACATACATGTCCGGCTTCCAGATCGTCCATCGCTACGCGTACGTCGTCGTGCCGGCGGACGGTGACGCGTACGTCGTGTTCCCGTCCGAGGCGCGGTATGTCGGCGAGCACGAAACGGCGGAGCTCGAGCAGGTGTTCCACGACCGTCCCGGAGAGCTGATCGCGGCACGCGCGCGCGACGCCGACTGGAAGCGGATCGGCGTGTTCGGTCTCGACTACGTGATGGCGGTGCGCGACTACCGCGCCCTCGACGGGCTCGATCTCGTCCCGTTCGATGTCGAGTTCGACCTCGCTCGCGCGGTGAAGAGCGACGCCGAACTCGAGTCCGTGCGCGACTCCGTCCGGATCAACGAGCGCGGTTTCGAAGTCTTCTACGAGGCCTACGCTCCCGGAAAGACGGCCGCCGAGGTCATGGCTGCGGCGGAGGAGTGGTTCGTCGCCGAGGGGTGCGGCCGGCTCACGATGAACATGGTTCTGACCGGCACCGACACGTTCGCGCGCCCGGAGTTCAAGATCGCGCGGCACGCGGAGGTACTCGGCGCGTTTCTCCTCCCGTCGCTCGAGGTCGCCGGGCCAGGGATGCACTGGGTCGAGGTCTCGCGCGCGATCGCGTCGCGCGACGCCGTCCTCTCCGCCGACACCGAGCGAATGCTCGAGGCGTACCTCGACTACGTCGACTCCGCGCGCAGGGAGATGCGGCCGGGCGCGACCTGCCACGACGTCCACCGAGCCGTATCGGCGGGGTTCAGCGACGGCGGCTACCACCTCGGCCACGTCACCGGCCACTCGATCGGGATGACCATGATCGAGTTTCCGAAGGTCGGCGAGGGCGTCGAGACCGAGCTCGCCGAGAACATGGTGTTCTCGATGCACCCGCACGCGATCGCGGAGAACGGGCAGGACTGCCTGTACATGCAGGACACCTGGCTCGTCACGCCCGACGGCGGGGTCCCGCTCTCGAGCCTGCCGATGCAGGTCTTTCGCGCCGCCGTTTGACACCACGACGTAGAATCCGACCGTGAGCTGGCCGTGGCTCGTCCTGCTCGTCCTTGCGGCTGTCCTGGCGGTCGCCGTGGAGAAGCCGCGCCTGGACAAGAGATTCGGCGTGACCGCGCGACGCGATCGCGACCGGCAGCGGCGCAAGAAGCAGCTCCGCGTCGTGACACCGGACGACGAGAGCGAGGAGTTCATCCGCTCCGTTCAGCGCGACCTCGACTCGCTCCCGACGATCGAGGAGAGGGATAGAAGGACCTGACTTTCCCGCAGATCGGGAATTCGCTCGCGCGAGTCCCCGATCGCGACCATCCCTAAAAGGCCGGCCGCTATCGCGGCGGCGTCGTATCTACTGCACATCCGCTCGGCGACTCCACTTTGCCGCCGGCGGTTTAGCGGACCCTGAAGGTGGCGGTCATCCAGCGCGTGTTCGGGAGGATCCGCGGCACGTTTTCGGTGTTCTTCGACTCCTGGTGGTCGGACGCGCGCACACGGAGCCGGTGCATGCCGGCGCCGAGGCTTCCCGTCGGGATCGAGAGGAGGCCGCCGCGGAGCGTCGCACGGGTCGACGAGCCGTCGACGAGGACGCGGATCGACTGGGGGTAGATGCCCGAGCCGGCGTCGACCAGGGATACGGCGAGTGGCGTGCCGCGCGCGACGTTGCGGGCTCGGAGCCGGACGGTCGGGGGCGTGACGTCGTTCACCCAAAAGCGGAACGTGAACGCGCCCGCGCCGGCCCGCGTCGCGCTGTCGAAGACGACCGCATAGTCACCGCGCGCCGGTGAGAGGACGGCCGCTGCACCGACCCCCTCGCGGAACTCGTCCATGTACGGGTTGTGGTTCACCGGGAGGCCGGCGTACCCGGTGAGCCTGTTCTCGTCGACCCCCGCGACGACGCGCGGCTCCACGGCGCTGCCTCGCGTGAGCTGCGTGACGACGACGCCCGCGTTTGCAACGGCTTTCGCGATCCGGAAGCGGAAGACGCGCTCCGGGCCGTTCAGCACCGTCGTGACGCCGATTCCGCGCGGCGTTTCCGGATACCGGTAGCGGGAGACGACGGACGGGCGGCCCGCAGTCGTGCTGCGATAGACGCCAGGCCGCGCCAGCGTCCCGGCGTTGTGGCGCGCGAGCGAGGCGGACGTGACACGCGCCCAGACCGGGACTCGGCGCACATCGGCTCCGCGGCGGAGCTCGACGTATGCGTCGAGATCTCCCGCGCGGGCGCCGCGCGGCACGGTCACGACGACCTGGAGCTGGCCCGGCACCGTCACCGTCGCCGGGCCGGCGAAGCGCACGCCGCCGGGAGCTCCGCGAACGATCCGCGCTACCTCCCAGGTACCCGCTCCGCCGCCCGCGTCGACGAGGGCGAGCGTGCCGGTACCGGTCTCCCCCCGGCCGAGCAGACCGAACGACAACGCGGTCGGCTGGACGAAGACGAGCGGCCGGTCTGCGCGCTGGAGGGCGACGACTCCTCCGCCCTGGAAGCGGGGGCCCGCAACCTTCGCGCTGCTCTGCGCCGAGTCCGCGCCGGACTGGACGAGCGCCGAGCGCAGCTGATCGACCGACCACGACGGGTGGCGCTGGCGCAGCAAGGCCGCGGCGCCTGCGACGTGCGGGGAGGCCATGCTCGTCCCGGAGAGCTCGGCCCAGCCGCCACCCGAGATCGACGACAGGACGTCGACGCCCGGAGCGGCGACGTCCGGCTTCAGGCGGTGAGAGATCGTGGTCGGGCCGACGGACGAGAACTCTGCATGTGTGCGCGTGGTGGGGTTGCCGCCGATCGCGACGGCGCTCACTGCGATCGCGCGCGTGGAGTTCGCCGGCGACGACACCGAGCCGGCACCGAGATCGTTGTAGTCGTTTCCCGCAGCGACGACCGGCACCACGCCGGCCGCTGCGGCGGCGTCGAGCGCGAGGGCGACGATGTCGCGGCTCGGCTCGATCTCGGGCTCGCCGCCCGAGAAGTTGATCACGTTCATGCCGTCGGCGACCGCGGCTTCGATCGCGGCGACGATCGCGGGCGAGTTCGCGTTCGGGCTCAGGCCTGCGCTCGTCTCGACGAAGACCTTGTAGTTGCCGAGGTAGGCACGCGGCGCGACCCCCGAGACGCGCCGGCCACTACCCGCGGTCGTCTCTGCATTGCCGGCGGCGATCCCGGCGACGTGCGTGCCGTGGCTCGAGTCGTCGTCGGAGTAGGCGACGCGGGCGCTCGCCGCCCTGCTTCCTTTCGGCGCGAACACGCGCGCGACGATGATCTTCGCGGTCGTGAAGCGCTGCTGTCCCCTCGGGAAGCCGGCCGGCATGACGTATCCCGCCGGATCGAAGAACGGGTGGCGGGGGTCGATTCCGGAATCGATGATCCCGATCTTCACACCCTGGCCGGCAGTGTCCAGCGCCTGCCCCCAGAGCGCCGGAGCGCCGATCTGCTGCGGCGACGTCGTCAGCTGGGGCGCGTAGCTCCCTGCCGCGAGGACGTCGCGCACGCCGGGCAGAGCGCGAAGGCGCCCGACATCGGTGCTCGGCAGCGTGAGCGAGAAGCCGTTCGCGACGAGTCGGTAGCGCCAGCCGACCTCGGCGTCGGGAATCTGCTGCGCGAGATCGTCGCGGAAGGCACGCTGCTCCCGTGCGATCGCCGCCCAGGAGCGGGGAGCGCGGGCGAGCGGAGGCGAGTCGAGGAGGACGACGACGTCGGCGCGGTCGCCGCTCTCGACCGGCAGCGCTGGCCCGCCCGCGGCGACGAGGACGGCGAGGGCGACAACGGCGAGTGGCGCAAAACGCGTCATCGGGGAGTGAGACGACCCGAAGCTAGAATCGGACGGCCGCGCGGATGTGGCGGAATTGGTAGACGCGCACGGTTCAGGTCCGTGTGCCCGTAAGGGCGTGGAGGTTCAAGTCCTCTCATCCGCATCCCACCGCTCAGGGACGAATTGTGGCGACAGAGGGCTAACGCGTGTGGGGATCCCCCGTTCGGGGCAGTTCCTCGGGGCACGAAACGACGACGACGGATGCACAGTGGACGCGCTCGTTCTCTGCGGCGGCGTCGTCGTGCTCGTCTGCTCGTTCGCCGCCTGGGTGATGTTGTCGCTTGCGGTCGTGCTCGGCCGCTGGCGCTACGACCGCCTGCACCCCCGGCGACCCGGGCCGATCTCTCGTGGCCGTGCCCGGAAGCTCGCTCGGCGCGCGAGCCGCAAGCATCGGACGGACTGGGGCAGGTGGCGCGGAGTCACAGCATTCACGCTCCTTGCAAGGGTTCGTCATCCCCTGGCGCCACGCCTCGTTCGGAGCGCGCTCGCGAACTCGGACGCGAAGATCGCCGGCGCTGCCGTTCGGGCTCTCGGCGACATCGGTGGCGACTGGGCGATCGGCCTGCTGCTCGAGTCGCTGCGCGCCGAGACCCGCTCTCGTTCGCGGATCGCAGCTCAGCTCGAACGTCTCGCACCCGAGCCAGGAGCGCGGCTCGTTCCCCTTCTCCGCGATCCGAATCCGAAGGTGCGGTTCTGGGGGGCACGACTGCTCGGCCGCTACCCCGATCTCGGAGAGCAGGCTCTGATCGCACTCGCATGGGATCGAAACGCGAATGTTCGCGCGGCGGCAATGGAGACGCTCGGCTCACGCTCCGGGCCGGCGGTCGCGACGGTCGTGCAGGCGGGTCTCGACGACCCTGCCTGGTTCGTCCGGGTCCATGCGGCGCGCGCCGTAGGGCGTGTCGTAGGAGCGCCGGCTGCGCCGACGATCGCCAGGCTCCTCGCCGATCCGCAGTGGTGGGTGCGGACGGCGGCGAAGGACGCGCTCCGGATGATTGGCTCCGAAGGGGTTCCTCAGCTCCTGTCCATGTTGGAGCACGATGACCGGTTCGCTCGCCAGGGCGCCGCGGAGGTGCTGCAAGACATCGGCTTCGTCGACTTCCTCGAGCTGGACACGCCTCGAAGCGCGCTGCTCGAGCGAATCTACGTGGCAGGCGGCGACGACTTGCAAGATGCGGCTCACGCACGGGCCGAGGACGGTTCGGGATCCTGGGAGGTGCAGGTCGCGTGATCGAGCTCGTCCTCGTCGTCGTGGTCGCGCTGTGCATGGCGTACCTGATCGTGACGATCGGCATCTACCTCGCGCAGGCCGTTGTCGCCGCGATGGAGAGCGCAGTGCGGCGACACGAGAGCGCGACCGAGGACTACGAGACGCTCGCGGGGTGCCGCTTCACGCTACCCGTCAGCGTCATCGTCGCCGCGTACAACGAGGAGTCCCTCATCGTCGGGACGACGCGAGCGCTGCTCGAGCTCGACTATCCGGAGCACGAGGTCATCATCGTCAACGACGGCTCGACCGACAGCACGCTCGACGTGCTGGCGGAGGCGTTCGCGCTCGAGCCGCATCAGCGCTTCGTTCGACGCACGTTCGCAACCGAGGAGGTGCGCGGCATGTATCGGAGCGCCCTCGCGCCGAACCTGATCGTCGTCGACAAGGCAAACGGGGGCAAGGCCGACTCGTTGAACGCGGCCCTCAACATCTCGCGCTACCGATATGTGTGCGGCGTCGATGCGGACACGTGGTTCGACAGGAGGGCGCTGCTCAAGGGCATGCGGCTCGTCGTCCAGGACCCCGCGCGCATCATCGGCGTGACGAGCGCGCTGTCGACGGCACGGCACCCCGAGCGGATGTTGGCCGCGCCCCCTGGCCGCCGGCGCGTCGACTGGAGGCCGCTCGACACGTTCCAGCACCTCGACTTCGTGCGGGCGTTCTTCAACAACCGCATCGCCTGGTCACGTCACGGGTTCATGCTCTGCTCGCCGGGCGCGTTCCAGATCTGGAGGCGCGACGTGCTGCAAGAGGTCGGCGGTTACTCACGCGACTTCACCTGCGAGGACATCGAGGTCACCTTCCGCATCCACGAGCACTTCCTGCGGAAGGGGCGCGACTACGAGATCCTCTGCCTCACGGACAACGTGGCCGTCACCGAGGGCCCCGGCGACGTCCGGACCCTCGTCTCACAGCGCGAGCGCTGGCAGCGCGTGACGAACGAGACGGTCTGGCACTACCGGCGCATGTGGTTCAAGCCCCGGTACAAGACGGTTGGACTGATCGGCACGCCCTACTTCCTGCTGACCGAGGTCCTCGCTCCGGCCTTCGAGTTGTTCGCGATCGCGTCGCTCCTCCTGGCCATTGCGCTCGGCCTGCTCGAATGGTCGACGTTTGGCGCTGTCGCCGGCGGCGTGATGTTCACCAACGCCGCGCTCACGGCCTGCGCGATCCTTTCGGAAGACCTGCAGTCCCGGCTGTACCGGAAACGCGACCTCGCTCGCCTGCTCGTCCTCTCGCCATTCGACTTCCTCGTCTACCGTCCGATCCTGCTTTGGGCGCGCCTCAAAGGCTCTTGGGGGTTTCTTCGCGGCGACAAGTCGTGGGTCAGGTTCGAGCGGAACGTGCGCACATCGAGCCCGTCGCCAGCGCGGCTCTGATCAGCGCCGCACCTCATCGACACGAGCTGCGAGTGAGTGCGCGGCTAGGCGGCAGGCTCCGAGCGAGAGCACGGCTAGCACGTTGCCGGCGTGATCTGCCGGCTTGACCTTGCGGATGACCTTGGCGACGTTTCCATCCGCGTCGATGACGAACGTCGAGCGCTCCATGCCCATGTACTTCTTGCCGTACATGCTCTTCTCGACCCACGTGCCGTACTTCTCGGCGACCTCGTGCTCCTCGTCGGAGAGCAAGGTGAACGGCAGTCCGTACTTCTCGCGGAACTTCACGTGCTTGCGCGGGCTGTCCGGGCTGACGCCGAGGACGACCGCTCCGTTGCGCTCGAGCTCGCCCCAGACGTCGCGGATCCCGCACGCCTGCGCCGTGCATCCGGGCGTGTCGTCCCTGGGATAGAAGTAGAGGACGACGGGCTTCCCGCGGAAGGACTCGAGCGAGACGTCCTCGCCGGAGTCGCTCGGCAGCGTGAAGGTCGGCGCCGGCAGGCCTTCTTCGATCATCGGGACGATGCTATCCGCCTCCTGATGCAGGAGCTCACGAGGAGGTCGGAGTGCCCGCGACCTCGATCTGTCCGGCGACGAATGCGCGCGCGGGGCTGGCGATCTCGCCGGTGCGCCGACGATCGTCGGCGTTGCGGTGGATGTAGCAGACGACGACGTATCGGCCGGGATCCGCGTCGACCGGGAGGAATGTACGGGTCGTCGGCTCGACGTCCGCCCCCGCGATCCAGCGACCGAACGGCGGAGGAACATCGGAGCGAGCCCGGTTCCGCAGGAGCCGTCTCGACTCGACGCGCTCCTGCGCGAGCGCGATGTCGTCGACGGATTCGCCGGCGTAGAGAGCGACCACGCCGAAGGACCCGAAGCGGAACGTCGTGTTCTCGACCTCGATCGAGAGCCGCCCGGCCCCGGCGGTCGTGGTGCCCTCGAAGGTGCAGTCGTGGTCCGTCAAGGTCGCGTGCATCGCGCCGCTCTCCCCGCCGCAGGACACGAGTAACGCGATGACGGCCAGGAGAGGAGCCAGCGCGCGCGTGCGCTTCGTCACGAGTCGAGCGTACAGCGGCCCTGGATAGGGTGCCCGCGTGCTCACCGTGCACATCGCGCTGGGCGTCGCGGTCGTCGTCGTGTGCGTCGGGTCAGCCGTGCTCGGGTTCGTCGCGTACCGGCGTCGCGGGAGCGGGGGAGCCTTTGTCTCGCATGCGCTCGTCCTCGCGCAGACGCTGCTCATCGCGCAGGCCGCCGTCGGGCTGCTCCTCCTGTCGGACGATCGCAGAGCGCCCGAGAAGCTCCACTACACGTACGGCGCGCTGGCGCTAGGGCTCGCGCTCACGCCCTGGTTCTACGCTCCAGCGGTCGGCCCGAGGCGCCTTCTCTGGTTCGCGGTGACGACACTTGTCGCCGGCGCGCTGGCGGTTCGCGCTTTCATGTCGGGGTCATGAGACGGCTCTGGGATCGCATTCCCGCTCTCGCGCGGGGGCTCGGGATCGTCGCGTTGATCGCACTCGGCGTCGTCGTGCTGTCGCTGGAGCCGGTGGTCGCGACGGTCGGCGGGATCCTGCAGATCGCCTTCTTCCTCGCGATCGCGCTGTTCCTGTTCCTCGTGTGGCGGGAGCGGCGCGGTGACCTCGAGGCATGGTCGGAGTGGAACCGGAGGCTCTTCTACGCCGCCGTCGTGCTCGCGGTGGTTGCGATCGGGCTCGCGATCGGCTATGGCCTCCCGGCCAGCCGCGACGCGTTCGCGCTCGTGGTGACGCTCGGCGCGTGTGCGTACGTGATCGTGCGCGTTTGGCGCATCGAGCACCGGTACTAGGGCGAGGCAAGCCTCGTCCCTAGGGCAGTCGGAAGACGGGTCCTCTCCGAATCGTCGGCGCCGCAGGGTTCACGGGATGGACGAGCTGGAGCGTGTAGCGGTAGCGGCCCGGCTTGAGGCGGCGCTTGCCGAGATCGGACTGCACGAGCTCCCCGACCACGGCCGAGCCCCGCCTCGCCAACCTCGTCGCGCGCGTGTCGGCGTTCTCGAGCCGAACCCAGTAGCGGCAGTCGAGATCGCAGCGGAAGCTCGCGCGGAACGCGCCACGCTTTGCGGCCGAGCGGGTTCCGAACCTGAGATACGACGACCGCACCGGCAGCTGGACGCCTGGGCAGCGCGCGATCGAGCCGCCGGTCGTCCGGTCGAGCGCCGCCGTGACCGGCCGCTTGCTCGACTTCGGCGTGCCGTCGACGTAGTGGACCCCGGACTGCCAGGTCGCTCGCGCCCGCTCGTCACGCGACAGGAAGAGCAGCATTCCAACCACGTTGGGCTGGCAGAACGCGAGCGAGAGCGCCTGTCGGTAGTAGCTCGCCTGGACTTCCTCGCTGACCGGCTTCGTGGTGGTCGGCTCGGTGCCCGTGTAGAGCGAAGCCTTGCTCGCCGGGATCTCGGTCTCGACTCCGTACTCCCCGTACAGGATCGGCAGCATCGATCCACGCTGTGCGGTTCCGTCGAATGCCTCGGCGAGCAGGCCGACGAGCTTGTCGTAATCGGCCACCCCGATCGACGTGTTGAGCGGGTGGGCGACCGTCGGCGCGACGCTCGAGTTGTCCGCGTACACGTGGATCGCCAGGGCGTCCATCACGGGCTGCGTGCGACCGCTCGCACGGTATGCCGCTCCAAGCCCCTGGATGAAGGTCGTGGGGGAGTGTGTCGGCCGGGTGCCGTCCGAGCGGTCCGTGCCGCGAGGCGAGACGGCGCCGCCGTACACCGTGACCGAGGGCGACACGGACTTGATCGCGTCGTAGGTCTGCGCGAGGAGCGCGAGGTAGGCCGCCGGCGCTGCGCTCGATCCGTCGAGCCCGAACTGCGGCAGCCAAAAGCGGTTCAGGTTGGGCTCGTTGCCGATGATCACGTGCTCCACCGACGGCGCTCCGCGGACGACGGCTGCCGCATACGAGGCGAAGTCGGCTCGGGCTTGTGCCGTCAGCGGCGTCGTACGCGATCCCGGGTGCATGATCGTCACGTACAGGCGGACGCCGTTCCGCTGCGCCGCGTCGCTCACGTTCTCGAGGACCCGTAGCTCCTCATCGGTCGGCTTGTCGAGCCCGGGCGTCCAGTAGCTCGTGATCCGCACCGCACGGAACCCGGAGAGACGGAACGCCGTCATGCGGGCCTCGGCTTCGACGAGCGTCGACGCCCGCACGTCGTCCTCGACGGCCCCGACCACGAGCCCTGGCCCGGCCGTCGCGAGCCCTGGCGCGAGCAGGGCCACGGCGGTTCCGAATGCGGTCAGGAGCGGCAGACGCATGGGGATACGCTAGCCCGAGAATGCGTGAAAACCTTGAAGGAAAGCTCGAGGCGCTTCCACGCGGGCCGGGCGTCTACCTCTTTCGCGACGAGGCGGGCGAGGTCCTGTACGTGGGGAAGGCGAAATCGCTGCGCTCGAGGGTCCGCAGCTACTTCCAGCGCGGCGACGGGCGGTTCGGCGCCGCGCGGCTCGTCGAGCGCGTGGACGACGTCGAGGTCATCGTCACGCGCACCGAGGCCGAGGCGCTCCACCTCGAGCAGAACCTCGTCAAGCGTCACCGGCCGCCGTTCAACATTCGCCTCCGCGACGACAAGTCGTTCCCGTACATCGCGGTGACACTCACGGACGAGTACCCGCGCGTGATGTTCACGCGCGAGCGGCACCGGCGCGGAACCCTCTACTTCGGCCCGTATGCGAACGCGAAGAAGGTGCGGGAGACCCTCGACGTGCTCAACCGCGTCTTCCGCTTCCGCCCCTGCGAAGGGCCTCGTCCCGGCCGCCACTCCGGGATCCCCTGCCTCGACTTCCACATCGACCGCTGCTTCGCGCCGTGTATCGGAGCGATCTCGAAGGAGGGCTACGCCGACGTGATCGACGGCGTCGTCGGGTTCCTCTCGGGCGACACGAAGACGATCCAGGCCGAGCTGACCGAGCGTATGCGCGAAGCGGCAACGGACGAGCGCTTCGAGGAGGCGGCGCGCTACCGCAACCGGCTCTTCTCCATCCGCCATCTCGCCGACCGCCAGGCGACCGAGCGACGGGAGGTCGGGACCGTCGACGTCGTCGGCCTCGCGGTCGGCGGCGACCAGGCGGCGGTGCAGGTGTTCCCGCTGCGCGACGGGAAGATGATCGACCGCTACGCTTTCCACCTCGAGAACGTCCTGGGCGAGGATCCCCAGTCGATTCTCGAGGCGTTCGTCCTCGAGTACTACGGTGGCACGCCGAGCACACCCCCCGAGGTGCTCGTTCCTCCCGAGATCGCCGACACGGAGGCCCTCTCCGAATTCCTGACGCAGCGCCGTGGCTCGCGCGTCGTCGTCCGGACGCCGCTCCGCGGCGAGAAGCGACGTCTCGTCGAGCTCGCGGCGGAGAACGCGCGGCATGCGCTCGAGGCCGACGCTGCGGTGCGCCAGGCTTCTCGCTCCAGGCGCATCGCAGCACTCGAGGAGCTGCGCGAGGTGCTCAACCTCGAAAGCCTGCCCGTGCGGGTCGAGTGCTTCGACGTCTCGAACATCCAGGGCGAGTCGATCGTCGCGTCGATGACCGTCTTCGTCGACGGCAAGGCGCGAAACGCGCACTACCGGACGTTCGCGATCCGTGGCCTCGCGGGGCAGGACGACGTGGGGGCGATGCGCGAGGCCGTCTCCCGCCGGTTCGCGAGGCTGCGCAGCGGCGACGGCGACGAGAGCTTCTCGCGCATGCCGAACCTCGTCGTGGTGGACGGTGGGAAGGCCCAGCTCGCGGCTGCGCTCGCAGTCATGGAGGAGCTCGACCTTCCGCGCGTGGCGGTCATCGCACTCGCGAAGCGGGAGGAGGAGGTCTTCGTGCCGGGATTTCCGGCGCCCATCGCTCTCGACCGCGCGAGCCCGGCGCTCCAGCTGCTCCAGCGGATCCGCGACGAGGCCCACCGGGTTGCGCTGCGCTACCACCGGCGGAAGCGGAGCGCGCGCTCGATGGAGACGATCTTCGAGGGGCTGCAAGGGATCGGCCCTGTGCGCCGGCGCGCCATCATCCGGCACTTCGGGTCGGTCGAGCGGTTCCTCGAGGCGTCGCAAGAGGAGCTCGAGGGCGTCCCCGGGCTGCCGCAGAAGACCGCGCGCTCGCTGTACGCGCAGCTGCACAAGGCGGGTCCGTCCTAGTCAGGACGCGCCTGGCCGGTTACGGCTCCGGGCGTGGGGAGGCTCGTACGCGTGGCGGCGCCTCCCACTGGTAAGGCTTAGTCGGCCGTCTCCGGGAGTGGCCCGAGCGCCTTGCGAAAGCGAACCGTGCGCAACGTGAGCACGATCGCCGTGAAACCGGCGACGACGTTCGTGATCGTCAGCGTGAGCTTGGCGCCGACGCTGAACGCGAGGAGCACGGAGGCGGACGCGACCCCGCTCAATGCGTAGAGGAGGAACGCCTGCTCGGTGCCGACGCCGGCCGGTGTGATCGGGAGAAGTGTCGCGACGCTCGTCGACACCTGCGTGAGCGCTGCATTCTCGAGTGTCTGCGGGATGTGGAACGCCGCGAGAAGAAACCAGATGGTCAGGAGGCGCAATCCCCAGTCGGCCGCCTGCCAGACCGCAACCTTGCGCAGGTAGCGCGTCGGTGGCGAGAGGACACGGAACGCCTGCGCCACGCGCTCCCGGAAGTCGGCGACATGGCCGGCGATCCAGAACCCGACGACACCGAGCGCGACGAGAACGCCGGCGACGGTGAGCTCGAACAGCAGCGGCCGTCCGAAGAGCCAGGCGAAGTCGAAGCTTCGCAGGCGCGGCAGGACGTCGAGGCCGGGCAACTCGCCCGTCGTGAGAGCCCATGTGAGCAGCGTGCTCGCCGCGAACAGGTCGAAGAGGCTCAGGACGAGCGTGCTCGAGACGACCGTCGTATAGGTGCTACTCGGGATCGCGCGGTGCGCGAGCACGATCCTGACCGCATCACCTGCGCGCGCCGGGATGATCGCGTTGATGCCGACGCCGGCGAGATACGCGCCGTAGATCGAGATCCACGGCACGCGCTCCTCCGGGTATGCCGCGGCGAGCACGTTGCGCCAGGCGCGGCTCGTACACGCCATCTTCAGGAGATGGCAGCCGATTGCGAGCGCGAGCGGGACGAACGCGACCGACCCGATCTGGTCGAGGAACGCATCGACTCCGTCGAGGACGCGGACAAGCATCGTCCGCGGCTATCTACCCCGACTGCTTGCCGTCTGAATCCGCCGCCAGGAACGGGTAGCGGTAGTCGGTGGGCGGCACGAAGGTCTCCTTGACCGTGCGCGCGGAGACCCAGCGGATGAGGTTCCACATCGAGCCGGCCTTGTCGTTCGTCCCGCTCGCGCGTGAGCCGCCGAACGGCTGCTGTCCGACCACGGCGCCCGTCGGCTTGTCGTTCACGTAGAAGTTGCCGGCCGAGTAGCGCAGCGCGTCGTGCGCCTCCTCGATCGCAGCGCGCTCCGTCGAGAACACCGCGCCCGTCAGCGCGTACGGGGCCGTCTTGTCCACGAGGTCGAGCGTGTCGTCCCAGCGCTTCTCGTCGTAGACGTACGTCGTCACGATCGGGCCGAAGAGCTCGTCGCGCAGGAGTCGGAAGCCCTTGTCCTCGGTTGCGATCACCGTCGGCTCGACGAAGTAGCCCTCCGAGTCGTCCGTCGTGCCGCCGGTCAGGATCTCGGCGCCTTCGGCGCGCGCCTCGGCGATCGCGTCCGAGTGCGTCTTGAACGCGTTCGCATCGATGACGGCGCCCATGAAGTTCTCGAAGTCGGCGGGATCGCCCATGCGGATCGACTTCACGTCGGCGACGAGCTTGTCCTTGACCGCCGGCCAGAGGTTCGACGGGACGTAGAGCCGCGAGGCCGCCGAGCACTTCTGGCCCTGGTACTCGAACGAGCCGCGAACGACGGCAGTCGCGACCGCCTCGGCTTCGGCGGAGGGGTGCGCGAGGATGAAGTCCTTCCCGCCCGTTTCGCCGACGAGCCGCGGGTAGCCGGTGTACTTCCCGGCGGCGACGTTCGCCCCGACGGTCTCCCACATGCCGTTGAAGACCTCCGTCGAGCCGGTGAAATGGATTCCGGCGAGGTCGGGGCTCGCGAGAGCGGCACTCCCGATCTGCGCGCCGGAGCCGTAGACGAGGTTGATCACGCCGTCCGGCAGGCCCGCCTCTTGCAGGAGACGCATGTAGTAGTACGCCGAGAGAGCGGCGGTCGACGCGGGTTTCCACAGGACCGTGCAGCCCATGAGAGCCGGCGTCGAGGAGAGATTTCCGCCGATGCACGTGAAGTTGAAGGGGCTGACGGCCAGGACGAAGCCCTCGAGCGGGCGGTACTCCAGCCGGTTCCAGATCCCGGTCGGCGAGTAGGGCTGCTCGGAGTAGACGCGGACGAGGAAGTCGACGTTGTAGCGCCAGAAGTCGCACATCTCGCACACGGCGTCGATCTCCGCCTGATGCGCCGTCTTCGACTGGTTGAGCATCGTCGCGGCGTTCAGCGTCGAGCGCCACGGCCCCGAGAGGAGCTCGGCGGCTCGAAGGAAGACCGCGGAGCGCTCGTGCCACGGCATGCGCGACCACTCCGCGTGTGCCTTGGTCGCGGCGTCGATCGCCTGCTGGACGTGCTCGGCGCCGCCCTTCGCGACATCGGCCAGGACGTGGTCCTTGCGGTGCGGCATCACTGCCTCGAACGTCTCGTCCGAGTGGACGTCCTTCCCGCCGATGATCATCGGGATCGAGATGCGCTCGCTCTGCATCGCCTGCAGCCGCGCCTGTAGCTCGGCGCGCTCTGGCGTGCCGGGCGCATAGGACTTGACCGGCTCGTTCTCGTGGGCGGGCGGGGTGAAGAAGCCGTGTGCGCTCATGCGGGCGATTCTAGAGTGGCGCCGGTGGCGATCGTCGAGACGCGCTACGCCGTGCCCGGCTGGGGATTCGGAGAGCTGTGGCGACGAGACGACGTCGTCCTCGCGCACGACTTCCACTTCGAGCAGGTGTCAGACACGGTGTCTGACACCTGGACCGGCCGTTCGGGCGACGTCCGCGGCGAACAGGACGACGAGCTGATCGGCAGGTTTCGTGCGTTCTTGCAGGGTGAGGACGTGTCCTTCGTGGACGCGTCCCTGGACGTCGAGTGGGCGACGCCGTTTCAGCGCACGCTCGTCGGCGCGCTGCGCGCGGTGCCGCGTGGAGAGGTCGTCTCGTACGGTGAGCTCGCCGCGCTCGCGGGTCGACCCCGGGCCGCCCGAGCTGCTGGAGCGCTGTGCGCCGCGAACCGGTTCGCCTTCGTCGTCCCGTGTCATAGAGTCGTCGCCGCGCATGGCATCGGCGGGTACGGCTCCGCCGGAGTCGAGGTCAAGCGGCGCCTCCTGGCGCTGGAAGGCGTTCAGCTGTGACTACGTCGGAGGACGTTCGCGAGGAGCTTGCGGCGATCGCGCCGCAGCGCGAGTGCGACCGCCTCGCGGAGCTCTCCGCGCTCTTCCACGCAGCCGGGAGCTTGCATCTCCGCGGGTCCGGTGAGTGGGCGCTTCATCTCGACCTCGGGAGCGGCGCGGCCGCGCGCCGCGCATTCGCGCTGCTCCGCGAGAGCGGGATCCGCTCGGAGATCCGAACGTACCGGCGACGGGCGTTCGACACGGCGACGCGCTACCAGCTCCATGTCGAGGGAACCGAGCCGGCCCTGAGGGTGCTGACGGCGGCCGGTGTCGTCGATCGCCGGCACGGCCCCCTCGACAAGCCGCCGCGGCGCGTGGTCGGGCGGAGCTGCTGTCGTGCCGCGTATCTGCGCGGTGCGTTTCTCGGCGCCGGCTCCCTCTCGCTCGGCCGCTCGCCTCATCTCGAGCTGCGCACCGCCTCGAGCGAGTCGGCCGCGCTGCTCGCCCGTCTGGCCGACAACGAGGGCATCGAGCTCGCGGTCGCCGCGCGCGAGAGTCACGCCGTCGCATACGCGAAGAGCTGGGAGGCTATCGAGTCGCTGCTCGCACTAATGGGAGCCACCGAGGCCGTGCTCACGCTCGAGGAACGCGCGGTCGTGGCCGAGACCCGCGAGCGCGCAAACCGGCTCGCCAACGCCGACCACGCGAACCTCGTCCGCACGAGCCGGTCCGCCCGACGTCAGCTCGCGGCGGTCGAGAGGCTGCGCGCCGACGGCGCGCTCGCAGACCTGCCCGACGCGCTGCTCGAGGCAGCCGAGCTGCGGCTGCGCCATCCGACGGCATCGCTGCGTGAGCTGTCGACGCGCACCGACCCCCCTGCCTCGAAAGCGGCGCTGCACCGGCGCCTCCGCGCTCTCGAGGAGCTGGCGGAAGACCGCGGTTAGACTCGGCCGCGACCGGGCATCGAGAGCGGAGGAGAGATGGGAATTCGCGTCGGCATCAACGGGTTCGGCCGCATCGGGCGGAACTTCTTCAGAGCCCAGCACTCACTCGGCTCCGACCTCGAGATCGTGGCGCTGAACGACCTCGGCGACGCGCAGACGATGGCGCACCTCCTGCGCTACGACTCGACACTCGGCCCGTTCCAGGGTGAGGTCGAGCTCGCCGACGGGACGCTTCGCGCGGCCGGCGAGGAGATTCGGATGTTCTCGGAGCGCGACCCGGGCGCGCTCCCGTGGGGCGACCTCGGCGTCGACGTCGTACTCGAGTCGACGGGCTTCTTCACCGATCGCGAAGGTGCCCAGAAGCACCTCGACGCGGGCGCGAAGAAGGTCGTCATCTCGGCGCCCGCGACCGATCCGGACATCACGGTCGTCCTCGGGGTGAACGACGACCAGTACGACCCGGACTCGCACCACATCGTCTCGAACGCGTCGTGCACGACGAACTGCGTCGCCCCGCTTGCGAAGGTGCTGCACGACCTCGGGGAGATCCGGTCCGGATTCATGACGACGATCCACGCCTACACCCAGGACCAGAACCTTCAGGACGCGCCCCACAAGGACCTCCGCCGGGCGCGCGCCGCGGCGATCAACCTCGTGCCGACGTCGACCGGGGCCGCCAAGGCGATCGGCCTCGTGCTCCCGATCTCCAGGGCAAGGTCGACGGGATCTCGGTGCGCGCGCCCGTGCCGACCGGCTCGCTCACGGATCTCGTCGTGTCGCTCGGGCGTGAGACCTCTGCCGACGAGGTGCAGGCCGCGTATCGCGACGCGGCGGCCGGCCCCCTCGAGGGGATCCTCCAGTTCTCCGAGGATCCGCTCGTCTCGACCGACATCGTCGGGAACGCGTACTCCTGCATCTACGACAGCGCACTGACGATGGTGCACGGGAGCACGGTCAAGGTCTTCGGCTGGTACGACAACGAGTGGGGCTACTCGTGCCGGCTCGTCGACGTGATCGGCAAGCTCCTGCCGTAGATGCACAGTCGGCGCTCGGTTCGCGAGGCGGACGTCGCCGGCAAGCGCGTCCTCGTCCGCGCCGACCTGAACGTCCCGCTGGAGGACGGGAATGTCGCCGACGACACGCGCATTCGAGCGTCCCTGGCGACGCTGCGCCTCCTGCTCGACGGGGAGGCGGCGCACGTCGCCGTCTGCTCGCACCTCGGCCGGCCGAAAGGCCCGGATCCGGCGTTCGCAATGGCTCCCGTCGCAGCGCGTCTGCGTGAGCTCGTCGACGACGACCGCCTCGCGGTGCTCGAGAACACGCGCTTCGACCCCGGCGAGACGCGAACGACCGGAGTCGGCAAAGCGGCTGGCCGAGGGGATGGACCTCTACGTGAACGACGCGTTCGGCTCCGCCCATCGGGCGCGCGCGTCGACCGAGGGAGTGGCGCACATCCTCCCCGCGTACGCCGGGCTGCTTCTCGAGCAGGAGCCGGAGATGCTCGGGCGGCTCCTCGGCGATGTCGAGCGGCCGTTCGTGCTCATCGCCGGCGGCGCCAAGGTCGACGACAAGCTCGGCGTGCTCGTGAACCTCGGGCAGCGGGCGGACAGCGTTCTCGTCGGCGGGAAGATGGCCGAGCAGCTGCGCACGAGACGCTCCCGTACGGGGCCGAGCCGCCTACCGATGTGGTCGCTGCGGTTGCGTTCGACGAGGACGCCGAGAGTCGCGTCGCGCCCTACGACGAGCTCCCGGACGGATGGCTCGGCCTCGACATCGGCCCGCGAACGCGTGAGCGCTTCGAAGAGCTCATCCGCGACGCCCGCACGGTGTTCTGGAACGGCCCGATGGGTGTCTTCGAGTGGCCGCGCTTCGCAGAGGGGACGAAGGCCGTCGCGCAGGCGGTCGCCGATGGGACGGGTTCACGGTGGTCGGGGGCGGCGACTCCGTCCGCGCCGTCCAGGAGCTCGGACTCGCGGAGCGCATCTCGTGGGTCTCGACAGGCGGCGGCGCGTCGCTCGAGCTGCTCGAGGGGAAGGAGCTTCCCGGGGTGGCCGCTATCCCGCCGGCGTCGTAACGGCGGGCTCTGCACGCCCACGCCCGGAACGTGCCGGGCGAGGAAGGCGAGGATCGTGCCTACCTGACGGACGCGTCGTCGATGTCGAACGAGCCGTGACCGGTCTCGAAGACGTACACCTCGTGCGGGTGCTCGCGGGCGGCGAGCTTGTCGACGTACGCCATGGCCTGCGAGTACGGACAGCGGCTGTCGTTGCGGCCGATGAGGAACAGCACCGGCGCGGCGACCGCGTCGGCGAAGTTGATCGGATCGCGGTCGCGCATCAGCTCCGGCACCTCCTTCGGCGTCTTCCCGCCGAGCAGCGCCCGGTCGACTCCTGCAGGAGCGGTGACAGCTCGTCGTATCCCATCTCGTAGTCCCCGACGGGGACGCCTGCGACCCCGCAGATCCAGAGGTCAGGTGCTTGCCCAGCTCGAGCAGCGTGACGTATCCGCCCCACGAGTGCCCGCCGACGACTGCGCACTCGGAATCGGCGATGCCGCGCGCGACGAGGTCGGCGAGGCCCGCGTTCACGTCCTCGAGCTCCGGCCCGCCGATGTTCGCGATCAGCGCGTCTCGCCACTCGCGCCCGTATCCGATCGAGCCGCGGTAGTTCACCATCGCGACCGCGAGACCGGCGTCGACGTACGCCTGCACCTCGGGATGCCAGCGGTCGAGATCGAGCCAGGTCGGCCCTCCGTGGACGAACATGAGGGTCGGGAACGGCCCCCCCGAGTCGTCCGGCGTGACGTAGAAGCCGTGGACGCGCTGCCCGTGCGGGTTCTCGAAGTGCCAAGACTCGAAGGCGCGCGCCGTGGGTGCGCGGTCACCGAGCGTCAGGATCTCCGTGCCCGTGTCGTCGAGGACGAGGCGCTGGCGATGTCCCTGCTCGTGCAGGAGCCAGATGCGACCGTCAGGGCGGACGCGCGCCTTCCAGATGTAGCCGGGATCGGTCGGGATCGACACGAGCTCACCAGTCGCTACCTCGTAGCGATACAGGTAGGCGCGTCCCTCGCGTGTGTTCTGGAGGAGCAGCGTGGACCCGTCGGGCCACCAGTCCGCCGCAGACACCTCCCCGTCGAGGTCGAGCGGCAAGGGCGCGAACTCGCCCGTCTCGAGGTTCCAGATCGCGGGTCGTGTGTCGCCGTCGCGCTCGTGGTCGCACGCAAGACGCTGGTCGCCCGGAATCGGAGACCAGCAGCGGGCGGTCAGCGACATGCCGTCGTCGACCTGCTCGCCCACGGTGTCGCCCGTGCGCGGGTCGAGGACGCGGAGCGCTGGGTGGATGAGATCGCCGTGCTCGGCGTGCTCGAGGCAGAGCAGCGTGCCGTCCGCCGAGAGGGCGCCCCGCAGGAAGCCATCCCCGTCGGCGCTTCCGAGGCGTACCGACGTGTCCGCCCGGTGGACGATCTTGGCCTCGCCGCCGTCGAGCGAGACGTAGACCGCGAAGCCGTCGCGGTCGGAGATCGACGCCACCACGATCCCGGGCGCCTGCGTGGATCCCTCGTTCCACCCGTGCGGCACGCCGTCGAGGAACGGGGTGGTGTCGCCGCCGTGGAACGGCTGCACGTGCCAGCGGCCGGACTCGTCGCCGCTCTCGTCCTGGAACCACAACACGCCCTCGCCGTCGAGCGCGGGAACGGCGTCGACGAGCCCGACCGGATGGTTCGTCACCTGGCGACGGTGAGCCGTCTCCGTGTCGAAGGCGTGGACCTGCCAGATCCCGGACTCGTTCGAGACATAGACGGCGTTCCTGGGCGCGGACGGCGACCACTCCGGAAGGAATGAAATGGGCGTCCGGAACCGCAGCTCCCACGCGGGCGCGCTCACGCGGCGAGGCTACCAAGCCTAAGATCGCCGTCGTGCTCATTGCGGGCAACTGGAAGATGTTCAAGGGGCCGCACCAGGCGCGCGAGTTCGCGGCGCAGATCCGGCGCATCCCCGGGCACGCGGAGGGAGTCGACGTGGTCGTCTGCCCGCCGTTCGTCTCGCTCGACGCGACGCGCCAGGGGCTGGGAGACGACAGCGGAGTCAACGTCTACGCGCAGAACGTCCACTGGGAGCTCGAAGGCGCCTTCACTGGCGAGGTCTCGGCGCCGATGCTGCTCGAGCTCGGCGTCACAGGCGCAATCGTGGGCCACTCCGAGCGCCGGCAACACTTCGGCGAAACGGACGAGACCGTGCGACTCCGCGCGGAGGCGGCACTCGAGGCGGGTCTGCACGTGATCGCATGTGTGGGCGAGACGGAGGCCGAGCGCGAGGCCGACGAGACGGAGGCGGTGCTCGCGCGGCAGGTTACGGTCATCCCACGACACGAGCGGCTCGTGATCGCGTACGAGCCCGTCTGGGCGATCGGTACCGGCAAGACGGCGACGCCGGAGATCGCCCAGGACGCGCACGCGTTCGTCAAGTCGCTCCACGGAGCTCCGGTGCTCTACGGCGGCTCGGTGAAGCCCGGCAACGCCGCCACGCTCCTCTCGCTGCCGGACGTGGACGGCGCGCTCGTCGGCGGGGCGTCGCTCGACTTCCCCTCGTTCGAGGCGATCTGCAGGGCCGGCGCCGAGGTCGCTTGAGGCCCGTCGTCCTGGTCATCCTCGACGGCTGGGGGCTCGCGCCATCGGGGCCGGGCAACGCCGTCGAGCTCGCCGACACGCCGGTGTTCGATGCGCTCTGTGCGCGCTACCCACATGGGACGCTCGCGGCGTCCGGCGAGGCCGTGGGGCTCCCTTCCGGCCAGATGGGCGACTCCGAGGTCGGTCACCTAACGATCGGCTCCGGACGGATCCTCGACCAGGACCTGGTGCGCGTGAACAACGCGATCGCCGACGGCTCGTTCATGCGCAACCCGGCGCTCGTCTCGGCCTTCGAGCGTGCGCGGAGGGCGGGGGAGACGTGCACCTGCTCGGACTCGTCTCCAACGGCGGCGTGCACTCCCACCTCGATCACTTGCGCGCGCTGCTCAAGCTCGGCGCGAGCAAGGGCATGGCCGACCGGACCTGGATTCACGCGTTCACCGACGGGCGCGACGTGTCGCCGCACGCCGCAGTCGACGATCTCGCCAAGTTGCCCGCCGAGCGGGTCTCCACGGTCTGCGGTCGCACTACGCCATGGATCGGGACGAGCGCTGGGAAAGAACGGATCGCGCCTTCGGCGCGATCCGTCTAGGGGAGGGCGACGAGGCCAACGATACCGTCGCGGCTGTCCGTGCGAGCTACAAGAACGGCGTGACCGACGAGTCCATCGAGCCCATCGTCTCGACGGCCGACCCCGGCACGGCTCGAACGACACCGCGATCTTCTTCAACTTCCGGCCGGATCGCGCCCGGCAGCTCTCCGCAGCGCCTGCTCGAGGCCGGCATCGACCTGACCACGATGACCCATATCGGGAGGACTTCCCGTTCCCGGTGGCGTTCGAGGAGCAGAAGGTCCGAGACACGCTCGCGGAGATCCTCGCCACGCACGGGCTCCGGCAGCTGCACGTCGCCGAGACCGAGAAGTACGCCACGTGACGTACTTCCTCAACGGCGGAGAGGAGCGGGAGTGGGAGGGGGAGACGCGGATTTTCGTCCCGTCGCCGCGCGACGTCCCGAGCTACGACCTGAAGCCGGGGATGTCCGCCGCCGAGGTTGCCCAACGCGTCTGCGACGAGCTCGCCGACGGCTACGCGTTCTGCGTCGTCAACTTCGCGAATCCCGACATGGTCGGGCACACCGGCTCGATTCCCGCGGTAGTCGGGGCGGTCGAGGCCGCGGACCACGCGCTCGGGCGCGTCGTCGAGTGCACGCAGGCAGCTGGAGGTGTGTGTTCGGTGACCGCAGACCACGGGAATGCAGAGGTCATGCTCGAGCCCGACGGCGTCAGTCGCAGACGGCTCACACGACGAATCGCGTGCCGCTCGTGCTCACCGACGAGCGCTCCGAGATCCGCGAGGAAGGCGAGCTTTCGGACCTCGCGCCGACGATCTTGACGCTGCTCGGGCTTCCCGTTCCCTCTGACATGACTGGACTCCGCTCGCAACGGCGCCATAACTGGCGGCGTCCGAAGCCTTTACAATTTCCGACCTATACTCGTCGCGCACATGTCACTGCCACAGCCAGACCTCGGCGTCCTGCGGAAGGCTCAGCGAGGTGACGAGCGCGATTTCCATCATCGTCCGCACCTACGAGCGCCCGTCTACAACTACGTCCTGCGTCTGACCGGTGACCGGAGTCTCTCGAGGACCTTACGCAGGAGGTCTTCCTCCGCGTCTTCCAGGGCCTTCCAGTTCTCGCTGCGTTCGCGGTTCACGACGCGGCTCTTCCAGGTCACGAATAACCGTGTGCTGACTGCTGCGCGCCATCCAGCGCCGCCCGCGCGCCGTCGCGAACTCGAGGACGCGCCGCCGCCCCAGGTGGTCGACGCGCCGGCCGAGCGGGGTGAGACGATCGACGCGGTCCGGCGGGCGATCCAGGATCCAACCCCGACCTGAAGATGGCGCCTCTCCTACGCGACGTCGTCGGCCTCTGGTACACGGAGATCGCCGAGACGCCCGAGGTGACGCTCGCCATGGCGAAGTGGGGATCAACAAGGCGCGCGAGAAGGTCGAGTCGCGCTCCATCGCGACGGTGTCGCGACCCGATCATGTCCGCGCCGTCCGCTGCGAGGAACCGTAGCTCGTCGCGCCCTACGACGGGCGCGTGAAGGGCCTAATCGCGAACGATCGGTAGCCGCCTCGCCGACGCGGTCACGGAGCTTGCCGGCTCGCGGTCGCGTCGAACCACCCGCGGATCCGGAGCATGGCGATGATGCGACGAATGTCGCGCCGAAGTCGCCGGGCGGAGAAGCGCGTGCCGCGAGAGATCGCGGAGGAATCGCCGCGAGGTCGTCGAGACCTGCTCGAGAGCGTGCCGAGGTCGCCGGCCCGGGGTTCGTGAACCTCTGGTTCCCCGACGAGGGGGTCGCGCACGGCGTCGGCGAGATCGTCGACGCCGGCGCGGACTTCGGCGCCGGGTCCGCGGCGGAGACCGAACGCATCCAGGTGGAGATGGTCTCGGCGAACCCGACCGGGCCGATCACCGTCGCGAGTGCGCGAAACGGCGCCGACGGGATCTGTTGCACGTCTCCTCGAGTTCGCGGGCACACGGTCGAGCGCGAGAACGACGACAACGATTCGGGCGCGGAGACGGAGCGTTTCGACGCTTCCGTGGACGCAGTGCGGCGCGGAGAAGAAGCCGCCGGAGGACGGCTATCCGGCTGACTACCTTGCGGAGCTCGCGCGCTCTCCGGTCACCCCGTTCCACACGTGCTCGCGAGCATCGAGAAGACGCTGGAGAAGTTTCGAATCCATTTCGACACCTGGGCGCGCGAGACGAGGTCGAGAAGGAGATCCGGCGGCGGTTGCGCTGCTCGACACCTACGAGGAGGACGGCGCTCCGGTGGGCGCGGACGAGTTTCCACGGCGACGACAAGGATCGCGTCCGGTCCGTTCGGACGGCGCGCCGACGTACTACGCGAAGAACGCGGCCGACATCCGGCGCAAGTTCGCGAGCTGGCACGACCGGCTCGTCTACGTCCTCGGTGCCGATCATCATGGATACGTCGCGCGGCGGCAGCGCTCGCCGAGATGCTCGGTCATCAGCGCGAGTCGGTCGAGGTGCTGATCGACCAGCTCGTCCATCTCGTGGAACGCGGCGCGGCGAAGAAGATGTCGAAGCGCCGGGGCGACGTCGCTTCCTGGACCAAGCCCTTGACGTCATCGGCGTGGACGCGGCGCGCTGGTACCCGGTCTCGAGGGGGCACGACCAGACGATCGACCTCGACGTCGACCCGCCAAGGAGCGCTCCAGAAGAACCCGGTCTACTACGTCCAGTAGACACGCGCGCATCGCGGGGATCGTTCGTAACGCCGCCTTGGGGTCAGGTCCCGGACCTGATCCCGGACCGGACCCGACAGCCCTCGCCGACGAGGAGCGCGAGCTCGTGAAGCGCCTCCTCGAGTTCCCGGCGTGGCGGCGCAGGCCCACCGAGCGCCGGGCGCCGCATGCGATCCCGATCTACGCGACCGCGTCGCGGATGACTTCCACCGCTTCTACCACGAGCACCGTGTCCTCGAGTCCGAGCAGGAGGCGTTCGTCTTCAACTCGTGCGCGCAGTACAGAACGTCATCGCCCGGTGCCTCGATCTCGTCGGAGTCGAGGCTCCCGAACGGATGTAGGATCGCTCGACGTGAGCGAGGTACCGGACAGGAACCTTGCGCTCGAGCTCGTTCGCGTCACCGAGTCGGCCGCGACGTTCGCGTCACGCTGGATCGGGCGTGGTAGACAAGATCGCGGCCGACCAGGCGGCCGTCGACGCGATGCGGCTGATGCTCGACACCGTCGCCATGCGCGGCGTCGTCGTGATCGGCGAGGGCGAGAAGGACGAGGCGCCGATGCTCTTCAACGGCGAGAAGATCGGCGACGGAACCGGCGCCGAAGTGGACGTCGCGGTCGATCCGCTCAAGGGAACCCGCCTCACCGCGCTCGGCATGCCGAACGCGATCTC
>CAWBER010000009.1:0-190602 GCA_963787855.1 uncultured Gaiellaceae bacterium
GGAGATCGTGCGCTTCGCCCACGATCCACGCACTCAGCAGATCGTGATGCTCGAGGGGAACCGCTACGAGGTGCTCGACGTCACCACACGAGACTCGAGCCGCTACATCGGCATGGCCTTCCGGGACATGCCCGTTCACGGCTCGATCATCGGAGCGATCGTCCGCAACGGCGCGGCGATCTTTCCGCACGGCGACGACGTCCTCCAGGCCGGGGACCGCGTGATCATCTTCACGGAGGCCACGAACGCACCCTGGGTGGTCGAGGCGCTGTAGGTGACGCAGGAGTCGGCGCGGATAGGCCGGCCGCGGCGGTTCGCGATCGACGTCGCCGCGGTCGCGAATCTCCTCGGGACGCTCGCGAAGTATCTCGGCCTCGTCGTCGTCTTCCCGATCGGCGTCGCGCTCTGGTACGGCGAACCCGTCTGGCCGTTCGTCGTCACCGGCGCGGGCACGAGCGCATTCGGGTACATCCTCGAGCGGTTGACGCCCGACGCGAAGCTGCGGCTCGGCGTCCGTGAGGGATTCCTCGTCGTCTCGGCCATGCTGCTCACCACGGCGGCGTTCGCGTCTCTCCCGTACCTCTTCGTCGGCGGCGAACAGCTCGATCACCCACTCGACGCCTACCTCGAAGGGATGTCGGCGGCGACGACGACAGGGGCCAGCGTCGTCACCGACTTCGACGAGCTCTCGAAATCCCTGTCGATGTGGCGCCAGTTCACCCAGTGGCTCGGCGGGATGGGGATCATCATCCTCGCCGTCGCGATCTTGCCGCGGCTGCGCGTCGGCGGCCGTCAGATGATGGAGGCGGAGCTCCCCGGCCCCGAGGTCGCCGCCCTCTCGGAGCGCATCCGCGAGACGGCGCGACTGCTGTGGGGCCTGTACATCGCCCTCACCGTCGTCTTGACGCTCGCTCTCGCGTCGCTGGGGTGGCTGGGGGTCGATGACGCGATGACGTTCTACGAGGCGCTTGCGCATGCGTTCGCCACGATGCCGACGGGCGGGTTCTCGACGCAGCCGAACTCGATCGCGGCCTTCTCGCCCGCTGCACAGTGGATCATCGCGCTCTTCATGCTCCTCGCGGGAGTGAACTTCCTGCTCCTCTTCCGCGCGATCGTCCGCCGGCACCCACGGGTCTTCGTGCGCGACGAGGAGTTCCGCCTGTACCTCGGGCTCGTCGCGATCGCGTCGATCGCGCTGCTGGTCGAGCTCTCGAGCTACGGATTGTTCGAGGGCGAGGAGGTGGTCCGGACGGCGGTGTTCCAGGCGATCTCGATCATTACGACCACCGGCTTCGGGACAACCGACTTCGCGCTCTGGCCGGTCTTGTGTCTGATGACGCTGTTCGCGCTCATGTTTCTCGGCGGCTCGGCCGGCTCGACGACGGGCTCGATCAAGGTCGTGCGCCACCTGCTCGTCGGCAAGATCCTGCGCCGCGAGCTCGACCAGACGGTAAGCCCGGAGGTCGTCATGCCGATCCGGCTCAACGGCGCGCCGGTCGACGAGCGGACGTTGCGTGCGATCGCCGCGTTCATCCTGCTGTACGTGGGGCTGTGGGCGATCGGCGCCTCGGTCATCGCGATCGACTCGGCGCTCTCCGACGTGCCGCTCGGCGCGCTCGACTCGTTCAGCGTCTCCGCGAGTGCGCTCGGAAACGGCGGTCCCGCGTTCGGGATCACCGGGCCGTTCGCGTCGTTCGCGCCCCTCGGCGACGTCTCGAAGGTCACGATGATCGGCCTCATGTGGCTCGGGCGCCTCGAGATCATTCCTGTGGTCGTGCTGTTCACAAGGCACTACTGGCGGTTGTAAGCCCTCGCGTCTACCCCTGCTTGGGCGCGCCCAATAGCGCGCGCCGCAATTCCGCAGCTTCCCCGGTGGGTACAACGGCGAGAACCTGATCGCCCGGCCGCACGACGGTCGACGGCTCCACGAGCTCCGTCCGGCCCTGCCGCCATACCGAGATGAGGCGCGACCCGGCGGGAAGCGACAGCCCACCTGCCTTCTTCCCGGCGGCCGGAGAAGCCCCCTCCACCTGCACCTCGACGACCGCGAGACCCTCCTTCTGCAGCTCGAGCAGGCGGACGAGCCCGTGCTCCGGCACCTCGTGCTCGACGAGCCCGAGGATGCTCGTCGTCGCGCAGATGGTCTGCGTGATGCCGAGGAGGTCGAAGTGCTGCTGGTTGCGCGGATCGTTGACGCGCGCGATCGCCTTGCGGACGCCGTACGTCTCCTTCGCGATCTGCGAGATGACGAGGTTGTCCTCGTCGTCTCCGGTGACTGCGAGGAGGAGCTCCGGCGGGCGGGCGATCCCGGCGCGCTCGAGAACCGCGATCTCGGTCGCATCACCGCGGATCACGACCGGCCCGAACTCCTCTTCGAGCCGTGCGAACCGATCCGGCCGCTGCTCGATCATCGTCACCTCGTGACCCAGCTCGAGCAGGGAGCGAGTCACGTTCGAGCCCACCTTCCCCCCACCCGCAACGACGGCGTACATCAGGCGGCGCTCGCCGGCGTCGCTGCCCGCACGGTTTCGAGCAGGCCCGAGATCGCGGTCTGGGTCGGGCAGACGATGCTCATCCCGCGATCCGCGTACAGCTTGGCGCGCGCCGGGTCGAGGAGGCGAACGACGACGGTCGCGACGTCGTAGCGCTGCTGGAGCACCTGGCCGATCACGATGTTCGTGTTGTCGCCGTCGGTTGCGACAACCGCCGCGTCGGCGTCGGGGACGCCGGCGCGTTCGAGGACGCTGACGTCCATTCCGTGCCCGACGACGAACCCCCCGCGCCAGGCCGGCCCGAGCCGCGACAGTGCGTCCTCCGCTTCGTCGACCACTGTGACGTCCCAGCCGTCCGCGGCGAGGCCCTTGGCGACCGCCGATCCGACCCGGCCGCACCCGATCACGACGGCGTTCACGGCAGCGCAGCCTACTCCTCGAACACTCCGTCGGGGAACGCGACCACCAGGACCTCGCAGGGCGCGTTGCGCAGGACAAAATCGACCGTCGGCGAGAAGAAGCGCGACTGCCTCCGCCACCGCGGCGACGAGCCGAGCACGACCAGGTCGGAGCCTCTCCGCTCCGCCTCGTCGACGATCGCGTGGCCGATCGAGCGTGCCCGCACGACGTCACCGTGGACCTCGACGCCATGATCGGCGCCGAGCGCGCGAGCCTCGTCGAGTGAGGCGTCGACGCGGGCCGCGACGGACGCGGGCAACTCACCCTCCAGCCCGAACTTGCGCGGGACGCGGACGACGGTGATCGCGTCGATGGCTGCGCCACGCTCCTTCGCGAGCGCAATCGCCGTCGCGACCATCTCCTCGCCGATGTCGCCGAGCTTCATGGGGACGAGGATCCGCTGGAACTCCGTGGCGGCCGGGAGAGTCTCGAGCGGGGCGACGTGCTCGAGCAGGCCTGTCCGGCTCTTCCGGCGCACGGCGACGAACACGCCGAGGCCGAGCGCGAGCCAGACCGGCCCCGCATAGCGCGCTCCGGAGTGGGTGATCATCGCGAGCACCCAGATCGTGAGCGTGAGCGGGGCGCCGACGAGCGCCGCTAGGGGAAGCGAGTGGCCTCGGACCGAGAGATTCGGCCGCACGCGAAAGGGCCTCGCGAGCTCAGGGACGCGCATGCGAAGGCGAATGACGGCCAGCTGCGCGGCGGTGAACGCGATGAGGACTCCGAAGGAGTAGAGGCTCGCGAGGAACGCAGGGTCTCCGTCAGCCGCGACCTCGGTCAGGACGATGAGACCCACCGCGAGCGCCGCGGCGATCGCAATCGCCTCGCTCGAGACGACCGCGCGGCGCTCGAGGCGCGCGAACTCGCGCGGCAGCGAGCCGTGCTCCGCGAGCGAATGCGTGAGGCGCGTGATTCCCGAGAACGAGGTCGCCGCGGCACCGGCGAGGATGAGAACGCCCGAGATCCCGACGACGACCTCCAGCGCGTCGACGACGAGCGTCGGCAACGATCCGTCGAACGCCGCCGCGATGCCGACGAGCGGCGCCTCGAGCCACTCCTCGCCGAGCGCGGTCTCGCCGTTCGATACCGGGTACGCGGAGAGCCCGATCGCGCCGATCAGCACCGTGACGAGCACGACGAGCCCGATCGCCGAGAAGAGCGATCTCGGCAGCGTGCGCCCTGGCTCCGTCGCCTCCTCCGCGAGGTTCGCGACGGTCTCGAGCCCGGTGTACGCGAGCATCGCCAGCGGCAGGGCGAAGGCGACGTCGCTCCAGTCCTGACCGCGTGCGAAGCCGAGCCCTTCGGTGAGTGTCTCGGGCGCGAGGAGCAGCGCGAGACCGAGGACGACGAGGACGCCCTGCACGACGAGGTCGAGCAGTGCCACCGCGAGGGCGCCCACGTGCAGGCGCGTCCTGCGGGCGATCCTCACGCCCGCGATGGCCACGATGAGGGCGCAGCCGACGACCGCGTCCCACGGCGACTCGCGGAGCGCTCCCTGACCGATTGCGCCCGCCAGGTAGTGCGGAAGGAAGAGCGCGGAGAGCGCCATGACGATCAGGAAGTCCAGGAACAGCACCCACCCCGTCACGAACCCGGCGAGGTCGTTGAAGGCTCGCCGCACGAACGTCGCAGCCCCTCCGGCCTCGGGAATCGCCGCCGTGCCCTCCGCGTACGAGAGCGAGACGAGGACGAACAAAGCGCCCGTGACGAGTAGGACGAGCGGTGTCAGACCGAGCGCGACGGCGGCGACGATGCCGAGCGCGATGTACAGCGACGACGCGATCTCGCCGTACGCGACCGCGAACAGGGACGGCGCGTCGAGGACGCGCTCGAAGCCGCGGACCTTGCGCGCCACTAGCGGAGCCTCTTCCGCTCGAGTGTGAACCGGGCGACACCGAGCACGATGAACAGCGCGCCCAGGACGTAGCCGATGACGCCGCCGCCTGCGGCCGTGGTGCGCACGAGGAGCGCGACGCCGATCACGACGAAGATCGCGGCAAAGACCAGCACCGCGATCGAGTACCTCGTCATGCCGGCTCCGCGGCGTTTACGAGCACGCGGCAGGTCGCGTGCTTGAGGACGTAGTCGACGGTCTTCCCGAAGACCGCCGACTGCCCGGCTGTGAGGTGCCTCCGCGGCGCGCCGAGGACGATGATCTCGGCGTTCCTCGCGTCGGCCTCGGCCACGATCGCAGGGCCGGCCGCGTGTGCGCGCTCGAGGCGCGTGACAACACGGACGCCGTACGAGTCTCCGACCGCCGCTGCCTCGTCGAGCTCGCCGTTCGCCGTCGCCTCCAGTGCGGGAAAGCGGTCGGTCAACGCCTGGTCGAGCGGGACTTCGAGGACGCTCAGGGCAACGATCCGGGCACGCCGCTCGGCGGCGAGCTGGCACGCGACGTCCATCGCGGCATCCGACGACGGCCCGGGGATGACAGGCACGAGCAGGTTGCGGTACTCGAGCGCGAGAGCAGGCCCGAGCGCGGGGGGCGCCTTCTCGATCTCGCGGAGCGATACGTCGAGGAAGCGACGACGGTAGACGACATAGCCTGCGAGCCCGGCGAGCATCCAGCCGAGCCCGACCCAGCGCGTGAGAGGGTTCTGGACGACCAGGACGAGGAACGAGACTCCCGTCGCGAGGCCGCCGAGCAACGCGAACAGCGGCCACGAGACGCCGCCGATCCCAAGGTTCGGCCGGGCACGGTACGGGAGCTCGACGTCGCCGCGGTCCGCCATGCGCAGGCGCACGATCGACGCGTGCGCGACGGTGAACGAGAGAGTCGCGCCGAGCGAGTACAGCGTCCCGACGAAGTTGACGTCGCCCGGGAGGATCACGAGGATCGGCGCGACGCCCGCGAACAGCACGAGCGAGAGCCACGGTGTCTTGAAGCGGGGATGCAGCCGCCGGAGAGCTTCCGGCAGCTGCCGGTACGTCGCCATCGAGTAGGTAATGCGAGACGCTCCGATGACGCCGGCGTTCGTCGCGATGAAGAGGATTGTGGCCGCCAGGACGCCCACGTAGAGCTCGGCAGCGTCGAGAAGGAGGCCCTCGAGCCCGATGTTCTCGACGACGCCGAGGATCGGGTCGCTCGCGTAGCCGCCCTCCTCGGGTGGGAGCGCGAGCAGCGTCGTGAGCTCGCCGTCGATGCGCTCGACCGGGAGCGCGGAGAGCGCGACCAGCGGCAGTGTGAAGTAGATCGCGAACACCGCCCCCGCGACGAGCTTGTACGCATTGGGCACCGTGCGAGCCGGGTCGCGCGCCTCCTCAGCGAGGTTGGAGACCGTCTCCACCCCCGTGTACGCGAGCATCGCGACCGGGATCGAGATCGCGAGGTTCGACCAGGTCGGGGCGACGCCCCAATGGACGTTCTCGACCAGCACGTCGGGGCTGAGGACGAGCGCGAAGCCGACGATCACCAGCAGGATCTGCGTCGCGAAGTCGACGACCGCGAGCGAGATCGAGAGTTTCGAGGCCTCCTGCACGCCCACGACGTTGAGCGCGACGAGCAGCACGATGACGATCACGCCGCCGACGATGTCCCAGGGGTTCTCGCGGAGCGGCTCCCAGAAGACCGAGAGGTAGTGCGGGACGAAGAACGCCGAGACGGCGACCGTGACGACGTAGACGAGCATCTGCGCCCACCCCGCGACGAAGCTCACGACCTCGTCGAACGCGTGGCGCGAGAAACTCGCAGAGCCGCCGGCCTCGGGAAAGCGTGCCGTGCCTTCGGCGTAGGTGGCGGCCGTGGCGGCGAACACGATGCCCGCGACGACGAACACGAGCGGCGTCAGCCCGAGGGCGTAGACGGCCGTCAGGCCGAGCGCGTAGTAGATCGAGGAGCCGACGTTGCCGTAGGCGGTGGCGAAGAGCGCGGGCGTGCCGAGCACGCGCTCCATCTCGACCTCACGCCTGCGCCGGCGTCCGGGCACGGCGGCGAAGCCTACTCCTGCGGAGAAGACGGAGGCCGGGTTTCCCCGGCCCTCCGTCAGTGCGCGATCGCTCGACTAGCTAGGGGCGGTCGATCGTGATCGTCGGCGAGGTCCAGGTCTCCCAGTGCGCCGGGTTGTTGGCGTCACCGAGAGCCTTCAGAACCTCTACAACGAGCTTGTACTAACCATCCTCGACCGCCTTGCGATGGTCGGGCGTGCCGATGCAGGCGTCGTGCATCCGCGTCCCGTTCCACGGAAGGCGAAGAAGCCCGTCGTCGTGGAGTTGCGCGGCAGGAAGTTGTCCTCGCGCACGTTCGAGAAGTCCGGGTGCACCTTCTGTTCGGTGGCGGCGTCGACGACCTCGATCTCGAGCCTCCGCGTCTGGTACGAGAAGTGGAGCATGACGTTCTGACTCTGTCCCTGAGCGTCCAGATCCCACCCTGCCCGACTCCACCCGAGTCGACAAGTGCCCGGAGCGCCGCTTGATACCGCGCTCCAGGCACCTGAAGACGCCTACCCGTGGATCGAGACGAGCAGCGGGATGATGAGGATCGCGACGATGTTCGCGATCTTGATCATCGGGTTGATCGCGGGGCCGGCGGTGTCCTTGTACGGATCGCCCACCGTGTCGCCCGTGATCGCAGCCGCGTGAGCGTCGGAGCCCTTGCCGCCGTAGAGGCCGTCCTCGATCGTCTTCTTCGCGTTGTCCCACGCGCCGCCGCCCGACGTCATCGCGATCGCGAGGAAGAGCCCGGTGACGATCGTCCCGATGAGGAGCCCGCCGAGCATCTCGACGCTGATGATCCCGACGACGATCGGGATCAGGACCGGGATGAGCGCGGGAGCCATCATCTCCTTGATCGCAGAGCCGGTGACGATGCCGATCGCGTTCGAGTAATCCGGGCGAGCGGTGTAGTCCATGATCCCCGGGTTCTCGCGGAACTGGCGTCGCACCTCCTCGACGACCTGTCCGCCCACGCGGCCGACCGCCTGCATCGCGAGCGAGGCGAAGAGGAACGGCATGAGGCCGCCGATGAACAGGCCGGCGATCACCCAGGGATTGTCGAGCGAGAAGATCGTCTCGAGGCCCTCCTCACCGAGGCCGCGGCCGTACTCGTCGAAGAGGACGAGCGCCGCGAGACCGGCCGAGCCGATCGCGTAGCCCTTCGTGACGGCTTTCGTGGTGTTGCCGACCGCGTCGAGCGGATCCGTGATCCCGCGAACGCTTTCGGGAAGGTCGGCCATCTCGGCGATGCCGCCTGCGTTGTCCGTCACCGGGCCGTACGCGTCGAGCGCGACGATGAGCCCCGCCATGGAGAGCTGCGCCATGACGGCGACGCCGATGCCGTAGAGGCTCTCGCCCGCCGCGTAGTACGCGCCGACGACGCCGGCGGCGATGACGACCACCGGGAGCGCGGTCGCCTGCATCCCGACGGCGAGGCCGGAGATGATGTTCGTCGCGTGCCCAGTCTGCGACGCGGACGCGATGTCCTTCACCGGCTTCCAGCGCGTGCCCGTGTAGTACTCCGTGATCGCGACGAGGAGGAAGGTCACGGCCAGGCCGATGAGCGCCGCGCCGTAGAGGTTCCAGAAGTCGTAGTCGCCGCCGTCGTACGCCATCGTCACCGGGATGAAGCCGAGCGCGGACAGGATCGTCGCGACGATCACGGCGCGGTAGAGCGCATTGATGATCGCATTCGCCCCACCACCGACGCGCGTGAAGAAGGTGCCGATGACGGAGGAGAGGATCGAGATCCCGCCGAGCGCGAGCGGGTAGAGCCAGAGGTCCGTTCCCTCCCCGGCAAAGCCGATCCCGAGAAGCATCACGGCCACCGCGGTGACGGCATAGGTCTCGAAGAGGTCGGCCGCCATGCCCGCGCAGTCGCCGACGTTGTCGCCGACATTGTCCGCGATGACTGCCGGGTTGCGCGGGTCGTCCTCGGGGATGCCGGCCTCGATCTTCCCGACGAGGTCTGCGCCGACGTCGGCGGCCTTCGTGTAGATGCCGCCGCCGAGACGCGCGAAGACGGAGATGAGCGATCCTCCGAAGGCGAGGCCGATCAGGTCGTCGACTGCGGACTCGGGGCTGTTCCCGATCCAGTCCGTGAGGATCCAGTAGTAGCCGGCGACGCCGAGGAGGCCGAGCCCTACGACGAGGAGCCCCGTGACCGAGCCGGCGCGGAAGGCAACCTTGAATGCCGGCTGCAAGCCCTCCCGCGCAGCCTCTGCCGTGCGGACGTTCGAGCGCACCGCGACGTTCATCCCGATGAAGCCGGCCGCCGCCGAGAAAACGGCGCCGACCAGGAAGCCGAAGGCCGCGCCCCAGCCGAGCTCGTCATAGAAGCCGAGCACGAAGAACGGCACGATCGCCACGACCGCAACGGTCGTGTACTGCTTGCGCAGGTACGCCGCGGCGCCCTCCTGGATCGCGCGCGCGATCTCCTGCATCTTCTCGTTGCCCGCCGGCTGCTTCAGCAGCCACCAGGTGAGGTACAGCCCGTACAAGACCGCCACGGCCGCACACGCGAGCGCGAACCCGACGGCGTGATCTACGAAGAAGTCCATGGTCCTCCGGTTCTCCCGCCCGTCACAAAGTGAGCGCCGAGGTGACTCGGCGCGGCGGATTATGTATCACAAGCCGCGCGATTGCCCGGGCAGCAGGCGCACCGTCCGTGTTGGTGGAACTGTCAACTCACGGCCGCCACGGCATACGCCACGGCGCCGAGAACAAGCGCCAGCCCGCCGATCACGACGGCAGCGCCGGCCTCGACACGCCTCGATCCGCGGCGCCCTTCGAGGCCGAGCGCGAGGCCCGCTCCGGCAACGACGAACGGGAATCCGACCCAGACGAATGCAATGCCGGGAACGACGCTCGCGATGCTGCAGGCCAGGCCGCTCCTCGCCGAGCGCTCGGGGCCGTTTCTGCGCTCTCGCGGCACGAGCCAGCCGAAGAGGACGGCGGCGACGGCCAGCGACAGCACGACGCCACGAGGCCGACGAGCGCCACGTGGGTGTCGCGACGAGCGGAGATGCCCTCCACCGGCCGAGGATACTGACGCGGTTGTCTGGGCGAGTAACCCGCAGGCCGTGCGATCTCACTCGTCGGCAGGAGGCTCGTCCGAGACCGCCTTCGCGTATGCGAGCTGGAGGTTCGTCCGTGCCTGCTCGAGGTCGCGCACGATCGCCTCGTCGACCCCGGCCTCGCGCAGCACCGGGTCGAGGGTGCGCAGCGACTCGATCGCGAGGCGGACTTGCCCGAGGTCGCGCGCCTCGGCGGAGAGGCGGTGGAAGCCGATCGACGCTGCGGCCGACAGGGCGTTCACGAGGATGTCCGCGACGCCGACCTTGCCGAGCACGTCGCGGAGGTCCTCCTCGCTCGGAAGCTGCGGCTCCTCAGCCACCGATCGTCTCGGTCGCGCCGACCTGCTCGGCGTAGATCTCCTCGAGCGAGGCACCGGCCTCGAAGTGCTCGATCTGGCGCTCTGCCGCGTTCTGCTCCGGAAGGGCGAGGTACGGCGCAGCGCCGACCTCCTCCGCCGCCGGCTGCACCCACTCGTAGAGCTCCTCGATCCGTTGCCTGGCCGGGATCGGCTCGCCACGGTCGAAGTCGATGAGCTCGCCCGGAAGCCCCCAGCGAATGGCACGCCAGACGTTCTCCTCGATGAGCCGGTGCGAGAGCGGCTCGACCGGCTGCCCGTCGTCGTACGCGCGGGCGACTCGGGCGACGAGTGACGTCGCGAACGCGGCGAGCGCGGTCGCCTCCGCGAGCTCGGGCTGGCCGTCGCAGATCCTGATCTCGACGGTGGGAAACGAGAGGTGCGGCCGCACGCTCCACCAGAGCTGTGTGTGCTCGGTGATCGAGCGCGTGTCGTAGAGGAAGCGCACGAAGCTCTCGTACTCCGCCCACGAGGAGAACGCGTCGGGGACGCCGCAGCGAGGGAAGAAGCGCGTGAAGATCTGCGTGCGGGCCGAGTGCAGGCCGGTATTCACGCCCTCGGCGAACGGCGAGCTCGCCGAGAGCGCGAGCAGCTCAGGCAGGAAGTTCCTCATGCCCGCGACGACTGCGATCGCGCGGTCGGTCCCGTTGACCGCGACGTGGACGTGCAGCCCGAACGTGTTGTTGCGCCAGACGACGTAGCGTAGGAGCTCGTCGTTGCGACGGTAGTGCGGCGTGTCGATGATGCGCTGCTTCTTCCAGTCCGCCCACGGGTGCGTACCCGTCGCGCCGAGCAGGAGACCCATCGGCTCCGCCAGCGAGCGAAGCTGCGCGCGGCGCTCCGCCAGGGCCGCGGGTACGTCGGCGAAACTTTCCTGGCGGCCTGTGCGGACTTCGACCTCGGACGCGATGAGCTCGCCGACGAGATGGTCCTCGAGCGCGGTTCCCCGTGCCGCCGCCTGAAGGTCCTCGAACCGGCTCGTGAGGTCGAGCGACTCCGGCTCGAGGATCGCGAACTCCTCCTCAACCGCGACCGTGAAGTCCGTCGCGGACTCGAAGCGAGCGCGCGCCTGCGCGATCAGCTCGTCCGGCGGGACACGCTGTTCCTCACCCATGAGCCGGACTACAGTAGTTGAAGTCTTGGCTCGTTACGCCAGATGGAAGTACAAGGCGTAGAGCAGGTCAACGGCAGGATTCGACGTGTGGACGGTCACGTCCGCAGGCACGTCGAGCAGCGCCTCCGAGTAGTTGAAGATGATCTTGGCGCCGGCGTTGATGAGAGCGTCCGCTGCATCCTGCGCCGAGTCCGCCGGCACCGCGATCACGCCGACGATGATGTTGCGCTCGCGCACGATCTCCGGCAGGTCGTCGATCGAGCTGATCGCGAGGTCGCCGACGCGCTGACCGACCTTGTCCGGATCGCTGTCGAGGACCGCCGCGACCGTGATGCCGTGCTCCGCGAAGATCGGGGAGCTCGCGATCGCGCTCCCGAGGCGGCCGGCGCCGACGAGAGCGATGTTGTGCTGCCCCTGCGTCCGGAGGATCTGCCGGATCTCGTCGAGGAGGGCATCCGTTCGGTAGCCGACGCCGCGCTTGCCGAACCTGCCGAAGGACGAGAGGTCACGCCGGATCTGCGTCGCGTTGATGTTCGTGTACTCCGAGATCTCCTGCGACGAGATCCGCTCCTTGCCCATCTTGCGTGCCTGGGTCAGCACCTGCAGGTACCGGCTCAGGCGAGCGGCGACTCCCACGGTCAGCCGTTCGGTCACCCGTTCCCCCCGTCGAAAGTTTGTGACAAAGCGTCACGATTCTGCCTGCGGCTCGTGCGACCCCGCCGGGCGAACCGTCAGAACGCGCGTGCGGAGGGAGTCGCGGTCGACGAAGTAGGTGAAGGCGACCTCGCCGTCGACCTCGACGACGGGGAGCAGCTCCCGGTAGCGGGACTCGAGCTCTGCCCGTCCGCCGATGTCGACGAGCTCGACCTCGAAGCCGAGCTCGCCTCGAAGGTCACACACGACCTCGAGCGCCCGTGCACACAGGCTGCAGTCGGCTGCGTGGTAGACCGTGACTCGGGCTACGGATAGAGCCCCCGCGTCGTGGTCGCTTCGGCGACGCGCCCGACGGCGATGCCGTACGACGCCATGCGCAGGCTCGTCGCGCGGCTCTCGCGCGTGTGCCAGGCCTCCTCGAATGCGCGGGCGACGATGTCGTGGAGCTTCGCATTGACCTCGTCCTCCCGCCAGAAGTACTCCTGCAGGCCCTGCACCCACTCGAAGTACGAGACCACGACGCCGCCCGCGTTGGCGAGGACGTCGGGAAGGACGAGCACGCCTCGATCCTCGAGAATCGCGTCGGCCGCGGGGGTGACCGGCCCGTTCGCGCCCTCGCAGATCACGGTCGCCTTCACACGGTCGGCGTTCGCCTCGGTCACGACCTGTTCGAGGGCACACGGCGCGAAGATGTCGCACGGAAGCTCGACGAGCTCCTCGTTGGTGACGGCCTCTGCGCTCGCGAGCCCTTCGAGCGTCCCGTGCTCCTGCTTGTGCGCGAGAACCGTCGGCACGTCGAGACCGGCTGCGTCGTACACGCCGCCGCGCGAGTCGGAGACCGCCACGACCTTCGCGCCCGCGGTGTGGAGGAGCCGCGCGAGGTTCGAGCCCACGTTGCCGAAACCCTGGATCGCGACGGAGTACTCGCTCAATCGGCGGCTCTGCTTCGACGAGAGCGCCTGGATGCAGTACAGGGAGCCGCGTGCGGTCGCCTCCTCGCGGCCGAGCGATCCTCCGACGGAGAGCGGCTTGCCGGTGACGACGCCGAGGACCGAGTGGCCCTTGTTCATCGAGTACGTGTCGAAGATCCAGGCCATGACGCGGCCGTCGGTGCCGACGTCCGGGGCAGGGATGTCCCGCTCCGGGCCGATGTCGTTGATGATCTCGCTCGTGTAGCGCCGGGTCATCCGCTCGAGCTCGCCCGGGGAGAGGGCTTTCGGGTTGCACACGACACCGCCCTTGGCACCGCCGAACGGCAGCCCCATGAGCGCGCACTTCCAGGTCATCCACATCGACAGCGACTTGACCTCGTCGAGCGTGACGTCCGGGTGGTACCGGATGCCGCCCTTCGAAGGACCGCGCGCGATGTTGTGGGTGACGCGGAAGCCCTGGTAGACCTCGATCGACCCGTCGTCCATGGCAACGGGGATCGAGACCTCCACGGCCTTCTTGCACTGCCCGAGAACGCGGATCAGGTTCGGATCGAGGGCGAAGACCTCGCCGACCCGGCGCAGCTGCGCCGTGGCCAGCTCGAACGGGTTCTCTCGGAGATGGGACTCCGTCGCCGCCGTTGACATCGAGTTGCGCCTCCTGGCTCGACTGGACGGCGCCGAGTATACGACCGGCCGGGAAGAGGACTAGCGAGGGCGATACTCGATCGCGTCCGTCTGGCGGCGAGTCCCGTCACCCGGATACGCCACGAGGCGGATCGTGAACGGGCCTCGCCCGAGGCGCTCGCCCGTCGGGCCACGCCCCGTGAGGCCGAACGTGTAGCGACCCGGCAGCAGCTCGCGCCGGCGAGCCAGCACGCCGATCAGCTCCTCGTTTCGCCGGAGCTGGACCTCGAGCAGCTCGATCGCCCGCACCTGCGGATCCGGTGCGGCGGTCACCGACCCCGCCACGAACGACAGCGCAGCCGGCGTCGCGTCGGAGACGCGGGTCCCCGTCTTCTCGAGCCTGATCCGGGAGACGAGGTCGACGGTGGGCGGCACCGCGACCGTCCACGGCACGTGCACCTCCGGCGTGTCGCTGCCGCGCAGCACGACCTCTCCGGTGGCCGTGCCCGCCTCCGCGGACAAGGCGGTCGTGTTCGCGCGGACGACGACGGCCGCGCTTCGTCCCGGCCTGAGGCGGAACCGCTGCGGATCGATCTCGATCTCGACTCCCTTCGGCGCGATCGCCGAGACGCCCACCGAGACAGAGACGCGCCGCGTCGAGACGTTGGTGATCCGGATCGTGCGCTCCGCCCCGACGGGGCCTGCGACGGCACCGAACGACAACAACGCCGGCTCGGCGATCAGCTCCTGCTGCACTGCTGCCCGGAGGTCAACGAGGCCGGCACCTGACGCCGTCGGATCGAGGTCCGCCCGCGACGCCGAGCCGACGAGCACACCGTGGAGCTGACGCGCGTCGAGCCCCGGCCGACCTTGAGCGACCACGGCCGCGACTCCCGCGGTCACGGCCGCGGCTGCGCTCGTCCCGCTGATCGTCCCGAACCGCACCTGACCGTCGTCCCCGCGGCCGGGCTCGGACGTCGGTACGGAGACCCCGGGCGCCGCGAGATCGGGCTTGAGCGAGCCGTCGAGGACGAGCCCGCGCGACGAGAACGCCGCGATCGAGCCCTCCGCCTCGCGGCTCGCGACCTCGACGTTGCCGATCGCGACGGTGACCGGGACGCCCGCGGCGAGCATCGCGCGGATCTCGGCGACGACGTTAGAGGCGAGCCCGACCACCGGAACGCCGGCGGGAACGTCGAGGCTGAAAGCGCCGGCCGGGAGCGGCCCGTCGACGAGTACTGAGAGCGCACCTGCCGAGGTCGCCTCCTCGACAGTGTCGTCGGAGAGCGCCGAGCGCGGCAGCAGCACCGCTTGGCCCGCGACCGCGCTGACACCTTCTTCGTCGAAGAGCGCTCGGAGGCCTCGCGACGCGGTACGGCGATCCACGATTGCGACTCCTGCAGTCACGGTCTCGGTCGGCGCGCCGCCGAGCGGAACGTCCTCCTCGTACAGCACGCGCAGGCCGGCGCGGACGTGGATCCGGACGGTCGGGGCGGCGAGACGACCGTCGGCAGCTCCGACCGTGAGCGCGTCGACCGCACCACCCGGCCCGGCGATGCTGCCGTACCCCGGGCCTGCCCGCCCGTCGTTCCCCGCCGGGACGATCGTCAGGAGGTCGAGGTCAGCCGCACCGGCGATCGCGCGCGGGAGCGGTCCGTCGGCGAACGCCGCGTACGGCTCGACCATGCCGATGAGCGCGATGCGTGCTGCGTCGAGGACGTCCCCGTCACCGTTCGGATCGACGGCCGCCTCGAGCCCTGCGAGCAGCTGGTCGGTGCGCGAGTAGATGCTGTAGCCGCCTTCCGAGTTCGGCTGCCAGCCACCGACGCGGACCGGCAGGATCGACGCTCCGGGCGCGATCCCGTGGAGTCCGTCCGGCCCCTCGGTGCCGGCGATGATCCCGGCGAGCTCGGTCCCGTGCCGCTCGGGACGTCCCGGGATCGTCGGATGCGGCTGGGCGATCCCTCCGCTGCCCGGGCTGATCACGTCGACGCCGGAGCGCACGCGTCGGCGCAGGTACGGGTGTGAGGGATCGACTCCGGTGTCGAGCAGCGCAACCGTCACACCGGACCCGTCGAGCCCCGCGATCTCGAGATCGGCGACGGCAGATGGAAGGACTCCCCCGCCCGACTCGGCAGCCTGAGCGGGGTAGGCGATACGCACCGGGTAGATGCCGATCACCTCGCGGTCGTCGTCGAGCAGCGCAGCCGAGGTCGGGTCCAGTCGGGCCGAGAAGCCGTTGACGACGCGCGTATACCGGTACTCGGGCGCGATGCGCGCCCCGACTGCCGAGAGCCGTGCCAGGAACTGCTCCTGCTGCGCGACGGCGGCCGCGGACCAGGCGCGCATCTGCATCTCCGAGACGCGCCCTCCGGCCGCACGCACTCGCGCCGCCAGCGACGGCGGCCTCAGCAGGACGACGTAGCGCTGCGCCGTGGAGACCGCGTCCCGCACACCCAGCACGCCCTGCCACCCGGCCTCGTCGACCGACTGCGCAGGCTGCTCCTGCGCCCGTCCTGCTGCAGCGCCGACGGCGAGCGCGGCTGCCGCCGCGAAAACCGCGAGCGCTCTAGGAGAGGGACGCGTACGCATCGAGGCCACGGTAGCGAGGGTACGGAAGCGCCTCGACGAACCGTGCGCACGAGGCGATCATCGCGGCGTTGTCCGTGCACAGCTCGAACGGCGCGAAAGCCGCGTCGGGAAGAGCCGCGCGGAGCTCGGAGTTCGCCGCCACGCCGCCCACGACGGCGATCCGCTCGAGACCGGTCGTCTCGGCCGCCGCGCGCAGCCGCTGCGCGAGCGCACGCACGATCGCGCGCTGGTACGACGCCGCGAGGTCTGCCCTCCGGGCCTCGAGCTCGACAGGCTCGAGATCGCGTACGGCGTAGAGAAGCGCGGTCTTGAGCCCTGAGAACGAGAAGTCGAGACCGGGCACACGGGCAACCGGGAAGTCGAACGCCGCCGGATCGCCTTCCCGAGCGATTCGATCGATCGCAGCGCCTCCCGGGTAGCCGAGACCGAGCAGCCTCGCACCCTTGTCGAAAGCCTCGCCCGCGGCGTCGTCGAGGGTCGTCCCGAGCCGCTCGGACCGGCCCTTCTCCCTGACGGCGAGGAGAATCGTGTGCCCGCCGCTCGCGAGCAGGCAGGTGAACGGCGGCTCGACCGCGTCCGGCTCCAGGTAGAGCGACGCGACGTGCCCCTCGAGGTGGTCGACCGGGACGAGCGGGAGGTTCCGCGCCCAGGCGAGGCCCTTCGCCGCGGAGATGCCGACGAGGAGCGCGCCGACGAGGCCCGGGCCCTGGGTGACCGCGACCCGTTCGATTACCTCGAGCGACTGGCCCGCGTCGTCGAGCGACGCGCGGACGACGGGCGAGACGAGCTCCAGATGCCGCCGCGACGCGACTTCCGGCACGACGCCCCCGAACCGGGCGTGGAGCGCCGCCTGCGACGACACGACGGACGAGAGGACGCGGCCGTCGTCGGTCACCACGGCGGCGGCGGTCTCGTCGCAGGACGTCTCGATGCCGAGGATCACGATGCCTGCTCGGAGGGCGCCGGCTCGCGCCACATGATCAGCGCGTCCTCTCGGTTGTCCGTGTAGTAGCCGCGACGGACGCCGCGCGCTTCGAAGCCGAGCTTCTCGTACAACGCAATCGCGCCCGTGTTCGAGACCCGCACTTCCAGCGTGTAGCCGCGCCGCGGGTCGGTCGCCGTGACGTCGAAGAGCCGCTCGAGCAGCGCCACGGCGATCCCACGGCGCCGATACGTGTCCGCGACGGCGACGTTCATGACATGCCACGCGTCGACATAGCGCGAGACGAATGCGTAGCCGACGAGGCGGCGCTCCGTGAACGCCCCGAGCGCGAGCGAGCTCGGCTTGCGGAGCTCGGCATCGAGCATGGACCGTGACCACGGCGTCGGGTACGAATCGCGCTCGATCTCCTCGACCTCGTCGAGGTCGCCGGCTTCGAGTCTGCGCAGCTCGACGTTCACGTGCGCGAGAGTTCGGCGTCGGGAAGGCGCGCGTAGATCGGCTCGATCTCCTCGACGGAGCCGAGTTCGCGCGCGAGCGCCGCGTGGAGTCGTGCATGCGGAACGTGACGGTCGTCGTCGTCCGGAGGGACCTCAGCGCCCAGTCGCTCGAGCGTCGCGCGATAGCGGACGGCGCCGTTCCCGATGCACAACGTGCCCGGCTGGAGGTCGAGCTCGTCGGGCGCGACCGCCCGCGGTCCCGCCACGAACACCTCGCGCCTGCGCGCGTCGATCACGGCGCACGCACCCGGATGCGCCGCAGCGAGGGCATCGAGCGTCGACACGCCCGCGCCGCGGATCGACAGTGCCAGCCCGAGCCCGCGCGCGAACGCGAGCCCGATACGAGTGCTCGTGAAGCTTCCAGGCCCGGTACCGATGACGAGCGCGTCGAGATCCGATGCGCGCGCGCCGGCTCCGGCGAGGAGCTCGTCGACGTCCTCGAGCAGCGTGCGCGCCTCGCCGACGCGCTCGCCGAGCACCTCCCCGTCTCGGACGAGAGCGCTCGTCGCGACATCGGTCGCGGTGTCGAAGGCGAGGACGAGCATCAGGGGATGCCTTGTACCAGCGCGGTCTCGGCGGAGGCGAAGGCGATGCGCCGCGTGTCGCCGCCTGCGTGCTCGAGCGTCACGGTCAGGCGTGCCGGCGGCAGGACCCCGGCGCCGGCCTCCGGCCACTCGACGAACACGATCGCTTCCTCGAAGTACGGCTCGAGGTCTCCCCATTCCGCCCCCGAGACGCCGGCGAAGCGGTAGAGGTCGAGGTGCGAAACGTCGACGTCGCCGGAGTAGCGGTGGCCGATCGTGAACGTCGGGCTCGTGACCGGCGAGGTCACACCGAGCGCGCGACAGGCGCCGCGTACGAAGGTGGTCTTGCCCGCACCCAGCTCACCCGAGACGCCGACGACGTCGCCGACGACGAGGCGCCCGGCCAGCGCGGCCGCGATCCGTTCGGTCTCGCTCGCGGAGACGCTCGCGAGCTCGGTGCGCATTCAGAAGAGGCCGAGCTGTACCGACTCCGGCTCGGACCGGAGCTCTGCGGCAGGGATCTCGTCCGCCGCGTCGGGCTCGTCGACCGCCCGGTCGACGAGCGCGGGAATGCGCGCGAAGTCCTCTTCCAACACCTTGAGCATCGACGGCGTGTACAGCGCCGCCGCAGGGTGGTACAGCGGATAGAGAAGGACCGTCCGCGCGCCGAGCGTGACCTCCTGCTCGTATCCGTGCACTCTCGTGATGCCCGCCGGCTTGCCCGACAGGAGCTTGGTCGCGAAGTTCCCGAGCGTCGCGACGAGCTTCGGCTGGATCAGCTCGATCTGCCGGAAGAGGTGCGGCTCGCAGGAGGCGATCTCCTCGGGCTGCGGGTCGCGGTTACCGGGAGGCCGGCACTTCAGGACGTTGACGACAAAGACATCCGCTCGCGTGAGTCCGATCCCGCCGAGCAGCTTGTCGAGCAGCTTGCCGGCCTGCCCCACGAACGGGACGCCCTGCTGGTCCTCGTGGAAGCCGGGCGCCTCGCCGACGAACATCAGGTCGGCGTCGGGGCTCCCCGAGCCGAAGACCACTTGCGTGCGTCCGTTCGCGAGCGCACAGCGCGTGCACGTCGACGTCTCCTCGGCGTACTGCCGAAGCGCAGCTGCGCGCTCGACGGTGTCCATCGCGACCTCAGTCTACGGCGTCACCCGGATGCGACTCGGGGCCGCTGTATGGGCGAGGCTTGCCTCGCTCTAGCCGCAGCCGCACGAGCCGCCGCAGCATCCGCCGCCGCCACCGGACGGGCCGCTGAAGGCGGGCTTCGACGCGGCGCCGTGCACGGCGAAGCTCGAGAGCTGCTTGAGGACCTTCGCCGCGCCGCACTCGGGGCACGTCACGGCCTGGTCGCTCGAGCGGACGAGCTCCTCGAAGTGCGACTCGCACTCCATGCATGCGTACTCGTAGATCGGCACGAGCCGAGTGTACTCTCGAGCGCCGTGGCCGAGTGGGCGGCACCGACGCTCGAAGGGCGCATCGTCCGCCTCGAGCCGCTTCGGTCCGAGCACGAGGAAGGACTCTGGCTCGCATCGCGCGATCCACGCACCTGGAGCTGGCTAAGTGTGGTGCAGCCGCAGACACGGGAGGAGTGGCGCGCCTTCGTCGCGCAGGCGCTTGCGGCAGCGGAGGCCGGAACGGAGATCCCGTTCGTGACAGTGCGTCACGAGGAGGTCGTCGGCTCGACGCGGTTCCTCGCGCTCCGGCCAGAGCACGGATCCGTCGAGATCGGCTGGACGTGGCTTCATCCCGCCGTCTGGAGCAGCGGCGCGAACGTCGAGGCCAAGTACCTGCAGCTGCGCCACGCATTCGAGACGTGGGGCTGCCGTCGTGTCGAGCTCAAGACGGATGCACTGAACGAGCGCTCGCGCGGCGCTCTCGATGCGCTGGGAGCCTCTTTCGAGGGGATCCACCGCAAGCACATGCTCGTCCGCGACGGCGAGAACCGCGACAGCGCGTGGTATGCCGTCACGAACGACGACTGGCCCTCGGTTCGCGCGCATCTCGAAGCGCGCCTTGCCCAGACGTAGCTCCGCGAGGCACACTGCTGCTGCCCGGTATCCCGAACGGGGACTGGAGCCAACGAGATGATCGAGAGCATCCACATCGTGGGCGCGAGAGGACGCGTCGGCTCGACGGTGAGCGCGCGACTGGCCGACCGTGGAGTCGTGCTGGACTCGGCGAGCCCCGAGCTCGTGCTGCTGTGTGTTCCCGACGGCGCGATCGCCGAGGTCGCGGGCGAGATCTCGGTCGGACCGTGGGTCGCGCACGTCAGCGGCGCGACACCGCTCGACGCGCTCGACCCGCATGTGCGGCGCTTCTCGCTCCACCCACTGCAGTCGTTCTCGAAGGAGCGTGGGCCGGAGCAGCTCGACGGCGTGTGGGGCGCAGTGAGTGCCGACGGCGAGGAGGGACGGGCGGTCGGCCGGTGGCTCGCCGACACGCTTGGGCTCCGGCCGTTCGAGCTCGAGGACGACAAGCGCGCCGCGTACCACGCCGGTGCAGCGATGGCCTCCAACTACCTCGTCACCCTCCGCGCCGCGGCCCGATCGCTGCTCGACGCCGCCGGCGCCCCGCCCGAGGCCCTCGATCCGCTGATCCGCGGAGTCATGAACACCGGCTTCGAGCTGACCGGCCCGATCGCGCGCGGCGACTGGGACACGGTCGACCGACACCTCGCGGTGATCCGCGCGGAACGGCCAGAGCTGGAGGGTCTCTATGTCGTCCTCGCCGATGCCACTGCCCGCCTGGCGGGCCGAAACCTCCCAAGCGACACAGTGTCACGAGGACTCAGAGGCGTCCGATGAACGTTGCCCGGACGATTGCCGAGACGCGAGCTGCGCTGGAGGAGCGCCGGTTGGGGGCGATCGGGCTCGCGCCGACGATGGGAGCGCTGCACGACGGCCATCTCGCGCTCCTCCACGCGGCACGAGCCGAGAACGAGACCGTCGTCATGAGCCTCTTCGTCAACCCGGCTCAGTTCGCGGAGAGCAGCGATCTCGCGCGCTACCCGCGCGACGAGGCGCGCGACCTGGAACTGGCCGCCGATGTCGGCGTCGACGTCGTCTTCGCCCCGTCCCGCGACGAGATGTACCCGCCCGGCTTCCAGACCTGGGTCGACGTGACCGAAGTCGGCTCGATCCTCGAAGGGCAGTTCCGGCCGGGGCACTTCCGCGCCGTGGCAACGGTGGTGTTGAAGCTCTTCTCGATCGTCCGCCCCACGCGCGCGTACTTCGGCCAGAAGGACGCCCAGCAGGTCGAGGTGATCAGGACGCTGATCCGCGACCTCGCGCTCGACGTCGAGCTTCGGGTCGTCCCGACCGTCCGGGATCCCGATGGCCTTGCGCTCTCGTCGCGCAATGCGCTCCTCTCGCCGAACGAGCGCCGGCGCGCGCTCGCGCTCTCGCGAGCGCTGGCGACCCGCGATCGCGAGCAGGCGCTCGCGGAGCTCACATCCGCGAACGGCCTCGAGATCGACTACCTCGAGGTCGCGGACTTCGACCCGCCGGTCCTCGCCGGCGCCGTCCGCATCGGCTCGACCCGTCTCATCGACAACGTCGTCCTGGAAGGAGAAGCCGAATGAGCATCCGTCCCCAGAAGCCGGCGCCGGCCACGCCCGCGCCCGGGAAGCTCCCGCTCACCGAGCTCGCGGAGATGAAGGCCCGCCGACAGCCGATCGTCATGGTCACGGCGTACGACGCGCCTGGAGGCCGTCTCGCCGACGAAGCCGGCGTCGACCTCGTGCTCGTGGGCGACTCCGCCGCGATGACCGTGCTCGGCCACGACTCGACCGTGCCGGCGACGATGGAGGAGATGCTCGTGCTCACGCGCGCTGTCACGCGCGGCGCGTCGAGGTCGCTCGTGATCGCGGACATGCCGTTCGGCTCGTTCCAGGTGTCGGACGAGGACGCCGTCCGCAACGCGATCCGCTTTGTCAAGGAGGCCGGTGCAGACGCAGTGAAGCTCGAGGGCGCCGGCGTGATGCTCTCGCGCGTACGTGCGATCGTCGCCGCTGGAATCCCCGTCATGGGACATATCGGGCTGACACCGCAGTCCGCGACCATGCTCGGTGGCTTCAAGGCACAGGGGCGCTCGGCGGAGAAGGCCGCAGCGCTGCTCCACGACGCGCGCGCACTCGAGGCAGCCGGCTGCTTCTCTCTCGTCCTCGAGGCGGTTCCTGCACCGGTCGCCGCCCGCGTCACGCGCGAGCTCGCGATTCCGACCATCGGGATCGGAGCAGGTGCCGAGTGCGACGGCCAGGTGCTCGTGTGGCACGACCTGCTCGGCTTGTACGACGGGCGCACCGCTCGGTTCGTCAAGCGCTACGCGGACGTCGGCGCGACGATCCGCACGGCGCTCACGGAGTACGCGGCCGACGTGCGGGAGCATCGCTTCCCGGAGGAGCAGCACACGTACGCAATGCCGGACGAGGAACTCGCGCGGTTCGAGGCGGTGGCCTCAGAGCATCGCGAACACGCCGACGATCGCAGCTAGCAGCGCGGCCGCCGCGACGAGGGCGCCGAGCGTGCGGAGCCAGTCCCAACCGTGGACGACGCGCACGCCGATCGCGAGCAGCGCGAGCGACCAGGCAGCAGCGCCGAGCTGAAGACCGAGGAGGAGGTCTCCTCCGAGCCCTTCGTCTGCACCGCCTCCGCGGAAGGTGTCGCCGCCGTAGATCACGAGCCGCAGCGGCAACGTCACGAGCAGGGACGCGGCGAGTGGCACGAGAGCGAAGCCGACGATCTGTCGCGCACGCCGGAAGCCGCCGAGACTGCCGACCAGCCGGACGCCGAAGAACACGGCGAAGCCGATCACGAAGTAACCGACCGCGCCGTAGAGGCCACCCGCGATGAACGTCCAGATCGCGAGCAACGTCGCGTCGTACTCCGGGTTGTCGAGAAGGTCCGCAGCCGTCGGCGTCGCCAGCACGGCAGCCATTCCCGCGAGCAGCGTGATGAGAAGGAGCGGCTCGCCGCGCGCAGCCACGTCGTCCTCGTCCTCCTCGCGCAGCGCGAAGAAGACCGAGCGCGGGCTCAGCAGAGTCGCAGGCACGCGCAGCCACCAGGCGCGCGAAGGACTGAGCTCGTGGGCGACGGCCGACTCCGAGGTCACGCCCGGAATGTAGCCACCGGACGATCTGACTAGAGTCTGCACGTGGCAGCTGAGGTTCTCTGCGCGGCGTGCGGCTCCGCGAACGAGGCCGGCCGCAAGTTCTGCGGCGAGTGCGGCTCGTCGCTGACGACGGCATGCCCATCGTGCGGCACGCCGAACGCCCCTGGCGTGAAGTTCTGCGGCGAGTGCGGGACGGCGCTCACCGTCAGCGCAGCAGCGCCGCCCGTGACCAGCGCGGCAACGCCCGCGGCCGAGCGTCGCCTCGTCTCCCTACTGTTCGCCGACCTCGTCGGCTTCACGGCCGCGTCCGAGGGACGCGACGCCGAGGAGACCCGCGAGCTGCTCTCGCGCTACTTCGACACCGCACGCGGCATCGTCGAGCGCTACGGCGGCACAGTGGAGAAGTTCATCGGCGATGCCGTCATGGCCGTCTGGGGCACGCCGACGGCGACCGAGGACGACGCGGAGCGTGCAGTCCGTGCCGCGCTCGACCTTCTCACGGCGATTCCCGAGCTCGACGCCGCCCTGCAGGCGCGCGCCGGGGTTCTGACGGGAGAGGCTGCCGTCACGCTCGGCGCGGAAGGACAAGGAATGGTCGCCGGCGATCTCGTCAACACCGCGGCGCGGATCCAGTCGGCGGCGGACCCAAGCACCGTCCTCGTCGGTGAGGCGACCAAGCGAGCGTCGGAGGCCGCCATCGCGTACGCCGCGGCCGGAGAGCACAACCTCAAGGGTAGGACCGAGCAGGTCGCACTCTGGCGCGCGCTCCGCGTGACCGCGGGCCGCGGCGGCGCACTCAAGTCGGCGGGCCTCGAGCCGCCCTTCGTCGGGCGGGACCGCGAGCTTCGCCTCGTCAAGGAGCTCTTCCACGCCACGATCGACGAGCGGCGCGCGCAACTCGTCTCCGTGACCGGCATCGCCGGGATCGGCAAATCGCGGCTCGGGTGGGAGTTCTTCAAGTACATGGACGGTGTCCAGGAAGGCGTCTGGTGGCACCGCGGCCGCTGCCTCGCCTACGGCGAGGGCGTCGCGTTCTGGGCACTCGCCGAGATGGTCCGCATGCGTGCCGGCATCATCGAAGGCGAGGGTCTGGACTCGGCTGCGGCCAAGCTTGCAAGCTCCGTCGCGAAGTTCGTGGCGGACGAGGAGGAACGCGCCTACGTCGAGCCTCGCATGCTCCATCTCCTCGGCCTCGAAGACGGTCCCGCCCGAGGTAAGGACGAGCTGTTCGGCGCCTGGCGACTCTTCTTCGAGCGCATGGCCGACCAGGGGCCCGTCGCACTCCTGTTCGAGGACCTCCAGTGGGCGGACGCGGCGCTCGTCGAGTTCGTCGGCCACCTGCTCGAGTGGTCGAAGAACCGCCCGATCTTCGTGCTGTGTCTCGCCAGGCCGGAGCTCCAGAGCCGTCACCCCGAGTTCGGCCACGGCTCGCATCAGACGAACCTCTCGCTTGCTCCGCTCTCCGAACAGGCGATGACGGATCTGCTCGACGGGTTCGTGCCCGGCCTTCCGGAGGAGCTTCGGGCACGCATCCTCGCGCGCTCGGAGGGCGTCCCGCTCTACGCCGTCGAGACCGTGCGGATGCTCCTCGACCGTGGGCTCCTCTCCGAAGAAGACGGCGTCTACCGGCTGGTGGGTGAGGTGACCGAGCTGGACGTGCCAGAGACGCTGCACGGCCTCATCGCGGCTCGGCTCGACGGGCTCTCGGCCGACGAGCGTCGCATCCTGCAGGACGCATCGGTCCTCGGGAAGACGTTCACGAAAGAGGCGGTCGCCTTCCTCTCCGGGGCGTCCGAGGCCGAGCTCGACCCACTCCTCTCAGGCCTCGTCCGGAAGGAGGTCCTGGGCGTACAGGCGGATCCGCGCTCGCCGGAACGCGGCCAGTACGGCTTCCTCCAGGATCTCGTTCGTCGGGTCGCCTACGAGACGCTCGCGCGTCGCGATCGGAAGGCGCGCCATCTTGCCGCGGCCGCCCAGCTCGAGTCGAGCTTCGGAGCCGCCGAGCAGGAAGTCGTCGAGGTCGTCGCCGCGCACTACCTCGCCGCCTACGAGGCCCAGATCGACGCCGACGACGCGGGCGAGATCAAGGCGAAGGCGCGCGATCTGCTGGCCCGGGCGGGTGAGCGCGCCGGATCGCTCGCGGCGGTCGGCGAGGCGTATCGCGCGTTGGATCAGGCCGCGAAGCTGGCCGACGAGCCGACGGAACGCGCCCGCCTCTTGGAGCGGGCGGGACTCTGGGCCGAGGCGAACGTCGACTGGGAGTCCTCGGAGAGAGCTTTCCAGGAAGCCATCGAGCTCCTGACCGGTGTAGGAGACGTCCACCGCTCCGCTCGCGTCTCCGGGAGACTCGCCAGGCTCGAGATGAACACCGGGCGCGGTGAGCAGGGCTTGCGTCGAATGGAGGCGGCCTTCGCGACGGTCGCTGGCGACGAGGCACATGCCGACGTCGCCGACCTCGCATCGCGGCTCGGACAGGCGTACGCCTTCATGGGGGACCTGGGGCGCTCGACCGAGATGACGGAGCAGGCTCTGACTGTCAGTCAGGCACTCCGCCTCCCGGAGCCACTGTCCCGTGCGCTCGGGACGAAAGCCATCCTTGCGCGCTTGCTCGGCCGCCCCGAGGAGGAGCTCGCCTTCCATCGTCACACCATCCGGTACACGCTGGAGAACGATCTGCCGACCCTTCAGCTCTCGACTGCGTACGGCAACCTCTCGGACGCTTGTCTGGCGGGCGACCGGTACGGGGAGGCGCTGGAGGCCCTCGGTGACGGTCTTGCTCTGACCCGGCGCGGCGGGGATCGAGGATCGGAGCTCTACATCCTCACGGAGACGACGTACGCCCTGACGATGACCGGCCGCTGGAACGAGGCGGTGGAGATCTTCCGGGAGCTTCCCGCAGAGACCATCGGCTCAACCGGCCAATGCGCGAGCGTCCTCACCGGCGTGCTCGAGATCTTCGTCCACCGCGGCCAGCTCGAACCGGCGGGCGAGGTGCTGTCGATGTTCGCGTTCCTCGGCGAGGAGATCGGCCTTCAGGATCGCGCGATTCACGCCGCTGCGCGCTCGGCTCTGCTCTACGCAGAGGGACGTCTCGAGGAAGCAGTCGCTGCGGGCTCCGAGGCGGCGGGGGTCACAGCCGTTCCACAGGCAGTCAAGCAGGGCTTCGTATGGGCCGTCGAGGCATCTCTCGGGCGCGGTGACCTGACTCGGGCGGACGAGCTGCTGCGAAGCGTCGAAGAGCGGCCGCCCGGACTGCGCATGCCGTTCGTCGAAGCGCAAGCACAACGCTTCCGCGCACGCATGAACGGCGACGCGGGGGGCTTCAAGGCAGCCGCGGGCGGGTTTCGCGAGTACGGCATCCCGTTCTGGCTCGCCGTCACGCTCCTCGAGCACGGCGAGCTGACCGGGGACCAACCATCGCTCGACGAAGCTCGCGAGATCTTCGAGCGGCTCGGCGCGGCACCGTGGCTCGAGCGCATCGGGGCGGGCACACTCCAGATCGCAACCAGTTGACCTCGCGCAGACTGCGCGCTGGGGCCTAGGTTTCCGGTGTGAGAGCAGCACGACGGCGCGCGATCACCCTTGCCCTCATCGGGGTCTGCTCGCTCGCCGGCGGCTTCGCCTGGCTGACCGTCGGCTTCGTGCCGCTGCGTGAAGCGGTCGGCGGCCCCTTCGCCGGGCACTCGCTGACGCCGGCCAAGGCCTATGCGGCGAGCCGGAAGAAGATTCCGGACGCGAGCTGGCCGATGTTCGGCGCGTCTCCGGCACGCGCGCGCTTCGTCGCGTCGGAACTCCGGCCACCGTTCCGGCTCGCGTACTCGGTCCCCGGAGAGGGCCTGATCGAGATGCCTCCCGCCGTCTCGCAAGGACGTGTCGTCTTCGGGACACACGACGGCCTCGTCATCGCCGCGCGCGTCAGAGACGGGATACGGCTCTGGTCGACAAACCTCGGTGGGTGCATCGCCTCGTCGCCGGCCGTGAGGGCTGGGATCGTCTACATCGGGTGGTCCGGCGCAGCTCCCTGCAGTCGGCGCAAGGACGGCAGAGGCGGCATCGTCGCCCTCGGCCTGAGGACCGGTCGACTGCTGTGGCGGTTCAATGCCGGAAACGTCGAGGCGAGCCCGGCCGTCGTCGACGACCGCCTGTTCTTCTCGGGTTTTCGGAGCCGCAAGGACTCGCGCGTGTTCTCGATGCGACTCGGCGAGGGACGGAGGATCGCCTGGAGCTTTCCGCTCCGGACGAAGGTCGCCTCGAGCCCTGCGCTGCTCGGTCGCAAGCTCTTCATCTCGGCCTACGACCGCCGGCTGTACAGCTTCGACGGCTGGACCGGCCGCCTCCGCTGGCACACCACAGCGTTCTCCGACGACGCCGAGGTGCGCGTGCTGCTCGGGCTACGAAGCCTCGTCCGGCGGCGCTCGTGGTCGGAGGGCGGGTACTACGCGACGCCCGCGGTGACGTACGACCGCGCCTACCTCGGCGTGATCGACGGCGTCTTCTCGGCCTTCGACGCGCACACGGGCGCGCACCGTTGGAGCCGCAAGCTCGCGGGCTCGATCTACGGCTCCGCCGCCGTCTGGAAGGAGACCGTGTACGTCGGCACGACCGGCGGCATGTTCTACGCCCTCTCGGCCAAGAACGGCCGCACCCGATGGCAGCAACGGCTGGGCGGGAAGATCCTCGGGTCGCCGACCGTAACCAACGGGCGCGTCTACATCGCGACGACGAATCGCGAGACGTTCGTCCTCGACGCGCGCACCGGCGCGCTCGACTGGCGCTTCGCCGATGGCTACTACTCGCCACTCGTCGTCGCGGGATCACGCGGGTTCCTGGTCGGCAAGGGGCGTCTCTACGCGCTCGACAACGCGCCGCGCCCGCGGCCGTTCCGCGTGCCGAACGCGCAGTGAGCTGAGGGCGAGCTAAGCCGCGGCGGCCGCCCGCTCAGCGAGCACGCTGCGCAGGAACTGCCCCGTCGCCGACTCCTCGACCTCGGCGACGTCCTCGGGCGTACCGGTCGCGATCACCTCGCCGCCCTCGTCTCCGCCTTCCGGGCCGAGGTCCACGATCCAGTCCGCCTGCTTGATGACGTCGAGGTTGTGCTCGATCACGAGCACGGTGTTCCCCGAGTCGACGAGCCGCTGCAGCACCTCGAGCAGCTTCTCGATGTCGGCGAAGTGGAGCCCGGTCGTCGGCTCGTCGAGGATGTACAGCGTCTTCCCGGTCGCGACCTTCGAGAGCTCCGCCGCCAGCTTCACGCGCTGCGCCTCGCCGCCGGAGAGCGTCGTCGCAGGCTGGCCGAGCTTGATGTAGTCGAGCCCGACGTCGTGCAGCGTCTGCAGGCGTCGCCGGATCTTCGGGATCTTCGCGAAGAACTCGAGCGCCTCCTCGACGGACATCTCGAGCACGTCCGAGATCGACTTCCCCTTGAACCGCACCTCGAGCGTCTCCCGGTTGTAGCGGTGCCCGTGGCAGGTCTCGCAGGGGACGTACACGTCGGGCAGGAAGTGCATCTCGATCTTGATCGTCCCGTCGCCCTTGCACGCCTCGCACCGCCCCCCGCGGACGTTGAAGGAGAACCGGCCCGGCTTGTAGCCGCGGATCTTCGCCTCGGGCGTGAGCGAGTAGAGCTCGCGCACGTGCGTGAAGAGATCGGTGTACGTCGCCGGGTTCGACCGGGGCGTGCGTCCGATCGGGCTCTGGTCGATCTCGATCACCTTGTCGAAGCAGTCGATCCCATCGACGCCCTCGTGCTCGCCCGGCTTCACCCGCATCCGGCTGAGCCGGTTCGCGAGCGCCTTGTAGAGGATCTCGTTGACGAGCGTCGACTTGCCCGAGCCCGACACGCCCGTCACTGCGATGAAGCGGCCGACGGGGAAGTCGACGTCGATCCCCTTCAGGTTGTGCATCGCCGCGCCGCGCACGGAGAACCAGCCGCGCTCGTCGTCGTCACGCCTCGGTGGGACGAGGATCCGGCGCTCTCCGTTCAGGAACGCACCGGTAACGGAGCCGGGCGTCGTCGCGATGTCGTCGGCCATCCCCTCCGCGACCACCTCGCCCCCGTGCTCTCCCGCTCCCGGCCCGAGGTCGACCACCCAGTCCGCCGCGCGCATCATCTGCTCGTCGTGCTCGACCACGAGCACGGTGTTGCCGACGTCGCGGAGCCGCTCGAGCGTGTGGATGAGCCGGCCGTTGTCGCGCTGGTGGAGCCCGATCGACGGCTCGTCCAGGATGTAGAGGACGCCGACGAGCTGCGATCCGATCTGCGTCGCGAGCCGGAGCCGCTGCGCCTCGCCACCGGAGAGCGTCTTCGCAGCTCGGTCGAGCTGCAGGTAGCCGACACCGACGTTCTCGAGGAAGGTCAGCCGCTCGCGCACCTCCTTCAGGATGCGCCGCCCGATCAGCTCCTCCGTCTTCGTGAGCTCGAGCTCGTCCACGAAGCGGAGCGCGCGCGCGACGGACATTTGCGTGAAGCCGTGGATCGAGAGCTCGCCGATCGTCACCGCGAGCACCTCCGGCTTCAGCCGCGCGCCGTTGCACTCCGGGCAGGGCCGGAAGCTCATGTACTCCTCGATCCGGTCGCGCGCGTGCGAGGAGTCCGTCTCGCGGTAGCGGCGCTGGAGGTTGTCGAGGAGGCCCTCGAAGGCCATCGTGTACTGCCGCTTGCGCCCCATCCGGTTCCGGTACGTCACGAAGATCCGCTCTCCGCCGGTGCCGTGCAGGAACTTGTCCTGCTGCTCGGTCGTGAGCTCGCGCCAGGGCACATCCAGCGGGATCTCGTACCGCTCCGCGATCGCCTCGATCACCGAGTCGTAGAAGTTCTGGCTCCCGAGCGTCCACGGAACCAATGCGCCCTCCTCGATCGAGAGCGACGCATCCGGGACGAGCAGGTCCGGGTCGATCTCGAGCTGCGCGCCGAGACCCGTGCACCGCGGACACGCCCCGTGCGGCGAGTTGAAGGAGAAGACGCGCGGCTCGAGCTCGGCGAGCGAGACGCCGTGGTCGGGGCAGGCGAGGTTCTCCGAGAAGGTGAGCGACTCGCCGTCGAGCACGTCGATGACGACCAGCCCCTCGGCGAGCGACGTCGCGGTCTCGATCGACTGCGTGAGCCGCTGCCGCAGGTCGGCCTTCATCACGAGCCGGTCGACGACGACCTCGATCGTGTGCTTGAACTTCTTGTCGAGGACGATGTCCTCCTCGAGCAGCCGCTGCTCGCCGTCGACCTTCACCCGCGTGAACCCGTCGCGGCGCAGCTCTTCGAGCACGTCCTTGTACTCGCCCTTGCGGTCGCGCACGACGGGCGCGTTGACCGTGAACTTCGTGCCCTCGTCGAGCCGGAGCACCTGCTCGACGATCTGGTCGAGCGACTGCCCTGCGATCGGGCGCCCGCAGACCGGGCAGTGCGGCCGCCCGATGCGCGCAAACAGGAGCCGTAGGTAGTCGTAGATCTCGGTCACGGTCCCGACTGTCGAGCGCGGGTTGCGCGACGTCGTCTTCTGGTCGATCGAGATCGCCGGCGAGAGCCCGTCGATCGAGTCGACGTCGGGCTTCTCCATCATCTGCAGGAACTGCCGCGCATACGCCGAGAGCGACTCGACGTACCGCCGCTGTCCTTCCGCGTAGATGGTGTCGAACGCGAGCGACGACTTCCCGGAGCCGGAGAGCCCCGTCACGCAGACGAGCGCGTTCCGCGGGATGCGGACGGTGACGTTCTTCAGGTTGTGCTCGCGCGCGCCGTGGACGACGAGCTCTTCGGCCTGGCTCATAGGCGCGCCATTGTACCGAGGCGAACAGACGTTCTGTTGGCGGGGGGAAACGATGTTTCCCCCGCGAGCCCCCCTTCCCTCTCGTACGCACTTACCGGCCTAGGCCGGGCCTTTCGGCGGGCAAAGCCCGCGTCCGGCCTCGAAGCCGTTCTGTCCCCGTCGACGTCACTAGCGGTCGGCCAAGGTCGTCGGACGAACGCGTTTGGAGCGGCGATGCGCTACAACCGCGCCGTGCGTCTCGCGCCGCTCATGCTCGTTGCGCTCATACTCACCGGCTGCGGGAACGACGTCGACGTCGAGCTCGTCTGGGGCGGGCCGCCCGACGCCGGGCCTGGCGGCGCCGTCTCGGCCCAGGGCTTCTCCGGCTTCCAGCAGGAAGTCGACGAGGACTGGGAGCGCTCGCCTGCGATGGCCGCCGCGGTGTTCCTCCGCCTCGACGAGCGGACTGCCGTGCGCACCACGATCGACGCGAAAGCCGGTCCGGAGGGCGGCGGCGACCAGATCGTGACGGTGACCCTCGATGGCCTCGCCGACGACTCGGTGCGGGCCGAGCGGTGGACACTCGGATTCGAGGAGGGCGAGGACGGTGTCTACGCGCTCACGGGCGCGCTGCGCGAGTTGCGCTGCCACGAGGGACGCGGGCACCAGGACTTCGCAGGCGAAGCCTGCATCTGAGCTACGGATACGGCGGCGGCTCGGTGGTTTCGGTCGTGGTCGTCGTCGTCGAGTCCGTGCCGGATCCCGCCCCCTCCCGGGCCTTCACCTGACCGCGGATCTCACCGGCTGCGTTCCTCCTCGTGTGCACGTTCACGTACGTGCGACCGGCACGGATCGCCCGCAGCTGAGCGTGCGAGATCATCGTGGTTCCGCGCTGACCGGTCCGACAAGGGCCGCACAGCGCCGCCATGACGCTCCCCGCTCTACCGACCCGGCCCGCATGAATGTGCGCGGCCTGCGCCCGGCCGGACAGGTTCGAGAACGTGAGTCGCCACCTGACCCGGGCGCGGTCGTTCGCCTGCTCGACCGCGGTGCCGGTGAAGAGCCCCGTCGCACCCACGGGCACGCCCTGCGGCTTCGGCACCTCGAAGCGAGCCTTGAGGCTGGCGGTGAGCTTGTAGGTGTCTTGCTGTGGCGCTGCGATCGCGAGGGCTACAAGGAACCCGGCCACGGCGAGCACCACACCGATTCCAGCTGCGAATGACTTCAGCATCGTCCCCTCCCGACTCTGAAATGGACCCCTGGTCCTTCGAGCGGAACGCTTCTGCGGTTTGCGCCGTCAGCGACGCGCAACGTGGGACAGGGCGCGGCTCAAGCCTTGCGCCAGCGGCCGAAGACGAGACCGCCGACGGTGAACCCGAGCCCGAACGTCCCGAGCGCGAAGGCGCCGATGGCGATGAACTTCCGCCACAGCGACAGGCGCTGCCAGCGGCCGATCGCCTCCTTCTCCTCGACGGAGAGCGGCTCCCCACGCCGCTGCTTGCGCACCGCCCCACCTGCGCGAAGCCCGAGGTAGATGTCGTCGAACAGTTCCGGCGACTCGTCCGCCACGGCAGCGAGTGTAGCGCCTGCCTCGGCGGTGGCCCGCACGCGGGTAGAGTCCCGGCCGGTGGAAGCGGCCTTCTCCGAGCTGAAGTCGCGTCTGGGCAAGCTCACGGACCTTCGCCGCATGGAAGGGATGCTCCTGTGGGATATGCAGGTGTTCATGCCGCCGGGCGGCGGGCCGACTCGTGCGGCGCAACTCGGCACGCTCGAGGAGATCGTGCACACGCACATGATCGACGACCGCTTCGGCGAGCTCTTCGAGGAGCTCGAGCCGTATGCGGCGTCGCTGCCGTACGACTCGGACGACGCTTCGCTGATCCGGGTCGCGCATCGCGACTGGGACCGCGCGCGGCGCGTTCCCGCCGAGCTCGCGGTCGAGTTCGCGAAGGTGGCCGCCGAGTCGTACGAGGTCTGGGTCCAGGCGCGCGAGGACTCCGACTTCGCACCGTTCCGGCCGTGGCTCGAGCGCGTCGTCGACCTCCGCAGGCAGTACATCGAGTGCTTCGTGCCGTACGACGACCCGTACGACGTACTGCTCGAGGACTACGAGCCGGGCATGCGGACCTCCGAGATACGCGAGATCTTCGCCGTGCTGGCCCCGGAGCTTCAGTCCCTCGTCGCCGAGCACGCGACGGACGAGGAGGACGCGTTCCTGAGGGGGCCGTTCCCGATCGACGCCCAGGACGCGCTCTCGCGCGAGCTCGTCGAGGCCTTCGGCGCGACGTGGGACCAGTTCCGGCTCGACCCGACGGTGCACCCATTCGAGATCACCTTCGGCCTCGGCGACATTCGCCTGACGACGCGCTACTCCGAGAACGAGCTCAACTCGCTGTTCACAGCGATGCACGAGACCGGGCACGGCCTGTACGAATGGGGCGTCTCGAAGACGCTCGAGCGCACGCCGCTCGCCGCCGGGGTCTCGGCGACGCTCCACGAGTCGCAAAGCCGACTCTGGGAGAACGTCGTCGGGCGCTCGCTTCCGTTCTGGCGCTGGTTCTACCCCCGGGTGCAGGAGACGTTCCCCGATCGGCTCGGCGACGTCTCGCTCGAGCAGTTCCACCGCGCGGTCAACCGCGTCCGCCGCTCGTACGTGCGCGTCGACGCCGACGAGACGAGCTACGGGCTGCACGTCATCCTCCGGTTCGAGCTCGAGGAGGAGCTCCTCTCCGGCCGGCTCGCCGTCGCCGACCTCCCGGACGCGTGGAACACGCGCTTCGAGGAGCTCATGGGGATCCCGGTGCCGAACGACGCGCTCGGCGTCCTCCAGGACGCGCACTGGTCGGGCGGAGGCTTCGGCTACTTCCCGACCTACCTGGCCGGCACCGTGCTCTCGATCCAGATCTGGGAGAGGGCGAGAGCGGCGATCCCGGAGATCGACGAGCAGATCGAGCGGGGCGAGTTCGGCGAGCTGCATCTCTGGCTCCGCGAGAACATCTACTCGCTCGGGCGCAAGCTCACGCCGGCGGAGACCGTCGAGCGCGTGGTCGGTGGGCCGATCGACCCTCAGCCCTACCTCGCCTACCTCCGCGACAAGTTCGAGCTCTTCGCGACCGCATAGCGGCGTCGTGGAGCGCGTCGACACCATCGTCATCGGCGCCGGACAGGCCGGTCTCGCCGCGAGCTACTTCCTGACGCAGCACGGCCGCGAGCACGTCGTGCTCGAGCGAGGCGAGGTCGGCGAGACGTGGCGCTCGCAGCGCTGGGACGGGTTCTTCCTCAACACGCCGAACTGGTTCCTGCAGCTTCCCGGCGGCGAGTACGACGGCGACGACCCTGACGCGTTCTCGCCGCTCGCCGAGGTCATCGCGTATCTGGAGGACTACGCACGATCGTTCGCCGCTCCCGTCAGAGAGAACGTCGAGGTGGCCGCGCTCCGCCCGGCCGACGACGGTTACCTCGTCGAGACGTCCGCAGAGACGTTGTCGGCGAGGAACGTCGTCGTGGCCAGCGGGTCCTTCCAGCAGCCGCGACCGCGAGTGTCCGGAGTCGACTCCGCGCCGGTCGAGCTCCAGCTGACGACGAGCGAGTACCGCCGGCCGGGCCAGCTCCCCGAGGGAGCCGTTCTCGTCGTCGGGGGCGGGCAGTCCGGGTGCCAGATCTCGGACGAGCTGCTCGGCGCGGGTCGTTCCGTGTACCTCTCCGCAGGCAACTGCGCCTGGTTTCCGCGCAGGCACCGAGGCCGCGACTGGGTCCACTGGGTCGTGACAGCCGGAATCCTCGACGACACCGTCGACTCGCTGCCCGGCCCGGCTGCGCGGCTCGCGTGCAATCCACCCATCTCGGGCAACGACGGCGGCCACGACTGTCACCCGCGCTGGCTCGCGGCGCGCGGCGCGGTCGCCGTCGGCCGACTCGAAGGCGTACGCGACGGCGCGGCTCACTTCGCGAGCGGGATCGAGGAGACGCTCGCGGCCGGCGATCAGTTCGCGTACTCGGTGATCGCTCGGATCGACGAGTACATCGCCGAGCACGGCCTCGAGGCCGGCGCGCCGGACGAGCCCGAGAGCCTTCCGTCACCGATTGCCGACGTCACGCGCATCGACCTTCGCGACGCCGGGATCACGACCATCCTCTGGGCGAATGGCTACCGGCCGGACTACTCCTGGATCGAGCTCGAGGTCAGCGACGAGTTCGGCTGGCCCGTGCAGGAACGTGGCGTCTCGAAGCATCCGGGCCTGTACTTCGTCGGCGTGAACTGGCTCCACAAGCGGAAGTCGGCGCTCTTCGGCGGCGTCGGCGAGGACGCCGAGCACGTCGTATCGCACCTCGTCGCGCGGTAAGAGGCTTACACCGCGACGGCGAGGTCGGAGCGGCGCTCGCGCGCGAGCACGTCGGCGAGCGCCTCGACGCAGTGCGCGTCGAACAGCTTCCCGGCTCCTGCCCGCAGGTGCTCGAGTGCGCGCTCGTGCGACCACGCTCTCCGATACACGCGCTCCGAGATGAGGGCGTCGTAGACGTCGCAGACCGCGAGGATGGCGACGTCGAGCGGAATCGGATCGCCTGCGACGGCGCGCGGATAGCCGGATCCGTCGAAGCGCTCGTGATGACCGCGTACGAGGCGCTGCACCATCGGCGAGAAGCCTCCGAGCTCGCGCAGCAGCGCTGGCCCCGTATGGACGTGCTGCATCACGACCTGGTACTCGTCGTCGGTGAGCGGCCCGGGCTTTCTGAGGATCTCGGCCGGCACCGCGAGCTTGCCGATGTCGTGCAGTAGGCCGCCGATGGCGAGGTCGCGCAGCCGGCCGGGCGAGAGACCGAGCTCGTCGCCTACCTGCGCCGCGCGGAGAGCGACGCGGCGCGTGTGATCCTCCGTATGCGTCTGCTTCTGGACAAGCTCGGCGAGCAGCGCGCGGACATGCGGCCCGACGAACGCCTCTGCGTCGACGACGAGGTCCGCACCTGCAGCATCGCCGAACAGCAGCTTCGCGTGGGCGGCGCCACGATGCAGATCACGTGCGACGACGAAGCCGATGACCGAGATCCCCACGATCTCGAGGGCGTATCCCAGCAACGAACCGAGGCTGCCGTCGTCGAGGAGCAGCGCGACAGGCAGTGCGGCCGCAAGCGAGGCGATGCCGAGCGCGACGAAGAGATCCGCACTCCGCTGCGTGAGCCGGTGGAAACGGATGGCCCGCCAGACGAGTGCGCCGTAGAAGACCAGGCCGGTCGCGAGCACCGCCCAAGCGGTAGGACCGCGCGGGTCCGGCACGGCGGGCACGAGTCCCACGAGGGCCGCACTCCCGAGCCCGAATGCGCCGGCGACACATGCTGCCACTGAAAGGAGAAGCACACGCCGTGCGCCAGGCCGGCGGAGCACCGTGAGCGCACCGAGCGCGAGAAGAGCGCCTCCGATCGGCAGGGTCGCGCTGTCGGCGTAGGCCGCGACGCCGAGGACCGCTGCCGGAACGAGCACCGCGAACGCAACCAGCGCCAGCACCGGGACGCTCCGTCCTCCCATGAGAACCGGTATCGGCACCGGCGCCCCAGCCCTGAACCCGCACCGACCGGTACTCGGGGGCGCTGCGAGGCGTCGTCAGCGCCTAGGCAGCGCGGCCGAACCGCTTCTCGGCCCGAGCGCGAGCGCGGGCGGCCTCGACCTCGCGATCGCGCGGGGACGCCGTCGTCACGAGCTCCGCGAGCAGGTGGCGCGTCACGTGGGCGATCTCGTCCACGGCGCGCTCGAAGGCTGCTTCGTTGGCCTTCGACGGCTTCGTCGAGCCGCTCACCTTCCGCACGTACTGCAGCGCAGCAGCGTGGACCTCGTCCTTCGTTGCGGGTGGCTCGAAGTTGTGAAGCGTCTTGATGTTCCGGCACATGGTCGTCTCCTTACGTCGTCTCGGCGAACGCGGTCAGCTCGCGCCGCAGCTCCTTGATCTCGTCTCGCAACTTCGCCGCGTACTCGAACCGCAGCTCCTCGGCCGCCAGATACATCTCCTCCTCGAGCGTGATGACGAGCTTGTCGAGCTCGTCGCGCGACATGCCCTCGACCTCCGCCTTCCCGCGGCGGCGTCGCGACGAGGGAACGTGCGGGGACTCCAGCGACAGAAGCTCCGAGATGTCGGACACGCCCTTGACGATCGTCTCCGGCGTGATCCCGTGCTCCTCGTTGTACGCGACCTGAACTGCGCGGCGCCGCGACGTCTCGTCCATGGCACCGACGATCGCCTCGGTGCGTTTGTCCGCGTACAGCAGCACCTTTCCGGCCGTGTTGCGCGCGGCGCGGCCCGTCGTCTGGATGAGCGCCGTCTTGCCGCGGAGGAAACCCTCCTTGTCGGCGTCGAGCACGGCGACGAGCGAGACCTCCGGGAGGTCGAGGCCCTCGCGGAGGAGGTTGACGCCCACCAGCACGTCGAACTCGCCGAGCCGCAGCTCGCGGATGATCGCGATCCGGTCGAGCGTGTCGATCTCGGAGTGGAGGTAGCGCGCCCGCACGCCGGCCTCGAGCAGGTAGTCGGTCAGGTCCTCGGCCATCTTCTTCGTCAGCGTCGTGACGAGAACGCGCTCGCCCACCTCCTCGCGGTTCCTGATCTCGTTGAGGAGGTCGTCGATCTGATTCCGTGTCGGGCGAAGCTCCATCTCGGGGTCGACGACACCGGTCGGGCGGATCAGCTGCTCCGCGACGACCTTCGAGCGCGAGAGCTCGAACGGGCCGGGTGTGGCCGAGACGAACACCAGCTGGTTCACCTTGCCCAGGAACTCGTCGAACCGCAGCGGTCGGTTGTCGAGCGCCGACGGCAGGCGGAAGCCGAAGTCGATGAGCGTCTGCTTGCGCGAGCGGTCGCCTTCGTACATCCCGCCGAGCTGCGGCACCGTCTGGTGCGACTCGTCGACGAAGCAGACGAAGTCGTCCGGGAAGTAGTCGATGAGCGTGAACGGATGCGAGCCGACGGGACGGCCCTCGAGCGCCCGCGAGTAGTTCTCGATGCCGTTGCAGAAGCCGAGCTCTTTGAGCATCTCGAGGTCGTACTCGGTGCGCTGGCGGATCCGGTGGGCCTCGAGCATCCGGCCCTCGTGCTCGAACCTCGCGACCTGGTGCTCGAGCTCGGCTCGCAGGTCGTCGATCGCGCGCTCCACGGTCGGACGCGAGGTGACGTACTCCGTCGCGGGCCAGATGACCAGGTTGTCGAGGTGCGAGTAGACCTCCCCCGTGAGCGGGTCGAAGTGGGTGATCTGCTCCACCTCGTCGCCGAAGAACGAGACCCGGTAGGCCGTCTCGACGTTCGCCGGCTGGATCTCGACGATGTCGCCCTTCACCCGGAAGCGGCCACGCCCGAGCACGGTGTCGTTGCGCACGTACTGGCTCTCGATGAGCTTCCGCAGCACCTCGTCGCGATCCTGCGTCTCCCCCACGTCGAGGATGAGCACGCGCTCGCGCCACTCCTCCGGCGAGCCGAGGCCGTAGATGCAGGACACGGATGCGATGACGACGACGTCGCGCCGCGTGAGCAGAGAGGACGTGGCCGAGAGCCGAAGCCGCGCGATGTCGTCGTTGCGGGACGAGTCCTTCTCGATGTAGAGGTCGGCCTGCGGGATGTACGCCTCGGGCTGGAAGTAGTCGTAGTACGAGACGAAGTACTCGACCGCGCTGTCGGGGAAGAACTCGCGGAACTCGTTGCACAGCTGCGCCGCAAGCGTCTTGTTGTGCGCGATCACGAGCGCCGGGCGCTGAAGCCGTTCGATCGTCCACGCCATCGTCGCCGTCTTGCCCGTTCCGGTCGCTCCGAGGATCGTCTGGAAGCGGTTCCCGGCCGCTACCGACTCCGCGATCTCTCCGATCGCGCGCGGCTGGTCGCCCATCGGCGCGTAGAGGTCCGAGGCCTTGAACGGGCGCATGCGTCAGCGTAGCCGCCGTCGCATGGTTTGCCGACCCGCCGATCGCTGAGCGCTCATGAGCACACGCCCGGGTCGTGAGCGGCGAGATGGCTCGCTTCACGATCGTCGCACTCGTCCTCGCTGCGTCTGCAGCGGCCGTGCTCCGCCCGCGCAAGCGGCGCGCACGCCCTCGAGGGGAGGGCACCGACGACCGCGGAGCTGACACCTTCGGTCGAGGCCGCCTTCGTACGAGAGAGCTACGCGCCGGGGACAACGGCGAGACTCGTGATCTTCAACGTCGCGCGAAGCATTCGCATGCAGATTCTGCGCTCGGGGGCAGAGCGCATCGTGACGCGGAGCGACCTGACGATGAACGGCGTCCCTGTGACGCCGAAGCGATCGATCGGAGCGAGCTCCGGACCCCGCACCGTCGCCGTGCCCATCGGCGACTGGCCGAGCGGTCTCTACTTCGCGCGCCTTCGCGCCGCGGATGGAAGGATCGGCTTCGCCCCGCTCGTCGTCAGCCCGCGCAGGCTCGGCGAGCATCGAGTGGCAGTCGTCATGCCGACACTGACCTGGCAGGCGTACAACCTCCGCGACGAAGACGGGAACGGCGTAGGTGATTCCTGGTACGCGCATTGGCAGACCAAGACGGTCCGTCTCGGCCGTCCGTATCTGAGTCGTGGCGTCCCGTACAACTTCCGCCGCTACGACCTGCCGTTTCTGACCTGGGTCGCCCGCACGCAGAAGCGGGTCGACGTGCTCTCGCAGTCAGACCTCGAAGCGGCGCCGAGCTCGCGAGCTCTCGCGGCGGCGTACAGGCTCATCGTCTTCCCGGGACACCACGAGTACGTGACGCGTCGCGAGTACGACCTCGTGGAGGGCTTCCGCGACCTGGGCGGGAACCTCGTGTTCCTCAGCGCGAACAACTACTTCTGGGAGGTTGCTCGACGCGACGGCTCCATCACCAAGACTCGACTGTGGCGCGAGCTCCGGCGCCCCGAGGCGAGCCTCATCGGCGTCCAGTACCTCGCGAACGGCAAGGCGCCGCGCCGACCCTGGATCGTCCGCCGCGCGGGAGCGGCCTCGTGGATATTCGCCGGCACGGGTCTCGAGCGCGGGTCGTCGTTTGCCCGGGGAGGGGTCGAGATCGACAGGCTCGCGGCCGGGTCGCCGCCCGGCGTGCAGGTGCTCGCGGAGATACCGAACCTGTTCGGGCCTGGCGCAACGGCGCAGATGACGTACTACGAAGCTCCATCGGGGGCACGCGTCTTCGCGGCGGGAGCCTTTTACGTCACGCGGATGATCAACTTCGATCCCGTCGTCGCGCGCATCGTCGAGAATCTCTGGTCACGGATGGTGACCCGGTGACGTCGAGGCGGTTCGTCGTCGGAGCACTCGTCGTCGGAGTGCTCGCGATCGTGGGCGAGGCGAAACCGGTCCCGCCGCGCGCCTCGTCTGCAAGCTTCCGCGAACAGCAGCCAGGCTTCCCGCCGACGGCGCGGCACGGGCTATCGGACACCTGCCGCAGTATCCGGAGGTCGAGCTCGCAGCACCGTGCAGCGCGCTCGCGCACGAGGGATGCTGACCAGCTCGTGGTGGCGGCCGGGCGGGGGAGGTGGCGGGACGTCCGTGCAGCCGAACGCGCCGGCTACGACACGCGTACGCGGCCGAAGGAGCGGCGACCGGCGCGTGTTCTTCTTCCACGCCGAGCGCCATGAGGAACCGCGCAAGGGCTCGATCTTCGACTTCAGGCGGCCAAAGGCGCTGATCTACGCAAACGCGCCCGGGCGACCCCTCGTCCTCGTCGGGGCGATGTGGAGCACGCGAGACGGCGAGCTCGGGACGACGCCTGCCGGCGCGATCCTGCGCTGGCACTCGCATGTCGTGTGCAAGGCGGGCGGAAGCGCGGCCTCAAGCCGCCGCCGGACGGCCGGTGCCCGGCGGGATCGCGACTCCAGCCAGGCGCGAGCGAGATGCTGCACGTGTGGTTCACGCGTGATCTCCGCAGCGCGTTTGCGATCAGCGCGCCGCGGCCCGAGCTGTGCAGCGCCGGGCTCCTCGCGGAGCGAGCCCTGCGGCCGACGCTGAGCTTCAGCCGAGGTAGCGCTCGCGCTCTCGGGCGTGAGCTCCCGCCCGGTGGCCGCGAGCCGCGCTCGGCGAGAGCGACGAGCTCGTCCGCGCGACCACAGAGCTCGCAGCGATACGAGCGAACGGTGCCGTCTGCGCCGCCCGTGACGATGATGCGCCCACTCGGGTCGAACGTCGCAGCCGTGACGACTCCCATCGTGCCCCTTCAGGCGCACGATGTTCGTCCCCTCGTTCGCATCCCAGAGGCTGGCTCGAAGCGCCGCGGTGACGAGCCAGCGCCCATCGGGGCTGAACTGCGCATCGCGGACGGCGGTGTTGTGCGGGAAGGCGCGAACGAGCTCGCCGGTGGGGACATTCCAGATCCGAGCGTCGCGGTCACGGCTTGCTGTGGCAAGGAGCTGACCTGATGGCGAGAAGGCGATCGAGTTGACGCGGTCACGATGACGAAGCACGAGGGACCTGCCGTCCTTCCTCAGGACGACGGTCGTGCCGCGCATCGTCGCAGCCGTTCCGTCGGGGCCGACCACGCGTCGCGGGCGCCGCTTCGGCACCGGGATGGCGCCGATGCGGGCTCCCGTCGCTCAGCGCGAGGGCATGCTCGACGCCCCGCGCTCGTTCTCGCGTGGATCTCGCCGTCGACGGCGATCGACGTGATCGGGGCGCCGAGCCGCGCGAGTGTGTCGAGCTGTGGCTGGAAGACCGCGTCCCACGTTCTTGATCGTGCCGTCGGGGCTCGAGGTCACGATCGGGCTCTCCGCGATCCCGCTGAACGCAGCGGACGCGACCGGGCCGCGATGACCGGCGAGGACGAAGAACTCGTCGCCGCTCGCCGTGTGCGAAACGCGCGCGGTGCCGTCTCTGCCGGTGGTCACGACATGCTCTCCGTCGGCGCTGAACGCAACGTTCGTGAGCGCGTTCGTGTGGCCGGTGAGGCTCGCTGTGAGGCCCCAGTCACTCGACTTCCAGATGCGCGCGGTGCCGTCGGCGCTCGCACTTGCGACCCACTCCCCGTCGGGACTGAACGCGACGGCGACTGCGTTGCCCGTCTGTTCGGTCAAGGTGTGGACGCGCCTCCCGCTCTGACCCGACCAGACCCGAACGCGGTCGTCGGCGCCTCCGGTCAGCACTCGTCGGTTGTCCGGGGAGATCGCGGCCGAGCGCACGCCGGGATGGCGATACGTGTGGAGCGTGCGACCGCTGCCCGGCTCGACGAGCCGCGCTCGATCGGGCTCGACGACGACGACGACCGACCCGTCCGGCGAGATCGAGGCCGCGAGCGCTTCGGTCACTCCGGGGACGGCGTCGACGCTGCCGTTCCGACGGACGATGCGAACGCGGCCGTCGCTTCCCGTGACGAGCACGGTCCCGTCGGCGGCGAACGACGCATCCATCGCCGCGACACCTGTCGAGATCGTGTCGACGACGTCGCCGCTGCCAGCGGTGGTCACGACGACCTCACCGTCCTCGGTCACAGCAAGGACCGGCATCTCCGCGAGGTACGGCATCGAGCAGCGGGGCGCCGACGTCGACGACTCCTCGCACCCGCGACGCGAGCAGCGCGCGCTGCAGCGATCGCTCGACGCGCTCACCCGAGACTCCTCGCGCCGCCTCCAGCGCGAGCAGGAGGCTCAGCTCGGGATCGCGATCCAGCTCCGCGTCTGCGCTCACGACGAGCCCGTTCGCCTTGGCCGCCCGCGCCTGCTCACGCGCTTCCGAGCGCTGCGTGAGTGCATAGAGCGTCACGGCCGCCCATCGCCGCGAGGAGCACCGCGAAGGATGCAACGAGGCCCAGTAGGCTTCGGTGACGGCGGTCGGAGCCGCCTTCTGCGCTGTCGAGCTCCCGATCCGCTTCGTGCTCGGCGCGCCACGCCAGGACCGGCTGCGCGAGGACGTCGTGAAAGATCTCGAAGCGCGTGGCATCGCCCTCCTCGACCGAGCGGAGGATCCGGAGATCCGGTGAGCCGCGACAGCACCGGCTGGAGCTCCGGCTCCGAGACGCTCGCCAAAGTCGGCGAGGTCGGAGACATCGTGGGCGATCTTCGTCCCCGAGGGCGTGACGAGATGGTTGAAGAGCCGCGCGGCAACGTCCTTCTGCTCGGTGGTGAGCTCCGCCATCGCGCCTTCGAGGTGCTCCTCGACGATGTGCTGGGCACCGCCGAGCGTGTCGAGCGTCTCGGCGCGCAGGGTAGTCGCACCCGCCGCCCGCTCCTCGTCCCAGAGGCGCTGCATGACGAGCTGGAGGTACGGCGCCTCGATGCGCGCGCCGGCGTCGGCGGCGTCGACTGCACCAAGGCCCCCGAGCGCCGGGCTCGATCTGGCCGGCGCCGACCTCGTCGAGCACACGCTCCGCGAGAGCGGGCTCGACCGAACACCGTCACGCCGGTCAGCTCCGCATAGCGCTCGGCCGGACGCACGATGGCGGCGCGGGCGGCGTTGCGGTCGAGTCGATCGAGGCGCAGCGTGTTCGCGAAGAGGCTGGGAATGCGCCCGGTGAAGCGGTCGAGCTTCGCGAGCGAGTCTTCGCGCAGCGAGACGAGGACGTTGATGCGCGGCTGCGCCGCCAGCACGGCGGGGAGCGCCTCGGCGAAGGATCCGGGGCCGCCGTCCTCGGCGTGGTAGAGGAAGTACTCCTCCGCCTGGTCGAGCACGAGGTAGACGTCCCGCTCCGGACTGCGCGCTCCTCGAGCGCGCCACCGCGGACGCCGTTCGCAGCGAGCCCCGCAGCCTCCGCGACCGCCTCCGCGAGAGCGGCGTTCGGGTCGTCGCTCCAGCTCGAGAACACGACGACGAGCGGCTCCTCGGGAAGCGCGCGCAGCGAGCGCGCGACCGCTGCGTGCAGAAGAGACGACTTCCCGACGCCGCTCGGGCCGTACAGACACGGTCAGGCGGGAGGCGATGAGGTTTGCGACGACGATCTCGGGCTCGCGCTCGCGCCCGAAGAACAGGAGCGCGTCGAGCTTCGAGTCCTCGAAGGCGTTGAGCCCCTTGTACGGCGACTCGGGCTGCTCGCTCATGCGGCGACTCGAGTCGCCGCTCGAGCAGCTCGACGTACGACTGCGGATCGACGTCGAGCGCGGAGACGTCGAAGCGCCGCCAGAACGCCTGCGCGAGCGGGCTCGGGGACGCGCTGAACGGCCCAGGAGCGGTATCCGACGGGCCGCTCGCCCCAGATCCGGTTGAGGATGAGCCGGAGGTTCCAGTCGGCCATCTCGTAGCCGAGGAAGAGGAAGTGGCTCCGGCGGAGGCGGGCAGCGAGTGCAACCGGGACGACCGCGGTCAGCTCGGAACGCCCGAGGTAGTCGATGTAGTCGTCCTCGGTGATGACGAAGCTCTCCCACTCGCGCTCGGGGAGCGGGTCGACGGCGCCGTGGAGCTTCAGGAGGATCGTGCGGCGATCGAGGCTGAGCTCCGTCGCATACGTGTTCGGAACGTCGATCGGGCGGGGCGCCTCACCGGGCGGCCGGTGCCAGAAGCGCCCGCGATGCGTACCCGTCGCGACGTAGGAGACGATGTCGAGCTCCTCGCCAGCCTCCTCGAACGCACGCTCGAGCGCGAGGTCGTAGTTCGTCGTAACGATGAGCTGGTGGGGGGCACCGCGCTCGCGCAAGAGCGCAGGGAGCCGGGCGAGGAAGCGATGCAGCGGGCTCGGCTCCACGGCAGCCTCGAACCGCGAGTGCAGCTCGTCGTAGAGCGGCCCCGACCCCTGCATCGTCGCCACGTACTGGGAAACGCGCGCGAGGTCGACGGGCCGGTCGTCCGGCACCGCGAAGGCCTTCGCGAGATGCTCCGCGAGGTCGCCCGCGCCATCGAGGCCGATCACGGGCACGACGCGGCCTGCGAGCAGCGCCTTGACGATCTCGCCCTCCTCGTCCGTGGCCGTCGACACACCGGGGGCCGCGAGCCCCGCCTCGTGGCGGAGGATCTCGGCCTGGAGCTGCTTGAGCTCGGGGCCTGGCTCGATCCCGAGCTCGTCGATGAAGCGGGCGCGTGCATCCTGGTACACCTCGAGGGCCTCCGCCTGCCGGCCCGCACGGTAGAGCGCGAGCATGAGCTGCCTGCGAAACGTCTCGCGGAGCGGATGCTCGCCGCACGAGCGCTTCGAGCGCCCCGATCACGTCGCCGTGGAGCCCGAGCTCGAGATCGGCGTCGATCCGCTCGCCGAGGACGACGAGCCGCAGCTCCTCGAGTCGGCGGATCTCGGCCTGTGCGAAGTCGTCGAAGGCGAACTCGGCGAGCGCCGGACCGCGCCAGAGCGTCGAGCGCGGCTTGCAGGCTCTCCCGCCGCTCCTCGGCGGGGAGCCGACGCGCATCCGCCAGCGCCCGCTCGAAGCGGCGCGCATCGATCTGCTCGGGCGTCGCGTTGAGCACGTAGCCGGGCGCACGGGTCACGAGGACGTCGCTCCCGAGAGCACGGCGGAGCCGTCCGACGGCGTTCTGGAGCGAGGCCGTCGCAGTCTTCGGCGCCTCCTCGCCCCAGAGGAGATCGACCAGCCGCTCGGTCGGGACGACGCGCCCGCCTCGAGCACGAGGATGGCGAGGAGCCCGCGCTGCTTGGGACCGCCGAGCGCGACGTGCCCGGTCTCGGTCGAGACCTCGAGCGGGCCGAGTATCCGGAATTCGAGCGTGACGGGCGACCTTAGAACGCCGAGCTGGCCTGTGTCCAGCATCCGGACACAGATCACTCGAACGGGCTCAAAGCCCGCTCAAGGCCTGGTTAGCCGCTCGTTAGAGCGCCGTTGCCGGCCGGTTGGAGGCCCCTCCGACCGTGCCGGCCATGACCACTTCACGCATCACCTCGGTTGCGGTGGCACTCACCGCTCTCGCGCTCGCCTCGTCGAACGCCCCGTCCGGCGCCGGGATCGCGCCAACCGTCTCCCCGGCTCGCGACGCACAGCGCGCGCCACTGCAAGCTCGCCAGGCCAAGCCGGCGGACCGCTACACCTATGCCTGGCCCGTCAAGCCGTTCCGCGCGCAGCACCCGGTGCGCGGGTTCTTCGGAGATCCGCGGATCTCCAACCACGGCCAGTCGCGCCAGTTCCACTTCGGCATCGACATCTCGGCACCGAACGGCACGCCGGTCTACGCGACGATGAGCGGGACCGCCCACATCCACGCGTTGCACTCGACGACGATCGCAATCGTCGGACGGAACGACGTGGAGTTCAGCTACTGGCACGTGGTGCCCGTCGTGCGGAGCGGCCAGTACGTGACGGCATACAAGACGGTGATCGGGCACATCGAGGAGCCGTACGGCCACGTGCACTTCTCCGAGAAGCACGGCGATCGCTACGTGAACCCGCTCCGCCCGGGTGCGCTGGGGCCGTTCTCGGACGAGACGCGGCCGAGCGTCCGCTCGGCGGTCGTCGATCGGTCGGGCGAGCTCGTCGTCGAGGCCTACGACGAGACGCCCCTCGCCGTCCCTCGGCCCTGGCACGACCTCCCGGTCATGCCGGCTCTCGTGCGCGGCCGCATCCGCGACGCGAAGGGACACACGATCCAGGGCTGGGCGACGCTCGTGGACTTCCGCTCCACGATCCCGTCCGCGTCCGTCTTCGACGAGGTCTGGGCCGACGGGAGTCATGCAGAACCACGTGCGCGCTCCCGGCCGCTACCGCCTCGTCCTGGCGCGCGACCTGCCGCCTGGGCGCTACGTGGTCGAGGTCGCCGTCCGCGACACGCGCGGGAACGCGGATCAGGCCCGCTTTCGGCTCGACGTGAGCGATCGCTGATTCCCCGAGCGACAACGGGCGGTTAGCGAGCCGTTAGCCGCCCGTTTCCGGCCGGTTGGAGCGCCCTTCGACCGTGCCGGACATGACTACCTACCGCTTCACCTCAGCCGCGGCCGCGCTGGCCGCCCTCGCATTCGTGTCGTCCGGCCTCTCGGCCACGGATGCGAAGCCGGCGCACGCGCCGGTTCCGATCCTCATGTACCACGTGATCGCGGATCCGCCCGCGGACGCTCCGTACCCGGACCTATACGTCAGCGAGCGCGACTTCGCCGGACAGATGCGGTGGCTCGCCCGACACGGCTACGGCGCGGTCACCCAGCGACAGGTCTGGAACCACTGGCACCGCGGGGGCGCGCTGCCTCCGAAGCCGGTCGTCATCTCGTTCGACGACGGCTACCGGAGCGTCGCCGAGGCCGCCTGGCCACACCTGCAGCGGCGGTCGTGGCCTGGCGTGCTCAACCTGACGGTCAAGAACCTGCACGTTTCCGGAGGGCTCAGCCAGTACAAGGTGCGGCGGCTCCTCGCAGACGGGTGGGAGCTCGCATCCCACACGCTCACTCATCCGGACCTCACGGGCCTCGACGCCCACACCTTGACGCGCGAGGTGTCGCGCTCGCGAGCCGTCCTCGGTGCGAAGTTCGGCGTCCCGGTCGACTTCTTCTGCTATCCGGCCGGGCAGTACGACGCGCGCGTGATCCGCGCAGTTCGACGGGCTGGCTACCTGGGCGCGTCGACGACGATCGAGGGGCTCGCGCATCCCAACGAGCCGTACGAGCTCCGCCGCATCCGGGTGAGTGGAAGCGACGGCGTGTCGGGTCTGGCCGAGAAGCTGGGCTAGAAGCGGTTCCGACGACTCCGGCGACGCCTCGTCGTGCAGGTGAATGCCCGGCTGAGAGAGCACTTCTCCGGAGCCACGGAGCTGCCGACGAGTCGTTGGCGATTGGTTAGCCGCCCGTGGTCGGGCGGTTAGAGGTCGGATCGAGCGTGACCGGCGCATACCCGGAACCCGAGAGGAGGGAACCATGCGCCAGGTCACTTCACTGCACCGCACGCTCGTCGTGCTCGCAGTCGGTCTGCTCGCGCTCGCGGCCCCGCTGCTCGCTTCGGCGGGCGGCCCCGGCCCCAGCGGCGGCTGATGACGCCATGTACCGGAGCGAACGGAGCCCGCGCATGCGGGCTTCGTTCGTTCAGACGAAGGCAACCTCTTCGAGTAGCGCGCGCGTCCAATCTGCACCGACGACGTTCCCCTTCGCCTCGTACAGCCTGAGAGCGGCAGCGTGGGCGGCTCGCGCCTCGTCTACGCGACCCGCAGTCCGGAGCACGACACCGAGATCGTTCCTCGACTTGGCATGGCGGTTCAGGACGTCTGTCGTCTCGGCGAGCCGAACCGCTTTCGTCGCCAGGGCAGCGGAGCTCTCGACGAGCCCTCGTCGCGCGTCGATCTTGGCGCGAACGGGCATCCAGAGCACGAGCGCGTCGAGATCGTCAGGGGCGGAGTACTGCTCGGCAACCTCCGTCCATTCATACGCGTCGTCGTCACGTTCGAGCGAGTAGAGCGCCTCTCCCAGCACTCCCGCGACGCTCGCAAGATTGCTGAAGGCGTGTGTGCTCTCGAGCTCGACACAGAGGGTCCGGAGATGATGTTCGGCGGCTAGCGCGTCGGAGGCGAGCAAGTGCACCTCGCCGAGGATCATGCTGTTGAGGGTCGTTGCGGACGTCCTTTGTCCCAGCGCATCAAAGGCAGCCGCAGACGCTGAGAGCAGTGCGTACGCACGATCGAAGTCGCCAGTCTGAGCGACGAGACCTCCCAAGTACGCCCCCACGTTGGCCCGGCCCAGTTCGTCGAGCGAGTCCAGTTCCAGCAGGACCTCGCATCGATCGATAGCCGCGCGGACTGGCGTCGGCCCGAAGTAGAGCGCGTTTGCGATCTCACCAACCGGCGCGGATATAGGCCAGGTCGAGCGCTCGTAATGGACAAGCGCTCTCTCGGCCGCCTCGAGCCTGAGGTCGTTACGGCCGCGATGGCCGCCCTGGATCCAGCCGGTGAGCATCCAAGCGCGGCCTAGGAGCCTGTCGTTTCCGGCGGCCTCGAATACTGGCAGCCCCCTGGCTGTCACCTCCAGCAGTTCGTCGCCGGTCTTCGAATGGAATGTGAGAAGTACGTACGCCCGTTCCATCTCCGCCCGCGCCAGAGCCTTCCGATCCTCTGCAGCGCTCGCGAGGCCCACCGCACCCTCGAGTGCTTCCAGCGCGCCCTCGAGATCGCCAGCGGCGCGCAAGAGGTTCCCGAGTTCGCTCAGCAGGTCACTGGCGTCTTCCGGTCGAAGCGATTCCATCGAGGTCGCCCGTCGGAACAAGCCGATCGCGGCCGGCACGTCGCCGCGCTTGGCCGCGCGGAAGCCGGCCTCACCCAGGCGGCGGCTGCCATCCCGCGCGAGTTGCTCCGTGCGCCGATCCGACTCGCCGAGCTCCGCCCGCAGGTGGTACGCCTGCTCGAGGTGGTAGCCGACGAACTCGTCGAGGTCGGGAAGATCCGGCGACTCACTGTCGAGCCGGTCGGCGAAGCGCTCGTGCAGCTCCGCCCGTAGGCGCTTCGGCGCAGCGCGGTAGACGGCCTCCTGGACGAGGACGTGTCGGAAACGAAACGCGCCCGGTGCGGCGGGCCGCACGAACCCTCGCGCAGCGAGGGTGCTCATGTGCACCTCGGTCGTCGGAGCGGCCTCCGGATCGATCAGCGCCATGACGTCGTCCAACGGGAACTCCTTGCCGATGACGGCGCCCCGCTCGAGAACCGCGCGCTCACCAGGCCCCAGGCGGTCGAGGCGCGCGGCGAGGAGGGCCTGGATGGTTTCCGGCAACGCGCGCTCGGCGAGGCCGCCCTCCAACGCCAGCGCCAGGAGCTGCTCCAGAAACAGCGGGTTCCCCTCCGCCGCTTCGACGATGCGCGTGCGTTGATCGGACTCGAGGACGGTCCCGCCGAGTCCGTCGAGCAGCGCATCGGTCTCGTCGGTCGGAAGCGCGTCGAGCGCAATTCGGCTCGTGTTCGCCCGCCCCTCGAGGAACAAGGGCCGGTCCTCGAGAAGCTCCTCGCGCGCGAGACATACGACGGCGATCGCGCCGGTCCCCTTTTCCGCGAGGTGCTCGAGCAGCTCGAGAAACGTCGGTTCCGCCCAGTGGACGTCATCGAAGACGAGGACGAGTTGCCGCTCCCACGCCCTTGCCTCGCAGAACTGCCGGAAGAGCCAGGCGATCTCGGCCGCGGGTGGCGGCGTGTCCGCGTCGAGCGCCGCCAGGACCGCATCCCGCTCGGCGCTCACGTCAGCCTGCTCGAGAGCCTCGCGCAGTGGCCAGTAGGTGATGCCCTCGCCGTACGAGAGGCAGCGGCCCCACAGTGCGGTTACGTCCCTCGCGCGCGCGCTCAGCTCGGCTGCGAGTCGCGACTTCCCGACTCCAGCGGGGCCCACGACCACCGCCACGCGCACGTCCGAGCCATCCGCCGAGCGCTTCAGTACGCGACGAAGCGCGGCGAGCTCGCTTTTGCGTCCCACCAGCCGCGCCTCCTGGCGCCGCTCGAATGCAGGCGTGACCTGGCTGAGCTCGACCAGCCCGTACGCCTGCACCGGCTCGCGCTTGCCCTTGATCGCGATCTCTCCGAGCGGCTCCAGCACCGCCGCGTGATCGATGAGACGCCCTGCGAGCTCACCCACGACGATCTCGTCCGCGCCGGCAGCCTGCTCGAGCTTCGCCGCGATGCCTACGGCCTCGCCAGTGACGAAGCGCTGGCGCGCGTCGGTCGGCGTCGCGACAACCTCGCCGGTCTCGATCCCGATTCTGATCTCGACCCCGACACCGTGCTGGTGCTCGAGGTGGCCGTTGAGAGCCGCGATCGCTGCCCGGATGTCGAGGGCCGCGCGTGCGGCGCGCAGCGCGTCGTCTTCGTGCGACACGGGGATGCCGAAGACAGCCATGACGGCGTCGCCGACGTACTTCTCCACCGACCCGCCATGTCGCATGAGTGCAGCAGAGACCGTCTCGAAGTAGCTCTGGAGGACCCGGCCGAGCGCCTCGGGATCGAGTGCCTCGGCGAGCGCCATGGACTCGACTACGTCGACGAAGAGAACCGTGACGAGCCGGCGAAACTGCATCGCCGGGCGGGCCAGCGGAACCTCTTCGAGCAGCAGCGAGTCGTCCTGGCGCAGGATCGCGGCCTCGAGTTCGCGGAGTTCGGGGCCGGGGTCGATGCCGAGCTCCCCGACGAGGGTCTCCCGCGCCGCGCGGTAGGCGGCGAGCGCGTCGGCCTGTCGGCCGGAGCGGTACAGCGCCAGCATGAGCTGGGCGCGAGGACGCTCGCGGAGCGGTTGCGCCTGGACGAGCGCCTCGAGTTCCGACACGAGCTCGGCATGGCGGCCCAGCGCGAGATCGGCGCCGATGCGCCCCTCGAGAACGACCGTGCGCAGCTCGTCGAGACGTGCTATCTCGTTCTGCGCGAACGGCTCGTAGAGGAAGTCCGCGAGCGCCGGCCCGCGCCAGAGAGCGAGCGCCTCGCGCATCGCGCGTTCGGCGACGACCGGATCGCCGCCCGCGAGCGCTGCGCGCCCCTCCTGCGCCAGTCGCGTGAAGCGGTGGACGTCGACGTGATCGGGCGCGAGCTCGAGCACGTATCCGGGCGCGCGGGTTACGAGCACCGGCCCGAGCGCCTTTCGGAGCTGGGAGATGTAGACCTGAACTGCGTGCCCGGCCGTCTCAGGTGGGTCGCCCGGCCAGAGCGCCTCGACGAGGCGATCCACCGAAACCACGCGGCCCGCCTCGAGCGCGAGGGCGGCGAGGAGCGCGCGCGGCTTCGGCCCTCCAAGCGCCACAGGCGTTCCCGCTCGCGCGACTTCGATGGGGCCGAGGAGGCGTACCTCGGGCTCTGGGGTGCCTGCCCCGGTAGCTCCGTCCATTCGTTTTCCCTCGGTGCTCGTGTGCGGACGCACTTTCTCACGCAGCCTGAAGGATTGCCATCCCTGCCTTGAGCCGTCCTTGAGACGCGGCGCGCACTCTCGGGACATGCGCATCCTCGAGCAAGGAGGTCCTCATGGCTGCCCTCGTCGTCACCGTCTCGCCCGCGAGCGGCATGGAGGACCAGCGAGTCGTGATCTTCCCGGGCGGAGCGACGACGACGATGTACCGAGCCGACAGGCCGTTCTGGGTCGGCTACGGGTTCGAGGCCGAGCACGACTCCGATACGGGCCTCGACGCGAGCGCGCGGTTCGAGCTCGACGTGGACGGAGAGCCCGTCGCGATGCTCACCGAGGTCCACACCGAGGCAGACGTTCCGGTACGCAAGACGAATATCGCCGAGTTCGCGACCGGCCTTCCGGTCGGCTGGCACGACTTCGCGGGCCGCTGGTACGACGGCGGCCGACTGATCCTTTCGAGCCGCACGGCGATCCAGTTCGTCGAGCGCTGACGCAGGCCCGCGAGTCCTTGAGGCGTTCTTGAGCGCGCCCTCGGACGATGGGCTCCACTCACCATCGAAGGAGGCACTCCGTGCGCTCAACACTTGTCGTCATCGCGACGGCTCTCGTGCTCGTATCGCCCAGCGCGGCAACCGCCGCGCCACCCTCGAACGACGCATTCGCGTCGGCGAGCCTCATCGGAGCCTTGCCGTTCTCCGACAGCGCGGATCTCGAGGACGCCGGCGTCGAGCCGGGCGAGCAGCACTTCTGCAACTTCAAGACGCGATCCGTCTGGTACCGGATCGACGGATCGATCAGGCAGCCCGTGACGATCACCGTCTCCGGCGCCGTCGGGACGCTGCTCCGCGACTTCGGCGGCGGAAGTGTCGGCAACCTCGGCTTCGACGGCTGTCTCTTCGGCTCGACGACGGTGCTGCTGCAGCCGTTCGGTACGTACTACATCCAGGTGTCGGACAGCGGGTTCGGGTCGACACCCATCCAGGTTGACGTCGCAGCCGTCGACCCTCCGCCGAACGACGCGTTCGCAGACGCGAAAGAGGTCAGTGCAGTGCCGTATTCGGACGTCGTCCCGATGCTCGCCGCGACTGTCGAGAGCGACGAGCCGCCAGCCACCGCGTCCTTCCTGGGGACCGCGTGGTGGAGCTACGAGGCCGCCGCGAGCGGTCCTCTCCTCGTCCAGGTTTCGAACTGTTGCGGCGAAGCCCGCGTGTACACGGGTGATTCGGTCGCCTCTCTCGAGGAGGTGCCGGGCACGAGCTCCTTCTCCAGACGCATCTTCCAGGCCGAAGCCGGGACGACCTACATGTTCCAGGTCGGGCACACCGGCAACGTCTGCTGTGGCGGGCTTCTCGGCCTCTCGATCAGTGAAGCGCCGAGCATCAGCACCGCAGCCATGTACCAGCCGTTCGACCCGAGCTCGTTCGACACGGTCCAATTCTCCGCGCACGTGTTCGATCCGGCAGCGTTCCCGACCGAGTCCGTCCACTGGAACTTCGGGGACGGCGGTACTGCCGAAGAGCACGGAGCCTCCCATCGCTATCTCGCCGACGGGGACTACGTCGTCGTGATGACCGCGCGGACGAGCGACGGCAGGACCGGCACGTCCACCGTCACGGTGAGCGTGCGGACACACGATGTCGGGATCACGAAGCTCGTCGTCCCGCAGTCCGCGCAGGTGGGAAAGACCAAGACGATCACGGTCGAAGCGAAGTCCGCTCGGTACGACGAGAACGTCTCGGTCCAGCTTCTCCGAAGCGTCCCCGGTGGCTTCGAGCCCGTGGGAAATTCGATGCAGCTCGTTAGGGCTCGGCGACAGGGAACGTCCTTCACGTTCTCCTACACCTTCCGGCCGGAGGACAAGGCCGTGGGAAAGGTGACGTTCAAGGCGGTTGCAACGATCAGCGGCGCCCGAGACGCGCTTCCTGCCGACAACGAGGTCGTCGCCCTTCCGACCAGGGTCAGCTAAGGCGTCTCCCCGAAGGGGGTCGGCTGAGGCCGACCCCCTTCGGGTGATCGACGGGTCAGCGGTAACTGGGACAGTGAGGTCCTCGAGCGACTTCACCTACGACGGCGAGCACTACGTGTGCAATTCCGGGCAGCTTCCCTGGGCTGCCGCCTATACGCCGTAACGGGGAGGGAAGAACGACCGCCAGCGCACCGTCGCGCGCTGGCGGTCGCTCTACGTCACGGCGAGCTCGGAGACGGGCTCGTCGTCGCTGTGTCGCCACGCGATCGCGGCGAACGCGAGCCCGGCGGCGGTCATCCCGACGGTGACGACGGCGAAGAGCGGCGCTACGCCCCAGTGCTCGAGTATCTGGCCGGCGGCGAGAAAGCCGAGCGGGGCCGCCAGCGTGTTCACCGCGACGACGGCCGTCATCACCTTCGCCCGGAGCGCATCGGGCGTGCGCGCGGTGAGTACGCCGAACACCGGGCCGTTGATCAGCGGTGCGAAGAACGATGCCGTGAACAGCGCCCCCATGACGACCGGCCAGGGCGGCAGGAACGGGAGCACCCACATCGGCACGAGGAAGGCAAGGATCGCGATCCCGGCGAGTCGGAGCGGAGCAACCTTCCGCACGACGACGATTGCCGCCAGGCTCCCTACGAGGGCGCCGGCACCGAGCGCCGCGTAGAACGCGCCCGCGATCCACGGTCTGCCGTCGAACTCGTCGAATGCGTACACCGGGAGGCCTGCCGTCAGGCCCGCTCCGAGGAACCCGGTACAGACGACGATCGCGGCGATCGGCCCCAGTAGCTGGTCGCGGAGGAGGAAGCGGAGGCCTGCAAGCATGCCGTGCTCCGTCGTCGCTGCGACCGGCTTCCGGCGCGGCACGAACGCCAGGATCAGCGCGAACGCCACGACATAGGTCGCGGCATCGACGTAAAGGACATTAGGTGCCCCGAGGAAAGGGATGAGCGCTCCGGCGAGTGCCGGGCCGACGATGGCCGCGATCGCGGTGCCTCCCTCGATCGCGCTGTTCGCCTGCGACATTCGCGTCTCGTTCTCGCCGACGAGCTCGGGGAGAATCGTTCGCTGGGAGGCGAAGTACGGCGGCATGAAGCACCCCAGGAGTGCGACGAGCGCGAGCAATAGCTCGAAGCTGAGCGCGCCGGCCGAGTAGAGCAGCGGGATCGAAACGAGGATCGGCCCACGCGCCGCGTCCGCGACGAGCATGGTTGTGCGCGAGCCCAGCCGCTGCACGACGGAGCCGCTCGGGATGCCGAGGATCGCCATCGGCAGGATCTCCGCGGCGAGGACGAGGCTCATCTTCCCGGGAGAGCCCGTCGTGACGAGGACGAACCACGGCAGCGCGAGGTACGTCATCCGCGTGCCGAGGACCGAGATGGTCTCGGCGGCGACGAGCGCAGACACTGCGGTCTTCTTCACTCCCGTCGCCGCCGGTTCGACCATGGCGGGAAGATAATAAAACGTCTGTACGGTTTTGTAAAGTACGATCCGCGAGATGCCAAAGATCTCCGAGGAGCGCAAGGCTGAGCGCCGCGAGCAGATCCTCGAAGGCGCCCGTCGCTGCTTCGCCGAGCACGGCTACGAGGGCGCGACCGTTGCAAAGCTGGAGCGCGAGATCGGCCTCTCGCGCGGCGCGATCTTCAACTACTTCCCCTCCAAGGAGGACCTGTTTCTCGAGCTCGCCGCCCGCGACACCAAACGCGTGTCCGACGTGTTTCTCGACCGGGGCCTCGAGGGCGTGCTACACGAGATCCTCGATTTCGATCCGTCGTGGCTCTCGGTCTACCTCGAGCTCGTGCGGCGGGCGCGGACCGATCCGGCGTTCAGGACTCGCCTGGAGGACCGTGAGACCGAGTTCGTGCTGGCGAACCGCGCACGCGTCGAAGAGGCGCAGCGCGCGGGGGAGATTCGCGACGACCTGGACCCCAAGTCGCTCGGGATCTTCGTCAACCTCGTGCTGCACGGCCTCATGGTGCAACGTGCCACCGGCGAGGATCCGCCGCCGGTCGGGCTGGTCCTCGGGCTTCTCGAAGACGCTATCGGCGGAGCTCGCCGGCGTACGCCTTCGCGTACACCCGCCTGACCCGCTCGACTTCGTCCACGTAGACCTGCGTCTCCGGGAAGGCGATCCCGCTGCTCTGCGCGAGCCACTCGTCCACGTTGCCCTGGCCCGCGTGGTACGCCGCGAGCGCAAGGTGCATGTCTCCGTCGTAGCGCGCGCGCAAGTGGTCCAGGTACCAGGAGCCGTAGCGGACGTTGATCTCGGGATCGAGCAAGTCCGATTCGACGAACCTGTCACCCCCCGTCCGTAGCGCGATCCCCTTCGCCGTGTCCGGAAGGAGCTGCATGAGACCGACGGCGCCGGCTGACGACTCGACGTCCGCGTCGAAGCGACTCTCGGCGTAGATCACCGCCGCGAGCAGCGCCGGGTCGAGGTCGTAGTTCCGCGCATGGGCGCTCACGATGTGCTCGTACTCGAGCGGGTAGCGGGCGCGGAGGTACCAGTCGGGCTCCGCTTCGACGACCCACGCCGCGACGCCCGCGAACGCGAGCAACGCAAGGGAGATCGCGACGACGAACCGCATGGAAGGACGCGCTAGGAGGGCTGTGTCAGGGTAGCCATGACCTCGGCAACCCAGGCATCGAGCTGGTCCGGCGTCCCCGTGTTCACGTACGTGAAGTCCGCGCGCTTCGCCTTCTCCCTGTCGGGGACGAGCCGCGCCTCGCGATCGTCCGCGCGACCTCTCCGGGCCTCACGGAGCTTCGAGGGCGCCGTGATCACGACCACCTTGTCGAAGCGCTCCTCGGCCCCAACCTCGTAGAGGAGCGGCACTTCCGTGACGCAGACGTCCGGAGGATTCGGGAGCTTCGCGAGCTGCTCGCGCCAGGTCATGTACTCGCGTGACACGAGCGGATGCAGCAGCTTCTCGAGGAAGTCGAGGGCCTCACGGTCGCGAAACACCTTGAACGCGATGCGCTCGCGATCGGGCGCGCCGTCCTCGCCGAGGATCTCCTCGCCGAGCCGCTCGACGAGTGCGCGCTTGACCTCGGGGTCGGTCGCGAGCAGGTGGTGGACGATCTCGTCGCTCGAGACGGTCGCGGCGCCGTGACGGCGAAACGACTCCAGCGCGGTGGACTTGCCGGCCCCGATCCCACCGGTGATCGCGACCGCGAGCGGGCGGGTCACGGAGCGAGGGTTACTCGGACTCGGGCTGCTCGGAGCTGACTTCGACCGCCGGATCCTCGGCGTGCTCGGCGTCGTCGGCGTCCGCTTCTTCGGGCTCGACCTCGGCGACGATCTCCTCGGCGGCCTCGGTCTCGGGCTCAGCCTCGGTCTCGGTCTCCTCGAGCTCGACCTCCGCGACGACCTCGTCGGCGATCTCCTCGACCTCGGCTGTCGCGGGCTCCGGCTCGGCATCCGTCTCGACGACCGTCTCGACGGCCGCCGCGGTAGTCGGGAATGCCTCCTCGGAGAGCTTGAGGTCGGGCATCGTGTGCACCGACTCGGCGCCGTCTGCGCGAGGGACGGGCTGGTCGCCCTCCTCGACGCGCTTCAGCGAGAGCGAGAGCCGGCGGCGCTCGCCGTCGATCTCGAGGATGCGCACGTTCACGGCATCTCCCTGCGAGACGACCTCGCGCGGGTTCTCGACGTGGTGCGGAGCGAGCTCGGAGATGTGGACGAGGCCCTCGACGCCCGGGAGGATCTCGACGAAGGCGCCGAACGTGACGACCTTCGCCACGCGGCCCTCGACGACGTCGTCCTCGCGGTAGCTCTCGACCACCTGCTGCCACGGGTCCGTCTGCGTCTGCTTGAGGCCGAGCGAGATCCGCTGCCGGTCGCGGTCGATGTCGAGCACCTTGACCTTGACCGTCTGACCGATGTCCAGCACCTCGGACGGGTGGTTCACGTGGCTCCAAGAAAGCTCGGAGATGTGGATGAGGCCGTCCATGCCGTCGAGGTCGACGAATGCGCCGAAGTCGACGATGTTCGAGATCTGGCCCTCGATGACGTCGCCGGGGCTCAGCCGATCGAGGATCGCCTGGCGCATCTCCTTGCGCTCGTCCTCGAGGACGGCGCGGCGCGACAGGACGACATTGTTGCGCGAGCGGTTGAGCTCGATGACCTTGCAGCGGAGCTCCTTGCCGAGGAACTCGTCGAGGTCCTGGACGCGCCTGATGTCCACGAGCGACGCCGGCAGGAAGCCACGGACCCCGAGATCGAGGATGAGGCCTCCCTTGACGACCTCGATGACCTTGCCCGTCACCGGCTCGCCTGACTCGGCTGCACCCTCGATGCGCTTCCACGCGAGCTCGAAGCGGGCGCGCTTCTTCGACAGGATCAGCCGGCCTTCCGCGTCCTCCTTCGTGAGCACGAGCGCGTCGATCTCCTCACCGACCGCTACCTCGTCGGCGGGGTTGACGGACCGGCGGATCGTCAGCTCGGCAACGGGGATGACGCCTTCCGACTTGTAACCGATGTCGACGAGCACTTCGTCCTTGTCCACGCGCACGACCGTGCCGTGCACGACCTCGCCCTCGTTGATCTCCGGGAAGGCAGCGTCGTAGTCGGGGATGAGCTCCCCGTCTGGGCCGTGTGTCCAGACCCCTTCTTCGGCGGCAGCGGGCTTTTCGGCGATGTCGTTCGCCATCGGATCGCGGAGTATAGCCGGATGCAGCACAAATCCCGGTCAAGCGTTCTGCGCTAGAACCTCGCCGTGCGCATCACGCTCGTGAGGAGTGCGACGATCGTCGTCGAGCTCGACGGACGCCGGATCTTGGTCGATCCGATGCTCGACGACGTGGGTGCCAGGCCTCCGATCGAGGGGACGCGCAACCAGGTCGCGAACCCGACCGTGCCGTTGCCGTTCCCTGCGGAGGAGGTCGTCCGCGACCTCGATGCCGTCATCGTCACGCACCGGCACCGCGATCATCTCGACACTCGCGGCGAGGAGCTGTTGCCGCGGGACGTGCCAGTTTTCTGCCAACCCGAGGACGAGGCGGCCCTCCGCACGCTCGGACTCGATGTGCGGCCAGTCGACGATGCGCTCGAGTGGGACGGGCTACGCGTCACGCGCACGCCGGCGCGCCACGGGACCGGCCGGGTCGCCGAGCTGCTTGCGCCGGTGAGCGGATTCGTGCTCGACGACCTCTATCTCGCGGGCGACACGGTCTGGTTCGAGGGCGTCGAGGAGACGATCGCCCGCTTCGCGCCTCGCGTCGCAGTCGTGAACGCGGGTGGCGCCGAGTTCGTCGAGGGCGGTCTTATCGTCATGGGCGCCGACGACGTGCGGGAGGTCGTTGATCGCGTCCCGACCGTCCTCGCCGTCCACATGGAGGCGATCAACCACTGCTTCCTCGAGCGCGCAATGCTCGCGGCCGCCGTCCCGGGGGTGGTGATCCCCCAGGACGGCGAGTCCCTCGAGTTGTGACGCGCCGGGCTACGGCAACTCGTTTGCCCGATCGGTGCCGGGAGGTGCGATCGGCGCCAGATCCGAGCCGAGATAGCTGATCAGCTCGTCGAGATCGATCCCGCCGCCGATACGCGTCGCGGGGTCGACCTCGCGGAACGTGACGAAGTTGTCCTGGCCGTCGGCGATGAAGTTGTTCGCGGTGACGATGTAGGTCTGCGTCGGGTCGAGTGGCGAGTACCGCGACGGCCGAGAGCATGCGCCCGCGACCGGCCGCCTTGAAAGCGGATGTCATGTGTCTCCCCTCACCCGATTGACGCACTCGATCCCAACGGGCGTCCCCGCCGCGCCAACGGCCCAAACGCCAGCTTGTTACGACTTGGCCTCCGCCCAGTCATCCCCGACGCCGATGTCGACAGCGAGCGCCGGATCGAGCGGGTAGGCGCCGACCATTTCCTCGCGCACGAGCCCGCGGACCTTCGTGACCTCGGTCTCCGGGACCTCGAGCAGGAGCTCGTCGTGCACCTGGAGCACGAGCTGCGCGCTCCTTCCCTCCGCGCGGAGCCGCTCGTGGATCGCGACCATCGCGACCTTGATGATGTCCGCGTTCGAGCCCTGCATGACGAAGTTCACGGCGACGCGCTCACCGAAGCCACGGGTCTGGCGGTTCATCGCGCGAAGCTCGGGAACGGGACGCCGTCGGCCGAGCAAGCTCGTCGCATAGCCGTCCTCCGAAGCCTGGGCGATCGTCCGAGCGATGAACGCCTGCACGAGCGGGAAGCGTGCGAGGTATGCGTCGATGTACGCCTGCGCCTGCTCCTTGGGGATGTCGAGGTTCTCGGACAGCCCGAACGCGGAGATGCCGTAGACGATGCCGAAGTTGATCATCTTCGCGACGTTCCGCTCGTCCTTTGTGAGCGTCGCGGGATCCTTGCCGAGCACCTCCGCTGCGGTGGCCGTGTGGATGTCCTCCCCGCGCGCGAACGCCTCGCGCAGCTTCGGCTCCCCTGACACGTGGGCGAGGATGCGCAGCTCGATCTGCGAGTAGTCGGCCGAGAGGAGCCTCGAGCCGGGCTCCGCGACGAAGGCGGAGCGGATCTCGCGGCCGAGCTCCGTCCGGATCGGGATCGCCTGCAGGTTCGGGCTGGTCGTCGACAGCCGGCCCGTCGCGGCGACCGTCTGGTTGATCGTCGTGTGCAGCCGGCCGTCCTCGCCGATGAGCGTCGGCAGCGGCCCGAGGTACGTGTTCACGAGCTTGGTGAGTTCGCGCCACTCCTCGATCGCCGGGACGATCTCGTGATCCGCACGGATCGCGCGGAGTACCTTGGAGTCGGTCGAGTAGCCGGTCTTTCCCTTCCTGCCCGGCGTGAGCTCCAGCTTCTCGAAGAGGATCCGGCCCAGCTGCTGCGGTGACCCGAGGACGAACTCCTCGCCCGCCAGCTCGTACGCGCGCGCCTCGAGCTCCTCGATGCGGTCGTTGAGCCGAGCCGTGATCTCGCCCATGCGGTAGGTGTCGATGCGCACGCCGGCGTCCTCCATCGCGCCGAGGACGACGGTGAGCGGAAGCTCGACGTCGCGGTACAGCCGCTCCGAGCCGCGCTCCACGACCTTCGCGTGCAGCGGCGGCGCGAGGCGTCTCGCGGCCTCGGCGTGCCGGACGAGCCGCGCCGTCTCCTCCTCCGCGGGCGGATCGGGCTCGAGCTCCACGCCGTACTCGGCCATGAGATCGTCCAGGTCGTACTCGGCGCGGCCGGGATCGATCAGGTACGCGAGCAGCATCGTGTCGTCCGCAACGGGCTCGCCGACCCGCAATGCCTTGGCGTCGTGCGCGACGATCTGAAGGTCCGAGCCTTGTGACACGGTGTCACCAGGGTTCGCGGCGACGACGACCCCGCCCGTCTCGGTCGCGATGGCGACGCGCTCGGTGTCGGCGGCCACTCCGACGCGCCCCCGCAGTCCCGCCAGGTCGCCCTCGCGCCACGCGACGGTTTCGGTCTCCGCTTCGGGGCGCTCAGCGGCCGGCAGCAGCTCGTCGAGCGTGTCGACACGACTCAGGAGGCCGCGGAACTCGAAGCGGCGGAAGATCTCCTTGAGCTCCGAACGGTCGGGCGGGGCGAGGACGAGCGTCGCGGAGTCGACGCCGAGGTCGAGGTCGCGTCGCATCGTCGCGAGACTCTTCGACGCCACCGCCTGCTCGGCATTCTCCGAGATCGACCTCGAGCGAGCGGGCGACAGCTCGCCGGCGTGTGCCACGACCTCCTCGAGCGACCCGTACTGCGCGACGAGCTGCCCGGCGGTCTTGTCGCCGATCCCGGGGATCCCAGGGATGTTGTCGCTCGAGTCGCCCTTGAGGCCGATGAAGTCGGGGATCTGGGACGGCTGGATGCCGTAGCGGGCCTCGACGCGCTCGGGCGTGTAGACCTGGACGTCGGCGACGCCCCTCGGGGTCATCATCAGGCAGACGTTCTCGGACACGAGCTGGAACGCGTCGCGGTCGGTCGAGACCACGCATGTCTTCACGCCGGCCTCGTCGGCCTGGGTGGCGAGCGTGGCGATGACGTCGTCGGCCTCCCACCCCTCGAACTCGAGGTTCTGGTATCCGAACGCCTCGACGATCGGGCGAAAGTGCGGGAACTGCTCGCGGAGGAGGTCAGGCATGGCACGGCGGTCGGCCTTGTACTCGGCGTCGATCTCCTTCCGGTGCGTCGGTCGCGTGTCCCATGCGACCGCGACGCCACGCGGCTTGTAGTCGGACAGGAGCTTGAAGAGCATGTTCGTGAAGCCGAGCAGTGCGTTCGTCGGCTGTCCATCCGTCGTCTGGAGCTCTTCGGGCAGCGCGAAGAACGCGCGGTACGCGAGGTTGTTGCCGTCCACGAGGAAGAGCTCGGCGTCCCGTGCAGGCCCGTCGTCGAGAACGAGCTCCTCGCCCGTCAGGGTCTTGGGACTCACCGCGCAACCGTATCTACCCTGCCCCGATGCGTCGCGTACCCCTGCTGTCCGGGTCGAGGATCGTCAGCGTGCCCATCGGGGAGGGCGACGTTCTCCTGCGCCCGCCTCCCCCTCCGTCACACGTGGTCGACGTCGCGGCGGCGGTCCGAGACGCGCTCGCGTTCCCGCTCGCAGGCCCCCCGCTCGCGGATCTGGTCGAGCGCGACGCGCGGGTGACCGTCGTGGTCGAGCCTCCCGCGCTCCCAGTCCCCGGCGCACAGCACGATCCGCGACCGACCGCGCTCGCGACGGCGCTCGACGAGCTCGATGCGCTCGGGATCCCGGACGAGCGGGTCACGCTGCTCGTCGCAGGCGGGCTTGCGCGCCGCGTCGGGCGGCCGGAGCTCGAGCGCCTCCTCCCTCCCCCGCAGGCCCGGGCATTCCACGGACGCGTGGTCGTGCACGACGCCGCCGCGCCCGACCTCGAGCCTCTCGTGGACGAGACCCGCGTCAATCCGGCTGTCGTCGGCGCCGATCTAGTCCTCGTCGTGTCATCGGCCGAGAGCGTCGTTCACGGCGGGCCGGGAGCGCTACTCGCAGCTAGTGACGCCGAGACGGTCCGGCACGCCGCGGCCGCGCGCTCGCTCGTGCAAGCGTCGGGGGAGCCCGCCTGGCAGCTGGCCCTCGCCATCGAGGCGGCTGTATCGGCACGAGCCGGCCTGCTCGGTGTGTCCCTCGTCCTCGATCATCCGCGCCTCACCGGACGCTTTCGCGGCTACCCGCACGAGCCCGCCTCGCTCGAGCACGTGGCGACCTCGCCGTTTCGGCGGCTCTACTCGTTGCTCCCGGGAGCCGTGCGGCGCGGGATTCTCAACGATCAGAACCGAACGCTCGCCGCCACCGCCGCGTTCGCGGGCCTGCCGTCCGTGGCGCATGCGGAAGCGATGGTTCGCACGATCGGGCTCCGCGGCATCCGACTCGACGAGCCGCTCGACGCTCTCGTCGTCGGCGTGCCGTGGATCGGCGCGCACCTGCCGCGCGAGCCGCTGAACCCGATCACCTCCGCCGGCATCGCGCTCGGTCATGCGCTGCGTCAGTGGCGCGACGCCTTCCCGGTGCGGCGGGGCGGGACGCTCGTCCTCGTGCATTCGTTGACGCGGTCGTTTGCGCACGGGACGCATGCCCCGTATCGCTTCCTCTTCGACGAGCTCCGCGCGGGTGGCTCCCTCGAGGAGGCCGAGAGCGCGGCCGCGGCGGACGCGCGAACCCTCGAGGAGTATCGCGCGGGACGCGCGTGCCACCCTCGGCTGCCGTTCGCCGACTGGGCGGGCTGTCAGCCGGCGCTCTCGACGCTCGGACGCGTCATCGTCGCCGGCAGCCGCGACGCGGTCGCCGCACGAGCCCTCGGGTTCGTGCCGAGCCACTCGATGTCGAGCGCGCTCGACATGGCGCACGGCGTCGCGGGGAGCGGTGCGCGCGTGGGCATCCTGCTCGCGCCGCCGTATCCACCGCTGCTCGTCGGCAGCTAGCCCTCGCCGAGGTACGTCTTGCGAACCTGCTCGTTCGTCTTGAGCTCCGACGCCGCGCCCTCGAGAGCGATGCGGCCCGTCTCCATCACGTAGCCGCGCCGTGCGACGTCGAGCGCCATGAGCGCGTTCTGCTCGACGAGGAGGACCGGGGTGCCCTGCTTGTTCACCTCGACGACGGTCTCGAAGATGCGTTCGACGAAGATCGGCGCGAGTCCCATCGACGGCTCGTCGAGGAGCAGGAGCTTCGGCCGCGCCATCAGCGCGCGGCCGATCGCGCACATCTGCTGCTCGCCACCGGACATCGTCCCCGCCTTCTGTGTGCGTCGCTCCTTCAGGCGCGGGAAGAGATCGAAGACGCGCTCCATGTCCTCGGTGAAGTTCTCCTTGTCGGTCCGCTGGAAGGCGCCCATCTCGAGGTTCTCGGTGACGCTCATGCGCGGGAAGAGCCTTCGGCCCTCTGGGCTCTGCGCGATCCCGCTCTTGACGATCCTGTGCGAGGACCTGTGCGTGATGTCCTCCCCTTCGAAGCGGATTCGGCCGTCGCGCGGGCGGTTGATCCCGTTGATCGCGCGCAGGGTCGACGACTTGCCCGCGCCGTTCGCGCCGATGAGCGTGACGATCTCGCCCTCGTTCACGGTGAGGGAGACGCCCTTGAGCGCGTGAATGGCGCCGTAGTAGAGATGGATGTCGTCGATCTCGAGGACAGGCCCGGCGGCTTGCTCCGTCGTCGTCACGCCGCGGCACCTCTCCCGAGGTACGCCTCGACAACGCGCTCGTTCGCCTGGATCTCGGCCGGCGTGCCCTCCGCGATCTTCTCGCCGTACTCGAGCACCGTGATGCGCTCGGAGACGCCCATGACGACCTTCATGTCGTGCTCGATGAGGAGCACGGTGAGGCCCTTCTCGTCGCGCAGGCGGTGCGTGAACGCCGTGAACTCGGCGGTCTCCTGCGGGTTCATGCCCGCCGTCGGCTCGTCCAGGAGGACGAGCTTGGGATCGGTCGCGAGCGCGCGCGCGACCTCCAGCCGGCGCTGATCGCCATAGGGGAGCGTCCCGGCGTACTCCCCGTGCCGGCGCGGGAGCCCGCAGTACGTGAGGAGCTCCCGGGCACGCTCGCGACTCTCGCGCTCCTCGCGCCGCACCTTCGGCGTCCGGATGATCGATCCGAAGACGCCGCCGCTCGTCCGGCAGTGCATCCCGACGAGGACGTTCTCGAGTGCGGTCATCTGGGCGAACAGCCGGATGTTCTGGAACGTCCGGCCGACGCCGAGTTCGACGATCGCGTGCGGAGGCTTCCCGACGACCTCGACGCCGTCGAACACGATCGAGCCCGAGGTCGGGACGTACACGCCGGTGATCTGGTTGAAGAACGTCGTCTTGCCGGCGCCGTTCGGCCCGATCAGCGCCACGATCGAGCCGCGAAGAATCGTGAAGTCGATGTCGTTCGTCGCCACGAGCCCGCCGAACTCCTTCCGGACCTTCTCCGCAACGAGCAGGTTGTCCCCGGAGGCCTCCATCAGTCGTCGGAACGGTCGCGATCGGTCATCGCGCCCTCGGTCTGCACGTCGTAGAAGGGCGTGTCGTGCACGCCTTCCTCGAGCTCGATCTTGTGCCGGCGCTCGGGTATCAGCCCGGTGGGCCGCAGCAGCATCATGACCACGATGATGAGCCCGTAAATGCCGAACTGGTATTTCGTCGGATCGAAGTCCAGCCCGCCCTCCTGGATCTTGGAACCGATCGTCGCCAAGCCCTCGCGGTCGAGGTACGAGAGGATCAGCCCACCTGCGATGACGCCCCAGATCGAGCCCATCCCGCCCAGAATGACCATGCAGAGCAGGAAGACGGAGAACTGGAAGAAGAAGTCCGCAGGAAACGCACCTGCCCGGTAGCTCGCGAAGAACGCCCCGGCGACACCACCGAAAAACGCGCCGATCGCGTACGACCAGGTCTTCGTCCGCATGAGCGGCACGCCCATGGCCGCGGCCGCCGTCTCGTCCTCCCGGATCGCGACCCACGCCCTCCCGAGCCTCGAATCGCGCAGCCGGATGCAGCAGAAAACGGTGAAGAGGACGAGCCCGATCGCGGCCCAGTAGTACAGGTCGTCCTTGTTCGACTCCTGACGGAAGACGACACCTCCGATCGCGAGCGAGTCGATCGGTGCGATGCCGAACGTCCCTCCCGTGAGGTCGAATCCCCCGATCGAGTCGGCGTTGCGCACGAACTGCGGGACGATCTCGCCGAAGCCGAGCGTGACGATCGCCAGGTAGTCGCCGCGCAGGCGGAGCGTCGGAAGGCCGATCACGATGCCGACGACCGTCGTGAAGAACCCGGCGGCGATCAGGACGACCCACATGTTGAGGTGGATGCCCGGGAGGTCGCCGGAGACGGCCGAGCCGAGATGGAACGTGATGTCCTCGAAGTGCAGGGAGGCGAGCCACCCGGCGACGTATGCACCGGCGGCGTAGAACGCGACGTAGCCGAGGTCGAGGAGGCCGGCATAGCCGACGACGACGTTCAGGCCGAGCGCCATCATCGTGAAGATCATCATCACGACCATCGAGCTCGTCCCGGGGACGAAGTCGCCGATCACCGGGATGTCCCTGAGGTACTCGACGATGAGCGGGTACGACAGTCCGAGCGCGATCATCGCCCCTGCGAACCACCAGCCACGATCGGTGCGCGCGCGCTGGACGAATCCGCCGAGCGCCTCGCTCATCTGGCTATGCCCCCTCCGGCGTCCGCTCGCCCAGGATGCCCTGCGGGCGGAACACCAGCGTCGCGATGAGGATCCCGAAGATGAGCGACCGCGTCCAGTCTCCGCCTGGCGTCCCGTCGAGGCCCTCGTTCCAGGCCTCGACCATCCCGATCATCAGCGCTCCGAGGACCGCGCCAGTGAGGTTCCCGATCCCCCCGAGCACCGCGGCCGTGAACGCGAGCAGCCCGAGCTGGAACCCGGTGTCGTAGCGGATGTTGAACTGCAGCAGGTACACGAGCCCGGCGACGGCCGCAAGCCCGCCGGCGATGAAGAACGTCACCGAGATCGTCCGGTTGACGTCGATTCCCATCATCGCGGACGCCTCGGTGTCCTGGGCGACCGCGCGCATCGCCTTGCCCTGCCTCGTCGATCGAACGAACCACGTCAGAACGAGGAGCACGGGCACGACGATGAGAAACACGGCAATGGTGTTCCAACCGATCCTGACGCCGCCGATGTCGACGGCATCGGTGCGCGGGATGAAGTTCGGCACGGACTCGAAGTCGACGCCGTAGATCGCCAGCGAGATGTTCTGGACGATGAACGAGACGCCCACCGCGGTGATCAGCGGAGCGAGTCGCGGCGCCCTCCGTAACGGTTTGTAGGCGATCCGCTCGATCGTGCCGTTGAACACCGCGAAGAGCGGGATAGTGACCGCAAGCGTGCCGAGCAGCCCGACGATGATTAGGAAGACCCCTGTGCTCTCGTCGAGGCCGAAGACGGAGAGGACCATCGTGCTCGCCACGAGGCCCGACAGCGCGAAGACGTCCCCGTGCGCGAAGTTGATGAGCTGCAGGATGCCGTACACGAGCGTGTACCCGAGCGCGACGAGCCCGTAGATGGCGCCGTTCCTGGCGCCAAGGATGGACACGTTCAGGAAGCGCGTCGGATCCTGGGCGAACTTGAAGACGACCCAGACGATGACCAGCGCGAGGAGAGCGAGCCCGATGGCGTCGATGAGGCTGGAGCCTCGAATGCGGTGCAGCGCCGCGGTCGCCGTGGCCATGGAGTGGCGACTTTAAACCGAAACGGGGCGGGAGGGCAATGCCCCCCGCCCCGTCGGGTGTGATCCTTCCTAGGCTCCTGCCGCCGTGACGGTCTCGGGATTCGGCGAGAAGTTGTCCGACGTCTCGAGCTTGTCGGTGGCTACGTACATCGTGAAGCCGACCACCGCGCCCGACGCGTTCGTCGGATCGCCGTTCTCGTTGAACCCGAAGTCGCCGAGCAGACCGTTCTCGACCTCGGTCTCGAACATCTTCGCGATGACATCCTCGCGAGAGCCGTCCGAGGCAGCGATCGCATCGAGCACGATCTGCGCCGACTGCGCGCCGTAGATCGCGTACGGGTCGATCGCCTTGCCGGCGAGCGGGCCCTCCTGGAGCTGCTGGATGAACTCTGCAGCAGCCCCTGTGAACGCGTCGATCGGCACGCCCGCGACCGACATGTACATGCCGGCCGACGCTGCGCCGGACTCGTCGATCGTGGCCTGGGTCGTGAAGCCGTCCGGTGCGAACAGCTTGACGGCACCGTCGTTCGGCCCGAGCACGGCCACCTTGTCCTTGATCACCTGGGCGCCGTTCTCGTCGATGAGGCCGCCGAGGAAGACGGCGTCCGCGTCGGTGCCCTTGATCTTGTTCATGAGTGCCTCGTAGCTCGAGGCCTTCGGATCCCACGCCTCGAAGCCGGCGACCTTGATGCCGACGTGCTCCGCCGCCTTTCGGGTCGTGGTCGCGACGCCGAGGCCGTAGGCCTCCTTGTCGTTGAGGATGTAGACGCTCTTGATCCCCTGCTTCTGCATGAACTCCGCGACGAACGCGCCCTGGTAGTCGTCCGCGGGTGCGACACGCGCGTAGTTGCGACTGCCGGTCGGGTAGTACTTGGCCGGCTCGCTCGTGTCACAGCCACCCGGGAGGTTGACCGTCAGACATGGGTACGTGTTCGCCGGCGACATCATCGCGATGCCGCCCTCAGGCGCCTCGTTCAGAAGCGGGATGATGATGGCGGCGCAGCCCGAGTTGAACGTCCCGATCACGCTGATCACCGCGTCGTTCGCGGCATAGGCGTTCCCGTTCTGCGAGCACTTGGCCGAATCCCACTTCGCAGCCTGAGCGGTCGCGTCGTCGCACGACTGGAAGGCGATGTTGTAGTCGCCGGCCTTCCAACCGCGCTGCTCGAGCTCGAACTGAATCGCCGCGACGATCTGCTCGGTCTGCGTGCGCGACGAGCCCTGGAGCGGGAAGTCCGATGCCAGGATGTAGTCGGGGTCGCCTTCGCCCTCGTACTGGAGCGCTCCGCACGAGGACGACGGCAGCGCCGTCACCTCGCCGCCCCCGTCGTCGCCGCCGCCGCAACCTGCAGCGACGAGCGCCAACGCAGCGACCAGCAGCCCGAGTGCGGCAAGCACACTCTTCTTTGAAGTCAACACTGTCCTCCTCACGTCGATTCACCCGGTAGCGCGCCGGTCGAGCCGGCGTGTCGAGAGTATCTGCCCTCCAGCAATGGTGCGCAAATAGCAACCGAGCGTTAAATGACCCAGGGGGAACCGATGTTTCCCCCGCGGCCGCCCTCCGCGCGCGCTGCACCGAGTATCGCGCTTGGCCTCCCGGCGGGCGAAGCCCGCCTCCGGGCCTCAGTGGTGCCTTGCCCTCGACGCTACGATCGAACTCCGGCTTGCCGGAGTGGCGGAACTGGCAGACGCGCGGGACTCAAAATCCCGTGTCCTCAGGGACGTGTGGGTTCGACCCCCACCTCCGGCATTACGCAGAAGGCCTGTCTCTGTGCCGAACGCGCGTAGCCTGGTCTTCTTCGCGTGTAAGGGCGAGACCGCATTGGGCAACCCACGGGCAACAAGCGTTCTCCGTCGCTGCCCAAGAACCCTAACTGCTACCGCACGCCCCCGGCCTTGTTACGCGGTCCGGCACGAGATGGCGTGAAGCTCGAGTATTTATCAGCCTCCCTGATACTGTCAAGGTCGCCTGATACTCAGTGTCCCTGGCGGGAAGCCGATGCATGAGATCGAACCGAAGTCCGGTAAGCACGTATGCGAGCATGCCGCAGCAGTGAATGACCCTCCCAAGTCGGCGGCCGCGCCACCCGAGCCCGTCGAGCCGCGGATCAGCTACGTGATCGCTCGGCTCGAGCGCGCCGTTCGCGCTCAGATCAACGAACGGCTCGGGCCTCAGGGGCTGACCACACTCCAGTACACGACGCTCAGCGTGCTTGGCTCGCGCGGCCAGCCCTTGTCGAACGCGCAACTCGCACGCCGCGCGTACATGACCCCGCAGGCGATGATCGAGGTGCTGAACGCCCTGGAGGAGAAGGGTCTCATTCGAAGAGATCCGCATCCGAACCACCGTCGCGTCTACCCGGCGAGCCTCACGGACGAGGGACGCCGGGTCCTGGCGGTCTGCGACGCCTCCGTCGAGAAGATGGAGGAGGAGATGCTCGCGGGGCTCGATCCAGCGCAGCGCGAGCTCCTCGCGCAGTGGCTCAAGGAGTGCGTCCGCGCCCTGCACGCGGGGCTGCCGCCCGAGGGTGAGCGGGGGCGGGCACCAGCCGCGGAGCGATCGCTTGAGAAGAATCAGGTAGCCTGATATAAGTAGCTCCGTTGCGATGCCGCTTCGAGTCGAGGGACGTGCGATGGAGCGACCGGTGACGGTGCTGCGTGGGTACGGCTACACCCGTACTCCCTCGGATCCCGATTCTCTTGCGCTCGATGCACCGGCGGGCAAGACTTCCCGGAGTGGCAGGCGACCGTGCCCTCGCAGGCACGGGCCACACGTCCTACAAGGAGGGCATCGATGAGAAGGTTGCTCGTACTCGGGGCGGCCGCTGCCGCCGCGTGCTCGGCCGTGCTGTTGCTGGCCGCGTCCGCGACGGGACAGCAGACACAGACCATCTACATCGGCATGGACGCTCCCCTCACGGGGCCGACGGCGGTCGTCGGCCAGGGGGACCGCGAGGCAGTGAACGCGCTCGTGAACTTCTGGAATCGGGGTCGCGCCTTCAAGAATCGGCGGATCCAGGTCGACATCCTCGACAACGCCTCGAGTCCGTCGCAGGCCGTCCAGAACGTCCAGCGCTTCGTCGCCGACCCGAAGTACGTCGCCATCCTCGGCTCGGGTAACGCGGGCGCTGCGATCGCGACGGCACCGCTGGCGACTGCAGGGCAGATCCCGTTCCTGCCGCTGTCGCCACCCACGGCGCTCGTCGTCCCGCCTCGTCCCTACGTCTACGTCGCCCTTCCGACCGGACGGCTGTACGCCTACAGCATGGCTCAGTACCTCAAGCGCCAGAACATCCAGCGAATCGCGCTCATGGGTGACAACGGCGGCTTCGGACGTGACGGTGTCGCCCAGGTCAAGGCGCTCGCGAGGGCGTACGGCTTCACGATCACCGACGAGTTCATCTTCTCGCCGACGTCGACCAGCTTCGCGGCCGAGCTCGCCAGAGTGAGGAACTCGAACGCTCAGGCGCTCTGGATGTGGACGGTGACTCCGGCCGGCAACACGATCGTCAAGGAGTTCCGACAGCTCCAGCTACCCCAGCGCCTCGTGCTGACGGGCGGGAACCTGTCGTCGCAGTTCCTCGAGGCAACGTGTCCCGACGTCAACGGGGCGCTCGTGAACAGCTTCCTCGGAGTCGTGGCGGAGCAGCTCCCACGTGGCAACCCGATCCGCGCTCGTGCGCAAATCGTGCAGCGTGCGACCGGCAAGCCCCTCTCGGTCTTCCATGTGGACGCGTCGACGTCGATGTTCGCCTTGAAGGCCGCGATGGAGCGTGGAGGATTCACGCGCCAAGGCATCAACACCGCGCTCGAGACGAAGATCCGCGGGCTGGCGACTCCCGGTGGCCGACTGTTCCTCGGCCCCAGGAACCACAGCGGGATCCAGATGGACAGCATGTGGGCCGGAAGAATCGTCCAGTGCAAGCCGAGGGCGCTGTTCGGAAAGGCGTTCGAGAAGAGATAGACGAGTCTCCGGACTCGGGTACGTCCGACGCCGCGGGCCTCGCTTGCGAGGTCCGCGGCGTTACGAAGTCGTTCGGCGCCGTTGCGGCCGTCGACGACGTCAGTGTCGGGATCGAGCCGGGCTCGCTGACGTGCCTGATCGGGCCGAACGGCGCGGGGAAGTCGACACTGCTGGCCTGCGTGTCCGGACTCCTCCGGGTCGACGCCGGCGCGATCGTCATCGAAGGGCGGGACGTGACCCGGTGGACGGCACACCGCCGCGCCGAAGCCGGCCTCGGAGCGGTGTTCCAGACGACCCGCCCTCTCGAGCACCTCGACGTGCTCGGAAACGCAATGGTGGGCTGCCATACGTGGACACGCTCCGGGTTCGTCGAGGCGATGGTTCGCGTGCCGTGGCAGCGACGCGAGGAGCGACGGATCGAGGAGCAAGCCTACGAGGCTCTCGAGCTCGTCGGTCTCGCCGACCGGGCTGAAGCTCCGGCGGGATCGCTGCCGCTCGGTCAGCTCCGGCTGCTCGCCGTGTCCCGCGCCCTCGCCCAGCGTCCCCGGCTACTCCTGCTCGACGAGCCCGCGGCAGGACTGCGGCATGCGGAGAAGACCCGGCTCGTCGAGACGCTGCTCGCGCTGAAGGGTCGCGGGCTGACACAGATCCTCGTCGAGCACGACATGGCGTTCGTCGGGTCACTCGCGGACCGCGTCGTCGTCCTCGACCGCGGCAGTGTGATCGCGGACGGCACCCCCGCCGAGGTACGCCAGAATCCTCGAGTCGTCGAGGCGTATCTGGGGTCGGCGACGCTATGACGCTCCTCGAGCTCGACACCGTCACCGTGCAGTACGGACGCGCGGTCGCCGTGGACGGCGTGTCGCTCACGGTCGCGGCCGGGGAGCGTGTGGCACTGATCGGGCCGAACGGCGCGGGCAAGACGTCCGTCATCAATGCGGCGTGCGGTGTGGTACGACCAGCAGGCGGCCGCGTGCTGATCGAGGGCGAGGACGTCACCGGCTCGACGCCGTCCGTCGTCGTCAGGCGGGGAATCAGCCAGGTTCCGGAGGGACGGCACGTGTTCTCCTCGCTCCCGATCGAGGCGAACCTTCTGCTCGGCGCGTACGGTCGCGTCTTTCGTCTCGAGATCGTCTCCTCGACGCTCCGCTACCTCCGATCGCGCCAAGAGGTCCGCGAGCAGCTCGACCGTGTCTACGACCTTCTCCCGAAGCTGCGCGAGCTTCGGGAGCGGCCGGCGGGGCGGACCTCGGGTGGTGAGCAGCAGATGGTCGCGATCGGACGCGCGCTCATGGCGCGTCCGCGTCTGCTCGCGATCGACGAGCTCTCACTCGGGCTCGCACCCCTGCTCGTTCAGTCGCTCGCCGAGTTTCTCGTGCGGCTGAACGACGAGGAGGGCGTCGCGATCCTGCTCGTCGACCAGAGCGCGTCGCTCGCGTTCTCGCTCTGCGAGCGTGCGTACGTCCTCGAGACCGGCCGCGTGGCACTCGAAGGCCTGAGCAGCGAGCTCGCGGGGCGACCCGAGGTGCGAAGCGCGTATCTCGGTGGTGGGTCGGCGTGACGACGTTCTTCCAGCTCGTCGTCGTGGGCCTCTCGACGGGCTCGGTGTTCGCGATCGTCGGCATGTCGCTGGTGCTCGTGTACAGGGCGACGGGGATCGTCAACTTCGCGCAGGGCGTCTTCGCCGTGTTGGGAGCGCTCCTCACCTACTCCCTCAGCGAGCGGATGCCGCTCCCTCTGGCCGCCGTGATCGCCGCGCTCGTGACCGCCTTCGTCGCGACGCTCGTCGCAATCGTCGCCGTCGGCATCCGTGGGCGCACCACGCACCTCGCCAGCCTGATCATCACCGTCGGGATCGCGATCTTCGCCGAGGCCGTGCTCCTCGCGACGTTCGGCGAGATTCCGCGTTCGTACTCGGCTGTCTCCGACCGTGCGTGGGACATCGGCGGAGTGCTCGTCCAGCCGCAGTACGCGATCCTCGCGCTCGTCGCGCTCGCCGCCGCGATCGGACTCACCCTGTTCCTGCGGCACACCATCGTGGGCCAGGCGCTCGTGGCCTCGGCCGACTCCCCGCGCGCCGCGGAGCTCATCGGCCTGAACCTTCGCTCGGTCGCCGTGATCGCGTTCGCCCTGGCTGGCGCCTTGACCGCGATCGGCGGCATTCTCCTCGCGCCGACCGTTCCGATGGCGTACAGCTCGGGGCTCACCATCACGATCAACGGCTTCGCAGCGGCAGTCTTCGGCGGTCTCGTCTCGATCAGGCTCGCGCTTCTCGGTGGCTACGCACTCGGGATCGTCGAGCAGCTCGTCGTCGGATACATCGACCCGCAGTACAACCTGATCATCGCGCTCATCGTCATGTTGGTGCTCATCGGCTGGCGTTCGAGGGGTGAGTTGGCGGTATGAGCGCGATCCAGGAGGGAGCGCGAGCCAGGAGACGCACGGCGATCGCGCGGTTCGCCGGCATCGCCGCCGCGACCGCCGTCGCGTGCTGGCTCCCGTTCCAGCTCGACCGCACGGACGTCGGTCTGTACGACCGCATGGGGCTGTACGCGCTCGTCGCCATCGGGCTAACGCTGCTCATGGGCTTCGCCGGCCAGGTGTCGCTCGGTCAGGGCGGCTTCTTCCTGATCGGCGCCTACACGTCCGGCCTGCTCACGGTCGGGCTCGACCCGGACAAGCGACTCGTCGACCCGAACGCGGGCATCGACCCCCTGTTGGCGGTCGCCGCCGCTCCCCTCGTCAGCGCCGCCGTTGCGGTCGTGATCGGCGTGCCACTCATGCGCTTGCGCGGGCACTACCTCGCTTTCGCAACGCTCGCCTTTGCGCTCATCGCATGGTCCCTCCTCTATGCGCAGGACCGCTTCACCGGCGGCCAGTACGGCGTCACCGTCACGAAGCGCCTCGAGGTCTTCGGCCACGACATCGCCGGCGCGACTCACGCTGCCGTGGTGTGGGGGCTCGTCGGGCTCGCCGTGCTGCTGTCGACGAACCTCGTCGCTTCACGGGTGGGCCGAGCGCTGCAGGCGATCGCCGCGAACGAGCCCGCCGCGGCCGCGTCGGGAGTCAACGTTGCCGTCTACAAGCTGCAGCTGTTCGTCTTCGCGGCGGCGCTCGCCGGACTCGCGGGCGGGCTGTTCACCTTCTACGCACAGTTTCTCGGGCCGGAGGATTTCGTCATCGTGCTCAGCCTGTTCTTCGTCGTGATGGTCTCCATCGGCGGGCTCGGGAGCATCTACGGCGCCGTGGTGGGTGCGATCACGATCGTCTACGTCGAGCACAAGCTGCGTGAGCTCGGTACGCACGAGACCCTTCTCGGGTGGGACCTCCCGCCACAGGGGCCGTCGATCCTCTCCCTCGGCGTCTTCGGGCTCCTGCTCATCGTGATCATGCTCTTCTTCCCGCACGGGCTGCTGCCCGGGATTGCCGGCGTCGCGTCCTGGATGAGGCGCCGGCTTACGAGGCGATCTACGTCGTGAGACCGAGCAGGCGGGTGGCGTTCTCCTTCAAGATGAGCGGTCTCACCTCGTCCTTGAAGTCGGCCTCCGCGAAGTCGGCGAGCCAGCGATCCGGCGTGATGAGCGGATAGTCCGAGCCGAAGAGGACTCGGTTGCGCAGCAGCGTGTTCGCGTAACGCACGAGCTGCGGGGGGAAGTACTTGGGCGACCAACCGGAGAGGTCGATGAAAACCTGCTCTTTGTGCAGAGCAATCGAGATCGCCTCGTCCTGCCAGGGAAACGACGGGTGTGCGAGGACGATGGTCAACTCCGGAAAGTCGACCGCGACGTCGTCGACGTACATCGGGTTGGAGTACTTGAGACGTATTCCGCCTCCCCCCGGAAGACCCGAGCCGATGCCCGAGTGGCCCGTGTGGAAGAGCGCCGGCAGACCCGCTTCGGCGACGACCTCGTACAGCGGGTAGAACGCGCGGTCGTTCGGATAGAAGGCCTGGACGTTCGGGTGAAACTTGAAGCCCCGGACGCCGTGGTCACGGATGAGCCGCCGCGCCTCCTCCACACCGCGCGCGCCCTTGTTGGGATCGACCGACGCGAACGGGATGAGGACGTCGGAGTTCGCCGCCGCCGCCTCGGCGATCTCCTCGTTCGGCACCGAGGCGCGCCCCGTCACGGTCTCGGCGTCGACGGTGAAGACGACCGCAGCCAGGTTGCGCTCGCGGTAGTACGTCGCGACGTCGTCCACGGTGGGGAGCGCGTGCTCGCCGAAGTACCCGGCGGCGGCACGCCGCCACTCGGGCTTGAGACCGTCCTCACCGGCTCTGCCGACCTCGGCGTGAACGTGGACGTCGATCGCCTCGACCGCTGCGAGATCGATCGTCAACGCAGCTCTGCGCGCCCGTCCTTGATGACGGGCGCTCCGTCGGACCCGGCAGCGACGAACCCGTACCGCCTTTCGCCGAGCTCCCAGACGGTCGTCGTCAGCGTGTCGCCGGGGAACAGCGGCGCGGAGAAGCGCACGGCCAGCCTGCGGATCGCGAGCGGATCCGCGACACCCGCCGCCTCGAGCACGGCGCGACCGGTGAACGCCATCGTGCAGAGGCCGTGCACGATCCGGCCGGGGAGCCCGACCGACCGCGCGAACTCATCGTCCAGGTGGATTGCGAAGTGGTCTCCGGAGGCATCGGCATAGCGCACGGTCTGGTCGTCCGCGATCGCATGTGTGATCTCCGCGAGGGGAGGCTTGCCGTCGGCCTCGAAGCCGTGGTCGGGTGCCCGCTCGCCGATGCTCGCCGGCGCCTCTACGCCGCGGAAGAACTCCGTCACGTACTGCTCGTTGAGCGCCTCGCCGTGCTCGTCGCGCGTGACCACGTGAATCACGAGCGACGTTCCGTTCGGGCGGGCGAGCAACGCGATCGGCGCCGCCTGCACGACCACCGTCGTCCCGGCCTCGAGCGGCCGGTGGAGGACGAAGTCCTGCTCGTAGTGGACGACCCGCGTTCGTGCGTCGTCGGAGGCAACCGAGCGCGAAGCGCGGACGATCGCCGCCGCGGCCGGGACGACGGCGAACACCGGTCCGCCGGTGACGTCGTCCGTAGCGTCCGCGTACGCCTGCAGCGCCGACTCCGTCACCTCGTACCGAAGCTCGTCCGTCGACTGGCCGAACGCCTCGACGTCGAAGCTCATACGGTCATCCCTGTCGTCTGTCCGCCGTTGACGGTGAGCACCTGGCCCTGCACGAAGTTCGACCACGGCGAGCAGAGGAAGAAGATCGCGCCTGCAGCCTCCTCGGGAGATCCCGCGCGACCCAGCGGGATGATCGTCGGGGCGAGCTCGCGCATCTGCGGCGGGATGCCCAGCCTGATCTCGTGCCCGGCGCGCTCGATCGTCGCGCCGTCCTCGGCGGATGCGGTGAGCCGGGTGTCGATGAAGCCGAAGGCGACGGCGTTCACGTTCACCTTGAACGGACCCCACTCCCGCGCGAACGTCTTGGTCAGTCCCACGAGGCCGGCCTTCGCGGCGGAGTAGTTCGCCTGGCCGAGGTTGCCCTGAGTGCCGGAGATCGAGGTGACGTTGACGACCTTGCGGAAGACCTCGCGGCCCTCCTCGCGGTCCTTCTTGCCTGCGTCGCGCAGGTAGGGGGCGGCGGCGCGCAGGACCTTGAACGGCACGACGGTGTGGATCTCGAGCATGGCGCGGAACTGCTCGTCGCTCATCTTGTGCGCCATACCGTCCCACGTATAGCCCGCGTTGTTCACGACGACGTCGAGCCGTCCGAAGGCGTCGATCGCGGCCTTAACGAGCGCCTCGGGCGCGTCGTCAGCCGTCAGGTCTCCTGCGAAAACCGCCGTCTCGCCGTCGATCTCGGCAGCGGCCGCTTCCGCAACGTCGCCGTCGAGATCGTTGATCAGTACGCGGGCTCCGTATTCGGCGAGCAACTGGGCCGTCGCACGCCCAATGCCGCGTGCCGAACCTGTCACGATCGCTGCCTTCTCGTCGAGAACCTTCATCGGCGGTCGTCCTTTCATAGAATCAGGTTCCCTGATAATAAAGAGTCACGCCCTTCCCGGTACAAGACATCCTCCGGCGGAGCCCATGAATCTCGCACAGATCCTCGCCGCCGCGGCCAACGAGCATGGAGCGCGGACGGCACTGCATCTCACAGACGGGCCCGTGAGCTTCCGCGAGCTTGAGCGTCGCGCGAATGCCGCCGCCGCACGGCTGCGCGATCTCGGAGTCGAGCGCGGTGACCGCGTAGCGCTCAAGCTGCAGAACGGTTTGGAGTTCGCCGGCGCCTGGTTCGGAGCGCTCCGACTGGGCGCGATCGTCGTGCCGCTGAACATCCTGCTCGCTCCACCCGAGATCGAGCAGCGGATGCGGGCAGCAGGCGCGCGTCTCATCGTGGACGAACCCGACCTGCTTCGCGACGGATCCGAGACGGAAGCGGCAGTTGCCAATCGAAACAGCGAAGATCCCGCGGTCATCCTGTTCACGTCCGGCACTTCCGGGCGAGCGAAGGGTGCCGTGCTGACCCACGGTGGAGTGGGATTTGCGGCGAACGCGGCTGCGAGTGCGCTCTCCCTGACCCCGGATGACGTCGTTCTCGGCGCTGCGCCGTTCTCGCATGTCCTTGGCCAATCCACCGGGCTGGTCGCGACCCTCTCGGCCGGCGCGTCCATCGCTGTCGTCGAGCGCTTCGAAGCTGAGGCCACGCTTCGCTGGATGACCGACACGCGCACAACGATCCTGCTGGGTGTGCCGACCATGTGCATCGCGCTGTGCGAGGCGGCTCGCAGGGTCGCTGAACTTCCCCCTGTCCGGATCGCCCACGTCGGAGGTGCTCCCGTCCCGCTCGAGGTCGCGCGTGACTTCGAGCGGACGTTCGGCGGCGAGGTGTACGAGGGCTATGGTCTGACCGAGCTTTCCGGGATAGCGACGACCTACGTTCGCGGGCAGCGTCGGAAACCCGGCTCAGTCGGCATGCCGCTGGACGGGACCGAGATGCGGATCGTGGACGACCACGGCGCCGTGCTACCCACGAACGAGCGCGGTGAGGTGGAGTTCCGCGGCCCGTCGGTGATTCGAGGCTACTGGGAGGACGAGCAGTCGACCGCGGCAGCGATGTCGGGCGACGGGTGGCTACGCACGGGCGACATCGGCTACGTCGACGAGGATGGATACCTCTTCCTCGTCGACCGCAGGAACGACGTGATCATCCGCGGTGGATACAACGTGTACCCGCGGGAGGTGGAGGAGGTGCTCTATACCCATCCGGATGTGCTCGAGGTGGCTGTCGTCGGCGTCGCGCATCCAACTCTCGGCGAGGAGGTAGCAGCGCTGGTGGTCGGCCGTGCGGGCTCGTCGCCAGACCCCGATGCGCTCCGCGCCTATGCCAAGGGGCGCGTTGCGGCCTACAAATATCCACGGCATGTGGTCCTCGTCGACGAGCTTCCCTCAGGACCGACCGGAAAGCTCCTCAGGCGGGAGATCGACGTCGAGGCGCTGCTCGGGGACGCGTCCTCGTCCAGCCAGCTTTGAGCCGTTTCGCGAGCCCGATCGCGCGGACCTAGCGCACACGTATGTGAGACCGTCCATGGCGAGCGCGCCACATCGCGACCAGGGCGCGCCGGCGCTCGACGAGTTCGAGCCTGCGGACTGGCGGGGGCGAACGCAGGCACGGGCCTCGCGCGAGCAGGCCCCCAATGCGGTGCCCATGGGCAACAACTGGGCAACAAGTCCCACCGAGATCAGCCGAGATCGCAGACCTGGCCTCGGGGTGAAGCCGGAGAACTGAGCCAAGACACCAGATCGGCCGAGACACACCGAGGCCGCTGTCCCATCTCAAAATCCCGTGTCCTCAGGGCCGTGTGGGTTCGACTCCCACCTCCGGCATCGAGCACGGCGCTAGCCGAAGAATGCGCGGGCGACTTCGTACCAGTGCGGGGGAACGGTCTTGAGCTCACGCGTCGCCTCTTCGAGCGAGACGTCGGTGATCGTGTCTCCATGCAGCGCGGCCATACGTCCGAACCTGCGCTCGTGCGCGAGGTCGGCGGCCTTCAGGCCGAAGCGGGTTGCGAGCACGCGATCCCGCGGCGTCGGGCTGCCGCCCCGCTGGACGTGCCCGAGCACGGTCACCCGCGTCTCGAATCCGGTGCGCTCCTCGATGTCGCGCGCCAGCGCATCGCCGACGCCGCCGAGCACGACGTGGCCGAACTGGTCCGACCCGCGCGCGGCGCCCGCGACGAGATGCCGCTCGCCCGACTCGTACGTCAACTGGTACCCCTCGCTCACGACCACGATCGAGAAGTCCTTGCCTCCCTCATGACGCCGCACCAGGTCCGCGCATGCCTCCTCGACCGTGATCGGTTGCTCGGGGATCAGGATCACGTCGGCGCCGCCTGCGATGCCGCTCATCACCGCGATCCACCCGGTATGCCGGCCCATGACCTCGACGACCATCACGCGGTTGTGAGACTCTGCGGTCGTATGCAGGCGGTCGATGGCTTCGGCCGCGATGGTCATGGCGGTATCGAAGCCGAAGGTGTAGTCCGTCCCCGAGAGGTCGTTGTCGATGGTCTTCGGCACACCGACCACCGGCAGGTCGTGCTCGCTATGCAGGCTGTGAGCGACGCCGAGCGTGTCTTCGCCGCCAACCGCGACGAGGGCGTCCAGCCGTTGCGCGGCGAAGTGACGCAGCACCTTCTCGACACCGCCGTCGACCTTGTACGGGTTCGTCCGGGTCGTGCCCAGAATCGTCCCGCCACGAGGCAGGATGCCGGAGACCTCCCGGCGGCCGAGGGGCGCGAACAGCCCGTCAGTCAAACCCTTCCAGCCCTCGCGGACCGCGACCATCTCATGCCCGCGATCGGTAGACACGCGGACGACGGCTCGAATCACGGCGTTCAGGCCCGGACAGTCGCCGCCGCCCGTCAATACACCGATACGCACCGCTGCTCTCAGACTTCCGGCGGATCGGCCGGGATGAGCGTCGCGAGGATCCCCTGCGACACGAGCACCGCGTCGACTCCGGAGCGCTCGAGCTCGGAGACGTCCTCGGGCGTCGCATCGTGAAGGTCTGCGATTGCGAGCTTCCCGGCCGGCACGTCGTGGAGCAGGTCGAGCAGGACGGTGAGCGGGTCGTCGTCGGCGTCCTCGGGCACGGAGAGCAGGAAGACCTCGGGATCGAAGTAGCGGAGAACCCGCTCGAGCTCCGAGGACTCACGCACGCGCACGACGCACTCGAGGCCGAGCGCGTGCCCCTCGTCCCACATCGCGAGGTCCGGCTTGATGACGACCGCGTCCGACGCCGAGCCCTGCGCGTCGAAGAGATGGCCGAGATGGAGCAGCGGGAGCGCCGACGTCATGCGGACCGAGTTCGCGTTCGTGATCACTGCCAAGCCGTCCGCACCCTGCGCCTCGGCCGACTTGGCGCCGGCGGAATCCGAGACCTCCACGATGAACGAGATGCCGTCGCCCTCGGCGATGGCCTGGCTCAACTTGCTCACGGGACGGGATCGTAGTCGGCCGGATGCAAACCGTGAGTCACAGCTCGCGTCCAATCCAGGGCATGCGTCTTCTTCCCCTCCTCATCGTGGGGCTGCTGCTCGCGGCGGGCGCGGCCGGCGCGCGCGTGGTGACCGGGACGCCTGTGAACGACCGCCTGCTCGGGACGCCGCGGGCCGACGTGCTCCGCGGGCTAGGCGGGAATGACCGCCTCGTCGCGGGCCGCGGCACCGACTTCCTCCAGGGCGGCACGGGTCGAGACACGCACGACGGCGGGCCTGGAGCCGACCTCGTCGCGACCTCGTACGACGGAGCACGCGACGTCGTTCGCTGCGGGGCAGGTTTCGACGTCGTGAACGCCGACCTCGCGGACGCCGTCGCACGGGATTGCGAGGTCGTCGGCAGGCGCCTCTCCCGCGACCCGTACACGACGGCCGACGCGCAGCACGAGACGCAGGTCGAGCCGGACAGCTTCACGTTCGGCCGCACGACCGTCGCCGCATTCCAGCTCGGACGCCGCCTCGACGGCGCCGCGACGAACGTGGGCTGGGCGGTCACGACGAACGACGGCGCATCCTGGCGCAGCGGCCTCCTCCCCGGCCTCACGACCGCGAGCCGCCCTCCTGGGCCGAATGCGCGCGCCAGCGACCCGGTCGTCGCATACGACGCGGCCCATGCGACGTGGCTGATCTCGACGCTCGCACTGGAGGGCCCGACGACGCGCCTCGCGATCAACCGCTCGACGAACGGCGCGGCCTGGAGCGCGGCGTCGAACGCGCTCGAGGAGCGCGCGGCAGACGGCATCGCGTTCGACAAGAACTGGCTCGCGTGCGACAACTCCGCCTCGTCGCCCTTCTACGGCCGCTGCTACCTCGTCTACACGCACTCCGCGGACCGCGACATGCTGGCCATCAGCTGGTCGACCGACGGTGGGCTCACGTGGTCGGCACCGGTCGACATCGGAGCGCGGCCGGGGGTCGGGATCTTCCCGGCGATTCGACCGACCGGCGAGGTCGTGGTGGTCTATCTCCTTCAAGGAGGCGGGTTCTCGATCGCAGCCTCGCGCTCCGCGGACGGAGCAGCGACCTGGGGTGCGCCGGTGCGCATCGCCGTGGTCGCCGGCAGCTGTCGGATCCCGGACTTCCGCGCGTTCTCGCTGCCGAGCGCCGAGGTCGACCGGACCGGCCGCGTCTGGGCGAGCTGGCACGACTGCGAGTCCGCGGGCTCGTCGCGAAACAACGCCGTGTTCGTCTCCACGTCGCCGGACGGCGTGCAGTGGAGCGCGCCGGTTGCGGTCACGCGCGCACGGAACGCCGTCCTCCCCGCCATCGGGATCGACGCGGCGACGGGGCGCGTCGCGATCGCGTACATGCGGGCACGGCTCGCCGGCATAGACGTCGAGCTCGTCCAGTCTCCCGGGGCGCCGTCGACCTGGTCGCCTGCCCGACGCGTCTCCGCGCACTCGATGCCGCTTTCGTGGATGCCCAACACGACGTCCGGCCGGATGCTCGCGGACTACATCTCGGTGCACTACGCGCGCGGACGACCGCTCGTCGTGTGGGTGCTCGCGAACGAGCCAGTGGGCGACAGCTTCCGGCAGGCGGTCTACGCGACGCGCGGCTGAGCCTTCAGAGCCAGGTGATGCCGAACCGCTCGGAAGCGGCGGCGTATGCGTCCGGGCCGATGGTGCCTGCCTCCTCCGCCGCGGAGAGCTCCCGGAAGAATCCCTCGAAGCCGCCCGGAGTGGTGACGACGAGCTGACGTCCCTCGCCCGAAACGACTCGACGTTGTGAGTGCGGAATCCCGCGTGGTGCGAAGACAAGCCCGCCCGGGCCGACGGCGTACTCCTCATCGCCAACGCGATACACGTGCTGTCCCTCGAGTACGTAGAAGAGCTCGTCCTCTTCGCTGTGGACGTGGAGCGGCGTGTCGAGCAGCGGAGGTACTTCCTCGAAGAGGGAGAACGCACCCCCACTCGCCTTGGACGTCACACGCACGAGAATCGTGACGCCGGCGAACGTCAGGCGCTCGCCTTCATCCCCCTGGAGCGCGAGAACGGGCGGCGCCCCGCTCACAGACCGATCGGGTGCCAGACGGTCTTCAGCTCGAGGAAGCGCGAGATCTCCCACGGGCTCTGGGAGTCGGCGTCCGCGCGGATCACGCGCTTGACGTTCTCCGCGGCAGAGCGCTCGAGCTCGACCGTGGAACCGTCGACACCCGTGAGGTCGATCGCATTGACGTCCATGTGGCCGGCGAGCCAGGGCGCCAGCTCGTCGGCGAACCCGGTGAGCACGTTGACGGACCCTCCCGGGAAGTCTGACGTGGCGAGCGCCTCGGCCAGCTCCACCGCGGCGATGGCGGCCGGCTCTCCAGCGACCACGACGACCGTGTTGCCGCCGACGAGCGCCGGGAGCGTTCGCGAGACGAGGCCGAGGAGCGGCGGATCGGACGGGGCGAGGATCGCGACGACCCCGGTCGGCTCCGGGATCGTGAAGTCGAAGTACGGCCCCGCAACCGGGTTCGAGCTCCCGATCACCTGGGCGAGCTTGTCCGCCCAACCCGCGTACCAGACGGTCCGATCGATCGCCGCCTCGACCTCCGAGCGCCCGCTGCACGCGGCCTCGAGGTCGGCGGCACGCGCCTCCATCATCTCCGCGAGGCGGTACAGCACCTGCCCGCGGTTGTACGCGGTCATCGCCGCCCAGCCGGGGAGCGCGGAGCGCGCGGCCCGCACGGCGTCGCGCGCGTCCTTGCGCGAGGCGCGGGCGACGTTGTGCCCCCCGGCCTCGAACGTGCGTCCGGACTCGGAGCGCGGGAACGCGCCGCCGATGTAGAGCTTGTACGTCTTCTTGACCGAAAGCCTGGTCATGGCGTGTCGGCTCCGGGGATGACGCTGTGGACGCATTGGCTCCGACTCGACACCGAGGCGTCGACGTTTCGCACGCATTCGAGCGCTAGGCTCGACGCCGGGTGGAGGGTGGCCAACGACCCCACCCAGGGTGGGGAATTGACCCAGGGTGGGGAATTGCGGGATGGGAAATGGGGGCTTCTCACTCGTCGAACCTCAGGTACGGCTCGAGCCCGTGGCGGCCGCCCTCACGGCCGAAGCCCGACTCGCGGTATCCGCCGAACGGCGACGTCGGGTCGAAGCGGTTGTACGTGTTCGCCCACACGACGCCGGCGCGGAGCCGCTCCGCCATCCAGAGGATGCGCGAGCCCTTCTCCGTCCACACGCCGGCGGAGAGCCCGTACGGAGTGTTGTTCGCCTTCTCGACGGCCTCGTCGGGCGTGCGGAAGGTCAGCACCGAGAGCACCGGCCCGAAGATCTCCTCCTGCGCGATCCGGTAGCTCTGCGCGACATTCGTGAAGAGGGTCGGCACGAACCAGTACCCGCGCTCGGGCAGGTCGCACTGCGGCTGATAGATCTCGGCGCCCTCCTCCTCCCCGCTCGCGACCAACTCGCGGATCTTCTCGAGCTGCGCCCTCGAGTTGATCGCGCCGACGTCCGTGTTCTTGTCGAGGGGGTCGCCGACGCGCAGCGTCGAGAGGCGTCGCTTCAGCTTCTCGAGGAGCGGCTCGTAGATCGACTCCTGCACGAGGAGCCGCGATCCGGCGCAGCAGACATGGCCCTGGTTGAAGTAGATGCCGTTGACGATGCCTTCGACCGCCTGGTCGAGTGCCGCGTCGTCGAACACGACGTTGGCCGCCTTCCCGCCGAGCTCGAGCGTCAGCTTCACGTTGCGCCCGGCGAGCTCGCGCATGATCAGCTTCCCGACCTCGGTCGAGCCCGTGAACGCGAGCTTGTCGATGCCGTCGTTACGGACGAGGTGCGCGCCGGTGGTCCCGTCGCCGGTCACGAGGTTGACGACGCCCGGCGGCAGCTCCGCCTGGCGGCAGATGTCGGCGAAGATCATCGCCGTCAGCGGGGTCGTCTCGGCGGGCTTGAGCACGACCGTGTTGCCACACGCGAGCGCCGGCGCGATCTTCCAGGACAGCATCAGCAGTGGGAAGTTCCAGGGAATGATCTGGGCCGCCACACCGAGCGGGCGAGGGCTCCGGTTCGGGAACGCGTACTCGAGCTTGTCCGCCCAGCCCGCGTAGTAGAAGAAGTGCGCAGCGGCGAGCGGAATGTCGACGTCGCGGGACTCGCGGATCGGCTTGCCACCGTCGAGCGACTCGGCCACTGCGAGCTCGCGCGAGCGCTCCTGGATGAGGCGCGCGACCCGGAAGAGGTATTTCGCGCGCTCCGAGGGCCCGAGCTCCGACCAGCCGTTCTCGAAGGCACTTCGCGCGGTGTCGACCGCGAGCGCGACGTCGTCCTCGCCCGCGAGCGCGACCTCGAAGAGCGGCTCCTCCGTCGATGGTGAGATGGACGCGAACCACTCCTTCGTGCGCGGCTCGATCTCCTCACCGCCGATGAAGAGGCCGTACCGCTCGCGGATCTGGACGATGTCGCGCGCCTCGAGTGCAGGGGCGTACTCCCACTCGAACGTCGCGGGGAGGTTCGACGCGCGCTTCTCGACCTGGGCCATCAGTCGATGGTGAAGTAGTCGCCGGACTGGTACCGCCCCGTCTTCTCCTTGCGTAGCTGCATGAGGACGTCGTTCAGGAGAGAGGACGCGCCGAACCGGAAGAGATCGGGTGTCATCCACTCCGCGCCGAGCGTCTCGTACAGCGTGACCAGGTACTGGATCGCCTGCTTCGACGCGCGGATCCCGCCTGCGGGCTTGATTCCGACGATGTGCCCGGTCTCCGCGTAGACGTCGCGGACGACCTCCATCATGCAGAGCGTCACGGGCAGCGTCGCGGCGGGGCTGACCTTGCCGGTGGAGGTCTTGATGAAGTCGGCGCCTGCGGCTATGGCGATCAGCGAGGCGCGCCTGACATTGTCGTACGTTCCGAGCTCGCCCGTCTCGAGGATGACCTTGAGGTGCGCTTCGCTGCAGGCCTCTTTCACGCGGACGATCTCGTCGAACACCTTCGCGTAGCGCCCCGAGAGGAACGCGCCGCGGTCGATGACCATGTCGACCTCGTCCGCGCCGAACTCGACCACTGCGCACGTTTCCGCGACCTTGATGTCCGTCGGCGACTGCCCGGAAGGGAACGCGGTCGCGACGGACGCCACCTTGACGCCGCTCCCCGCGAGTCGCTCCTTCGCGATTCGGACGAGGCTCGGGTAGACGCAGACGGCCGCCACGGGCGGCACCGAGACGTCGACCGGGTCGGGCCGCATCGCCTTCGAGCAGATCGCCGCGACCTTGCCCGGCGTGTCCTGCCCCTCGAGCGTCGTCAGGTCCATCATCCGAATGGCGAGCTCGAGCGCCTGCACCTTCGACTCGCGCTTGATCGACCGTTTCGCAAGCGTCGCCGCGCGCTCCTCGAGCGCCACGGCGTCGACCGAGCCGACCCGGGGAAGTCGCGGGCCGGACGGAAGCTCGAAGCCGCCCACCAGCGCTGGTGCCTTGGCCATGCTCCGAGTCTAGTGCTGCGGCGTCGCGCTCCGGACGCCGCGGGCCGCGTCGTCGCACGCGTTTCGGCACACAAGCTCGACACACGCGTCACGACTCCGTTGTCACTATTGACGACGTCATCACTCGAGCCCTCGTCGTCCCGCTGCTGGTTGCGCTGACGATCTGCACGGCGAGCGCTTCGGCGGACCGCACCCAGGTCGTGCGGCTCGCAGCCGTTCAGGACGTGTCGCTGCCGTTCTGGTGCGAGTCGGGCTACGACTGGGACGAGCGGTGCAACCGGGACGACGGCGACCGGCTACCCGTAGGCGGCAACGACGACAAGCTGTGGCGGGCAGCCTTGCGCTTCTCGACGTCCGAAGTCCCGCCCGGCTCTGAGGTCGTGCGCGCCGTGCTGCGCATCTACCACGACGCGCGCTGCCTCGGCCACGCAAGACGGTCGGGCCGTGCGCGGCGCGCGCGTACGAGCTGGCTGCGCACCCGATTTCGAGCTCCGACTGGTTCGACGAGCGCGAGCTGGACTTTGGGCCTGCGGTCACGAGCGCCGAGCTCGGCGCCGCCGACCAACCGGCGCAGCTCTCGTTCGACCTCACGGACCTCGTCGCGGAGTGGGTCGACGGCAGCCGGCGCAACTCGGGCATCCTCGCGAGGCTCTCCGACGATCACGAGGACTTCGGCGTGGGCGGCCCGAGCTTGCCCTCGTCGACCTTCGTCCGGCCTGCTCTCCGGCCGCAGTTGGAGATCGCGTCTGTGAGCGCGGCCCTGAACTCAGAGACCGAAGCGCTCGAGCATCCGCGGATCGCGGCGCCACTTGGGGCGCACCTTGACCGTCAGCTCGAGGAACACCGGGTGTCCGAGCAGCGCCTCGACTTCCGGCCGGGCTCGCGTGCCGATCTCGCGCACCATCGCTCCCTTCTTTCCCACGAGGATCCCCTTCTGCGACTCGGTCTCGCAGTAGACGATCGCGCGCATGCGCTTCTCCTCGATCTCGTCGACCTCGACGGTGATCGCATGCGGAACCTCCTCGCGCGTGAGGTGGAGCGCCTTCTCACGGATGACCTCGGCGATGCGCTCCTCGAGCGCGAGGTCGGTCTTCTGCTCGCTCGGGAAGTACGCCGGCCCCTCGGGCAGGAGGTACACGAGGTCGCCGCGGAGCTCGCCGACGCCCTCCTTCGTCTTCGCGCTCACCGGATGAAGCGCGTGGAAGTCGCCAAGCGCCGCGGCCGCCTTCATCTGCGTCGCGATGTGCGCGGGCTTCAGCCGGTCGACCTTGTTGAGCGCGATGATCACCGGCTTCTCGAGGCCGAACACGCGGCGAGCAACGAAGCGGTCTCCGGAACCGATGTGGGCGCGGGCATCGACCACGAGGAGCACCGCGTCGACGTCCTCGAACGAGGAGTCGACGGTCTGCTGCATGCGCTCGGTGAGTGTGTCCATGGGACGCTGGAAGCCCGGGAGGTCGACGAGCGCGAGCTGATAATCGGGGCCGTGCGCGACACCGAACAACCGGCGGCGGGTCGTGTTCGGGACCTTCGACGTGATCGCGATCTTCTCGCCGCAGAGCGCGTTGACAAGCGTCGACTTGCCGACGTTCGGACGGCCCGCGACCGCCACGAAACCGCTCTTCATCCGAGATTGGAGCTGTCGAACGACTCGGGGAGCAACTCGTCGGTCGTCATGGTGACCACTCGGCCGCCGTTGCGGAAGACGACCCGCTCGACGCCCATCTCGTGCAGCCATTGCCGGCAGCCGCCGCACGGTGAGGCCGTGATCGCCGCGACGACGAAGTCGCCCGGGCGGTAGCCCTCGGCAACGGCACGCGCGAACGCCGTGCGTTCCGCGCACACCCCGAGCGGATACGCCGCGTTTTCGACGTTCACGCCCTCGATCACGCGCCCGTCGCGCGCCAGCACCGCGCACCCGACGAGGAACTTCGAGTAGGGCGCATACGCCCGCACAGCGGCAGCGTCGGCCGCGGCGAGGAGCTCGTCGTCGGACAGCCGGGGCGCGCTCACCCGAACGCCTGGAAGAGGAAGAGCGTGACGAGCGCGCCGAGGAGCGCCCCGGAAGCGACCTCCGAGGCCGAGTGCACGCCGGATTCCACGCGGGTATGCGCCACGAGCAAGGCCATGATGAACGTCACCGACGAGATGAGGAAGCGCTGCGACGAGTCCTCGAGGACGAGCGTCACCGCCATCCAGCCGGCGAACGCGACCGCGGCGTGACCCGAGGGCAGCCCGCCTCGAAGGGGCGTCCCGCGACCGGTATACGCCTTGACCGCGATCACGAGGATCACTGTCACCGCGAACGCGACGAGCGTGAGCTCCGCGGGCGCGTCCGAGAGCCGGGTCAGGAACCGCGAGCTCCGCGTCGCGACCTCGCCCGAGAAGACGAGGTAGCCGACGGCGAGCGCATTCAACGCGGCGACGAGCACCGCCCCGGCGGCGATATCCTTCGCGATCTTCGCCATCGGGTCGAACGACGTCGACGCAACGTCGACGGCCGCCTCCACGGCGGTGTTCACGAGCTCCGCGACGAGCACGAACGTAATCGCGAGCAGGAGGACGGCCAGCTCGAGCTTCGTCGCGCCGAACCCGATCGCCGCCACCAGCACGGCGATCGCGATCGCGAAGTGAATCCAGAGGTTCCGTTGCGTGCGAACGGCGTGGACGACTCCCTCCGCCGCGAAGTTGAAGCTCTGGAACAGCGACGTCGAGCGGTGCCGGTTCATCGCGCCGCGTGCGCTCGCTCGCGGTCGGCCATCTCCTCGCCGTGGGCGTAACCGAGCAGGTGGAGGAGGCCATGCACGAGCGGCTCGCGCCAGCCCTCGCCGACGACCTCGGGACAGAGCACGACGTCGCCGAGCGCGCGCGGCTCGCCCGCGGGAAGCTCGTCGCGGCCGTCGAGCGGGAACGAGAGGACGTCGGTCGCCTCGTCGATTCCGAGGTGCTCGCGCTTCAGAGCGCGCATCTCGTCGCTCCCGACCCACGCGATGCCGAGCTCGCCATCGTTCACGCCTTCGGCGGCGAGAACGCGCGAAGCGAGCTCCTCCGCTGCCTGCACCTCGACCGCCAGTCCGCTCCGGTTGTCCGTCTCGACGGCGATCACCGGCGGCGCGCCGTGCCGGTCTCCTCGGCGTGGCGCTTGTACGCCTCGACGATCCGCTGCACGAGCTTGTGACGGACGACGTCCTCGTTGCCGAACTCCACGAAGCCGATGCCGTCGATCCCCGCGAGGATCTCGCGCACCTGAATGAGACCCGATGCCTGCTCGCGCGGAAGGTCGACCTGCGTCACGTCGCCGGTGACGACCATCTTCGAGCCGAACCCGAGCCGCGTGAGGAACATCTGCATCTGCTCCGGCGTGGTGTTCTGCGCCTCGTCGAGGACGACGAAGGAGTCGTTGAGCGTCCGACCGCGCATGAAGGCGAGCGGAGCCACCTCGATGGTGCCGCGCTCCATGTATCCGGCGAGCCGCTCGGCGTCGAGCATGTCGTAGAGCGCGTCGTACAGCGGGCGTAGATACGGATCGACCTTCGCGAGCATGTCTCCGGGCAGGAAGCCCAACCGCTCGCCCGCCTCGACCGCGGGCCGCGTGAGGATCACCCGGCCGACGGCGCCCTCCGAGAGCGCCGAGACGGCGAGCGCCATCGCAAGGTATGTCTTCCCGGTTCCCGCGGGGCCGATCCCGAACGTGACGGTTGCGCCGCGGATCGCGTCCACGTAGCGCTTCTGGTTCACGGTCTTCGGCGTGATGTTCTTGCCGCGGTGGCGCCAGACGACGTCGTCGAACACCTCGCGGACGTCCTCGGCCTGGTCGAGCGCAGCGAGCACCGTACCCACGGTGTCCGGGCCGATCTCATGACCTCCCTCGACCAGCTCGACGAGCTCGTCGACCACGGCCCGCGCGGCGACCACGTGCTCGTCGTCGCCTCCGAGCGTCAGGCGGTTGCCGCGCAGCGCGATCGTGCACTGGAGCCGCTCGCGGAGCGCATCGAGGACGCCGTCTTCCACGCCGGCGAGCTCGGCTGCGACCTCGTTCGAGACGTCCAGAACCTGCTGCATCCGACCCAGTGTAGGGAGGGGCTAGGCCAGCTTTTCCTTGACGAGCTGGGAGACTGTCGACCCGTCCGCGCGCCCCGAGACCTGGTGCATCACGCCCGCCATGACGCGCCCCATGTCGCGGATGCTCGTCGCCTCGACCTGGGAGATGACGTCGTCGATGATCTCCTCGATCTCCTCCTCCGACATCGGCTCGGGCATGAACTCCTCGAGGATCTCGAGCTCGTACTCCTCGTCGTCGGCCTGCTCCTCGCGGCCCGCGGTACGAAAGGCCTCGGCGGCCTCGATTCGCCGCTTGCGCTCACGTTGCAGCACCTGCAGCTCTTCGTCGTCCGACAGCTCTCGCTGGAGCTCCTTCTTCGCTGCCTGTAGCGCGTTGAGGACGAGGCTGAGCGCGTCGCGGCGGTCCTCGTCACGGGCGAGCCGCGCGACCTTCAGCTCCTCCTCGATGCGCGCGATCAAGCTCATTTCACGCCGTCTCCAGCTCGAGCACGCGGGCGAGCTTCCCCGAGTCGAAACGACCGCCGAGGACGTGCCAGTGGAGGTGGAAGACCGTCTGGCCGCCGCCCTCGCCCACGTTGACGAGCACCTTGTAGTCGTCGAGCCCGGCCGCAGACGCCGTGTCGGCCACGAAGCGGAGCATGCGGCCTGCTTCCTCGTCCGGGAAGGCATCGATGTCGCGGAACGTGTCGACGTGGCGCTCGGGGAGGACGAGCAGGTGCGTCTCCGCGATCGGATTGATGTCGCGAATCGCCACGAACCCGTCGGCGGTGCGAACGTGATCGCCTGCGGTGACGAGCCGGCAGAACGGGCAGTTCTCGCGAACTTCGCTCAACGAAGCCATTGGCGGCGAGTTTATACCCGAACCTTCTACCCGAACCCTGACGAGGAACTGGGTACGAGCGCGAGCGTAGACCCGCCGCGCACTGGCTTAACAGCGAGGTATGGCGCGCACGCTCACGGTCAAGATCGTCGGCGACACGAAAGACCTGAAGAAAGCGCTGGGGCGGGCGCTCGTTCTCTCGCCCATTGTTGCTGCGCTGTTCGAAACGATTGTCTCCGCGGCTAGCCGAACAATTCAGCGAGGCCGAAACTAACTCCGATGAGCAGTGGGAGGAAAGCGAGCATCGCGAGAAGCGACCGCTCGCCACGGCGGACGGCGAGAATCGCAGCGACGCCGCCGACCAAGCCAAGAACGAACGCCAGTGGATAGAACGGACCGACTACGTCTCCTTGTCGCGCCGCCTCGCCAAGTACGCCGAGGGCGAGGGCGAAAGTCGCGAAGCCCGCCGCCCACCGTCCCTCTAGTGTCGTCGGAGTCGAGAACCAGCCTTCGCGAGAAGGCTGATGCGAGACAACCCGCATCATCGTAACCTCCCTTATCTACTCCATCGTTTCACTGCCTGCATCGATGCCATCGGTAGGACACCGCAGTGCCCGCGGCGTGCGTCCTCGTTCTCTCGCCCATTCTTTGGCGCCGCGCTGTTCGAGCCAATCCGGCTCGCGAGCACCGCGCGACCGAGCTATTCCGGCTGCGCGATCCGCTCGTAGCGCATGATCATTCCGTCGCGGATCTGGAGGTCAACGTTGATGCGCATGGTCGTGACTACCTCGCCCGTCTCCTTCCAGCGTTGCACCATGCGGTTCTCACGAACGACGTGACCGCCGCCGAGGTCCTGCCACTCGCCCTCTTCCAACTCAACATCCAAGTTCTCGGGCTCTCCGCCGCCCCAGTGGAGTTTCTCCCGTAGCTCGGTTAGGCCCCGGAGCGTGCGGTGCGGCGTCGTGTACTCGATGTCATCCGCGAAGAATGCGTAGACGCCCTCGCGGTCGCCTGTCTTGAAGGCGGCGTCAAGCGCAGCATCGAAACGCTCTGCGACTTCCACGTCTTCGGTACTCACAAAGCGGGACGGTACTCCGACCAACGCTATGACTCAAGAGCGGCTGGCGCTAGGCCCGGTTGACCACACGCTCGTTCTCTCGCCCATTGTTTGCCGGCTACTCGGCTCAATCGCCGTGGGCGCGGCACGCTGACCGTACACCGGGATTCGCTATCGACGATTGCACCCCGGGCAACAACGTGCGACTGTTCCTTCGACGCCGTGCATACCCAAATGGCAGTGAGTTCCTGTCCGACGCGGCTTGTGACGTTCCGAGAAGGAGGTAGGGATGAATTCCAAGAGCATGGCAGGGTGGATCGGCTTCGCCTCGATCATGCTGGTGATCATCGGCGGGCTCGACTTCTTTCAGGGTCTGATCGCCGTGTTCGAAGACGAGTACTTCGTTCCCTCCGAGTCCGGCTTCCTCGTCTTCGACCTGACGGGCTGGGGCTGGACGATGATGATCTGGGGAGTGCTGCTTGTTCTCGCAGGCGTCGGTTTGGGAGCCGGGCAGGGGTGGGCACGCTGGTTCGCGATCGTGGTCGTAAGCCTCAACTTCATCGCCCAGCTCGGCTTCCTCGGCAACACTCAGTACCCGCTCTGGTCACTTACTGTGGTCGCACTGAACATCATCGTGCTCTACGCGCTGACCGCGCGCTGGAGCGAAAGCGAGGCCGATCTCAGCGCATCCCGCTAGGGCTCGCCTCGATCGAGGCCGCCGCGCCGCGTTGTGTGCGGCGGCTCTTCCGTGTGCCTTGGCAGTCAATCCGAGTGCCTACCGAGTGCTTGCTCGTCATCTCGCCCATGCTTCGCGAACGCCATCCTGGGTCCGATCGCGGTACGTAATCGCTCGTGAATCGCCGACGCGTAGCGTGAGCGACGGGCGACGAAGAACGAGAGGGCCTTGGCAACGGGGCCCTTTCGTTTGGGCTTCTCAGGGCGTCATCGCGGCGACGGCGCGAGCGAGATCGTCGAGGTGCGCATTCGCCCAGCGCCGATCTGCTGCGTCCGGCTCCGGCGCGGGATGCCGACAGGACTCCCATTTGGGAGGCGAGCCGTTCGCGAGGTTACGGCGACGAGAGCGCGAGCTGATGTTGTAGCGCTCGCATCACTCCGTGCAGACCAGCTCGGTGCGGTTCGCGCTCGTCTCGTCCCGCAGCCGTCGCGCGATCTCGCGACGAAGATACCCAACTTTCTACCCACATAGGAGAACCTCAGACGATCTCGGGAGACGTCGGACGAGCTTCCAAGCCACAGACGAGCGTAGAGACGCGCCTTACGAGACCAGGCAGTTCTCAGGCTGCGACGGCAAGGATGCCCTCCTCGGTGACTCCGACGGCGCGCGCGTGCAGGAGTTGGCCGACTTCGCCCTCGACGAGCCACGGCGTGTAGTCGTCGCCGTACCCGCGACCCGGCCGGTCGACGAGCACGCGATCGGTCGAGCCGATCCGCCACGCCCAGCGCCGTCGTGAAAGCTCGTCCGAGAGCGTCCGCAGGCGAACGCTCCGCTCCTTTTTCTCGGCGGCGGAGACGGTGTCCACCGCAGCGGTGGTCGTTCCCGGCCGCGGCGAGTACGGGAACGCGTGGACGCGTGTGAGCCCCGCGGCTCGGACGACGTCGAGGGTATGGCCGAAGGCCGCCTCGTCCTCTCCGGGAAAGCCGACGATGACGTCCGCGGTGAGGTTGAAGTCGTCGAGCGGCTCGAGCTTCCCCTGGTATTGCGCCGCGGAGTAGCGCCTGCGCATGGCGCGGAGAACGCCGTCGTCGCCCGACTGGAGCGGAACGTGGAGATGAAGCGACGCCGTCTCCGTCTCGCGGAGCGCGGCAACGAGGTCGTCCGTGAGGTGGTTCACCTCGATCGACGACAGGCGAAGGCGCGCGACGCCCGGCAGCACACCAGCCTCGCGCACGAGCCTCGCCAGGGTGTATCCCGCCTCGCGATCGCGGAAGCAGCCGAGATTCACTCCCGTCAACACGATCTCGCGATGGCCCTGGGCGACTCGGCGGGCTATCTCCCCGAGCACGGCCGGCGCGCGGCGGCTGCGAGTGGCTCCACGGACGAGCGGGATGACGCAGAAGGCGCACGAGAACGAGCAGCCGTCCTGGATCTTTACGAACGCGCGCGTCCGCTCAAGGCGTGACTCGGCCCTGACGCAGCCGATCGCGCCAACGTCGTCGGCCAATGCCGCGGGAACGTCCTCGCTGGACCGGGCGAGCACTCGGACGTTCGGCGCGACTGCCTCGAAGGCTCCGGCGAGGTTCGCGGCGCAGCCCGTCACGTACACCCGCCCGTGCGCACGCGCGGCGCGGGAGACGGCCTGTCTGGACTTCGAGACCGCTTCGTGCGTGACACAGCAAGTGTTCACGACAGCGACATCGGCCGCGTCGGCGGCCTCGACATGACCGTCGCGGAGCAGCCGCTCGCGCACGGCCTGCGCGTCCGCGTACGACACCTTGCATCCGAGAAAGCGCACCGAAAACGACGCCATCGAGTCGCCTAGCTTAATGCCCTGAGCGCAAACCCTTGTGACACTGTGTCACTTGGCGCGCAGGACGTCAGCCGCCCAGCCGTCAAGCTGCACCCGGTCGATTCGAGCCCAACCGCGTTCCGTGGGCACCTCGGACTGCAGGTAGCCGGACGTCACGGCGATCGAGCATGCGACCCGCCCGAGCAACCGCTCGACGATCGCAAGCTCGATGTTCGCGACGAGCACGTCCGCGCGTGGCAGCTCGTCGACCAGCACGTCGGCACGGAACGCATTCACCTCTACGCCGTTCGCGCACACGGTCTCGCGGGCAATCTCGACCGCGACCTCGTCGACGTCCACCGCGACGATCGGAGCGAAGCCGAGCCGCGCCGCGGCCACGGATACGACGCCCGAGCCGCAGCCGGCATCGAGCAGGCTGCCGCGGTCGAGGCGGGCGAGCAGCTCGACGCAGGCGCGCGTCGTCGGATGGGCACCGGTTCCGAACGCGCGTCCCGGGTCGACGACGACTGCGGGCTCGCCTGCAGGAGGCTCGATCCACGGCGGGCCGATCCAGAGGCCGCCCGCCGTCACGGGACGGTGGAACTCCTTCCAGCGGTCCTCCCAGCCGGGCTCGACTCGCTCCGACGAAACGTCCGAGAATGCGCTGCGCACGTCGGCCTCACCGTCCTCGTCCGTGAAGACCGCGAGCTCGGTGCGATCGTCTGCAACGCGCTCCTCCAGACCGCCGGGAAAGCGTTCGAGCAGCCGCGCGGCCGCGATCTCCGCCTCGGCGGCGGGAACACGGACGGTGACGCGCCGGAGGTGGTCGGTCAGCGCAGCGCGCTCTTGAGTCGGCCGAAGAAGCCTTCGTTCTCGTCGGGCTTCGGCACGTACGCCTCAGGGCCAAGGGTGCGGTCGACGTTCTCGAGGAGAAGACGCTGCTCGTCGTCGAGCGCGGTCGGCACAGCCACGTCGAGACGGACATGGAGGGAGCCGCGACGTGAGCCGCGCAGCGCGGGCATGCCCTCGCCCGCCAGAACGCGCACGTCTCCGGGCTGCGTGCCGGATGGCACGTCGAGCTCGAGCTCGCCGGTGAGCGACGAGACGGTCGCGGTCGTCCCGAGCGCCGCTTCGGTCATCGTCAGCCGCAGCGCGGTGTGCAGGTCGTCGCCGTCGCGGACGAACCGCTCGTCGGGCTTCACCCGCACGACGATGAACGCGTTGCCGCGCTCGATGCTGCGGAAGCCGGCGTGCCCCTCTCCGCGAACACGGATCTGCTGTCCGTCGTGAATGCCGGCGGGAATGTCGACCTCGACGTCGCGTCTCGCGAGCCGGCGCCCCTCTCCCGAGCAATCGGGGCACGGCTTCTCGAGCACCTCGCCCGAGCCTCCGCAGTCGGGGCACGTCCGCTGCTGGACGAACTGACCGAAGATGTTCTGGGACACCGTGCGGACCGCTCCGGCGCCGCCGCACGTCGAGCACGCCCGCGACGACGTGCCGGGATCGGCGCCCGATGCGTCGCACCGCTCACAGGGAACCGCGACCTCGACGGGCACGCGCGCGGCGATCCCGGTGAACGCCTCCTCGAGCTCGATCTCAGCCACGACCTGGATGTCGCCGCCCCGCGCCGACCGGGCGCGCTGCCCGGCCGTGCCTCCGAGGTCGTCGCCGAAGAACGTGGCGAAGATGTCGGCGATCGATCCGAAGTCCGTGAACGCGGGCTCGAACCCGCGGCCGCGGAGCCCGGCGCGGCCATAGCGGTCATACAGCGCCCGACGCTCGGGGTCTGAGAGCACCTCGTACGCCTCCGCGATCTCGCGGAACCGGCGCTCCGCGTCCGACGCGCTCGAAACGTCGGGGTGCAACTCACGCGCGAGCGACCGGAACGACTGCTTGATCTCGGCGTCGCTGGCGCCGCGTGAGACGCCGAGCAACTCGTAGTAGTCCGTCTGCGTCTGGGACATCAGACGTCTTCGTAGACATCCTCGACGAAGCGCGAGAGCTCGAACGCCGCGGCTCGAACCGTGCGGATCGCCTTCTCGTAGTCCATGCGCAACGGGCCGACGAGACCGATCGCGCCGAGCGGCGTCGCGCGGATCCCGTACGTCGCCCCGACGAGCGAGACCGAGTGGAGCGGGGCGCCGGCGAGGGCAGGCCCGACGTGAACGACCGGCCGCTGCGGCTCGAGCGCCTCGCTGACGAGCGCGAGCACGGCTGCGCGGCGCTCGAGCAGCTCGACGAGCCGCATCGTCGCCTCGACCTCCTCGGCGCGCGCGCCCTCGACGAGCCCCGCCGTGCCGCCCACGAAGACCTCGGGACCCACCTGGGCGCCGACGTCCAGCAACGTCTGCCCGATCAGTGCGAGGAACGCGCGCTCGCGCAGTCCGAGCTCCGGAGCTTCGAGCCTGCGACGAACCGTGCTCGAACCGAGCCGCTGGCCGACGAGCTGCTCCTCGAGATATTCGCCCGCCCAGGCGACGAGCCCGGGGTCGACCGGCTCCTCGAGCCGGAAGACACGCTTCGTCACCCCTCCCGCCGAGGTGATGACGACGACCATCACGCTCGACGGCTGCAGGGTGAGCACCTCGACGTGCCGGATCGACGCAGTCTCGAGCGAGGGCGCCGAGACGAGCGCCAACAGTCGCGTTGCGTCCGAGAGCATGTCCGTCGTCGCCCGCAGCGCCTGCTCGATCTCGTCGCGCATCGAGCGCAGATCGACGCCGAGCTCGTCCGGACGCCCTTCGAGCCCCGCGACCAGCTCCTCGGCGTAGACCCGATACCCTCCTTCGGTCGGCGTCCGGCCCGCGGAAGTGTGAGGATGCGTCAGGAGGCCGAGCGCCTCGAGCTCCGCGAGCTCGCCGCGAACCGTCGACGGGGAGACCTCGAGCCCCGAACGCTCGACGAGCGAGCGCGAGCCCACCGGCTGGCCGGTTGCGACGTACTCCTCGATGACGCGCCGCAGGATCTCGCGCTTGCGTGCAGTGAGCTGCATCCTCGTCCGATGGTAACCGCGGCCTCCGCGGTCGCGACAGCGCGAGGCCGAGACTCAGCCGGCGGCTTCGACGAGCAGCTCGGACGTGACGCCGCCGCCGAGGAAGCGGCCTCGGCGCGTGAGGCGAAGCTCGTCACCCCGCGTCCGTTCGACGAGGCCGAGCTCGCGGAGGCGCCCGAGCGCGTCGCGGTCGAGCACGTCGGTCACCTCGGCGACGGCGACGGGCTCGTCGAGCCGGAGGCCGAGCATCAGCAGCTCGCGACCGTGGGTTGCCTCGTCGATCGGCTCGACCTCGCGCGGGGGTCGCTCGCCCACAGCGAGCGCGGCGACATAGCGCGGAAGGCTCGGGAGGTTTCTCCTCCGCTCGCCGGACACGGTCGACACGGCGCCGATACCGAGGCCGAGGTAGTCGCGGCCCTGCCAGTAGCCGAGGTTGTGTCGCGCCCGGAGATCTCGGCCGCCGGCGCGCTCGCCGTCGAGACAGAAGTTCGCGGTCTCGTACCAGCGGTAGCCCGCCGCGGTCAGCGTGTCGACGACCCGCTCGAAGTAGCCCTCCATCGCGTCCGCCTGGCGCGCGAGCTCCTCACCGTGCGCGACGGTGAAGCGAGTACCCGGCTTCGCCTCGAGCTCGTAGCACGAGAGATGCTGAGGCTCGAGCGCGAGGGCTTCTGTCAGGTCGCTATCGAGGTCGGCGGCCCTCTGGCCAGGAATGCCGTAGACGAGATCGAGCGAGATGTTGTCGAATCCGGCATCACGGAGAGTATGCACAGCTCGGCGGACGTCGTCGGGCGACGCCTTTCGCTCGAGCACTCCGAGCAAGCGGGGCTGGAAGGTCTGCGCGCCAAGCGAGACGCGGCTCACGCCGCTCGTGCGCAGGAGCTCGGCGAGCTCGGGTGTCACCGTCTCGGGATTCGCCTCGACGGTCACCTCCGCTGCGGCCGGAAGCGCGCGCAGCAGGCGAGCCAGCTCTCGCGCCTCGGTGAACGTCGGCGTGCCCCCACCGAAGAACACGGTTTCCAGATCGTCCGCAAGAACACCGCCCTCCAGCTCGAGCTCGGCCAGGACCGCGTCGACGTACGCGGCGTGCTGCCCGCGCCGGCCGACGACGGTGACGAAGTCGCAGTACCCGCACCGGTGCGCGCAGAACGGCAGGTGAACGTACAGGTGCCGGACGCGGTTCACGCCTACCGCTTTCGCTCCGAGTCGAGGTTGAGCACGGCCAGGAAGGCCTCCTGCGGCACCTCGATGCCGGCGACCTGCTTCATCCGCTTCTTGCCCTTCTTCTGCTTCTCGAGAAGCTTTCGCTTGCGCGTGATGTCGCCGCCGTAGCACTTCGCGAGCACGTCTTTGCGGCGCGCCTTGACCGTCTCGCGTGCGATGACACGCGAGCCGATGGCAGCCTGGATCGGTACGTCGATCATCTGCCGGGGAATCTCCTCGCGCAGCCGCTCGACGAGCTGGCGACCGCGATCGTACGCGGCGTCGCGGTGGATGATCAGCGAGAGCGCGTCGACCTGCTCGCCGCCGACGAGGATGTCGACGCGCGAGAGGTTGCCCGGCTTGAACCCGGCGAGGTCGTAGTCGAAGCTGGCGTACCCGCGCGTGCGCGACTTCAGCTGGTCGTAGAAGTCGAGCACGATCTCGCCGAGCGGGAGCTCGTACAGAAGGAGCACGCGGCCCTCGCTGAGGTACTCCATGTGGTCGAAGCTGCCACGGCGCTCGTTGGCGAGCTCCATGACGGCACCGACGTAGTCCTTCGGGACGATCACCGACGCCCTCACGTACGGCTCCTCCACCTGCTCGAGCTCGCGCGGCATCTCGGCCGGGTTGTGCACCTCGACCTCCTCGCCTGTGCGGGTCGTCGCACGGTAGGCGACGTTCGGCGCGGTGATCAGCAGGTCGAGATCGAACTCGCGCTCGAGGCGCTCGCGGACGATCTCCATGTGCAGGAGCCCGAGGAAGCCGCAGCGGAAGCCGAAGCCGAGCGCCTGCGACGTCTCCGGCTCGTACGAGAGCGACCCGTCGTTGAGCTTGAGCCGCTCGAGCGCGTCGCGCAGCTCCGGGTAGTCGTCGGAGTCGGTCGGGAAGATGCCGGCGAAGACCATCGGCTTCACGTCCTGGTAGCCGGGCAGCGGCTCGGCGGCAGGCCGCCGGCGCGACGTGAGCGTGTCGCCGACGCGAAGGCGCGAGACATCCTTGAGGCCGGTGATGACGTACCCCACCTCGCCCGCTGAGAGCGCCTCGACGGATGCCCGGGCAGGCGACATCACGCCGAGCTCCTCCGCGTCGAACTCCGTTCCCTGCGCCATCGCGCGGAGTGGCTCGCGCGGCGAGAAGCTCCCGTCGACGACGCGCACGAAGGCGACGACTCCTCGGTACTGGTCGTAGGAGGAGTCGAAGACGAGCGCGCGCGCAGGCGCGTCGCGATCGCCGGAGGGCGCCGGGATGCGCTCGACGATCGCGTCGAGCACCTCGGGCACGCCGGTACCGGTCTTGGCGGACATCCGCACCACGCGGTCCGGCATCTCTCCGAGCAGGTCGCCGAGCTCGCGAGCGGCGCCGTCGGGATCCGCCTGCGGGAGGTCGATCTTGTTCACTGCCGGGACGACCTCGAGGCCGCCGTCGATAGCGAGGTAGGCGTTCGCCAGCGTCTGGGCCTCGATCCCCTGCGCGGCGTCGACGACCAGGAGCGCTCCTTCGCACGCCTGCAGCGAGCGAGACACCTCGTACGTGAAGTCCACGTGGCCAGGCGTGTCGATGAGATTGAGCTGATGGCCGCGCCAGCTCACGCGCACGGCCTGCGCCTTGATCGTGATGCCGCGCTCCCGCTCGAGCTCCATCGTGTCGAGCAACTGCTCGCGCATCTCGCGCTGGGACACCGCGCCGGTCAGCTCGAGGATGCGGTCGGCGAGCGTCGACTTGCCGTGGTCGATGTGCGCGATGATCGCGAAGTTGCGAATGCGGTCTTGCTCCATAGGTCTCTCAGCGCTGCTCGGAGGGATCGTCGCGCCGGGCCCGCAACAGTAGCAACGCCTCGAGCTCGCGAAGGCCGAGCGCCCGGGCGAGGCCGAAGTAGACGAGAGCCCCCACCGCGAACGCCGCGCCGAGCGAGACGACCTGCCCGGCGAGACCGCGCCCCACGAGCTCGTCGAGGACGTACCAGACGGCAAGGGCCGCCCCCGCCGAGACGGCGCCGGCCGCGGCGACCCGGCCGACGACCACGAGGGTCCGACCGACGTGCTCGAGCCCGATCCGGCGGCGCATCATCACGAGGAGAAAGCCCGCAGCCACGATGTTCACCGTCGACGTGGCCAGCGGGATCCCCCAGATTCCGAGCCGGTAGAAGACGGTGTCGAACGCGGCGTTGAGACCAACGGCGCCGAGTGCGATCCCGGTCGGCACCCAGTTCGTCTGCACGGCATAGAAGCTGCGGTTCAGGATCAGCATCCAGCCGTTGAAGACGAGGCCGATCGAGAACGCCTGCAGGCACTGCGCCACGATCACGGTGTCGTCCGAGGTGAACTCCCCGCGCTGGTAGACGAGGCGCACGATCGGCTCGGCGAGCACGATCGAGAGAAGTCCCGCCGGCACGAGCAGGAAGGCGATCTGGCGCATGCCCCCGTCGAGCGCGCGCCTGAGCCCGGCGATGTCGCTGCGCGCCGCGAACCGGGCGAGCGTCGGGAAGAGCACCGTCGTCACCGCGACCGCGAAGATGCCCTGCGGGAGCATGTACAGCCGGAACGCCTTGTCGATCGCGGCCGGAGCGAGCTCCGGGTCGAGGAGCCTCGACGCGAAGAGCGTGTCGACGAGGAAGTTCACGTTGACGAGACCGATGGTCAGCGTCACAGGGAGCATCAGCACGAGGACGCGCTTGACGGCGGGATCGCGCCAGTCGATGACCATGGTCAACCGCCCGTCCAGCCGTCTGAGCCACGGGATGGGCAAGAGCAGCTGCACGAGCGTCCCGAGGACGACGACGCCGGCATAGAGGTACAGCTCCGCACTCTCGTCGTCGATCTGCGGCACTCCCAGCAAGAGGCCGACGACGATCACCACGTTCCAGGCCACCGGGGCGAGCGCCGGGAGCGCGAAGTGGTGGTAGGTGTTGAGGATGCCCACGACGATCCCGGACAGCCCGAGCAGGACGACGATCGGAAACAGGACGCGGGACAGGCCAACCGCGAGGTCGTAGTCGCCGCCCGGCTCTCCGAACGGGCGCATGAGCAGCGGCGCGAGCAGGATGAAGAGGGCCGTCGCGCCGCCGAGGACGAGCAGCGTCAGCCAGAAGAGGGTCGAGGCCACGCGCCACGCGCGTTGTCTCTCGCCCTTCTCCAGCAGGTCGCTGAACACCGGCACGAACGCGCCGGACAGCGCGGCGTCCGCGAGGAGCGCGCGCACGACGTTGGGGATGAGAATCGCGACCGTGAACGCATTGATGAGGCCGGTGACGCCGAAGAAGTACGCGCTCACCATCTCGCGGACGAGACCCAGGACGCGCGACACTGCCGTGGCCGCCGAGAACACGGCCGTGGAGCGCGCGATGCGGCGGCTGTGACCGGCGTCGGACATCGCTTCGAGAGGCGGCTGTGGCTCCATGGCGCGCTGCGATTCTCCCAGTGGGGTCTGCTACCATCGCGCGGCCCGCAGCCGCGGGCGCTTCTTCGAATGGCGAACATCAAGCAACAGCGCAAGCGCGTCCGCATCCAGGAGCGCCAGCGGGGCGAGAATCTCCGCTATCGGTCGACGATAAAGACGCTCACGAAGCGCCTCGAGACTGCCGTCTCGGACGGCGACTCCGAGCGCGTCGCAGCGGAGTACCGCGACCTCGTGCGCACCATCGACCGCGCAGCGACGCGCGGGGCCCTCCACGGGAACACCGCGGCGCGTAAGAAGTCGCGCGCGGCGCGCCTCGCCTCCGGCGTCTCCTCCTAGCCCGCCGCCGCGCCGGGTTTCCGGCTGAGCGCGACGAGCGTGCGCTGGACCTCGAGGTCTGGTGTGAGCTTGCTCTGGCCCTTGAGGGCTCCGTCGAGGGCTGCGATCCGCAGGATCGCGTCGTCGAGCTCGTCGTCGGAGAAGCTTTCCGCCTGCCGGTAGAGCTTTGCGGCGTAGTACGGGTTGAGCTTGAGGCGGGCCGCAGCCTCCTTCGAACCGACACCCTCGGCGGCGAGCTTCTTGAGCGCGCGCAGTCGGCTCAGGTGGCTTGCGAGCGACCCGGCGAGGCGAGGCGCGACGTCGCGGCGCGGCTTCGACTCGCGATCGAAGAGCACCTCGCACACCTCGAGCGCGCGCGCCGAGTCGCGCGCCGCCCAGGCTTCCGTCAGCTCCCAGATCGGAACCTCGGCGTTCGAGGCGACGAGCGCAACGACCTCGCGCTCGCCGACCGGCTCGCCGTTCGCCCAGGTGCCGATCTTGTCGACTTCCGTCTTGAGCGCGCGCAGGTCGTCGCCCGCGAGCTGGATCAGCGCGGTGATCGCATCGGGCTCGGCACGGACTCCGCGATCGTGGAACTGCTTCGCGACCCAGTCCTGGACCTTCCCCTTCGCGACGTCCCAGGCGAGCACCTCGCCGGCCTTCGCGCACGTCTTCCAGAGAGCGGAGCTCGCCTTCAGATCCTCCGCGACGAGCGCGAGCACAGTCGCCGGCGCCGGGCTGTCGAGGTAGTCCTGGATCTCTTCGACGTCGGCGGCCTTCCAGCCTCCCTTGCGCCGACCGTCGCCTTGCTTCGCCCCGTCGACGTCGGCGACCACGATGAGACGCGCGTCGCCGAACAGGCTTCCCGCGTTGCACAGGCCCACAACCGCGTCGCCGGACGTGTCGAGCGCCGAGACGACTTCGATCGCCTCCTGCTCGAAGTGCCCGCGCAGGCGCGCAACCGCAACCTCGACTTTCGGGCGGTCGCTCCCGGTGATGAGGTAGACGGGCTTTCCAGGGGCGTCGGCGATGCGACGGACACTAGCGGGCGGTCTCGACCGTGAGTGTCCGGGCGCCATCGGACTCGACGACCACCCGCCCGTCCTCGTCCGTCCGGTAGACGGCGACGCCGGGCGAGCCCTCGAGCGCCGCGAGCGTCTCTGGCCGCGGGTGCCCGTACTCGTTGTCGCGACCGCAGGAGATGACTGCGATGCTCGGCCGCAACTCGCCCAGCACGGTCGCCAGACCTGGATCCTCGGAACCGTGGTGGGCGACCTTCAGGACCTCGACCTCGGGCAACGAGAGGCGCGCAGTGACGGTCGGACTCGGCGTCGGCCGGAAGGAGGACGTCGGTCTCCCCGTACGACGCCACGAGGACGACGGCGTTTAGGTTCGGATCCTCCGTCGGCGTCCCTTCGTCGGCCGGCCAGAGCGTGCGCAGGGTGAGGCCGCCGGCGCGGTAGGTCGAGCCCGAGCGGACGACGTCGACCTCGACGCCTCGTGAGCGTGCGGCGCTCAGCGCCTCCTCGTACTCGGGGCCGGTCGTGGCGAGGCCGGGGTCGAGCACCCGGCCGACGCGGACCCGACGAATGACGGCTGCTGCGCCTCCGACGTGATCACGCTGCGGATGCGTCAGGACGAGGGCCGTGAGCGAGCTGATCCCCAGGCTCCGGAGCTGCTGGGCTGCGCCGCCCTCCGGCGGGCCTTGATCCACAAGCACCGAGGCGCGCGGCGTCTCGAGGAGGATCGCGTCGCCCTGGCCGACGTCGAGGAAAGTGACCCGCAGCCCAGGCGGCGGCTCGCGGACGGGCTCGACCCGGGTCGCCCAGGCGGCGCCGGCGACGAGAACCGCACCGCCGACGGCAAGCGCGACCGGGAGCGCATGGACTCGGGAAATCCGATTCCGCAGCCGACGCAGGGCGACCAACGTGCCGCCGAGTACGACGCAGGCGACGAGCAGCCGGCCCGTCTCCACTGCCGCGCTCGGAAGTCCGGCGACAGAGCGTGCCACCAGATCGAGCCACGCCGCAGCCCAACCGGCGAGCGACGCGAGCCCTGCCGCTGCCGAGGGTGATACGGGATCCACGAGAGCCGCGAGGAGACCGAGCCCGAGGACGAGCGGCGCGGCGACGAACGCGACGACGTTCGCGAGCACGGTGTAGACAGGTGCCTCCCCGAAGTGGAAGAGGACGATGGGCGTCGTGGTGACGCCGCACGCGAGGGCGACCGCGAGCGCGTCGGCGGCAGCGCCGGGAACCGGGTAGCCGTCGAGCCGACGCCGGAGCCACGGTACCGCCACGAAGATTGCCGCCACGGCGGCGAACGAGAGCTGGAAGCCAGGGTCGAGCACGGATGTGGGCATCCACGCCATGAGCACGAGTGCGCCGAGAGCGAGGAAGTGCCAGCGGTCGGAGGGCCGAGCAGCGAGCCAGGCGAGCGACGCGAGCCCGCCGACGACACCCGCGCGTACGACGGACGGCTGCCAGCCGACGGCGAGGACGTACGCGGCGATCGCGGCGATGATCGAGAGCTCGCGCGCCACACGCGACAGGCGCAGCAGCCAGCCGAGGGCGTAGATCCCTCCCGCGAGGAACGCAACGTTCTGCCCGGATACGGCCAGGAGGTGATACAGGCCGGAGGCACGGAAGTCGTCCTGAACGTCCGAGGGCAAGCCTTCGTCCTCGCCGAGCACGACCCCGAGCACGATCCCGCGGCGGACTCCGTCCGTTCCGCGCGTAACGGCGCTCTCGATCCGCTCGCGAAGCCGGTCGCCGAGCCCGGCGAGCCCGCCGCGACGACCGAGCTCGCGCCAGCTCGACGCGTCGAGGACGACGCGGATCCCCTGGCGCGCGAGCCACTTCCGCTCGTCGAAGCCGTCGTCTTCGGGCCGTGGCTCGACGACTCGCACCGAGGCCTCGAGGATCGTGCCTCGTGCAGGCGGCGAGCGGCCGACCGGGAGCACGAGCAGCACGCGCTCGCGGACCGGCACGTGCCGGAAGGTCCGCGTGGCCGCGAGCACGCGCGTCGACCAGGGCGACGAGCGTGCCGGCGCGATCGTCACGAGCTCCGCCGTTCCGGACTCGCCGAGTTCGCGGATCAGCACGCTCTCGCGGAGAGCATCCATGCGCAGCGAGCCCCACGCGATCCCCAGGAGCGCGACCACGACGGCGAGCACCGCAATCCGTGCCAGCCCGCCAAGCCGGAGCGCGACGACCAGCGCCACGGCCACCGCGGCTGCCGAGCTCGCGAGCGGCACGGAGATCCAGATCGATAGCGCGAGCCCGACGCAGGCCGACCCGACGAGCGCGGCCGGCCAGTGAAGCTCGAGCGCTCTCCTCACCGGCCACCCCGAGGGAGCGTGCTCACGGGGTCACAAGGTCCCGTAGCTGCTCGATCCGCGTCGGGCCGATCCCGGGAACCGCGTCGAGGTCCTCGACCGACCCGAACGGGCCGTACTCGGCGCGGTAGTCGACGATCTTCTGCGCGGTGATCGGCCCGACCCCCGGAAGCTCGTCGAGCTCCTCCATGGTCGCCGACGAGAGGCTGATCGGCGCGGTCGGCACGCCATCGACGCTCTCCGCGCCCCCGGGCTGCTGCGCGACCGCGGCGCTCCGCGCAGGAACGAGCACCTGGACTCCGTCGACGAGCGGCGCGGCAAGATTCAGCCCCGCGAGGTCAGCCTTTCGTCGCGCACCGCCCGCGCGACGCACGGCGTCGGCGATCCGCGCGCCCTCCCGCAGCCGGTACAGCCCGGGCCGCCGGACCTCGCCCACGACGTGGACGACGAGAGGCGCGCGCACCGGCCGCGACACGACCGGCTCGAGCGGTACGGAGGCAGCCTCGGGCTCGCTCGCCGCGCCGGCCTGAGCTAGCCGTTGTCCGACGAGCGCGAGGAGCGCCAGCACGACGCAGATACCGACAACGGCAGTCGAGCGTGAGACGGCGATGGACACGAGGTCATCGTCGCGTCGAATCGGTCACGTGTGGTTCACGGCTCCGTCGAAGGACCGTGAAAGGACTACGTCACGAAGTTGACGAGCTTCCCGGGAACGACGACCGTCCGCGCGGGCTCCTCGCCGTCCAGGTACTCACCCACCCGCTCGGACGCGCGCGCGAGCGCGACGAGCTCGTGCTCGTCCAGATCCGGCGACACCTGCAGGCGGTCGCGAATCTTCCCGTTCACCTGCACGACGACCTCGACGGTGTCCACCGCGAGCATGGCCGGATGGGCGACGGGCCAGGGCGCCTCCCACAGCGCCTCGTGACCCAGCTTCGACCACAGCTCCTCGGCGACGTGCGGCGCGTACGGCTGAATCAGCGAGACGACCGTCTCCGCAGCGAAGCGTGACTCGGGGCCTGCAGGCTCACGCGAGAGCTCGTTGACGAGCTCCATCACGGCCGCGATCGCAGTGTTGAACGCGAAGCGGCGGCCGATGTCGTCCGAGACCTTCGCGATCGCCCAGTGCGCCTTCCGCGCGAGCGCACCGTCGCCGGGCTCGCTCGCGGGCGCACTCTCCGCGACCTCGGTGACGACCCGCCACAGCCGCCGGACGAACCGGGACATGCCCTCGACGCTGGACTCCGTCCACTCCATGTCCTCGTTCGCCGGCCCGAGGAAGAGGATGTTCAGGCGGCACGCGTCGGCGCCGTAGCGCTCGAGGAAGTCGTCCGGCCCGACGATGTTCCCCGCCCGCTTCGACATCTTCGTCTTCCCGAGCGTCACCCACCCGTTCGAGAAGAACTGGGCGAACGGCTCGCGGAACCCGAGCATCCCGAGGTCGTTCAGCACCTTCACCCAGAAGCGGGCGTAGATCATGTGTACGGTCGCGTGGTCGACACCGCCGATGTACAGGTCGACCGGATTCCAGTAGTCGACCGCGCCGCGATCGAACGGCGCCTCGTCGTTGGCCACGTCGCAGTAGCGCAGGAAGTACCACGACGAGTCGACGAAGGTGTCCATCGTCTCGGTCTCGCGCTTCGCCGCGCCTCCGCACCTCGGGCAAGGGACGTTCACCCACTCCTCCGCCTGCGCCAGCGGAGGAACGCCCTTTGGCTTGTAGTCCTCGATCTCGGGCAGCACGACCGGAAGCTCGTCCTCGGGGACCGGGACGATGCCGCACTCCTCGCAGTAGACGATGGGGATCGGGCACCCCCAGTAGCGCTGGCGCGAGAAGCCCCAGTCGCGCAAGCGGTAGTTGATCGTGAAACGACCGCGCCCATCGGCCTCGAGCATCTCGACGATCCGACGGCCGCCCTCAGGCGCCGGAAGCCCGTCGAACTCGCCCGAGTTGACGAGCACCTCGCCCTCGGCGTGCTCGACGTAGGCGACGCTCTCGTCCACCTCGCCGTCGGGAGGCCTGACGACCTGCCTGACCGGTAGACGGAACGTTGTGGCGAAGTCGAAGTCGCGCTGGTCGTGCGCCGGCACGGCCATGATCGCTCCGGTCCCGTAGTCGGTCAGGACGTAGTCGGCGACATAGACCGGCAGCTGCTCCCCATTCACCGGGTTGATCGCGTGCAGGCCGGTGAAGACGCCGGTCTTCTCGATCGCCTGCGCACGCTCCGCCGTCTTCTTCACGCCGGCGCGGCGGACGTACTCGCGCACCTCGTCCGAGTCGATCCGCGCGACGAGCTCGTGCTCGGGCGCGAGCACGAAGAACGTCGCGCCGTACAGCGTGTCCGGGCGCGTGGTGAAGACGGCGACGCCCTCGTCGAGCCCCTCGATCCGGAACAGGACCTCGGCGCCCTCGGAGCGACCGATCCAGTTGCGCTGGCGCGCCTTGATCGAATCCGGCCAGTCGACGGTCTCGAGGTCGTCGAGCAGCGCTTGCGCGTAGTCGGTGATCCGGAAGAACCACTGCTCCATCAGGCGCGACTCGACCTCGAATCCGCAACGCTCGCAGCGCCCGTCGCGCACCTGCTCGTTCGCCAGCACGGTCTGGTCGTTGGGGCACCACTTCACGGGGGCGCCCTTGCGATACGCCAGCCCGCGCTCCAGGAACCTCAGGAACTGCCATTGCTGCCAGCGGTAGTACGTCGGGTCGTGCGTGGTCAGCGAGCGCGACCAGTCGTAGGCCCAGCCGACCCGCCGCATCGAGCTCGTGATGTGCGCGATGTTCCGCTCCGTGCTGACGCGTGGATGGACGCCTTCCTTGATTGCGGCGTTCTCCGCGGGCAGGCCGAACGAGTCGAATCCCTGCGGGTGGAGCACGTGCAGGCCGTTGCGCGCGCGGAAGCGCGTGACGACGTCACCGATCGTGTACACGAGCATGTGCCCCATGTGCAGCGTTCCCGAGGGGTACGGGAGCATCTCGAGCACGTAGCTCTTGGGCCGCGTCGAGTCGTTGGCGACGTGGAACGCCGCCGCGTCCGCCCAGACGCGCTGCCACTTCTCCTCGATCGCCGTGTGGTCGAACTGCTCCATTGCCTGTCTTTCGTCTCCGGGTACAAAAAAGCCTCTCGCGAGAGAGGCCTGGAGGGATCGCCGCGGCGGCGCCGCGCTCGGTCCCTGGTCTAGGAAAGAAGCTGCTTCACGAGGAGAAAACGGTACCAGGCAAGATCCCCCGGTGCTCACTCTCTTCCCGAAGTCCGCGCAGGTCGCGCGCGGCGAGCTGCAGCTCGGTGGTCTCACGGCAGCCGAGCTCGGGGAGCGATTCGGCACGCCGCTCGTCGTGTACTGCGAGGAGACGCTTCGCGCGCAAGGACGCGCGATGAGAGCTGCGGTCGGCGAAGGCGGGCAGGTCTTCTTTGGCACGAAGGCGTTCCCCAACGTCGCCGTGCTTCGACTGCTGCTCGAGGAGGGCATCGGCGCCGACGTCGCCTCGGCGGGTGAGCTCGCGTTCGCCCGCGCGGCCGGCCTCTCCGGGCCCCAGCTGGTCGTGCACGGGAACAACAAGGACGACGCGCTTCTCCGCAACGCGGCGACCGAGCGTGCACCGGTAGTGCTGGACGGAGCGGACGAGGTGGGGCTCGCCGCAGATTCCGGTGTCGAGCGCGTCCTCGTGCGCGTGACGCTCGGGGTCGACGCAGATACGCACGAGGCGATCGTCACAGGCCATCACGGGTCGAAGTTCGGGCTCCCGCCGGCCGAGGCGAGGGCGGCCGTGTCGGATGGGATCGCGCGAGGTCTCCACGTCCTGGGCTTGCACGTCCACGTGGGCTCGCAGCTTCCCGACTTCACCGCGCAGGCGGAGACGATCCGGCGCTTGGCCACGTTCGCCGCCGAGTGCCGCAACGAGCTCGGCTGGGAGGCCCGCGTCGTCGACCTCGGAGGCGGCTTCGGCATCCGTCACCACCCCGACGAGGAGGTGCCTGACGCCGTCGAGCTGGCGACCGCCGCGGTCGGCACCACGCGCGAGCTGTTCGCGGCGGCCGCGCTGCCCGAGCCGGTCGTCTGGCTCGAGCCCGGGCGGTCGCTCGTCGGGCGAGCCGGCGTCACCCTCTACCGGGTCGGGGCGGTCAAACGGCTGCCCGACCGGACCTGGGTCGCGGTCGACGGAGGGATGTCCGACAACCCGCGGCCGCAGCTCTACGACGCGCGCTACACGGCGCTGAGCGCCACCCGCGCAGAGGAGGGCCCGGACGAGTTCGTCAGCATCGCCGGAATGCACTGTGAGTCCGGCGACGTGCTCATCGACGACGTCCTGCTGCCTGCGCCTCGCCGCGGCGACCTCCTCGCCGTGCCGGCGACAGGCGCCTACACGCTCGCCATGAGCTCGAACTACAACGGCGTGCCGCGGCCCGCAGCCGTGCTCGTTCGGAACGGGGAGGCACGTCTCATTCGGCGTCGGGAGACCGTCGACGACCTCCTCGCGCTCGAGACCTGAGCGTGCGATTCCGCTTCTGCGACGACCTCGGCGCGCACGGCTTCGGCTGGATCGTCGACGAGGCGATGACGCGCACGTCGCACGCGCTCGCCGCCGACGGGAAGGTCTGGCTGGTCGACGCGCTCGACTGGCCGGAGGCGATCGAGCGCGCTCGCGCCCTCGGCGAGCCTGCCGGAGTCGTCCAGCTCCTGGACCGCCACGATCGCGACTGCGCCGCGCTCGCGTCCAGGCTGGGCGTGCCGCACGTCGTCGCCCCGGACGAGATCCCCGGGAGCCCGTTCGCCTGCATCCCGGTCATGCGGCGGAAGCGCTGGCGCGAGTCGGCGCTCTGGCGGCTCGACGTGCGGACACTCGTCACGGCGGACGCGCTCGGAACGAACCGGTCCTACACCGGCGGTAAGGCGCAGGTCGGCGTACACCTCTTCCTTCGGCTCACGCCGCCGAGTGCGCTCGGCACGTTCGAGCCGGAGCACCTGCTCGTCGGCCACGGTGAGGGAGTGCACGGCGCCGCTGCTACCGACGCCCTCCGCGACGCCCTGCGAACGAGCCGCCGCAGGCTCCCGGGCGTAGTCCTACGCCTGCCGCTCGCCGGCCGCCGCTAGGAGTCCCGGCCGGACGAGGCGTGGCGGCGCGACCAGCCCCGCGTCCTGCACCGGCGGATTCAGCGGCTCGGCGAGCGGCGCTGCCCCGAACGACGCGCGCACGCGCTCCTCGGACGGCACGCCGTACAGCGTCGTGCGTTGACGCGGAATGCGGCCGGCAGTACGGATCAGCTCCTCCATGCGCTCGGGCGGCAGCTCCTGCCCGAACTCGGCTCCCGCGGAGCGCGAGATCGACTCGTTCATGAGCGTCCCGCCGAGATCGTTGACGCCGGCGGCGAGCGCCTGCCGCGTCCCTTCGGGCCCGAGCTTCACCCAGGAGGCCTGGATGTTCGTGATCTGCGGATGGAGCGCAAGCCGTGCGACCGCGTGTACGAGCAGCGCCTCGCGGAACGTCGGCCCGCGACGCGCGCGCCCCTGGAGGTAGATCGGAGCCTCCATCGGGACGAACGGCAGCGGGACGAACTCGGTGAAGCCGCCTGACCGCAGCTGCTGCTCGCGCGCGCGGAGGAGGTGGCGCGCCCAGCTCCGCGGCGTGTCGGCGTGCCCGAACATCAGCGTCACGTTCGAGCGCAGACCGACGCGATGCGCCGCGTCGTGCACGGCGAGCCACTGCGCGGTCGTCACCTTGTCGGGGCAGATCACGCGCCGGACCTCGTCGTCGAGCACCTCCGCGGCCGTGCCTGGCAGCGAGCCGAGCCCCAGGTCGGCGAGATGTGCCAGGTACTCGGCCAGCGAGAGCCCGAGCGTCGCGGCGCCCTGCCAGATCTCGAGCGCCGAGAACGCGTGGACGTGGATCCCCGGGACGGCATCGCGGATCGCGCGGACGACGCTCGCGTAGTAGTCGCCCGTGAACGCCGGATGGATCCCGCCCTGCAGGCACACCTCCGTCGCTCCGCGCTCCCATGCCTCTTCTACGCGCCGCGCGATCTCCTCGAGCGGGACGAGGTACGGCGCGCCGCGGAGGTTCGCCGCGAGCTTACCCTTCGAGAACGCACAGAAGCCGCAGCGGAAGTAGCAGACGTTCGTGTACTGGATGTTCCGCGTCACGACGTAGGTGACCTCGTCGCCGCAGACCTCGCGCCGGAGCGCGTCGGCCGCGGCGCAGACGCGCGCAGCCTCGTCACCGCGCGCCTCGAGCATGCGGGTGATCTCGTCCTCCCCCAGCTCCGTCCCCGTCGGCTCGAGCGGCAGTGCCTCGTGCCGGACGACGAACGGCACCGCGACCGGCTCGCCCGGCGCCCATGCGTCGTCACGCGCGAGCCCGCTCGCGTCGGCGGCGCGCAGGACATGCGGCGCGACCGCGGGATCGAGCCAGCGCGCGCGCTCCGCCACGTACTCGGGGTAGACCGGGAGACGTGGGGCGAGCTCGAGCCCGCGCGAGCGCGTGGCCTCCGCGAGCCGCTCGAGCTCCGGCCATGGCGCCTCGGGGTTCACGTGGTCGATCGTCACCGGAGAGACGCCGCCCCAGTCGTCGATGCCTGCGTCGAGCAGGCTCGGGAAGTCGTCGAAGGCGAGGTTCGGCGGCGCCTGCACGTGCCACTCGGGGCCGAGCAGGATGCGCGCGACCGCGATCGTCCAGAGGTGGTCGTCGAGCGACGGCTCGGGATGAGACGCCATCCGTGTCCCAGGCTTCGCGCGGAAGTTTTGGACGATGACCTCCTGGACGTGCCCGTGCTCCTCCCCGAGCGCCTGCAGGGCGAGCAGCGCGTCCATCCGCTCCTCCCGCGTCTCGCCGATCCCGATGAGGATCCCGCTCGTGAACGGGATCGAGAGCTCGCCCGCCAGCCGGATCGTCTCCAGCCGGCGAGCCGGGACCTTGTCCGCCGATGCCCAGTGCGGCCCGCCCTTGGCGCCGAGCCTCTCGGCGGTCGTCTCGAGCATGATCCCCATCGAGGCGGAGACGGGCCGGAGTACCTCGAGCTCCGCGCGCGTCATGACGCCCGGGTTCAGGTGCGGCAGCAGTCCCGTCTCCTCGAGGACGAGCCTGGCGCAGCGCTCGAGGTACTCGAGCGTCGTCTCGCAGCCGAGCGCGCTCAGCTCCTTGCGCGCGACCTCGTAGCGGAGCTCCGGCTTGTCCCCGAGCGTGAAGAGCGCCTCGCGGCAGCCCGCCGCCGCGCCCGCACGTGCGATCGCGAGCACCTCCTTCTCGGTCATGAACGCACGCTCGCCGCGGCGCGGCGGGCGCGCGAACGTGCAGTAGCCGCAGACGTCGCGGCAGAGCGTCGTGAGCGGGACGAAGACCTTCGGCGAGTACGTGACGAGCGGCCCCGACCGCAGCCGCCGCGCCTCCGCGAGCAGCTCCTCGAGCGGCGCAGAGCACAGGTCGGCGACGGCGCTCATGATCCTTCGAGCATACGTCGATCGCCGCGTCGTGAATTCGTCGTACGGGAAAGACCCGAGGAGGAGACATGCGATTCCTGTTCCTGATCCACGGTGACAGCGAAGCCGAGGCTGCGATGACACCTGACGAGCGCCGCGCGATCGTCGGCGAGCACATCGCCTACGCGATGATGCTGCGCGAGCGCGGCGTCCACGTCCACGGCGAGGCGCTCGGCGACCCGTCGACGGCCGCCGTCGTGCGGCCCAGCGATAAGCCGATCATCACCGACGGGCCGTTCGCGGAGACGAAGGAGAGCATCGGCGGCTTCTACGTCGTCGAGGTCGCAAGTCGCGAGGAGGCCATCGACCTCGCCGGGCGCGTCCCGCAGAGCCCAGGCGTCGCCGTCGAGGTGCTCACGATCGCCGACGTCTGACACCGGTCGGGAGTTTCCAGCCTCAGCCTTCGCAGACCGAGCCTCCGGAACAGCGCCACGGTCTCGTACCCGACCGCCATGCCTACACGTGGCGCGAGCACGAGGCCGCGCCGATGACAGCCGGAACGACGAAACGGCGCCGGATCACTTCGAACGAGAGTAGCGGCGACTCGCGATCGCCTGCCCGATCCGGCGGAACAGCCCGCCCACGCCGTTCGGCAGGATGAACATCAAGAGAATCAGGACGACCCCGTAGACGATCGCCGGCCCACCGGGCGCGCTCGTCCCCTTGAAGAGGAAGTCGCCGAGGATCGGGATCGAGACGGTGTCGCCCTGGATCACCGAGTCCGGCAGCAGCGATCCGAGATCCTGACCCTGCGCCCAGAGCGGCAGGAACGCGACGAAGATCGCACCGAACACGAGCCCCGAGAGGCCTCCGAGCCCACCCACGACGATGCCGACGAGCAGGAAGATCGAGAGCGCGATCGGGAACGTGTCCGGGTTCACGAAGGCGCTCGCGATCGCGAACAGTCCGCCTGCCACGCCCGCGTACGCCGCGCTGATGCCGAACGCCAGCGTCTTGTAACGGGCGAGGCTCACGCCCGACGAGATCGCCGCGGTCTCCGAGTCGCGGACAGCGCGGAACGCACGTCCCGTCCGCCCGCGCAGAATGAGCCACGCGCCGGCGAACGCCACGAGCGCGATCGACCAGGCGAGGTAGTACATCCAGTCGTTCTGCGTGAAGGTCAACCCCAGGAGCTCGAAAGTCGCAGGTGCCGAGAAGTCCTCGCCGGACGCGACGGCGTTCGAGCCCGTGAGCTCGGGGAGCCCGAAGAGCTGGATCCCCTGGCCGCCGCCCGTGTACTCCTCGAAGCGCTTGACCGTCGACGGCATGGCGACCGCGATCGCGAACGTGGCGAGCGCGAGGTAGAGGCCGGAGAGGCGCAGCGCAGGCAACCCGAACGCGAGGCCGAAGAGCCCGGCGACGAGTCCGGCGATCGGAAGCGTCCAGATGTCCTGCATGCCGCTCGGGACCGGCCCTCCGAACTGCTCGTTGCCCGCCATGAGGATCGCCGTCGTGTAGCCGCCGATCGCCATGAACGCGCCGTGACCGAGCGAGATCTGGCCGGTGTAGCCCGTGAGGATGTTCAGGCCCAGGAGGGCGATGAGGTAGATCCCGACGTACGCGTAGTCACGCGCCCTGAAGTCGCTGATGAACTGCGGGAGGACGAGCACGAACACGGCGAAGGCCGCGAACACGGCGAAGCCGAAGATGCGCTGCCCGCGCGGGCTCAAACTCGCTTCACCTCCGGCTTGCCGAAGATCCCCGCTGGGCGGACGAGGAGCACGGCGAGGATGACGAGGAGCGCCACGGGTAGCCGCAGCTCCTCCGTGAACCAGTCGAACATCCCGTACTGGCTAAGAAAGCTCAGCATGTTCAGCAGGACGCCGATCAGCAGGCCGCCGACGACAGCACCGAGCGGCGAGTCGATCCCTCCGAGGATGGCGGCGGCGAAGGCGTAGATCAGCACCGCCGCCATCATGTTCGGGTCGAGCCCGACGGTCGGCGCCGTGAGCATGCCGGCGACGGCGCCGAGGAGCGCCGCGAGGCCCCAACCCAGCCCGAGCATCCACGAAACGCGCACGCCGACCAGCCTCGCTTCCTCGGGATTGACGGCCGCAGCGCGCAACGCGAGCCCGACCTTCGTGAACTGGAAGAGCGCCCAGAGGAGGAGCACGATCCCGAGCGCCACCGCGATCGTCCCGATGTCCTGCGCCGAGACGACCACTCCGCCGACGTCGTATACGTCGGACCCGAAGGGGCTTTGCAGCCTTTGCGGCTCGCCGCTCCACTGCCAGACGATGAATCCGTTGATGGCGACGAGCAGCCCGATCGTGACGATCACGATGCGCAGGACGCTCCCCCGCTCGACCGGACGGATGACGGCCGTGTGGATGCCGATCCCGCCCAAGAACGAGATGACGAGCGTCGCGACGAACGCCGGCCAGTAGCCGACCGAGTGGTGCGTGATGAGCGCCCAGGCGATGTACGCCGAGAGCGTCGCCATCTCGCCCTGCGCGAAGTTGATGACCCCGGTCGAGCGGTGGATGATCACGAGCGCGAGCGCGAGGAGCGCGTAGATGCCGCCCGACGCGAGGCCGGAGACGACCTGCTGCATGAAGTCCGTGAACGCGGCGGCGAGCATCAGTATCCGAGGTAGCTCCGCCTGATCGACTCGTCCCCTTCGAGCTCGCCGCTCGTGCCGGTGAGTGCGACGTGCCCGACCTCGAGGACGTACGCGCGCTGCGAGGCCCGGAGGGCGATGCGAGCATCCTGCTCGACGACGAGCACCGTAAGGCCCTCGTCCTCGTTCAGCTGCCGGACGATGCGGAAGAACTCGCGGACGATCATCGGCGCGAGGCCGAGCGACGGCTCGTCGAGAAGGAGAAGCCGCGGTCGGCTCATGAGCGCGCGCCCGAGCGCGAGCATCTGCTGCTCGCCGCCCGAGAGCGTGCCGGCACGCTGGCCACCGCGCTCCGTCATCCACGGGAAGTACTCGGCGATCCGCTGGAGGTCCGCCTTCACGGAGCGGTCACGACGCGTGTACGCACCGAGCTTGAGGTTCTCGGTCACCGTCAGGTCGACGAATGTGCCTCTGCCCTCGGGGACGTGTGCCACTCCCGCCCTCGCGATCGCTTCCGGCCCGCCCTTGAGCGACTTCCCGTCGAGCTCGATCACTCCGCTCCTCGAGACGGTGCCGGAGATCGCCCGCAACGTCGTGGTCTTCCCCGCACCGTTCGCGCCGAGCACCGCGACGACCTCACCCTCGCGGACGACGAGCGACACGTCGGTGAGTGCCTGCACCGGCCCGTAGCGGGCGGCGACGCCATCGAGCTCGAGAAACGTCTTCACGCCTCGTCCTCCGGCTCGGTGTCAGACACGGTGTCTGACACCAGGGGTGTCCCTTTCGGACTCGGCTCGTAGTCGTCGTCGTGCTCGTCGTCGGCGCCGAGATAGGCCTCGATCACGGCTGGATCGGCCTGGACCTGAGCCGGCGGACCGCCCGAGATCTTCCGCCCGAAGCTCAGGACGTTGACGTCGTCGGAGATTCTCATCACGAGGTTCATGTGATGCTCGACGAGGAGCACGGTGAGCTCGAAGTCGTCGCGGATCTTCTTGATGAACTCGCCGAGCTCGTAGACCTCCTCGTGATTCAGACCGCCCGCGGGCTCGTCGAGTAGGAGCAGACGCGGCTTCGCCACGAGTGCGCGCGCGAGCTCGACCCGCTTCTGGATCCCGTATGGCAGCCCCGCTGCGGGGAACAGCGCTCGCTCGCGCAGCCCCACGACGTCGAGGACCTCGTACGCGTCCTTCTCTCCGACGCGGCGCCCGCGGCCGTGCGCCCCGACGAGCACGTTCTCGAGCACGGACATCGTTCGGAAGAGCTGGAGATTTTGGAACGTCCGCGCGACGCCTTTCCCGACGATCTTGTGGGCGGGTGCCTTCAGGATCGACGAGCCGTCGAGCAGCACCTCACCCGAGTCGGGCTTGTAGAGCCGAGTGATGACGTTGAACGCGGTCGTCTTCCCCGCCCCGTTCGGCCCGATGAGCCCCGAGATCTGCCCCTCCTCGACGTCGAAGGAGACGCCGTCGAGTGCCACGATCCCGCCGAAGCGCAGGGTGACGTCCCGGACTTCGAGGAGGGCCATCGCGACGAGACCCTAAACCGGGCACGACGGCCGTCGCAACGCGACCGCGCGAACGGGCCTAGACGCGGACGGCGAGACTGGTCGCGCCGTCACGCATCGAATAGAGCTGCACGAGCGATCCCGCGGGGACCCGGGCCTTCACCGACAGCACGCCGCGAGCGTCCGTCGTGCCCGCGCCGCCGAGCCACTCCCACGAGCCACCGCGATAGACGCGGAGCCGGTAGGACTGCCTGCCCGCACCGGGTCGGATCTGGCCCCACAGGCCGACGACATCGCCGCTGCGCGACGTCCGCACGAGCGGCAGACGAAACGCGGTGTACGCCGGCTTCTTCACGCCGCGCACGGTGGTCAGCCCGCTCTGCCACCCCTCGGCAGACGCGTCGTCCCGGACGAGGAAGAAGATCAGCATGTCGACGGACGACGCCATCTGGACGCGGCGAGACGCACTTGCCACGTACTCGGCCTGCTTGGTCAGCGACACGCCGAGGAAGATGTCGGGCGGGTTGGTCTGGTACCCGAACTCGGTCAACCAGATCCGCTTCGGCCCGAGGTTCTTGCGGACGAGGCTCACCAGCCGCTCGAGATCGGCCATGGCGATCGTCGTGCAGTTGCGGCACGCAGGCCCCCATGGCGTCTCCACCTGCGGCCGACCGGGGTACGGGTGGTGTGCATAGGCATCGAGCCGCGCGCGCGAGGAGCCCATCGCCTTGATCCACGAGACCGGCGAGGTCCCGCCGGACCCGGCGCGCGGCGCAGTCATCCCGCCGCCGACCCGCGCCGAGGGGATCGCGGCATGGATCTGCGCGTACGCCGGGTTCAGCAGCTTCTGCACGTAGGTCGCCGCACTCGTGGGTTGCAGCCACTGCGCGCGATTCGGCTCGTTCCAGATCGTCCACAGGCGCACCCAGCGGTACCGGGTTGCCGCGGCGCGCGCGAAGTCACCGAACGCCGCGCCCGAGCTCGGCGCCCAGTTCGGCGCGCGGCGGCCGTTCGCCCAGCGCGGCGTCCCGTACAGCGTTACGAGAGGCTGGATGCCGTGCTGGCGAAGCCCACGCAGCACGGCGTCCGCTGAACGCCAGTTGTACGCGGGATCCGTGGGGTCGCGCGGCACCAGCGGGCGCTCGTCGGCGATGAGGTCCCAGCGCACCGTGAACCGAACGACATCCACACCGAGGCGGTCGAGCTCGTCGAGGCGCGACTCGAGCGTGCCCGGACCGTGTGCGATCCACGCGTCGTCCTGCACGCCGTAGAGCGCGCCGGGCGCGGCGTGCGCGGCGTTCGCGAGAACGAGGGCTGCGAAGAGCCCCGAGACCAGGACGAGCAGCCTCACGGGGTGTCCCTGTGCGAGTAGAGGGCGCGCGCGATGTCGTCCTTCGCCGTCGTGTACGCGCGCACGTCCTCCGGCATCGTGTCGATCGCCGCCTCGTAGCACGGGTCCGGGTACGTCCGGTCGATGCGACCGTCGGCCCAGTCCGTGAGCACCGCCTTCCCACACGCGCGTTCCACGTGCGTCTGGCCGCCGAATGCTCCGCAGCCAGGCAGCAGCACCGCGGCGGCGCCAAGCGCGAGCACGGTCAGTCCCCGACGGCGCATGTTCGGTTTTTCCCCATCGCCCATCAGTGAAAACGCGCAAGCGCGGTAAGAGGTTTGTAAAACGTCGGATTCGGAGAAGTATCCCGCCGCCCCCGCGCAAGGACTAGGATCGCGCCGGATGGACCTCCGAGACACGCCGGACGAGGCCGCCTTCCGCGCCGAGCTGCGTTCGTGGCTCGAAGAGAACCTCTCGGAGGGCCTGCAGGGCCACCGCGGCGGGGCGACGCGCTTCGAGGGACCGGAGATGCGCGCATGGAGCCGCGCTCTCCACGAGGCCGGCTACGCCGGGCTCACATGGCCCGAGGAGTTCGGCGGTGGCGGCGCGCCGTACACGCACCAGGCGATCTTCCTCGAGGAGATGGCGCGCGCCGAGGCGCCGCCGCACATCGGTGTGATCGGGATCGGAATGGCCGGGCCGACGATCATCGCGCACGGCACCGAGGATCAGAAGTCGCGGTACCTCGCGCCCCTGCTCGCGGCCGACGAGATCTGGTGCCAGGGCTTCTCCGAGCCCGGCGCCGGCTCCGACCTCGCAGGCGTGCGTACGAGCTCGCGACTCGACGACGGATACTTCGTCGTCAACGGCCAGAAGGTGTGGTCGTCGTTCGCACACATCGCCGACTTCTGCATCCTCCTCACGCGCACCGACCCCGACTCGACCCGCCATGCAGGACTGACGTACCTCATCGTCGACATGCACGCACCGGGCGTCGACGTGCGACCGCTGCGCCAGATCACGGGCGAGGCGGAGTTCAACGAGATCTTCTTCTCGGACGTACGCGTCCCGGCCGAGAATCTCCTCGGCGAGGTCGGCGGCGGCTGGCAGGTCGCGATGACGACCCTGCTGCACGAGCGCGGCACCCTGGGTTTCGCGCTCCAGGCCCAGCTCGAGGTGCAGATCCGGAAGCTGGTCTCGCTCGCGCGTGACCGCGGCGCCGACCCGCTCCAGCGCGACCGGATCGCGCGGGAATGGACCGAGATGCAGGCCGTCCGCTTCACGAACTACCGCTCGCTCTCGGCGCTCATGAAGACCGGGATGCCAGGCCCGGAGGGCTCGATCTCGAAGCTCGTCTGGTCGGAGGCGAACCAGCGCGTCACGAAGCTCGCGCTCGAGATCCTCGGCCCCGACGCTGCGCTCGGCGAGGAGAACGCGCCGTACGGAGGCTACTGGCAGTACCAGCAGCTCCGCAGCCGCGGCAACACCATCGAGGCGGGCACCTCGGAGGTGCTCCGCAACATCGTCGCCGAGCGCGTGCTCGGCCTCCCCTATTCCCGCTAGGAGCCATGGACTTCACGTTCACACCCGAGCAGGAGGCGCTTAGCGAGCAGGCGCGCGAGTTCCTCGCTGCGACGCCGGAGCCCACCTGGGTCCAGCTCGCCGAGCTCGGCTGGACGGGCGTCTCGGTCGCCGAGGAGGACGGCGGCGCCGGACTCTCGTTCCTCGAGGAAGCGGTGCTGTTCGAAGAGCTGGGCCGTGCGCTGTACCGCGGCCCCTACTTCGCCACCATCGGGCTGACGCTGCCGGCGCTGCCGGCGGAGGATCGAACGGCAGTTGCGTCCGGCGAGACCAGCTGGACCCTCGCCTTCGGCCCGCTCGTCCCCGACCTCGACTCCGCCGAGCACATCGCGATCGTCGGTGGCGACGGCATCTACGAGCTCGAAGGCGGCGAGCGCGAGCTGCTGGCGGCGACCGACGAGTCGCGTCCTCTCGGCGTCGTGCGCGGCGGCGAGCCGGGGCGGAGGCTCGCGGACGCGTCCGTGCTGGCCGAGATCGAAGCCCGCTCGCAGACGGCACTCGCACTCGAGGCGTGCGGGGTCGCGCGGCTCGCGCTCGAGGACGCGATCGAGTACGCGTCCTCGCGGGAGCAGTTCGGGAAGAAGATCGGCGTGTACCAGGCCGTGTCGCACCCGCTCGCCGATGCGTACACGCGCGTCGAGCTCTCCCGCTCGCTCGCGCTCTGGGCGGCGTGGTGCGTCGCGACCGGCGACGACCAGGCATCGATCGCCGCCGCCGCCGCAAAGTCGTATGCCGGCGAGAGCGCCGTGGCAGTGTGCGAGACCGCGATCCAGTCGCTCGGCGGCATCGGCTTCACCTGGGAGCACCGGCTCCACCGGCTGTACAAGCGCGCTCTCGGTATCGAGAGCTTCGGCGCCTCGGGCACTCGGCTGCGCGCGGAGATCGCCGCTTCGCTCATCGAGCTCGAGAAGGCGTCGAGCGAGAGCCCGGCGCCCGTGACCGTCACCCAAGGAGGCTGACGCGATGGACGGCCTGATGATGGACTACCAGCTCAACGTGCCGGCGATCCTCCGCCGCGCGGACGAGCTGTACGGCGACGGCGAGATCGCGAGCCGCCTTCCGGACAAGAGCTGGCAGCGCTACACGTACGCCGACTTCGTGTCACGAACGAAGAGGCTCATCGTCGCGCTCCGCTCGCTCGGGCTCGAGGACGGCGACCGTGTGGGGACGTTCATGTGGAACCACTCGCAGCACCTCGAGGCCTACATGGGTGCACCGGTCGGCGGGTTCGTCACGCACACCCTGAACCTCCGCCTGCACCCGGACGACAACACGTACATCGCGACCCACGGGGGCGACCGCGTGCTCATCGTCGACAAGGTGCTGTGGCCGCTCGCGGAGCCCTTCGTCGGCCGCTGCAAGTTCGAGCACGTCATCGCGGTCGGCGAGGGCGAGACGCCCGACGGCACGATCGACTACGAGGAGCTGCTCGCGAGCGCCGACGAGTCGGCGTTCTCGTATCGCGACCTCCCCGAGAACACGGCGGCCGCCATGTGTTACACGAGCGGCACCACGGGCCGGCCGAAGGGCGTCCTCTACTCGCATCGGGCGATCACGATCCACGCTCTGACCGTCTGGGGGTCCCTCGGCTTCACCGCCGACGACGTGTGCCTCCCGGTCGTGCCGATGTTCCACGCGAACGCATGGTGCTTCCCCTTCATCTGCACGATGGCCGGCCTCAAGCAGGTGTTTCCCGGCCCACACCTCGATGCGGTCAGCCTGCTGGAGGACTTCCAGCAGGAGAAGGTGACGCTCACCGCGGGCGTGCCGACGATCTGGATGGGGATCCTGCAGGCGCTCGACGCAGATCCGTCGGCGTACGACGTCTCGACGATTCGGATGATGACCGTGGGCGGCTCCGCGCCACCGCGCGCGATGATCGAGGCGTTCTCCGAGCGCCACGGCCTGCACATCGTCCACGGCTGGGGCATGACCGAGATGACTCCGGTCGGGACGCTGTCCGGCGCACCCGGCCAGGAGGCGGGGCTGACACCGCAGGAGGCGTACTCCCGGCGGGCAATGCAGGGCTTCCCGATCCCCTTCTGCGAGAACCGCGCGCGTGGTGCTGAAGGCTTCGTCCCGTGGGACGGCGAGACGATGGGCGAGCTCGAGGTTCGAGGCCCGTCGGTCGCATCGGCGTACTTCGAGTCGGAGGAAGGTGCCGACCGCTGGACCGACGACGGCTGGTTCAAGACGGGCGACATCGTCACCATCCACCGCGACGGCCTCGTCGAGGTGCAGGACCGCGAGAAGGACCTGGTGAAGTCGGGTGGGGAGTGGATCTCCACGGTCGCGCTCGAGAACGCGCTGATGGGGCATCCCGCCGTGGCCGAAGCCGCGGTCATCGCCGTCCCCGACGAGAAGTGGTCGGAGCGGCCGCTCGCCGTGGTCGTCCTGCGAGAGGGCGAGGAAGCGTCGCCCGACGAGCTCCGCGAGTTCCTGGCTCCCAACTTCGCGAAGTGGTGGCTCCCCGACCGCTTCGAGTTCGTCGACGAGATCCCGAAGACCGCGGTCGGAAAGTTTCGGAAGACGGCGCTGCGCGAGCAGTTCGCGAAGCAGCCTGCGGAGACGGCCTAGTGGGGAGCTACATCTCGGCCAAGCTCGACGGCTCGGTCGCCGTCGTCACGATCGACCACCCGCCTGTCAACGCGCTCTCGGCGCCGCTCCTCGAGGAGCTGGAAGCCGAGATCGACCGCCTTGACGCCGACGACGACATCCGGGCGATCCTCCTCGTCGGTGCGGGAGATCGTGCCTTCGTCGCCGGTGCCGACATCTCGGAGTTCCCGTCGCTGCGCGAGGCCGCGGCGGAGGCGCACGAGCGTGGCTCCGCTCGCGGGATCCAGAAGCTCGGGCACCGGATGGACGCCGCCCACACGCCGTTCGTTGCGGCGATCCACGGCTTCTGCCTCGGCGGCGGGCTCGAGCTCGCGATGTGCTGCGACATCCGCATTGCCTCCGACGACGCGCAGCTCGGACAGCCGGAGATCAAGCTCGGTCTCATCCCGGGCGGCGGCGGGACGCAGCGGCTCCCGCGCCTCGCCGGCATCGGGCGCGCGCAATACCTCAACATGACGGGCGACTTCATCGACGCTCGGACGGCCTACGACTGGGGTCTCGTCGAGAAGGTCGTCTCACGCGACGAGCTGCGCGAGGCGGCGCTCGGGATCGCCCGCACGATCGCGGCGCGCTCGCCGGTGTCGATCGGCGTGCTCCGCGAGCTCGCGCGGACGACGCGCGACCTCTCGCTCGAGGAGGGTCTCCGCCGCGAGGCCGACGGCTTCCGCCGCTGCCTCGAGTCGGAGGACGGCGCCGAGGGTGTCGCCGCGTTCCTCGAGAAGCGCGAGCCCCAGTTCACCGGACGTTGAGAGCCGCCGTCCTGCAAGGCGTCGGCGGGCCGGAGCAGCTCGTCGTCCAGGACGTTCCGGAGCCCGAGGCAGGGGACGGTCAGGCCGTCGTCGACGTCCGGGCGGCGGGGGTCAACTTCGCCGACGTCCTGATCCGCCTCGGCATGTACCCCCAGCCGCCGGAGCTCCCGGCCCTGCTCGGATCGGAGATCGCCGGCGAGCTCGACGGCAAGCGCGTCATGGGCTTCGTTGCGAGCGGAGGCGGAGGCGGCGGGTACGCCGAGCGCGTGGCGGTGGAGCGGCACTGGCTCCTGCCTCTCCCCGAGAACGCGAGCTTCGCCGAGGGCGCCGCGTTTCCGATGGCGTTCCTCACGGCCTGGATCCCGCTCTCCGAGCTCGTGCGGATCGCTTTCGGCGCGCGAGTGCTCATCACAGCAGCCGCCGGCGCGGTCGGGACGGCAGCCGTGCAGATCGCCAAGGCGCTCAACGGCGCGCCGGTCGCCGCCGTGGGCAGCGCCGAGAAGCGCGACCTCCCGCTCTCGCTCGGCGCGGTCGAGGCCGTGACCTACGAGGAGATCGGCGGGCTCGATCCGGTCGAGGTCGTGTTCGACCTCGTGGGCGGCGACGTGTTCGCTGAGTCGCTGGGCCTGCTGAAGTCGATGGGCACCGCGATTGCGGTCGGCTACGCAGGAGGGATGTGGCAGCCGATCGATCCGGCTCGACTCGTCGGTCGCAACATCGGCATCCACGGCTTCTACCTGGGTCGGCTCATGGGTCGCGACCCCGAGCTCGTCCGCCGCGCCGGCAACGACGTCCTCAAGCTCTGGGAGGGTGGCGCGGTGCGGCCGGTGGTCGGCGCCGAGTTGGCCCTCGAGGAAGCGGCCGAGGCGCATCGCCTCATCGAATCCCGGCAATCGACAGGAAAGGTCGTTCTCATTCCATGACTGCGCTCGTGACCGGATCGGCCGGAGGCATCGGGAGCTCGATCGTGAGGAGGCTCACGGCCGAGGGCTTCGAGGTGCAGGAGCTCGATCTCGTGAACGGCTTCGACGTCTCGGACCCTGACGCCTGGGAGCACATCGGATCCGTCGACCTCGCATGCCTCAACGCAGGCGTCATCACAGGTGACGACGGAAAGCTCACGGAGCTCACCGACGAGCAGTACCGACGGGCGGTCGGCGTGAACGTCGACGGCGTCGTCTTCGGCGTCCGCAGGCTCGACCGCGTCATGCCGAAGGGAAGCACGATCGTCGTGACCGCGTCACTCGCGGGCTTGACCGCGATTCCCGACGACCCGATCTACGGGCTGACCAAGCACGCGGTGATCGGCTTCGTGCGATCGGTCGCGCCGCAGCTCGCCGAGCGCGGGATCCGCATCCAGGCGGTATGTCCTGGCTGGGCCGACACGAGCCTGACGACGAACGGGTTTCGCGACGAGCTCAAGGAGCGAGGCTTTCGCCTGCTTTCGCCCGAGGCCGTCGCCGAGGGCGTATGGGCGGCGTACAAGAGCGAGGGAACGGGCGAGGCGTGGATCGTCCAGCCCGGCCGCGAGCCGCTGCTGTACGAGTTCAAGGGCGTGCCGGGCCCGCGCTAGTCGGCCTCAGTGGCAGCGGGCGGAGCCCGCGTCGGTGAAGGTGCCGACGGCCGGCCGGAAGCGCCATGCGAACCCGTTCGGGCCGAGCGTGAGCTCGAGCACGCCGAAGGTCGACCTGTCACGAGCCTCGCTGTTGGGCTCGACCCGCGGGAACGTCCGGAGACTATGTCCGCCCGTTCCGACGACGAACTGCGGGATGCCACGGAGATCGTCGCGGCCGCCCTCGGCATCCTGCGGCGCGAAGCGCTCGTAGTCGTGGTCGTGCGCGACGAGGACGACGTCCGCGCCGGCGTCGTAGAGCGCCTGGAAGAACGGCCGATACTCGCGGTCGCTGCCGTGCAGACCCGACGAATAGCGCGGGTGATGCCAGAACGCGAGCGTGCAGGGGGCCGGATTCGCGGCCAGGTCTGCCCGGAGCCAGCGCTCCTGCGGCGAGCCCTGGTCGCAACCCTCCACCGCTTCGCAGTTCGAGTTCAGCGCCACGACGTGCCACGCTCCGAGGTCGAAGCTGTAGTAGCTCTCAGCCGGATCGCCCGCGGCAGCGCCGAAATACTCGAAGTAGCCCGAAGCACCGGGTGTCCGGTACTCGTGGTTGCCCGGGACCGGGCGGGTGATGGCCTTCACGCGCCCCCAGGAGCGGTCGTACGACGCGAGGAACTTCGCGTGCGACGCATCCTCGTACTGAATGTCACCGAGGGCGAGCACCACGCTGTAGCCGTCACCGACGAGGAGATCCGACGTCGCCAGCTGCCTGCAGGTCGAGCCGCTTCCCCGACCTTCGGCGAAGGAGGAGCGCTCCGGATCGCAGGCGATGTCTCCGGCGGCGGCGATCGTCGGCCCTTCGATCGGTGGGATGTCGTCAGCCGGCGAGGTGACGCGGGCGTCGTCCTCGAGCGCGGCGAGAACGAGGGCGATCGCGAGCGCGACGGCTGCAGCGAGGACGACTAGCCGAAGCGCCACGGCTCGCCGGCCGCGAACGACTTCAGGATCCGGCGGGCGACGACCATCCGGTGCACCTCGTCGGGGCCGTCGTAGATCCTGGCGCCGCGTGCCATCGAGAGCATCCCGGCGAGCGGCGTCTCGTCCGTGAGCCCGCGAGCACCGTGAGTCTGAACCGCGCGGTCGACCACGTCGTGGAGGACCCGAGCTGCGAAGAACTTGATCAGCGAGACCTCGACTCGGGCCTCGTCGCCCTGGTCGATCTTGTGCGCCGCGTCGAGAGTCATCAGCCGGCACGCCTGGATCTCGGCGGCCGAGTCGGCGATCCAGTTCTGCACCGTCTGCTTCTCGGCGAGCGGCCCGCCGAACGACTCGCGCTCGAGCGAGTACGCGCACATGAGCTCGAAGGCGCGCTGCATCTGGCCGAGCCAGCGCATCACGTGGTGGATGCGTCCGGGGCCGAGGCGCTTCTGCGCGATGCGGAAGCCGTCGCCCTCGTCGCCGAGCGTGTTCTCGACCGGGACCCGGACGTCGGTGTAGCGCACCTCGCAGTGCGTCGTCCAGCCGCGGCCCCGATGACCCATCGTCGGGATCGCGCGCACGACGTCGACGCCGGGCGTGTCCGCCGGCACGACGATCTGCGTCGCCCGACGGTGCGGCTCGGCGTCCGGGTCGGTGACGGCCATGACGATCCCGAGCGCCGCACCCTCGGCGCCCGACGAGAACCACTTGTGCCCGTCGATCACCCACTCGTCGGCCTCGCGGACGGCTCGCGTCCTGAGCGTCGTCGGATCGGACCCGGGCACCTCGGGCTCGGTCATCGAGAAGAACGACCGCACCTCGCCGGCGACGAGCGGCCGCAGCCAGCGCTCCTTCTGCTCGTCGGTGCCGAACATCCACAGAATCTCGGCGTTGCCCGCGTCGGGCGCCTGGCAGCCGAACACGAGCTGGCCCCAGAGCGAACGTCCGATCTCCTCGTTCAGGTGCGCGTATGTGAGAAAGCTCCCACTCGACCCGCCGGCCTCCGGCGGCATGTGCGGCGCCCACAGGCCCTGCTCCTTGGCGACCGCCCGCAGCCGCGCGACCAGCGCATCGGCCTCGTCGTCCTCCCGGTCGAGCGCAGGCTCGTTCGGGTAGACGTGCTCCTCCATGAACGCGCGGTAGCGGGCGCGGAGCTCCACCATGTCGTCGGTCGGGCGAATGTCGGCGATCGCCATGCGAGTAGCATCGCACGGCATGCGCCTGGGCTTCTATATGGGCTACGCGCCCCCTGGGACGAGCCCGCTCGAGCCGATCGCGCTGGCGCAGGAGGCCGAGCGCCTCGGCTACGACTCCGCGTGGGCCGCCGAGGCATGGGGCACCGACTGCGTCACCGTCCTCTCCTGGCTCGGAGCGACGACGGAGAAGATCAAGCTCGGCAGCGCGATCATGCAGATCCCCGGTCGCACGCCCTCGAACACGGCGATGACGGCCGCGACGCTCGACCTCCTCTCGGGCGGGCGCTTCCTCCTCGGGCTCGGCACGTCGGGCCCGCAGGTCGTCGAAGGGTGGCACGGCGAGCAGTGGGGCAAGCCTCTGGAGAAGACGCGCGAGTACGTCGAGATCGTGCGAGCGGCGTTGCGACGGGAGCTGCTCGAGCACCATGGGGCGCACTACGACATCCCGGTCTCGAACGGCACCGGGCTCGGCAAGCCGCTCAAGCTGATGGCGCGCCCGCTCCGCGCGAGCATCCCGATCTACCTCGCCGTGATGGGGCCGAAAGCCGTGGCGCAGGCGTTCGAGATCGCCGACGGCTGGCTGCCGATCTTCTGGTCGCCGGAAGGGGCGCGCGGCGCGTTCGGTGACGCGATCGGCGCCGGGCGTGACGGCTTCGACATCGCCGCCACCGCGCCGGTGATCCTGATCGACGACGTCGAGGCGGGGCGCGAGTTCCTCAAGCCGTACTACGCGCTCTACATCGGCGGGATGGGCGCGCGCGGGAAGAACTTCTACAACGACCTCGCCTGCCGCTACGGGTTCGAGGATGCTGCGCGCGAGATCCAGGATCTCTACCTCGACGGCCACAAGCGCGACGCGGCCGCCGCCGTGCCGGATGCATTCGTCGACGAGGTCGCGCTCGTGGGCCCGAAGGAACGGCTCGCCGAGCGGCTCGAGGCGTGGCGCGAGTCGGGAGCGACTTCACTCCTCGTTTCAACCCAGCAGCCCGAGGCGCTCCGAGCGCTGGCCGCGATCGCGCTCTAGCGCGAGATCGCGGCGGCGGCCGACTCCGCGAGGTACGGCACGCCCTGCTCGAAGCGGGCGGCCCGCTCGTCCTCGGCGCCGAGCTCGCCGCGGACGTAGCGCCCGTAGATCGCCTCGCAGAAGACGGCCGCCTTCCAGAGCGCGAGCCCCTCGAACCACGAGAGCGGCTCGACGACCCGCCCGCTGCCCGCGACGTAGTGCTCGACGAGCTCGGTCCGGGACGGAAAGCCGGCCAGCGCGGTGACCGGAGAGGTGCCGAGGGGGTTCGGCGGGCCGCCCGGCTCGCTGTAGGTCGCGAGCAGGTAGCCGACGTCTGCGCGGGGGTCGCCGATCGCGCCCATCTCCCAGTCGAGTACGGCCAGGATCCGCGTCGGATCCGCGTGGCCCACCATCGTGTTGCCGAGCCGGTAGTCGCCGTGGACGACCGTCGACGCGAGCGGCTCGGGCACGTTCGCAGCGAGCCACGTGCCGACCTCCTCGACGCGCGGGATCTCACGCGTCTTGTTGATCTCCCAGAGCTGGGCGAACCGCCGAACCTGGCGCTCGTTGTAGCTTCCCGGTCGCGCGAACGCCGCGAGGCCGGGCGTCGTCACGTCCGCCGCATGGATCTCCACGAGCGCGCCGACGAGGTCGTGCCCCAGCGCGCGTCGCGCCGGCTCGCCCTCGAGCCCAGGGGGTGCCTCGTCCGTCGTGACGTGCCCGTGCAAGAACTCCATGACGTAGAACGGCACGCCGAGGAGGCTCTCGTCCTCGCAGACCGCGACGATCGTCGGCAGGCGCTCGAAGCCGGCGCCCCGCAGCGCGAGCTGGAGCCTCGCCTCGCGTACGACGTCGTGTGCGGACGGCGGCAGCGGCGGGCGCGGCGGGCGCCGGAGCACGAAGGAACCCGCGTCACGCTCGAGCAGGAACGTGAAGTTCGACCCGCCCCCCTCACCGATACGCCGAGCCCGGACGTCACCCGCGCCGAGGCCGTGCTCGTCCAGGAACGCGCGCACGCGGTCGAGCACCAGCAACGGCGGCTTCGAGAGCCCATTCGCGTCGGCGGCGGTCTCCACGATGTCGCCCGCGAGCACCGTACGATCCTACGTCGATGCGCCGCCGCCTCTACCTCATGCGGCACGCCGAGGTTTCCTACTTCGGCGCGGACGGCACACCCGTCGATCCACGCGACGTCCCGCTGAACGAGGAAGGCCTGGAGCAGGCGGGCGCGGTCGAACACGTGCTCCGTGACGTCGAGTTCGATCGCGTGCTCACGAGCGGCCTCCCGCGCACGCTCCAGACCGCGTCGATCGTCGCGCCGGCGGACGACCCCGAGTCCTGGCCCGAGCTGCGTGAGATCCAGGGCGGCCGGCTGTCCGAGATCCCGGCCGACGCCCTCGAGCACGAGTTCGTCCACGCGTTCCGCGGGGTCATCCCGAACGAATCGAGATTCCTGCGCGGCGAGTCGATCGGCGAGCTCTTCGACCGCGTGCTCCCCGCTGTCGAGCGGCTCGTCGCGGACGACGGCTGGCACACGGCGCTCGCCGTGCTGCACGGCGGCGTGAACCGCGCGATCCTCTCGTACGCCCTGACCGGCGAACGCATGTTCCTCGGCCACTTCGAGCAGGCGCCCGCGTGCGTGAACGTACTCGACGTCGGTGACGGCGGCGAATGGATCGTTCGCGCTGTCAACGTCGCTCCCTACGACCTGCTCCACCTTTCGCACCGCGACACGACGATGGAGCGCTACTGGGAGCAGTACCGGGCGGGAACGAACTAGGGGCCGGTTTCCCGGCCCCTAGTCCCAGTCACACGCAGGGGAGAAGCTTTAACGCGAGCGCCCCGGGCGACCCTCGATGAGCCGGCCGAAGGGAACGAAGAGCTTCGTGTTCGCGTTGAGGCGCTGGAGCTGCATCTGGCTGATGACGAAGTGGTCCGTCTTCGTCGTCTTTTGGACAACACCAGGGAGCAGGAACTTGTTCGGGTAGTTCATGCTCAGGATCGCGTTCATCAGGCTTGCGCGCGTCGGGTTCTTCCCGGCCCGGGTGAGTGCCTGGACGAAAGCCTCGGCCTTCGCGACGCCGTACAGCACCTGCCCGTCGTCTCCGTTCAGCCCGCCGCCGTACTTGGCGATGATCTCCCGGTACTGCTTCATCGCGGCGTCATTCCTCCACCTGGGATCCTGCGGATCCTTGAGGTATGCGATCGTGATGATTCCGTTGACGTACGGTGCTCCGAGTGCCGCGATCATGCCATCGATAACCGGCCTCACGTTCGCGACCGAGTTCATGTAGATCTGCTCGGGGTTGATCCCGAGCGCCCTGGCCGTCCCGATCGTGCGGGTCGTCGGATTCGGGAGTTGGAACACGGCGAGGATCGTCGCACCGCTGGCCCGAACGCGGACCATGTTTGACGCGACCGATGTCGCGGTCAGCTCGACGGCCTCGCGCGCGACGACATTCGCGTCGGCGTACTGCTTCCCGAGCGCCGCCAGGAAGCCGTAGAGGTAGTCCTTCCCGTAGTCGTCGTTCTGATACACCACCGCGATCTTCTTCCCGCGGAAGTTGGCCTTGACGTGCAGGCCGTAGAGGCGGCCCTCGGCGATGTAGTCCGGCTGCCAGCCGGTCGTCCACGGGTACTCCCGGTACTTCGTGCTGAACTCCGATGCCCCGGTCGAGACGAATGTCTGCGGCACCCGCTGCTGGTTCATGTACGCGCGGGTCCCCTGCACCGGCTCCGTCCCGAGGTCGCCGACCGTCGCGAACACGCGGTCCTGCTCGACGAGCCTACGCGCGAGCAGCGCGGCCGTCGCCGGGTTGAAGACGTGGTCGTAGTACTTCCAGACGATCTGGCGCCCGTTCACACCGCGCTTGCCGTCGGGGCCTTTGCGCGCGTTGATGTAGCTGAAGTACGCCTTCATCCCCCCGGGGATCGGCGCGTAGACGGCCGCTGACCCCGTGAGGGGGAACAACCCGCCGATGGTTACTGTCTTGCTCGCGACGCCTGGTGTCTGGGCCGCGCCACCGAACGCGCCCGGCACCGTTAGCGCGAGCGCGGCTACGAGGCCGAGCCCGCACACGATGAGCTTTCGCACCGATCTTCCTCCTTGTGACCCTCCGAAGTCCTGCCTGTCAGCTGCGAGCGTACAGCGGGCACGCCGAAGCCGCTAGATGTCGAGACGACGCCTCCCTCGTCGCGGTTAGTGGGTATCGAAATGATTACACGAGGCAGCTCGTGTATCAATTACCTTCGCGAACGATGAGTGCTTCGTCCACAACACGGGTGCGCCGCCGCGGGCGCCCGCCGGCGGCGAGTCGCGAGGACCTTCTCGCCGCCGCCCTCGACACCTATCTCCACGGCAAGCGCATCGACGTGCAGGCGGCCGCGGTCGAGCTCGGACTCGGCCGCACGACGATCTACCGCTGGTTCGGCTCGCGCGAAGGGCTCATCGGAGAGGTCGTCGTCCGTGCGGCCGAACCGCTTTTCGACGAGGCGCGGGCAAATGCACACGGACGCGGAGGCGTCGCTCTCCTCGACACGTTCGACCGGATCAACCGCGGGCTTGCGGAGGCCCCCGCCCTTCGAAGCTTCCTCGAGAACGAGCGCGACGCGCTCCGGATCCTCACCTCGAGCAGCGGCAGCGTGCACTCGCGCATGGTCGAGAAGGTCCGGGGCTACATCGAGGAGGAGATGGGCCGGGGATTCACCCCGCCCGTCGAGCCCGCGACCCTGGCGTACGCGATCGTGCGCCTCGCGGAGGCGTTTCTCTACAACGACGCGACGACCGCGGTCCGAGGCGACGTCGACCGTCTGCGAGAGATCGAGGCCGCGCTGCTGGGAGTGCCGACCCTCGGAACGACATAAGCGTTCAGCAGTCGCCACGACGCGGCTGCGAAGCAGCCGCCTTTAGGGATCTCGCGACCGGAAGCTCGCGCTAGCGAGCTTCCGGTCTGCGCAAGAGGCTCAGCCGATGCCGATGTCGACCGCGAGCGCTTCGGCCTCGTCGAGCTCGACCGCGAGCGCCTCGATCCCGGCCTCCCAGATCTTGGGATCGGTGAGATCGAGGCCGACGATCTCCGCGAGCTCGGACGGTGGCTTCGACCCTCCGGCCCGAAGCAGCTCGAGGTACGGCTCCACCATCGAGTCGCCTTCGAGCTCGTACTTGCGGAAGATCGAGAGCGCGAAGAGGAATCCGTAGGAGTACGCGTAGACGTACCCGGGCGTCCCGATGAAGTGCGGGATGTAGCTCCACCAGATGCCGTAGCCGTCGATGTCGACGGAGTCGGCAAACATGGCCCTCTGCGTCTCGAGCCAGAGCTCCTCGAACTTCTCCGGTGCGAGCTCTCCCTCATCGCGGCGCCACGTGTGCACGTCGTCCTCGAAGCGGTTCATCGCGATCTGGCGGTAGACGGTCGCGATCGAGTCCTCGATCCGCCCGGCGAGGAGGTTGAGGCGGCGCTTGGGGTCCTCCTCGAGCGCAAGCAGGCGCTTGAACGTGAGCGCCTCGCCGAAGACCGACGAAGTCTCGGCCGTCGTCAGTGGCGTGGACGCGTTGAACAGGCCGAGTGGCTCGGCGAGGTACCCGTGGACGCCGTGCCCGAGCTCGTGCGCGAGCGTGAGCACCGAGCGGCGGTCGCCCGTGTAGTTCATGAAGACATACGGGTGTACACCGGGAACGTTCGTCGCGCAGAACGCGCCGGGCCGCTTGCCGTCGCGCGGTGGCGCGTCGATCCACTCGTCGCGGAAGAAGCGCTCGACGATGTCCCCCGTCTCCGAGGAGAAGTCGGCGAAGGCATCGACCACGAGCTCGCGCGCGTCGCCCCACGCCACCTGCGTCGGGTCGTCGCCGAGCGGCGCCATGCGGTCGTAGAAGGAGAGGCGGTCGAGGCCGAGGAGGCGCGCCTTCAGCGTGTAGTAGCGCTGGACGACGTCATACCGGTTCACGACAGCGTCGATCAGCGCCTGCACCGCCTCGTCCGTCGTGTCGTTCGAAAGGTTGCGCGCCGAGATCCACGTCTCGTACCCGCGCAGCCGATCGTCGATCGACTTGTCGACGGCGATCGTGTTGAAGACGAAGGTGCGGGTGCGAAGGCCCGGGTCGAGCGCCGCGGTCACGGCCTCGGACGCACGCCGGCGGAGGTCGCGGTCGGACGAGTAGAGCTTCGACATCGCCTCCTCGAATCCGATCTCGGTGCCGTCGAGGTCGACCTTGATCGCGCCGAGCAGCTCGTCGTAGAGCCGGTCCCAGGCCGCGAAGCCCGAGACCGCCTTCTCGGTGACGATCTTCTCCTCGGGCTCCGTGAGGATGTACGGGCGGAACTTCCGGACGGTCCGGAGCCAGTGGCGCCAGCGCTCGAGCTCCTCACTTGCGAGGAGCGCGTCGGCCTGCTCGTCCTCGAGGGCGGCGAGCTCCAGGCCGAAAAAGAGGAGCTGCGTGTCGATGGCCGCGCCCTTCTCCGTCAGCCGCGCCACGAGCGCGCCGCGCGGAGAGTCGTTCATGTCCGTCGAGAACCAGAGGTGCGCGTAGTAGATCGCGCGCGTGAAGGTCGACTCGATCTCCTCGCGCCGCTCGATCGCCTCACGCAGCTCGGCCGGGCTCAGCTGCGCGACACGGCCGTAGTAGCGCTCGCGGAAGTCCGCAGCCGCTGTTTCGGTCTGCGCGACGTCCTGCTCCAGGCGTGGGTCGTCGCCGCCGTCGTAGAGGTCGGAGAGATTCCACGCGACATCCTCCGCACCCGTGATCTCGGTAGTCGTCATGGGAAAAGACGCTACCTGAGGGCCGGCATCAGGCCGACCATGGCATCGTCGTCGTGGTTCAGGTGCTGGAGGAACACGCGCGTCACGCCGATCTCGCGGAGCTCCTCGAGCCGCGCAGCCACCTCGACGACCGTTCCGACGAGCCAACGGTCGCGACGTTCCGCGATCAGTGTGTCCGGATCGGTGTCGCCGCCCCGAACCGCGAGGAAGCGTCCGACTCGGTCGCGGACCTCGCCATCCGTCTCGCCGACGAAGCACGCGGTCATCACGGAGAAGCCAAGAGTCGCCCGGTCGCGGCCTGCCTCCTCGCACGCTCGGTCGAGCGCGTGCTTCCGAGCCTGCAGCTCGGCGTTCGGGGCGCCGAGGGTGTTCACCTCGGTCGCGTAGCGCGCCGCGAGGGCGGCGAAGCGGCGCTTGACCGTTCCTCCGAGGACGAGCGGCGGGTGCGGTTGCTGCACCGGCCGCGGGAGCGCCTGCTGATCGTGCAGCCGGTACGCCGGACCATCGTGGCCGAAGCGCTCCTCCGTCCACGAGCGGACGACGACCTCGACTTGCTCGGCGAACAGCTCGAAACGCTCCTTGCCGGGCGGGAAGGGGAAACCGTGCGCCTCGTGCTCGCGCTCGTACCACCCGGAGCCCATCCCCACCTCGACGCGGCCGCCCGAGATGTGGTCGACCGTCGCGGCCATCCGCGCGAGGACACTGGGGTGGCGGAAGGTCGCGGGCGAGACCATCGTCCCGAGCCGGATCCGCTCGGTGAGGGCGGCGAGCCCGGCGAGCGTCGCCCAGGCGTCGTGGGCGTCTCCTTCGGGCCGGATGATCGCGGTGTAGTGGTCGGAGCGGAACAGCCCTTCGAGCTCGTGCTCTTCGACGAGCTCCGCGAGGCGAACCCAGTCCTCCCAGGTGACTCCCTCCTGCCCCTCGATCATCAGACACAGGCGCATCAAACGGCGACCTCCTCCGGTTCGGTGACGGGAGCTCGGCACACGAATCGCTCGCACACGTAGACGGCCGGCCTTCCGTAGACGAGCTCCTTGCCGGCGAGCAAGGGCACCTCCTCCGAGGGACCGACCGCGACGACCGACTGCGGCCGGAACGGCGCCAGGGCAGCACGCGCGACCGGTGACTCGACGTCGCCGACGATCGCGAGCTCGCGCGGCGGGCTCAGCCAGAGGTCGATCCCACAGAGCATCCAGGCGAAGAAGCCGGGCGCGCGGCGAAGCGCCGGTTCGGCGAGCCGGAAGACGGAGAGGGCGCGTCGCTCGAGCTCGTCGTCCGCCCACAGACGGGAGAGGCGGAGCAGCACGAACGCGAGCATCGAGTTGCCCGACGGGACGGGTGTGTCCTGGAGATCCTTCGTGCGCGGGACGCGCGGGTCGCCGTCGGCGGGCGAGAGGAAGAAGCCGCCGGCCTGGTCGTCGGCGAAGAGCTCTACAGCGAGCTGCGCGAGCCGTCGCGCCTCGAGCAGCCAGCGGAGCTCGCCGGTCGCGACATGGAGCTCGATGAGCCCGTACGCGACGTTCGCGTAGTCGTCGAGGAACCCGAAGCCGCTCGTGCGGTCGTCCCGGATCGCGCGCAGGAGCCGCCCGTCCGGCGCGGAGAGCGGGCCGAGCAGGAACTCGCCGAGCCCGCGCGCCGCATCGAGCCACTCGGCGCGCTCGAGCCGGTAGCCGGCCTCGGCGAGCGCCGCGAGCGCGAGCCCGTTCCACGAGGCGAGCGCCTTGTCGTCGCGAAACGGCTGCAGCCGACGGTTGCGCTCCGCGAGCACGCTCGCCCGGAGCTCCGGCTCGAACTCGCCACGCACGATGAGGCGGCCGTGCTCGAAGGGCTCGAGCGCCTCTCGCGGGAGCCCTACCTCGTCGGCCTCCTCGGGCGTCCACGTGTACGTCAGGCCTTCGACACCGTCGGTGTCCGCATCGTGCGCCGACGCGAGCCCGCCCCCGGGCAGCGCGAGCTCGCGGAGCAGGTAGCCGATCGTCTCCTCGACGACCTCGCGGTAGCGCGGGCGCCCGGAGACGACCCAGGCGTGGAGGTATGTCGACGCGAGGAGCGCGTTGTCGTACAGCATCTTCTCGAAGTGCGGCACGAGCCAGCGGTCGTCGACCGAGTAACGGTGGAAGCCGCCGCCGACCACGTCGTAGAAGCCGCCTGCCACCATGCCGTCGAGCGTCGCCGTGACGATCTCCAGCGCGCGCTCGTCGCCCCGCCGCAGCAGGAACTCGAGCGACGAGGCCGCGGGGAACTTCGGCGCGCGCCCGAACCCGCCGAAGGCCGGTTCGAAGGTGGCGGCGATACCGCCCGCCGCCTCGGCGAGCAACGCCGACGTCAGGAGCCCCGTCGACGGCCCCGAGCTCGCGGTCGAGCGCAGCGCGCCGTCGATCCGCTGGGCCTGGCGCTCGATGTCGTCGCGCCGCTCGCGCCAGGTCTCGGACACCGCGCGCAGGAGCTCGGGGAAGCTCGGGATCCCGTGCCTCGGCTCGGGCGGGAAGTACGTCCCGGCATAGAACGGCCTCGCGTCGGGCGTCATGAAGACCGTCGTCGGCCAGCCACCCGAGCCGGTCATGCCGACCGCCGCCTCCATCGTCACCGCGTCGACGTCGGGCCGCTCCTCGCGGTCGACCTTCACGTTGACGAAGAGGTCGTTCATGAGCGCGGCCGTGGACTCCGCCTCGAACGACTCGTGTGCCATCACGTGGCACCAGTGGCACGAGCTGTAGCCGACGGAGACGAGCAGCGGCTTGTCCTCGGCGCGTGCGCGCTCGAACGCCTCGTCCCCCCACTCGTACCAGTCGACCGGGTTCTCGGCGTGCTGGAGGAGGTACGGCGAGGTCGCACCGGCGAGGCGATTCATCCTCCTGAGCGTACGCGTTGCCTTGTCAGCGTCCGCCCGGTGCGAGATGATCCCGCGCCATGAAGAGAACATTCACCTGGCTTGTGCTCGTCGGAGGCGTCGTGGTCGTCCTCGGGGTTCTCTGGCAGGCGTTCACGATCGCGGCATACGTTCGCAGCGGCGACGAGGGCGCACTCGACGCACACGGCGGCGGCTCACTGATCGTGCATCTCGGGCAGCTCGCAATCGTGATCGGCGCGATCGTGGCGTACTGGGGGAACTGGAGGATGGTCGGCGGCGCAATCGGGTTCCTCGTCCTCGCGATCGCCCAGCTCGCGTTCCTCGGCGACACCGACAAGGAGGGCGACTGGATCAACGGCCTCCACGGTCTCCTGGCCGTCGTGATCGCGCTGCTCGGGGTCTGGTACGCGAACCGTGCAGCGCACGACCTGGGTCTCAGGCGGTCCGGCGGCGCTGCAGGTAGTGCCTGACGACCTCGACGACGAAGCCGAGCGACAACGCGATACCGAGTGCGAGGAGGACCCCCCACAGGGGGTTCTCCTCGAACGTCTTGCCCCCGAAGTAGCCGAGCAGCGCCGCGTAGGTCGCCCACAGAAGCCCGGCGATGACGTCGTAGACGATGAAGCGCCGCCACGGGAACGTGTTCACGTAACCAGCGGAGAAGGTGACCGCCGTGCGGCCGCCAGGGATGAAGCGCGCGATGAGGATGATGTACCCGCCGCGCTCATCCAGCGTTCGCTCGGCCCACTCGAGCCGCTTGTGCCACTTCTCGCTGCCGAAGACCCGCTTGACGGTCTTCTCGCCTACGAAGTGCCCGATCCAGAACGAGATGTTGTCCCCGATGATCGCGCCCGTCGCCGCCGAGATGATGACGAGCCAGAGCACGAGGTCGCCGGAGCTCGCAAGGTTCCCGCCGAGGACGACGAGCGTCTCTGAGGGGACGAGCGGAAAGAATGCGTCGACGACGGCGACCGCGAAGATGACCAGATAGCTCCACCACTCGCCGGAGACCCACTCGGTGAAGCTGTCGAAGTCGAGCCAGTCGGGCATCCGCGCATCTTCTCAGCAGGAATGATTAGCCGGTGCCTCTCCGCCCGCTCGACGGGATGCGGGTCGTCGACGTGACGACGTCGATCGCCGGTCCGTACTGCGCCGAGATCCTCGGCGCGCTCGGAGCAGACGTCGTGAAGGTCGAGCGGCCCGACACGGGGGACGACGGCCGAGCCTGGGGGCCGCCGTTCTGGAACGGCGAGAGCGCGATGTTTCTCGCCGTGAACGCGGGCAAGCGCTCGCTCGCGGTGTCACTCGCCGACGAGCGGGGTCGCGAGGCGGTACTGCGACTGACCGACCGCGCGGACGTGTTCCTCCAGAGCCTCCGCCCTGGGCTCGCCGAGCGGCTCGGGCTCGGGGCGAACGAGCTGCGCCGCCGAAACCCGCGGCTCGTCTACTGCTCGGTCGGCGCGTACGGCCACGTCGGCCCGCTCGCGCAGGAGCCGGGGTACGACGCGCTCATGCAGGCGGCAGGCGGCCTCGTCAGCATGACCGGGGAGCCTGGCCGGCCGGGCGTGCGGGTCGGTTCATCGCTCATCGACATGGGCACGGGGATGTGGGCCGGGCTCGGGATCGCCGCCGCGCTGCTGGAGCGCGAGCGAACCGGCACAGGCGCGGTCGTCGACACCTCGCTGTACGAGACGGCGCTCGCCTATATCGGCTACCACCTCGTCGGCTATCTCGCAGACGGCACCGTCCCCACTCCGCAAGGCACCCTCTTCCCGATGGTCGCGCCGTACCAGGTCTTCTCCACGCGCGACGGCGAGCTGATGATCGCGGGCGGAAACGACCGCCTCTTCGCGCTGTTGTGCGAGGTGCTCGCGTTGCCGGAGTTGGTGTCGGACGAGCGCTTCAGGACGAACCCGGATCGCGTGCGAAACCGCAACGGCACTCGTCGACATCGTCTCGGAGCGGCTCCGCGAACGCTCGACGGCGGAGTGGCAGGAGCTCCTGAGGGGCGTGGGTGTCCCCGCCGCACCGGTCGCAGACGTCGCCGACGTCGCGAGCTCCGAGCAGACGCAGGCGCTCGGCCTCCTCCAGCACATCGAGCATCCGGGGATCCCGGAGCTGCGGCTTCCCGCGCTCCCGCTCTCTTTCGACCGCGAGCGCGCGACGCACGCATCGCCCCCGCCGCTCGTCGGGGAGCACTCGGCGGAGATCCTCGAGGAGATCGGCTACTCGGCGGAGGAGATCGCCTCCCTCGCCGCCGACGGCGTCATTCGTACGAGATAGCTTCGAGCGGGTTGAGCCGCGCCGCGCGCCGCGCCGGGAAGACGGCGGCGACGATCCCGACCACGATCGCGGCGACCACGAACACGATCACCTGGGTCGTCGGGAACGAGAAGACGAGGAAGTCGACGCGCGCGATCAGGAGCGCCGCGAGCACCATGCCGAGGGCGATCCCGAGCGCGGCGCCGATCAGCGCAGTGATGACGCTCTCGTGCCGGATCATGCGTCGCACCTGTCGCCGCGTCATGCCGACGGCGCGGAGCATGCCGATCTCGCGCGTGCGCTCGAACACCGTGAGGACGAGCGTGTTGACGATCCCGAACAGGCTCACGATCACGGAGAGCGCGAGCAGGACGTAGAGAATGTTCAACACCGAGCTCAGCCCCGAGATCTGGTTGTCGATGAACTGCTGGCGCGTCTGCGCCTTCGCGTTCGGGAAGCCGGCGAGGGCCTCGTCGAGCGTGGCCTGGTTGGCGTCGGTCTCGCCGCCCTCCATCTTCACGAACGAGTAGAGGTTCCTCGGCTGTGGCGTCTGGGCGTCCCAGGCAGTGGTGGACATCGTCACCACGCCGAATGGCGATCCGCCCGTCGGCGGGTCGAAGATTGCCTCGACGACGAAGCGCTTTGTGGTGCCATTGGCGAACGTGACTTCGACGGGCGAACCGAGCTCGAGGTCGTGGTCGTCCGCGAACGAGTCGTCCACGAACACGCCGTCCTCGCCGAGCGTCGAGAAGACCTCCTGCGAGCCCTCCTTCCAGTCGATGTCGATGACCTGAGCCATGCCGGGGTCGGCAGCCGTTACGAACTCCGCGTCCCCGAACACGAGCGCCTCTCCCGTGCGCACGTTGCCGACCGCCGTGACGCCCGGCGCGTCGGCGGCCGCCTCGGCGGCGTCGATGGGGATCGGCGAGAAGTTGTTCTGGGCGGTGATCGCGTAGTCGCCGGTGAAGAGGTCGTTCACCGCCCCTTCGAAGGAGGCGATGATCCCGGCCGCGAGCGTCGCAACGAGCGTGACGAGTGCCAGCCCGATCATCAGAGCCGCTGCGGTCGACGCCGTCCTCTGCGGGTTCCGGCGCGCGTTCTCGGCGCCGACGCGGGTCGTCGAGCGGTCGGAGACGACCCCCGGGAACTCCGCCGGCCACTCGGGCTCCCACCGCGTCAGCGCCTTGCGGAGCCACATGACGAGGACGATCACCAGCACGAGCGGGTTGATCAGGGCACCTCCGAGGAACGCGAGGATGCGCAGGAGCGCGCGGCCCGGCCCCCAGGCGCCGTAGCGGAGAAGCCAGTACGGGAGCGTGAAGAACGGCCAGACGATGACCGAGAGCAGGAAGACCGTCCACCGGGCGATGGGTGACATGACGACCGAGAGGCGCGGGATGAGGCGGGTCGTCACGCGGGCGACCCCGAAGAAGACGAGCAGGACGCCGATGCCCATCCAGAGCAGCACGCTCGTCGTGCCCAGCCCCGGGACGAAGAGACCGTACAGAAGTGCGGCGAAGCCGAGCCCGCCGGACACCAGCGCACCAAGCGTTCGCGACGGGAAGAGGGCACCTCCGAACAGCACGAGGATCAGACCCAGGACCGCGAGCAGAATCGTGACGAAGGTGTTCACCGGCTCCGCGCTGATCGCCAGGACGCCGAGCGCGGCCCCACCCGAGCTGACCGCGGCAGCGAGCGCAGTGTTGCGAACGCGGTCGAGCGGCTCGCCGGGGAGGACAGCCCCCTCCTGCACCGCCGCGATCGGCGGCACGGTCGTGGCGCGGAAGCCCGGGTAGACGCTCGCCAGCACCGTGACGAGGATCCCGGCCGCGAGAGCGACGATGATCGTCCGCGGCTCGAAGACGAGCCCCGTGTTCGGCAGGGTGAAGCCGACCGCGTCGAACAGCCCGAATAGGCCTTTCGCGAGCAGCAGCCCGAGGAAGAGGCCGATCACCGACGCGACGACACCGACAACGAGCGACTCGACGAGCACCGAACCGAGGATCTGCCGGTTCGTCGCTCCGATCGTCCGCAGCGTCGCGAACTCGCGGGTCCGCTGGGCGATCGTGATCGAGAGCGAGTTCGCGATGACGAACGAGCCGACGAACAGGGCGATGCCGCCGAACGCCAGGAGGAACGTCCGCAGGAACGAGATGAACTCGTTCGTCTCGGAGGCGTCCGACGCCGCCTGCTCGCTGCCGGTGCGCACCTGTGCGGTCCGCGGGAGGACACCCTCGATCTGGCGAACGAGTTCCCCGTCCGTCACGTTCGGCTTGGCCGCCACGGCGATCTCGTCGAGCTGCCCGACCTTCTTGAAGAGACGCTGTGCCGTCGGCAGGTCGAAGCCGGCGAGCGTCGCGCCTCCGATCGTGAGGCCGGAGCTGAACTGGACGATCGCCGAGACCCGCATCCGCTGAACCGGCCCCTCGGCCTGGACGCCGACGGTGTCCCCGACCTCGAAGTCCTCCTTGTTCGCGGTCTCCTGGTCGACCGTGACCTCGTTCGGACCGGGCCACGCGCCCTCAACGAGCGTCAGCGGGTTGAAGACCGAGTCGCCGTCGGCAATCGAGAATCCGAGGTTCGGCGCGCCACCGAACACGACCGCCTTCCCGTCCTCGCCGATGAACTGTGTCGCGTCGGAGTCGACGCTTCCCTCGGCCTCGGCGACGCCCGGGAGTTCGCGGATCTGCGGCAGGAGGGACTCGTCCAGCGGCGGCGCCGTCGAGCCCGTCTGCTCGCCCAGGTCGAAAGCGGACTTGCCGGAGATGACGGCGTTCGATCCCTGCCGGATGTCCGTGAAGATCCGGTCGAACGCCTGGTCGATCGAGTCGGTCAGGACGAACGTGCCGCTGATCATCGCGACGCCGAGGACGATGGCGATCGCCGTCAGCGCGGTGCGCAGCTTTCGACTCAGCAGCCCCCGTACGGCGAAGCGGCCCATCCGGCGAGGTTACTCGTACGCGATCGCTTCGAGCGGGTTCAACTTCGCGGCTCTGCGCGCGGGCATGATCGCCGCCAGGATTCCGATCACGATCGCGACGATGGTCAGGACGAGCAGCTGTCCCCACGGGATCGCGAACCGGATGTGGAACTCGGACAGCGCGCGGTTCACGAGCGCGGCCAGGAAGATGCCGAGCGGCAGCCCCACGGCGGCGCCGATGAGCGCGGTGATGATGCTCTCCTGCCGGATCATCCGGCGCACCTGCCGGCGTGTCATGCCGATCGCGCGCAGCATCCCGATCTCGCGCGTCCGCTCGTAAACCGACAGGACGAGCGTGTTGATCATCCCGAAGATGCTCACGAACACCGCGAGCGTGAGCATCACGTACAGGAACGAGATGAACTCGTTGAAGTCCGAGTCCTCGCGCTCGATCCACTCCTCGCGCGTCTCGAGCTGAGTGTCCGGGAAGCCGGCGATCGCCGCCTCCATCTCGGTCCGGTTGGCGTCGTTCGGCTCGTCGGCGACGTTCGCCCAGGTCCACCGATTCCGCGGCCGTTCGTACAGCTCGTCGAAGAGCTCGGTCGACACGTTCACGCTCTCGATCAGCGGGTAGAACGGCGGCGGCTCGAAGGTTCCGACGACCTCGATCTCGGCGGTCCGGTCCACGGTGGACCGGAGCGTGAGCGCGTCGCCGACCGAGATGTCGTGGTCCTCGGCGTAGTTCGAGCTCACGACCGCCCCTGTCCTCCCCATCGTCGCCAGCACGCTCTCGTCGCCCTCGCGCCAGTCGAAGACGTACGCCTCGGCGATCGTGTCGGGCTCGATCCCGCCGACCTCCGTCGACGCGTCGTTCACGAGGCCGACGTCCGAGCGGACGCTGGTGACGACTTCCGGGACCGGTGATGCGGCGAGCGCGTCGCCCGCCGCCGCGACGAACGGCGTGTACCCGTCGAGCGAGGTCACGACGTAATCGGCGGCGATCTGCTCCTCGATCGCCTCCCGGTTCGACGCTTTCATGCCGTTCGTCAACGTCGCGATGAAGGAGACGAGCGCGATCCCGATCATCAATGCCGCGGCCGTCGCCGCGGTGCGGCCCGGGTTCCTGCGGGCGTTCTCGCCGCCGGTGCTTGCCGCGACGCGGTCCGGGACGACACCCGGGAACTCCATCGGCCACTCGGTGTCCCACCGCGTCACTGCCCGCCGGAGCCACATGAGGAGGACGATCGGCACGATGAAGGGGTTGAGGAGCGCTCCCGCGACGAAGGCACCGAGCCGGCCGAGCACCGAGCCCGGGCCGAAGGCGCCGTAGCGCTGGAGCCAGTACGGAAGGAGGAAGAACGGCCACGCGAGCACCGTGAAGGCGAAGGCCGCCCAGCGCCCGACCGGGCTCGAGATCACCGCGAGCGGCCGGACCACGTGCGACGAGAGCATCGCGACGCCGACGAAGAGAAGGAGCACCCCGCCGGCGATCGAGAGCAGCCGGTCGGCGGTCCCGAGTTCGTCCGTGAACATCGCGCGACCGAGTACGACGAGCGAGAGGGCGACGACGACGCCGGCGATCCAGGGGATGTACGGCGCGAGCCTGGACTTCGGGAGGGTCGCTCCCTCGCGCACCGCGGCGATCGGCGGCACCCGCGTCGCGCGGACGGCCGGGAACAGCCCGGCGACGAGCGTGATGCCGACGCCCACCCCCAGCGCCACGACGACCGTCCGCAGCGCGAACACCCGCTCGGCGGTCGGGAGCTCGACGCCGAGACTGCGGAAGAGCCCCTCGATCCCCTCCGCCAGCAGCACGCCGAGCCCGAGCCCGATGAGCGAGGCGAGGAGCCCGATGACGAGCGACTCGAGCACCACGGAGCCGAGGATCTGCCGCCGCGACGCGCCGATCGTCCGCAACGTCGCGAATTCGCGCGTCCGCTGGGCGACGGTGATCGAGAAGGTGTTGAAGATGACGAATGCTCCGACGAAGAGCGCGATCCCGGCGAAGGTGAGCAGGAAGTACCGGAAGATCGCCGTGAACTCGTCCACCTCGTCCACGGCGTCCTCGGCTTCGGCCGTGGCGCTCACGACCGTCGCGCTGTCCGGCAGCACCGGCGCGATCGCCGCGACGAGCTCGTCCTCGGAGAGGCCCTCGTTGGCGGCGGCCGAGATCGCGTCGTACTGGCCCTCGCGATCCAGGAGCGCCTGCGCGGCCGGAATCGTGAACACGACGAAGCTCGCACCTCCGATGTTGTCGACGCTCCCGTACTGGGCAACGCCGACGAGCTCGAACTTCTGCTTCGGCTGCAGGGTCGCGATCTGGACGGTGTCGCCAACCGCGTAGCCGTCGTCGTCGGCCGTTCCCGCGTCGATGACGACCTCGTGCGCCGCGGTCGGCCACCTGCCTTCGAGCAGGTTCAGAGGGTTGAACTGGGAAAGCGAGGGATCGGTGTCGATGCCGAAGCCGAACGTCGGCGCTCCCTCCGAGCTCGTGGCCTCGCCTTCCCTGTTGAGGATCTTCGTGTTCTCCTGGTCCAAAATCGACCCGGTCGCGAGTGCGACCTCGTCGACGCTGCGGACGGTCTCGACGAGCGACGAGTCGACCGGCGGGCTCGGCGGCGCCTCGCCGTCGATCGTGATGTCGAGCCCGCGGCCCGTGACGACTGCGTCCGTCCCCGCGTACGACTCGGTGAAGAGCGTCTTGAACGCGCTCGAGATCGTGTCCGTGAGGATGTAGGTACCGCTGATCATCGCGACGCCGAGGACGATCGCGACGGCGGTCAGAACCGCGCGGAGCTTGCGTCCCGCGAGACCGCGCAGGGCGACCTTGGTCATCGGCCGACAGTGATCACTTACGCGGCGAGCTCGTCCATGACGGCGTGGATCGTGTGCGCATCGCACTCGCCGAGCTCGCGCACGATGATGCCGTCGGCGAGGAAGAGCACGCGGTGCGCCACGGCCGCCGCGCGGGCGTCGTGTGTGACCATCACGATCGTCTGGCCGTACTCGTCGACCGAGCGGCGGAGGAGCTCGAGAATCTCTGCGCTCGTGGCCGAGTCGAGGTTGCCGGTCGGCTCGTCCGCGAACAGCACGGTGGGCTTCGAGACCAGGGCGCGCGCAATCGCGACGCGCTGCTGCTGTCCGCCCGAGAGCTCGGAGGGCCTATGCGTCAGCCTGTCCGTCAGGCCCACGTCCGACACGAGCTGGTCGAACCACGCGCTCTCCGGCTTCTCGCCGGCGATCGTCAGCGGGAGCGTGATGTTCTCCTTCGCGTCGAGCATCGGGAGCAGGTTGAAGAACTGGAAGACGAAGCCGATGTGCTCGCGCCGGAGCTTCGTCAGGTCGTTGTCACCGAGCGTCGTGATTTCCGTGCCGGCGATGCCGACCGAGCCGGAGGTCGGCTTGTCGAGCCCCGCGAGGATGTGCATCAGCGTGGACTTGCCCGATCCCGACGGGCCCATGACGGCCGTGGCCTTGCCCGGCGCGATGTCGACCGACACCCCGCGTAGCGCGTCGACCGCCGTGTCGCCTGCTCCGTACCGGCGCGTGACGTCGCGTGCGACGACGACGGCGCCGTTTGTGCTCTCGCTCATGTGCTCCCGGCTCCTCTCTCCACTCGTTCGAGCGGCGAAGGCTACAGCCCGCGGGCGGCGGGACGCACGAGAGGCATCACCCGAATTCGAGGCTCAGTCCTTCCGCCCCCGCAGCCGATAACCCACTCGGAGATGTCCACGCGCGTCGAGATCCGGCAGCTGATGGAGCGCACTCGAGCCGGCACCGCCGAGGTGCTCCAGCCGATCTCGGACGACGAGCTCGCCGCGCAGATCTCGCCGCTGGCGCCCCCGCTCGTCTGGAGTCTCGCGCACGTCGCCTACTTCGAGGAGCTCTGGCTGCTCCGCTACATGGGCGGCGCTGCCCCCATCTCGGACACGCACCGCGACGTCTACGAGGCGCTCCGTCGCGCCCGGCAAAACGGAGCCCGCCTCCCTGCGCTTCGTGCCGAGCCGGTGCGCGCATACGCCGCAGACGTTCGCGAGCGCGCGCTCGACCTGCTCGAGCACATCGACCTCGACAGCCCCGACGCGCTCGTCCGCCGCGGCTACGCATTCGGGCTCGTCGTCCAGAACGAGCTCGTGTCCCAGGAGGCGATGCTCGAGGCGCTGCAGCTCCGCTCCGGACGCTCGTATCCGGTGCCGTCGACGACCAACCCGGATCGGGCGCCGTCCGGCCCCGAGGAGATACACGTCGCCGGAGGCTCGTTCCTGCTCGGCGCCGAATACGAGCCCTGGGCGTACGACAACGAGCTCGAGGCGCACGAGGTCGAGGTCCAGCCGTTCGTCATCGACCGAGCGCCGGTGACGAACGCCCAGTTCGCGGAGTTCGTGGACGGCCGCGGCTACCGCGCGGCAAGGCACTGGAGCGCGGCCGGGCTCGAATGGCGCGACCGCGAGGGCGCCCGCGCGCCTCTCTACTGGGAGGGCGGCCCCGACGGCTGGGAGCGGGTCCGCTTCGGCGTGCGCGAGTCGCTGCCGCCGAACGAGCTCGTCCAGCACGTCTCGTTCTACGAGGCCGAGGCGTTCGCGCACTGGGCAGGCAAGCGCCTCCCGACCGAGGTGGAGTGGGAGCGCGCCGCCACCTGGCACGACCACGAGGGCAAGTTCCGCTACCCGTGGGGACAGGCGTGGATGGGCTTCGAGGCGAGCCTCGACCGCCGCCGCTTCTCCCCCGCTCCCGCGGGCTCGTACGCAGGCGGAGTGAGCCCGGTCGGCTGCGTGCAGATGGGCGGCGACGTCTGGGAGTGGACGTCCTCGACCTTCCATGCGTATCCCGGCTTCGTCGCGTTCCCTGGGCCGGAGTGCTCCGAGGTCAACTTCGGCGACGAGGTGCGCGTGGTGCGCGGCGGTTCGTGGGCCACCGACGGCCTCGTCGCGCGCGCGTCACTCCGCCGCTGGGAGCACCCCGCACGCCGCGAGATCTTCGCCGGCTTCCGCTGCGTCCGCGACGCGTAGCACGCTACCGGCGCATCAGCCCGACGGCGCCCGAGAGCACCTCGCCGAGGATGCCGACGATCTCGTCGAACTCGGCCTGGCCGGCGACGAGCGGCGGCGAGATCTGGATGACGGGATCGCCGCGGTCGTCGGCGCGGCAGATCATTCCCGCGTCCCAGAGGGCGGTCGAGAGGTACCCGCGCAGGAGCTTCTCGCACTCCTCGTCCGTGAACGTCTCGCGCGTCTCCTTGTCCTTCACCAGCTCGATCGCCCAGAAGAAACCGGTGCCGCGGAGGTCGCCGACGATCGGGAGATCGAGCAGCTGGGAGAGCGTGGCGCGGAACGCGTCCTCGTTCTCGCGGACGTGCTCGAGGATGCGCTCGTGCTTCATGATCTCGATGTTCTTGAGTGCGATCGCGCACATGACGGGATGCCCGCCGAACGTGATCCCGTGCGAGAACATCGAGGTCGCGCCCAGGAAGGGCTCCATCACGCGGTCCGTCGCGACGACGGCCCCGAGCGCCGCATAGGACGAGGACAGGCCCTTGGCGCTGGTGACGATGTCGGGCCGGATGTCGTAACGCTCCGAGCCGAACCAGTACCCGAGCCGTCCGAAGCCGGTGATGACCTCGTCCGCCGACAGGAGGATCTCGTAGCGGTCGCAGATCTCTCGCACACCGCGCCAGTAGCCCTCGGGTGGCGTGAAGCAGCCACCGGCGTTCTGCACGGGCTCCATGTGCACGAGGCAGACCGTCTCCGGTCCCATCGAGACGATCGCCTGCTCGAGCTCGGCGAGCAGGAAGGCGGTGAACTCGGCCTCGGACTCGTCCGAGCGGACGGTGGTAGCGATTCGTGTTCGAGACGTGGCGCACCTCAGGCAGCAGCGGCTCGAACGGCGCGCGAATCGCGGGGATGCCGTTGATCGAGAGCGCGCCCATCGTCGTCCCGTGATAGGCGATGTGCCGCGCGATCGCCTTGTAGCGGCGCGGCGGCGCGCTCATCAGCGCCTTGTGCTCGTCGTGGCGCGTCTCCGGCTCGGCGAGCGCGGCGCGCGCGCTCGTCTCCCCGCGTGCTGCGTAGTACTGCCGCGCGAGCTTCCAGGCCGACTCGACCGCCTCGGAGCCGCCCGAGCAGAAGAAGACGCGGTTCAGATCGCCGGGCGCGAGCGAGGCGACCTCGGCCGCGAGCTCGATCGCACGCGGGTGCGCGTACGACCAGTTCGTGTAGAAGGGCAGCTCGCGCATCTGCTCGAGCGCCGCCTGCCCGATCTCCTCGCCGAACGAGTAGCCGATGTTGACGGAGAAGAGCCCCGCGAGCGCGTCGATGTACCGCCGGCCGTTCGCGTCCTCGAGGTGACAGCCCTCTCCGCGCACGATGATCGGGACGTCCGCGGCGCCGAAGTCGCCCATGCGGGTGAAGTGCATCCACAGGTGCTCCTTGGCGGCGCGCTGCAGGTCGATCGGGACGACGGCGGTCATGTGGCTCCCTGGAGTCGTTTGGCGCTGCGGTACTGCCAGAGGACGTTAGCGAGCGCGAGCGCGATCGCAATCAGGAAGATCGCGCTTGCGACGACGTTCACCTGCGGCGGAACGGAGACGCGGGCGATGCCCCAGACGAACACGGGGAACGTCTGCTCCGGGCCGGCGACGAAGTACGTGATCACGAAGTCGTCGATCGAGAGAGCGAAGCCGAGCAGCGCGGCAGCGACGATCGCGGGCATCAGAAGCGGAAGCGTGATCTTCCGGAAGGTCGTGACCTCGTTCGCACCGAGGTCCATCGCCGCTTCCTCGAGATGGCGGTCGAACCCGATGAGCCGCGCCTTCACCGTGACGACGATGAAGCTCACTATGAACATGACATGGGCGATGAAGATCGTCCAAAAGCCCAGCTGGAAGACGGTCGTCGTGTTGAGGAAGAGCGTTAGCAGGGACGCGCCGAGGACGATCTCCGGGGTCGACATCGGCAAGAACACGAGCAGATTCGAGGCTCCGCGCCCCCGGAAGGCGTGACGGACGATTGCCATCGCCATGAGCGTTCCGAGCACGGTCGCAACGAGCGTGGCTACGAGACCGATCACGATCGACGTCTGCACCGCGTCCTGAATCCCGAGCACGGAGTTCCAGTCGACCCAGTTATCGATCGTGAACTCGTTCCACACGTAGTTGAAGCGGCCTTCGGGCGCGTTGAACGAGAACATGATCACCACCGCGATCGGGAGCATCAGGTACGCGCAGACGAGGAGCGCGTACACGGTCAGCGAGTGGTGCTTCACGAATCGCCAGGTGCGGGCCGCCGCGCTCAACCCGTCAGCTTCTCCGAGCCGACGACCTTCGCGTACACGAGAAGCGCAACGAGGATCGTCGCCATCAGGATGAAGGAGAGCGACGCCGCGGTCGGGTAGTCGAGCGACGTCAGGAACTTCTCCTGGATGACGTTGCCGATCATCGTCTGCTTCGGGGTGCCGAGGAGCTCGGCGTTGATGAAGTCGCCGGCCGCGGGAATGAACGTGAGCAGCGTGCCGGCGACGATCCCCGGCGCGGACAGCGGCAGCGTCACGCGTAGAAAGGTTTGCGTCGGCGATGCGTAGAGATCCTTCGCCGCCTCGAGCAGCCGCGGCTCGATCTGCTCGAGCGAGACGTAGATCGGCAGCGCCATGAAGGGGAGGAAGTTGTAGGTGATGCCTGCAACCACCGCGAACGTCGTCGCGAGCAGCCGTCCGTCCTCTCCGAGCACGTGGATCGTCTGGAGGAAGCCGACGACCGGTCCTTCGTCGGCGAGGATGTTCAGCCAGGCAAGCGTGCGGATGAGGTACGAGACGAAGAAGGGCGCGACGATGAGGAGCAGGAAGAAGTTACGCCACGGGCCGGCGCGGAACGCGATCCAGTAGACGAGCGGGTACGCGAGCAGGAGCGCCGCGGTCGTGGCGAGCCCCGCGTAGAGGAACGAGCGCCCGAGCTGTGTCCGGTAGTCCGAGAACGCCTCCGTGAAGTTCGAGAACTCCCAGGTGAACTCGAAGTTGGGGTAGATCCCCGACTGCAGCGACTGGTACCCGAGGAAGCCGAGCGGGATCAGGAAGAAGATGCCGAGCCACAGGAGGCCGGGCGCGAGCAGCAGATAGGGCGTGAGCCCCGGGCGGCGGTGGAAGAATGCTCCCACGGTTGCGGTATCGAGCTACTGCCCGAGGACTCCCTGCCAAAGCGTGATGTACTCCTCGTTGTCGAGGGCGACCGAGTCGAACTGCTTGACCTGCGACAGCGTGTCGTCGTCGGGGAAAATGAGCGGGTTGTTCGCCAGCTCGGGGTTCGTTTTGGCGAGCTCTTCCTTCGCACCCTTCACTGGTGTCACGTAGTTGATGTACGCAGCGATCTGGGCTGCGATCGCCGGATCGTAGACGGAGTTCATGTACGTCGAAGCCGTCGGGACACTCCCGCCCGTGGGGATCAACATGTTGTCGGTCCAGATCATCCCGCCCGACTCCGGGACCGCCCACTTGAGCTTGGGGTTATCGGGGAGCAACTGCACGACGTCGCCGGACCAGGCGACCGCGGCTGCGAGATCGCCGTTTGCGAGTGGCTGCGCGTAGTCGTTGCCCGTGAAACGGCGGATCTGACCTGAGTCGACGGCGGCCTGGACCGTGTCGATCGCGCGGTTGAACGACTCGTCCGTCACCGAGCCCGGGTCGTCGCCGTTCTGGAGCATGACGACCCCGACGGAGTCGGCCAGCTCCTGCAGCATCGTGATCTTGCCCTTGAGCTTCGGATCCTCGAGGAGCTGCTGTACCGAGGTCACGGGGCCTGTGACGGCCTCGTTCCATGCGATGCCGGTCATGCCCGACTGCCATGGCAGCGAGTACGAGCGGTCGGGGTCGAACGGCGGGCTCGCCTGCGCGTCGACCAGGTTCGTGATGTTCGGGATCAGGTCCTTGTCGAGCTCCTGGACCCAGCCCTGGTCGACGAGGAGACCCGGGAAACGCGAGTTGTCCGTGAAGACGAAGATGTCCCGGTCGATGCCGTTGCCCTGCGAGAGCGGGCCCTGTACCTTCGCGAAGTACTCGGCGTTGTCGTTGATCTCCTCGTAGTAGTTCACCTTGATCTGCGTCTGCTCGGTGAACTTCTGGCGGGAGGTCGGCTTCTTGATGTCGATGTAGTACGGCCAGTTCGCGAAGTTCAGGACGGTCTTCAGCTCGCCGCCGTCCGACGACCCGCCGCCGTCTCCGCCGCCGCCGCAGGCGGCGAGGATCGACGGGAGGGCCAGCAACGCTCCGCTCGCAGCGCCTCGCCGCAGGAGCTCGTTTCGGGTCAGCCGTGGGTTCATTCGTCCCCCTCCCCGGTCGTGGAAGCGTCCCGATCGACGACGAACGTCGACTCGGGCGCCCAGCTGAGTACGACGGTCGTGCCCGGAGCGGGCACGCGTCCACCTGCATCGATGTTCTGTGAGAACACCTGCACCGTTCCTGCTGCCGTACGCACGACGACCTGCGTCGCGACGCCGATGTACGCGGTCTCGGCGACCGTGCCGGGCAGCTCGTTCGCGCCTCCGCCCGCTCCGATCGTGATCTTCTCCGGCCGCACCCCCGCCGCGACCGGCCCTGCGCGCCCGTTGACCTGCGCGCGCACGATCGTCCCGTCGACGAGCCGGATCGTTCCGGCATCCTCGATCATCGCGGGAAGGAGGTTCGACGCGCCGAGGAAGCTCGCCACGAAGGCTGTCGCTGGGCGCTCGTAGAGCTCCTCGGGAGGCCCGAGCTGCTCGATCCGGCCTCGGTCCATCACGGCGATCGTGTCGGCCATCGTCATCGCCTCCTCCTGGTCGTGTGTGACGTGCACGAACGTGATGCCGATCTCGTGCTGGATCCGCTTCAGCTCGAGCTGCATCTGCTTGCGGAGCTTCAGGTCGAGCGCGCCAAGCGGCTCGTCGAGCAGCAGCACGCGCGGGTGGTTCACGAGCGCGCGCCCGAGCGCGACCCGCTGCTGCTGGCCGCCCGAGAGCTGCCGCGGCTTCCGCTTCGCAAAGCCTGCGAGGCCGACGAGCTCGATCATCTCGGCCACGCGTCCCTTGAGCTCGCCCTTCGCGACGCCCTTCCGCTCGAGCCCGAAGCCGATGTTGTCCTCGATCGACATGTGCGGGAAGAGCGCATAGCTCTGGAAGACGGTGTTCACGTCCCGCTTGTACGGGGGTAGACCCACCACGTCCTGGTCGCCGAGGTAGATGTGGCCCTCGGTCGGCTCCTCGAAACCGCCGATCATCCGCAGCGTCGTCGTCTTCCCGCAGCCGGACGGACCGAGCATCGCGAAGAACGCGCCACGCGGGATCTCGACCGAGATTCCGTCGACGGCAACCGCGTCGTCGAACCGCTTGACGACCCCTTCGAGCCGGACGTCCGCGGTCGCCGCTGCGGTGGCTGTCACCGGGCGAGCGTATACCGGTGGTTCCGGTGCTGCAAAGAGGTCGCTCGACGCACTGTCAGGCGTCCGGCGGCACCACGAGCACCGCTCACTCGGCGAGCTTCACGACGACGTGCTTGACGCGGGTGTACTCCTCCATCGAGTAGATCGACATGTCCTTGCCGTAGCCCGACTCCTTGAAGCCGCCGTGCGGCATCTCGGGCGTGAGCGGGAAGAGGTGCTCGTTGACCCAGACGGTGCCGAAGTCGAGCTTCGCCGCAACCTTCATCGCGCGCCCGACGTTCTGGGAGAAGACCGAGGCGGCGAGCCCGTAGCGCACGCCGTTGGCCATCTCGACCGCCTCGTCGTCGGAGGCGAACGGCTGCACGGTGACGACCGGGCCGAACACCTCGTTCTGGATGATCTCGGCGTCCTGGCCGACGTCGGTGACGATCGCCGGCTTGACGAAGAAGCCGCTTTCGCCGAGCGCCTCGCCACCCGTGACGACCGTCGCCTTCGCAGCGGTGGCGCGCTCGAGGAAGCCGAGGACGCGATCCTGCTGCTCCTGGGAGATCACCGGGCCCATTTCGATCTCGTCGTCCGTCGAAGGATCGCCCACGCTCATCCCCTCGACGGCCTTCACCGTCTCGGAGAGCACGTCGTCGTACACGCCCTTCGACACGAGGATGCGCGACGACGCCGTGCAGTCCTGGCCGGAGTTGAAGAAGCCGCCGATCTTGATCGCCTCGGCGACGGTGGCGGGGTCGGCGTCGTCGAGGACGACCATGGGCGCCTTGCCGCCGAGCTCCAGGTGGAGCCGCTTCACCGTGTCGGCGGCGTTCTTCGCGATGATCTTGCCGGTCGCCGTGTCGCCGGTGAGCGACACGAGGCGGATCTCCGGGTGCCGCACGAGCGCATCGCCGGCCGGGATGCCGTCTCCGGTCACGACCTGCAGGACCCCGGCCGGAATCGCCTCCTGGGCGAGCTCCAGGAAGCGCAGGAGGGTCAGCGGCGTCTGCTCGGCGGGCTTGAGGATCTGAACGTTGCCGGCCGCCAGCGCCGGTCCCAGCTTCCATATCGCCATGTACAGCGGGTAGTTCCAGGGGCAGATGCCGGCGACGATGCCGAGCGGCTCGCGACGGATCATCGACGTGTAACCCTCGACGTACTCGCCCGCGGCCTTGCCCTCGAGGTTCCGGGCCGCGCCGGCGAAGAAGCGGAGGCAGTCCGACATCGCGCCGGGCTCGTCCACGGCCACCCACCACGGCTTGCCGACGTTGAGCGACTCCAGCCGCGCGAGCTCCTCGGCGTTCTCGTCGATGACGTCGGCGAGCTTCAGGAGAAGCTCCATGCGGTCCTTCGGCGTCTTCTGATGCCATTCGTCCCACGCCTTCCTCGCGGCGTCGACGGCCTTCTCCACGTCCGCGGCGGTTCCGCGCGGAACCTCGGCGATGACCTCGCCGGTCGCGGGGTTGAGGACCTCCATCGTCCCACCCGACTCCGACTCGACGAACTCGCCGCCGATGAACTGCTTCTGCTGGGTGACGGAAACGCTCACACGACCTCCGATCCGGGAATCTTCGGGGGAGCGTAACGTCGCCGGCTCGGGCGCGACAAGCGCAGGGATTCGTGTAGAACCCCTCGCCGTGCGGATTCTCGTCGTGGGTACCGGGGGAGTCGGGTCTGCGTTCGCGCAGATCGCGAGACGGCGTTCCTTCTTCGAGCACTGCGCGCTCGCCGACTACGACCCCGCCCGTCCTACACAGGTCGTCGCCGGGCTCGACGACGGCCGCTTCAGCCCGCACGCAATCGACGCTTCGACCAAGGACGCCGTCGTCGCGCTCATCCGCGAGACGCGCGCGGACGCCGTCCTCAACTCCGTCGACCCGCTGTTCAACGTCCCGATCTTCGATGCGTGCTTCGAGGCCGGCGTGACCTACCTCGACATGGCGCTGACGCTCTCGGAGCCGCACCCGACGAACCCGTACGAGGAGGTCGGCGTCAAGCTCGGCGACTCTCAGTTCGAGCGCGCGCAGGCATGGGAGGAGAACGGGCTGCTCGCGCTCGTCGGGATCGGGATCGAGCCGGGCGCCGCGGACGTCTTCGCGCGCCACGCGGCCGACGAGCTCTTCTCGGAGATCGACGAGGTCGGCGTCCGTGACGGCGCGAACCTCGTCGTGGAGGGCTCCGACTTCGCGCCCACCTTCTCCATCTGGACGACGATCGAGGAGTGCCTCAACCCGCCCGTGATCTGGGAGAAGGATCGCGGCTGGTTCACGACGGCGCCGTTCTCCGAGCCGGAGGTCTTCGACTTCCCCGAGGGCATCGGCCCGGTCGAGTGCGTCAACGTCGAGCACGAGGAGGTCCTGCTCGTGCCGCGGTGGATCGAGTGCAAGCGGGTCACGTTCAAGTACGGCCTCGGCGACGAGTTCATCGAGGCCCTGAAGACGCTGCACAAGCTCGGCCTCGACTCGAAGGAGCCGATCCTGGTGAAAGGCGTCGAGGTCGCGCCGCGCGACGTCGTCGTCGCCGCGCTTCCCGACCCGGCGACGCTCGGCGACCGCATGACCGGGAAGACGTGCGCGGGAACGCTCGTCACGGGCACCGGCAAGGACGGCGCTCCGCGCAAGACTTACCTCTACCACGTCGCCGACAACGGGACGACGATGCGCGAGTACGACTCGCAGGCGGTCGTCTGGCAGACGGCGATCAACCCGGTGATCGCGCTCGAGCTGCTGGCAAGCGGCGACTGGGAGGGCGCTGGCGTCCTCGGCGCGGAGGCGTTTCCGGCGCACCCGTTCCTCGACAAGCTGGCCGAGTACGGCGCCCCACACGGCGTCCTCGAGCTCGCTGTCGATTAGTTTCGGCGTCGTACGTCGTCTGAGCAGTGATGCGATCTAGGATCGACGCATGCCCGTCGTGAGACTCAGGGCGCCCCTTTCGGAGCTCGCGGGCGGAAAGCGCGAGCTCCAGCTCGAGGGCGCGACGGTGGCGGAGGTGCTGAAGGCGCTCGAGCGCGAGCACCCCGACGTCAGGGGCTGGATCCTCGACGAGCACGGCGCGATCCGCGAGCACATCAACGTCTTCGTGAACAAGGAGTGCGGACAGGAGTCGACGGCGGTCTCGTCGGGCGACCAACTCCATGTCATCCCCGCGATCTCAGGAGGGTAGGACGTGACACAGCTTCTCGTCGGAACGAAGAAGGGCCTGTTCGTGCTCGAGGGAGAGCCGGGCAAGACGTTCGAGGTGACCTCGCGCGCGTTCGCCGGCGAGCCGGTCGAGTTCGCGATGCGCGACCCGCGCACGGGCCGGACATTCGCCGCGGTGACGTCGGCGTTCTACGGACCGAAGATCTTCTACTCGGACGACCTCGCCGGCGAGTGGCAGCAGGCCGAGGGCCTCGAGCTGCCGGAAGACGCCGAGAAGCCGCTAGAGCGCCTCTGGTCGATCGTGCCCGCCGAGGACGACCGTCACCTCTACGCGGGTGGGGCGCCTGGTGTCCTCTTCGAGAGCCACGACTCGGGCGCGACCTGGGAGCTCAACAAGGCCTTCTGGGAGCAGCCGACGCGACCCGATTGGAGCCCCGGTGCCGGCGGTATGTGCATGCACTCGATCGCAACGTGGCCGGGCGACCCGAAGCGCGTCGCGATCGCGATCTCCGCCGTCGGCGTCTGGCTCACCGAGGACGGGGGCGAGACGTGGCGGCACGGGAACAAGGGCCTGTACCCGCGGTACATGCCGGACGAGGCGCGCGAGGACACGATCGACCTCTGCGTCCACAACATGCACAGGCACCCGAAGCAGCCGGATCGGCTGTTCATGCAGTTCCACGGAGGCGTGTACCGCTCGGACGACGCGGGCGAGACGTGGACGTCGATCGCGGACGGCCTGCCGTCGGACTTCGGCTTCCCGATGGTGCTCGACCCCGACGATCCGGACAGCGCGTACGTGATCCCGCTCGTCGCCGACATGGACCGCACGACGCCCGACGGAAAGGTGCGCGTCTACGAGACGCGCGACGCGGGAGCCACGTGGACCGAGCGAGCCGACGGCCTGCCGTCCGACGACGCGTACCTGACGATCCTACGCCAGGCGTTCTGCGGCGAAGGGTCGGGCCCGACGATGGGCCTCTACTTCGGCGCGACGTCCGGTGACGTCTTCGGCTCGGGCGACGCGGGCAAGACGTGGTTCACCGCGGCGACGAAGCTGCCTCCGGTGCACTCGGTGCGCGCGACCTAGTCCTCGAGGCCGCGGCTGAGAGTCCGCGTCGGCGTTATCCGGATCGTCACGCGTCGCTCGCCGGGCTGACGCGACGCGTAGACGTCGCGGCCCGTGTACTTCTTCGATAGCCGGTCGATCTGCTCGTCGGCGCCCTCGTCGACGAGCATGCCGGTTCCCGTCAGCTTGAACCACCGGTAGGCGTCACCCGCATCGACGACCACCAGCGAGAGCCTCGGATCGTGCGTGAGGTTGCGCGGCTTGACGCGCCCGTACGCCGTGTTGACCGAGACGCCCTCGTCGTCGACATCCACCCAGGACCACGGTGGACTGAGGCGACCCGTCGGGCTGCAGAGTCGTCACGACCCCGACGAAGGGATTCTCGAGAAACGCGCGCTCCGCGTCGGTGACCTCGGTCACGAGATGGCGACCATCCGGTCGATCGCTCCCCGCGCCCGCTCGGCGATCTCGTCCGGCACCGTGACCTCGTACTTCCAGTCGCGGAGCGAGTCTCGTAGCTTCGGCAGGGTGATCATCTTCATGTAGCGGCAGATCGCCTTCTCCGAGACCGCCTCGAACCGCTTCTCGGGAGCCTCCTTGTTCAGGCGATGGATGATCCCGGTCTCCGTCGCCACGAGGAACCGCTCCTTCGGCGACGACTTCGCGAAGTTGATCATCCCCTCGGTCGACAGGATGTGCGTCTTCTCGTTCCCGAAGGCCATGCACTGGCTCGCGCAGCCACACTCGGGGTGGACGAGGAACTCGGCGTCCGGCGCGTCCGCCTGCCAGCGGGTGATGTCCTGCGGGCGGATCCCTGCGTGGACGTGGCACTCGCCCATCCAGATCCGCAGCTTCCTGCCCGTCACCTTCTCGAGCCAGAGGCCGAGGAACATGTCCGGGAGGAACAGGATCTCCGTGTCCTCCGGGATGGACTCGATGACGCCCTTCGCGTTCCCCGACGTACAGCAGTAGTCGCTTTCGGCCTTCACCTCGGCCGTCGTGTTCACGTACGAGACGACGACGGCGCCGGGGTTCTCCGCCTTCCACGCACGGAGCTGGTCGGCCGAGATCGACGCCGCCAGTGAGCAGCCGGCGTCGAGGTCGGGGATAAGGACGGTCTTCTGCGGGCTCAGGATCGCGGCCGTCTCGGCCATGAAGTGGACGCCGCAGAAGACGATCGCGTCGGAGTCGGTCGCAGCCGCCTCGCGTGAGAGCCCGAGCGAGTCGCCCACGTAGTCGGCGACGTCCTGCACCTCGGGCACCTGGTAGTTGTGGGCGAGGATCACCGCGTCGCGCTCGGCAGCCAGCGCGCGGATCTCCTCCTGCATCGTTGTGATTTCGGCTGTGGTCATGTCAGCTCCAGTGAGACGTCGAGTGAGCGGGCCGAGTGCGTAAGCGCACCGACGGAGATCTCGTCGACGCCGGTCTCGGCGACCGCGCGAATGGTTTCCAGAGTGACGCCGCCCGAGGCTTCGAGCCGTGCGCGGCCGTCGACGAGCAGTACCGCCTGGCGCAGCTCGGCCGGCGTCATGTTGTCGAGGAGAATCGCCTCCACCTCTGCCTCGAGCGCCTCGCCGACCTGCTCGAGCGTGTCGCACTCGACCTCGACCGGGAGGTCGCTGGCGCGGCGCACGAGTTCGACGGCGGCGCCGATCGAGCCGGCGGCGCGGAGGTGGTTGTCCTTGATCAGAACCGCGTCGTCGAGGCCGAACCGGTGGTTGCGGCCCCCGCCCGCCGCGACCGCGTGCTTCTCGAGCGCGCGCAGGCCGGGAGTCGTCTTGCGGGTGTCCAGCACTGCCGCGCCGGTCCCGGAGACCGCATCGACGTACTGGCGCGTCAGGCTCGCGATGCCCGAAAGCCGCCCGAGGAAGTTCAGCGCAACCCGTTCGCCGGTGAGGATCGCGCGCTGGGAGCCGGAGACTCGCGCGACGACGGCAGGTGCTTCCACGGCGTCGCCATCCTCGGCGAACGCCTCGAACGCGATCTCGGGATCGAGCGCGCGGAACGTGACCTCGACCGCGCGCAGCCCGCACACCACGCCCGGCTCCTTGACGAGAAGCGCGGCGGTGCCGATCGCGTCCGCCGGGACCGTCGCCTCGGTCGTGACGTCCCCCGCGCCGATGTCCTCGGCGAGCGCGGCGAGGACGATCCGCTCGAGCGTGTCGGTCGCTACTGCCATGACTCGAGCGCCGGCCGGGCGCCTGGTCGAAGGACGACGTGTCGTTCGAACTCTTCGCTCTCGGACGGGAAGTCCGCCCGGAAGTGCGAGCCTCGGCTCTCCTCACGCGTGAGCGCGGTTTGCGCGACCAGGCGCGTGAGCAGATGCGGCGCGTCCAGCAGACGGCCGAGGCCCTCCGCGTCACGGATCAGACCGCAGTCACTCCAGAGCGCCGTGCGCAGCTCCGGTGTGACGAGCTCGGGCTCGGGGACGTCGGGGAGGCCCGGCAGCCGTGCAGGCACCGTGGGCTCGGCGAGCGCCGCGAGCGCCGCCCGGCGTCCGAAAACGAGGCACTCCAGCAGCGAGTTCGAGGCCAGGCGATTCGCGCCGTGGACGCCAGTCGCCGCGCACTCTCCCGCCGCGTACAGGCCCGGCACCTCGCTTCGTCCATCGAGATCGGTGAGGACGCCTCCCACGGTGTAGTGCGCCGCCGGCGCGACCGGGATCGGCGTCAGCGCCGGGTCGTAGCCCTCGTCGACGAGGCTTCCCATCAGCGTCGGGAAGCGGCCACGGTCGATCGCACGCAGGTCGAGCACCACCGTGCCGCGTGCCGCGATCTCGCGTGCCACCACGTCGCGCGGGGCGAGCTCGTCGGTGAAGCGGTTGCCCTGCTCGTCGAGGAGCAGGGCGCCCTCGCCGCGGAGCGCCTCGGAGAGCAGCAGCGACGAGTCGACGAGCGTCGTCGGGTGGAACTGCACGAACTCGAGGTCGGCCAGTGCCGCGCCGGCCCGATATGCCGCCGCAATCCCCTCACCGACCGCTCCCGCGGGATTCGTCGTCCTCTCCCAGAGGGCGGCGGCGCCACCCGTCGAGAGCAGCGTGGCGCGCGCCGCGACCGCGCGCCGGTCGGTGAGGATGCCGATGCAGCGCTCGTCGTCGCGCCAGACCGAGAGCATCCGCTCGCCCTCGGCAACGGTTATCCGCGGATGCGCGAGGACGCGCTCGGCAAGCTTTCGCGCGACGCGATCGCCCGTCGCGGCACCGCCCGCATGCACGACGCGACGGCGGCTGTGTCCGCCCTCGAGGCCGAGGCTGTCGTCGAACTCGACGCCGAGCTCGACGAGGTCGCGGATGCGCGCGGGAGCCTCCTCCGTCAGGACCGAGACGGCACTCGGCCGACAGAGGCCGCGCCCCGTCCGGAGCGTGTCCTCGGCGTGCAGGGACGGATCGTCGTCCTCCCCCACCGCAGCCGCGATCCCGCCCTGGGCGAGGAGGCTCGTGGACGACAGCAACGGCCCTTTCGTGAGCACGAGCACGTCTCCCTCGGTGGCGGCGCAGAGCGCAGCGAAGAGCCCTGCGACACCGCCGCCGACGACGATGAGCGCCAAGTCGGTGTCGTGTGCCGTATTCCGCGGTTCGCTCATGGTAGTTTTCGCCTCTGAGTCGATAACCTCGTGGCTGAGTCTACCACCCCACCTGCACCCTCCGCGGACGCGCCCGCACACGTCGCGCTTGCGACGGTGTTCCAGGTCCGCGACGCCGCGCTGTGCGTCCTTCTCTGGGAGCGGGCGCGCGAGCCGTTCTCGGGCGCGTGGGCGCTGCCCGGCGGGGCACTCGTCGCGGACGAGTCCCTCGAGGCCTCCATTTCGAGGCACCTCGCAGCAAAGGTCGACGTGCGCGAGGTCTCGCATCTCGAGCAGCTCGGTACGTGGAGCGACCCGGTGCGCCATCCCGATCGGTGGGAGCTCGCAACGGCCTACCTCGGGCTCGTGCCGCTCGGGCTCGATCCGCGTGTGCCGGCCGACACGGCGTGGCACTCGGTCGACGCGCTCCCCCAGACTGCGTTCGACCACGGCGCGATCGTCCTTGCGGGTCGCGACCGCCTCCGCGGCAAGCTGTCGTACTCGAACATCGGCTTCGCGCTCGCGCCCGGGTCGTTCACGCTCGCAGAGCTCCGCGACATCTACGAGGCGGCGCTCGGCTACGAGGTGTCGTCCACGAACCTGAAGCGTGTCCTCGTCCGGCGCGGCGCGATCGAGGCCGTCGGCACGCGCCGAGCACACGGGCCGGCAGGCGGCCGGCCGGCCGAGCTGTACCGCTTCCGCGACCGAAGGCTCGAGGTGACGGATCCGTTCGCGGTGCTGCGCCCGCCCGCGTAGCGGCACCCTGTGGATCGATTGGCGCCAACTTGCAACGCGTCAGTGCCAGGCACTGCGGTCGAAGTTGTTGCACTTCGCCTCAAGCACCGCATCAACACAGCCGATCAGGTGCCGTATGCGGCACTTTCGGACCTGGCTTCTCGTGATCGGCCTCGCGAGTCTCGTCGCCGAGGCGGCAGCGGCTGCAGCCGTGTTCTGGCACGGCGGCTCGCCGGCGCGGCGCTCCGGCTCCTAGACGATCATGCGGACACCGGCGGTCACGGCGGCGGCGACCGCCATCGCCACGATCACGTGCGCGCGCAGCCAGATGGCAACGATCGCCGCTCCCACGCCCGCCACCCGCGCGTCGACCGTGATCTCCTCGTCTCCGCCGAAGGTCTGCGTCACGACGAGCGCGATCAGCATCACAGGGGCGAGGAGGTCGACCACGGACTGCACGCGTGGTGGCAAGGCTCGTCGTCCGATCAGCACCGGCCCCGCCGCCTTGAAGGCGATCGTCGCCGTCCCCACGATCGCGACCACGACCCAGGCACTGCTCATCGGCGGAGTCCCAGCAGGCACGCCGCGGACGCGGCGATGATCGGCACGCCTGCCGGCGTGAACGGGATCAGCGCGAGTGTGATGAGGGCGGCCAACGCCGCCGCCTGTCGTGACCGCTGCTCCCTGAGATACGGCACGGCCAGCGCGAGGAAGAGAGCTGCGAACGCCGCGTCCAGGCCGAGCGCGTTGGGATCGTCGAGGATCCCTCCGACGAACGTGCCGGCCGCGGTGCTGCCGACCCAGAGCACGTAGAAGACGAGCCCGGATCCGACGAGGATCGGCCACTCGAAGCGACCTCGCCGACCGGACAGCGCCCACGACTCGTCGACGATCGCCTGGGACTCCGCGAGACGCCGGAGCCTGCCGCCCGGGAAGATGGAGGCGACCGTCACGCTGATCGCGACATAGCGCGCGTTGAGGAACACAGCGGCGAGCACGGCCGCAGCGATCGTTCCGCCCGCATCGAGCACCGACAGCGAGGCAAACTGTGCGGCCCCCGCGAAGGTCGTCGCCGACATGACCACCGCCGCGGCGGCGCCGAAACCGGTGGCGTCCGCCAGCACACCGTACGACAGGCCGAAGAGGATCGGGCTCGGCGCGAGCGGGATCGCGGCGCGCATACCATCGCGGATTCGTGGCGTGTTGGCGGTTTCGGACACAGGGGTAACGTAGTCACGTGAAGGTTGTGGTCAGCGGGGCGTCGGGGCTCATCGGATCGGCACTCGTCCCCGCGCTCCGCGCGGGCGGTCACGAGGTGACGCGCCTCGTGCGGCGGGAGGAGACTGCGGCCGACGAGATCCGCTGGGATCCGTCGGCGGGCGACCTCGATGCGTCCAGGCTTCACGGCGTCGACGCGATCGTCAACCTCAGCGGCGAGAACATCGGGCAGCGCTGGACCGAGTCGAAGAAGCGAGAGATTCTCGAGTCGAGGACATCGGCAACGAGCCTCCTCGCACGGACGGCCGTGAAGCTCGAGCCCCATCCGTCGGTGTTCGTCTGCGCGGGCGGAATCGGTATCTACGGCGACCGCGGTGACGAGATCGTGACGGAGGAGTCGACGCTCGGAACCGGGTTCGAGGCGGACGTCGGTCGCGCCTGGGAGGCAGCAGCGGAGCCGGCGCGAGAAGCGGGAATCCGCGTCGTCAACTTCCGTCAGGGCCTGGTCGTGGCGAAGGAGGACGGTGCACTACGACGGATGCTGCTTCCGTTCAAGCTCGGGCTCGGCGGCCGGGTCGGCAGCGGTCGCCAGTGGTGGACTTGGGTCGCGCTCGACGATCTGACTGCCGCGTACGCCTTCGTTCTCCGCGGCGAGCTCGCTGGGGCCGTGAACGTCTGTGCACCCAACCCCGTGACGAGCGAGCACTTCACGGATGCGCTCGGCAAGGCGGTGCGGCGTCCGACGATCATCCCCGCGCCGGCCTTCGCGATTCGCACGCTCTTCGGCGAGATGAGCGACGTGCTCCTGCGGGGTCGCCGCGCGCTCCCTGCCCGCCTCCTCGACGCCGGCTTCGAGTTCTCCGCGCCGACGATCGACGCCGCTCTCGCGCGCGCCGTCTCCTAACGTCCGGCCTCCTACGCGGTGGGAGAATCCGAGCCGTGCCTTACCTCGCGACGCTCGGCTGGGACTCCGCCTGGAGCACCTCATTCGAGCCACACGCCCGAGAGGGGCTCGTACCCGGGCGAGTCGCGGTGCAGCATCGCGGCGAGTACGACGTCCTGACGGCGGACGGCGAGCGCCGGAGCCGGATTACGAGTCGCTTGCGACGGGAGTCCCGACGGGAGGAGCTCCCCATCGTCGGTGACTGGGTCGCGCTCGACCCGGCCGGAGTCATCACCGCCGTGCTCCCACGGCGGACGACGATCTCACGCCGGGCGGCGCACGAACCTGCGTCGGGCGTATCGCGCGAGCAGGTCATCGCGGCGAACGTCGACGTCGCCTTCGTCGTCCACGCGCTGGGGCAGGAAGTGGACCCTCGCCTCATCGAGCGCTACCTCGCGCTCGCAGTGGAGAGCGGCGCGCGGCCCGTCGTCCTCCTGACGAAGATCGACCTCGAGCCCGACGGAGCGGCCGTAGCTAGCGAGCTTGCAGACATCGGAGGGGATGTCCCGGTGCTCCCCGTGTCGGCCCTCTCCGGCGCCGGGATGGACGCCGTGCGCGACGAGCTGCCCCCGGGCTCGACGGGTGCTCTCCTCGGGCCCTCGGGAGTCGGCAAGTCAAGGCTCGTCAATGCGCTTGTTGGCGACGACGCACGGCTCGCCACCGGCGAGGTCGACGCAGCCGGTTCCGGACGACACACCACCACGCGTCGCGAGCTCGTCCTGCTCCCGCACGGCGGCCTGATCGTGGACAACCCCGGGATGCGCGAGGTGCACCTCTGGATCGGCGAGGACACTCTCGCGGACGCCTTCGACGACATCGCCGAGCTCGCGCTCGCCTGCCGCTTCACGGACTGCCGGCACGAGACGGAGCCAGGCTGCGCCGTTCGCGCCGCACTCGAGTCCGGGGAGCTCGCGCGGGAACGCTATGAGCGCTACGTCGCGCTCGAACGCGAGGCCAACGAGCTCGCCGAGCGGCTCGAGCGCCGCGAGCGCTCCCGCGCCCGGCGCAAGCCGGACGCGGGCGCGTCGTGAGGTCTACGGCGCAGCGACGTTCGCCGCGCCGGGTGTCTTCGCCTGCGTGAACACCCAGTCGGACGCTGCGTTGTTGGTGTCCGCCTTGTCCGGGATGCGCGACAGGGAGCCGTCGACCGTGTTCGAATCGACGACGGTGTCCGCGAGCACCGTGCCTTCGACGAGGTTGTACGTCTGCCCGTCGATCGTCGCCGCGGTGATCGCACCTTCGTACGAGAGCGCGTCGAGGAGCGCCTTCGACGCCGTATCGATAAGCGCGACGCCGTCCGGCGCCCCGTTCTGCGCCTCGATCTCGAGCTGGAGGTAGCCGCCGGCTGCGAGTGATCCCGTGAGCGCGACCCTGGCGTACTCCGTGCCGTCGCCGCCGTTCACGAGGACGAGCGCGATCCCGTCGAGGGTCGCGGCTGAAGCTCCCGCGTTCGCGATCTCGACGAACCCGCCTGTGTCTGCACCGACCTGGTCGTAGTCGACCTCGTTGATCACGAGCCCACCCACGGGCGGAGGCGGAGGATCGCCTCCCGCGACGCAACGGAGCTCGATCAGGTTCGCCGCGCTCACGGCGACGTCGACGGTTCCTGCCGCTCCGTCGGCGCGCGTGCACGCGGTGCCGTCGAGCGCGGCAAGTGACGCCGTCCCCGCGGGGCCCTGAGGCCCAGCCGGACCCTGTGGGCCCGCGGCTCCTGCGGGGCCGACCGGGCCGTCAGCGCCCGTATCGCCCTTCGAACCCGGGAGTCCTGCCGGGCCTGGAGGTCCTGCAGGGCCTTGCGCTCCTGCCGCACCAGCCGGTCCGGCGGGCCCCTGCTTCCCCGCCGCCCCTCTCTGGTTCCAGGTCACGAGTCGCTCGTTCCGGCGACAGTCGGATGCCAGCCTCACCACGCGCAGAAAGCCCTTGCCCGACTTCTGGCAGGCCACGATGATGCCGTCCGCGTGCGCTCCCGCACCGGCGAGACCGGTCGTGCCCACGAGCACCGCGGCGCTCAGGCCGGCGATGACGATTGCTCGTCCGTACACCTCGTCTCCCTTCGTCGATGTCGCTGACCGTCGTATCCGCCACCGCTCACTCGCAGCCAGATGTCCGAATGGGACATGCATGCGCGATTCCGCACGGTTGAGCGGAGATGTGGACGCTTCGACACCGACTCGTCACTTGCACGGGCAAGGGATGGCGAGCCTCAGCGAGAATCCCGACGTCGTGTCCATGGAGCCGATCAGCCCGGAGCTCGCGCTCGTCGATCCCGAGCTCGGCGCGCGCGCCCGCGCGACGCTCGCCGACCCGGCGCCTGCCGCACGGACGCAGGCCGCCGCGGCTCCTCCATCGGAGGTGCCGCGACGCGAGCATCGCCCGTACCCGTTCTGGGCCAGGGTCACCGCCGCGCTCTGGCTCCTCGTCCTCGGGATGCTGATCGGCGGCACCGCGATCCCGCACGCGCAGGACACGCCTCGCCTCGTCCCGCAGTCCGAGGACGCCCGCTTCTGCAGGGCTCCCTCCGACGCGCCCGTCGAGCCGACCCAGCGCGGTCCCTAGAGCACGCGAGCCGCGGCTACAATCGAGCGTTCCCGGGGCTATAGCTCAGTTGGGAGAGCGCCTGGATCGCACCCAGGAGGTCCCGCGGTTCGAGTCCGCGTAGCTCCATGGCGTAGGTAAGCCACGAGAGGCCCCTCTGGCGGGGCCTCTCGCTTTCCTGGGACAGAAACTCAGGTGAAAACTCAGACGCTCAGAAGATCCCGACGGCAGCCGACGCCCCGGCCTCGATCTCGACGTTTGCGACGTGGCCCGGCGGTGCGTCGTGTTCGGCGCTTCAGCCGCAGGTCCAGCTGCCCGTGACGCGCGTCTCGTCCTGGAGACGGAACGCGAATGTCCCATCGCGCATCGATCGTCCGGGGCGAGCACGTAGGCGGGGCCTGGGACGTTCCGCTGGCCCAACCGCTGACGAGGACGACGAGTCCGCACAAGCACTAGCGCGATGAGAGCCCGCATGGACCGCGAGTCGCTCTCACAAGGGACGAATCGCTCGACGCTGCCGCCACGGCGCACCCTACGGCGTCAGCCGCAGCGGTTCAAGAGCGCGCTACCAGCTACGCGAATGCCGCAGTCGGGGCTCTAGGCGACGCTCGTCGTGTCCTCGGCGAGCTGCCCGAATAGACCCATTTGTGTCCTATCGGGCGAGGCGAGGCGAGGGCAGAGGCAGTTCGCGTCGGACCTTGCAATTTGCGCACCGGAGGTGATTTGCTACGCATGCCACAAACTCAGGACGGGGCACTAGGAGAGGGGAGAAATGCCACGGAAACGAACGATCTCGCTTTCGACCGTTGCGGTCGTCGTACTGGCTGCGCTCGGTGTGGTTGGCGCATCTGCCGCACCACCCGTTGAAACGGATGCCAGTGCAGTTACTCATTGGAACCAGATCGCGGCGAGCACAGTCGCCGCCTTCCCACCGCCGGCGGGGGGAGTGCCGCCCGTTACCCAGATCAACCTCGGCATGGTTCAGGGCGCCGTGTACGACGCGGTCAACGCGATCACGCCGAAGCATTACCGGCCGTATCTCCTCAACAGGCGTTTCTCGTCCAGCGCCTCGGGGGAGGCGGCGATCGCCACCGCGGCGTACCGCGTGCTCACCCACATCATCTCGACGGTACCCGCGAGCATCACGTTCGCGAACAAGGCCACCCTGCTGCAAACAGTTGCCGACGCACACACGGCGTCGCTCGCGGCGATACCCGACAACTCGTTCAAACGGCAGGGGATCGACGCAGGGAACGCCGCCGCCGACGCGATGATTGCCGCGCGGGAAGACGACGGACGCTTCGGGCCGTCGCAGTGGGTGCCGAACTCGAACGTCGGGCACTGGGACCCGGTGGCGCCGAACGGGACGATTGTGCAAGACCCGACGCCGTGGGCGGGCGGAGTCGAGCCGTTCCTCATGGAGAGCTCGTCGCAGTTCCGCAGCGCGGGACCGCTGGCGCTCACCAGCTCCGCCTACACGGCAGAGTTCAATGACGTCAAGGCGCTCGGCCGGGCCACAGGCTCCACGCGCACGGACGAGCAGACGTACATCGCCAAATGGTGGCAGAGCAACCCCGTCATGAGCTGGAACGCGGTCGCTCGAGACCTCGTCGCACGAAACGACCTCGACGCCGCCGAGAGCGCCCGTCTCTTCGCGATGACGAACTTGAGCGGCGCGGACACGGCAATCAACTGCTGGAACGACAAGTACCACTTTGACTTCTGGCGGCCGTTTCAGGCGATCCGCAGAGCAGGGGAGGCGGCGGAAGGCAATCCTGATACTTCGCCCGATCGCAACCTGGGCGCCGCTCATCTCGGCGCCCTACCCCGACCACACATCCGGGCACATGTGCCATGACGGCGTGCACGTCACCGTTCTACGGATGTTCTTCGGCGACGAGATCGAGGGGGGCTACCAGATCACGAGCGCGTCTGCCCTCCTTGCTCCAGCAGAAGAAAAAACACGGACGTTCGATACCTTCTCGGAGGCGGTCGACGAGATCGTCGAGGCTCGCATCTGGGCGGGCCTGCACTTCCGCACCGCCGACGTGCAGGGGCGTGACCTCGGCATCAACGTGGCCAATTTCATGGCCGACAACTACTTCCAGCCGGTGGGCAACCGCTAACCCGTGAGCGGCAGTCGCCCTCGGCGGCCGACGATCAGAGAAGGCCCGCTCCGGCGGGCCTTCTCATTTCGGGAACCTAGTTCAACCGCCCGCCCCGGATCTCACCACTGCCGCGAGTGCCTGAGCCTGCGCTTCGAGGTCGCGCAGTTGCAGGCGCGATGCTCCGGCCAGACGCTTCTCACCAACGCTGCGGCTCGAGGCCGTGCTTCGCAAGCGCCGCGTTCGCGTCACGCCGTCGCTGGCGTTCGCGCTGCCGCACGTCGCTACGAGGCGAAGCTCGCGTTCTGCAAGTCGATGGGCTGGAAGAACACCGAGATGTTCGACCGGGTCTACGGCCAGGGCGAGGACGAGCACGAGGCGATGGCGGACATCGCGGCGGACGTGCTCGCGAGGGTCGGGATCGGGGCCGGAGGAAACTCAGGTGAAACTCAGGCAGACCCCCGCGTATCGGAACACATCGGGGCTACTCACCTGAACTGAGAACCCGCATCTGCACTGGGGAGAGCAGCCCTCATTCACCCCGGAGCAGGAATCGCACCCAGGAGGTCCGCGGTTCGAGTCCGCGTAGCTCCACCAAGCCGTAGAAGCAACGAGGCCCGCACCGGGCCTCGTTGCTGACGTGCCGCCGGTGGCTAGGTGTCGCTCGGCGCGATCCTGACCGGCTTGAACCTATGCGTGCGTGCGCCGCCGTACTCGGTGAACGCGTCGTAGACCTCGTACCGCCAGGTGCCGGCGCCGGGGAACACGACGCGAGCGCGGTACACGCCGACCCGGCTCGTCGGCCTGGCCTTGAAGGTCTTCACGAGCGGCTCCTTGACATTGGAGCTTGTCGTTCGAGCCGCGACGATCCTCCTGATCGTCACGGTCGGCCTCAGACAGCAGAGCGGCTGGGTCGCGAGCCCGTGCTGGAGCACGGTGACGTCGACGATCCACGGCTCGCCCGCGGACAGGTGCTTGGGTGACGAACTCAGCTTCACGGTTGCCCAGCCGCCGGCGAGGGCGGTACTAGCGAACACGAGCGCGACGACTGCGGCCAGGGCGACTGCCTTTCGCATCAGCGACCTCCTGATTCGGATGTCGCGTATACACCGCGTGCTCGCCGCTGGTTCCGAATCACTCGTCGAGGCGCTGCTCGCGTCGACGGCGCGCGACATAGCCGAACCCACCCGCACCTAGGAGCGTCAGCGACATGGCACCGAGGACGAGGATCGGTACCGGGAGGGAGCTCGACGACGAGGCGTCGACGGATGGAACGCCAGCCGTGGCAGGAACAGGTCCTTCGAGGCGACGCTCGAGCCGGCGGCCGGAGCGATCCTGGAACGCTCGCGCGATGACGTCAGCCGCATCCGTGTAGTCCCGGAGATCGTCAGGTATGGCATCGATCGCAGCCTCGTAGCAGGGCAACGCGTACATACGGTCGATCCGGCTGTCGTCCAGCCAGTCGGCCAGGAGCGCCTGGGCACAGGGCGGCGCGGCGGACACGCCGCTCGAGGCGACGAGCGCCGCGAGGAGCGTCGCCACGAGCGCGGCGAGGCGGGAGAGACGGAGCTGAGAGGTCACGTGGTCATGGAGTCTCGACGGTCGGCGTAAGGATTCCGTGTGCTCGAGCCGTGTCCTGCGGAGCCGACTCGAATCCGTTACGTCGCAGCGACGGTCCCGCGTCACACGAGCGCGGCGCGCAGGCGGGCGACGTCGTCGTGCCGGGAGGCGATGTCGTCGCGCGGCGCCGCGAGGCGCAGGTCGCGGAGCACCTCGAGCGAGTGGAGCAGCACCGGGAGCGGCGGCCCGCTGGCCGTGACCTGCGAGAGCTTGCTCTCGTCGAGGGCGGCCGACGGCTGCTCGATGAAGCGCGCGACGAGTTGGTCGTGGTGCTGCGCGGCGACGCGCCCGTGCAGCTCACAGACCCGGAGGAACGCGGCCGCGTTTCGGCGGAACCACTCCGCGTCGCCGCTCGTCTCGAGCGCGTCGAGGAACTGGTCGAGGAAGCTCGGACGGCGCATGCAGTCGCGGAGGCTCGCCTGGTCGGCCGGGAGCATGAAGAGCATCTTCTCGACGAGGAGCTGGGAGTAGTACGGGTCGTTCCCGCGGCAGAGCCCGAGCAGCAGGTCGATCTCGTTGATGCCGGAGAAGTCGCCGGCGTTGGCGCCGCGATACTCCTGCCGCCCCACGCGGTACGGCTTGTAGTAGGGCCGGACGCTGTAGAAGAAGCGGTCGACATCGAGCTCCGCGAAGAGCACGTCGTTGAAGCTGCTGACGTCCTCGAGCGCGTCGCGGGCGTCGTCGAAGAGCGTCTCCGCGACAGCGTGCGAGATCCCGATCGGCGGGATGCGCGACAACGCGTCGGCTGCACGCTTGTACGCGAAGATCCCGCGCGTGTTGTAGTCGAGGAAGAGGAACTCGTCGGCGAGCGACGTGAAGCTCCTCTGGCGGCCGTTGCGCGCGAGGTTGTGCGTCGCGAGATGGCTCGTGGCGAAGCGCGGGACAACCCCAACGGACGCGCCGATGTGCAGCCCGAGCGCCGTCGCCTCCTCGTGAGGGGACCGCTGCTCGCGCGCGGGGTTCGTGAGCTCGTGGCGCCGGAGCGACGCCATGTACAGGCCGAGGTCGCCGAGCACGTCGAACGCCTGATCGAAGCCCTCGTCCGTGTTGCCCTCGTCGGCGAGCGCGCGCACGTACGCCCTGCCCTCCTCGAGGATCTGAGCCTTGAGGTCGTCGCCGACGCCGTCGACGTTCGAACGGTCGTCCTGCGCGAAGTAGAGCTCCTCGAGGGCAGTGTTGAGCTCGACGAACGCGGAGCGGATCCACGCGTCGAATGCCTCGACGTTCTTGCTCATCGTCCTCGCCCCAGCCTAACCGGCGCGCGAGCCGACGAGCCGCCACGTCTCGACCTCGCCCTTCCCCTTGACGTCGACGAGCCCGATCGGCTCGGTGACGAAGTCATCCCGTACGAGCTCCCAGGTCGAACGCGTGATCTGGATCTCGTCCGGCGTGCCGTGGGACTCCATACGGCTCGCCATGTTCACGGTGTCGCCCCACAGGTCGTAGAGGAACCGGCGCCGCCCGATCACGCCGGCGACCACCGGGCCGGAGCTGATGCCGATCCGGAGGCTCAGGTCGCCCCGGTCGGGGAGGCAAGTCTTGGCGCACTCGAGCATGTCGAGACCGAGCTGTGCGAGCGCCCGTGCGTGATCCGGCCGCGCCCGTGGGACGCCCGCGGCGACCATGTAGCAGTCGCCGATCGTCTTGATCTTCTCGACCCCGCATTGGTCGACGAGTTCGTCGAAGCTCGTGAACAGACGGTCGAGGAGCCCGACGACCTCGCGCGCGTCGAGGCTGCTCGAGAGCGGCGTGAAGTCGACGACGTCGGCGAACAGGATGCTCGCGTTCTCGAACTGGTCCGCGATCGACTGCGGATCGGACTGCAGGCGCTGTGCCACCTCCTCGGGCAGGACGTTCAGGAGAAGCGCGTCTGCCCGCTCCTGCGCCTCGTCGCGCCCACGCGCGAACGTCACGAGCAGCATCATCGCGACGAACGCGACCGCGACGATGTTGAGGACGTCGAAGGTGCGGACGAAGCTCTCGGGCAGGTCGCCGGCGTCCGGCCGAACCACCTCGGCGAGCACGAGCGAGAGCACGATCGTGGCGACGAACGCCGCGAACCACGGCCAGGCCCGGCTCGGGCGGTCGAATGCGACCGCCCCGAGCGGCGCCAGGAACGACCAGACGATGACCGAGCTCGATTCGTCGAGGCTCCCGAGCGTGATCACCCCGAGCGCAGGGGCTACGAGAATCAGGAGCAGCTGGGCAGTCCGCAGAAACGCGAAGTTTCGGTTCCTGGCGAAGACCGCGAGGCTGACGATCGATCCTGCGACGTAGGCCCACGGCGTGAGCGCGACGACGGGCTCGCCGAACGCGAAGTACACGCAGCCCCAGACGAACCCGATCGGGAGGATGAGCAGGGCGATACCGACGAGGAGCCGCTTGCGGAATCGTCTGTCCGGGGAATCCGCCGGGTCCGCGCCGATCGCGAGCGCCCACTCGACGAGCTGCCGCAGGCGAGATCCGTGCATGGCGACGAGCGTAGACGAGCAGCGGAAACGGATTAGGCTTCTCGTCGGCACGCGCGTCGATCGTCTACTACGTGAACCGGTCCCGCGAGCGAATCGCAGCGCCGCCCAGGGGGACTGATGATGATCGCCGGCAACGCCGACGCGAAGCGTCGCCAGCCGAAGGGCATCGTGTCGTGGAGCTGCGGCGCGGTCGGCGGCAAGCCGCGCTTCTTCACCATCCCGGCGTGCACGGCGGACCAAATGCTGCAGCTGCAGGTCACGTTCCCGAACTGCTGGGACGGACGGCGGCTGGACAGCGCCGACCACCAGCAGCACATGAAGTACGCAGCGCGCGGGCTCTGCCCCGCCTCGCATCCCGTCGCGCTCCCCCAGCTGATCCTCATCGTGCTCTATCCGCCGGTGCCGCTCGGCTCTCAGGTGGCATCGGGCCGCTTCGGCGCGCATGCGGACTTCATCAACGGCTGGAACCAGACCGAGCTCGAGCGCCTGGTCGCCGAGCGGGACTTCCTGTGCCGATAGCAAGCTAACGTCCGCCGGAACGTGCCCGCGGACGCCCTTCAGCACCTGATCCGCCCGCCCGCGGCAGAAGCGGAGGGCCTCCTCGTGCTCTTCCACGGTCGCGGCGCGGACGAGCGCGACCTCTTTTCGCTTCTCGATCTGCTCGACCCGGAGCGGCGAATGCTCGGCGTGACGCCACGAGGTCCGCTCCACCTGCCGCCGGGAGGCGCCCACTGGTACGCCGTGCAGGAGATCGGCTATCCGGATCCCGAGACCTTCACTGCGACCTTCGCGCGCGCTTCGTCGTGGCTCGACGACGTCGCGGCCGACGCAGCGATCCCACCCGAGCGGACGGTCCTGGGAGGGTTCTCGCAGGGCGCCGTGATGACCTATGCGCTCGGGCTGGGTGCCGGGCGGCCGCGGCCCGCGGGACTGATCGCGCTGTCGGGGTTCATGCCATCCGTGCCCGAGTTCGAGCTCGACCTCACTCGACCACTTCCGCGCGTCGCCATCGGGCACGGCGCGCTCGACCCGGTGATCGGCGTCGAGTGGGGCCGCGACGCACGCGCGAGGCTCCAGGCTGCGGGCGCGGACGTCACGTACCGCGAGTCACCCCACCTCGCGCATTCGATCGATCCGACCTTCTTCCGCGAGCTGCCGGCCTGGGTTGCCGACACGGTGGGCGTCGCGGCGTGAGGCTTTCGACGGGCGCGGAGATGCGGATCACGGGACTGATCGGCGAGTGCGCCCTCGTGTGCGTGAACGGCGGGCAGTCGCGTGAGGTCGAAGGGACGTGGAGCGCGTCCGTCGAGTGGCTCGTCCGGACCCTCTCACCCCGACTCCCGGAGCTCGGGTTCGCCGAGGTCCGGTACCGCGTCAAGTCGTGGCGCAGGCTCGAGTCGTGCGTGGAGGACGCGCGCGCCGCCGTCGACGAGCTCGGCGCGCCTCGCGTCGCACTTCTCGGGTTCTCCATGGGCGGCGCCGTGTCGATCGCGATCGCGGACGAGCCGGTGGTCGAGGAGGTCGTCGGGCTCGCGCCGTGGATCCCCGATCAGCTCGACGTCACCACGCTACGTCGCAAGCGGCTCACCGTTCTTCACGGCGCGCTCGACCGTTGGCTCCCGGGGATTCCCGGCGTGTCAGCGTCGCACTCCCGCAAGGGCTACGACCGCGCGCGCGAGCGCGGCGCCGAGGGCCGCTACGTCCTGATTCCCGGCGCGGTGCACGGCGTCGCGGTTCGCACGTCGTGGGGCGCGCTGGTCAGGCTGCCGAAGGCGGATCGCTGGGCGGAGCTCGTCGAGGAGGAGCTGGTGCGGTTCGTCAGCTCTCCGCCGGCTGGAGTCGCCGGCGAGCCAGCTGGTCTCCCGACGGCGTCCTGACGTTCCACACGAGCCGTGCGCGCTCGAGCCCGCGGATCACCCACCACGAGGCGTCGAGCTGGAAGCGCCCGAGCCCGTGACGCGCGGAGGCGGGGAACGCGTGGTGGTTGTTGTGCCAGCCCTCGCCGAACACGAGGAGCGCGATGAGCCAGTTGTTCCGCGCCTCGTCGCGCGAGCGGTACTCCTGGCGGCCGAACATGTGGCAGATCGAGTTCACCGAGAAGGTGGCGTGCTGGTAGAGGAAGATCCGGAAGAGGCCGCCCCACACCATCGCCTCGAGCCCGAGCAGGACCGACCCGCCGCCGACGAGATAGCCGATGAGGAACGGGATCCCGAGCGAGAGGGCGACCCACAGCAGATACAGGCGGTCGAGCCAGACGACCACGCGGTCCTCGTACAGGTCCTTCCCGTACACGCGGCCCTGCTCCATTCCGAGGTTCGAGAACATCCAGCCCACGTGGGCGTGCATGAACCCGCGAACTGCTCCGCGCACGCCGTCACCGTGGCCGACATGTGGTGAGTGAGGGTCGCCCGGCTTGTCCGACAGCGCGTGGTGCTTTCGGTGGTCCGTCACCCACTGGATGATCGGCCCTTGCATCGTCATGCACCCGAGCACTCCGAGCGCGACCTTCACCGGCAAACGCGCCTCGAAGCCCTTGTGCGTGAAGTAGCGGTGAAAGCCGATCGTGGTGCCGAAGGCGCAGAGGACGTAGAGGGAGACCAGCAGCACGACGTCGATCAAGCGGAACGCCGACCCCCAGAGCATCGCCATCGCGATCGCCGTCCCGAGGAGCGGTACGACCACGGCGACGACCATGACGACGCGGCTGACTCGGCTCGTTCCGGCCCGTACGGTGCCGACGGGCGGCGAGGTCGTGTCGGTGCTCACGCGGCGCAGCGTACGTGCTGTCGCGACGCGGCCACGGCGCTAGGGCAGCGATGGGTGCCCGTTTCTCGACTCAAGCATGAAACGCTGCAAGGCGCTCGGCCTCGGCCTCGACTTCCCGCGCGGACGAGCGATCGATCTTCGCGAATGCCTCCCAGCGGACGCGGCCGGCGTCGTGGCGCCAGGTACCGGCGACGGCGCCGTCGACGAGGAACGTGCCGATCGACTGCGGCATCGTCGTCGGGAAGATGCGCGACCGGTACTCCTCGGGGAGCACGCCCGCCCGACGAACGTGGACGAGGAGGACGCTGTCCCAGGTCGGCAGGAACCGAACAGGTGCGGGAATGTCGGCTGGAGGGATCGGAGCGCGCGGGAGGTCGAGGAGCTCGCCGCCGGCCTCGTCGCGGAAGCGCCGCAGCCGCAGGCGTCCGAGCGCAGGGTCGAGGTCGCGCGGCTTCGTCCCGGCCCACAGCGCGATGTCGGCGCGCGACGCAGGCCCGAACGCGCCCAGATACCGGCGAACGAGGTGGTCGCGTGCCGTGTCCTCGTCGACGTCCTCCGGCCCGACCCAGCGTTCGGCGAGCTCGATCAGGTTCGCCCGCCGTCGCTCCCATGTTCCCGACGGTGGCATACGGACGAGACTCAGCGTGGGGTCCCACGCACGAGTAACCGCCGAGAGCTCGTCAGCGCGACGCGGCCCGTCAGCGAGAAGTCGGCGAAGCTGCTCGGCCTGGCGCTCGAGCTCGCCGTCCGAGAGCTTCCGCGCCCGCACGAGCCACTCGCGTTGCGGGCCGCGGATCGCGACCGAAAGCGGCCAGTAATCGCGGCGCGAAACGACGTGGATGGTCCCACGCATCAGCGTCCCCTGGATCGCCGAACGCCGCTCGAGTGCTCGCGTCAGGTCGTCGCGCTCGAAGCCGTCGAGGCACGACCAGAGCCGGATGTACCCGTTCGGCGCGTACTGATCCTGGATGCCGCCGAGCCGCTCGAGGGCCCGCGGTATCGGCATACGCGCCCGCTCGAGCAGCAGCTGACGCGCGAGGAGCGCGCGGTTCAGCTGGCGCTGGGTGAGCGTGCGCTCCGCCACGGCCGGACGCTAACCAGGCGGCTCGAGAGCTGCACGCCCTGCGCCGCGGCAATCCCTCCAACGACGAGGACTCCGCCGAGCGCGAGCCAGACCGTGACGGGCTCGTCGAGGAAGATCGCGCCGAAGGTCACGGCCAGCGGCGGGATCAGATAGGCGTACGTCACCGTGCGCGTGGGACCGAGGCCCTTGAGCCCCGCGTTCCAGAGGATGTAGCCGAGGAGCGTCGCGAGCACGCCGAGGTAGAGCAGGAGCCCCGCGTCGCTCGCGCCCGCGTCGGTGACGGTGTCGACGGTCGACCCGCGCACGAACGCCGTGAGACCGACGGTCCCGACCAGGCTGGTCGCCGCGGTGAGCGCGAGCAGGTCGTGCCGCCCGAGAAGGGGCTTCAGGATGACGTTGTAGAGCGCGAACGCGAGCGGCGCGCCGAGCACGATGAGAGGGCCCTTCGCACTCTCGAACGAGAGCTCGTTGCCGGCGCCGAATGCGACCACGATCGCCACTCCGGTGAACGCGACGGCGAGACCGACGACGCGCCGCAGGCTGATCCGATCCAGCCCGAGCCCGAATGCGAGCAGCATCGTGAGCCCCGGGGCGAGCGCGACGACGAGGGCGGCGACGCCCGACGTCGTGTAGCGCGTACCGACGTTCAGGAACATGTGGTAGCCGACGACCACGAGGAGCCCCGCGACTGCCACGCGCGCGGCGTCGGCGCGTGTGAGCCCCGGCAGCCCACGTGCTCGCCAGAGGATGTAGGCGAAGCCAGGAGCCGCGATGGCGTACCGCAGGACCGCGATGTCGCCCGCCGCGACGCCGTCGTCCAGCAGCTTCTTGATGACGGAGAACGAACCCGCCCAGAGCACGACGACCACGAGCACCGAGACATGGGCCTTCGCGTTCATCACCCCGTCCAACGCGCGAGAGACCCGCATCGTGAGGTGGTCAACGAGCCGCCCGGCGCGATACTTCCTGGATGCTCGAGACCCTGGTCGCGTTCGTCGCGGTATCGGCCGTCGTGATCTGTACGCCGGGCCAGGACACGGCGCTGACCATTCGCAACACACTCGCGGGCGGGCGGAGGAGCGGCGTCTCGACCGCCGCGGGCGTCGCCGCCGGTCAGGCGGTGTGGACCGTCGCGGCGAGCGCAGGAGTCGTCGCGCTCCTGACCGCGTCGGAGCCGGTCTTCCGCGCGCTGAAGCTCGTCGGTGCTGCCTATCTCGTGTATCTCGGAGCTCAGTCGCTCTGGGTGGCGGTCCGAGGGCGAGGCAAGCCTCGCCCCTACGCCGCCATTGGGGCCGGGCTCGCCCGGCCCTCGTCGCGCAGAGCGCTTCGAGAGGGTCTGTTCAGCAACCTCGGCAATCCGAAGATGGCGGTGTTCTTCGCGAGCCTCCTCCCGCAGTTCGCGCCCGAGGGGAGCTCGTCGTTCGCTGTCCTACTCGCCCTCGGCTTCCTCTTCTGCGCGATGACGCTGGCGTGGCTGAGCTTGTACGCCTTTGCCATCTCGCGCCTCGGCCGGCTCCTGACGACGACCGTGCGACGCGCGCTCGACGCCGTCACCGGCGTAGTGCTCGTCGCCCTCGGGTACCGCCTGGCGACCGAAGACCGCTAGCGCACGCGCGCGAAGCGGTGCACCGCGTCCAGCAGCTCCTTGCGCTTCGTCTCGGCCTCGGCGGCGTCACCGGACGCGAGCGCGCCGGCCACGCAGTGGTTCACGTGGTCGTCCAGGATCTTGAAGGCGAGGCTCTCGAGTGCCGTGTTCACGGCCGCGATCTGCGTGAGGACGTCGATGCAGTAGCGGTCGTCCTCGACCATCCGCTCGATCCCGCGCACCTGGCCCTCGATGCGGTGGAGCCGGCGGACGAGCGCCTCCCGGTCCGCGGAGTACCCGTGCTCGCTCATGCAGTCGCCTCCTCGCGCGTCGAGTGGAACCTGCGGAGCCGCAGCGAGTTCGTCACGACGAACACGCTCGAGAACGCCATCGCCGCGGCCGCGACGATCGGGTTGAGGAGGCCCGCCATTGCCAGCGGTATGGCGGCGACGTTGTAGGCGAACGCCCAGAAGAGGTTGCCCTTGATCGTGGCCAGCGTGCGGCGCGCGAGCCGGATCGCGTCGGCGGCCGCGCGGAGGTCGCCGGAGACGAGCGTGATGTCGGAAGCCTCGATCGCGACGTCCGTCCCGGTCCCGATCGCAAGGCCCAGATCCGCCTGTGCGAGAGCGGGCGCGTCGTTGATCCCGTCGCCGACCATCGCAACGACCTCGCCGGCGCCCTGGAGGCGGCGGATCTCGGCGATCTTGTCGTCCGGATAGACCTCGGGCAGCACACGGTCGATCCCCACCTCGGACGCGACGCGCTCGGAAGACTCCGCCGCATCGCCGGTGAGCAGCACGGGCGTGAGGTCGAGCTCCCGCAGCGCGGCGATCGCCTCGGCGCTCGTCGACTTGACAGTGTCGACGACGGACAACGTCGCCCGCTGCGCGCCGTCCCACGAGACCGTGATCGACCCGTCGCGGCGCCGTCCGACCTCCACCCGGCGGCGGTCGACCGTGCCGACGACGCCGACGCCGGGCACGTTGCGAAACTCCGTCACCGGTGGAAGCTCTCCGAGCTCGGCGCGCGCAGCCGCCGCGACGGCCTGCGCTATCGGATGCTCGGATGCCGCCTCGACTGCGCCCGCGAGCCGGAGCACGTCTGCACGGCTCGCACCGTCCAGCGGCGTCACCTGCGCGAGCTCCATGCGGCCTTCGGTCACCGTGCCGGTCTTGTCGAGCACGACGGTGGTGATCCGCCTGGTGCGCTCGAGCACCTCGGGCCCCTTGATGAGGATGCCGAGCTGGGCGCCGCGACCCGTCCCGACCATGAGGGCCGTCGGCGTCGCCAGCCCGAGCGCGCAGGGGCAGGCGATGATCAGGACGGCGACGGCGGCCGAGAACGCGTCGGTCGCGTCGCCTGTCGCGACGAGCCAGCCCACGAGCGTCGCGAGGGAGAGGGCGAGCACGATCGGCACGAAGACGCTCGAAACGCGGTCGACGAGCCGTTGGATGGGCGCCTTCCCGGACTGGGCCTCGGCGACGAGCCGGGCGATCTGCGCGAGCGCGGTCTCCTCCCCCACCTTCGTCGCACGGACGACGAGCCGACCGAACGTGTTGACGGTCGCGCCTGCGACGCCGTCCCCGATGGCGACGTCGACGGGAACGGGCTCGCCCGTGAGCATCGACTGGTCCACCGCGGACTCACCCTCGACGACGATGCCGTCGGTCGCGACCTTCTCTCCTGGGCGGACGACGAAGAGGTCGCCGGCCACGAGCTCCCCGATCGGCAGCGAGACCTCGACCCCGTCTCGCAGCACCCGTGCCTCCTTCGCGCCGAGCTCGAGCAGCGAGCGGATCGCCGCGCTCGAGCGGCTCCGCGCGCGTGCCTCGAGGTAGCGACCGAGCAGGATGAGCGTGGTGATCACGGCCGCGACCTCGAAGTAGACGTCGGCGTCGTCCACGATGACGAGTGCGGCGACCGACCAGCCCCACGCCGCGAGCGTTCCGATCGAGATGAGCGTGTCCATCGTCACGGCGCGATGACGGGCGTTCAGGAGCGCGGCACGATGGAAGCCGAAGCCGGCCCAGAAGACGACGGGCGTCGCGAGCACGAGTGCGATCCACTCCCAGCCGTCGAACTGGAGCGGCGAGACCATCGCGAGCACGACGAGCGGAGCCGACAGCGCGGCGGCCACGACCAGTCGGCGGCGGACTGCGTCCGTGCGATCCAGTGTGGCGCGCCCCTCCGACGCGAGCGCCGCCTGATACCCGGCGGCCTCGACCGCGCCGACGAGGTCCGGAACGGTCACACGCGCGGGGTCGAAGCGAACCGTCGCGTGCTCGGTCGCGTAGTTGACCGACGCCTCGACGCTGTCGAGCTTGTTCAGCTTCCGCTCGATGCGGTTCGCACAGGCGGCGCACGTCATGCCCTCGAGAGCGAGGTCGACTCTCGTGCCGCGCTCGGGAGTCGCGACGGGAGTCACGCGGCTTCGTACCCCGCTTCCGCGATCGCCGCCCGCAGCGCCGAGTCGTCGAGGCCATGGCCGCTGACGGTGACGACCTTCGTATCGAGATCGACGGCTACCTCGTCGACGCCCTCGACCTCGGAAACCTCTTCCCGGATCGACATCGCGCAGTGGGCGCAGTGGATCGCGGGGACCTCGTACGTGACGCTCTCGCTCACGATGCTCCTCTCGCTCGGATGAGCGAAGTATACCCCCTGAGGGTATTAGGGCATCTGGATGCGGGAGGCGCCGACGATCGCCTCGGCGCCGTCGGCGAGCCGGACGAGCGCCTTGCCCTTGCCGTCGTAGTCGGGCGACCAGACGACGATGGTCGCGTCCTCACCGTTCACGGTGCACGTCCGGCCGTCCTCAGGGGCGAGTTCGCGCCAGAAGCGGACGAACGGGTTGTGGTCCCACTCGCGCCCGATCGTCGTCTCGTCCGTATGGCCCGGGAGGACACGGGTGTCGGGCGGGAGCGCCATCAGAACGTCCATGACGGATCGCCGCATCTCGTCCGCGGGGCCGCCGCCGACCGCGTCCCTGAACAGCGTGTCGCCCGAGAAGCACAGGTTCCCGACGACGAAGGAGACGCCGTCGTCGGAATGCCCGGGCGTCGCCAGGGCGTCGATCGTCAACCCCCCGGTCTCGACCGGCCCGGTGACGATCTCGAGCGAGAACCGTTCGACGAGCTCGTCGTTGCCCGCGACGTGGTCGGCATGCCCGTGCGTGATCAGGAGATGAGTCGGCGTGACGCGCTCGCGCTCGACGGCCGCGAGCAGCGGCTCGAGCGGCGCGCCCGAGTCCACGAACACCGCCGTGCCCCCGGGCTCGTCCGCGAGCAGGAAGGCGTTCGAGAGCCAGGACTCGTGCATGCTCCGCTCGACGATCATCGCGCAGAGATCCTACGGGAGGAGTCCGGCTCGCCTGGGAGAATCGCGCCGCCGACCACTCACATCGAGGGAGGAACGATGAACGACATGTTCGGGCCGCGCGAGATCCTCGAGGAGGCCGCCGATCGCTGGTGGCTGTTCCTCGTCACCGGCATCGGGTGGCTCGTCTTCGCGCTGCTCGTGTTCCAGTGGGACTTCACGACGGTGTACGCGATCTCGATCCTCTTCGGCGTCGTGGCCGTCGTCGCCGGCGTGAACGAGTTCTTCGCGATCTCGATCTCGACGACCGGCTGGAAGTGGGTGCACGCGATCCTCGGCGTGCTGTTCGTACTCGTGGGGATCTGGGCGCTCTGGAACCCCTACGACACGTTCAACACGCTCGCCGCGCTCGTCGGCTTCTTCCTCCTCGTCAAGGGCGTCTTCGACATCACCGTCGCCTTCATCACGAAGGAGGAGTTCGAGCTCTGGTGGCTGCAGCTGATCATCGGCCTGATCGAGATCCTGCTCGCCTTCTGGGTCGCCGGGAACTTCCGTAAGGAGGCGATCTTGCTCGTCGTGTACGTCGGAATCATCGCCCTCGCGCGGGGGATCAGCGAGATCTTCGTCGCCTTCAAGCTCAAGGGGCTTCGGCGCAGGCTCGCCGCTTCCTGAACCCTGTATCGGCTGTGCGGCGTCGGTTAGGATCGCCCTGATGCGCCGCACAGCCGTCGTCCTCGTCCTCCTCGTCGCTGCGTTCGGCCTCGTCGCGGCTGGCTGCGGCCAGGAGCAGGAGCAGACAGCGACTCCCGAGACCGTCGAGGGCTCCACGCCGACCGAGACGACGGAGACGGAGACCACCGCGACAGAGACGACCGAGACGGAGACGACCGAGACCGACGAAACCGAGACGACGGAGACGACCGAGACCGAGACGACCGCGACGACGCCCGCCATCGAGGGTGATCCGGTCGCCGGCAAGGAGGTCTTCCTCGGCGCGCCGGCCTGCGGCGGCTGCCACACGCTCGCCGATGCGGGCTCCTCGGGGACCGTCGGCCCGAACCTCGACGAGTCGATGCCCGACTACGAGCTTGCGCTCGACCGCGTGACGAACGGCCAGGGCGGCATGCCGTCGTTCTCCTCCACGCTCACCGAGCAGCAGATCGCCGACGTCGCCGCGTACGTGTCGTCGGTCGCAGGCTCCTAGGCCTCTTACACTCCTTCGCGTGATCGACCTGAAGGCCGCACGCGCGGACCCCGAGCGCTGGCGCGCGGCGCTCGCACGCAAGGGGGCCGCCGACGAGTTCGACGCGCTCCTGGCCGCGGACGAGCGCTGGCGCGCGCTCGTCCCGAAGGTCGACGAGCTTCGCGGGCAGACGAAGCTCAAGGGCAAGCCCACGCCCGAGGAGCTCGAGGCGCTGCGGCCGGTGAAGGCCGCGCTCAAGGAGGCCGAGGGAGAGCTCGCCGCGGCCGAGGCGGAGCGCGATGCGGCGCTCGGACCGGTTCCCAACCCACCCCACGACTCGGCACCGGACGGCGACACCGAGGACGACGCCGAGGAGATTCGTCGCGTCGGCGAGCCGCCGCGGTTGGACGACGCGCGTGAGCACACCGCGATCGGCCGCTTCGACATGGAGCGGGCCGCGCGTGTCTCGGGCGCGCGCTTCGGCTACGTCATCGGCGACGCGGCGCTCGTGGCGATGGCGCTCTACCAGTTCGCCCTCGACCATCTCTCGTCGGCCGGCTTCACGCCGGTCATCCCGCCCGTCCTCGTCCGCGAGGAAGCGATGTACGGCACCGGCTTCTTCCCGACCGACCGCTCGAACATCTACGCGCTCGAGGCCGAGGGGCTCTTCCTCACCGGCACCTCGGAGGTGGCACTCGCAGCCCTGCACACGGGAGAGATCCTCGACGGGCTCCCCCTCCGCTACACGGGCTTCTCGACGTGCTTTCGCCGCGAGTCGGGTGCGGCGGGGAGGGACACGCGCGGGATGTTCCGCGTCCATCAGTTCAACAAGGTGGAGATGTTCGTCTTCGTCGAGCCCGAGACGTCGTGGGACGAGCACGACCGGATGCTCGAGCTCGAGGAGCGGTTCCTGCAGGCTCTCGGCCTGCCGTACCGCGTCATGAACGTGGCAGCCGGCGATCTCGGCGCGTCGGCGGCGAAGAAGTACGACATCGAGGCGTGGTTCCCGTTCCAGGAGCGCTACCGGGAGGTGACCTCGTGCTCGAACACGACGGACTATCAGGCACGCCGCCTCGGGATCCGGTACCGCACTGCGAGCAGCGCGCTGGACACTCCGCACACGCTGAACGGGACGATGGTCACCGATCGCGCGCTCCTGGCGATCCTCGAGAACTTCCAGGGCGCCGTGCCCGAGGTACTCGGCGCGCTATGGGGCGCCGGCCGAGATCCGCCCGGCGTAGCGCTCGGTCACAATGCGCTCCGGCGGGGTGCCGGAGCGGTCGAACGGGGCGGTCTTGAAAACCGTTTGGGCGGCAACCTCACGTGGGTTCGAATCCCACCCCCGCCGTTACAAAAACACATTACACTTGGTTACACTTTTTTGCGCGTAGACCTGACAAAGAAATACCTGCAAAAGAGTACTTTCTAGGCGCCTGGGGACATCCTGCAGTTGCGTACTGCGAAGTGACTCAACTCAGGCCTCGAAAGGCCCCGAAATCGACACTTCCTCTCGCTGAATCAGGCATGATCTGCTCGACAAGCAAATGGGGCGGCACCGCGCGAACGGCCCGCCCCCGGCACAGGAGGTATCGACTCCCATGCATCAACACCGTACCCACCTAGGGATCCGCGATCGACACGACCGCTCGTGCGCCGACGAGGCGAGGCGGCCGCTGTGACTGCCATGAGGCGGCGGGGCAGAGTCACAAGATCCGACGCATCGTCGCCACCCTGATCGAGGGTCGGAGACGCGACTCCGGAGGCGAGATTCGCGGCGGCGACCGTCGCACTGCGTCTAGTGCGACGCTGCGTGAGGCATGGACGGTCTGGCTCGACGGAGCGAAGGCCGGCACGATCCGCACCCGCTCAGGCGATCCATACAAGCCCTCTGCGCTGCGGTCGTATGACCTCGGGATGGAGGCACGCGTCCTTCCGGTGCTCGAAGGCGTGAAGGTGTCCCTCCTCGAGCTTCGCGACTTCCAAGACCTGGCCGATCAGCTCCTCGCCGACGGTCACGATCCCTCCACTATCCGAAACACATTCATGGGCGTCAGAGCCCTCTACCGGCGCGCCGTCGCACGCGGGGAGGTTGCGGTGAACCCGACTGCCGGATTACAGCTTCCAGCGGTTCGTGGCAGACGTGACCGCATCGCGTCAGTGAACGAGGCCGACAAGTTGCTCGCGGTGCTGCCCGCTGGTGATCGAGCGCTGTGGTCGACGGCGTTCTTCGCAGGACTACGACGCGGCGAGTTGATGGCACTCGACGTGAATCACGTGTTCGACACCAACGGCGTCGCCAGCACGATCGAGGTCGAGCGATCCTACGACCCGGTAGCCGGCCGAGTACATCAGTCCAAAGAGTCATGCGGGAACACGCCGCGTCCCGGTGACGCAGGAACTCCGCGGCCACCTAGCAGCGCACCGGAAGCGGCTAGGCAGAGGTACGGGACTTCTCTTCGGTCGCACTGCAACGAGGCCCTTCGACGACCGCGCCCTGAAGATACGAGCGGAGAAGGCTTGGTACACGGCCGGACTGACATCGATCACGCTGCATGAAGCCCGGCACACCTACGCGAGCCTTCTCATCGCCGCGGGCGTCAGCTCGAAGGCAGTGAGCACCTACATGGGCCATGCGTCGATCACGATCACGCTCGACCGCTACGGCCATTTGTTCCCCGGCAACGAGGCTGAGGCTGCCAACCTGCTCGACGCGTACATCGCTCGCGAGCGTGAGGCGCGGGAGGCGCAGGTCGGGCCGTGAAACGATTGGAGGGCGTATACAGCTAGGAATGCCCCTGCGGGTTCAGATCGCGTGTTCTGCGGCTGACTAGTGCCCGAACTGTTTCGCGACGACCGCATGGCAGTCACGGACGAACGGTGCGAATGCCTCCGGCTCCATCCTCTTCTCCGCGAGATCCATGATCGCGCGGAAAACCGCGCCGAAGTCTTTGGAGCTCACCTGAAACGAACCGTCGGGATCGACCGGGAGGCCGAGCGCACGGCGAATCGCGTTGTTGCTCGACTCGAAGAAGCGCAGCACGTCGCGCGGCTTGAGCACATTAGGGTCGAGCGGACTAACGAGCAGCTTCCCTTCATCGTCCACCACGCCCAAGAGGCGCGCGCGGACCAGCCTACGCAGCTCCCGAGCGAGCTGGAAGACCTCTTCGTTGTGTTCACGGCGGCGGCGGACGAGGTCGTCTTCGTGGGCGGCGAGCACGAGCTGGTCGAGGTGATCGGTGTAGGCCCCTGCGCGCTCGACCCACTTGTACTTGCTTGACCATTCCTCGAGAGTGCGCTGACCTCGCCCGAGCGCTCGCGCCGCCTTGCGGACGGAACGAGGTGGCGCCTGCTCGCGGTAGATCACGAAGGCTGAATACGCTGTGGCCGACTCATTCCCCCGCCTGAGCCAGATCGCCGCGGGTTCGCGAGCGGCCTGGCGTGGAGCCATAGCTGAGTCACTCATACCGGTGGTATCGGCGCGGGACGAGCGTGCACAAGCGAACAGCTGTAGGTCTACGACTGAAGGAAGGCGGCACGCGTGGGTGCGCCAACCGAGCAGACGGCCAGCGCATACGAGACAGCCGGGCCTGACCCCAGTCCTTCCCCAGGGGAGGGGGAATAGAAGGACGCCAAATGCCAGACCCGGCCGTCTGAGGTTCTCTCACGACGCGCAAAGTCCTGGTGGAAGGTTGCGTTGCTCCGGCTGGCCCGCCCGCGGACGCGTCGGTCAGCGGCAGTAGTACGCTGGGCTTCGGCGATGTCGAACAGCGTGGCACGGCCCGTTGCGGTTAGCGAGGCGCCGCGCGCTCTTGCAATCGACCCCTCCCTCATCCTCGGCCCCGCGGGTGTCTTCATCGCCGTCGTCGCGATCGCCGCGCCGAACGGAAGCTACTACCCGAGCTCCTGGGGATGGCCCGCGCTCGCGTTCCTGTGGGCAGGGGCGATCGCCCTCGTCGTCCGACGAACCGTCTCGCTGAGCCGCCTCGAAGTCGCCTATCTGTTGGCCTGGCTCGCGCTGCTCGCTTGGACCGCCGCGTCTCTCCTCTGGTCGCCGACGGCGACGCACACGATGTACGAAGTCGAGCGCACCATCATCTACGCCTCGTTCGCGTTCGCCCTCGCGGTCGTCGGACGGCGAAGCGTCCAGGCTCTGCTCCCCGCGCTCCTCGCGGGGATCGTCGTCGTGGCTGCCTACGCGCTCGCCACGCGTCTGCTTCCCGAGCGCGTCGGCACCTACGACTCATTCGTCGCCTACCGCCTCTCTGAGCCGCTCGGCTACTGGAACGCGCTCTCCGCCTTCGTCGCGATCGGCATCGTCGTCGCCGTCGGCCTCGCCGCCCACGCGCGCTCGATCACGCTGCGCGCGCTCTCGGCGGCGAGCCTCGTGCTGCTCTTCCCGGTCCTCTACTTCACCTTCGGAAGAGGCGGCTGGATCGCGCGTCGCCTCGGGCCTGGCCGCCGCGATCGTCGTCGACCCGAGGCGCCTGCGCCTGGTTACGACACTGCTCGTGACCCTGCCCTGGCCGGCGCTCGCCCTCTGGCGCGCCTACGAGTCATCGAGCCTGACCACGCAGTACTCGGCACTCGAGGACGCGTCCGAGGAAGGCGCGAGGCTCGCGGTGACGATCGGCGTCCTCGCCGTCGTCTCGGCCGCGGCCATGACGGGCTTCGCCCTTCTCGCCGACCGAGTGACCGTCGGGCGCGGCGTTCGCCGCATGTACGCCGCGGTACTCGTGCTGGCGCTCGTAGGCTGCATCGCGGGGGTAATCGCAGCCTACGGAGGCCCCGTGGACTCTGGGCGGCGTGCACTCGACTCGATCCGGCAGACGTCGCCCAACGTGACCGGCGACCAGACGAAGCGGCTGTTCAGCCTCTCCGCGCACCACCGGTTGGAAATCTGGGAGTCCGCCCTCGAGGACGCGCAGGCGAACCCGGCCCTCGGCTCGGGAGCGGGAACGTTCGAGCGCTGGTGGCTCGAGCATCGCGACGTCGGGAACAAGGTCCGCGATGCGCACAGCCTCTACCTCGAGGCTCTCGCAGAGCTCGGACCCGGCGGCCTGGCGCTGCTGGCCGCGGTCGTCGCCTTGCCACTTGCCGCCGCCGTCCGCGCGCGCCGCCATCCACTCGTCGCCCCCGCGCTCGCCGGCTTCGTCGCGCTCGTGGTCCACGCCGGCGTCGACTGGGACTGGGAGTTCCCGGCGGTGATGGTGGCCGGCTTGACCTGTGCCGGCGTCCTCTTGCTCGTCGATCGCGCGGAGCGTCCGCACCTCGTGCTCGGCGCTCGCATGCGGGCGGTTCTGTTCGTCGCCATCGGCGCACTCGCGGTGCTCTCGTTCGTGACGTTGACGAGCAACCGCTACCTGGGCGAGGCAGGAGCAGCACTCGATCGCGCCGATGGTCCCGAGGCCACGCGCGCCGCCGCGCGCGCAGAGACCTGGGCACCCTGGTCGACCGATGCTCTCGAACGCCAGGCGGACGCTGCGCTGCTGGAAGGCGACCTCGACCGCGCCCGGCGGTTGTACACCCGCGCGATCGCCAAGGACAGCGGAGACTGGGAGCTCTGGCTCGGCCTCTCGCTCGCGAGCAAGGGCGACGCCAGACGGCAGGCCTTCCGACGCGCCGCCGCCCTCAACCCGCTCGGGACGGAGATCCAGCAGCTCGGGAAGCAACTCGGTGTAAGGAATCCGCCCTGAGGGCGGTAGACCTAGCGACCACTCGTACCGCGAGCGACCGACGGGGAGGATCAGATGAGGCGCATGTGGAGGCTCGAGAGACGGCTCAAGAGCGACCGCCCGCAGCCGCACGACGAGTTCGTGTCCGCCTTGACGGCTCGAGTCGCGCCGCAGGCGCCCCGGCCGCCCCGTTCAGCGTGGCGCCCGGTGCTTGTCGGCGGCCTCACTGCGCTGCTGCTGGTCGCATTCGCGGCGACGGGTGGCGTCAGCTATGCGGCGAAATCCGTTCAGGGCGGAACGACGGCCGTCGCCGACCTCGTCACGGGGCCGTCGAACGACAGCCATCCGAACAACGGGGACAACGGCGACAACGGCAACAGCAACAACGGCGACAACAACGGCAACGGCAACAACGGCGACAACGGCAACACGTCGGACAACGGGACCACCACCCAGACGAGCAACGACAGCGATCCCTCTGGACAGTCCAATGCGGGAGGCGAGGGCAAGACCACTATCTGCCACGTCCCGCCCGGGAATCCGGACAACCCCCAGACGATCACGATCGGCAACAGCGCCGTGGCCGATCATCTGGCGAACAACCCGGGAGACTCCCTCGGGCCGTGCGAGGCCGGCGGACCGCCTGACGACCAGTACAACGAGAAGGTCCTGATCTGCCACAGCACGAGCTCAGACCCGACGAACCCGTGGGTCGTGATCAGCGTCTCGGTCAACGCCCTGCCGGCTCACAAGGCGCACGGAGACACGCTGGTCAACCCGACCCCGCCCCCGGACTGCCCGGGCCCGCCAATTCCCTAGCCGATCTCTGTCGAGCCCTCGAGCGTCCGTCTGAGGCGCTCGAGGGCTCGATGCACCGCGACGTCGACTGCGCCCGCTCGCATGTCCAGTAGCTCACCGATCTGACGTCCGGTCAGATCGGCGCCGTAGCGCAGGGCGATGAGCTCGCGATCGCGCTCGTCGAGCTTTGCCACCGCAGCAGCCAGCGTGAGCCGCCGCAGCGTGTCCTCGGCGACATCGTCCTGCGCCGGTCGCTCCGGAACGCTCTCCATGGGTGCCGCCACCTGATCCGAAAACGCGCCGTTCACGCAGCGGCGGGCGATCCCGATCAGCCAGGCAAGCGGCTCGCCGCGGCTCGGGTCGTAGCTCTCGCGGTATCGAAGGGCACGCTCGAAGGTCTCGCTCGTGATGTCCTCCGCATCAGGCCCCGGGCCGACCCGGTAGGCGACGTACGCGTAAACGGATCGGATGAGGCGCTCCGGGTGGGCGAGCGGGTCACGGCGCGTCACGATCTCACGCCGCCGTGGACGTGTGGACGGCTCGGCCGTCCCGCGCATCCCCGCTCATCCCCTCTGAGTATCCCCCGAATCGCGATCGGTATGGGTCACGGTCGCGCAGACTGGCCTCGCTGGGGTACGTAAAGGCCGTGAGCGGCCGCGCGCGCAACCCCAAGCGCCTCACATTCCACTTCCGTCGCCCAGCCCGGACGTCGTATCGCGTCGGCTAGGCGACGAGGTCGTACTCGTGCACCTGCAGACAAACCGCATATTCGCGCTCAGCCCAACGGGTGCGCGCTTCTGGGAGCTCCTCTCCGAGGGCAAGAGCCGGCCAGAGATCGAGGCGCAGCTCCTCCGAGAGTACGAGGTCTCGCGCGAGACGGTCGCGGCCGAGATCGACTCGCTCGTCCGGGCCCTGGAAGAAGAGCGGCTCGTCGGAGAAGGCTGACGCGTGAGTCATGGAGCAGCTCGTCCCCGACCTACGGCTCACGCCAGCCGATCACGTCGAAGTCTGTTTGCCGGACCGGGCGGACGGGGAAATCGAGGTCTGGAAGGGCAACGACGGCTTCGAGGCGTACGGCTACGAGGCGCGCGGATACTTCTGGGTCCAGCTTCCAGGGGTCGGGGTGTTTCGGTTCCGCGAGGACGACACGGAGGTCGTCGCCGTCACCGAGCCGGGCGTGCCGGAGCCGGTCATCGAGGACGCCTACCACCGAAACGTCTTGCCGCTGGTCCTCAGCCTGCGGGGATACGAGGTGCTCCACGCGAGTGCGGTGAGCACACCCGAGTGGCCTCCTCGTGCTCTGCGGGGCGTCCGGGACCGGGAAGTCCACTCTCGCTCATGCCCTTTCCGAGCGCGGGTATCCGGCGTGGGCGGACGACGCGGTCGTGATCGACGTCGGCGGCCGGAGCGTGGTTGCGCTCGCGAGTCCCGTTCCGTCTTCGCCTGCATGGGCCGGCAGTGACGCACTTTGTGCGGGAGTCGGAGCCGAGCGTGTCCGACGGCGAGCCGCGCCGGTCTCGCGCTGCCACGCGCTCGCGATCCTCACTCAGGAGCCGAGGCGACTCAGCCTCTCGTCGAGATCGAGCGGTTGCCGGCCGCGGAGGCCTTTACCGCAGTCCTTCGCCACGCCTACTACTTCCGGCTCTCGGACGCTGGCTCGAAACGGGGCGCTGGTGGACCGCAACCTCGGACTCGCCTCGGTCGTGCCGACGTTCGAGGTTCGCTACAGGTCAGGTCTCGACCATCTTTCGCGCGTCCTTGACGCCGTCGAGGAAGTCGTGCTCGCTGGCTGACGTGGGCGCTCCGGCCACCATCCGAAGCCGGCGTCGCGGCTCCGCGCGCTCGGCCGGCTGATAATTCGCCCGTCCGAGGCGTGGCTCGCCCTCAGGGTCGTGGGCTGGATGGTGCTGTTACGACCTCTGAAGCGGATGCTTCCGCTGCCGAAGCTTGTCAAGCGTCTTCCGTCAACGCGTTCTGGATGGCGAGACAGCGCTGGCGTTTCGAGCCGCGCAGCGGATGTCGCCGCGAACTAGTGGTCTGTCCACGCTGAACAAGGACCAGATCGCGGAGCGCGGCGCCCGGATGGCAAGGCGCGACGACCGAGCATACCGGGAGTATTTGAGGGAGGAGCAACGCCGCCAGCCGGGATGCCCCGCCCGCGAGGTGGTCCTTGTTCAGCGTGGGCAGGCCACTACCCAGCTAGACGCGCGGGTATCGTCAGGGTACGAGCGGAGGTCGATTTCCCGGCATGTGGAGCG
>CAWBER010000010.1:0-240599 GCA_963787855.1 uncultured Gaiellaceae bacterium
GGTGCAACTGCGGAGCCGGATTCTGAGTCCGACTCCGCCAATTGCTCCTGTGGTCGCCCTCTGTCGAGCGCCGGGCTCGAAGGGTGAGGCAAGCGTCGCCCTACGGCCTATTTCAGCTCGACCTCGGCGCCGGCCTCTTCCAGCTGGGCCTTGATCGACTCGGCCTCCTCCTTGGCGGCGCCCTCCTTGACGGCGCCGGGTGCCGCGTCGACGAGGTCCTTCGCCTCCTTGAGGCCGAGGCCGGTGACCGCGCGGACGACCTTGATCACCTGGATCTTCTTGTCGCCGGCACCGGTGAGCACGACGTCGAAGGAGTCCTTCTCCTCCTCCGCTGCTCCGCCGTCGCCGCCACCCGCGGCAGGCGCCGCGGCGACCGCGACCGGAGCCGCGGCCGTGACGCCCCACTCCTCCTCGATCGCGTTCTTCAGCTCGACGAGCTCGAGCACCGTCATCTTGCCGAGCGAGTCCAGCACGGTCTTGACGTCCGTTGCCATGTCCTACTCCTCCTCTGATTCAGGTTCGTCAGTTGTTGCAAGTTCAGGGTCGGACGATTCGGTAGGAGCCGAATCGTCCGTGGCGGCTTCCGCGGCGACGGGCTCTGCCGTCGACAGGCCCTCTGCCGGCGCGTCCTCCTCGTCGGTGGCCGCTTCCTCAGCAGCCGGTTCCTCCGCCTCGACCGCTGCTTCCGCAACCGGCTCGATTACCTCGCCCTGCTCCTCGAGCTGCTTGATGCGCGCCTCGACGAGGCCGTGCAGGTCGCGTAGCGGCGCCGTGACGAGCCCGAGCAGCTGGGTGAGCGGCGCCACGATCGCGCCGACCAGCTGTCCGCGGAGCACGTCGACCGGCGGCAGCTTCGCGAGCTGGTCGACGTCGTCACCCGAGAGCGTCTTGCCCTCGAGGATCCCCCCGCGCAGCGCGAGCACGTTCGTCTCCTTCGCCGTCGCGGCGAGTGCCTTCGCGACCGCAGCCGGATCCCCCGACGCCTCGATGAACGCGATCGCCGTCGGCCCCTCGAGCATGACGAGGAGCGCGTCGGCTCCCGCCTGCTCGACGGCGCGGCGCGTGAGCGTGTTCTTCACGATGCGAAACCGCGCACCGTGCGGGATCAGCTGATCACGCAGAGCTTCGAGCTGCTTGTTCGTGAGGCCGCGGTAGTCGGCGACGATGAGCGTGTCGGCGGCGCCCAGCTCCGCCGCAAGCTCGTCGACGATCCGTTCCTTGTCCGATTTCAGCACGTCGTGTCCTCCTGAATGACGAAACCCGCGCAAGGCGGGCTCGGTCGGACGCAGATGCGCTGACGGAACCTGCCTCGGCCGGGCCTACGCTCGTACGAGCTGCCGGCGGTCTTCGGCGGGAGTCGTGGTCGCTAGGCCGAGACTGTAGCTGCCTCCAGCTCCTCGGCGATGTCGCGAGTAATGGTCGGATCCACGTGGATGCCCGGGCCCATCGTGGTCGTGAGGGTGATCTGGTGGATGTAACGCCCCTTCGCAGCCGATGGCTTTGCACGCACGATCTCCTCGATCAGCGCTGCGTAGTTCTCGAGGAGCGCGCGCTCGTCGAAGCTCCGCTTGCCGATCGGGAGGTGCACGTTGCCGCCGCGGTCGGTGCGGTACTCGAGCTTGCCCGCCTTCGCGTCCGACACGGCCTTGCCCACGTCCATCGTCACGGTTCCCGTCTTCGGGTTCGGCATGAGGCCGCGGGGGCCGAGCACGCGCCCGAGCTTTCCGACGACGCTCATCTGGTCGGGCGTGGCGATGGCCACGTCGAAGTCGAGGAAGCCTTCCTCGATCTTCGTCGCGAGGTCGCCGGTGCCGACGACGTCCGCGCCTGCCTCCTCCGCCTCGCGTGCCTTCTCGCCCTCTGCGAAGACCGCGACGCGAACGTCCTTGCCGATGCCGTGCGGGAGCATGATCGTGCCGCGCAGCTGCTCGTCGGCGTGCCGGACGTTGAGCCCGAGCCGGAAGTGGGCCTCGACGGTCTCGTCGAACTTCGCGGCCGGCGTCTCCTTCAGCAGGCGGACGGCTGTGAGCGGCGTATACGCCTGCTCGCGGTCTATCGACTCGCGGGCGGCGCGATAGCGCTTGCCGTGGACAGTCATACCGGCGTGTCCACGCCCATGCTGCGGGCGGTCCCGGCGATGACCTTCATCGCCTCGTCGACGTCGCGTGCGTTCAGGTCCGGCATCTTCGCCTCGGCGATCGAGCGCAGCTGCGCCTCGGTCAGGCGTCCCACCTTGGCCTTGTTCGGCTCGCCCGAGCCCGACTCGAGGCCGAGCGCCTCCTTGATGAGGACGGCGGCCGGCGGCGTCTTCGTGATGAACGTGAAGGAGCGATCCTCGAAGACGGTGATCTCGACCGGGATGATGCGGCCGTTCTCGTGGGCCGTCTGCGCGTTGTAGGCCTTGCAGAATTCCATGATGTTGACGCCGTGCTGGCCGAGCGCAGGCCCGACCGGCGGCGCCGGGTTGGCCTGGCCACCCGGGATCTGGAGCTTGATGAGTGTCAATACCTTTTTAGCCACGTATGCCTTTCATCGAGGCAGAGCGCCGAAGGCGCCCTGCCTCAGTCGATCTTCTTCACCTGGTCGAAGCCGAGCTCGACCGGAACCTGGCGCTCGAAGATGTCCACCAGCACCTTCAGTTTCTGCTGGTCCGCGTTGACGTCCACGATCTCGCCGTCGAAGTCGGAGAGCGGGCCGGAGGTCACCTTGACGGACTCGCCGAGCGTGAACTCGACCTGCGACTTCGCCACCTGACCTGGGCCTGCGGGAGCGCCGTGGTGGAGGATCCGGTCCACCTCGGGCTGCGAGAGCGGAACGGGCTTCGTGCCCGCACCGACGAACCCGGTGACGCCGGGAGTGCCCTTCACGACGGTCCACGCCTCGTCGGACATGTTCATGTTCACGAGGACGTAGCCCGGAAGGACCCGCTTCTCCGTTTGCACCTTCTGCCCGTCCTTCGTCTCGATGACCTGCTCGGTCGGAACGACGACGCGCCGGAACGCCGGCTGCTGGTTCATCGAGACGATCCGGTGCTCGAGGTTCGTCTTCACCTTGTTCTCGTGCCCGGAGTAGGTGTTGATCACATACCAGAGAAACATCGTGGCCCCTAGAGAAGGATGCGGTCGACGAAGGGACGGATGGCCTGGTCGAGGCCCCAGAGATAGGCGCCCACGATCGCGCAGGCGATGATCACGACGACGACGCCCTGAAACGTCTGGTTGCGCGTCGGCCAGTCGACCTTCCGCAGCTCGGCATACGACTCACGGACGAACTGCCCGCGCTGCTTGTCGGTCTTGCGACCGGTCTGCTGCTTGACGGGCTGCTGGGACGGCCGAACCTGCTGCGCCCGCGCGCGTCGCGAGCTCGGCGCCGATTCCCCGGCCGCCGCGCGTGCGGCTCGCCGCTGCCTGCGGGTCTCGCGTGCCACCTACCTGGTCTCCCGATGCGGCGTGTGCCGGCCACACCAGCGGCAGTACTTGTTGAACTCCACCCGGTCGGGGGAGTTCCGCTTGGACTTCTGCGTCTGGTAGTTACGCCGCTTGCACTCCGTGCAGGCGAGCGTGATCGCGACTCGTACTCCGGTTGCCATTCTCTTCTCGGTTCGGGTGGGACGTAAAAGGGGGTGTTCGAGTAGCGGCGGCAGGACTCGAACCTGCGACACGCGGATTATGATTCCGCTGCTCTAACCAACTGAGCTACGCCGCCGCGCGGGCGAGAGTGTAGCAGGGCTTCCGCGGCGTCTTCGCGCCTCTCGATGCGCCCTCCGATCGCCTCACTAGGATCGCCGCCGTGATCAGGATCCCTCCGCAGCGAGGCGGCTGGCTCGAGGTCATCTGCGGCCCGATGTTCAGCGGCAAGAGCGAGGAGATGATCCGGCGCCTGCGGAGGGCAGAGATCGCAGGCCAGCGTGTGGTGATCCTGAAGCCGCGCATCGACGACCGGTACGACGCGACCGACATCGTCAGCCACGCGGGGGCGAGGATGCGCGCGGTTCCGATCGTGTCCGCGGAAGACGTCCTCGAGCGCGCCGAGGGATTCGAGGTGGTCGGGATCGACGAGGTGCAGTTCCTCGGCGGAGCGATAGTCGAGCACGCGCTGGAGCTGGCGAACCGCGGCTCGAGGGTCGTCGTCGCCGGGCTCGACCAGGACTTCAGACGTCTTCCCTTCGGCCCCATGCCGGAGCTCCTCTCCCATGCCGAGTTCGTCGACAAGCTGCAGGCGGTCTGCCATCGCTGCGGAGGTCCGGCTACGACGACGCAGCGTCTCGTCGACGGCCGCCCGGCGCCGTACTCGGGCGAGACCGTGGTCGTCGGCGCAGCCGAGCAGTACGAGGCACGCTGTCGTGGCTGTCACGAAGCCGGCGTGGGCGCCGCTCTCGTCGCCGCCTAGCGGCTTCGCGCCGTCGCGGCGAGCGCGACGACGTACACGGCAGCCGCGACGAGGACGATCGTGCCGCCGGGCGGGAGATCACCGTAGTACGAGATCGTCAGACCGACGACCGCCGACGCGAGCCCGATCGCCGTCGAAAGGACGAGCGTCGAGCGCATGCTCCACGCGAGCCGCCCGGCAGCGCTGACCGGAAGCACCATGAGCGCGGCGACGAGGAGGATGCCGACGACGCGCATGGAGAGAGCGACCGTGACCGCGGTGAGCGCCGCGAGCGCGATGTTGAGGCTGCCGATCGGTACGCCCGCGACTCGTGCTCCCTCCTCGTCGATCACGACTGCAGCAAACGCCCGATACAGGAGCGCGACAGTCGTGAGCCCGAGCCCGCCGAGGAGGGCGATCGTCACGAGGTCGCCGCGCGTCACCGTGAGGATCGAGCCGAAGAGGTACTGGAAGAGGTCGACGTTCAGCGCTCCCGCCTGGGCGACGAGGACGACACCCAGCGCGATCCCCGTATAGAAGACGAGTGCGAGCGCCTGGTCGCCGGCGGCGCCTCCGCGGGAACGGAGGAGCTCGATCGCGATGCCTCCCAGGACCGCGAACGCGAGCGCAGTCAGCACCGGCGAGACGTCGAGCAGGATCCCCGCCGCGACGCCGGCGAACGCGACATGGCCGACGCCGTCCCCGAACAGCGACTGCCGCCGCTGCACGAGAAAGAAGCCGACCGCAGGGGCGAGCACGCCGACGATCGCGCCGGACGCGAGCGCCAGGCGCATGAACTCACTCTGGAGCATGGACGTGCGCCGGGTCGTGCCAGACGCCGGGGAGGTCGTGCGGCGAGCCGTCGAAGACGATCGTCCGTCGGACGAGAATGAGTCGCTCGACGTGGTGCTCGACCGCTCCGAACTCGTGGGAGACGTACACAATCGTGGCTCCCAGCTCACCGTGGAGGCCGGCGAGGAGCTCCGCAAGCGACTCCTGCGATTCGGCGTCGACGCCGGTCGTCGGCTCGTCGAGGACGAGCAGGGACGGCTGCCCCGCAAGCGCTTTGGCGATGAACGCGCGCTGCTGCATCCCCCCCGAGAGAGTGCGGAGAGGGGCGTCCGCGACGGCGTCGAGGCCGACGCGGCCGATCGCCTCGCCGACGAGGCGGCGATCGTCGGGGCGCAGGCGCCCGACGAGACGACTCGAGGCCAGGCGCCCGGCACCGACCACCTCGCGAACGGTTGCCGGCGCGTCTCCCCCGGCTTGCGCGCGCTGGGCGAGGTACCCGAGCCGGTGTCGATCCGAGAAGCGGTGGGCCGGCTCGCCGTACAGGAACGCCGAGCCCGCACCGGGTCGTTCGAGCCCGAGGAGGACGCGCACGAGCGTCGTCTTGCCGCCGCCGTTGGGGCCTGCGACGGCGACGAACTCGCCTTCGCCGAGTGCGAGGTCGACGTCCTCGAGCACGTGGTGACCGGGCCGGTACCCGAACGAGACGTCGCGCAACTCGACGGCTAGCGGCATCCGAGCGCCTCGCGGAGCGCGGCCAGATTCGAGCGCATGACGGAGAGGTAGTCCTCGCCCGCCTCGAGCCGCTCGTCGCTCAGGCCCTCGAGGGGGTCGAGCGTCGCGAGCGCGACCCCAGCCTCGCGCGCCACTGTCTCTGCGATCTCGTCGGAGACGAGCGGCTCGGCGAACACCGTCGTCGCATCGGCTGCGCTCACCTCTTCGATCAGCCCCTCGAGCTCCCGCGGGCTGGGCTCCGACTCCGGGGAGCGGCCGGCGAGCGAGAGCTGGGTCAAGCCATAGCGCTCAGCGAGGTGGCCGAACGCTGCATGAGTCGTCACGAGCACGTTGCGCCGGCAGTCCGCAAGGCCTCGCCGATAGTCGGCATCGAGTCGCTTCAGCGCTCGAATCTCGTCGTACGCCGACACGGCGCGGCCGGTTTCCTCGGCTATCCGCTCGACGGCCTGGGCGAACCGGATCGGATCGAGCCAGACGTGTGGCTCCTCCCCATCGCGTAGGAGGTCCAGTGCGGGACCCTCGCGCGATGCGATCGCATCCTCAAGGGCTGGCTGGAAGCCACCGCCGATATAGACGACGAGCTCGGCGTCGCGGATCGTCTCGACGTCTCCCGGCGAGAGCTCGATGTCGTGCGGCTCGACGCCGGGCGGCGTCAGGTTGACGACGTCGTCGACCGACGCTCCCGCGACCCGTTCGGTCGCCCAGGCGAGGGGATAGAAGGAGGCGACGACCGTGCGGGGGCGGCACTCCTCCGGTTGCGCTCCTACCGGCGGGCACGACACCTGCTCGCCGTCACTGCAACCGGCAAGCGCAGCAATCGCGATGAGCATGGCGACCAGACGCACTGACTGACCGTAGCACGTCTTTGAGAACGGGTATCATTATCAGGATGCTCACCTGGACCGAGACCGCTCTGTCGCGCCTGCGCGACGTGAGCGGGCGCAGCGGAGGGGCTCGCAAAGTGGTCGTCGAGATCCTCGGCGAGCAGCAGTGCTGCCTCTCCGCCCAAGAGCTGCACGACCAGGCACGGGCTCGCGGCTCGCGCGTCGGGATCGCGAGCGTGTACCGCGCGCTCGACGGGATGGCCGCGCTGGGGCTTGTCCAGCGCGTCGACCTCGGAGACGGCGTCGCTCGCTTCGAGCAGGCGCACGACGACGAAAGCGAGCATCACCACCACCTCGTCTGCGACGACTGCGGCAAGGTGGAGCCCTTCGCGGACCCGACGCTCGAGTCGGCGATCGAGCGCGTTGCGGACGGACGCGGGTACGTCGTCGCCGCGCACGACGTCGTGCTGCACGGGGCGTGCGAGGATTGCAGCCACGATGACGCGAACGACGATCGACCAGCTGCTGCGTGAGGCACGAGACCGACTCGACCGGCTCGAGCCGGCGGAGGCCCTCGCGGCGCGTGATGCCGGCGCGCTGCTGATCGACACGCGCTCGTCCGACGAGCGGCAACGCGACGGCGTGATCTCCGGCGCGCTGCACATCCCGCGCACGGTGCTCGAGTGGCGGCTCGACCCCGAGACGGATCCCAGGCACCGCAATCCCTACGTGCCGGGGGTCGACGCGCACGTCGTCGTCGTGTGCGCGCACGGCTACTCGTCGAGCCTGGCAGCGGCGACCCTGCAGACGCTCGGCTTTTCGCGCGCAACCGATCTCGTCGGCGGATTCGAGGCGTGGAAGGATCAGGGCCTGCCGGTGACGCCCGCGCCGGCGACCGACCTGAGCGCCCTGCCCGGGACCGGCCCGCCCGACCCGTGACCGTCGAGCTCACCGGTGCGAGCCTCACGCTCGACGAGGTCGTGCGAGTGGCGCGGCTAGGCGAGAGCGTCGCGCTCGCAGCCGAAGCGCTCGCGGGCATGCGCGAGCGGCGCGCGGTCATCGAGCAGGCGGCGGCGGCAGGAACGCCCGCATACGGCGTCACGACCGGTGTCGGGATGCGGCGGGACGCAGCCGTGGACGCGGCCGAGCTGCGAGCGTTCAACCGCTCGGCCATCCTCGGCCATCTCGTCGGGCTCGGCCCGCTCGCACCCGACGACGTCGTACGAGCCGCGCTGCTGCGGCTTGCGAACGGGCTCGTCGCCGGGCACCAGGGCGTGCGGCCCGAGGTCGCCGACGCGATCGTGGGAGTGCTCAACCGCGGCGTCGCGCCGGACGTGCACTCGCTCGGGACGGTCGGCCAGGCGGACCTGGCGCAGAACGCGGACCTTGCGGTCGGCGCCCTCGGCGAGCTCGAGCTCGAAGCCGGCGAGGCACTCGGGCTCCTCGCGAGCAACGCGTACTCGACCGGGCAGGCATCGCTTGCGGTCGCAGACGCGCGCGCGCTCGTCGAATGGATCGACGCCGCGGCCGCGCTCGACTACGAAGCCTTCCGGGCAAACACCGGAGCGCTGCACGCCGCAGTCGCCGCCGCGAGGCCCTATCCCGGCATCGGCGAGACGATCGAGCGCATGCACCTGCTGCTCCGCGGAAGCGCGCTCTGGGAGCCGGGTGCCGCCCGCTACCTGCAGGACCCGCTGACGTTCCGCTGCCTCCCCCAGCTGCACGGCGCCGCGCGCGACGCGCTGCGGTTCGTCGAGCAGCAGCTCGAGATCGAGCTGAACGCGCACCAGGGCAACCCGCTCGTCGTCCCCGGCGAGGCGAGGGTCGTCTCCGTCGGCAACTTCGACTCGCAGCCGCTGGCCGCCGCGCTCGACTTCCTGCGCATCGCGCTCGCGCCGGTGCTCACCGCGGCGGTCGAGCGGACGCTGAAGCTCCTGAGCCCGCGGTTCACTGGCCTGAGCGAGGGGCTCGTCGCGACCGAGGGCACGTGGCAGGACGGCCTCTCCGAGCTCGGCGTCGCGGCTCAGGCGATCGCGGCCGAGGCGCGCTTGCTCGCCGCGCCGGTCTCGTTCGAGCTCGCGTCGACGATGCAGGAGTCGGGCGTCGAGGACCGGACCGCCTTGACGTCGCTCGGCGCGCGGCGTGCCTCCGAGATGCTCGATCTCGGCGCACGCGTCGTCGCGATCGAGCTGACCGTCGCGGCGCAGGCCGTCGACCTGCGCGGGCCGCTCGCGCTCGGCGCGGGCGCGTCCTCCGTGCGCGCCGCGGTGCGCGAGCGCGTCCCTCTCCTCGACTCCCCCGAGCAGATGCCGCTTCCCCTCGAGGCGCTCGCTAGCTGGATCCGGTCCGAGCCGGCGCCGGCGTGACGACCTTCGACATCCATCAGCATCTCTGGCCGGAGGGCTTCGTCGCCGCGCTCCGCGCCAGAACGACGCCGCCGGCGCTCGATGGCGAGCACCTGACGACGCGAGAGGGTCGCTTCGAGATCGCCCTCGCCGATCACGACCTCGCCGGCCGGCTGCGGACGCTCGACCGCGACGGGGTCGACGTGGCGGTCGTCTCGCTCCAGACGAGCCTCGGGCTCGCGGCGCTGCCGGAGGACGAACGGGCCGGGCTCGAGGAGGCGTGGGTCGAGGGAACGCGCGCTCTCGTCGCGAGCGCGGGCGGCAGGCTGCTCGCGTTTTCCCCGGGCGTGCCGCGCGACGGCTTCGTCGGCGTGTCGCTCGGCTCGTCGCTGCTCGCCGATCTCGGCGGGGCAGAGCCGGTGCTCGACGCGGCCGAGGTGAGCAGGACGCTCGTCTTCGTGCACCCGGACGCCGGCCGCAGCCGGGGCGAGACGCGACCGCCGTGGTGGGACTGGGTGACCGGCTATCCGGCGCGGATGCAGGAGGCGTACCTCGCCTGGCTCGCGTTCGGCAGGCAGCGCTGGCCGTCGCTGCGCCTCGTGTTTGCGATGCTCGCAGGAGGCGGACCGTTCCAGCTCGAGCGCCTCGCGCGCCGCGGCATCGACGTCCGTTCAGCGATCGATCCGAACACGTTCTTCGACGTCTCGACGCACGGACGGCGCGCGATCGAGCTCTGCGCGGAGACCTTCGGCGTCGGCCAGCTCGTGTACGGGAGCGACACGCCTGTCGTGGACTCGCGACCGACACTGGATGCCGTCCGCGGTTTCGGCGATGCTGTGACGCACGTTCTCCAGTCCGACACACCTTCCCGCTTGCTGACGTGAGCGCCGTCGCTGACGTGAGTCAGCTCGCTGCTTGGATCCGCGAGCGGGTTCCACCGGACACCGACCTCGACCGGGCGACGATGTCCAACCTCGCGGCTGAGCTCGTCGCCGCCGAGCACCTGTGGAGGCCATTCGTTCGCCACGACGAGGAGGCGCGGTTCTACCAGCAGCTCTATCGCGACCCCAACCTCGACGTGTGGCTCATCTGCTGGGTCGACGGACAGAACACGGGCTATCACGACCACGACCGCTCGTCCGGTGCGGTGTGCGTGTCCGAGGGGGTGCTCTACGAGGACTGGTTTCGGGTCGAGGAGGACGGCTGGGTGCGTGAGCGGACGACGGAGCACGGCCCGGGTGGACGGTTCGACTTCGACGCCTCCGACATCCACGGTGTGCGCCACCCCGGGCCCGAGGCGACACCGGCGACCTCGATTCACCTGTACTCGCCCGCGCTCTGGCGGATGGGGCACTACGAGCCTGGACCCAGGGGTATGAGGCGCGTCGGCATGACGTATGCGGACGAGCTTCTCGGCGACGGCGCGTAGCGCTTCTTTAAAGCAGCTTGACGTGGGCTGTCCGGGGCTGTCATAAACGCCTGGCAGACAACCATGTCGATCTTGCGTCAGAACCAGAAGCGGCGCCCGCCGTAAGAGCGCACATAACCGAAGGGAGATTCGGGGATGGACCGCGAGACCAAGAGGTTGATCGAGGAGTACCGCCGAAACGAGGCGGGGCCGCTCGAGAACAACGTCATCGACGAGTTCGTCGGGGGAGAGCTCGATCGTCAGGACTTTCTCCGACGCGCGACGATGTTCGGGCTCGGCGCCGGCACGATCGGAGCATTCCTGCGCTTCATGGGCGAGCCCGACCTCGCATTCGGAGCGCCGCTCGAAGCGGTACAGGCCGGCGGCATCATCCGGGTCGGCATTCCCGTGTTCGGTGCCTCGCTCGAGCCGTACCTGCTCAACGAAGGTCCCTCGCTCGCGTTCGCCGGCATCCCCGGTGAGTACCTGACGTTCACGACCCTGAAGGGCACGGTCGCGCCCGCGCTCGCGACGAGCTGGCGGCCGAATGCGGACGCGACGGCGTGGACGTTCCAGATCCGCAGGGGCGTCAAGTTCCACAACGGCAAGACGCTGACCGCCCAGGACGTCGTGGCGAGTCTGAAGCAGTACGTCACCGCGAAGGGCTCGAATGCGGGCCTGTCGCCGTTCTTCGACGCTTCCGGCGTCTCGGCCCGCGGTCAATACACGGTCGTCGTTCGGCTCAAGTCGCCGATCGGCGTGTTCCCCTACCTGCTCAGCCAGACGACCTACCAGGCGATCATCCAGCCGGCCGCGATCGCGGCAAAGCCCGGGACGTGGGTGAAGAGCGGCATGATCGGGACGGGACCGTTCCGGCTCCGCAGGTACGTCGACAAGCGGAGCGCCGAGCTCGTCCGAAACCCCAACTACTGGGGCGGCCGCGTACCGCTCGCGGGAGTCCGGGTCACGTTCTTCCAGGGAAGCGCGCCGCTGGTGCTCGCGCTGCGTGCGGGGCAGATCGACCTCGCGATGCAGCTGTCGCCGCAGGAGGGGCGACCCTTCAGGAACAACTCGAGGTACACCTACTACTCCGTGCCGACCGCGAACCACCGGCAGGTCTCCATGCGAACGGACCTGGAGCCGTTCCGGGATGCGCGGGTGCGTCGTGCGGTCGCGCTCGTGATCAACCGCCCCCAGCAAATCCAGCGCGTGATGCTCGGAGAGGCGCAGATCGGCAACGACAGCCCGTTCTGGCGGGGCTTCGCCTCCAGCGACCGCACCACGCGGCAGCGTAGGCAGAACCTCGCACAGGCGAGAGCTCTGCTGAGGGCGGCCGGGGCCGAGGACCTGAAGTTCACGCTCACGACCTGGAGCTTCCTCGACCACACCGACCACGCGGCGTCGATCCAGGCATATGCGCGGCAGGCGGGCATCGAGGTGGGGCTCGAGGTCATGGACGTCTCGAAGTACTACGACTCGGAGCCGCCGGGAGCGGACTACGCGACAACCACGCCCTGGCTGAACAGGCCGATGACGCTCACGGAGTACGGCGCGCGCGGCGTGCCGAACATCTACATCACGCGCTGCTACATGTCGACGGGCGACTGGAACGCTTCCCACTACAAGAACCCGGCGTTCGACCGGCTCGCGAACAGGTTCCTCGCGGCGGCGGAAGTCCGTGCTCAGCGCGCGGCGTCCAAGGCCATGGCGGGGATCCTCCTCAACGACACGCCGGTCATCACCGACTACTTCATCAAGTACGTCACGGCCAGCTCCTCGAAGGTGAAGAACTACGTGCCCGAGGGGATCTCGCACATCCGGCTGGCGAAGGTCGGCCTCGCCTAGCCACGTACGAGACGGGCGGGCGGCGGGCGCAGATCGGCCCGCCGCCCGTCTGCTGCCGTGACCCGCTTCCTTCTCAAGCGCCTCGGCCTGGCGCTGCATCACGCTCTTCCTCCTGAGCGTGATCGTGTTCGGGATCTCCACGATCCTCCCCGGCAACGTCGGCCGCGCCGTCCTCGGCCCGTTCGCGACGCAGGAGTCGGTCGACGCGCTCAACGAGCAGCTCGGAACGAACCGATCCGCCTTCACCCAGTACGTGGACTGGGCGGGAGGCCTCATCCAGGGCGATCTCGGTACCTCGCTGACGAAGCAGGTGCCGACCTGGGATCTGCTGAAGCCCGCGCTCGAGAACTCGTTCAAGCTCGCCCTCGTCGCGTTCCTGATCTGCGTGCCGGTGTCGATCCTCGGCGGTGTGCTCGCGGGGCTGCGCTACGGGAGGTTCACCGACAAGTCGATCACCATCACGGGAATCTCGCTGGCCGCGATGCCCGAGTTCGTCACCGGGATCGTCCTCATCCTCGTGTTCGCGATCTGGCTCGGCTGGCTGCCGGTGACGGCGCAGGCCGAGGAAGGCGCGAGCGCACATGACGCAGCTCGAGTATCTGCTGCTTCCAGCCTTGACCCTCACGCTCGTCCTGTTCGGATACATCGCCCGCGTCACGCGCGCCGGCGTCATCGAGGCGCTCGACAGCGACTACACGCGCACCGCCTATCTGAAAGGCCTTCCGTCCGGCGTCGTCGTACGCAGGCATGTACTCCGCAACGCGCTTCCGCCGACGATCGCGGTCGTCGCCGTCCAGATCGGGTATCTCGTCGGCGGCCTCGTCGCAGTCGAGGTGCTCTTCAACTACCAGGGGATCGGGCTGCTCGTGTACGAGGCTGCACGCCAGAAGGACTTGCCGCTGCTGACGGCGGGCGTCCTCGTCATCGGGATCGTCTACCTCGTCGTGACGTTGATCGCGGACCTCCTCTACGCGGCTCTCAACCCGCGGATCCGGCTGGGGGCGGCAGTCCGAGTGACGGTCGTCGAACTCCCGCCTAGTGCGCCGGTCCGCTCCGAGGCGCGCAGCCGCCCGGAGCCGAGCGCCTGCGACTCATCCTCCGCTCGCCGAGCGTGCTGCATCGGGACGCTCGTGCTTCGCTTCTGGATCTTCTGCGCGCTCTTCCCCGGCCTCGTCACGCGGTACAACCCGATCTTCGACAACCAGTTCACGACGAACCTTCCGCCCGAGTGGGGACATGCCGTTCGGGACCGACACCAACGGCAGGGACATCCTCTCGCGCGTGCTCGCCGGGTCGCGCAGCATCCTGGTGATCGCACCCGCGGCAACGCTCATCGGTACCGTGCTCGGCACGGCCCTCGGTCTGGTCACAGGCTACTTCCGCGGCTTCGTGGACGACGGCATGAGCCGCCTGGTGGACGCCGTCCTGGCCCTGCCGCTGATCGTGACGGCGATCCTGATCGTCACGGCTGTCGGAAGCTCGAGCAGGTGGGTCGTGACGTTGACGATCGGGCTCATCTTCGCACCCATCATCTCGCGCACCGTGCGGGCGGCCGTGCTCGCCGAGACCGAGCTCGACTACGTGCAGGCCGCCCGGCTCCGGGGCGAGCGGTCGCTCTACATCATGTTCTCGGAGATCCTCCCGAACGTGTTCCCGCTCGTGGTCGTCGAGTTCACGGTGCGTCTCGGGTACGCGATCTTCGCGGTCGCGTCGCTGACGTTCATCGGCTTCGGCGTGCCACCGCCGTCCCCCGACTGGGCGGCACAGATCAATCAGTACTGGACGCTGATCGACCCGTACTGGTGGATGACGCTGTTCCCGGCGCTCGCCATCGCGAGCCTCGTCATCGCGGTGAACCTCGTCAGTGACGGCGTGCGCGAGGTCTACGAGCGGTGAGCGCAGACCCCTCGGCTCGGGCGCTCGAGGTCTCCGACCTCGACCTCGTATACCGCGTTCGCGGCATCGACCGCCCCGTTCTCCGGGGCGTCTCGCTCTCGATCGGGCGCGGGCGCTCGTACGGGCTCGTGGGCGAGTCCGGCTGCGGGAAGTCGACGGCGGCACTAGGGATCGTGAGGTACCTCCCACGGAACGGCCGCGTCACCGGCGGCACGATCTCGGTAGCAGGCCAGAACGTGCTCGCTCTCGGCCGCCGCGCACTCCGCGAGTACCACGCGCGGACGGTCTCGATGGTCTACCAGAACCCGGGATCGGCCTTGAACCCGTCCTTGAAGATCGGGACGCAGGTCGCCGAGGCGTTCACCGTTCTCGGCGTGCCCGCGAAGGAGGCGCGCGAGCGGGGTCAGGCCGCACTCGTTGGCGTGCAGATCGCAGACCCGTCGAGCGTGATGAGCCGCTACCCGCACCAGCTCTCGGGCGGCATGCAGCAGCGGGTCGTGATCGCGATGGCGCTGGCCAAGAATCCGGCGCTCCTCATCCTCGACGAGCCGACGACGGGCCTCGACGCGACGGTCGAGGCGGAGGTGCTCGATCTCGTTGCGCTGATCCAGCGAGAAATGGACACCGCCGTCCTCTTCATCAGCCACAACCTGGGCGTCATCTCGAAGATGTGCGACCGCGTCGGCGTGTTGTACGCCGGACGACTCGTCGAGGAGGGGCCTGTCGAGACGGTCCTGCAGGACCCACGCCATCCGTACACCGTCGGGCTGCTGCGATGCATTCCGCGCGGAGGGGTTCGCAAGGACCACGGCCGGCTTGACACGATTCCGGGGTTCCTCCCAGCGCTCGGAATGGACCTCCCCGGCTGCGTCTTCGCCGATCGCTGCGCGCTCGCCGACGACCGCTGCCACGCGGAGGAGCCTCCGCCCTTCGTCGTCTCGGCGGGCCACGAGAGTAGGTGCTGGTACCACGAACGCGCCAGCGGGCTCCCGCGCGCCATGGCGGCCGACCTCGAGCTTCCTGGCGTCGACCGCGCGCAGCCGCCGCTGGTCGAGCTGGACGAGCTCACGAAGATCTTCACCCAGCGAGGGCAGCCCGTCCACGCCCTCACCGGTGTCAGCGCAGCGATCTGGCCCGGCGAGACGCTCGGACTCGTGGGCGAGTCGGGGAGCGGGAAGACGACGCTCGCGCGCACGCTGCTCGGCATCGTCCCTCCGACGTCCGGCAGCGCGACCCTCGAAGGGACGTCGCTGCCCGAGCGCTACCAGAAGCGGTCGCGGAAGGAGCTGCGTGCGCTCCAGATCGTCTTCCAGAACCCCGACTCGGCTCTCAACCGCCGGCACTCGGTCCGCCGGATCCTGCTTCGCTCCCTCCGCAAGCTCGCCGGCGTCACCGGGCGAGCCGCGGACGAGCGGATGCGCGACCTCACCTCGCGCGTACGGCTGACGGAGCGCACGCTCACGCAGAAGCCTGTGCAGCTCTCGGGAGGGCTCAAGCAGCGCGTCGCCATCGCGCGCGCGTTCGCCGGCGATCCCAAGCTCGTGGTCTGCGACGAGCCCACCTCGGCCCTCGACGTGTCGGTGCAGGCCGCGATCCTCAATCTTCTCGTCGAGCTCCAGGCCGAGAAGCGCGTCGCATACCTCTTCATCTCGCATGACCTCGGCGTCGTGCGGTACATCTCCGACCGCATCGCAGTTCTCTACCTCGGGCGGTTGCAGGAGCTCGGCCCGGCGGACGTGGTCTTCGACGGGCCGCATCATCCGTATACGGAGGCGCTGCTCTCGGCGGTGCCGACGATCGACGGCGGCGGCCGCGACCGGATCAAGCTCGGCGACGACATCCCGAGCGCGGCCTCTCCCCCGTCGGGCTGCGTGTTCCATACGCGCTGCCCGCGCTTTCTCGGGCCGGTCTGCGTCGAGCAGGAACCGCCGCTGGTCGAGGTCGAGGACGGCCATCTCATGCGCTGCCACATCCCGATCGAGGAGTTGCGGCAGTTGCAGCAGCCGCGACCCACGTCGGCAGCACGCTAGAGCCGCTCGGCGTACTCCTTGTACTCCTGCGGGATCCGATCGTGCGTTCCGAGGAAGGCGTGCTTGGTCATGTCCGGCGAGTAGCGGCTCGCCGGCGGCCGCCGACCGAGCCCCTCGGCCACGGCCCGGATGTGGTGCGGGCCTGCACCGCAGCACACGCCGAGGTAGTCGACCCCGAGCGCATGTGCCGCTCGTGCGAAGTCTTCGAGCTCGTACCGGTTGCAGACGAACGGATCGAGTGCAGTGGGGAACGGGCGTCCGCCCGGGATCACGTCGCAGCTCGGATCCGTCAGCGACTGGAACGACGGCTCGACGTCCGTCGTCCGGTACGGCACGGGCAGCGCTGCAACCCGGCAGTCGACGGCCTCTCGGACCTTCGCCACCAACGGGAGCATCGTCCTCGGCCCCCGACTGCAGTTCAGTCCGACAACGTCGGCGCCCGCATCCTCGAGCCGCTTGCACGTGTCCTCGGGGGTCCAACCCTCGCCGGTCGTGCCCTCTCGGTGGATCGACAACGTGATCACCGCAGGCAGCCCAGACGCCTTGATGACCTCGAGTGCGAGCAGCGCTTCCTCGCCCCAGGTGAAGGTCTCGCCCACGACGTAATCGGCGCCGGCATCGACTGCCCATGCGACCTGCTCCTCGAACATTCGCCGGACGACGGCTTCGGAGTCGCCGGAGACAAACACGTTCGTGTTGCAGATGTCACCGGCGAGCAGCGTGCCCGTCTCGTCGGCTACCTCCTTGGCGATCGCGAGGGCCCGACGATTCATGGGCTCGAGCAAGTGCTCCTTGCCGATCGTCTGGAGCTTCTCGCGGTGCGCGTAGTAGGTGAACGCCTCGACGACGTCCGATCCCGCGTGGACGAACTCACGGTGAAGCTGCGCGACGAGCTCGGGATGCTCGAGGACGACCTCGGGGACGAACGCGCCGGCTTGCAGGTAGCCCCGGCGCTCGAACTCGAACAGGTAGCCCTCGGCGCACACGACGGGACCCTGCTCGAGCCGCTCGAGGAGGCCTGGCTTCGCTGCGCCGTCACCCACGCGGCAAGCCTATCCTCGCTGCGTGGCGGTCGTCGTAATCCTCACGGAGCGCAAGTCCCTGCTGACCGAGGCCCGGTCGCGTAACTACGAGCGGCTTCGCGCGCGTATCGCCGACGCGTCCGGTGACACAGTGGAGGTCGCGCATTACGAGGACGTCGAGCCAGCCCAGCTTCGACAAGCAGGCAGCGTGGTGCTCGGTGGCTCGTCGGCCCCGTGGTCGGCCCACGATCCTGCGGAGCTCGAGCGACTCGGAGATGCCGTCCGCTCGGCGGGACGGCCGGTGCTCGGGATCTGCGCCGGGATGCAGCTGCAGGCCGTCTTCGCGGGAGGAACGATCGGCCGGAGCCGGACCGGCGAGCACGGCTACCTGCCGATTCGGGTGCACGACCGCGGCGATCTTCTGCGTGGCCTGCCTGCCGAGGCGGTGGTCTTCCACGATCACGACGACGAGGTCGTCGCTGTCCCCGCCGATTTTCGCGTGCTCGCGTCGAGCGCGGACTGCGCGGTGCAGGCGATCGCCGACCCGGTGCGGCGCTGGTGGGGCACGCAATTCCATCCCGAGGAGTTCCGGCCCGAGGACCCGGCCGGCGAGCAGATCCTGCGCACGTTCTTTGCACTCGCAGCGTAAGGTCACGCTGTGAAGATTCGAGGCGTCGTCTTGGAGCAGACGGGCGGGCCGCTGACCGTCTCCGAGCTGGAGCTCGCCCCGCCCGGTCGCGAGGAGGTGCTCGTGCGTCTGCGTGCGAGTGGCGTCTGTCACTCCGACTACAACGCCGTCGACGGGACGTCCGAGACGGTCTGCCCGGCGGTCCTCGGCCACGAGGGTGCGGGCGTCGTCGAGGCGATCGGTGCGGACGTCACGCGCGTCGCCGTCGGCGATCACGTCGCGCTCTCGTGGACGCCCTGGTGCGGGAACTGCGAGGAGTGCTCGCGCGACCTCCCCCAGCTCTGCTCGACCGTCTGGCCCGCGATGGGCACGGGAGGGCTCATGGATGGCACGCCTCGCCTCTCTCGCGACGGCGAGCCGGTCTACCACTACTCCTTCCTCTCGACGTTCGCCGATGCCTGCGTCGTCCCGGAGCGCTCCTGCGTCCCGATCGACGAAGACACGCCGTTCGACGTGGCCGCGCTCGTGGGCTGCGCAGTGTCCACCGGGACGGGCGCGGTGTGGCGCACCGCGGGCGTGGCGGCCGGCGACCGTGTCGCGATCTTCGGGTGCGGTGGCGTCGGCCTCTCGGCGCTGCTCGCGGCGGCGGGCGTGAGAGCGGAGCCGATCGTCGCCGTCGACACGGCACCGCAGAAGCTCGACGTCGCACGCTCGCTCGGAGCGACGGACACGGTGGAGTGGCAGGGAAGCGCGGAAGCGACTTCGGAAATGGTGCGCGACGTCTCCGGCGGGGGAGTCGACTACGCGATCGAGGCCACCGGCCGGCCCGAGGTCATGGAAGCGGCCTTCCTCTCGACCCGCACGCGCGGCGCGGCGGTGCTCATCGGCATCCCGCGCGAGGGCTCCGAGCTGACCCTTCCTGCGCTCACCATCCCGCGAATGGAGCGCCGGGTGCTTGGCTCGATCTACGGCTCGACGAAGCCGGAGCGCGACTTCGCGCACGCGCTTGACCTCTATCGGGACGGGCGGCTCCCGATCGATCGCTTGATCTCGCACCGGCTGCCGCTCGAGGAGGCCGAGCGCGGATTCGAGCTCATGCACTCCGGAGATGCGCTACGGGTGGTGCTCGAGATATGAGACCGCACGAGCTCGACGGCCGGATCGGCGAGGGTTGGAGCGGCGAAGCGCCGAACGGCTCCCACGTCAACGTCGTGCTCGCTCACCGCGGCAGCCCGACGGCCGCGGCCGCAATCTCGATGCTCGCGCTCCCGAGCCCGGGCCACACGCCAGTCCTCGTCTGCGTCGGCGAGACACAGCAGGAGTACGAGCCTGTCTGGCCGCCGACTCTCATCATGAACAAGGCGACCGCCGTCGACGACCGCCACCAGACGCTGACCTGGGGCGCCGCGCAGCTCGGGATCGGGCAAGGCGTTCTCGACGCCGTCGCGGACGGTCTGATCGAGGCGAGCGGAGACCTCCTCGTCCTCGTCGCGTTCTGGGTCGACCCAGCCTGCACCGACGAGACGGCGCTTCGGGTCGCGAGCCGGGCCGCGACGCGAAAGGCGCTCGGCGTCTGCGTCGACGGCCGAGACCCAGGTGCGGCGGCCGCGCTGGTGGAGCAGCGGGACTCGCTGCGCAGCCCGTTCTACTCGGGGGAGTAGTGATGCGGATCGCGGCGATCGAGACGCGGCGCTACCGCTACCCGCTCGATCCGCCGTTCGCACCGGCCTGGGATCCCGTGCCACGGACGCACCAGGACGCGACGATCGCAGTCGTCCGCTCCGACGACGGCAGCGAGGGCTACGCGAGCGGGGACGCGCTCCCCGACCGCGAGCTCCTCGAGCGGCTTCTCGTCGGCGTCGACCCGACGGACACGAGCACCGTCCACGGGATCGTCGAGACCGTCGACCTGCACCACGGGCGCAACTGGATCGTCGAGGTTGCCGTCTGGGATCTCGTCGCGCGCGCGTCTGGCCAGCCTGTGTGGAGGCTCCTCGGGGGCGAGCGAGACCGGATCGGCGCCTACGCGTCGAGTGGCGAGCTCGTCCCTGCGGACGAACGTGTCCGACGCTGTCAGGCGCTGCGCGACGCGGGCGTGAGAGCGACGAAGATCCGGCTCCACTCGCAAGACTGGCGCCTCGATCTGCCCGTGATCGAGGCCGTACGCGAGGCGGTGCCGGAGGTCGAGATCATGGTCGACGCGAACCAGGGCTGGCGCATGCCGGGCGACCTCACGCCGCGCTGGGACTTCGAGACGGCGCTCGCGTTCGCGCGCGAGCTCGAGCGGCTCGGCGCGTACTGGCTCGAGGAGCCGCTCCCCACGGAGGACGTCGAGGGGTATGCCGCGCTGGGTCGGGAGGTCGACCTCAGGATCGCGGCCGGGGAGTTCGTGCGCTCGACGGCCGAGGCTCGCGATCTCGTCATGCGCGGCGGCGTCGACGTCGTCCAGACCGACGTCGTGCTCGTCGGAGGGATGGAAGGCGCGCGTCACGTCGTGGCGGTCGCGGAGGAAGCCGGGAGCTGGTGGAGCCCCCACACCTGGTCGAACGGATACGGCCTTCTCGCCAACGTGCACGCAGCTCTCGCGTGCTCGACGTGCCCGTACCTCGAGGTCCCGTTCGATCCGCCCGCTTGGTCGGCCGAGCGGCGCGACTGGCTCCTTCCCGTCACGCTCGAGATCGACGAGGACGGCACGATCGGCGTGCCCGACGGCCCTGGTCTGGGCGTGGTCCCGGACTGGGACGCACTCGAGCGGTACCGGATCGGTTGATGCGCATTCGCGCCGCCGTCCTCCACGAGCCACGGCGGCCGCTCGTCGTCGAGGAGGTCGAGCTCGCGCCGCCGCGAGACGACGAGGTCCTCGTTCGCGTCGCCGCTGCGGGTGTGTGCCACTCGGACGTTCGTCTGGCGGACGGCGAGCTCGGAGAGGGGCGCTGGCCGATGGTCCTCGGGCACGAGGGGGCCGGGGTGGTCGAGGCGGTCGGCGCACGAGTCGAGCACGTCGCGGCGGGGGATCACGTCGGCTTTTGCATCGTTCCCGCATGCCGCACCTGCGAGGAGTGCCGCGCGGGTCGCTTCCACCTGTGTCTACCGGCCGGGGAGAACGGGCCACGTGGGGTCCTGCACGACGGCACGTCGCGGCTTTCACTTCCGGACGGGACATCGCTCCAGCACGCGCTGATGACCGCCTGCTTCGCCGACTACACGGTCGTCGCGGCCGCTGGCGCCGTCCCGCTCCCCCCGACCTCCCGCTCTGGCAGGCGTCGCTTCTCGGCTGCGGCGTCGTGACCGCGTTCGGTGCCGTCCGCAACGTCGCGCGCGTCCGAGCCGGCGAGTCGGCCGTCGTGATCGGCTGCGGCGGCGTCGGGCTCCAGGTGGTTGCCGCCCTCAACCTGGCCGGCGCGTCGCCGATCGTCGCCGTCGATCTCGATCCTGCCAAGCTGGAGCTCGCGCTCTCGCGGGGAGCAACCGACGCGGTCGAGTCAGGGTCCGCGACGACGGCTGCCAGGGTCACTCGGATCGCGGGCCGTGGCGCAGACCACGCGTTCGAGGTCGTCGGCCGGCCCGAGACGATGCGGCTCGCCTGGGACTGCCTCAGGCCCGGCGGAACGGCGGTGGTCGTCGGCCTGGCCCCGAAGGACGTCGATGTCGCGCTTCCCGCGATCGAGTTCCTCTCCGACAAGGCGATCCGCGGCTCGTACTACGGCTCCGGCGACGCAGCCGGCGACCTCCCGCAGCTCGCGGAGCTCGCGCTCGCCGGCGAGCTCGATCTGGCGAGCGTCATCACGCGCATCGAGCCCCTCGACGCCGTGAACGACGCGCTCGACCGCCTCCGTCACGGAGACGGCGTGCGAACGGTGCTCGTTCTCGACGCCGAGCTCGCCGGGCATCCGGCTCACCTGTAGCGCAGTGTGGTGCCGAGACCTCGCTCGCGCGCCCGCCCGAGCATGAGGTGTGCGAGCGCGACGTCCGTGGTCGCGAGACCACGGTGCCAGAAGAGGATGCGCTCCGAGTCGCTCTCGCGCCCGAGCTTCGCTCCCGCGACCACGTCCGCGAGCTCGCCGTACACCGTCTCGTCGGTCAGGAGCCCGTCCCGCACGTGCTGGCGCAACGCGCCGAAGGGATCGTCACGCTTGCACTGGGCCCAGTCGTCGACGACCACTTTGTCCATGCGTTCGAGCACGTCGAGCTCGAGGACGCTCATGGTGCCGTACGGGACGAGCAGAGTGCACGCGTCGAGCCACGCCGTCTCGAGGAGCGGCTCCGGCGCGGCGAGCCTCGTGGCCTCGACCACGACGTCCGCTCCGACGACGGCGTCGCGGATCGAGTCGGCGACCCGGATCGGCTTGCCCAACGCCTCCTCGAGCGTGTGCGCGAAGAGCTCGCGCGACTCGGGGCGCTTGCTCGTCACCCGGATCTCCTCGAAGTCGAAGAAGTGATCGAGCATGACCACGTTCGAGAACGCCGTGCCGCGTGCGCCGATGTGTGCGAGCACCTTCGAATCACGACGGCCGAGCTCGCGCCCGCCGAGTGCCGTGAGCGCGCCAGTCCGGCGCTCCGTGATCTCGGTTGCGTCGATGATCGCGAGCGGCACCCCTGTGCGCGGGTCGAAGAGCGTGACCAGCGCGAGCTCGGACGGAAGCCCGGCGCGGTAGTTCTCGACGAAGTCGCCGACGACCTTCACGCCGGTAACGCCGAGTGGCCAGACGGTTGCACGGAGAACGTTGAAATGACCGGCGAAGGACGGGTCGGGCACGTGCTGGACACGTGGATCGAGCGCGACGTTCCCCTCCGCCTGCGCCAGGAGGACCGCCTCGACCGCCCCGAGGACGTCCTCGACGGAAAGCTCGAGCTCCTCGACGTCACGCCCCGAGAGGAAGAGGATCTCGATGCGCTCGTCGCTCACCGAGCGCTCTCGACGGCCGAGTGCCGCGGCAGGAAGGGCAGATCCAGCCCGTCGAGCGACGATGCGAGATCGCCGAGCAGCTCTTGGTCGACGGCCAGAGCGACGACCCGCTCGAGATCGGGCGCGGGCTCTCGATCGGCGCCCAGCGGCTCGACCACAGAGCGCAGAGCGTCGTAAAGACGCCTCGTTGGCGCGGCGAGCCGCGCTCCCTCCCGCAGGTCGACCGCCTGCGCCGCGACGAGCGCCTCGGCCGCGCTCAGCATCCGCAGCGGCTCGAGCTGGCCAGCGAGCTTCGCGATCGCGAGAGGGGTCTGCGGCGCAACGTCTTCGACGAAGTCCGAGACCGGCATGGCGTCGAGGCTCGCCGGCGTCGCGCCGAGCCGCACTTCGGCGACGAGGGAAGCGCACAGCTTCTGCACCGGCACGTAGCCCGCCGACCTGCCACCGACCGGCGAGAGGTACCGCGGCAGCCCCGTAAGCGCAGGATCGAGCAGGCGCGCGATTCGCTGAAAGGACGCCGCTGCGAGGTGGGCGTTCGCGATCGCGAGCGCATCGAAGACGAATGCGAGCGCCGGCGTATGGAAGTTCGCGGTCGACAGCATTCGCCCGTCGGAGAGGACGACCGGGCTGTCGGACGTTCCTGCGAGCTCGACTTCGATTTCCCGCCGAGCCTCCTCGAGTGCCTGGAGCGCGACCCCGACGATCTGCGCCAGACAACGGAAGGACAGCGGGTCCTGGATCCGTCGAGCCGGGGCAGCCTCGAGTGAGCTGCCTTCGAGCAAACGTCGGAAGAGCGCTGCCGCGTCCTGCTGCCGCGCCGCCGGTCGCAAGGCCGCGATCCGCGCGTCGAAGATCGACACGTTGGCGGCGAACCCCTCGCAGGCGAGCGCTGCCGCGTGGGCCGAGAAGAGCATGACGCGCGCCGCCTCGACGAGCGTGAGCGCTCCGTGCGCTATCGACACCGAGCTCGTGTTGCACAGCGCATGACCGTCTCTCGCGACGAGCGCGGCCGGTACGAGCCCGGCAGCCGCGAGTGCCGCAGCGCCCGGAATCCTGCGTCCCTCGCACCAGGCCTCGCCGCGGCCGATCGCGACCGCGGCCAGGTGAGCCGCGAGGCCGAGATCGCCAGCACCGATCGACCCCCGGCGCGGGATGACCGGCGTCACTCCGCGCTCGACCATGGCGAGGAGGAGATCCATCAGCGCGGGAGACACGCCTGCACCGCCGCGCGAAAGGCCGATGCAGCGGACGATGAGCGCCGCGCGGCAGACGGCTTTGGGCAGCGGCTCGCCGACACCGATCACACGGGCGCGCACCAGCTGCTCCTGGAAGGCCTCGATCGTGTCGCGATCGACACGAAACGCGAGATTGGCTCCGAGGCCGGTGTTCAGCCCGTAGACCGGCTCGTCACCGAGCGCATGGCGCTCGACGACGGCATGTGCCTCGACGAGGGCGTCGCGAGCGGGCTCGGACAGGGCAAGCGTCGCGGGCGCCCGGGCCAGGGCATCGACGTCCTCGATCGTGAAGGGCGCCTCGGCCAGAGTCGCCCTGAGGGAGGTCACCCGCGCCTCAGTCGCGCCCGGCGGCAAGCTGCTTTGCGCTCCAGCTGACCTCCATCGCAAGGACGGAATTCATGGCCCGAGTATCGCGGAACCGCGTGCTACTGAACGAACTCGAGAAGCTTGACTTGTCGGCCTCACATCACCCTGTTTGGGGTAGGCGTCGCCCAGCACCAAGCCGATCTCTTCTGGGGTCCGTTCCACCCATCGACTGCGGACTGCGGAAGGAGTTGCGGCAATGCTCATGCGGATTCGATCCCGCTTCGGCGGAAGCTCAGAGCAGGGATTCACCCTGATCGAGCTCCTCGTCGTGATCATCATCATCGGCATCCTGCTGGCCATCGCCGTCCCCTCCTACATCGGGTTCCGCGACCGGGCTGCCAACAACGAGATGAAGGCCAACCTGCGGGCGGCGCTCCCGGCCGCGCAGGCGTACTACGACGACAACGGCACCTACGTCGGGATGACCCCGGCCGCGCTCGTGGCGATCGACTCGGCCGTCTCGCCCACGCTCCGTATTCCGTCGACCGACGCGAGCTCGTACTGCCTCGCCGACACCGACGGCGCCCATCCGTGGAGTGTCACGGGCCCGACCCCCTCGAGCTCGGACTTCAAGAACAACCTGACCTGCGGCTAGTCCGCGTCGAAACGAAATCACCGAGAGGAGGCGCGGGAGACCGCGCCTTCTCTCTTGCCGCCATCGCCGAAAGCGTGACGAGAAGCGCGCAGACCCCCGAGGCCAGCGCGGCCCGTGCGGTCACGCCGAACACCGCGAAGCACGCGACGATCAGCGTCGCGCTGACGAGCTCGACCGCCGGGTAGAGCAGCGAGATGTGCGCGTCACAGTGCCGGCAGCGCCCGCGGAGCAGGGCATACGAGAGCAGTGGCACGTTGTCGCGCCGGAGGATCTCCGTCGCGCAGCTGCCGCACGACGATGGCGGCCGCACGATCGACCGACCCGCCGGAACGCGCGCGGCGACGACGTTCAGGAAGCTCCCGAGCGCAAGCGCAGGCGCGAGGACCACGGCAGCTGCTGCGACGTCCATCGCACTCGTGATCGGCCCCCTTCGGGCTCCCCTTTAGGCGGCGTGGCGCGCGAGCCGCGAGAGGAGGCGAAGCGGCGGCTGGGCGAGCCGCGGCGCGTCCCGCGGATGCGCGAGCTCGCCGCGCAGAAGTCCGGACACCGCCTCGAAGACCCCCGGCGCGCGCAGCGCCCAGACGCACGCGCGCGGGTAGCGATCCGCAGCGCGCTTGGCCTTCCACGACGCGGCGGCGTGGCGATCGAGGGCCGCCGAAAGCGCCGGCTCGTACTCCTCCGGGCGCTCGGCCAGGATGGATGCCGAGGCGAGCTTCGCCGAGACGAGCGCCTCGTAGATGCCGTCGCCGGAGAGCGGGTCCACGAGGCCCGCCGCATCGCCGACGAGCAGGGCGCGGCCACGCGCCGCAGGCGCGCCGAGCTCGCGCATCGGCAGCCGGTGCCCTCGGACCTCGGTCAGCTCGGACGGATCGACGCCGTGAGCTCGCGCGAGCCGCTCGAGGTGATCTCGGAGTCGAGGCCCTTCCTCCATCCACCCGCCGACTCCCAGGTTGGCGTGGTCGTCCTTCGGAAAGACCCATCCGTAGCCGCCGGGAACGACGCCGAGCTCGACCCAGGCGACACTCGCGTAGCGGGTCTGCTCGAGCGCGCTCCAGGGGACGTTTCCCTCGAGCGCGACCCCTCGGAGGATCCCGGCCCCCAAGCCCGCAGCTCGCGCGACCATGCCGTTCGCACCGTCGGCCCCGACGACGTACGACGCCCGTACGCGTGTCGATCCGACCCGAGCGGAGGCTCCGTTGTCATCGAGCTCGAGCTCCGCGACCAGCGTTCCGTCCCGGAAGTCGGCGCCCGCGACCGCTGCCTGCTCGGCGAGGTGCAGGTCGAGGCGGCGACGCTGAGTCATCGCGACGAGCGGCCCCGGCGCTGTTCGATCGAGCGTCGTCCGGTATGACGCGCGCACCACCATTCGGTCCACGACCCGCTCGACGACGGGCTCGACGTCGCAGGGCAGGTGCCGCAGCGCGCGCCCGGTCAGCCCGCCGCCGCACGGCTTGTCGCGCGGAAAACGCGCCTTGTCGACGAGCAGCACGCCGGCGCCGGCACGAGCCAGGTGCATCGCCGTGGCCGATCCCGCCGGCCCGGCACCGACCACGAGCACGTCGACGCGCTCCACCCGGCGATTGTAGGAGTGCGCTAGCGCGGCGGGCAGCGCTCGCTCGTCTCGCAGCGGCGGAGCACCGAGATGCGCGGCGCCGCGGTCCTGCCGCCCGGCCAGGCGAGACGTAGGAGCACCGAGGCCGTGTCGTCCGAGTAGCGGAGCTCGCGCATCGCCCGCTCCGGGTTCGCGCGGTGGACGAGGACGTAGCGCCCGGCGGGAAGATGCGTCACGTCGAGCTCCTGCCCGTGGAAGAACGCCGGGTACCGGTCGACGTAGCCGACCGACGTGCCCTCGAGGACACCGCGCGCGTCGGGCTGTCCCGCCCCGCAGTCGCCGACGAAACGCGGCGCACCGGTACCGCGGATGCGGGGCGACGCATGCCCCCAGCGATCGATGAGACAGAAGCCGCTCTTGCGGTCGCGGACGACCAGCCCGAAGTCGGCGCCGCGACGGAGCTCGTAGCGCACGAACGACTGGAAGTGCCAGTGGAAGTGCGGCGAGTGGAGCTCGAAGTGGAGCCGCCCGATGTCGCGGACGATCCGGGTCGCCCGGCCGCGCCGCTCGACGAGCTGGTCGGCGATCATCAGCCCACCCGCGCGACGAGCGCCGCGGATCACCAGCGGGCCGAGACCGCGGTTCTCCGTCGACGACGCGAAGCCGAGCCGGAAGCTCCGGCCGGACTGGACGACGCGGAGCTCCGACGGCGCGCGCTGGTCGAGGTCCGGGAGGCGCTCGTCCGGTCTCGGCACGAGCGCGCGACGCGTGTGCGCCCAGTCCGGGTCCGAGAGGCCGTCCGTTCCTTCGACCGGTCGCCCGGGCCGACCGTCTGCCCCGACCACCCAGAGAGACGTGCGACCGGACGCAACGCGGGCGAACGCGATGCGGCCTCCGCGGGGCGACCAGTCGGGACGTGAGTCTCGGCCCGGACCGCGCGTGAGCTTCCGTGTGCTCCCATCCGAGAGGTCGAGCAGCCAGACGTCCGGGTTCCCGGCGGATTCGCGCGTGAAGGCGACTCGCCGACCGCCGGGCGACCATGCCGGCGCCGACGCCCGCCCCGGCGTCTCGACGAGACGCTCCGGCACCCCGCCGGTCGCGGCGACGACCCACAGCTGTCGCCGGCCGGCGCGATTCGAGGAGAACGCGATGCGCGAGCCGTCGGGCGACCAGGCAGGCTCGGCGTCGTCGCCCGGGCCGCGGACAAGCAGCCGCCGAGCTCGTCCGTTCGCCTTCGAGACGACCAGGTCGGCCTCGCCCGGAGGTCCGCTCTGCCACACGACCTGGCGGCCGCCCGGAGCCCACGCGGGCCGCCGGTCCGGCTTTCGGCTGCGAGTCAGGCGCCGCACCTCGCCGGTGCGCGCGTCCGCGACGTACACCTCGGCGTTTCCATCGCGCTCGGAGACGAACGCAATCCTGTCGCCGTCCGGCGAGACCGCTGGATCCGTGTCTCCGGGGTACAGGAAGGAGAGCTCGACCCTCCACTTCGCGTCGGCGAGCAAGGCCGTGGTCGCCGTCGCGCCGGTGGCGACGAGCGCCGCGAGCGGGCGCTCCGGCCGTGCGCCGGCGGCCCCCGCAACGCCTCCCCCTCCGGAAAGGAGAGCGGTCGCGAGCCCGACCGCGAGCACGTATCCCGAACGCCGAGTCATAGGTCACGGCCCGCACGACGCCGTGGGAGGCCGAGGCTACAATGGCGCGCCCGCGCAGGGATTCCCGAGTGGCCAAAGGGGGCGGGCTGTAAACCCGCTGGCTCAGCCTTCGGAGGTTCGAATCCTCCTCCCTGCATCCGGCGGCGGAACCCCTGGTTCCCTCGCCGAGCCCCTCCTTCCGGGCACCGGACCGCCCAACCTAAGCGGGACCTCCCGTCGGGTAGAGCCTGGCTCCGGTCGCGGAAGCGGGGCTACACTCCGGCCTCCTGCCCTCTTAGCTCAGTCGGTAGAGCACCTCCATGGTAAGGAGGGGGTCGACGGTTCGAGTCCGTCAGAGGGCTTGCATAAAAGCCCTGTAAATGGGCATGTGGTGTTGCCTGCGATGGCGAGATTTTGATGTCTCCGCGGGTACGAGACGGGTACATTTTGGGACTGGCGGGCACTCGCGGGCACGCGCGACGTCTCGCGACACGGTCCTCGAACGTGCTCGAGACGCTCACTCGCGACCTTCGTCTTCGAAAACTCCTGCAAACAAGCGGACTAATGTTGCCTGTGCTGGCGCCCCGATGACTCCCTCCTTCGCCAGAGAGGGGGTCAGTGAGCTCTGTGGGAAGATCGGCGAGCGCGCTTCCGCAGGACGAATTTGGTGTGTCGCGGCCGTGACAGATGCTCCGTTGGGCGCGCGAACGACGGCCGTCCTCCGCCTCCTTACGCTCCTGTCAATGTCATCGATCGAAAGGAGCACACGATGAAGGCTCGTCTTATCACCGTCTTCTTCACCATGATCGCTGTGGCCGCGGCGCTCGCCCCGATTGCCGAAGCCGGACGTTGGGGCGGTTGAGGTCTCGAGTCGGCCGGCCATCGAGAGGGAGGCCGCCGGCCGCGTCCCTCTCTCATCCGGGGACTAAATCGTTGACGGACTCTGTCGGATCGCGAGCCGACGAACGCTGCTCGAGGGCGAACGCGACCGCCTCGTCGAGCGTCATCGCGCTACCGAGTTCCCACGCCCGTTCGAAGGCCTCGTCGCCGAGGGCGAGCGCGCACGCGAGCGACCGCCTCATCGTGCGCGGCGAGCTCGAGTGGATGGTCGGCCTCGCGGCCGACCTCGCCGCCCAGCGTTTTGCGCGCACCCCACAGCCGCGCCGCCGCCTCGGGCTCTCCCAGCCGCTCGAACAGCGTCGCGTAGAGCTCGAGCGAGTCGAGGAGGCCCGCCACGAAGCGGATGCTCGCGTAGAGCTCGCGTCGCGATCGTCAGCATCGACAGGGCACGTGCGAGGTCGCCTCGCTCGAGTGCGATCTGCACCAGGCCGGTAAGCGTCCCACGCTTGGCCCTCGGACGTCCTCCGAGTTCGCGGAAGATCGCGTGCGACTCTTCGAAGTACGTCTCCGCGCTGTGCCAGCTCTCCCTGGAGACGAGCGACGTGCGCCGAGGTTATAGAGCGTCGATCGCAAGCTCCAGTCGCCGTCCCCGACGCCGCGCAGAGCTCCGCGCGACTCCTCCCACAGGCGGGCCGCGCGGTCGAGATCCCCTCGGTAGGCGGCGATGTCCGCAAGCAAGCGCATCGACTAGAGCAGCTTCCTCCTCGTCGCCACTCTCGCGATCGAGCTGGCAGCGCCTCCTCCGCGGCAGCTGCCGCCCGATCGAGGTCGCCTTGCTCCATCGCGATGAGGGCCAGCCCGCGCAGCGCTCGCGCGCGCGCGTCGTCCGCGCCGGCCGAGGCCTCCAGCGTCGTCTCGAGCCAGCGTCTCCCTTCGCGCAGATGGCCGCGGCTCATCCAGAAGCGCGAAAGGGCTCCCGCGAGCCGCAGCGCGCTCGCCGAGTCGCCGCTCTCGAGCAGGTACGCGAGGACTGAGCGGAAGTTGTCGTGCTCGTCCTCGAACCGCTGCAGCCAGAGGGCCGCATCGCGACCTCGCAGGTCGGCGATGTCTGCGATCCGCGAGCTCCACGAAGAACCTGGCATGGCGTTCCCGCATCGCATCCGCCTCTCCTGACTCTTCGAGCCGCTCGCCCGCGAACTCCCGGATCGTCTCGAGCATCCAGAAGCGCCCGTCGGTGTGGCGGAGGAGGCTCTTCTCGACGAGCGACTGCAGCGTGTCGAGGCCTGCCTCGCACACCTCCTCCGCCGCCTCGAGCGTGCAGCCGCCGGCGAAGACGGCGAGGCGGGCGAAGAGGCGCTGCTCCTGGTGGTGCTGAGCAGGTCGTACGACCAGTCGATCGCCGCGCGCAGGGTGCGCTGCCGCTCGGGGAGGTCGCGCGCGCCTCCGGTCAGGAGCGGGAGCCGCCGTTCGAGGCGCTCGAGGAGCGCGGTCGGCGGAAGCACCTTGACGCGCGCCGCGGCGAGCTCGATCGCGAGCGGCAGATGGTCGAGCCGGCGGCAGATCGTCGGCGATCTCGCCGTTCGCCGCGAGCTCGACGCCGGTTGCCCGCACGCGCTCGTAGAAGAGCGAGATCGCGTCCGCCTCGCGCAGGGGCAGGACGACGTACTCGCGCTCGCTCCTGAGGTGGAGCGGCTCGCGGCTCGTGACGAGCAGCGTCAGACGTTCGGGCAGGCGGCGAGGAGCTCGGCAAGCTCGGTCGCTGCTGCCAGCAGCTGCTCGAAGTTGTCGAGCAGGAGCAGCAGCCGCTTCGAGCCGATGTGCTCGGCAAGCTCCTCCTTCGCCCCCAGCGACCTGCGCGATCGTCGAGCTGACGAGCGCCTGGCTCGCGCAGGGCGGCCAGCCCGACCCAGAAGACGCCGTCCGGGAAGAGCTCGGACGACGTCGGCGGCCGCCTGAGCGGCGAGCCGCGTCTTGCCCGAGCCCCCCGCTCCGGTCAGGGTGAGGAGCCGAGTCCTCTCGTCCGCGAGCAGCGCGCTCACCTCCTGCGAGCTCGCGCTCGCGCCCGAGGAAGGGCGTCGCCGGCACGGGCAGGTTCGTCTGGTAGAGCGAGGCGAGCGGCGGGAACTCCTCTTCGCCGAGCTGGTAGAGCCGCTGCGGCGCCGACAGGTCCTTCAGCCGATGCTCGCCGAGGTCGCGCAGCGAGAGCCCGTCCGGCAGCTCGGCGCTGCGACGAGCGACGTCGTTCGCTCGGAGACGAGCACCTGGCCGCCGTGGCCCGGCGCTCATCACCCGCGCCGCGCGATGGACGTCGAGGCCGGCATACAGGCTTGCCGGTGACGAGCGGCTCGCCGGTGTGCATGCCCGATCCGCACCCGGATCGGCTCGCGCTCCCAGGCGTGCTCGGCAGAGCGCCGCTGCGCCTGCGCCGCGCGAGCACGGCCTCGCACGGATCGGCGAAGGCGAAGTGGAAGGAGTCGCCCTGCATCTCCACCTCGACCCCGCCGTGGCCGGTGAAGGCCTCGCGGAGGAGGCGGCGGTGATCCTCGAGCGCCCGCACGTAGGCCTCCTCGCCGAGCTCCTGCAGCAGCCGCGTCGAGCCCTCGATGTCCGTGAAGAGCAGGGTGACAGTGCCGCGAGGTAGCTCCGCCATGGCCGAACCAGCCAAGCCTACGACGCTCGCAGCGCATGCGACCAGCGCACGTGCGTGCTGTTGCCGCCCTGACGTTCCATCCGTCGCGCGCGTGAACGACGGCGCAGGCGACTATTTCTACGCTCGAAGGCATGAGGCTGCACGACGTTGACTTCGGTGTCGGTGCGTGGTACAAGCACCCGAACCTTCATCACAGGGGAGAGGGTTGGAAAACTGCGGCTGGTTTCGGAGACAGGCCTCGCGAGGCTTGCTGCTTTGCGTGGTCCTGCTCTTCGTGCCCGCACTAGGCGCGTCGAGCAGAACCGGAACTGCGGCCGCGGTTGGCGCTTCGGCCGCCTCGACGGAGGCGTCGCTCGAACTCGTGAAGACGGCGGACGCCGAGACGGTCGAGGCCGGCAACCCCATCGGCTTCAGCATTGACCTCACGAACCACGGAGAGATCGCGAATCAGGGACGCGTCATCATCGAGAAGCGGCTCGACCCCAACTGGGCAACCGGCGACCTTCCCCTTCAGCACCAACCTCCGGGGGACCGGCAGCTTCTCCCTCGGCGGCGCCGCCTGCGCCGAGCCTCATGAAGATCAAGACCTTCAAGGCGCGTGGCCCCGGGCACTTACACCGTGACCGAGGATCCGCCGCCGGCGGGCTTCACGCTAACCGGCCTGAGCTGTGACGACGCCAACTCCAACGTCGACCTGGAACGAGGGCACCCGCGCACAGCGACGATCAGCCTGCAGGCGGGCGAAACGGTGCGCTGCATCTTCACGAACCACATCGACCACGGCCGCGTCATCATCGAGAAGCGGCTCGACCCCAACTGGGCGACCGGCGACCTTCCCCTTCAGCACCAACCTCGCCGGGGACCGGCAGCTTCTCCCTCGGCGCGACGCCTGCGCCGAGCCTCATGAAGATCAAGACCTTCAAGGCGCGTCGCCCCGGGCACTTACACCGTGACCGAGGAGCTCGCCGCCGGCGGGCTTCACGCTAACCGGCCTGAGCTGCGACGACCCCAACTCCAACGTCGACCTGGAACGAGGGCACCCGCACAAGCGACGATCAGCCTGCAGGCGGGCGAAACGGTGCGCTGCATCTTCACGAACCACATCGACCACGGCCGCGTCATCATCGAGAAGCGGCTCGACCCCAACTGGGCAACCGGCGACCTTCCACTTCAGCACCGACCTCCGGGGACCGGCAGCTTCTCCCCTCGGCGGCGCCGCCTGCGCCAGCGCTCATGAAGATCAAGACCTTCAAGGCGCGTGGCCCCGGGCACTTACACCGTGACCGAGGATCCGCCGCCGGCGGGCTTCACGCTAACCGGCCTGAGCTGTGACGACGCCAACTCCAACGTCCACCTGGAACGAGGGCCCGCCAAGCGACGATCAGCCTGCAGGCAGGCGAAACGGTGCGCTGCATCTTTACGAACGCACGACTCCACGATCGACGCCTAACGGACGCGGGGTGGTGATCATCGAGAAGCAGGCCCCGGCCGACGCACGACCCCTCGCTCGAGCCTGCCGCCGTACGTTCACTGACGACCTCGGGCCGTGCAACTTGCAGGGGATCGCCTCCGGCAGCGAAGCAGACCTGCGACAACGTCGTCCCCGGCACCTACACGGTCACCGAGAGCGCCCTCTCGACCAACGGCCGCTTCGTCTCGCTGCGCTGCGACGACCCCAACAACAACGTCCACCTTCAGACGGGGCCGTCGCCACCATCCGCGTGGAGGCAAACGAGACGGTGCGCTGCGTGTGGGTAAACGAAGACCGGCGCGGCTGGGTGATCGTCGAGAAGCAGGCCCCCGCCGACGCACGACCCCTCGCTTGAGCCTGCCGCCGTCTTGCACTGACGACCTGCCGTGCAACTTGCAGGGGATCGCCTCCGGCAGCGAGCAGACCTGCGCCAACGTCGTCCCCGGCACCTACACGGTCACCGAGAGCGCCCTCTCGACCAACGGCCGCTTCGTCTCGCTGCGCTGCGACGACCCCAACAACAACTCCACCTTCAGCGGGGCCGTCGCCACCATCCGCGTGGAGGCAAACGAGACGGTGCGCTGCGTGTGGGTAAACGAAGACCGGCGCGGCTGGGTGATCGTCGAGAAGCAGGCCCCCGCCACGCACGACCCCTCGCTTGAGCCTGCCGCCGTCTTCACTGACGACCTGCCGTGCAACTTGCAGGGGATCGCCTCCGGCAGCGAGCAGACCTGCGCCAACGTCGTCCCCGGCACCTACACGGTCACCGAGAGCGCCCTCTCGACCAACGGCCGCTTCGTCTCGCTGCGCTGCGACGACCCCAACAACAACTCCACCTTCAGCGGGGCCGTCGCCACCATCCATCTCGAGGCCGACGAGACCGTCCGCTGCACCTGGGTCAACGAGGTTCCCTCCGGTCAGGGTACGGCGACGAACGTTGCCCTCACGGACGAGTTGCCGGCCGGCCCTGATCTGAGCTGGTCACTAGATCCAGCAGTTGCTGGGTGCTCGATCGAGGGGCGATTGCTGTCGTGTACGTTCGGCAGCCTCACCGACGGGGAGACCATTTCGGTCCACGTCACGAGCCCGACGACGACAGCGAGCTGCGGCCGCTACGACAACACCGCGTTCGCGCAGGCCGATAACCGCACGGCAGTACAGCGCTCGGCGTCGGTGACCGTCGTTTGCCCGGCGACCATGACCTACCGCAAGGAGACCCTGCCGGCCTCGGATCCGCAGGACTTCGCGTTCGTGGCCGCGGGCGTGGGGGTGGACGGCGACACCTTGGACACCGATCCCGGCTCGGCCACGCCTTCCTCGCACACGGACACCCTGGACACGTCCGAGTTGGCGGGCACCAAGACGATCGCCGAGTCCGTGCCACCAGGGTGGGTCTTGAGCAGCGTCGTCTGCACCGGCACGAGTGCGACCCGCGCCGGCGACGCGGTCAGCTTCAGCGTCTCGGCCGGCGCCCAGATCGTCTGCACCTTCACGAACACGAAGCTCGGCTCGGTGACCCTCAGGAAGACGACGAACGCCGTCGTCGATCCGAGCAAGGACATCTTGTTCATCCTGACCGGTCCCGGCTTGCCGGCGGACGGCGTCAGGAGGTCGACGTTCGGCGATCAGGACGGCTTGCTTGAGTTCGGCAGCGGGAACTTGATCCCCGCGCAGACGTACAAGATCTGCGAGACCCCTGTCCCGGCCGGCTTCACCTCCTTCTGGAAGCTGGACCGTGACATTGTCACGCCTTACAACCCAGACGCGAGCAAGAGCCCGCCCGAGGATCTCGGCACCCGCTGCTACGACTTCAAGGTCGAGCCCGGGCAGGCTCGCTCCTTCGAGGTCGACAACTCCCGACCCGGCGGAGACCCGCGCACGATCGGTTACTGGAAGAACTGGAACCGTTGCACGAGCGGAAACCAGGCGGCAACGGCCCAGAAGAACGGCGGCGCGGCGGCGGGCTTCTTCCTCGCCGAGGACCTCCTGCCGCAGACGCATCGGCGACTTCGACGGTCACCACCTGCCAGCAGGCGGTCAAGCTCCTCTCGAAACAGGACCAGGCAGGGAAGAGCAAGTCGAGCGATGCCGCCTACGAGCTCGGAGCGCAGCTGCTTGCCGCCCGCTTCAACCTCGCCGCGGGCGCAGAGACGTGCACGGCGGTGCAGCAGGCGGTCCTGGACGGTCAGACGCTGCTCGACCAGCTCAACTTCACCGGCTCCGGCGACTACCTAGGCTCGAAATCGAAGGACGCGCGCCGCGCCCAGGCGCTCTCGCTCGCCGCCACGCTCGACCGCTACAACAACGGCAACCTCTGCTGAGGCTCAGCGCGCGCGGCGCACGATCTCCTCCGCGTCGAGGACGAGCGTGCGTCCCCGCCGGAGCTCCACCGTCCCGCGCGCCTGCTCCTCGCGGAGCACGCGGTTTACCGTGGCGCGCGAGGTGCCCGCCATCTCCGCGAGCTGCTCCTGGGTGAGCGGGATCACCGAGTCGCGGCCGGCGTAGAGCGCGCTCAACTCCGCAAGCCGGCGGAGCACGCGCCGCTCGACCGGCACGTAGAGGGCCTCGAGCAGGAGCTCGTTCTGCCGTCGAACCTCCCCGGCGAGGAAGCCGATGAGAACTTCGTTGACTGTCGGGTGCTCCCTGCGCAGCCGCTGGAATTCCGCGACGTAGACGGCGAACGTCTCCGCCTCCTCGAGCGCCTCGACGGTGGCCGAGCGCTTCGTCCCCTCCGCCACGAGCGCCATCTCGCCGAAGCTGTCCTCCGGACCGCGGATGCCGATCGTGACCGTCTCCCCGAGCGGAGTCATGATCCGGATCGCGAACCGACCCTTCCTGATCAGGTGCAGCGAGTCGGCCGGATCCTCGCGGTGAAAGACGACCTCGTTGCGCGAGAAGCGCCGCCGGCGAGCGACCGATAACAGACGCCGCACCTCCTCGTCGGGAACGCCGTCCATGAGCCGCCAACGCACGCGCCCAACTATGGCACCTGTTCGGCCCGGTCAAAACGAAGGGGACGCCACCAAGCGCGGGCTCACGCGTCGTTGGTCTCGTTCTCTATTTGATGAACAGACAACAGCGCGCGGGTACGAGACGACGCGCTTACGGCGAAGGCGCGATGTCGCGCTCATCGGGTCGGATCATTACGCTCGGCGACTTCCTTCGCCAGGGAGAGCGACGAGAGCGTCTAGCCGGGCAACATGCATCTGACCCGCAACCTCGAACCTGGAACGAATCTGGAACGGTGAGGTGGACAAAGGCCGGTAAGGGGTCGCCCGCCCCACGAGCCGAATCCGCTCAACCGGGCCGATTCCGGGAGAGGCGGGTACGCACGGGTAAGCCAGCGCGGTCATGGTAAGGAGGGGGTCGACGGTTCGAGTCCGTCAGAGGGCTTGGCGGGATGCCGCATGGTTCGTAAAGATGCTTTGATCGCAGCTCGTAAGGCGAGGAGTCGGACGCACCGTTCTGGAAGCAAGATGGAAACGGGGCTGGTCGCGAAGAGCATGGTTCGTTCAGATCCAGAGGGCGCTCGCAGGTGCGTCCGAGTAGCCTCTTGCGTGTCTGACTACCTACGGGTGACGACCGGATTCGAACACTGACGAACCTACCGGGACGAAGGTAGGCGGGCCCGGGGCGCGCTATAGGTGGCGCACGGCGGGTTCGACGACAGGAAAGGGGGACCGATGACAAAGCGTCTCGTACGGACGATGCTGTGCACCGGCGTGTTCGCCCTGGCACTTGGGGCGGCGGCGTCCGCAGCCAACTTCGCGCCGGGTTCGCCGGGGCTCGGAGACCCGATGTTCCCGAACGCCGGGAACGGCGGCTACGACGTTCAGCACTATGGCCTGACCCTCGACTACACGCCGTCGTCGAACCAGTTGACGGCGACGGCCGTGATCAGCGCCCGGGCAACCCAGGATCTTTCGAGCTTCAACCTAGACCTGCGCGGGTTCGCGATCTCGCGGCTGCTCGTCGACGGCCGAGCCGCAACCTTCACGCGCGACGGCGGGCAGGAGCTGACGGCGACGCCGAGGCCGGGGATTCTCGCGGGCACGACCTTCACCGTCACGATTGACTACGCCGGCACGCCGGCCGTCGTGACCGACCCCGACAACTCGATCGAAGGCTGGGTGCCGACGGACGACGGAGCGTTCGTCGTCAACGAGCCGCAGGGCTCGCCAGCCTGGTACCCGTGCAACGACAACCCGCGCGACAAGGCGACCTTCGACTTTCGCGTTACCGTCCCCGCGGGGCTGACCGCGATGGCGAACGGCATCCTCGTCTCCAGTTCGACGACCGGCGGGAAGACGACCTGGGTCTGGAAGGAGACGGACCCCATGGCGACCTACCTCGCCACAGCGACTCTCGGAAGGTTCGACCTGACGATCTCGAACGTGGGGAGCATCCCGTCGTACGTCGCCGTCGACCCGCAGCTCGCGAAGGGGCAGGTGCTGTCGAAGCTGCCCGAGGCAGTCCAGTTCTACGAGTCGATCTACGGTCCGTACCCGTTTAACGCCGTCGGCGCGATCGTCGACTCGGCGAAGGTCGTCGGGTACTCGCTCGAGACGCAGACGAAGCCGAACTTCCCTTACGTGCCGGACGAGGCGACGCTCGTCCACGAGCTCGCGCACATGTGGTTCGGCGACTCGGTGACGCTCACGACGTGGCCCGACATCTGGCTGAACGAGGGCTTCGCAACGTGGTCCGAGTGGATTTGGAGCGAGCGCCAGGGCAACAAGTCCGCCGCGCAGTGGTTCAACCAGCTCTACAACACGCCCGCGCAAGACACGGCGTTCTGGGGCCCCGCGGTCGCCAACTTCCTCGACCCAGCCCTGCTCTTCAACGGCACCGTCTACTACCGCGGCGCGATGACGCTTCAGGCGTTGCGGGAGAAGATCGGGGACCTGGCGTTCTTCCAGCTGCTCAACGACTGGGCGACGCAGAACCGCTACGGCAACGTGACGACGCCGGACTTCATCGCGCTCGCGGAGCAGAAGTCGGGGATGGACCTGACTGCTTTCTTCGACGCCTGGATCTTCCAGGAGGCGAAGCCGACCATCTGGTGAGGAACAGCCCGGGAGGGCGACCGTGGCCGGTCGTCCTCACGGGCTCGATGGTCGCATCTCGTCTCGGGAGGGCAACAGCGCAACTGGGCTCGGCTGGTATTGCTCGTTCGAGTGCCTCAGCGAGGGGATCGGAGAGCTGCGCGGGACCTATGGCTCTCAGTGCGATCGCGCTCGGTTTGAGTGAACGCATGGAAACGCATTGGAAACCATTCGCCGCGAACCGCGGCGAACCGCGACAATCTGAGGACGCTCTGATCCGCGCGATTTCCGGGCAGAACTATTGGAGGCGACGTCCGGCGAAGCTCGAAGGGCACATGGTAAGGAGGGGGTCGACGGTTCGAGTCCGTCAGACGGGCTTGGAAGAAAGGCCCGCAAACGCGGGCCTTTTCCCTGGGCGCAGACTTGAAGCGAGTTCGTTCAGGAGGCATCGCTCACCTCAGGCGAGGCTTGCTCCGCCGCCGGACGCGCGGCGGGCTTGCTCGCGCGATTACCGGCTGCTTGGAGAGCGGCGCCACGCGAGCACGGCGATGCACGCAGCGACGAGGAGGCCAGCGCCGACGATGGCGGCGATCACGCCCCAACCGACGCTCTGCGCACCTTCGCCGCCTGGCGGCCCCGGCACGACAGTCAGAGTTGCGGGCCAACTGACAGTCGCTCCGCTCGGATAGAGCTGGAGCGTGTCCAGCGTTGCTGGCCCCGGATGTGCGGTGACATCGACGTCGAGACGGAAGCTCTCGATGGAGAGATGCGCCAGCGGGCCGCCCCGCCAGGTGGAGGTCGAGCCGTGGTGAGTCGCTGTCCAGCCCGCCGTCGGATGTGCGCGAACGATCTGGAGACCTGCAGGGACGCTGATGGTCACTCCCGACATCGGCTCCGGGCGCTCGTTCGGCACGGCGAAGTCCATCGTCGTGACGACGCCGGTCGGGAGGGTCTGCGGCACCGGCACCACGTGTGCCGAGACACCGCTCGACATCACCAGGGCGGAGAGGACGCAGGCTGCGAGTAGCGCCGAGCGCACGCGAAGAGATATTCCGAGCTGCGGTTGATTCGGATTAGCCGATCAACGCTGCTGCCCCGCCGCCCCTCCCCCTCGCGAAGTGCTCGGGCGGTGGGGCCTGCTCGCTCGGTCGCACGTGGTAGCAGTCCTATGAAAGCGGAAGACCCGCCGGAGCGGGCCTTCACGGTGACCGGACACTGCTGTGCCTACTTCTGGATGTACGCAGTGAACGGTGGGACGACGCCGTGGTCTTGCATCGCGGCGAGGACTTCAGGCGACGGTGACTCCAACATGGACTTGATCGCCGCCACGTCGGTTACGTCGGCTGTGATCGCGATGTTGTTGCTTCCGTCGGCGGCAACGTAGTCGGTCACGTTGCTACCCGTGCCGGATTCGATGGCAGCGGCACGTGCTTCCTTGCCCTGCAACCAACGGTCGATGTCCTCGACGGCATGGGTAACTACGACTTTCGGCATTCGACTTCCCTTCGTAACGGCGCGTCGGCGGCTGAGCGACGAACGCATCGCACACCACCTGGGTCGTGACGACCCTACCGCTGATCACTGGCCTGGGCGGTGACCCATCGGTCGGTATCTGGTGACGGACGCTCCGGTCGCCCTGTCCTCGACGACGGCCCTCGTACGGCTCATCCGTTCACGGATCCACGACTTCCCGGAAGACGACTGAAAGTCATCGGTGTCGCCAGGCCCGGTCAGTCGGGCCGGTAGAACATGGGGTGAGCCTGCAAAGGAGGAAATGATGAGTGCAAGGAAGGAAACGCAAACGTCCGCGAAGAGCTCCAAGGGGTTCACGGAAGAAGAAAAGGCTGCGATGAAGGAGCGCGCCAAGGAGCTGAAGGCGGAGGCGCGCGCGAGCAAGGACAGGGCAGTCGGCGAGAGCGACCTGCTCGCGAAGATCGCCGAGATGCCGAATCCGGATCGCGCGATGGCCAAGCGGCTCCACGCGATCGTCACGGACAGCGCTCCGGACCTCTGGCCGAAGACCTGGTACGGGATGCCCGCGTATGCCAGGGACGGCAAGGTCGTCTGCTTCTTCACACCTGCGTCGAAGTTCAAGGAGCGGTACGCGTCGTTCGGCTTCAACGCCGCGGCGAACCTCGACGAAGGCAACATGTGGCCGACCTCGTTCGCGCTGAAGAAGCTGACCGCCGCCGACGAGAAAAGGATCGCCGCGCTCGTGAAGAAAGCGGTGAGCTGAGACCGAGCTGACCGCTACTCCTCGAGCACCGGGGCGACGACGACGCCGTACCCCTGCGCCTCGAGCAGGTCCGCTGAGAGCTTCGCGCTCGCCTCACCGGTGACGAGGATGGTCAGCGTTCCGCCTCGCTCGGGTGAGAGGTGCTCGAGTTCGAAGTCGGAGACGTTGATCCGCTCGGCGCCGAGCGCGTGGAAGATGCCGGCCAGGACGCCCGGGCGATCGGGGACGTGCACCCGCACCCGGTGGAGGGCGCCCGCGTCCTCGTAGGCCGTGTCGAGCATGCGACGCCGGTTGCCGCTTGCCTCGCCGATCCAGCGGGCGAGAAAGCCGGCGTCGCCGTCGGCCAGTGCGGCTTCCAGCTGCTCGACCCGGCGGCGATGCTCCGCGAGCGCGGCGGTGAGCGCCTCCCGGTTCTCGAGGAGGATGTCGACCCAGATCCGGGGATTCGCGCCGGCAATGCGGGTCATGTCGCGCAGTGACCCTCCGGCCGCCGCGAGCGGGTCATGGCCCTCGATGCGTGCGGCGCCGGCATGATTGAGGAGCACGTTGGCGAGCGCGTGCGGCAGATGGCTCGTGACGGCCACGAGCCGGTCGTGCGCGTCGGGCTCGATCGCGACCGCGCGCGCGCCGAGAGCCGAGACCAGGCCGTGCACGGTGCGGTAACGCTCCGGCTCCACCGAGCTCACGGGAGTGAGGAACCACGTCGCGCCGGCGAAGAGGTCAGCGGTCGCTCGTTCCGGCCCGCGCGTCTCGGCTCCGCAGATCGGATGCCCGCCGACGAAGCGCGGATCGCTTCCGGCCGCTGCGCAGACGGCGCCCTTGGTGGATCCGACATCCGTGACCGTGCACGACTCGGTCGCGACGTCGAGCACGCTGCGAACGACCGCCGGCAGTCCGGCGACGGGGATCGCCACCAGTGCGACGTCAGCCCCCTCGAGCGCTTCAGGCAAGGACTCCGTCCGGGTGACCGCTTCCCGCCCGACCGCGATGTCGAGTGCGTTCGGGTCCGCGTCCCAGCCCACGACCTCGCCCACCCCAGCGCGCCGCGCCGCCAGCCCGGCGGAGGCGCCGATCAGCCCCGTGCCGATGATCGCCAGCCGCACGGCTCGTGCTCAGCCGGCCCGCATGAGCTCGGCGACCCGGAACGCCAGATCCAGCGACTGGCGCCCGTTCAGGCGTGGGTCGCAGAGCGTCTCGTAGCGGTTGTCGAGCTGATCCTCGAGCACGGCCTCCGACCCGCCGAGACACTCCGTCACGTCCTCTCCCGTGAACTCGAGATGCACGCCTCCCGGCCACGTGCCGACCTCGCGATGCGCGGCGAAGAAGCCGTGCAGCTCCTCCATGATCTCGTCGAAGCGGCGCGTCTTCGTCCCGGACGGCATGCGGACGAGGTTCGCGTGCATCGGGTCGCACACCCAGACGACGGGAATCCCTGCCTGCTGCACCGCGTGCAGAAGCGGAGGCAACGCCTCGCGCACACGCCCCGCACCCATGCGCGTGATGAACGTCAGGCGGCCCGGGATCCGGCCCGGGTTCAGCCGCTCCGCCAGTGCAACGGCGTCCTCGCCGGTCGCGGTCGGCCCGAGCTTGACTCCGATCGGGTTGTCGACTCCCGAGAAGAACTCCACGTGGGCACCGTCGATGCCTCGGGTCCGCTCCCCGATCCAGAGCATGTGCGCCGAGCAGTCATAGGGTCGCCCGGTGAGCGAGTCGGTGCGCGTGAGCGCCTCCTCGTACTCGAGCAGCAGCCCCTCGTGACTCGTCCAGACGTCGACCTCGTGCAGGCTGGGCTCGTTGTCGAGGTCGATCCCGATCGACTGCATGAAGCGGAGCGCACGCTCGATCTCGCCGGCGAGCGCCTCGTACCGCTGACCCGCCGGCGACGCGGCCACGAACTCGCGGTTCCAGGTGTGCACGAGGTTGAGGTCGGCGAAGCCACCCTTGGTAAAGGCTCGCAGCAGGTTCAGCGTCGACGCCGCCTGGTAGTAGCCCTGAAGGAGCCGTTCGGGATCGGGGGTTCGCGCTTCGGGTGTCGGCTCGTCGGAGTGCACGACGTGCCCGCGGAAGGACGGCAGCTCGACGCCGTCGACCGTCTCGGTCGCCTCGGTCCGCGGCTTCGCGAACTGACCGGCGAGGCGCCCCACCTTCACCACCGGGAGCATTGCGCCGTAGGTCAGCACGACCGACATCTGCAGCAGAACCTTCAGCCGCTCGCGGATCGCGGGAGCCGACACGTCCCGAAACGACTCGACGCACTCGCCCGCCTGCAGGAGGAAGGCGCGGCCCTCACAGACCTCACCGAGTCCCGCAAGCAGCGCCCGCGCCTCTCCCGCGAAGACGAGTGGCGGGACGACGCGAAGACGATTCAGGACGCCGTCCAGCGCGGCCGCATTGGGCCAGTCGGGCTGTTGCCCGGCAGGGAAGCCACGCCACGACGAGGTCGTCCACGCGCCGGCACCCGCGGGGGCCGGTCGCGGCGACTGCGCGGGCGGGTCCGGCGTCTGCTGGCTCAACGGCCTCGACCTTCGCAGAGGAGCGCTGCTCATGGGGGCTGAAGGATAGAGAGCCGTCGGCGCCCGTCGAGCAGCGCGGGGTACGTCCATCATGGACTCGATGCGCGAACCGATGCCCGCAAACAATGAACGCCTCACCGTCGGCTATCCGGGACGGGACGGCGCCCACAGCGCGGCTGCCTGCGACCGCCTCTTTCCCGGTGCCGCGGAGCTCGTGCCCCTGCCGAGCTTCAGTGCCGTCGCCGAGGCTGCAGCGTCCGGTCAGGTCGCATTCGGAGTCCTGCCGATCGAGAGCTCGCTCGCGGGGCCGGTCGCCGAGACGCACGATCTCCTGTACGACTCGCCGCTCGCGATCACGGCGGAGACGGTCCTGCGGATCCGCCACTGCCTCGTCGGCCCCGCTCCGACACGAGTCGAGGACATCCGCGTCGTCCACTCGCATCCGGTCGCGCTCGACCAGTGCCGACAGCTGCTCGCCGGCATGCCGTGGGCCACGGCAATCGCAGCCGCGACGACCGCCGACGCAGCCGCTCAGGTCGCAGCGCACGGCGATCCGGCGGAGGTCGCGATCGCGAGCGAGCGTGCTGCCACGCTGCACGGGCTAACCCTGATCGCCGACGACGTCGGAGATCATCCGGAGGCGTACACCCGCTTCGTCGCAATCGCGACGCACATGCGCCTCGACGCGAGCGGCGAACGCTGGCGGACCGCCTTCTCGTTCGTCACCGATCACCAGCCGGGTGCCCTCCATCGGGCGATCGAGCCCTTCGCGCGCCACGACATCGACCTCTTGCAGCTCGTCTCCCGCCCGATCCCGCAATCCCCATGGCGCTACCGCTTCGACGCCGTGCTCGACGGCCACCCGCTCGACGCAATCGTGAGCGGGACTCTGCGCGAGCTGCGCACGCGCGCGAGGCACCTCCGCGTCTTCGGGTCCTATCCTGCGAACGGACGATGAACGACCCGCACGCTCACGCCCGCATCCACCGGCTTCGGGACGAGATCTCGGACCTGGACCGCGCCATCCTGGCTGCGATCAACGCTAGACTCGCGCTCGTCGCCGAGCTCAAGCGCTACAAGGAGGAGCACGGCATTTCCTTCGTCGACCCCGATCGCGAACGCGAGCTTCTCGACGAGCTGCTCGCGGCGAACGGCGGACCGCTGTCGGAGTCGGGCCTTCGGGAGATCTTCGGCGAGCTCCTGGATCTCATGAAGCGCGAGGTCTCGCGCGACGGCGCCTCCTAGGTCGAGCGCAGGAAGTTCTGCGCCATCGTGCTGCCGGTCGCCGTCAATATCGACTCCGGGTGGAACTGCACGCCCTCGATCCGGTATGCGCGGTGCCTGACTGCCATGACCTCGCCGTCCTCGGTGTGCGCCGTCACGAGCAGCTCGTCAGGCACGTCGACCGCGGCGAGCGAGTGGTAGCGGCCGGCCTCGATCTCCTCCGGCAACCCGGCGAAGATCCCCTGTCCGTCGTGATGCACTCGGCTGGCCTTGCCGTGCAGGAGCGCCCGCGCTTGCCCGATCGAGCCGCCGAAGGCCTCGACGATCGCCTGGTGGCCGAGACAGACGCCGAGCGTGGGCACGGTCGGGCCGAGCGCCTGGATGAGGTGCACCGACACACCTGCATCCGCCGGACGGCCCGGCCCGGGCGAGACGACGAGACGGTCCGGCCGGAGAGCCTCAGCTTCCTCGACCGTGATCGCATCGTTGCGGTAGACGACGACCTCGGCGCCGAGCTCCTCGAACAGGTGGACGAGATTCCACGTGAACGAGTCGTAGTTGTCGAGCACCAGGACCTTCATGCGACGTACTCCGCTTCGGCCACGTCGATCGCCTTCTCGAGGGCGGCGAGCTTGGCCAGGCACTCCCGGTGCTCTGCATCGGGCTGCGAGTCAGCCACGACACCGGCACCGGCCTGAAGTCGGGCGATTCCATCCGAGACCACGATGGTGCGCAGGGCGATGCAGGTGTCCATCGTCCCGCCGGGGAGCACGTAGCCGACGGCGCCGGCGTACGGGCCACGACGATAGCCCTCGAGCTCGGAGATGATCTGCATCGCACGAACCTTCGGCGCGCCCGTGACGGTGCCGGCCGGGAAGCAGGCGCGGAGCACGTCGAACGGCGTGACCCCGTCGCGCAGCTCTCCCGAGACCTCCGAGACGAGGTGAGAGACGTGCGAGAACCGTTCGACGTCCAGGAAGCGGGTGACCCGAACCGTCCCCCCGCGACAGACGCGGGAGAGGTCGTTGCGGCCGAGGTCGACGAGCATCACGTGCTCCGCACGATCCTTCTCGGACGAGAGCAGTCGCTCGGCGTCACCGTCATCCGGGGTCGTGGTACCCGCGATGGGGCATACGCTCGCCCGTCCGTCCTCGCAGGCGACAAGGCGCTCCGGGGACGAGCCGACCAGGGCGAGCCCGTCGAGCTCGAGCAGGAAGAGGTACGGGGAGGGGTTGACCCGGCGAAGGGCGCGGTAGAGCGCGAGCGGTGATGCCGACGTGGGTCGCTCGGCCCGCTGTGACGGGACGATCTGATAGGCGTCGCCGGCTCGGATGTAGTCCTGACACATCCGGACCATGTCCTCGTAGCGCGACTGAGACGGGAAGCGGCGCAGCGGCCCGCGCTCGCCGTCCCCTGACTCCACCGTTGCAAGCGGCTCTGCCAGCTTGCGGGCGACGTCCTCCGGCTCACCCGCGATGACCTCGGCGACTCCCGCGCCGTGATCGAAGCGGACGAGCGTCTCGGCGACGACGAAACGGCTTTCCGGGAAGTCAGGCCCGTCCGCGGGCACCGGCACCGTCGGCTCGAGCTTGGCGGCGTGGTCGTATGAGACATAGCCGACGACAGGGGTCTCGAGGGTCTCCGCCTCCTCGAGCCCGACGAGCCGTGCACCCCACCCGACGAACGAGTTGCGGCCGAGTCGCCCCCGCTCGACCGACTCGAGCAGGAAGCTGCCGCCGCCTTCGCCGCGCAGGCGCAGGTACGCGCCGAGGGGCGTGAGGAGATCGGCGGGAATCGCACTAGCGCGTGTCATGGGCAACGAAAAGGCCCGTGCCTGCATCGGCGCCGCAGCGTGCGCGGGCTAGCGGGGCGCCTCGGCGGTCTGCTTCGCCTGGAGCTCCTGCCTCCAGCGAGCGAGGATCCCGTGCACGCTCGCCGCGCCCAGAATGGGCCCGTCCGGGACCTCGAGATGGGTCGGGTGCAGGATGAACGGGCGCGTCTGGAGCCCGCCGATGCCGCCGTGGAACGAGATCAGCTCCTCGAAGGCGCAGCCCTCGTCGAGATCCGGGTCGTAGAAGCTCCCGACCATGACGTCGCCCACGTGCTCGAAGCCGTCCGTGCGGAGCAGGTGCTGCGGCGCATGCGGCGAGAAGTGCGCCAGCGGATCCTCACCCTCGACGCGACCTTCGGTGAGGAAATGGGTGCCGTTCGCCCCGAGCGCGACGGCTCCGTGCTCGGACGAGCGAACGAGCAGCCAGCCGACGTGAGGATGTGAACGAAGAGCCGGAATGAGCTCGGGATGCCGCTCGTCGATCTCTTCGAGCGTCAGCCGGCGGCGCTCCTCCATGAGATAGATCAGGCCGAGGTTGCCCGAGCCCATGACGACGACATCGCGATCGGACACGTCGTTCTTCGGCTTCTTCTTCTTCTCCGAGGTCGTGCCGGTCGCCTCGCTGACGGCGAGCCCGACCATGGAGTGTTGCTCGTCCCCGCCTTCGACACTGGTCACGTCACCGCGCGAGAGCGAGCGCCCGACAAGCTCGTCGAGGCCGTAGCCGTTGCGCTGCTTGAACGTCGCGCCCTGGGTCTGTCCGTGGTCGGAGAGGACGACGATCTCGTACGGCCGCGGCGCGTACCGGCAGGCACGCTCGATGTGGCCGAAGTGGTCGTCGAGCTTGCGCAGCGCCTCGAGCGTGTCGGCGCGCTCGAGGCCCGAGTGGTGCGCCACCTCGTCATAGCTCGAGAAGGTCGCGTAGACCGCTGGGCGCCCGCGCATGATGTCGGTGAGCACGCCCGACACGATCAGGTCGCGCACGAAGACGCAGAGCGCACCCCTCATCAGCGGGTAGATGCCGCCGCGGTGGCCCCGCGGTTGCACGTTCCGGCGGATCGCGCGCAGCGCGGCCGTGCACTCGAGGATGACTTCCCACCCGAAGAGGACGAGCGTGCGCGTCACGTTGTCGCCGTTCGCGAAGAACGCCCGGTAGCCGGGGTTGGACTTCTTCTCCGCTTCCATGCGACTGACGGTGAGGATCACGTCCTCTGCCTCGCCGGAGAGGAGGTTTCCACGGCTGGCGCCGCCGTCGACGAGAAGGCCGATGCCCGTCCCGAGCCGGCGCTCGAGCTCCGCGCAGTCGGCGGGCGCGGAGCAGGTCATCGTCGTCGCGGTCTCCTTCTCCACCCAGCGGAACGCCGAGATGTCCTCGTTCGACCCGAGCAGGATCCCTGCCTGGCTGGCCCCTGTCTGCGACGAGAGGTCGGGCTCCCACTCGGCGAGACGGTGGGTCTCGCGCGCCCAGCGCGCCATGTTCGGGGCATTGCCGTCGCGCATCGCCCGCTGCAGAACGGGCAGCGCAAGCCCGTCGATCTCCAGGTAGACGATTCCCGGGACGTCGGTCGAGGCGATGATCCCCTGCCGGCGCGCGATCCGGTGTGCGATGCGGATCGACCCCGTGTCGTCCGAGCCGAGGAATACGGCGAGCACGACGCTCACGGCTGCGACGACGAGCGCCGCGAGCAGCGCCCAGCCGAAGTTGTCGACCGTGAGCGCGCTCTCGGCGACGACCGCAGCGAGCTGGAGTATGAGGGCGTCCGCGATCAGGACGAGCAAGAAGCCGAGGACGAGCGTGAGCGGCAACCGCAAGGCCGCGAGCACCGGTGGGATGACCGCGTTCAGCACGCCGATGATCGCGGCGACGAGAAGCGCACCCCAGAAGCTCTTGACGTCGACGCCCGGAAGTACCCAGGAGGCGACCATCAGCGCGATGCCCGTCGCGAGCCAGGAGACGACCAGGGGGTACGGACGCCACCTCGGACGCTCGGGCTTCCAGTCCGTGGAATGGCCGTACGTGCGGGTCGCTTGCTGGCTGGCCGTCATGTCCTCTCCTCGGGTCACCAATGAACCTCGACTCTCCCCGTCATCATCCCGATCCTTCGCCGGGCGTGCGAACCCTGTAGTGACGAAACTCGTCGCGCGCCATAGGATGCTGCAAGTTCCCCCCGCACCGACATGACCGAGACACGGACCAGCGAACCGCCGAGGACGTCCCGCATGCGCGTGATCGGCGCGCGTGTTTTGACCGTGCTGGCGATCCTGCTCGCGCTGGTCGGGATGATCGCGTTCTACGTCGAGCACACAGCGCTCGACGAGGAGGGCTTCGAGACGATCTCGCGGAACATGATCGAGAACGACGAGATCCGCACCCAAGTGGCGGGTACGGCGGTCGAGACGCTGTTCGCGAACGTCGACGTCGAAGCGGCGATCGCGGAGGAGCTGCCTCCCGCACAGCAGGGCCTCGCCCCGGTTCTGGCCGGTCTCGCCCGCTCGGGGGCCGATCGGGCAGCGGTAGCCGTGCTCGAACGGCCGCGCGCGCAGACCGTGTGGGTGGAGGCGACGACCAGGACGCAGCGCCAGCTCGTTCGGTTGCTCGACGACGACACGACGTTCATCCAGACCGAGGGCGGCGCGGTCGTGCTCGACCTCCGCCCGATCGTGATCGAGCTTGGCGACCAGGTCGCGGTGATCGGAAAGGTCGCCGAGAGACTCCCGGAGTCCGCGGGAAGGATCGCGATCATCGAAGAGAGCCAGCTGGAGACGGCGCAGACGGCGACGAAGCTCCTGCGCACCGTCGCCGACTGGATGTGGCTCGTCGCGCTCATCGTCGCGGCGCTCGCCGTCTGGCTCGCTCGCGGGCGGCGCAGGCTCGAGCTCCGGGCGATCGCCCTCGGCTTGCTCGTCGTGGGGCTTCTGATGCTGGCGGTACGCCGCTTCGCGGGCGGCTACCTGGTCGACGAGCTCGCGCGAGACGACGCGGTCAAGCCGGCCGCCCACGACGCCTGGAACATCCTCACCCAGACCCTCTCCGACCGTGCGTGGGTCTGGATCATCCTCGGCGTCGTCACCATCGCCGGGGTCTGGTTCGTCGGTGAGACCCGTCGCGCGACAGACGCGCGCCGCGCCGCAGCGCCGGTCCTCGAGAACCGAGTGACGACGTACGCAATCGCCGCTGGCGCGCTCCTCGCACTGGTGCTGATCGCTCCGCAGATCGCCCGAGGCTGGCTATCTGCACTCCTGCTCATCGCCCTCATCGTCGCCGGGATCGAGGTCGTCCGAGCCATCGTCCTTCGGGAAGCTCGGCAGCCCGCCTGAGAGGCCCTTTCTTCCGCGCGTGGCGCGATCGATGAATAGCGCGCGACTCTAGGGTCTACACCGTGACATCGACACGGAGGTAGAGCATGGGCGCGATTCACGTACACGAGTTCATGAGCCTCGACGGCGTCATCGACGAGCCGACGTGGACCTTCGAATACGGCTTCGACCCGAAGATGGGAGAGGCCCTCGGCGCGGTGACGGGCCGCTCCGGCGGCATCCTGCTCGGACGCAAGACGTACGAGATGTTCGAGCCGGCGTGGTCGACGCGAACCGTCGAGGACGACCCGGGTGCTCCGTTCTTCAACGACACGACCAAGTACGTCGTCTCGGGGACGCTCGAGGAGGGAACGTGGCGGAACTCCGAGATCGTCGGTCCGTACGACGCCGAACGGATCCGGCGACTGAAGGAAGAGGTCGAGGGCGACATCTACGTGAGCGGCAGCGTCACGCTCGTCCGCGCGCTGCTCGCGGATGGGCTCGTGGACGAGCTGCACCTGTTCGTCTACCCGCTCACGATCGGGACCGGGACCAGGCTCTTCGACGAGAACGCGCCCAACAAGCTGTCCCTCGCGAGATCGGACGCGTATCCGAACGGCGTCGTCTACCTCGCGTACCGTCCGCAGTGACGGCGTCCGTCGCACTACGGCCGGCCCGCGCCGACGACGCGGAGACGATCGCCGAGATCTGGCGCCAGGGCTGGCGGGACGGGCACCTCGGGCACGTGCCACAGGAGCTCGTCGACATTCGAACCGAGGCGTCGTTCGCAACGCGATCGCTCGAACGGATTCCGGACGCGACCGTCGCCACAGTCGACGGTGCCGTGGTCGGGTTCATCATGGTCGTCGACGACGAAGTCGAGCAGGTCTACGTCTCCTCGGGTGCGCGCGGAACAGGAGTCGCAGACGAGTTGATGCGCGAGGCCGAGCGACAGGTTCGGACGAACGGCCACACCGAGGCGTGGCTGGCGGTCGTCGCCGGCAACGGTCGGGCCCGCGCCTTCTACGAGCGTGCCGGCTGGGTCGACGAGGGCACATTCGACTACGCCGCCGCCGCGTCGGCTGCAGCTGAGACCGGGACGATCGCCGTGCCGTGCCGCCGCTACGCGAAGCGCGTCGCAGACTAGGGAGACACGTACTCCACGGCGTCGAGGCCGAGCCACGAGGCGAGGGCGTCGAGCTCGGCTCGCACGCCCTTCGTGATCGGACGGGTGAAACGGACGTCCTCGTGGATCACATGCACGCGGAGTGTCGACGCCTTCCTGTCGGCAGTCGTGTCGAGTTTCCCGACGAGCCGGTCGTCGTGGAGGATCGGCAGCGCGAAGTACCCCCAGCGCCGCTTGGCGGCCGGCTTGTACATCTCGAGGTAGTACTCGAAGTCGAAGAGCTCCTGGGCGCGGACGCGGTCATGAATGAGCCGATCGAAAGGCGAAAGGAACGCCGTGCGGCCCTCGAAGTCCTGGCCGAGCGCGGCCGGGTCGACCACCCATTCGCCCGCGGTTCCGTCGACCTCGGCCGGCTCGCCGTGCACCACTTCGTGGTAGCGCTCGCCGCTGACGCCGATGACCTCGGGGCGGGAGATGCCCAACCAGCGGATCCGCCGCTCGGCGAGGGCTCGGCGGGCTTTCGCGAGCGGGATGGCCTTCACGCGCGGGTACACGCGCTCGGGGAGATCCCACAGCCGCTGCCGTCCGATGCGGCCGGCGATCGCGACCTCGCCGCGAGAGTTCAGGAACTCGAGCATCTGCGTGACGTTGCGGTTGCCGGTCCAGCCCGTCGACTGCCAGGGCACGACGCTCGTGTCCGGTATGTCGCGCGACATCAGCGGCCCGGACTTCCGCAGGCGGCGAAGCACGTCCTGGCGGAACGACTCGTTCTTCTCGAGCCACTGTTGGGCCACCGGTCCGGGTGGCGGCGAGTACCGCTTGTCGTCCGTCGCGTACGGCCAGGCCGCCATGGACTCGAGGTAGAGCCCAAGGTCGGCCGTGGGGCGGACGTACGCGCGGACCTCGTACAGCGTTCGGTCTTGCTCGAGCGCCTGCGTGAGCTGCTCCGGCCGATAGGCGCCGCCCATCCGCGTCCAGGCGACGAGGTCGGCGCTCGGCGCGATCGCCGCGGTCGGGTCGAGCTGGAGGAAGGTCAGGTGGCGCACGACCTCGAGGAGGTCGGTCGGCCGGCTCGCGTCCAGCAGCTGGGCGCGGATCGCGATCCGCCGAGCCTCGGCCTTGGTCAACCGGTGGACGGCCACGAGCCCGAGCGTACTCGTCCCCGCGAAGTGTCCTCTCGCTCCCTTGCCGTTCGTCCAGAGACGACAATCCCGAGAAGGAGGACGACATGAAGTACCTGCTGCTGATCCACCACGGCACGACCGCGACGCCAGACGACCAGGAGGCATGGGGACGTCTCTCCCAGGAGGAGCAGAACGCCGTCTACGCCGCGTACCAGGCGATCAACGAGACGCCCGGCGTGACGCCCGGCGAGTGGATGGAGCCGCCAGAGCTCGCAACCACGGTTCGCGTCGAGAACGGCAAGACGCTGACCACCGACGGGCCGTTCGTCGCCGTGAAGGAGGCGCTCGGCGGCTACCTGTTCTTCGAGGCAGACGACCTCGACGCGGCGATCGAGCTCGCGGCGCGCATCCCCGCCGCTCGCATGGGCGGCGCGATCGAGGTGCGCCCCCTCAAGGAGCAGTAGGCGATTCTCGAGCAGGTCTTCCGCGAGGAGTGGGGACGCGTCCTTGCCAGCCTGATCGGCCTCCTCGGCGACTTCGACCTCGCCGAGGAGGCCGCCCAGGAAGCGTTCGCGATCGCTGCGGCGCGCTGGCCTGCCGAGGGGACGCCCGCGAACCCCCGTGCCTGGCTGGTCACGACCGGCCGGAACCGCGCGATCGATCGCATCCGCCGCGAGCGCCTGCTCGCAGAGAAGACGCAGCTCCTCGAGGCACCGCAGTCGCCTGAGATCGAGATGGACGACACGACGTTCCCGGACGAGCGCCTCGAGCTCCTCTTCACGTGCTGCCATCCGGCACTCGCGCTCGACGCGCAGGTCGCGCTCACGCTTCGCGCGCTCGGCGGCCTGACCGCGGAGGAGATCGCACATGCGTTCCTGGTCGCGGACGAGGCGATGGCGAAGCGGCTCGTCCGGGCGAAGCGGAAGATCAAGGCCTCCGGCATCCCGTTCCGCGTCCCGCCTGCCCACCTGCTTCCCGAGCGCCTCGACGCGGTGCTCGCGGTGATCTACCTGATCTTCAACGAGGGCTACGGCGGCCGTGGGGATCTCGCAGCGGAGGCGATCCGACTCGGAGGCGGGCTCGCCGAGCTGATGCCCGACGAGCCCGAGGTGCAGGGCCTGCTCGCGCTCATGCTCGTCCACGACGCACGGCGCGACGCGCGGTTCGCGGACGGATCCGTGGTGCTGCTGCGTGATCAGGACCGCGCGCTCTGGGACGTTCGCCAGATCCAGCGCAGCCGATCCGCGCTCGAGCGAGCGCTGGCGCTCGGTGGTCGCGGCCCCTACGTGATGCAGGCGACGATCGCCGTGCTCCACGTCGAGGATCCGCCGGACTGGCCGCGGCTGGCGGGGCTCTACGGCGAGCTCGCGCTCGCAACGGGCTCACCCGTCGTGGAGCTCAACCAGGCGGCCGCCCTGGCCGAGGCCGGCGACGTCGAGCGGGCGCTCGCGCTCGTCGACGGCCTCGAGCTCGACGAGTATCACTACCTGCACGCGACGCGCGCGGAGCTCCTCCGACGTCTCGATCGCGGCGAGGAGGCACGGAGCGCCTACCTGCGCGCGCTCGAGCTCGTCCGCTCGGACGCAGAACGCCGCTTCCTCGAGGGGCGACTCGTGGAGCTCGACGGCTGATCGGCAGTCGGGAAGCCTGCGCCCCGGACCGACGTTGGAGTCCTCAGCGAGATGGCGAAGTACGTTCACGGCTACGGGACGCGCGAGCAGGAGCGGCTCGTCGAGCAGGCGGAGCACTGGCGCCAGCGGCTGATCGCGGACGGCACGACGCTCCCGTCTGGCACGCGCCTCCTCGAGCTGGGCTGTGGCGTGGGCGCAGTCCTGGCCGTGCTCGGTCAGGAGTTCCCCGGCGTCCGGTTGCACGGCCTCGACATCGAGCCGAAGCAGCTCGAGTACGCGCGCGGGCACCTGCGGCGTGCCGGTGTCGAGGCCACGTTGGAGGAGGGAGATGCGACGGCCGTCCCGTTCGCCGACGAGTCGTTCGACCACGTCTGGATGATGTGGTTCCTCGAGCACGTCTCCGATCCGCTCGCCGTCCTCCGCGAAGCGCAACGCGTGCTCGTTCCGGGCGGCCTCGTCACGGCGATCGAGGTCGACTACTCGACCGCCCGTGCAGAGCCGTCGACGGCGGCCTTCGAGGCGCTCGTCCAGGCGATGGTCCGCGGGATGGCCGCGGCGGGCTGGAGTGACGCGGGCACCCGGCTGCCGGCATGGCTCGCAGAGGCGGGCTTCCGCGAGATCGATCCCGGCGAGCGGCCGTTCTGGTGGCAGGGTGAGGAGCTGGCGGCCGAGGCCGCCTACGCGGCCGACGTGATCGAGAGCGCGCTTCCTGCACTGATGCAGCTTCCGGGGACGTCCGAAGACGAGCTCCGGGCAGGTCTCGAGCACCTCCGCCGCCTCCCGGGCCACCCCGACGCCCGGCTCGGCTGGGTCGTGCACAAGTCGACTGCCGCCCGCTGACGCGGCGCCTCTTCGCGGGCTGGCCGAGCGCTAGCCCGCCTCCGACCGCACGTACTCGATGTAGCCGCGGACGTCCGCGACAGGCTCCGAGTACGCGTCGCCGAGCGCCTGCTCCATCCGCTCGAGGTACCCCTCCGCCCAGGCGGGGAAGTCGTAGTCGATCGCACGGAGGAACTCGAGCGTCGCCGCCCAGCGCATGTCGGCGATCGAGGGCTGGTCACCACCGACGAACGGCCTGCCCGCCAGGAAGAACGCGTTGAAGGCCTCGAGCGGCGTGGCGAGAGCCTTCTCGGCGTCCTTGCGCGCCTGCTCCTTGAGCTCGTCCGACACGTCGGCAGTCGCGACCTCGCCCGCATACTGACCGAACTTGAGCGTCGGATAGGTCGCGCGCGCGAGCAGCGGGTAGAAGGTTCCGATCAAGTAGAACATCGCGCTGTCGACCATCGCCCGCTCGCCGGGATCGGTCGGGTAGAAGCGATCGAGGCCGTGCTTGTTGCAGAGGTACTGCATGATCGCGCAGCTCTCCCACAGCGAGCCCTTCGGCAGCCCTTCCTCCTCGAGCAACGGTGTCAAATCCGCCGGGTCCTTCGCGAGGAAGTCCGGCGTCGACTTCTTCCCCCAGACGTCGACCTCCTCGTAGTCGAGACCCGCCGCCCGCACGAAGATGCGAACCGTCAGGTTGTTCACGCTCGGCTTGAGGATGCTCAGTGTGTGTGTGGCCATGTGCTCCTCCTCTGCTAGCGGTACGGGTTCTTCGGTGACCGGTCGTGCGAGAGCGACTCCTGCGATCGCGCGACGAGATCTTCGATCGCGTCCGTCAGGTGGACGCGGTCGATGTTCGGGTCGTCCCTCTCGATGCGCAGCTTGTGCGCCTCGAGCAGGACGTCCGTGTGCGTGTGACCCGCCGGTGGCTCGAAGCGGTAGGACGCGAGCTCGATGAGAAGGCCGAGCGGGTCCTCGAAGTAGATCGAGTCCATGAACCCGCGGTCCTTGACGCCCGAGTGCTCGATGCCGCGCTCGTCGAGCCGCTCGACCGTCTGCGCGAAGGTCGCCTGCGAGATGGCGAAGGCGAGGTGGTGGACGATGCCCGGCTCCCTCGGCGCCGAGCGCTGCTCCGGCTCGCGCTCCTCGTTCGTGAAGATCGTGATCAGGCGCCCGTCGCCCGGATCGAAGTACAGATGGCTCTCGGACTCCCGGTCGAGATTGGGCTGCTCGAAGACGAAGGGCATGCCGAGCACGCCCTCCCAGAAGTCGATGGACGTCTGGCGGTTCGCGCCGTTGATCGTGATGTGGTGGACGCCTTGCGTCTGCAGCTTTCTCACTGTCCGACGCTCTAGAAGCTGTCCCTTGTATTCATCGCGAGCAAGGCTTCCCCAGGGCACGAGCTCCACGCTCGTGGAGACGACGAGCACCGCGCGCAGTCTCTCACGGATCGCATCCGCCAGCTCCGGGTCTGCCTCCTCGCCTTGCGCGAGCTCGACGGCGACGGGAAGTGGCGGAGCCTGCTTCGCCCCAGGGGCTTGCGGCCGCACGCGGACGTGACCGCTCACCCTCGGCACGAACGCGGCGACGACCTCGCGTACGGCCGACGGGAAGACGTTGACGCCCCGCACTACGAGCATGTCGTCGGTTCGCCCGACGCAGCGCACCCGTGGCCCGGTGCGCCCGCATGGGCACGGGCTCATGCGAACCTCGACGTGATCGCGCGTGCGAAAGCGGAGCAGCGGAGCGGCCTGGTGCCGGAGATGCGTGAGCACGAGCTCACCCGAAGAACCGTCCTCGAGCGGGATCGCCGACGTCGTCTCCGGGTCGATCAGCTCCGGATGGGCGAAGCCGCGGGCGCCGAGGTGCATCCCGTCCTGCTCCTCGCACTCGCCCCAGAGCGAGATCCCGATGTCGCCGATCCCCATCGCCTCCGTGACCCGTGCGCCCCAGCCTTCCTCGAGCCTCGCGCGGAAAGCAGGCTCTCCCCCACCCGGCTCGCCAGCGACGAGCACGCGCTCGATGCTCGAGCCGGCGATGTCGAGCCCGCGGTCGGCGGCAGCCTCGACGACGTACTCGGCGTAGGACGGGGTGAGCACGGCCGCCGCCGGCCGGAGGAGCTCGATCGCGCGCAGGAGCCGTTCGGTGTTCCCTGTGCCGACCGGAACGTGACAGAGCCCGATGCGGTCGAATGACGCGAGCGCGGCGCCGGCGACGAAGGGGCCGGCGTTGTACGTCGAGACGATCCGCTGGCCCGCCGTGATGCCGGATGCCGCGTAGCTGCGCGCCGATCCCGTGACCCAGTCGTCGAGGTCGCGGACGGTCAACGGGATGTAGCTCGGGGTGCCGGTCGTGCCGCTCGTGGAGTAGATCCGCACGATCTCCGACGCGTCCGCACAGAGATGCGTGCCGATCGGATTCTCCGGGGTTGCGGTCTCCTTGAGCTCGCGCTTCTCCGTCAGCGGAAGGACTGCGATCTCGGCCAGACCTCCGGCTTCCTCGGCGGTCGCGAGCCCCGCGGCGCCGAGCTTCTCGCGGTAGAAGTCCGAGCGCTCGAGGACGTATGCGACCTGCGCGCGGTAGCTCGCGTCGTCCAGGGCGAGCTGCTCCTCCCACGGCCGGGTCTCGACGTCCGGCTCGAGCATCACTCGCCTGACGGTGGCTCGTACTCGACGGCTTCCTCGGCTTCGCGGGCGAGCAGGAAGCCGAGCGGGCTTTCCTGCTCCTCGACCAGGTGCGCGAGCAGGCCGGCGGTGCGGGCGAGGATCGGAATCGCCTTGACACTCGAGGAGGGATAGCCGAGGTCGAGCATCACCGCCGCGATCGGCATTGCCACGTTGAGTGGGAGCGCCTTACCCCAGATTTCGGCGACCGCCGCACCCAGGCGGCGGACGAGCTCGACGTACGGCCCGCTCACACCGCGCTCGTCGGCGAGCTCGAGGATTCGCTCTGCCCGCGGGTCCGTCGGCCGGTGCACCGGATGACCGAAGCCGGGAACCTTGCCGCCCGCATCCCGGATCGAGCGCACGAACTCCCGCGCGACGGCTGCGGGCTCGTCGCCCGCGGCAACCCGCCGCCGCGCGTCCTCGAGCAGCCGTGCGCACTCGCCGGACGTCCCGAGGACGACGGAGCCGGCACCCAGGATCCCCGCCGCGACTGCGCCTTGCAGCGCATCGGGATCGGCCGCCAGCGTCATCCGGGCCGCAACGTTGGACGGCATCATTCCGTGCTCGGCGATCGACACGAGCAGGAGGTCGAGGAAGAAGCGCTGGTCGTCGGTCGCCTCCCGGCCGGTGAGGAGCAGGTGGAAGTACTCGGTGAACGTCACCCGGCCCATGAGCTCGCCGGTCAGATCGCGTCCGCGGACCTCGACGCGATCGGGGTAGGCGCGCGAGATCCGGCTCACCGCCCGGTCATCCTGCGGCAGCATCAGGCGGCGATCTCCTCGCGCACGATCGCCGCGCCGGCGACCATCGCCTGCAGCTTCGCGAACGCCCGCTCGCGCGGGAGGTACTTCATCCCGCAGTCGGGTGCGACGACGAGTCGCTCCGGTTCGACGACGCCGAGCGCCCGGCGGATCCTCTCGGCAACGAGCGCGGGCGTCTCGACCTCCTCCGCTCCGAGATCGAGGACGCCGAGCACGACGATCTTGTCCGGCAAGGAGCGCAGCACCTGCGGGTCGAGCTTCGGCTGCGCAGCCTCGATCGAGACGTGCGTCGCGGCGCAGTCGTTCAGCTCGGCGAGGAACGGGTAGCCGCTCGGCTTGTCGTGGACGACGTGGGCGTACCCGAAGCACGTGTGGAGGACCGTGTCGCCCTCGATGCCCTCGAGCGCGCGGTCGATCGCCTCGAGGGCGTAGGCGCGGGCGAGCTCCGGACGGGCCTGGAGGTAGGGCTCGTCGATCTGGACGATATCCGCCCCTGCCTCCTTGAGGTCTCGCAGCTCCCCGTTGACCGCGTCTGCGTACGCGAGTGCGAGGTCGCGGTCGTCCGCGTAGTGGTCGTTCTGCGCCTGCTGCGCCATCGTGAACGGCCCCGGGACCGTGATCTTGATCCGGCGTTCCGTGATCGCGCGCAGGAACCGGGCGTGCCTTATCTCCACGGGTCGCGTGCGGCGGATCGGCCCGACGACCCTCGGGACGGGGTTCTCGTGTCCCGTCCGGTCGAGTGCGACTCCCGGCGAGTCGAGATCGATCCCATCGAGCGCGGTCGCGAAGTGGTTCGAGTAGCTCTCGCGGCGCATCTCCCCGTCCGTGACCACTTCGACACCCGCGAGCTCCATGTCGCGGACGGCGACGCGCGTTGCGTCGTCCTGGGCCTCGTCGAGGAACGGCGCCGGGACGCGCCAGAGCTCCTCGGCGCGCACGCGTGGCGGCAGCCTGTCACCGAGGCGCTCACGGTCGATGAGCCACTCGGGCTGCGGATAGCTCCCGACGACGGTCGTTGTGAGCTGCTCTCCCACCGCGACGCAACATATCGCCGTCAGAATTCACGGCGTGGCCTCTTATGCCGTCAACGAGAAGGCCGTCGCGCGAGCGCGCCGGCTCATCGAGGGTCGCCAGTACGTCCTCGACAGCGAGTGGGGCGAAGTGCAGCCGAACGCCGAAGCCGAGAACGCGTTCCTCGAGTCGCACACCTGGAACGAGTACGCGGAGTGGCACCTCGGGCTCACCGAGGGCGCGACGGACGAGACCAAGGCGCGCTACGCCTTCGCCTACGGGGACCTTCGCCGCCTCCACCGAAGCGGGCTGATTGCATGCCACTACCGCGCTGCGGAGTGGCGACACAAGGGGATCGAGCTCGCGGCGCACGACCTGCTGCAGCTACTCGACAAGACGAGCGCCTGAGAGACGACGCGGCGGGGCCGGTACCGCTCGGCCCCGGCCCGTCGCGACGAACGTCTACTCGAGGACGAACGAGACCCGCAGCGTTACGCGGAACTCGGTGATCTTCCCGTCCTCGACCTCCACCTTCTCCTCCGAGACCCACGCGCCCTTGATGCCGCGGAGACTCTCGCCTGCCTTGTCGATGCCGTTCTTCACCGCGTCCTCGAAGCTCGTCGGGGAGCTCGCGGAGATCTCGACGACCTTGGCAACGGACATGCGCCCACCCCTTCCGTGACGGTGTCGGTAATCGGATCCCGAGTCTAGTCCGGCAGGTGATCGCATATCCTCGCCTCGGAAAGAGATGCACGCCGAGGCGGACTCACGACCGGACTGGGGGCGGCGCGCGATCTGGGCGGGCGTCGTCCTCATCGTCATCCTTCTCGGCGGGCTGATTGCCTCGGCGACTGTGCCCCGCTGGTGGGCGCAACGCATCGGCGACCAGGTCGATGGGAGCATCACGCAGGGCACGCTCCTCGGGCTCTTCTACGGCTTCGTGTTCACGCTCGTGCCGCTCGCCGTCCTCGTGCTGATCCTGCGGTGGCGCTCGAGCTGGAGGTGGGTGGTCTTCGCGGTCGTCCTCGCGGCGATCCTCGCGCTTCCGAACCTCATGACGCTCGGCATCGTCCTCGGACGAGGGAACGCCGCCCATGCTGGCGACCGCATCCTCGACGTCGAGGCGCCCGCCTTCCGGGGCGGAACGCTCGCGGGCGCGCTGCTCGCGGCCCTGCTCATCGCCTTCGTCGCGTACCTCATCGTCTCCCGCGGCCGAGCCCGATCAGGCGAGCGGAACGCGCGCGAGGAGCGGGAGGTTCCCGCGGATCCAGGCTAGACGCGGCCCTTGAACGTGTCGCAGCTCTGCGGGCCGGAGCCCTCGATGCCGCGCACGAACCAGCTCTGCCGCTGCTCCGCCGAGCCGTGCGTCCACGACTCGGGGACGACCCGGCCTTGTGTCCGCTCCTGGATGCGGTCGTCCCCCACCGACGCGGCGGCGTCGAGCGCCTGCGCGACGTCCTGGCGGCTCAGGTCCTCGATGAAGCCCGTTTCGAGCGCGTTCCCGACCCAGAGACCCGCGTAGCAGTCCGCCTGGAGCTCTACACGCACCTGTCCCCCTTGCGGGCCGGTGTCGCGGTCGGCGCTGCGCAGGACTCCTGTCAGGTTCTGGACGTGGTGGCCGTACTCGTGGGCGAGGATGTACGCCTCGGCGAGCGGCCCGCCCTCGGCGCCGAGCTGGGACTGGAGCTGGTCGAAGAAGCCGAGGTCGATGTAGACGTAACGGTCGTTCGGACAGTAGAACGGCCCGACCGCGGACGACGCTCCCCCGCAGCCGGTCTGGATCGACCCGTCGAAGAGGCGCGTCGCCGTCGGCTCGTATCCTCGGAACGCCCTGTTCCAGTACGCCTGGATGCTGTTGATGCTCGCCAGGATCCGGCAGTCCTCGCGCTCGTTCGCGTCCGCCCCGGTCTGACACTCCTGCGCTAGGTCGCCGGGCGGCTGCTGGCCCGGCCCGACGGTCTGGCCGGCGAGCGAGCCGAGGTCTCCGAGGCCGCCGCCTCCGCCGAGGAACATGAAGGCGAGCACGACGAGCAGCACGATGATCCCGCCTCCGCCACCGAGCTGGAGCGGAATGCCGCCGGGCAGGCCGCCTCCGCGTCCGCGGTAGTCCTCGACCTGCGAGGGGTCGAGCTTCGCGTCCTTGCGAAACCGCATGGAGCGAAACTACCCCGATGCGACGCGGCCGGAACCTGCGCGTGGCAGGTTCCGGCCGCGACGAGCTCGATTAGCCGGTCGGCTCGAGCGCCGGCTCGCGGGCGTGCGCTTCCTGCTCTTGCAGGTCGCGCCCACGAACCATGAAGACCGACACGAGCACGCCCGCGAACATGATCGCCGCGGCCGCCCAGAACGCCGCCCGGAAGCCGTCGGTCAAGGCCGAGGGCACCGCCGTCCCGCTCGCCAGCGCGTCGTCGGTCGTCGACACCGCAATGGTCGAGAGCAGCGCGATACCGACTGCGCCGCCGATCTGCTGCGACGTGTTGATGAGCCCCGATGCAAGACCCGCCTCCTGCTGCTTCGTTCCGGCCACCGCCGCGATCGTGACCGGCACGAACGCGAACGGCAGACCGAGGCCGATCAGGAGGAAGCCCGGGAACAGATCCGTCCAGTACGAGCCGTCGACCGAGACCTGCGTGAAGTAGAGGATCCCGACCGTCATGACGGACATCCCGAACACGAGCGCCGGCTTGACGCCGACCCGCGTCACGGCGGCCGCAGCGACGTTCGCCCAGATGATGGCGGTGCCTGCAACTGCCAGGTAGCCAACTCCGGTCTTCAGTGGCGAGAACTCGAGCACCTGCTGCATGTAGAGCGTGAGCATCAGGAACATCGCGAACATTCCCGTCCCCATGAAGAGCCCGACCACATTCGCAGCCGTGAGCGTCTGCAGCCGGAAGATCGAGAACGGCACGAGAGGGTCCTTCACGCGCTGCTCCCACACGACGAACGCAGTGAGCAGCACTGCGGAGACGACGAAGACGCCGATCGTTTCGGGGGAGCTCCAGCCCCAGCCGCGCCCCTGCGTGATTCCGAGGACGAGCAGCGACAGGCCCGAGGTGACGAGGACCGCACCCGGAACGTCAAAGCCCTGACCGTGCTTGTCGAGGCTCTCCGAGAGCAGTATCGGAGCCAGGATCAGCGCGGCAACTCCAACAGGGACGTTGACCCAGAAGATCCACTCCCACGAGAGGAAGTCGGTGAGGATGCCGCCGAACAGCACGCCGGCTGCGGCCCCAAAACCGCCGACCGCTCCCCACGCGCCCAGAGCGATGTTCCGCTCACGGCCTTCCTGGAAGGTCCAGACGAGGATGGACAGCGCAGCCGGAGTGATCGTCGCGGCGCCGAGCCCCTGAAGCGCTCTGAAGGCGATCAAGGCCTCGTCATTCCAGGCGAAGCCGCAGAGGAGCGATCCGATCGTGAACACGATCGTTCCGAAGATGAAGATGCGCCGGCGGCCGAGGAGGTCGGCTGACCGCCCTCCGAGCAGGAGGAATCCGCCGAACACGAGCGCGTAGGCGCTGATCACCCACTGGAGGTTCTCTTGCGAGAACCCGAGATCGACCTGGATCGACGGCAGCGCGACGTTCACGATCGCGACGTCGAGGATGACCATGAATTGCACCGCCAGGATGAGCGCGAGTGCGAACCACTTCTTGCTATCGCTAGTGACCATGCAAAGCCCCTTCAGTCGTTTCTCGAGTCAGACGAGTGAGCGATCCTACAACAGACACTTTCAATTCGCAAGTTAAGACTTGTGTTTCGAAAGAAGACCGGCTAGTATCGAAAACGTGGCCAAGTGCTACGACCAGTACTGCCCGATGGCGCATGCGCTCGACCTGGTCGGTGAGCGCTGGTCGTTGCTGATCGTCCGCGAGCTGCTCGAAGACGACCAGCTTCGGTACTCGGATCTCCATGCGCGGCTTCCCGGCTGCGGCACCAACATCCTCGCTGCGCGGCTGAAGACGCTCGAGCAGGGAGGTGTCGTCCGCCGCCGCAAGCTCGACCCACCGGCGGGGTCGTGGGTCTACGAGCTCACGGAGTACGGCGCGGGGCTCCGCGAGGTGCTCCACGTGCTCGCGCACTGGGGCGCGCGTTCGCTCCGTCCCCCCGCGACGTCTGGCGACCTCGAGCCGGGCTGGCTCCACGGCGCGCTCCGCATCGCGCTTCCCGCTGCGAGCTCGCCGAGGCGGATCGAGTTCCGTATCGGCGACGAAGTCGCAGCGGTCGTGGACGACTCCGTCGTCGAAGGCTCGGTCGACGACCCCGAGGCTGTCGTGACCGGCGACACACCGAGCTTCTATTGCCTGATGGTCGACCGAGACATCGATGCCGTCGCGATCGAGGGCGATGCCGAGGCCGTACGCGCGATGCTCGCGTCGCTCCCAGCAGTGCCGGCGACAGAGCCGGCTCTGTCCGCGAGCTAGCGTGCGCCGAAGTCGTCGAGGCGCCCGGTCTTGCCGCGGATCCCGATCCCGACGCGTCCTGCGGCGACGTACGTCGAGTCCGCGACGCTCCCGAGGAGCGTCCACGTCGACCCCCGCTTGAGCCACGCCTCGAGCGTCGACGCCTTCACGCGTAGAAGGAGCGTGTCGCCGGCCGCGAGCTCCTGGAGGATCGTGAGCCTGGTGACCGTCCCGCCCGTGTCGATCCGCTCGAGCATCACCTGGTCGGTCCCGGCGAGCTGGTTCGTCCTGAGCACGTAGCCGCTGTGCACCGCCAGGCCGGCGTTCTGGAGCCGCGCGTACAGGCGGAACTGGTTGCCGTTGCCGGGGAGCGTGGAGACACGCGCCCACACCTCCGTGTCCGGGCCGAGCGCCGGGTTGGTCCGCCAGGCCGTGCACGTGGTCGTCTTCGTGCACTGGACGGTGTTCGAATTCACGCGCAGGCCCGTCTCCACGGAGCCGCCGATCCCGTTCGACCAGCCGTTGGCCAGGGGGTTCTCGTTGCGCCGGTTGAAGCTGTCGACGATCGGCAGGGGCTCGACCGGGGCGAGGGCGCCACTCGGCGTCGAGACCGTCGCCGTGGCCGAGTAGGGACCGAGGTTGAGCGCGGCGTCCTGGGCACGCACGCGGTAGGTGTAGGAGGTCGAGGCGGCGAGGCCGGTGTTCGAGAAGCTCGCCGAGGTGCTCGTGCCGACCTCGCCGAAGACCGAGCAGCCCGCGCCCGAGCAGCGCTCGATGCGGTACAGGGTCACTCCCACGTTGTCGGAGGCCGCGGCCCAGGTGAGATCGATCTGGGTCGGGCTCACCGGGGCCAGGCTCGGTGTTCCGGGCGCGCTCGGCGCCTCGGTGTCGGGCGGCGCCGGCGTCGAGACCGTCGCCGTGGCCGAGTAGGGACCGAGGTTGAGCGCGGCGTCCTGGGCACGCACGCGGTAGGTGTAGGAGGTCGACGCGACGAGGCCGGTGTTCGAGAAGCTCGTCGAGGTGCTCGTGCCGACCTCGCTGAAGACCGAGCAGCCCGCGCCCGGGCAGCGCTCGATGCCGATACGAGGGTCGACTCGCGACGTTGTCCGTCGGCCGCCTGCCAGGAGAGGTCGATCTGCGTCGGGCTGGCAGCGGCGGCAGGCTCAGGTTCGTTGGCGGGGTGGGCGGCTCGGTGTCGGGCGGAGGGGCACCCATCGTCCGCGCACCGAAGTCGTCGAGCCGGCCGGTGGTGCCGCGCAGGCCGATGCCGGCGAAGCCGACGGCAGACGTAGGTCGAGTCGGAGACGACGCCGAGGCGAGTCCAGATGGAGCTTGCATTGCGCCAGATCTCCAGGGTCGAGCCCTTGGCCCGCAAGAGCAGGACGTCGCCCACCGCGAGCTCCTGGTTGACGGTCAAGCGGTTGACGAGGGCGCCGTTGTCCATCCGCTCGAGGAGAGATCTGGTCGGTCCCCGCAAGCTCGTTGGTGCGCAGCATGTAGCCGTCGTAGGTCGAGGCGCCAGGGCCTCTGCAGACGTGCGAACAGGCGAATGTGGTTGTTGGTGCCGAGGAGCGGTGGAGATGCGCGTCCACGACCTCGACGTCAGGGCCGTACTGAGGGGTCGTGCGCCAGGCCGTACAGGTCGTCGTCTTCGAGCAGGCGAGCGTGTTCGAGGTCGTGTAGAGCCCGGTTTCGACGCCACCGATGGCGCTGATCCCGTTCGTCCAGCCCCCGGAGAGCGGGTTCTCGTTGGGGCGGTCGAAGCTGTCGACCACCGGGAGCGGCTCGACCGGGGTGACGAGGTCGGCGGGCGTCGCGGAGGCCTCGTTGGAGAGCGCGCCCTCGCCGTTTCCGTTGACCGCGGACACCTTGTAGTAGTAGGTCGTGCCGTTCGAGGCGCTGCCGTCGACGTAGCTCGTCGTCGCGCCCGCGTCGTCGAGGAAGCTCAGCGACCCGGAGCTCAGGCCGCGGTACACCTTGTAGTTCGTGACCGTGCGACGCCTCCGTCGAAGTTGGGTGCGTTCCAGGCAGGCTTACGCTCGTCGTCGCCGGCGAACGCGGAGAGGGCGGTCGGCGCCTGCGGCGGGTTTTGGCTGATGCTCCGCGCACCGAAGTCGTCGAGCCGGCCGGTGGTGCCGCGCAGGCCGATGCCCGCGAAGCCGACGGCAGCGTAGGTCGAGTCGGAGACGACGCCGAGTCGAGTCCAGATGGAGCCTTGCATTGCGCCAGATCTCCAGGGTCGAGCCCTTGACCCGCAAGAGCAGGACGTCGCCCACCGCGAGCTCCTGGTTGACGGTCAAGCGGTTGACGAGGGCGCCGTTGTCGATCCGCTCGAGGAAGATCTGGTCGGTCCCCGCAAGCTCGTTGGTGCGCAGCATGTAGCCGTCGTAGGTCGAGGCGCCAGGGCCCTGCAGACGTGCGTACAGGCGAATGTGGTTGTTGGTGCCGAGGAGCGTGGAGATGCGCGTCCACACCTCGACGTCAGGGCCGTACTGAGGGGTCGTGCGCCAGGCCGTACAGGTCGTCGTCTTCGAGCAGGCGAGCGTGTTCGAGGTCGTGTAGGAGCCCGGTTTCGACGCCGACCGATGGCGCTGATCCCGTTCGTCCAGCCCCCGGCTCGAGAGCGGGTTCTCGTTGGGGCGGTCGAAGCTGTCGACCACCGGGAGCGGCTCGACCGGGGTGACGAGGTCGGCGGGCGTCGCGGAGGCCTCGTTGGAGAGCGCGCCCTCGCCGTTTCCGTTGACCGCGGACACCTTGTAGTAGTAGGTCGTGCCGTTCGAGGCGCTGCCGTCGACGTAGCTCGTCGTCGCGCCCGCGTCGTCGAGGAAGCTCAGCGACCCGGAGCTCAGGCCGCGGTACACCTTGTAGTTCGTGATCGTGGAGCCTCCGTCGAAGGTCGGCGCGTTCCAGGCGAGGCTCACGCTGTCGTCGCCGGGCGTGGCCGCGAGGGAGGTGGGGGCGCCCGGTGGCCCGTCGCCGGGCGGAGCGCCGTCGATCGTGACGCCGAAGCGCTGCAGTACCGGGATGATGGGGTTCCCGATCGTCAGCTGGCCATCGCCGGCAAAGAGAAGCGCGACCGGCTGATTCCCACCCTGCGTGACCATCAGAGAGCCGGAATCTCCCGGCGCGCTGAACGACGCGCCCGAGACGGAGATCTGGTTGACGAAACGCGCTTCGTAGCCCGGGAAGCAGAACTCGCCCAACGCGAAGTAGCAGACGTCGACGGAGAAGTTGACGTCTTGCACGGCCCCGAGCTGAAAGCCCGTTGTGCGCCCGTACTTCTGCACTCCCATTCCGATCGCAGCGGTCGTGGGCGTCGTGGTCGGAGCGCCGTAGCCGTCGGGCGGCGTTGCCGTACCGACGTTACCGGCGGAAGTAACCGCGATTGCCGCGTCCATGATGTTGTTGCCGCCGTTGAAGTCGATCGCCTGATAGCCCGCGAGCGTCGCGATGCGATCCGCCGCATCGGAGCCGCCGTCCTCGACGCCCGGCTGCGTGATCGCGTCGCCAATGCTCGCCGTGTTGACGCCGGCGAAGACGTGGTTGTTGGACAACGCGTAGACGTTCGTGCCGTCCGTGACGCGCGCACCAAGCGTCCCGGTCGCGAAGTCCGCGAGACCTGACGAGACGCCGATCGGCACCGGACGTGGCCACCGGTCGGTGGGCAACGCTCGCGGGTCGAAGCGGCCCGAGCGAACGTGCTCTACCCCCACGCCATCGACGTCGGATGGAATGCCTTCGTCGTCGTCCGTCAGCTTGTAGACATGGATTACGGTCTTGCCGGCCGTGTTCTCGCCGATCCCGACGCCGACGACGTTCGGCTTGTCGAGCCACTTGTCCGCGTGCTTCTCCATCGCGGCGATCGCCTTGTCGAGCCCGGGAGGGGCGCCACCGGGCGGGCCCTGTCCGGCGGAGGACGCCGCGAGCGCGCCGACGACGACCGCAGCCAGCCACAGAACGACCTGCGCCTTCCGGACCACCCCTGCCCTCGCTTCTCGAGCCTGTCCCCTCGGCGCGCACACCCTAGTGCGGCGAAGCACGAATTACCAGGGGGATTTCGGAATTCCCCCGATCAGACGAGGCCGCCGGGGTACTTCCACGGCCCCGGCTCGAGCTTGATGCCGCGCTTGCGGCAGAACTCGCGTACGGAATCGAGTACGACGCCCGCGCTCCCATGGACACGGCGGCCGAGCAGGTCGAGAACCGCAACGCCCTCTGGCACATCGCCGCGCATGTCGAGCGCGAGCACGACGGCCGGAGCGTCGACACCACCCCGATAGATCGACGTGAACAGAACGCGCGTCCCTTCCACTTCGAAGGCGTCGTCGTGGACCGCCGTGACCTCGTGACCCCGCAGCGCGAGGAGCTCGTGGAGATCGACGACCATCCGTCGCGCCAGCTCGAGGCGGCGCGCGTCGGAGAGCTTGTGGCTGGAGCTGCCGGTCGCCTTCGCGGGGACGCCGATCGCGAACGACCCGGCGGGGATCTCACCCACGACATACGAGTTGGACGCGACGATCGCCTCGGCCCCGATCCTCGCGCCGGCGTACAGCACCGCACCGAGCCCGACCTGCGAGCGGTCTTCGAGCACGACCGGCGCGAAGCGGTTCTCGAAGCCCTCGAGCACCGAGTGTCCGATGTTGTGGGTGACGATCAGCGAGCGCATCGTCAGGAAGACCTCGCGGCCGATCAGCACCGGGCGGCAGACGTTCACGAACGCCTCGTCGCCGACGAACGCCAGGTCACCGATCGCCAGCGTCGCCCACGGATCCCGGTGGCCGCCGCCGCCGATCCGGACCGAGCGTCCCCCCCAGATCCCCGAGCCGAGGAAGGCGCGGCGGCACCGCAGCTCGAGGTCGACGCCGAACTGGGTGACAGCTCCGACGGCGAACACCTCCTCGCACACGACGGTCGCGCGCGCGCCGAGCTGGACGCCGTCCGAGATCACGATGCGGGGGGCGACGACCAGCGAGCCCTCGCCGAGCTCGACGTCCTCGCCGACCTCGGCCCCGTACTCGCGCAGGACCCGGACCTTCTCGGCGGGCGGCAGCGCGCGGAAGTCGTCCTGCTCCCGCAGAAGCCGCTCGTAGGACGACGGCTCGAGCGCACCCGACGCCCCGTCGGGATCGAACGTGTCCGGCAGCGAGACCCCGGCCGTCGAGACGCCTGCAAGCGCCGGGCTCGCCGAGGGCGTCGCGGCGGCCTTCTGAGCGTCGATCAGCGCCTCGACGTCCTTCTCCGTGATGAAGCCGCGCTTCTCGACGGACGCGAGGTCGATCCCGTGCAGCTCGGCGAGCTCCACCGCCTTCCGCGTCGCCTTGCGGTCGCCCGCGGGCGGCTTCGGCGCCGGCTTCTCCTTCGCCTTGGCGTCGATCGACGCGAGCTCGTCGGCGGACTCGGCGACGTAGGCGATCGTCTTGCCCAGCTCGACCTCGATGTTCTCGGCGTAGAGCTGCACGATCGTCCCCGCGCCGGGCGCCTCGACTTCGACCGTCGCCTTGGTCGTCTCGACCACGCAGACCGGCTGGCCCGCAGTGACTTCCACTCTGTCCTCCACGAGCCACTCCGCGAGAAGCGCGTACTCGGTGTTCGCGTCTTCGCGCGTGAGAACGATCTCGAGCATGCGCGCGCTAGCTTCGCACGCCGTCGAGCGCCATCACCGCGGCAACAACGTCCTCGACGCTCGGAAGCATGTCGTCCTCGAGCGGACGGGCCGACGGGATGATCCCGTCGCGCGCGGCGACGCGCTGAACCGGAGCGCGAAGATGGCTCCACGCAGCCTCCTGGACGCGCGCGGCGATCTCTGCGCCGAAGCCGCCGGTCAGCGTTCCCTCCTCGGCCGTCACGAGCGCGCCCGTGCGCGCGACGGACTCGAGCACGGCGTCGAGCTCCATCGGCACGAGCTGGGAGAGCGCGACGACCTCGCAGAAGATCTCATGCTCGAGCACGAGCTCGGTGACGGCGTCGAGGACGATCTGGAGCATTCCGCCGTACGTGACCACGGTCGCGGCGCCCTCGCTGAAGTCGGTCGCGGAGAAGGTCAGCGCGGGATAGGGGTCACCGCTCTCGCGCACGGCGAGCTCGCCGATGTGGCCGTCCTCGGGCCGCCGGATCGGCCGGCCGTACAGCAGCTTGTTCTCGATGAAGAAGACCGGGCGCTCGTCCTCGACCGCGGCTGCCAGCAATGCGCCGACGTCGTGGCACTCGCTCGGGGCGACGACGCAGATGTTGGGGATGCCGAGCAGGAGCTTCTCCAGAGACTGGCTGTGCGTCGGCCCGTAGCCGCGGCGGCCGCCCATCGGCGTGCGCACGACGAGCGGCACCGTCACCTGGTCGTCGTACATCTCGCGGAACTTCGAGATCCCGTTCACGATCTGGTCGAGCCCCAGCGCGACGAAGTCACCGAACATGATCTCGAGGATCGGCCGCTGGCCGCGAAGCGCCATTCCCGCGGCGACGCCGAAGAGCGAGGCCTCGCTGATCGGCGTGGTGAGGACACGATCCGGGTACGCGTCGGAGAGCCCCTGCGTCACCTTGAACGCCCCGCCGTACGGGTCGAGCACGTCCTCGCCGAAGAGGACGACGTCGTCGCGCTCCGCGAAGAGCGCATGCAGCGTCTCGTTCAGAGCCTGCACGCCGCGCTTCCCCTGGGCCGTGGTCGTCACGCGGCGACTCCGGGAGCTGCGGCCGGTGCTTCGTCGGCCGCCTCGACCGTCTCCGCCAGACGCTCCTCGCACCGCTCCTCGATCGCCTTCCGCTCCTCGTCGGCGAGCCGACCGCCGGCGACGACCAGCGGATCGCGCGTGCGCCGCTCCTCGATCTCGGCCGGGTCGCGCTGGTCGTCCGACTTCGAGTGCGGGCTGAAGCGGTAGGTGTTGAGGACGAGGAAGAACGGCGCGCCCGTCTCCCGGATCCGCGCCACTGCGCGACCTGCCGCCTCGTGGATCACGTCGACGTCCGTCGTGTCGAGCTCGTCGACCTCGACGCCGAACGCCGCGCCGCGGGCCGCGATCGATCCGGCGAGCTCGAGCTCGACCGGCGTCGACTGCGCGTAGTAGTTGTTCTCGACGACGAACAGCACCGGCAGGCGCCACAGCGACGCGAGGTTCAGGGACTCGTAGGTCACGCCCTCGCCGAGCGTGCCGTCGCCGAGGAACACCGTCGAGACCGCGCCCGTGCCCTTGCGCTTCTCCGCGAGCGCGATGCCCGTCCCGACCGGGACGATGCTCCCGAGGACGCCGTTCGAATAGAAGTTCCCCTTGCAAAGGTGCTGACTACCACCCTTGCCGCCGCAGACGCCCGGCGCCTTCCCCATCACCTCGCACAGGAGGCCGAACGCGTCGTCGGTGAAGGCGAGGTAGTGCCCGTGGCAGCGGTGGTTGGAGAAGATCGTGTCGACATCAGGGTCGAGGTGGTCGATCAGGCCGACCGCGTTCGCCTCCTGCCCGATGTACGTGTGCGTCGTGCCCACGAGCTTCCCGAGCGAGAAGAGGTCGAGGAGGGTCTCCTCGAAGCGGCGGATGAAGAACATCCGCTCGTAGAACGTCGCAAGCTTGTCCATCAGAGGTAGCCGAGGTCGGAGAGACGCTTCGCGACGGTCGCCTCTTCCTCCTCCGTCAGCTCGTGCGTCTCCGCGCTCTCCAGCTCACGGAAGACGATGTCGCGCAGCTCCTGCGCCGCGTCCGAGCGCGGGTGCAGCTCACGCGGGTCCTCGTCGAGGCGGTACGCCTCCTCCTCGCCGCTCTCTACGTGGAGGATCAGCTTCCAGGGCGGCTTGCGCACCGCGAGCTTCGTAAGTGCGCCCTTGTCGGTCCCCGCGATGATCGCGTCGCGGTCGCCGTCGACGTGGAGCAGCGACTCGCCGTCCGTCTCACGCGCCGGAAGGCCTGCGAGCTCGAGCAGCGTCGGCATGAGGTCGACCGAGCGCACCTGGTGGTCGACGACCGCCGAATCGAGCCGGCCGGGAGCGGAGAGGATCAGCGGCACCTCGACGATCTCGTCGTAAAGCGTCGCGCCGTGCATGTGGTACACGCCCTGCACGTCGTCCTTCGCGCGGAAGCGCTCGCCCCACGACTCTCCGTGGTCGGAGAGGAAGGCGACGACGGTGTTCTCGCGCCGACCGAGCGTCTCGAGCTCCCCGAGGAACGAGGCGACGAGCACTTCGGACTGCCGCTCGACCGCCGAGCGATAGCGCTCGCGCATCGCTTCGAGCGCGGACGCCGAATCGGACTGGATGCCCTCGATGACCTCCTGCTTCGCTGCGAGCCAGTTCTTGCGGTCGGCATGGACGATGTCGTAGGGCATGTGCGTCGCCCAGTTGTGCACGTACAGGAAGAAAGGCGTGTCCCGCTTCGCGCGCAGCCACTCGAACGCGCCGTCGAGGGACTCGGACGTGCCGAGGACGTTCGCCTCGGGCAGGTCCTTGAAGAGGTAGTTCGTGTCGAACACGAAGCTCGCGACGTCGTAGCCGTGGGCGGAGAACGCGCGGAAGGCAGTCTCGATCGACGGGTCGAGCGTCGCGTCCCAGTGCAGGTAGCCGTGGTGGTGCGCGTACATCCCGGTCACGATCGACGTGGTCGAGGGCGCGGTCCACGGCGCGGCGCTGATCGCATGCGCGTAGCGAACGCCCCCCGCGGCGAGCTCGTCGATCGTCCCCGTGTTCACGTACCGGGCGCCGTAGCAGCCGAGATGGTCCGTGCGCAGCGCATCGGAGACGTAGACGACGACGTTCACAGCGCGGCCGATTGTAGTGACGGGTCCGTGAGCTCCTACGATCAGAGGCGGGTGGCCTCGTCACGCGACATCGACTCCGCGATCGATCGCCTCGACGAGGCGTTGCGCACGACTGGTCTCGCGGGTCTCGAGCCGCCGAGCGAAGTCCCGCCCGTGGCGGAGGTCGCCGACGCACCTCGACGTCTGGTGTCCTGCAGGCACGGGCGCTGGCCGATGACCTCGAAGGAGCGCAGGCGGCGGCGAGCTCGTTCGTCGACCGCTTGACGCAGGCGCGGCCGTCAGCCGTGGCGACCGACCTGCGGCCGCTCGACTGAGTCGTCGCAGAGACCTCGACGCGTAGCGTGCCGCCGGTGCGGAGGCAGGCACCTCTCTACGCCCTGTACGCCGCGGAGACGATCTCGCTCGCGGGAAACGCCGTTGCCCAGCTCGCCATCCCCTGGTACGTCCTGATCACGACCGGGAGCGCAACGCTCACCGGTCTCGCCGTCTTCTTCAACTTCCTCCCGATCGTGCTCGCGGCCTTCTTCGGCGGCGTTGTCGTCGACCGGCTCGGCTTCCGGGCGACGAGCATCGTCGCCGACCTCGCCAGCGCGGCTGCCGTCGCGGCGATTCCGCTCATCGAGTCGACGGTCGGAATCGAGCTCTGGCAGCTCTTCGCACTCGTGTTCCTCGGTGCGCTCCTGGACGCGCCGGGAGCGACCGCGCGTGCCGCACTCCTCCCCGACGTCGTGGAGCTTGCGGGCGCCCGGATGGAGCGCGCAAGCGGGATCCGGTCGGCGATCCAGCAGAGCGCGATCCTCATCGGCGCACCGGTCGGCGGCATTCTGGTCGCGGCTTTCGGGGCGACGACAGCGCTGTGGCTCGACGCGGCGAGCTTCCTCGTCTCCGCGACGCTCGTCGGATTCTTCATACCGCGTCCGGCCGCAGCCGCTGCGGGTGAGGAGGAGGCGCCGGGCAGGTTCTTCGAGGAGCTCACCGAGGGCATGCGGTTCATCTGGCAGCGGCGCGTCCTGCGGGCCGTCGTCCTCATGGTGCTCCTCTCCAACCTCCTGGAGGCGCCGTTCCCGGTGGTGATGTCGGTCTTCGCCCGTGAGGAGTACGGCAGCGCGTCCGACCTCGGGCTCATGTTCGGCGTCTTTGGAGGCGGCGCGCTCGCGGGATCCCTCGTCTACAGCGCGATCGGGCACCGGCTGCCGCGGCGGCGGACATTCCTGTGGTGCTTCGCGGGCATACCGATCGCGTACTTGGCGCTCGCGACCCTGCCGCCGCTACCCGTTGCACTCGTCGCGCTCGCCGTCACCGGCCTCGTGGCTGGCCCGATCAACCCGCTGCTCTTCACCGTCCTGACCGAGATCGTCCCGACGCAGTTGCGCGGACGCGTCTTCGGCGCTGTGCGAGGCGGCGCCTGGGCTGCGATCCCCCTCGGCACACTTGTCGGCGGGGTGCTCGTGGGCGCAATCGGTGTCGCGCCGACGTTTCTCGCGATCGGCGTGCTCCTCGCGCTCGTCGTCGCCCACGGCTTCGTCAACCCCGCGTTCCGGGAGATGGACCCGTGAGGGCGGTGATCCTCGTCGAGGGGATCAGCGACCAACACGCTGTCGAGGCGCTCGCAGTGCGGCGCGGCCGCGACCTGGGTGAGGAGGACGTCTCGATCGTGCCGATAGGGGGTGCGCACGCGATCGCTGCTGCGCTCGAGCGGTTCGGCCCGAGCGGGCTCGACGTCACACTGGCCGGCCTCTGCGACGTCGGCGAGGAGCACGCATTCAGGCGCGGCCTCGAGCGGGCGGGACTGGGCGCAAACCTCGACCGGGCCGGCATGGAGGCGCTCGGCTTCTACGTGTGCGACACCGACCTCGAGCACGAACTGGTGCGGGCGCTCGGCGTCGACGCCGTGCTGCGGATCGTCGACGAGCAGCGCGAGCTGAGCTCGTTCCGCACCTTCCAGAAGCAGCCGGCGAAGCGGGAGCTCGACCTCGAGGAGCAGCTGTGGCGGTTCATGTGGAACCGGAAGATCCGGTACGCGACGTTGCTGGTCGAGGCGCTCGATCTCGAGCGTGTGCCGCGCCCGCTCGACGGCGTCCTAGCTCACGTCTGAGCGGCGAGAAGCGGCGACCCACGCATCCCCGCCGGCTCCTCGATCCCGAGGATCTCGAGCACGGTCGGAGCGATGTCGAGCAGGTGTGCGTCGCGCCGCCCGGCGGCGCCGATGCCCGGGCCGGCGACGACATACAGGCCGTCCTGAGCGTGGTTCGCGTCATCAGGCCCCGTGTCGTTCTCGAGTGTCTGGATGCCCTCGTCGCCGCCGATGGTTCCGACCGAGCGCCAGAGGAGGTCGCCGAAGACGACGATGAGGTCGGGTGCGACGCCCTGCGGCTCGCCGTACAGCTCCTCCGGCTTGTAGACGGTGGTGGGGATCGGGTTTCCGGCGTCGTCCGGGATGGCCGCGATGCGGCGCGCAAGATCGTCGCGAACGGCCTCGTACTCCTCGGGCGGGATCGTCCCTTCCGGCTCGCGGCCGGCGACGTTCAGGAAGACGCGCGCGTAGTAGCCGCCTTCCCCCCACGCTGTCGTTCGCGACCAGTCGACCCCTACGTCGCGCAACGACGAAACGCCGTTCGGCTCGGCGAGCGTCGCGAGCAACTCCTCGCGGCGCAGCCACTCGTTGATCCGGATCCCTCCGTCGAGGCGCTTCGCGCCGTGGTCGGAAAGGACGAAGACGACGGTGTCGTCGTCGGCGTGCTCGAGCAGCTTCCCGATGAGGCCATCCACGTGGCGGTGGTAGTCGAGGATCGCGCTCTCGTACGCGTTCCCGGGCTCGTGCTTGCGGTGCTCGGGGTCCATGAACTTCCAGAAGCCGTGGTGCATGCGGTCCGGCCCCATCTCGACCATCGCGAACAGCGTCCACGGCTTCGTCTCCAGGAGGTGCTCGGCGAGCGCGAAGCGCCGGTCGGTCATCTCGTACACCTGGCGCAGCAGGTACTCCTTGTCGTCCGTGCGGAAGTCCTTGGTGTCGAAGAGGTACTCGCCGACAACGTCTGCGATCTCGTCCTTCAGCGCTGCCGGGTACGTGTACTTCGAATCGAGCGACGGTGTGAGGAAGCAGCCCACCATGACGCCGTTCAGCGGCTTCGGCGGGTAGCAGCCGGGCACCGAGAGCACGATCGACGAGCCGCCCGCGCGCGTGACGAGATCCCAGAGCCGCGGCTCCTTGATCGCGGTCGACATCGCGATGAAGCCGCCGTCGTACGTGTGGTCGGAGCGATTCCGGAAGCCATAGACGCCGAGGTCTCCGGGCGTCTTCGACGACATCATGCAGGACCACGCAGGCACGGTGATCGGCGGGATGACCGAGGTCAGGCGACCGTACGTCCCGCGCTCCATGAGCCGCGAGATCGTCGGCAGCTCGTCGCGCCAGCGCTCGAGGACAAGCGAGGGCTCGGCGCAGTCGAGCCCGATGAGCATGACCTTCCGCGGCACGCGGCAACGATAGAGGTCGAGTAGCGTTGGACGGCGTGGCGACCCGACGTCACAAGCACCTCGCGCTCATCATCGCGCGGGAGCTCGCATCGCAGCTGGCCACGGCGACCTTCATCGCGGATGCGAGCGGCGAGCTCGTCTTCTACAACGAGGCGGCCGAGGACATCCTCGGCCGGAGCTTCGCCGAAGCCGGAGCCATGCCGGCTTCGGAGTGGTCGTCGCTCTTCAGCGTCGAGGATCTCGACGGAGCGCCCGTCGCCCTCGCCGACCTCCCGGGAGGGATCGCCCTCGCCGAGCAGCGGCCGGCACATGCACACGTGCGTATCGTCGGCCTCGACGGAGAGCGGCGTGCCATCTCGATCACCGCCATCCCCCTCTTCGCCCATCCAACCGAGGTAGTCGGAATGGTCGCGTACTTCTGGGAGGGCGACGGACCGGGAGGCGAGTAACGTGGTCGCACGTGTCTGGGGTTGTCGGGGCTCACTCCCGACGCCCGGCAAGTCCACGGTGCGGTACGGGGGGAACACGACCTGCGTGGAGATCCGTTGCGGCGACCGAGTGACCGTGATCCTCGACGCAGGCACCGGCATCAAACGCCTGGGAGAACAGCTCGAAACGAGCGCAGAGATCCACGTGCTCCTCACGCACCTACACCTCGACCACGTGGAGGGACTCCGCTTCTTCGCGCCACTGTGGCGGGCCGAGGGCGACGTCCACATCTGGGGGCCGCCCTCGCCGGTGCACTCACTACAGGAGCGCATCGCCAGGTCGTTCTCGCCGCCGCTCTTTCCGGTCAACCTCGGAGACATCCCGGCGACCGTCGTGTTCCACGACGTTCCGGACGAGCCCTGGGAGCTCGACGGCATCCGGATCCTCGCGCAGGCGGTCTCCCATCCGGGATCGACGGTGGGGTTCCGGCTCGAGCACGGAGGCCGCTCACTCGCGTTCATCCCCGACCACGAGCCTGTCCTGGGCATCGAGCTCGCGACGCTCAATCCCGAGTGGATCTCCGGCCATGCGCTCGCCGACGACGTGGACATTCTCCTCCACGACAGCCAGTTCACCGAGGACGAGTACCCAGACCGCGTCGGGTGGGGGCACTCGAGCGTGGCGCATGCCGTCGGCTTCGCGCGGAAGGCAAAGGCCGGGCGGCTCGTGCTCTTCCATCACGACCCGGATCGTTCCGACGCTCAGGTCGACCGACTGGCCGAGCGCGCCGCGGAGCTTTGGGATGGGAACGGCTCACACGCTCCGCTCGCCGCGTGCGAGGGGATGACGATCGACCTCAGCTGAGTCCGAGCAGGAAGTCGCTCGTCTGGACCCGTGACGACGCGCGGCACACCTCTTCGAGCCGGTCCCGCTCCTGCTGGTGTCCGACCGGCTTACCTACGTGGGGGTTGGCCCCGACGCTGGGTCGGGGCCAACCGGTGTTACTCGCTCCTAGGGCCCGGAGAGGAAACCGGTGTTGCCGTTGCAGGCCGCGCCGGGATGGGGAAAAGCCTCAGGGTCAGGCGGGTTGCTGCGATTCTCCGCGCTCGGATCAGCAGCGCCCGACTTGACGTCCTGCCCGTAGGACTGCGTCTTACCTGGAGGATTTGCCGGATCCGTGCTGTCAGGATCGTCGTTCTGTCCGGAGAACGCGCAGATCGAGTTGGCGTTTGCGTTCTGACCCGTCTTGCAGTTCTCCGCAGCTTGAGACCCCTCCTTGGCGTTATTGCAGTTCCCAGTCACCTCACCAGCGGATGCGGCACCCGCACCCAAACCCGCCGCGACGGCGGCTGCGAAGGTCGCAATCGCCAGCAATGACCGCTTGCGCATGTCTTTCCCCCTCTCCCCAGTTGTTGATCGGCGCCAGATCGGCGCCAAGGCGGAACGTACTCGTGCGACCGCGTGTCGTCAACAGTTCCTGACGAGGATGCCGGCGAGGTCAGCGGAAACGGCAAGGACACAACTTGCGAACGCCAGAAGCAGCAAGCCGCTAGCTCGAGCCCGCTCCGAGTGCCTTACACGCCACAATCCACGGCATGACCGCCGCGCCCGAACCGAGCACCGAGACCGTCGTCATGAAGTTCGGCGGCTCCTCGGTCGCCGACCCGGACAAGATCAAGCATGTCGCGCATCGGCTCGTCGAGGCCCGCGAGCGCGGCGTCCGCGTCGTCGCGACGGTCTCGGCTATGGGGGACGCGACCGACGGTCTGCTCGAGCTCGCCCGGCAGGTCTCGGCGGATCCACACCCGCGCGAGCTCGACATGCTGCTCTCGACGGGCGAACGGATCTCGTGTGCCCTCGTCGCGATGGCGGTGCACGACCTCGGCTACGAGGCCGTGTCCTTCACCGGCTCGCAGGCCGGGATCATCACCGACCCCGTCCACACGAAGGCGAAGATCCGCGAGATCACGCCTGTCCGCGTGCTCGAGGCGCTCGAGCGCGGCAGGATCGTCCTGGTCGCCGGCTACCAGGGCTTCTCGCGCGACACGATGGACGTGACGACGCTCGGCCGCGGCGGCACCGATGCGACCGCGGTCGCGCTCGCCGCCGCGCTCGGCGGCTCGTGCGAGATCTACTCCGACGTCGAGGGCGTCTTCACGGCAGACCCGCGGATTGTCCCGGACGCGCGGAAGCTCGACCGCGTCTCGTACGAGGAGATGCTCGAGATGGCAGCCTCGGGCGCAAAGGTGTTGATGCTCCGCGCAGTCGAGATAGCTCGCAACCAGAACGTCCCCATCCACGCGCGCTCGACCTTCTCGAACGACGCGGGGACGTGGATCGCTCACCCGGAGGGGCTCGAGCAGCCGATCGTCTCCGCCGTCACGCACTCGGAGGACGAGGTTGTCTTCTCGCTCCGGAACGTCCCGGACCGCCCGGGCACCGCGGCGGCGATCTTCGACGCCATCGCTGCCGAGCACGTGAATGTGGACACGATCCTCCAGAACGTCGTGCACGACGCGGCCGAGCTGTCCTTTTCCGTGCCGCAGGACGACGTCTCGGCAACCCGCCGCGCACTCGCCGAAGCACAGGGCGCGATCGGCATGCTCCAGGTGGAGGAGATCTCCGACCTCGGAAAGGTCTCGCTCGTCGGAGCCGGGATGCGCTCCCACCCAGGAGTCGCCGCCCTGATGTTCCGCACGCTCGCCGACGAGGGCATCAACCTCCGTCTCATCTCGACGTCGCCGATCAAGGTGTCCTGCCTCATCCCACGCGATGACGTCGACCGCGCCGTGCGCGCACTGCATGCGGCGTTCTCACTGGGCGAGCAGTAGTCTCCGCCCGCCGTGACGAACAGCGAGATCGACGCGCCCGCGGGAGCGTCGCCCCGCGGACGGAGCCCTGGTCGTGCGACCGCGATCTGGGTCCTCCTCGTCGTTGCGGGTCTGCTCCTGCTCCTCTCGTCGTTCGCGGTCTGGATCAACCGCGTCGCGCTCAACACCGGCACGTTCACCGACACGTCGAGTTCGCTCCTCGACAACGACGAGATTCGCAGCGCCGTCGCGAACCGCGCGGTCGACGAGTTGTTCGCGAACGTCGACGTCCAGGCGGAGGTCGAGAAACAGCTCCCGGAGGACTACAAGGGGCTGTCGGGAGCCGCGACGGCAGGGCTGCGGCAGGCGTCGTATCAGATCGTCAACCGCGCGCTCGAGCAGCCGGTCTTCCAGGAGCTTTTCAGGGTGGCGCTCGAGGAGTCGCACACGACCCTCGTGCAGGTGCTCGAGGGGGAGGCGACCGGGTCTCGACCGACGAGGGGGAGGTGATCCTCGATCTGCGGCGGATCATCATCGAGGCGACCGACCGAATCGGGATCGGCGACCAGGTCGTGGACCGGATTCCCGCCGACGCAGGCCAGATCGTGATCCTCCGTTCCGACGAGCTCGACACAGCGCAGAACGTCTTCCAGCTGCTGAAGACGCTCGCCTGGGTGCTGCCCCTCCTGACGCTCGCCGCGTTCGGGCTCGCGGTCTGGCTTTCGGGTAACCGTCGCCGGGCGATACGCGGAATCGGCTGGGTCGTCGTCGTCGTCGGGCTCCTCGGTCTCGTCGCCGCTCGCCTGACCAAGAACTACGTCGTCGACTCGCTCGTCGAGCGGCGCGACGATCGGCAAGCAGCGGGCAACGCCTGGGACATCCTCACCGAGCTCATGCGCGGCTCGTTCCGGCTGATGGTCGTGGTGGGGCTCCTCTTCGTTCTCGCCGCGTGGCTCGCCGGTCCAGGTCGCCGCGCGCTGACCGTGCGCGGCTGGCTCGCCCCCGGGCTGCAGAACCGCGCCTGGGCGTATGTCGTGCTCACCGTCCTCGGGTTCCTGCTGCTCTTCACGGCGAGCGTCGTGGACTTCACGCGCCTGCTGGTCGTGGCTCTGCTGGTCGCGCTCGGCGCCACCTGGATCGAGGTGACGCGCAGGCAGACCCTGCGAGAGTTCCCGGACGCGCAGGGAACGGCGTTCCTCGCTGACACCTGGGAGCGCCTGTCCACCTGGTTCGAGAAGCAACGGGCCGCGATCACCCAGCCCGCGACCGTGCCTCCTCCGCCGCCGGCGGTCGCGCCCGTCCCGCCTGCCGCACCGGCCACCGACATCGCTTCACGGTTGACCGCGCTCTCGGAGTTGCACGCCAAGGGCGAGCTCACCGACGAGGAGTTCGCCTCGGCGAAAGCGCGCGTGCTCGCGGGCGACTCAGCCCTCCAGCCCTCCTGGCGAGGCAGGCTCTCGGCCGCGCGCGCCGAAACCTCGGGCGTGGACTCAGACGTCGTACGCGCGCTTCTCACCGGCCTCGTCTGGCTCGTCATCGTCATCGTCGTGCGGACGTTCCTGAACTCCGCCTTCAACCGCTACGAGCGACGACTCGCCGAGAGCGACCCGGCGGTCGCCGCGCGCCGCAGGACGACGTTCGGGTTCCTCCTGCGCGTCGTCGTCGCACTCGTCGTCTTCATCGGTGTCTGGAGCGTGCTCTCGATCTTCCCGGCGACCTCGCAGGTCGCGAGCGCGTTTCTCGGCTCCGCTGCAGTGCTGGCCGTCATCGCCGGTCTCGCGCTGTCCACGCCGCTCGGCAACCTCGGGTCGGGGGTCCTCCTCGCGTTCACGCAGCCCGTCCGGCTCGGTGACCGGATCACGATCGAGGACTTCACGGGAGTCGTAGACGAGATCTCACTGAGCTATACGGCGCTCACGACCGACGAGGGGCGCCGGATCTTCGTTCCCAATACGAAGATGGTCTCGACGGTCATCGTGAACCGCTCCGTCGACGATCCGCGCCGCCTTGTCGTCGTCGACGTCCCCGTCCGGCTCGGACCCTCGCTCGGCGAGGCTCGCCGCCTCGCGATGGAGGCTGCCTCGAACGTGCCTCAGGGCGACGAGCTCGCGATCTACGTGCAGATCGGGGACATCTCGGAGAAGACCGCGCTGCTACACGTCGTCGCATACGCACCGTTCAGCGCCGACGTGCCGCACGTCGCGAGCGAGATCCGGGAGAGGACCGTGAGCGCGCTCGCGACGGCGAACCTGCTTCCCGCCTGATTCCCCGATTTGACCGATCCCACCCGGCCGCGAAGCGGACGGCTTCAGGGATTTGCGCGAACGGAATCCGCGCTCGCGGATTCCGTTCTGCGCCGGGAAACTAATCCAGCTCCAGGCTCTCTCCCGGCCCGAGTACCTTGACGCGTGTATCCGGCGCCTTCTCCTTCAGCGCCGTGGCGAACTCGATCGGAGGCACGGTGACGAAGGCCGGCCTCCCGGCGAGCCCGAGGTGGATCGGGAAGTACGTGCCCCAGTGGATCGGGACCACGAGCCGCGGCTTGATCAGCGCCACCGCTTCGGCGGCGCGCGCGGGATCCAGGTGCCCGCCCCCGAGACCGGGTCCCCAACCCCAGATCGGGATGAGCCCGACGTCCACCGGCCCGAGCTCGCTCATCTCCTCGAAGAGGTCCGTGTCGCCGGCGAAGTAGATCGACTTCGTCCCCGATATGACGTAGCCGACGGGATCGGCCGACGCACCGAAGGGCCCGCGACCACGATCGTGGTCGGCACGGACCGCAGTGATCCGGAGCTCTCCGATCGCGATCGTCTCGCCGACCTCGACCTCGAGGACCGACTCGAACTTCCGCTTCCGCAGCAGCCCGCCGAGCCCGCGCGGCACGACGACTGGGATCTTCTTGCCAAGCTTCTCGAGCGACGGCAGATCGAGGTGGTCGTAGTGCGCGTGCGAGACGAGCACCGCGTCGATGCCGCGCAGCGCGCGCGCGGCCACCGGGGCCGAGCGGCGCAGGTGCGCGACGCGGTTCCGCAGCAGCGGGTCGGTCAGCAGGCGGACGCCGTCGATGTCGACGAAGACGGTCGCGTGCCCTACGTATTCGATTCGCGCCAAGCGCGAATCGTTATACGCAGTCTTTGAGGCCCTGTGCCTCCGGAAGCGACTCGAGCTTCTTGAGCGTGTTGTTCTCGATCTGCCGGATACGCTCGCGGGTCACGCCGAATGCCTGGCCGACCTCCTCGAGCGTGCACGGCTGCGCCCCGTCGAGGCCGTACCGGAGCTCGATCACACGCCGCTCGCGGTCGGGCAGCGTCGCCAACGCGAGCTCGACGTCCTCGCGACGGAGAGAGAGCGACGCCGTGTCGAACGGCGACTCGGCCTGCTCGTCCGGCACGAAGTCGCCCAGCGAGGAGTCCTCCTCCTCGCCGATCGGCTTCTCGAGCGAGATCGGCAGCTGCGACATGCGCAGGATCTCGCGCACTTCCTCGGGGTCGATCTCGAGCTCCTCGGCGATCTCCTCCGGGAGAGGCTCGCGGCCGAGCCGCTGCACGAGCTGGCGCTCCATGTGCACGACCTTGTTGAGCTTCTCGACCATGTGCACCGGAATACGGATGGTCCGCGCCTTGTCCGCGATCGCACGCGTCACGGCCTGACGGATCCACCAGGTCGCGTACGTCGAGAACTTGAACCCGCGGCGGTAGTCGAACTTCTCGACCGCGCGAATGAGGCCCAACGAGCCCTCCTGGATGAGGTCGAGGAACGAGAGCCCGCGCCCGAGGTAGCCCTTCGCGATCGAGACCACGAGCCGTAGGTTCGCCTCGATCATGTGCTGCTTCGCCCTCATGTCGCCGCGCTCGATGAGCTTCGCGAGCGACACCTCCTGATCGGCGGTGAGGAGTGGCACCTTGCCGATCTCGCGCAGGTAGAGACGCAGCGAGTCGAGCGAGGGCTCGACCGAGAGATCGAGCTTCGGCTCGACCTTCTCCTCGTCGGTCGCGACCAACTCGGCGTGCGGCAAGTCCTTGTGCTCGACGCCTTCGTGGAGCTCGATCGCGTGGTCGATCAGGTACGCGTAGAAATCCTCGATCTGCTCCTTCGTGAGCTCGACGTCATCGAGGCCCGTGACGATCTCGTCATAGGTGAGGAACCCCTTCTCGAGCCCCTGCTCGACCAGGCGCTGAAGCTCCTCGACCTCGGGGAGGGCGATATCCACAGACAGCATGGGCTGGGCTTTCTCCTCTCGCGCTCGAACGGATACTGACCTTCCGTCATGCATGAGCCGGCCCGCCTGCCGCCCCGGCTCCACCACCAAAGCGCGCGGATACTAGTCCGGAAAAGACGGTGTGTGAAGAGGACCACTTTGTTAACGCGTGGGAGCTATCCGGTGACCCGGATCTCCCCGACGACCTCGCCACGCGAGTTCTCGACGACGACGTCGGCGAGATCGCCCGCGTCGTGGCCGAGCCTTGCGAGGACGGCCGCGAGGGCACTTCGCAGCGGTCTTTGTGCGCCGTCCTCGGCCTTCAGCACTATCCCGACCCCGTCGCGCGCCGCGCACAGCAGCCCTTCGGCCCCGCCCTTCGCGACCCAGCCTTCGCCCAGCCGCATGAGCTCCGTGTCGGGCGCGCCGTCGCCCCGGACGAGCTCAGGACGGGCACGCATCGCGTCGGCCGCCCGCGAGCCGCCGTCGAGCCGCTCGAGCCGGGAAAACGCGTGCGCCATGCGTTCGAGCGTGAGCGCGTAGGTCGGGACACCGCAGCCGTCGATCGCAGTAATGAGCGCGGCGGGCTCGACCTCGGCCGCCGCGGCGACTTCCTCGAGGATCGCCTGCTGGCAGGGATGGGACGCGAGCCGGTAGCCCTCGGTCGGCCAGCCGCGCTCGCGGCACAGGAGCAGCATCGCCGCGTGCTTGCCCGAGCAGTTGTGCGCGAGGCGCGTGGGCTCCGGACCGCACTCGAGATCGTCCTCGCTCGCGCCCGCCTTCTCGAGCAAGGAGCGGACCGGCTCGAGCTGATCGGCCCGGTGCAGATGCGACGCGCAGGCGATCGCAATCTCGGCGTCGTCGACGTCGGGCCGCGCCCGCACGATCGGCAGCGCCTGGATCGGCTTCGCCGAGCTGCGGAAGAGCGTCACGAGGCCTGCATCCCCCCACGACAGGATGATCCCCCCACCCGAGACGGCAACGCCGTGCACGCGATGCCGCGCCTCGACGACGTCACCGCGAAGCTGCTCGACGACTATCCCGTCCACGAGGGCCACCTTACGGAAGGCGTGGCCATCCTCTTCAATCAGGGCGATACCGGTTCTGCTGCGGGGCCGGGAGACCGTTTCGGCCCGGTCAACCCGACGCTCGGCACGTTCGTGGCGAGCATCCCGGTCGTCGGAACGTCGTTTGCGGCGGGCGAATCGCTCGCGCAGGCTGGATCAACGGCCCGTGTGTTCCTCCGGAACGAGACGCGGACGGACATAAACGCCATCGCCGACCTTCCCGGGACGAACACCGACAACGTGGTGATGTCCGGCGCGCATCTCGACTCCGAGACGCTCGGACCGGGGATCAACGACAACGGCTCCGGCTCGGCCGCGCTGCTCGAGACGGCGCTGATGCTCGCGAAGGTGAAGCCGGAGAACTCGCTCCGCTTTGCCTGGTGGGGCGCCGAGGAGTCGGGTCTGGTCGGCTCGACGGCGTACGTGAACGGACTCTCGACGGCCGACCGCGACCGGATCGCGATGTACATGAACTACGACATGGTCGGCTCACCGAACTACGTCTTCATGGTGTACGACGCCGACCAGTCGTCGTTCCCGCCGCCAATGGGCGTGCCGATCCCGCCGGGTTCGTCGGCAATCGAGGATGTCTACGAGTCGTACTACACGAAGCTCGGCATTCCCTACGACGACACACAGTTCTCGGGGCGAAGCGACTACCAGGCGTTCATCGTCAACGGCATCCCCTCAGGCGGACTGTTCACCGGGGCGGAGGTCCCACGGCGACGACCGGTGGGGCCGGGCTCGCTCGAGCCCGGCGTTCTCGGTTTCGGAGTGGCTTGACTAATGGTCGGGATTTCCCGTATGTTCCGCGATCATCGACCAATTCCCAGACTACGAGCTCGACGACGTCCTCCTCGTGCAGGAGCCGAAGCAGCTCCGCGCGCTCGGTGACTTCACGCGCGGCCGCATCGTCGGCCTGCTCGGCCAGCGCGCTGCGAGCACCACGGAGCTCGCCGCTGCGCTGGACATGCCGAAGGGCACCGTCGGACACCACCTGAAGGTGCTCGAGAAGGCCGGCCTCATCCGCGTCGTCCGCACGCGGCAGGTCCGTGCCCTGACCGAGAAGTACTACGGTCGAGTCGCCCGGCTCTTCGAGCTGAAGGGCGTCGACACCGACGCGGATCTTCGAGCGGGCGCCATCTCGGCGATGATGCTCCGCCACGCGGCCGACGAGGCGGCCGAGGCGATCGCCGACGAGAAGGGCAAGACCGCGATCGGCCGCGTGCGGCTCACCGCGAAGGACGCCGCACGCTTCACGCGGCGCCTCGATCGGCTCCAGGTCGACTTTCGAGACGCCGCGGATCCGGAGGGCGAGCTGCACGTGCTCTCGATCGCGCTCTTCCGCTCGCCCCTGACGCTCCCACCGGGCGACGGCGATGCGTAGCCTCTGGCCGCAGGGCGGCCTGTGGCGCCACCGCGACTTCCTGAAGCTGTGGTCGGCCGAGACGATCAGCCAGTTCGGCTCGCAGATCGACGATCTGGCCTTCGCCCTCGTCGCGATCCTCGTGCTCGACGCGAGCGCATTCGAGGTCGCCGTGCTCGGCACGGTCCTCTTCCTGCCGTTCATCCTCTTCACGCTTCCCGCGGGCGTGTGGGTCGATCGCCTGCCGCGGCGACCGGTTCTCATCGTCGGCGACTTCGGACGCGCTGCGCTCTACGCCACCGTCCCGATCGCCTACGTGGCGGACGTCCTCACCCTCTGGCAGCTCTACGTGGTCGGGTTCCTCGTCGGCGCGTTCCAGGTCTTCTTCGACGTCGCCTACCAGTCGTACCTCCCCTCGCTCGTCGATCGAGACCAGATCATCGAGGGGAACTCGAAGTTCGAGATCAGCCGGTCGGCAGCCCAGATCTCCGGCCCCGGTCTGGGCGGGATCCTCGTCGAGATCCTGACGGCCCCGTACGCCGTCCTCGTCGATGCGTTCAGCTTTCTCGCCTCCGGGCTCCTCATCCTTCGCATCCGCAAGCCCGAAGAACGCCCCGAGCGCGCGACGAACGTCGACGGAACGAAGACGAGCTTCTGGCACGACATCAAGGAGGGGCTCGGCTTCGTGCTCGGCAACCCCAACCTGCGCGCGCAAGCCGGCTGTACCGGGACCTCGAACTTCTTCTTCAGCCTCGGCTTCGCGATCTACCTCGTGTTCGCGGTGCGGGAGCTGGGGCTCTCGCCCGGCCTGATCGGCATCGTCTTTTCCGTCGGCGCCGCCGGCTCGCTCGCGGCGGCGTTCACGGCCATGCGCCTGTCGCGGCGCTTCGGCATCGGCCCGACGACGATCGCGGTCACCATTCTCCAGGCCCCCGCGTTTCTGGCCGTCGCCTTCGCGCCCGAGGGGAACGGCGCGCTCCCGTTCCTCATCGCCTCGCAGCTCGTGCTCGGCTTCACGCTGGTGACCTACAACATCGTGCAGGTGAGCTATCGGCAGGCCATCTGTCCCGCCCGGCTGCAGGGGCGCATGAACTCGGCGATGCGCTTCATCGTCTGGGGCACGATCCCGCTCGGCACGCTCGCGGGCGGCGCCCTCGGAACCTGGGTCGGGCTCCGCGAGACGATCGCGATCGGCGCAATCGGCAGCGGCATCTCGTTCCTCTGGATCCTGCTCTCGCCGCAGCGCCATCTTCGCGAGATGCCGGAGCCGGTCGACGACGCGCCCGCGGCCGTCGATCCCGCACCCGCCTAGGCGCTACCGTCAGCTCCATGCCGGAGCTCCCCGAGGTCGAGGCCTGGGTGCGCGAGCTCGACCCGCTCGTGTCGCGCGCCCAGATCGAGAAGGCCGGGCCTGCGCACATCGCGACCCTGAAGACCTTCGCACCACCGCTGACCGCGCTCGACGGCCGCCGCTTCCGGGGCTCTGAGCGGCGAGGCAAGAATCTTCTCTTCCCGCTCGAGGGCGACGACCTCGTCCTGCGGGTCCATCTCATGAGCGCAGGCAGGCTTCGGTTCCTGCCGGCGGGCGCGAAAGGACCGAAGACGCCGATGTTCCGGCTGCGCTTCACCGGCGGCGACGTGCTGATCCTCACGGAGGGAGGGAAGAAGAAGCGCGCAGGCGTCTGGCTCGTCACGCCCGAGCAGCTCGAGGAGGACCTCGGCCACCTTGGCCCGGACGCGCTCGAGCTGGACTCGGCCGGCCTCGCTGAGATCCTCGGGCGCGAGCGCAGGCAGCTCCACCCGCTGCTCCGCGACCAGCGCGCGCTCACCGGCATCGGGCGCGCGCACGCGAACGAGATCCTCTTGCGCGCGCGAATGTCGCCGTTCAAAGCCTCGACAGACCTCTCCGCCGAGGAGATCGAGCGCCTCGCGACGGCGATGCACGAAGACCTGACCCGTGCGCTCGAGCTCCGCGAGCGTGGGAAGGGCGACTCCGACGTCTATGTGGTCCACAACCGGCTCGGCGAGCCCTGCCCGCAGTGCGGCACCGCGATCGCGCGGGTCGACTTCGAGGAGCACACGATCTACTACTGCCCGAGCTGTCAGACGGGCGGCCGCCTCCTCAAGGACCGCCGCCTCTCGCGCCTGCTTCGTTGAGTCGTCGCGGCAAGCCTCGCCCCTACCGAGTCGGCGCGCTACGGTGCGGGTCGTGGCGGACGGCTTGAAGCTCGAGGAAGACCTCCAGGCTTCGCCGCCCGAGATCGCGCTCGCCCTCTCGCGCGCAGGCGTCAACGGTGTGCAGAAGGCGATCAGGATCCGGCGCGGCGACGCGGAGACGGTCATGGCCGCGGTCATCGACTGCACCGTCGACCTCGCGGCCGATCAGAAGGGCGTGCACATGTCGCGCTTCCCGGAGCTCTTCGAGGAGGCGATCGAGCTCGTCGTCGAGGAGGAGGCACTACTCGTCGAGGCCCTTGCCGAGCACATCGCGAGCCGTGTCGTCGAGCGCCAGAAGGCGCTCACGGCCGAGGTCTGGATCCGCGCGCAGTGGCCGATCCACCGGCGCACGCCGGTGACCGGTCTCGCGACGCAGGAGATGGTCACGCTATGCGGAATCGCGGCCGCGTCCGAGACCGGGACGAAGCGGGTGGTCGGTGTCGAGGCGACCGGGATCAACGCCTGTCCCTGCGCGCAAGGCCTCGTCCGGAACCGTGCGAGCGAGCGGCTGCTCGAGGAGGGATTCGACGCCGGGGACGTCGAGCGCATTCTGGAGCTCGTCCCGATCGCGACGCACAACCAGCGCGGCCGCCAGACGCTCTTCGTCGGCACGGAGCAGGACCTCGACGCCGAGGTCCTGGTCGACATCGCCGAGCGCTCGATGAGCGCGCCGATCTACGACCTGCTGAAGCGCCCGGATGAGCTCTTCGTCGTCGAGCACGCACACCTCCAGCCCCGCTTCGTCGAGGACTCCGTGCGTCACGCGCTGCGCGACGCGCTGCAGACACTTCCGCAACTCGACGACGATGACTTCTTGCTCTCCAAGCAGGTCAACTTCGAGACGATCCACGTGCACGACGTCGTTGCCGAGCGCTTCGGCACAGTGGGCGAGTTGCGCAGCGAGCTCGCGAACGGCCGACCAAGCACGCGCCAGACCACGCTCGCCGCCTGGCTCTCCGCCTAACGGCCGAGCCCGAAGCGGTGCTCGGTGCCACCGAGCAGCCGGCGGATGTTCTGGCGGTGCAGGGCGACGACCGCTGCAGCGCCGGCGATGCCGAAGGCGACGACCGGCCAGGGGTAGCCGAAGAGGACGACGAAGACCGGCAGCCCGAGGGCCGTCACGATCGACGCAAGGGACGCGTAGCGCGTGACGAAGAAGAGGACGAGCCAGAGGCCGACGCAGCAGACGGCGGCCAGCGGCGCGAGCGCGAAGGTCGCGCCGCCTGCCGTCGCCACCATCTTCCCGCCCTTCTCGAAGCGAAGGAAGACCGGCCGGGCATGGCCGATCATCGCCGCCGCCGCCGCGAGCACGCCAATCAGCGCACCGCCGGCCCAGAGGCCGAGCGACGCGGCCGCAAGACCCTTCGCGAGGTCGAGGGCGGCGACGGGTATGCCGAGCGAGCGACCGTAGACGCGGAAGACGTTCGAGGCGCCGACGTTCCCGCTTCCCTTCGTGCGGATGTCCTCGTGGCGGACGAGGAGTGGCACCCAGTAACCGAAGGGCATCGACCCCAACACGTACCCGCCCAGGACGGCGAGCGCCTCGATCATGAGCTACTCGGTCGGGATGCGGTAGGACTCGACCCAGCTATTGACGACTCCCCAGTCGAGGTTCCGCAGGAAGGCCTCGATGTAGGCCGCGCGATCGGTCTGGTAGTCGAGGAAGTACGCGTGCTCGTAGACGTCGAGCGCCACGAGCGGCGTCGCGTTCCAGACGGGGAACGTGTTCTGGGCGTCGCCGATGTAGTTGAACAGCCGGCCCTCGTCCCAGTCGAACGCCGTCCACGCCCAGCCGCGTCCGCCCATCCCGGTTGCGCGAAGGTCGGCACGCCAGTCGTCGGCAGAGCCGAAGTCGCGCTCGATGAGCGCGCCGATCGCGCCGTCCGGGTCGCCGCCTTCGCCGCCGAGGTGCTCGAAGTAGAGCTCGTGGTTCTTGATCCCGCCGACCGCGAACGTGAGGTCGACCTTCAACGCGCGGACCTCCGAGTACACCTGGTTCGCCGCGCCGAGGTCGACCGTCGCGAGCTTACCCAGGATCTCGTTCCGCTTCCCGACGTAGCCCTGGTACAGGCGATAGTGCGCCTCGATCGTCGTCCGCGAGATGCCGTCGAGCTCCAGGAGCGCGGGCGAGAGGTCGCGGGGCCTGATCTCGACGAAATTGGACATCGTTTCCTCCGGGAGCGGAGCGGGAACGCGCGGAGCATATCCTTGCCCGGACCGAATCCGTCCCGAGAGGAGAGCAGGCATGGCGTTCACCGTTCCCCCACTTCCCTACGACTACGACGCCCTCGCGTCGACCATCGACGTCGAGACGATGAAGCTCCATCACGACAAGCACCATCAGGCCTACGTCGACAACGCGAACAAGGCGCTCGACGGGACAGATCTCGGCGACGCGTCCGTCGAGGAGGTGCTCCGCAACCTCGATCAGCTGCCCGAGGACAAGCGGATGGCCGTGCGCAACAACGCCGGAGGCCACGCCAACCACTCGTTCTTCTGGGAGATCATGGGCCCGCAGGCCGGCGGCTCGCCCACCGGCGAGCTCGCGAGCGCGATCGACTCCGCGTTCGGCAGCTTCGACTCCTTCAAGGAGACGTTCAACCAGAACGGCGTTACCCGGTTCGGGAGCGGCTGGACCTGGCTCGTGTGGAATGGCAGCGCGCTCGAGGCGTACTCGACTCCCAACCAGGACTCGCCCATCCTCCAGGGTCACGTTCCGGTGCTCGGCAACGACGTCTGGGAGCACGCGTACTACCTGACCTACCGAAACCGCCGGCCGGAATACCTCGAAGCCTGGTGGAACGTCGTCAACTGGGACGCGGTCGCGGCCCGCTACGCGTCGGCCTCCTCATAGCCGACGCCGCCAAGCCGTGGCGGGGATGAAGGAACGGATGCTGCGCGGCGAGCTCTATCTCGCGGACGACCCCGAGCTCGCCGCCGACTCCGCCCGCGCGCAGGCGCTGCTCGAGCGGTACAACCTGACGCTCCACACGGAGCGAGACGAGCGCGACCGGCTGCTTCGCGAGCTCCTCGGCGAGGTCGGCGAGGGCGTCGTCGTGAAGCCGCCGTTCCGGTGCGACTACGGCGTGCACGTCACGATCGGCGCGCAGACGTTCGTCAACTACGGCTGCGTCATGCTCGACGTCGTGCCGATCCGCATCGGCGCCGCCTGCCAGATCGCCACGAACGTGCAGCTGCTCGCTGCGACGCACCCGCTCGACCCGGCGCCGCGGCGGGACGGCTGGGAGTACGGCGAGCCGATCACCATCGGCGACAACGTCTGGCTGGGCGGCAGCGTGATCGTCTGCCCGGGCGTCACCATCGGCGACGACACGGTCGTCGGCGCCGGCGCCGTCGTGACGCGGGACCTGCCCGCGGGCGTCGTGGCGGTCGGCAATCCGGCACGCGTGCTTCGAGAGCTCGCCGACGACGGATGAAACGCAAACCGTTCCGAACACGAGCGCGTAGCAATCCACACGTGGCGTCCGCGCTCGCAGTCCGGGCCGGTTCCGGTCGGCCGGAACCGGGAATCATGCATCTCGTGGAGGTTCCCGAGTCGACCGACGGGCAGCTGATCGTTCGCATCGCCGGCGGCGACCGCGGCGCGTTCGACGAGCTCCACGGCCGCTACGCCCGTGCGGTGCTCGGGCTCGCGCTGCGGCGGCTCGGCGACCGTGGGCGCGCAGAGGATGCGACGCAGGAGGCGTTCATCGCGATCTGGCGCTCCGCGCGCACGTACGACCCGGCTCGCGGTCGTGGTGCAGCCTGGCTCTACGCCGTTGCCCGGAACGCGATCACGGACGGCCTGCGCCGCACGCCCGAGCCGGTCGCCGAGCTCGAGGACGGCCCCGGTCGCGATCCTGACCCGTCGGACGAGGCGGAGGCGTCCTGGGTCGCGTGGCGCGTGCACCGTGCGCTCGAAGTGCTTCCGGATCACGAACGGCCGGTCATCGCGCTCGCGTACTGGCGCGGGCTCTCCCAGAGCGAGATCGCAAACGTGCTCGAGATCCCGCTCGGCACCGTGAAGACCCGCACGCGGAGCGCGCTCGCCCGGCTTGCGGACGAGCTCGACGGGGAACTGGGTTGAGACCCGACTTCGACGATCTCGTCGGCAGCGACCTCGACCCGCAGGAGCGGGCGCGCCTCGAGCGCGTCCACGACCTGCTCCTCGCCGCCGGCCCGCCACCTGAGCCACTCGAGGCGCCGGTCGCGCTGCAGCCCGCTCGGCGTCGCGGCGCGCTGCTGGCCCTCGCCGCGGCACTCGCGGTCGCTGCGTTCGCTCTCGGCGCCGCGCTCGTCGACGGGTCGAGCGGGCGCACCGTCGACTTCACCGAGACGATGGCCGGGACCGCAGCAGCAACCGACGCGACCGCATCGCTCGCCGTCTTCGAGATCGACGCCGCGGGAAACTGGCCCATGGAGCTGACTGTCTCCAGGCTCCCGCCCTCGGCCAGCGGACGACCGTTCGAGCTCTGGCTCACCCGCGACGGCGAGCTCGGCGCGCTCTGCGGCGGCTTCTTCACCAACGAGAGCGGCGACGCCTCCGTCCCCATGAACGCGCCCTACCGCTTCGACGACTTCGACGGGTGGGTCGTCGTCGAGGAGGGCTCGGAGACTCCACTCCTCACCACGTAGCGCGATCGGCGCGGCGCGGTTCCGGCTCGGGGTCAGCGCCGGGCTCCGCGCTATCGTCGGAGCGTGGCCCAGTACGAGGACTTCGTTCGTCACGTGCTCGCCGAAGGCGAGCCGAAGAGCGACCGGACGGGAACCGGGACGCTGAGCATGTTCGGCTACCAGATGCGCTTCGATCTGTCTGAGGGCTTCCCCCTCGTGACGACGAAGAAGGTGCACTTCAAGTCGCTCGCCGTCGAGCTTCTCTGGTTCCTGCGCGGCGACTCGAACGTGGGTTGGCTGCAGGAGCACGGCGTCACGATCTGGGACGAGTGGGCGGACGAGAATGGCGAGCTGGGGCCGGTGTACGGCGTCCAATGGCGCAGCTGGCCGACGCCCGACGGTGCGCACGTCGACCAGATCGCCGAGGTCGCGCGGCTTCTCCGCGAGGATCCCGACTCGCGCCGGATCATCGTGAGCGCCTGGAACGTCGCGCAGCTTCCGCGCATGGCGCTCGCCCCGTGCCACGCCTTCTTCCAGTTCTACGTCGCCGGGGGGCGGCGCCTCTCGTGCCAGCTCTACCAGCGCAGTGCCGACGTCTTCCTGGGCGTGCCGTTCAACATCGCCAGCTACGCACTGCTCACTCACATGCTCGCTCAGCAGTGCGATCTGGAGCCGGGCGATCTCGTCTGGACGGGCGGCGACTGCCACATCTACGACAACCACCGCGAACAGGTCGAGACGCTGTTGTCCCGCGACCCGTTCCCGTATCCGACGCTGAAACTGCTCCGTCGGCCCGCCTCGATCTTCGACTACGAGCTCGAGGACTTCGAGGTCGTGGGCTACGAGCACCATCCGGCGATCCGCGCGCCGGTTGCCGTGTGACGGTTTCCCTCCTCGCCGCCGTCGCGCGCACGGGCGTGATCGGACGGGAAGGCGACATCCCCTGGCGGCTTCCGGAGGACGTCGTGCACTTCAAGAATCTCACGACCGGGCACGCGGTCGTGATGGGCAGGCGAACGTGGGACTCGCTCCCCGAGCGCTTCCGCCCCCTGCCGGGGCGGCGCAACGTCGTCGTCACGCGGAACCCCGAGTGGCGCGCGGGTGGCGCCGAGCGCGCCGGCTCGGTCGAGGAGGCGCTCGCGCTGCTCGCCGATGAGCCGCGCGTGTTCGTCATCGGCGGCGCCGAGATTTACGCGGCGGCACTCCCCCACGCCGACGAGCTCGTGCTCACCGAGATCGACCTCGACGTCGAAGGCGACACGTTCTTCCCCGAGTGGGATCCGGCGGGGTTCGAGGAGGTGTCGCGGGAGGGACGCGTTGCTGCCGACGGAACGGCGTTTGCCTTCGTCACCTATCGGGCGCTCGCCGACCTTCAGCTCGCCGCGTTCGCGGACGTCGCCTCACGCCTGGACTCGTCCGAGCTCGAGTACTGGCTCTTCGGCGGCTGGGCCGTCGACTTCTACGCCGGTCGCACCACGCGACCTCACTTCGACGTCGACATCGCGGTCTGGCTCGACGACCTGCCGCAGATCGACCGTGTGCTCCGCAGCTCCGGCTGGCGGCACGCACCCGACCCGGAGGAGGACGGCGGGACGGGGTACGAGCGCGACCGCGTGCGGCTCGAGCTGACCTACCTCGCGCGGCGCGAGGACGGACGCGTCGTCACGCCGCTGCGGGAGGCCGAGGCGACGTGGCCTGAGGATGCTTTTGCCGCCGACGCCCGCGAGCTCCGCGGAGTCCGCGCACGGCTCGTGGACTTCCACGCGCTCGCGAGCGGCAAGTCGTCGGCGCGCGACGATCCGGACGACGCCGCCAAGGACCGGGCGGACTTCGACGTCCTGTCCGCCCTCGGACGCGATAGCTAGCATCGCCGGCGTGACCACCGACCTCCACGTCCCGCGCGCGAGCCTCGATCCGCACCTGTCCTCGCTGCGAACGCTCGGCAGCGAGCAGGGGACGCTCGAGCTCATCGTCGTCCGTCCGACGGAGGGCGAGCGCGAGCTCCCGGAGACCGCCGAGCTCACGATCGAGGAGGGCCTCGCCGGCGACCGCTGGCGCGCGTCCGCGCACATCCGCGACGACGGCACCGTGAGCAGGGAGAACCAGCTCACCATCGCGTCGACGCGATTGCTGAAGCTCATCGCCGAGCCGGAGCGCTGGTCGCTGTCCGGCGACAATCTGCTCGTCGACATGGGCCTGGACATTGAGAGCCTTCCGGTGGGGAGCAGGCTCGCGATCGGCGACACGGTCGTCGTTCAGATCTCCGAGGTGCCGCATACGGGCTGCGCGAAGTTCTCCGCCCGGTTCGGCAGCGACGCCCTCAAGTTCATCAACTCCCCCGAAGGCCGCGAGCTGCGGCTGCGCGGCGTCAACGCTCATGTGATCGTCCCCGGCCCGGTCTCGACGGGCGACGCCGTCCGCCGAATCTCGCTCTAGGCCGGATCGACGCGCGCGACCTCGAGCGCGGCCTGGCCGCGCGCGGTGACGACGACCCCGGCATGCGATCCGTCCCGAACGACCTCGATGAGCCCTGCGGCGATCGCGTCCTCCCAGACGGAGTGCTGCGGACAGTTGGTCCGCCACACGTCGATGGCGTCGGGGTACGTGCGTGGCTCTTCGGCGATCCAGGAGAGAAGCTCGAGGGTCGCCGGGCTCATCCGCGGCTCACGCGCGCCGGATGGCGAGCACGCGCGCCTTCCACGAGCCGCTCGGCGCCTGGACCTCGACGAGGTCGCCGATGGCGGCACCCATGAGCGCCGCGCCGAGCGGTGAATCGGGAGACACGCCCCCGACCGCCGAGATCTCGACGTCCATCTCGTCGTCGTCCTCGTCGGCGATCGTCACGGTGGACCCCACCCCGACGTGCTCGTCGGTGTCGTGCTCCACGGTCACGGCGTGATGTAGGCGACCACGGAGGGCGCGGATGCGCGCCTCGAGCAGCCCCTGCTCGTTCTTGGCCGCGTGGTACTCGAAGTTCTCGGAGAGATCGCCGAACTCGCGGGCCGTCTTGATCGCCTGGATTGCCGCCTTGCGGCGGGGCCCTTCGAGCTCGGCGAGCTCCGCCTCCAGAGCGGCGCGCTGGTCGGCGGTCAGGTGCTCTGTCCGGGGTTCACTCACGGAACCGGAACGCTAGTCACTCGTTTAGGCTCGCGCAGGACAACGCGGGAGAGCAAAGGAGGAGAGTGGTGGCGACGGACCTGGAGCGTTTCGTCGAGGCGGACGGTCGGGCGGAGCTCGTGACGGACATCCGGAAAAAGATCGACGCCGAAGGCGTCACGTACGTCTACTACCAGTTCATCTCGGTCACCGGTCGCATCATGGGCAAGGGCGTCCCGGCCCCGCATTGGGAGACGATCGCGCAGAAAGGCTTCCAGCTCGTCTACGGCTCGACCGCGAACCTCTTCACCGATCGCCACGGGGGATACATCGGCTACGGCCCGGAGGCCTGGGAGCTCGTCGGGATCCCGGAGCCCGAGACCTTCGAAGTGCTGCCCTGGGACAACCGCGTTGCTCGGGTCTGGTGCACGTGCTTCCGCAACCGTGAGGACCGCGACGGACCCGGCGCCTTCCTGACCTCGGACTGCCGCGGCAACCTCCGCCGGATCCAGGAGGAGTTCGAAGCCCGGACCGGGATGCACCTCCGCGCCGGGATGGAGCCCGAGATGATGTGGCTCCGCCTCAACCCGGACGGCACGCCCTCCGTCGAGGGCAAGACGAAGCCCTACTGCTACCACATCGATCAGTTCTCGGAGCTGCAGCCGATCATCCACAAGATGGTCGACTACGGGCAGAAGCTCGGGCTCGACATGATCCAGGGCGATCACGAGGACGCGCCCGGCCAGATCGAGCTCAACTTCGGCTTCGACCGCGCGGAGCGCACCGCGGACAACCTCTCGACATTCCGCCAGATCGCCAAGCAAGTGGGCCGTGAGGAAGGCGCGTTCCCGTGCTTCATGCCGAAGCCCTTCATGGGCGTCTCGGCGAACGGCTGCCACACCAACATCTCCCTGTGGAAGGGCGACGAGAACGTCTTCCTGCCGGACGGCGACGACGTGCACATGCCGAGCGAGGTCGGCCTCCACGCTGTCGGCGGGATCCTCGAGCACCTGCGCGCATTGACCTGCGTCACGGCGTCGACCGTCAACTCGTACCGCCGCTTCTGGGAGACCGGCTTCTGGGCTCCGGTCTTCGCCGACTGGGGCTACCAGAACCGGACGACCGCGCTGCGGATCTCCTCGCCCGACCGCTTCGAGTATCGCTCCGTGGACTCCGCGGTCAACCCGTACCTGGCACTCGCCGGGCTGATCAAGGTCATGGACGACGGCATCCAGCGCAAGCTCCATCCCGGCCCGCCCGAGGAATCCAACATCTACGAGGCGATCGAAGCCGGCAAGACCGTGAAGCGCGTGCCGATGACGCTCGGCGAGGCGCTAGAGGAGCTCGAGCAGGACGACGTCGTGAAGGGCGCGCTACCCGACGAGATGTACCGTGTGTTCATGCACTACAAGCGCGACGAGTGGGAGCGCTACTGCGCCACCGTCTCCGATTGGGACGTGCAGGAATACCTCGACGTGCTGCCCTGACGAGAGACGGAGCGGACGCCCATGTGCGGCATCGCAGGGATCATCTACCGGGACGGCTCGGAGCACGCCATCGGCGACGAGATGACGCGGATGCTCCAGTCGATGAAGCACCGCGGGCCCGACTCGACCGGCTACGCGTTGTACGGGAACGGCGAGAACGGCAACCTCGTCATGCGCTACAAGCTCGCGGACGCGAACACGCCGCGTGACTTCGACTTCGAGGATCGACTGCGAAGACACCGCACCGAGGTCGAGGCTCGGCTCGTCGCGCTCGGCGGCCGTATCGACGAGGTCGAGGAGGAGACGCCGTACGCGTTTCGCGTCTCGTTCGGCTACGACGGGGACCTGAAGTTGCTCGCCGACTTCGTCGAGGACATCCCGGAAGCCGAGGTGCTCTCGCTCGGTCGGGCGCTCGAGATCGTGAAGGACCTCGGCGACGCCGAGTCCGTCCACGACCAGTACGGCCTCGCCGACTTCAAGGGCACGCACGCGATCGGGCACGTGCGCATGGCCACGGAGTCGGAGGTCGACATCGCCGGTGCGCATCCGTACTGGGCCTACCCGTACTCCGACGTCGCCGTCGTCCACAACGGCCAGCTCACGAACTACTTCATGTGGCGCCGCCGACTCGAGCGCGCAGGCCGCCGCTTCATGTCCGAGTGCGACTCGGAGATCATCGCCGTCTACCTTGCGGAGGAGATGTCGAAGGGCGCCTCGCTCGAGGAGTCGATGCACAAGTCGCTCGACGAGCTCGACGGCGTCTTCACGTACATCGCCGTGACGAGGGACGAGCTCGGCGTCGCAAAGGACGAGCTGGCCGCGAAGCCACTCGTGCTCTACGAATCGGAGGACCTCGTCGCGCTGGCGTCCGAGGAGATCGCGATCCGCCAGCTCGTCGACCACGAGATCGACACCTATGACCCCTACGAGCGCGAGGTCTTGGTATGGCAGCGGTAGGCGAGCGCCGTATCTCCTATGACGCACGCGGGCTCGCCGAGCCGGTCGCGGACGCGCCGCGCACGGCCGTCGTCGAGAACGGCGTCGCGACCTTCGATGCACGCGAGCTCACGACCCGCACGATCAACCTCGAGCTCCGCCGGCTTCTCTACGAGGAGGACGTCGACGAGGTCGTCGTCCAGAATCCGCAGGGCCGTCATTCGCTCGGCGTCGGGATCCTGCGCCGCTGCCGGATGCGCTTCGAGGGTTCGCTCGGCTACTTCGCCTGCGGGCTCATCGACGGGCCTGAGATCCACATCACCGGCCGAGTCGGCTGGTCCGCCTGCGAGAACATGATGTCCGGCGTCGTCGTCGTCGACGGCAACGGCGGCTCGCTCACGGGCGCGGCGATGCGGGGAGGCGACCTGCTGGTGAAGGGCCGCGTCGGAGCGCGCACGGGGATCGACCAGAAGGGCGGCACGATCATCATCGGCGGCTCGGTCGGCTCGATGACAGGCTTCATGATGCAGCGGGGCCGCATGATCATCTGCGGCGACGCCGGCGCGGGACTCGGCGACTCGATGTACGACGGCACGATCTACGTCGCCGGGAAGGTGAAGTCGCTCGGCATCGACTGCGTCCCCGGCGAATGGACGGACGCGGACACCGAACTGATCGAGCGCAAGTTCGGGATCTACGGGCTCGGCTCGCCGCCCGAGTTCCAGAAGTTCGTCTGCGGGAAGGTCCTCTACAACTACGACTCGCTCGAACCGTCGGAGAGGAAGCTGGTGATCTAGGTGTCGGACCAGAACGGCCCGTCCCAGAAGGACGTCCTCGGCCGCAGCCGCATCTTCACGCCCGAGGTCGTCAACGACATCCACATCAAGGCGGAACTGGGGCGCTACCGCATGCGGGGCTTCTCGGTCTTCAAGCCGATGCCGCACTGGGACGAGCTCGTCTTTCTGCCCGGCACGCTGACGCGCTTCGTCATCGAGGGCTATCGCGAGAAGTGCGATACGACGACGGTGCTCGGCGCGCGCTTCGCGAAGAACCCGATCGAGCTCGACATCCCGATCTACATCACGGGCATGTCCTTCGGCGCCCTGTCCCTCGAGGCCAAGATGGCGCTCGCGAAAGGCGCGTCCATGGCCGGCACGGCGACGTGCTCGGGCGAGGGCGGGATGATCCCGCCCGAACGCGACTACTCGACGAAGTGGTACTACCAGTGCATCCAGTCGCGGTACGGGTTCAACCCGCACCACCTGATGCTCGCCGATGCGTGCGAGTTCTTCATCGGGCAGGGCTGCAAGGTCGGCCTCGGCGGCCACCTCATGGGGCAGAAGGTCACCGAGCAAGTCGCGGAGATGCGCTCGCTCCCCGCTGGGATCGACCAGCGCTCACCGGCGCGGCACCCCGACTGGCTCGGCCCCGACGATCTCTCGCTGAAGGTGCAGGAGATCCGCGAGGCGACGGATTACCGGATCCCGATCCAGCTCAAGCTCGGCGCGTCACGCGTGTACGACGACGTGCGCATGGCCGCGAAGTGCGGGCCGGACATCATCTACCTCGACGGAGCCGAGGGCGGAACGGGCGCCGGCCCGCATATCGCCACCGAGGAGACGGGCATCCCGCTGATGGCGGCGATCCCCGAGGCGCGGCGAGCGCTCGAGGACGTCGGGCTCGCAGATGAGATCGACCTCGTCGTTGCGGGCGGGATCCGCAACGGCGCGGACGTCGCGAAGTGCCTCGCGCTCGGCGCAAAAGCCGTCGCGCTCGGCCACTCGGCGCTCATGGCGCTGAACTGCAACAAGGAGATCCCCGGCGTCACGGACTACGAAGGCACGGTCGGCGTGCCCGCCGGCCAGTGCTACCACTGCCACACCGGCCGCTGCCCGGTGGGGATCACCACGCAGGATCCGGAGCTGCGCAAGCGCCTGATCGTCGAGGACGCCGCGAACCGCGTCTACAACTTCCTCACCGCGCTGACCATGGAGCTGCAGATGCTTGCCCGAGCATGCGGTAAGACGAACGTCCACTCCCTGGAGCCCGAGGACCTCGCGGCACTTACGGTCGAGGCTTCCGCGATGGCGCGCGTGCCGCTCGCGGGCACCACCTACACGGTCGGCCAGACCGAGCGCGAGATCCTGTCCGAGGTCCAGCGCCTGCTCGCGATCAAGGCCGAGGAGGAGCTCGCCGCCAACCCGACCGCGCAGGTCGCCGACCTGCACTCGGTGGACTGATGAGCTCGCACGACCTCGCCTACTCCGAGCCGGAGAAGATCAAGTCGATCGATGCCGAGTTCCTCGCGGGCCACCGCTTCCCATACCAGGAGGACATGTCGCTTCTCGACGACGTCGACCTCATGGCCGCGACTCCCGGCGAGGATCTGAACTGGCTCGAGGACATCGAGCTCCTCGAGGAGGACGGCGTCCCGGCCGTCTTCGACCGCTACAGCAATGCGTTTCTCAAGATCTATTTCCCGATCCCGGAAGGCCACGAGAACGAGATCGCGCGCAAGGTGCTCGTGAAGCACCTGACGAGCGGCAACTCGTACGGCATCCAGCTCAAGGCCGACCACACGAAGTTCCCCCAGCCCGAGCTCGGCCCGTGGGTCGAGGGCTCGAAGACGGTCGGCACGGACTACACGCCTCCCGTCCTCGAGGGCTGGGAGAAGCCGGCCGGTCACTGAGCGCGACGTTCGCCGGTCTCGATGTTCACCGTTGAGCAGCGGGATGCTCTTCGCGAGCGTGTGCTGCGGCACGCGAAGGAGGACGACCGCATCATTGCAGGCGCCGTCGTCGGCTCATTCGCCGTGGACGCGGTGACCGATTCTCCGATCTCGACCTCACCTTCGGGATCGCCAATCGCACGCCGATAGTCGACGTGCTCGACGACTGGACTCGCACGCTCGCCGACGAGCTCGACGCGGTGCATCTCGTCGACCTCGTGCGGGATCCGACGATCTACCGCGTGTACGTGCTGCCCGACGCGTTGCAATTCGACCTCTCGATGACGCCCGCGGCGCACTTTCGTCCAGCTGGGCCTCGATTCCAGCTTCGTTCGGCGAGACAGCGGCGGCTGACGCGGAGACTCGAAATGGGCCGGAACCAGGAGTCATCTCTCTTCCGACGCCCGCGGTCGCGAACGACCTGTTCGGTTGGGGCGTCATTTATGCTCTTCACGCGCGTGCGTGCATCGAGCGCGGACGTCCCTGGCAGGCCGAGCACTGCGTCGGCGCCGTACGCGACCACGCGCTCACGCTCGCGTGCCTCCATCATGGGCTACCCGTGACGCAGGCGCGCGGCTACGACGACCTCTCGCCTCCCACGCGAGCTCGATTCGACGACACCCATGTAGGCGCGCTCGACTCCGAAGTCCTCCGCAAAGCGCTCGTCGCCTCGGTCCGTGCCCTCATGCAGGGCGGCGCAGATGCAGGTCTACCGCACGCGAGTACCGTGGGGCGGCGCCTCGCAGACCTTCGCTGACGAGTTGCAGCTCTCCACCCCGGTTGTCTCGTCCGCGATGCGTCTAGGCTCGTCTCATGCGGGTACTCGTGCTCCAGCACATCGCATGTGAGCCCCCAGGAGTCTTCGAGGACGTGCTCCACGAGCGAGGGGCCGAACTCCACCGGGTCGAGCTCGACGAGCGCGAGGCGCTTCCGGACTGGCGTGACTTCGATGCGATCGTCGCGATGGGTGGGCCGATGTCGGTCAACGACGCCGACCTTCCGTGGCTCACGGAGGAGAAGCAAGCGCTCGGCGACGCGGTTCGCGCCGGGACGCCGTACTGGGGGGTCTGCCTCGGCGTCCAGCTCCTCGCGGCCTCGCTCGGCGCCAAGGTCTACCCCGGGCCGGAGCCCGAGGTCGGGCTGCTGCCGATCAGCATGACGGGCGAGGCGCGTTCGGACCCGGTGTTCGGCGAGGCGCCCCACGAGCTCGTGACTCTCCAGTGGCACGAGGACACGTTCGACCTGCCCGAGGGCGCGGTGCGCCTCGCGAGCTCGCCAGCGTACGCGAATCAGGCATTCCGCTTCGAGCGCGCCTACGGCGTGCAGTTCCACCTCGAGGTATCGGCCGGTATGGCGCGCGAATGGGCGGAGGTTCCCGAGTACGTCGCCTCGCTCGAACGCACGCTCGGAGCCGAGGGTGCTCCGGCGTTCCTCGCGGACATCGAAACGCGAGCGGACGAGATGCGGGAGGCCGGACGGGCCCTCTTCGAGCGCTGGCTCGAACGCGTCGTCGCCTGACTCGGACGTCGCGTCAAAGGATCAGTGTCACAAAGGCGGGGTCGCGCAGGTCAGACACCGTGCGGCGAGCGGTCGTCGAGCGCGACCTTCATCAGGTCGCGGATCGAGACGATCCCGACGACCGTGCCGTCCTCTACCACCGGGAGATGACGGAAGCCGCCGTGGATCATGAGCGACGCTCCGTGATCGGTCGTGTCGCCGGGCTCGATCGTGTCGGCATGACGCGTCATCCAGTCCGTCACCGGCGCGCTGCCGTCCTTGCCGGCGTCGCGGCAGGCACCCTGGAGGACCCGACCGGACTGCAGCTGACGGCCCGCATCTACACCGAGCAGGCGGCCGACTGGGACGCACTACCCGACGATGGCATCGTGCGCGACCCGGACTCGTCGTACGTCCCACGGTGGAGCTGAGATCGGCACGGACTCGGCACAGACGTCGCCCGAGGCTGTTCCTATACTCGCCCGCCTGACGGACCTCACCACCCCGCTTCGCGAGCTCTTCGGCTTCGACGCCTTCCGGCCCGGGCAGGAGGACGTCGTGCGCGAGGCGATCGCTGGCCGAGACACGCTCGCGCTCATGCCTACCGGGTCGGGCAAGTCGCTGACGTACCAGCTCGCGGCGATGCTCCGCCCGGAGCCCACGCTCGTCCTCTCCCCGCTGATCGCGCTGATGAAGGACCAGGTGGACAAGCTGCCGCCCGCGATCGCCGCGACGGCGACCTTCGTCAACTCGTCGCTCTCGGCCGAGCAGACGGCGGAGCGACTCGCGGCCGTCGAGGCGGGCGAGACGCGGCTCGTCTATGCGGCGCCGGAACGTCTCCGCCAGGCGCGCTTCGTCGAGCTTCTCTCGAGGGTCGGAATCGGGCTCGTCGTCGTGGACGAGGTGCACTGCGTGAGCATGTGGGGGCACGACTTTCGCCCCGACTACCTCTTCATCCGGCGCGGCCTCGAGGCGCTCGGCGACCCGACGATCCTCGGGATGACGGCGACGGCGACACCGGAGACCGCACGCGACATCGGGCAGGCGCTCGGGCGCGAGCTCGGGGTCGTGCACACGAGCGTCGTGCGCCCGAACCTCCGCTACGACGTGCAAGAGGTCGCCAACGCGGAGGACCGGATCGAGATCCTCGTCGAGCGCCTTCGCGCGCTCCGCGGCGGCTCCGCGATCGTGTACTCCCGATCGCGCCGCTCGACCGAGGAGCTGGCACGCGTCCTGCGTGGCCACGGTTTCCCGGCCGAGCACTACCACGCGGGCCTCGAGCCGGGCGAGCGGACCCGTGTCCAGGACGACTTCGTCGCCGATCGCGCCCAGGCCGTCGTCGCGACGACGGCCTTCGGGATGGGCATCGACAAGCCCGACGTGCGGCTCGTGTGCCTCGTCAGCTACCCGGACTCGCTCGAGGGCTACGTGCAGATGGTCGGACGCGCTGGGCGCGACGGCGAGCCGAGCCAGACGCTCCTGCTGGCGAGCCCGACGGACGCGGGGACGCTCAGGCGGTTCGCGGTCGCCGACGTGCCGTCGGTGACGGAGCTTCGCTCGGTCTACGGCGTGCTCCGGAACGCGGAGGGCCTCGTCGACCCCGACGAGCTCTCCACCGCCGTGCCCGATCGCGACGCGCGCGTGCTCGTCGGGATGCTCGAACAGGCGAGCCTTCTCCGGCGCGACTTCGACGAGGGGCGACGCATGCGGATCTCGCTGGAGGCCGCGCCGGCCGATGCGGCCGAGCGCGTCGAGAGACTGCTGCAGCGCGCACGGCTGGTCGCGGAGTCGCGCGCGGACCGGGTCGTCGCGTTCGCGGAGACGCGCGTCTGTCGCCACGAGCAGGTCGCGGCCCATTTCGGAGAGTCGTTCGACGCGCCGTGCGGGAGCTGCGATGTGTGCGCTCCGCTCGCACGTGGATCGGCGTCGATCTCGAGCCCGCCGCCTCCGCTGCCGGAGGACGCAGGAGTTGCGATCGTCGACGGGGTCGCGTCGCTCACCTGGCCGCTCGGGCGACGAAGCCTCGTCGCGACGCTCCGCGGGTCGTTGAAGGCACCGCCGTCGGCCCGCAGATCGCTCGCGTACCGGATTCTCGCAGCCGCAAGCGACGCCGACGTCCGTCGCTGGGTGGGCCTCGTGGAGAGATCGGGAGCACTGGTCGAGGTGACCACGCCCGACGGGTTCCGCGTCCTCCACGTCGATTCGTCCGTACCGCCGCCTCGCATCGGAACCGGCGTCTCCACCGATGTCGACGAGGATCTCGTCGCGCGCCTGCGCAGCTGGCGACTGGAGCGATCGCAGGAGGACGCCGTACCGGCATATGTCGTCCTGCACGACGCCACGCTACGCGAGCTTGCGGCAGTTCGTCCGCAGACCCTCGACGAGCTCGCGGGGATCAAGGGATTCGGCCCGGTGAAGGTCGACCGCTACGGCGACGACCTGCTCGCCGTGCTCGCCACGGCATAGCTTGTTGCCGCGACTCGGCGGCGCTGCCTAGGATGAACGGCGAGAACGCCAATCCGGTGGAGGTGAGCATGTCCGAGAAGATGTGGGGAGGCGAGCCGTTCTGGGGGCTCGGCTACGAGTGGGACCCCGACTGGGTCCTGACCGACCACCAGAAGGAGCTCCGCGCGACGCTGATCGAGCTCTGCGAGAAGGAGATGCGCGCGAACGCGAAGCGCTCCGACGACGAGCTGCTCTTCCCGCGTCGCAACCTCGAGCTCCTCGGCGAGCACGGCTTCCTCGCGCTTACCGTGCCGGAGGAGTACGGCGGCCTCGGCGAGAACCACGTCGCCTACTCGATGACCTGCGAGACGATCGCGCGCTACGGGTGCGCGTCCACGGCGATGTGTTACGTGATGCACATCGGGGCCGTGAACGCGATCATGCTCCGCCCCACCGACGAGCTGGTCGAGCGCTACATCCGGCCGCTCAACTCGGGGAAGATCGGGACCCTTTCGTACTCCGACCCCGAGACCGGGTCGCACTTCTGGTACCCGATCTCGTCCGGCGCCGAGCGCGTGAACGGCGGGTTCAAGGTGCGCAAGAAGGCGTCGTGGACGACCTCGGCCGGATTCGCCGACTTCTATGTCGTGCAGACGACGAGCCCGGACTTCACTGGCTACGACGACCTCTCGGTGTTCGTCATCGACGGCGAGGAGGCGCAGGCGCAGCCCGCGCTCTGGGACGCGCTCGGGCTCCGCGGGAACCAGTCCGGCCCGCTCGAGGTGCCCGACGTCGAGATCTCGGGCGAGCAGATCGTCGGCCCCGTTGGCGACGGCGCGGCGTCCAACGACGAGTCCGTCGACCCGTGGTTCCTCATCGGCTCCTCGTCGGTCTGGAACGGGATCGCGCTCGGCACGATCGACATCGCGAAACGGCACACGACGCGCAAGCGCCATGTCGACGTCGGGCTCCGGGTCGCCGACTACCCGACGATCCAGGACTACGTCGGCGAAGCGCTGATGGACACGAACGCATCGCGTCTGTTCGTCCTCTCCGTCGCCCAGGCGATGGACACCGCGACCGACGACAACACGAAGGTGCTCGCCGTCGGCGAGCTCGCGCGCGCCGACTTCCTGCACTGGGCCTGGCAGATCAAGTTCGAGGCGGCGAAGAACGTCGCCCATGTCGTGGACAAGATGCTCCATGCGTGTGGCGGTTCGGGCTACAAGCGCGACATGGAGCTCGAGCGCTACCTCCGCGACGCCAAGGCCGGCTGGGTCATGGGGCCGACGAACGAGGTGCTCCGCCAGTTCGTCGGCAAGGCCGTCCTCCTCGGCTTCGAGGCGCTCGACTACTGGAACCAGTCGTACAACCGGCGCGCCGTCGAGAACGAGGTGAAGAAGCTCGACGCGGACGGCAAGCGCGAGCTGGCCGAGAAGCTCATGGCCGAGGCGGCCGACATGGAGGCGAAAGCGCCCGCGAAGGCCTGACGTGACGCAGACGCTCATTCGCGGGCTGCTTCCCGAGGACCCGTTCCTCGAGACATACGTCGTACGGCCGGGCGGCGCGACCGTGATCGCGCTCGGTCCCGACGAGCGAATGACGGTGGTGGACACGCGCGGGAACCAGACCGCCGAGGTGTCGGCGCTCGGCGCAGACGGACGCGACGACGCGGCCGCGCTCGAGGCGAGGGCCGACGCGCCCGCGACGGTGATCCGGGCGGCGCTCGCCGACCGGAACGGGAGCCTCCTCGCGCACGAGCTCGGTTCTCGCGGGCTCGATCCGGCCGACGCACGCGCGATCCGGCTCTTCGGCGAGTGGTCGCCTGCCGGCTCTGCTCAGACCTTTCGCGCCGAGCGCGCCGTAACGGTGGTCGTCGCGGCGCCGGCGGGCCGCATCGTCGACGGCGATCCGCCTCCGTCCGAGCTCCTCGTCGAGGTGCGGCGCGTCACGCCGCGGTCGTACGAGCAGCAGGAGCTCCCTCCGCCGCTCGCGGAGCCGCGGCTCGACGTGCGTGTCGACTCCGCCACGGCGCTCGCGTACGAGGTTCGCGCCGGCGAGTTCATCCAGGTCATCGACGTCGAGGGCAAGCAGTGCTCGGACTTCCTCGCGTTCCATCGCGGGAAGCTCGAATCCGGGCTCGAGCGAGGGCTCGACGCGACGACCACGCGCTCGCTGATGGGCCAGGCGTATCCGCAGCCGGGTTTGCAGGGCAAGTTCTACGACGTCGACCAGGACCCGCTGATCGAGGTGGTCCGCGACACCGTAGGGCGCCACGACACATTCGGCCTCGCCTGCACAGCCAAGTACTACGAGGACAAGGGCTATCCCGGCCACGTCAACTGCAGCGAGAACTTCAACGGTCAGGTGGCGCCGTTCGAGGTCGCGCCGCGCATGGGCTGGGAAGCGCTCAACTTCTTCTACAACACCGGATTCGACGCGAACAACGTGTTCGTCATGGACGAGCCGTGGTCGCGTCCCGGCGACTACGTCCTGCTCCGCGCAATGAGCGACCTCGTGTGCGCGTCGTCGTCGTGCCCGGACGACATCGACCCGGCGAACGGCTGGCAGGTCACCCCGATCCACGTGCGGGTGTACACGCCCGACAACAGCTTCTCCGTCGCGATCGCGCATCGGGTGACTCCCGATGCCGACCCCGTGCTGACGAAGGAGACGACCTTCCATCCACGCACGAGCGAGCTCACCAAGAGCTTCGTCGAGTACCGCGGCTACTGGCTCCCGCACTGCTTCGACAACGAGGGCGCGATCGCCGAGTACTGGGCGTGTCGCGAGAAGGTCGCGGTCATGGACCTGTCGCCGCTGCGCAAGTGGGAGGTGCTCGGCCCGGACGCGGAGGCACTGATCCAGCACGCGATCACCCGCGACGCGCGGCGGCTCTCGGTCGGCCAGGTCACGTACACCGCCATCTGCAACGAGACAGGTGGGATGATCGACGACGCGACCGTCTATCGCCTCGGCAACGACAACTTCCGTTTCGTCGGCGGGGACGAATACGACGGCATCTGGCTGAACGAGCTGCGCGAGAAGCTCGAGCTCAAGGCCTGGGTCAAGCCGTCGACCGACCAGCTGCACAACGTCGCCGTCCAGGGACCGGAGAGCCGCGAGCTCCTGAAGAAGATCGTCTGGACGCCGCCGACGCAAACGTCGCTCGAGGAGCTCAAGTGGTTCCGGTTCACGATCGGGCGCGTGGGGACGTACGACGGGATCCCGATCGTCGTCTCGCGCACGGGATACACCGGCGAGCTCGGGTACGAGGTCTGGTGCCACCCGTCGGACGGGCCGGCGGTCTGGGACGCGATCTGGGAGGTGGGCTCCGAGCATGGTCTCACGCCGCTTGGCCTGGAGGCGCTCGACATCCTCCGCATCGAGTCGGGCCTGATCTTCGCCGGCTACGAGTTCGACGACCAGGTCGACCCGTTCGAGGCGGGCATCGGCTTCGCCGTCGATCTGAAGACCGACGACGACTTCGTCGGACGCGCGGCGCTCGAGGAGCGCAACGCACATCCGCAACGCGTTCTCGTCGGGCTCGAGCTCTCGGGCAACGAGACCGCCGGCCACGGCGACGAGGTCTACCTGGGCCGCCAGCGCGTCGGCGTGGTGACGAGCGGGACGCGCAGCCCGATCCTGAAGAAGAACGTTGCTCTCGCGCGGGTGGCGGTGCAGCATGCGGACCTCGACACGAAGCTCGAGGTGGGCAAGCTCGACGGCCTGCAGAAGCGCATCGCCGCGACGGTCGTCCGCTTCCCGTTCTACGACCCGGACAAGACGCGCCCACGCTCGTAAGGCGTCGACGATGACCCGGCGCGTCGTCCTCTGCCTGCCCGACGGAACGCCTCGCGCCGACCCGAGCCCTGACGAGACGGCGAAGCGCGACGTCGAGTTCGCGTACGAGTGGAACGAGACGGCCGCCGGCGTCATCGGCTGGGGCGAGGGGGGTTGGACGGCGTTGGACCTCGCCGCCCGGCACGGCGACCTCGTCGATCGGCTCGTGCTCGTATCGACGCCAGTCCCCGTGGACGAGAAGGCGCCAGCATCGATGACGACGAAGGTGCTCCTGTTGTACGGGGCGCGGGGCGGCGACAGCGCGGAGGCTCGGTGGTGGCAGAACGCCATCGGCGGCCGGATCGAAATGGTGCCGGGAGAAGGGCGTGACATTCTCGAGCGCGTGTGCCTCGCGCGCTGTCGCACGTCGCTCTGGGGGACACTGCAGAAGTAGCGTGGCGGCGTGATCGAACCGCTCACCCCCGAGCAGGTCGAGTCGTTCGAGCGCGACGGCTTCCTGGTCGTCGAGGAGGGTCTCGTATCCGAACGCGGGCTCGAGCTCCTCCGCGAGCGCTACGTGCCGCTCTTCGACGGCGTGTACGAGACCGGGATCCGGCCGGACGAGGTGAACTGGGTTCCCGGACGCGATCCCGAGGACCGCACGCGCCAGCTCTGCAACGCCTGGAAGGCGGACAACATGATCGCGGCTCAGGTGCTGTCGGAGCGGACCGGGCGCCTCGCCGCACAGCTCGCGGGCTACCGCGGCGTGCGGATTCTCCAGGACAACGTCCTCTGGAAGCCGCCCGGGACGAAGGCGATCGGGTTTCACCAGGACTCCTCGTACGCGGACTACATCGTCCCGCCGGAGATGATCACGTGCTGGATCTCGCTCCACGAGACGCAGGCGGATGCGGGGCCGATCGAGTTCGTCCGCGGCTCCCACACGTGGCCGAAGTCGCCTCCCGAGCGGACCCAGTTCCACGCCCCGGACGACTGGCTCGCCGGGCCGCGGGCGGCCGCACCCGAAGGCGTCGAGCTCGAGACGGTTCCGGTCGTCGTCAAGGCCGGCGGCGGCTCGTTCCACCATGGCCTGACGTGGCACGGCTCGGCGCCGAACGACTCCGGGACGGTTGCGCGCATGGCGCTCGTGTCCCATTTCCTCCCGGCCGAGGCACGCTTCCACGAGACGAACGTCGACGTCAACTACTCGCGCTACCGGCGTCGCGGCGATCTCTCGATGGACGAGTCGTTCTTCCCGGTCGTCTGGACGGAGTCGGGTTACCGCACGCCGTGGCTCGCCGAGCTGCCTGATCTGGGCTAGCCGGGAAGGAAGTCCTCGAGGCTCTCGAGCGTCTCGAGGATCAGCCACGGGGGCACCGACTCCGCTGCTCGGCGGACCAACGGGGCGACGAAGCCGGGCAGCGAACCCGCCTCCTCCGCGTCGTCGACCGCGCGCACGAGGCCGTCGGTGATCGCCTGCTCGAGCTCGTCGCGGTCGAGCCCTTGCTCCTCGGAGAACGCGGTCAGCGCGTCCTCGCTGCGCAACGCGAGCACGAGCTCCTCGCGCGAGACGCCGAGCTCGCAGGCGACGCCGTCCACGCCGGCAAGGGCGATCCGCTCGAGCGTCTCCGCCAGCCCGTCGGCGTCCGGCCGTTCGCGTGTCTCGCACGGATCGGCGACGGGCGCCGGCTCGAACCGCCCGCCGCCGAGCGCGAGGTACGGCACGACGACGGCCGCGACGAGCCCGAGGGAGACGAGAAGCGGCGCGAGGCGTCTCACGCGACCCGCCTCCGCATGAGGGCGACGGGAACGAGCGCGCACAGGGTCAGCGCCGCTGCGAGCAGGAACGGGCCGGAGAACGCGCTCGTCACGGCCCGATCGAGCTGCTCCTGGAGCCCGTCGATCAACGCCCGCCACTCGTCGTCGTCGGGCCGCCCCTCGAACGCCCGCTCGACATCGGGAAGCTCGCCGACCTCGTTCGCGCGGTCGACCTCGGCCAGGACGTCCTGCGCGACACCGAGCTTGTCGAGCGGCGGGATCTCGCTGTCCAGGACGACGGCGGCACCGGCGCGAATCGCCTCGTCGCGATTCTCCTCGAGTGCGGTCGTCAGCACGGGCGCGAGCAGGACGAGGCCGACCACGACACCTGCATGTCGGGCCGCGATCGTCCAGCCTCCGTGGACGACCAGGTCGGGACGGTTTCGCAGCGCGTACTCGGTAAGGCCGCCCACGGTGAGCCCGAGACCCGCGCCGACGAGCATCTGTGGCGGAATCGTCCAGACCCAGCCGGACCGCGGCATGAGCGCGAGCGCGGCGAGCCCGCCGGCGAGCAGGATCACGCCGCATGCGATGCACTGAACCGGCCCGAGGCTCGAGGGGCGCAGTCGTCCGACGACGATGGCGACGAGCGGGATCACCGTGACCACGACACCCGCCGCCGCCGGCGACATGCCCCACCCGTCGACGAGGAGCAGGACGACGAGGAACAGCGCTGCGACGAGGCCGCCGGCGACGAGCAGCAGTGCGGAGTTGGCCGTGATCGACGGCCGACCGGCCGGTGCGCGCGTCGGGCGGCCGGTCACGCCGCGCACGGCGAAGAGCAGCGCCAGGGCGAGCGGCACCTGCACGAGGAAGATCGATTCCCAGCCGAGGACCTGAGTGAGGATCCCGCCCGCAGCCGGCCCGAGCGCGGCGCCCAGGATGCCCGCGGCGACCCATGTGCGGAGCGCCGGTTCGTCGCCGCCCTGAACCTCCGCGAGGAGGTCGAGCGCCGCCGTGACGATCAAGGCCGCGCCGACGGCCTGCACGCAGCGTGCTCCAACGAGCACCTCGAACGACGGCGCCAGACCGCAGGCCAGCGACGCTCCCGCGAACACGAGACTCCCGGACACGAACGCCTCGCGTGGGCGTCGCCGCGAGACGTACGCGGCGGGTACGGCGAGCAGCGCGAGAACGAGGTTGAACGAGGTGAGCACCCATGCGACCGACGTGATCGCGACGTCGAACTGGCCGAGGATCTCCGGGAGCGCGAGCGTGACGATGGAGGAGTCCGCGAGCGCGAGGCCGACGCCGAGCGCGAGCAGCGCTCTGTGCATGCTCACGCGGTCTCGCGGAACCGCGCGGCGAGCACCTCGATGAGCGCGAGCGCCGCCCGTGGGTCGGCCTCGAGCGCCGACAGGAGCTGCTGCCGCGAGACGCCGATCGTCCGCACGTGGCCGACCGCATGGATGTCGGCGATCCTGCCGCCACCCGGATCGAGCACCTCGATCTCGCCGATCAGCTCGCCCGGGCCGAGCGTCAGCGAGCGGCCGGGCCGCTCGACGCGCGCCTCACCCTCGACGAGCAAAAGGAGATCGCACCCCGCCTCCCCCATCTGCATGATCGGCTCGCCGTCGGCGTACTCGCGCTCCTGCCCGAGCGCCAGGATCGGGTCGAGGAGCTCGCGCGGGAGGAGCGAGAACACGCGCGGGTCCTCGATGAGACGCTCGTAGCGCCCGCCGTGGAAGAGGAGCGGTCGGCCCTCCCCGTAGCGCGCGAACTCGACCTGGCCGAGGAACAAGGAATGGTCGCCACCCCAGTACGAGCGGACGACGCGGGCGACGAGGTGAGCGAGCGCGCCCTCGACGAGCGGCGTCTCGTGCACGATCTCGAACGTCGCCTCCGGCAGGTCGTCGCCGACACGTCCTGCGAAGCGGTCGGAGAGGCCTGTCTGCTTCGCCTCGAGCACGCTGACCCCGAAGCGCATCCCCTCGTGGAGCAGCGCCCCCATCTTGGCGCGCCGGTCGATCGAGATGAGGACGAGCGGCGGCCGCAGCGAGACGGACATGAAGGCGTTCGCCGTCATGCCGTGCACCTGTTCGGCCGCGCGCGTCGTGAGGACCGTCACTCCGGTCGCGAACATTCCGAGCGTCTTACGAAACGCGATCGCGGGATCGCCCTCCAGCCCCTCGCCCAGCTCGAGCTCGTCGGACGACGGCGCGGCGTCGAACGACGCGCCGAACGCCTCGGGCGCCGAGATGGCGTCGGAGACGTCGATCGCGAACTCCGCTGGCTTCGAACCTTCCATCACGCCGGATTCTGACGACCACGAGAAAGGGGCGGCCAGAGCCGCCCCCGTTTCGACCTCTCGAGTGTTCAGGCGGGCATCGTCGGTGTTTCCTCCCGCCAATGCGGCGCCTGCTTGTCCTGCACGATCCTGCGGAACAGGTACAGGAGGATCGAGATAAAGAGGACGCCGACCCCGTACAGCACCTCCTTGGTGCCGCCGTAGCCGATCAACTCGGTGTACCAGACACCCATCACGGTGAGGAACAGGTTGACCGCCGCGAGCAACGCTGCAATCGGCACCCAGATCCGGCTGAGCTTTATCGGCCTCGGCCAGTCCGGGCGATCTCGTCGTAGGAGCACGAACGCGCTGAGCGCGAACACATGGGCAAGGATGTAGCCGAGGTTCCCGACCACGTAGATCGCAAGCACGTTGCCCACGAAGAACACGAGCGCGAGGTTGATGACCATGTCCACGGTCATGGCTCGCGCCGGCACGTTGAAGCGGTTGAGGTGGTAGAGCTGCTTGACCGTCATGTCATCTCGGGCGATCCCGTACAGCGCGCGTGATCCGTCGGCCGTCGCAGTGTTCATCGAGAGCACGAGGCTGGCGATGAGCAGCACGACCATCAGGTTGGATGCGCCGCCGACGAGCTCGTCGAAAACGGGCACGTAGAAAGCAAAGGGATTTGCGGCGATCTCCTCCTGCGGCAGCATTCCACCGAGGCCGAGCGGCAGCAGGATGTAGACGGCGAGGGAGAAGATGGCAGCGCTCCGCAGCGCGAGCGACGTGTCGTGCGCGGTGTCCTTGTACTCCGGCGCGAACGTGGCGCACGCCTCGACGCCGTACGCCGACCACCCCATGAGCCACAGCCACGCGAACGCCGCCTGCCAACTCGGGACGGTCCACTCCATGTTCGAGCTCTGCCAGTCGCCGGTCAGGAACGGCAGGAAGATGAAGACTGCGAGCGGGATCATCATCAGCGCCCCGGTGGCGTAACCCACCCAAAGTGACGGTCGCACCCCGAAGATGTTGAAGAGCCAGACCGCGACGATGAGGACAGCCGCGAGGACGTGTGGGAAGCCGGCGGTGACTGGACCCGTGTCGAACGTCCAGGCTGCGCTGGTCGCCGAGGACGGATACCACTCCGCCTGCACGATGTAGCCGATCAACAGCCCGAAGCTCGCGAGCACGCTCGACCAGGCGAACCAGTAGCCGAACGTCGCGACCGGCCCGACGAGCGTGAAGTACTTGCGCCAGCCCTCGTGCGCGTAGAGCGAGATGCCGCCCGGCTTGTCGGGGAACATCGCCGCCTGCTCGGAGTACACCCAGTTCTGGAGCACGCCGAGGCCCATCGAAACGCCCCAGAGCACCATCGCGCCCCAGCCGCCGAGTACGCCGATCGCACCGCCGAGCGCGCCGAGGAGAAAGCCCGGGTTCGCAAGCGCGATGACGAACCCGTCGTACCACCGCAAAGACTTGAGGAGCTGGCGCTCCTCGATCATCGCGCCCGCATAAACAGCCTCAGTCGCCACCCATCACCTCCTTACGAACCGGGGCAGGATCCCCGGGTCGGCGCGACCGTAACGCGTTCGAGGTCGCAGTTCAACCTTGCGGTTACGATCGCCGCGTGAAAGGCCCGCCCATCACGGTCTCATGCCATTGCGGCAACGCACGCCACGTTCCGTACGGCGAGACCTGGGAGTGCGAGACCTGTGGTCGGCGCTGGAACACGACCCAGATTCCCGAGGACGCGTACCGGGGGATCATGCGTGAGATGCGGAACTACCGACTCGTCGTGATCGCCGTGGCGCTCGGTGTTACCGCCGCGATCGGCTTGCTGGCGCTGTTCGTCGCCGAGAGCCTCCTGCTCCTGCTCCCGCTGCTCCTGATGCTGTGGTTCATCTGGTTCATGCCGTGGTGGCGCCGTCGGATCCGGCGCAAGGCGCGGAGCCTCCCGCACTGGCAGCTGACTCCCGAGTGACGTAGACTCCTAGGCAACGGTGTTGACGATAAGGCAATTAGTGATCCCAAGGCATGACTACGTCATCGTCGGCGCCGGCATTCATGGGCTGTCGACCGCGTACCACCTCGCCAAGGAGCTGCGCGCGCGCGGCGCCGGTTCGGGCGCCGACGTCGTCGTCCTGGACAAGTCGAAGCCGGGCGCAGGTGCGTCCGGAATCGCGTGCGGCGTCGTGCGCAACAACTACTTCCAGCCGGCGATGAGCGAACTCATGCAGGCGTGCGTAGAGGTCTGGGAGTCGGATCCCGCCGCGTACCACTACAACTCGGTCGGCTACATCGCGTTGGGCGCGGCCGTGCAGGAGTCGGACCTCGAGGCGACCTTCGAGCGCCAGGAGCGGATCGGCTACCGCTCCGAGCTGATCTCGGGCGAGGCCGAGGTCGACGCGCACATGAAGGAGCTCTTCCCCGACTGGCGCGCGCAGGGCGTCACGATCTGCCTGCACGAGCACCAGGGCGGGTTCGCGTTCAACGTCGAGTCCGTGCTCGGCCTGCGCGACAAGTGCCTCGCCGAGGGCGTCTCCGTGCTCGAGGGCGTCGAGGTGACGGGCTTCGCGTCGCGCGACGACGGCTCCGTCTCCGCGGTCGAGACGAGCGCCGGCGCGATCGAGGTGGGCGAGCAGGTCGTGATCGCGCCCGGGCCGTGGGCGGCGAGTTTCTGGAGACTGCTCGGCATGCCGGACCGCATCGACATCACGACCCCGTCCGGCGAGGTCGTCCGCGATCGGCCGATGTGGACGTACTGGAACCTCCAGGAGGGCGAGATCACCGTCGACCCGCTGATGTTCGCGACCGCCGACGGTGGTGCGCCCCCCGTGATCCATCTCGACACGGACGCGCCGTTGTACACGGACGACGGCGATCTCGTGACGGACGAGCTGTGGGGGATCTACTTCAAGCGCGACCGGCACGGCGTGCAGGGCGGCGCCTCGCCGCTCGTCGTCGCCGGCGACGTCGAGCTCGACCCGTACCCGTCGACGACCGACGTCGACCCGAGCTTCCCGGACATGTGGTGCGCCGCGCTCTCGCACTCGATGAGCCGGTTCGAAGGCTGCCGGGCCCAGTACAAGCAGGCCCGCTCGGGCGGTGTCGGCGCCTTCACCGCGGACAACTTCCCCGTCTTCGACTACGTGCGGCCGAACGTCTACGGGGTCTTCGACTCGAACCACGGCTACAAGATGATCGGCGTCGGGCGTGAGGTCGCATCGGTTCTGCTGGGCGACCACTCGAAGCTCCTCTACCCGTTCCGCTACGAGCGCTTCGCGACCGGCGACCTCCATCCGGTCTCCAGCTCGCCCTACCCGTGGAGCTAGCTCCGCGGGGTCTGGCCTAAGCCAGACCCCGGACTGTGAGACGATCGGCGCGTGATCTGGTTCCTGCTTCTCCCGGAAGTCCCATGGGTGCTCGTGCTGGCGCTGGCCGTGGTGCTGTGGCTCACCGTGGTCGAGCTCCTCGAGTGGCGGCCGCACTACCTGTGGTGGTTCTGGTGGCTCTTCCTCGTCCTCCTCACGAACTTCGTCGGCTACCTCTTCCTGCGGGCATACCGTGTCTACCAGCGCTGGAACGCCCCCCGAACCGAGTGACGGCCGGCCGCCGGCCACGCCGGCCGGCCGCAAGGACCTCCGCGACAGTCTCTGGGGCCGCGCGCTGCTCCTCGGCGTGCTCCTCCTGTTCACGCTGCTGGTGTCCAAGACGTGCGCGTCGAACCGCGACGACATCACGCAACAGGAAGCCGTGGAGATCGCGATCGAGAACGCGTCGTTCACGCCCTGCCCGGAAGAGATCTGCCGCCAGGTCCGGTTCCTGAACCAGGGCGTGCCTCCCGTCGGCTACTGGGGCGTCGTGCTCTCGGAACGGATCCGTGCGAACGGTCAGCCCAATCGCACGGAGAGCTTTCTCGTCAACGCGTCCACCGGCGAGGTCTCCAGAGAATGACGCTGTGTGCGGCCTCCACATAGGCGCACGAGAAACCTAGGCCGGATCGGACATGGAAACGGGGTAGCCCGGTTCGTACGGTCTCCCCACCGGTAACGCTGCCTGAGGAAGAGAGGGTGGAATGATCACGTCGCTGGTCCCGACCTGGCTCGCGCAAGCGCCGACGACCGACGAGCTCAAGACCCAGATCGACCTCAGCGCGAACGTCCTGCTCGAGCAGTTCTACTTCTGGACCGTCGTCGTCATGTGGCTGATCCACGTCGGCTTCATGGCCTACGAGGGCGGCGCCTCGCGGCGCAAGAACCTCATGTCGACGGCGATGAAGAACATCCTCACGATCGCGGTCGTCACCCCGACGTTCTACTACGTCGGCTGGTACATCTACGGCTGCTTCGAGCAGGGCTTCCCGACCATCGGCCCGGACTCCGCCGACGGCCACGCGGGCCCTGAGCAGTTCCCGGGCTTCTGCGGGCAGACGGCGCCCTGGGCCGACGAGATGGGGCCGAACCTCGCGAACCACCTGAACGCGGTCTTCTTCCTGGCCTTCCTCCTCTTCTCGTGGACGACGGCGTCGATCATGTCCGGCGCGCTGATCGAGCGCGTCCGGCTCTCGGCGTTCTTGATCCTCGGCTCGGTGCTGGGCTCGGTCGTCTGGATCATGGACGCCGCCTGGGGCTGGAGCTCCGGCGGCTGGCTGACGATCCAGTTCGGCTTCCACGACTCGATCGCGTCACTCGTGGTGCACGGTGTCGCGGGCGCATTCACGCTCGGCGTGCTGTTGAACCTCGGGCCGCGCATCGGCAAGTACACGAAGGACGGCATGGCGCGGAGCTTCCGCGGGCACAACACGCATCTGACCCTGATGGGGCTGATGCTCATCTTCACCGGCTTCTACGGCTTCTATGCCGCGTGTCTGTTCATCACTCCGACGGCCTTCCCCGGCTGGCTCAACATCTACGGCTCGCCGACGACGCTCGGCGCGATCGCGTTCGTGATCACCGTCGGCTTCGCGGGCGGCTTCACAGGGGGCTGGTTTGCGAGCAAGGGCGACCCCTTCTGGACGTTGTCCGGTGGGCTCGCCGGAGTGATCTCGGTCTCCGCGGGCGCAGACGTCTACCACCCGTCGCTCGCGTACCTGTTGTCGATCTCGGGAGCGATGCTCGCGGTGTGGTCCGGCAACTACATCGAGAAGAAGCTGCGGATCGACGACGCGGTCGGCGCGGTCGCGGTGCACGGCGTCTGCGGCTTCTACGGCGTGTTCCTCGTCGGCATCTTCGCCGGCGGCTATCCGACGGGGCTGAACAACGTCGAGTCCTCGATGGGCGGCCAGCTGATGGGCATGATGGCCTTCCTGCCGCTCGCGTTCATCCCGGGCTACTCGATCGCATGGCTGCTCAAGCGCTTCAACCTCCTGCGCGTGCCCCCCGAGGTGGAGCTCGAGGGCCTCGACCTCGCGGAGTTCGGTGTCGACTACTACCCCGAGTTCGAGCGTGTGCCCGAAGTGGTCGTCGAGCCCGACGGACGCGAGGTGGATGCCGCTCCGGTGCTTCTCGATGCGTACTGGCAGACGAACGGCAAGCCCGCCGAGCGAGTCGGCGCGGGAACCGAGGAAAGGAGCTAGGCGATGTTCGATGCCTTCCCGTACGACGAGTGGAGCGAGGACATCGCCGGCTTCTGGACGTTCGGCCCGGAGAGCTCGACAGGCACGTACATCCTGACCGTGCTCGGCGTCGCCGTGATGCTCATCGCGCTCATCGGCTTCGTCGTCCTCGAGAACCGCAAGCTCGCGCGCCAGCAGGCCATCTTGAGGGCCTCGGGTGCGCTCGACCGTCCTTCGACCGGGGTCTAGGAAGGAATAACGATGGCCGACAAGCAGATCGACTTCCCACCGCTCCAGAAGGAGGACCGGCGCGTTGCGCCGTTCATGTGGGCGCTCTCGATCATCTGCATCGTGATCGTCACGATCATTCTCCTGAGCGACCTCGACGGACCGTTCATCGGGCCCTGGTAACGGCAGGTAGCCTCTCGCAGATGTCGAGGCTCTACCTCGTCTGCGCGATCTGCGACAGGCGGCAGGCTGACGGACTGATCTCGGGCGCTGCGTGGGCGCGAATGGAGCTTCCACCCGGCGCCGCGATCGAGCATCCTGCCGTCAAGGACACGAAGCTCCTCGCGTGTCCGTCGTGCGTGGCCGGCGACCCGGCCTGGGCCGACAGCGCACTTGCCGCCGTTGGCCTGAACCGCGACGCCGCCTAGAAGAGTCCTACCGTCTCCCCGTTCTCGTCGATGTCGATCGCGTAGGCCGCGGGCGTCTTGCCCAGGCCGGGCATCGTCATCATGTCGCCGCACAGCGCGACGAGCCAGCCGGCGCCGGTGTACGGGCGCAGGTCGCGCACCGTCACCGTGAACCCCGTCGGGGCGTTCTTCAGCGCCGGGTCATGCGAGAGCGAGAGGTGCGTCTTCGCCATGCAGATCGGGAGCCGCGCGAGGTCCGAGCTCGCCCAGTCGGCGGCCTTCTTCTTCGCGGCGGGAAGCAGCTCGACGCCGTCCGCGCCGTAGACGCGCGTGGCGATCAGGCGGATCTTCTGCTCGATCGGCGCGTCGAGCGGATAGGCGTAGTCGAACTCGTTCGCCTCGTCGGCGGCTGCGACGACCGCCTCGGCAAGCGCTGTCGCTCCCGCTCCGCCGTCCTCGAACGCCGTGTTGATCTCGGCCGCGTAGGCACCGGCCTCGGTGGCGAGGCGCCGGACGAGCTCGAGCTCGTCGGCCGTATCGGTCGGGAACTTGTTCACGCCGACGACGGCCTGCAGCCCGAAGCCGTTGACGATCCCGATATGCCGCGCGAGATTGGCGGCGCCCGTCTCGATCTCGGCGGCGCCGCCCTCGAGATCGCCGCCGTGGTGCTTGAGCGCCCTCACCGTCGCGACGAGGACGACCGCGCTCGGGCGCAGCTCCCCGATGCGGCACGTGATGTCGAAGAACTTCTCCATCCCCATGTCCGAGGCAAAGCCCGATTCGGTGATCACGAACTCGCCGAGCTTCAGGCCGACGCGGTCGGCGACGAGAGAGTTGTTGCCGTGGGCGATGTTCGCGAACGGCCCGCAATGGACGAACGCCGGCTGGCCCTCGAGCGTCTGCACGAGGTTCGGCTTGATCGCGTCTTTCAGCACGACGGCCATCGCGCCGGCGGCGTCGATGTCATCTGCGGTCACCGGCTCGCCCTCGTACGTCTGCCCGACGGTGATGCGGCCGAGGCGCTCGCGGAGATCCGCGAGGTCACGCGCGACGGCGACCAGGCCCATGACCTCGCTCGCCGCCGTGATGTCGAACCCGGTCTCGCGGGGAGCGCCGTGTGCGCGGCCGCCGAGCCCCGTGATGACGTTTCGGAGGTTCCGGTCGTTCATGTCCATGCAGCGCCGCCACGAGATCGCGAGCGGGTCGATGCCCGCGGTGTTGCCGTGGTGGAGGTGCGCGTCGATCAGCGCAGCGAGCAGGTTGTTCGCGGCGGTGATCGCGTGCAGGTCGCCGGTGAAGTGGAGATTCAGGTCCTCCATCGGGACGACCTGCGCGTAGCCGCCGCCGGCCGCGCCCCCCTTCACGCCGAAGACGGGGCCGAGCGACGCCTCACGCAGGCACAGCACCGGCTTCCGCCCGAGCCTGCCGAGGCCCTGCGTGAGCGAGACCGATGTCGTGGTCTTGCCCTCGCCCGCAGGTGTCGGCGTGATCGCCGTGACGTTGATCAGCTTTGCATCGGGCCGGTCGGCGAGGCGGTCGATCACCGAGAGGTCGACCTTCGCCTTGTACCGCCCGTACGGCTCGACTTCCTCGTGCTCGAGGCCGAGCTCGTCGGCGACGTCGCCGATCGGCCGAAGCGTCGCAGCCTGGGCGATCTCGAGGCTCGTGGGCATGACGGTCGCCATCGCGCGCGAACGCTAGTGGCTCACCGCGGCAGCGGCCAGCTCGGAGACGAGGGTGTCGGTGTGGAAGCGCTCCAGCGCGAAGGGCGCGATCAGATCGGGCGTGCGCCCGCTCGCGACCAGCTCGGCGAGCGTGACGCCGACGATCGGCGCCGCCTTGAACCCGTACGTCCCCCAGCCGGTCGAGACATGGAAGTTGTCGATCTCCGTCTTCCCGAGGATCGGGCTGTAGTCCGGGGAGAGGTCGCAGAGACCCGTCCACGTCCGGAGCACCTTTGCCCGCTCGAGCTGCGGCAGTAGCTCGAGCGCATGCGCCGCCGAGTACTCGAGGAACGACAGGGTGCCCGTGCCCTTGTACGTCGTGTACGGCTCGATTTCGGCGCCGATCAGGAACTCGCCGCGGTCGGTCTGCGAAACGTAGACGTGCAACTGCGACGAGACGAGGACGACGTCGAGGAACGGCTTCACCGGCTCGGTCACGAACGCCTGGAGGATGTGCGTCGTGATCGGGAGTCGTAGGCCGACCAGGCGGCCGACGAGCGACGACCAGCCGGCGGTCGCGCTCACCACCTGACCGCACTCGACGCGACCGCGACTCGTCTCGACCGCGGTGATGCGGTCGCCGGCCCTCACGAAACCCACGACCTCGGTGTTGTGATGGATCTCGACTCCGCGCCGATCCGCAGCGCGCGCGAACCCCCAGACGACGGCGTCGTGCCGGATGATCCCGCCGGGCGGGTGGTACAGCGCACCGACGATCGGGTACGCGGGCCGCTGCGAGAGGTCGAGCTCGGGGCAGAGCTCCGCGATCCGCGGCGGCTCGATCACGCTCGACTTGATCCCGAGGAGCTTGTTGACCTCGGCGCGCTCCTGCATCGTGATCATCGCCCGGTCCGAGTGCGCGAGCGTCAGGTGCCCGTGCTGGGAGAACATGAGGTTGAAGTCGAGCTTGTCCGAAAGACCTTCGTACAGGCGGACGCTCTCGCCGTAGAACGCCGCTCCCTCGAGCGTGCGGTAGTTGGAGCGGATGATCGTCGTGTTGCGGCCCGACGCGCCCGAGCCGATGTACGACTTCTCCAGGATCGCGACGTCGGTGATCCCGTGCCGCTTCGCGAGGTAGTACGCGGTCGCGAGCCCGTGCGAGCCGCCTCCGACGATCACGACTTCGTAGCGTCGCTTCAGCTCCGGCCGCTGACGCCACATCCGCTTCGGGAAGAAGATCTCGCTCAGCGCCACGTCGTCTGCTCCAGTCCCACCAGCGCATCGAGGACGGCCTCCGCCACGTAGTGCCCGAGCTCCTGCTGGACGTAGACGTGGAACCAGCCGTCCGCCCCACGGCGAACGACCGCGGGCACGCGGGCAAACGGTCCGGCGGTCGGGATCGAGTCGAGGTCGAGATCCGTGAGCCGGCGCAGGACCTGCTCGCTCGCGATCGCCAGCCCGGCGAGCGCCCCCGTCGCGTCGTAGGCGAGCACACCTTCCCCACGAATGCGTTCGGCGACGTCGGCAGCGTCGCCTCCGGTGAAGAGGAAGCCGCGCCGCGGGGAGAGCCGAACGAGCTCTTCGCCCTCGAGTGCCGAAGCCCGGTCCAGGTCGCCACGGACCTCGACGATGCCCTCGAGCGAGAGGTCGCGGACCTGCTCGGGATCGCCGAGATAGGCCGACCAGCCGACGTGCCCGAGCGAGCGGGCGAGCGGCGAGACGAGCGTCTCGGGGGCGCAGCGCGATGGCGAGAGGAAGTTCACGAGCGCATCCGCTCCCCGGAGGGATCGAAGAAGGCGCCGTGGGTGATGCGCGCGCCCTTCCGCAGGCGATCGACCTGGATCTCCACGCGGGTCCCGGGCTCCGACCGATCCGTCGGGACCCACGCGAGCCCGATCACCGCGCCGACCGCATCACTGCGCCGTGCGCTCGTCACGCGGCCCGCGGGGAGGCCGTCGACGACGATCTGTGCCCCTTCGGCGGGCAGGACGTCCTCCTCCATCGTGAACCCGACGAGCCGCTCCTTCTCCTCGCGCTGCGCGAAGTGCTCGAGCGCGAACTTGCCGACGAAGTCGTGCTTGTCCAGCTTGGGCAGCCAGGACATGCCCGACGAGTAGAGGTTCGACTCCGAGTCCGTGTCCTGGCCGACGATGACATGTCCCTTCTCGAGCCGGAGGACGCGCTGCGGCTCCAGGCCGAACGGCACTGCGCCCTCGCCGACGAGCGCGTCCCAGAGGTGCTCGCCCGCAGGGCTCGGGAAGTGCAGCTCGTAGCCGAGCTCGCCGACGAAGCCGATCCGGAGCGCGAGCGTCGGCACACCCGCGACCTCGAGCTCGTGTGCGTCGAGATACCTGAAGTCCTCGGCGGAGACGTCATCCGGATCCTCTACGAGGCGTCCGAGCGCTTCTCTCGCACGCGGCCCGGCGAGGTTCACGGCGGCGAGCGCGCCCGTCACGTTCACGATCTCCGCGTCGTAGCCCCAGACCGCGTTCCACCACTCGAACCACGCGGTCACCACATCTGCTCCGGTCGACGTCGTCGTCACGTAGAAGAGGTCCTCCGCGAGCCGCGCGATCGTTCCGTCGTCCATGATCCGACCGCCGTCCGAGGTGAGGACGCCGTAGCGGATCCTGCCGGGCTTCATGTCGCCGAAGCGGTTCGGGTACAGGCGCTCGAGGAGCTGGACGGCCTCCGGGCCTTCGATGAGGAGCTTTCCCAGCGTCGAGACGTCGATGACGCCGAGGGACTCGTGCACCGCACGCACCTCGTCCTCGGGGTGCTCGCCGTAGGCGTAGGGCCGCTTCCAGGGGCCGGCCCACTGGATCGTCGCGCCCGCCTCCTCGTGGCGCCAGTGGATCGAGCCTCGGCGCGCGGGGGTCAACTCGCGCCCCGCCAGCAGGCCGAGCTCGACCGGCGCCCACGGCGGCCGCGCCGTCGTGGTGCCGATGGCCGACTCGAACGTCCGGGTCTCCTCCGCATACACCCGGATGCTCGAAAGGTGGCAGAGCTTGCCCTGACAGGGACCCATCGTCGTCGTGGTGTAGCGCTTCGCGAGCTCGATCGAGTCGAAGCCCTCCTCGATCGCGCGCTTCATGTCCTTCGTGGTGACGTCCTCGCACACGCAGACGAAGCACTTGCCCTTGCCCCGGTACGCAGGCTCGGGCGCGATGCGCGGGAGGCCTTGGCCGGTGACGCTCCCGACGGCCTCCACCCCGTCCGGAAGCTCGGTCGGCACGAAGACGCCGAGCGAGTCGTCGAACTCGACGCGCGCACCCGCCTGGGCGAGCAGCGAGTACGCCGGCTGCCGGCCGCCGGACGCGACGAGCAGGTCGCAGTTGTAGCTCTCTCCGTCGAGGACGAGGCGCCGGACCCGACCCTTGCCGCCCTGCGCCGCGAGCTCACGCGGCCGGACGTCACGGAGGTCGACCACCTTCGCGACCTCGATCCCGGCGTCCACGAGCTCGTCCGCGATTGCCAGCGTCTCGTCGTCCGAGCCGAGCACGATCGCGCGCTCGCCCGGCATGATCGAGTAGTCGCGGATCAACCGGCGAACGCCGTCGGGCAGCATCACGCCGACGAGGTCGTTGCCCGGGAACACGAGCGGCTGCTCGCTCGCGCCGGTCGCGACCACGATCCGCTCGGAGCGGAAGCGGTAGAGGATCGTGTCGGCATCGACCGGGACGAGCCCGCCCTCCCAGATCCCGAGCGCGCGGGCCGGCGCGAGCACCTCGACGCCCGGAAGTGCGAGGTCGTGGCTGCGAGGGTCCTCGTCCACCAAGACGACGCCGGGCCCAGCCTGCGCGGCTTCGAGCGCGGCCGACCGCCCGGCGGCGCCCCCACCGACGACGAGCACGCGAGCCCTGCGGTGCTCGGTGTCGTAGCGCCTCGTGTGACCCGCGTGCGGATCGAGCGTGCCGAGTCCGGCCGCGCTGCGCAGGAACTTCTCGTACAGCGGCCACGCGGCTCGCGGGCGGATGAAGGTGCGGTAGTAGAAGCCGACCGGCGTGAACGGGCCGCCGAGCTTGTCCGTCAGCGACATGAAGTCGAAATCGAGCGACCAGCGCACGTTCTGGCCCTCGACGACGGCGCCCTCGCGGATCGGCTCGGTGCACACGCGAACGTTGGGCACGCCGTCGACCGTCATCTGGCAGTTCGGGCAGTGGCCCGAGCAGCACAGGAGACCGCGCGGCCGGTGGTACTTGAACGAGCGCGAGAAGACGCGCTTCCCCGAGGCGAATGCAGCCGAGGCGATCGTGTCGCCCTCGAAGCCCGTGATCTTCCAGCCGGCGAACGTGAACGAGACCGCCTTCGAGCGATCGATCCGCTCGCCGTCGCGGTGCTCCAGCCTCACGAGGTCTTCCTCGAGTCGGGAAGCATCACCTCGAGCACCTCGTTCGAACGCGTGTCCCGCTCGGCGAGGAACCACTCCCCGCACCCCGCCCGGTGCTGCCACCACTCGCGCTGCACCCCGGCGACGTTGTCGCGGAAATAGACGTAGTCGGTCAGTTCCCGCAGCGTCGGCGAGTCGGTGGGACGCGTCGTCACCTCGCCGAAGTACGCGTACTCGTCGACGGGGCGGGAACCACAGAACGGACAGGCGAGCAGGAAAGACATCAGAGCGTGAATTGCACCTTGAGCAACGCTGTGCCAGAATCCGCAACGAACCTACACCGATGTCGCGTACTCGTCAACCGTCTGCCCGTCGAATTGGCGCTGCCGCGCGAGCGATCACCGTGCTCGACACCCTCGCGGACGGCGGGGAGCTGGGCACCAACGAGATTGCACGCCGGACCGGGATGACGCCGAGCACCGTCTCGCGCCAGCTCGGCACGCTCGCTGCGTCGGGGCTCGTCGAGCGGGTCACGTCCACCGGACGCTATCGCCTCGGCATTCGCCTCGTTCACCTTGCGAACGCGGTGCTCGCACGCCTCGACGTGCGCGAGGTCGCGCGCCCGCACCTCGTCGCGCTCGTCGACACGACCGGCGAGACGGCGACCCTCTCGGTTCCGGGCGACGAGGACGCGATCACCGTGGACTTCGTTCCGGGAGCGCATCAGATCCAACCCGTGTCGCGGCTCGGACGTCCTTCGATCGCCCACGCGACCTCGGCCGGGAAGGTGGTGCTCGCGTTCTCCGGGCGCGAGCTCCCGCAGGGACTGCTCCGGGCGTACACGACCCGCACGGTCACGGACCCGAAGGCGCTGGCCACCGAGATCGAGACCGTGCGCGAGCGCGGGTACGCGCAGGCGGTCGGCGAGCGCGAGCCTGGGCTCACGGCGATCGCCGCGCCGATCCGCTCCGCGCGCGGCGAGCTCGAGGCGGTCGTCGCCCTCCAGGGCCCGAGCGCGCGCTTCGACGAGGACGCGGTGGACGCGGCGCTCCCGCTGCTCCTCGAGCGGGCCGCTGCGATCTCGCGCGAACTCGGCTGGGATCCGCAGTAGGTCAGGCGGACGCGGCCAGGCGGTCGGCCAGTGCACGGATGCTCGTCCGCAGCTCCTCCGGCCCGACGATCGTGAAGCCGCAGCCGAGGCCGGCGAGGACGCTGGCTGCCCAGTCGAGCGAGCCGACGCGAATCCTGAGCAAGGTCCCACCCTCGGCCTCGACGAGCTCGGCGAGCGTCGCGGGTACGCGTCGCGCGGCCTCGTCGAAGGGAAGGTCGAGCAGGACCTCGACCTCCCAGCGCCACGGCGTGCGCGCGAGCGACGTCGAGACGTACGCGACGGCGTCGAATCCGGCGGGCGGTGGGACGGCGGGCTCGTCGTCCAGGACCGGGCGGCGGATCCGGTCCGCCCTGAAGGTGCGCAGGTCGTCGCGGCCATGGTCGAACGCCGCCAGGTACCACCGCCCCGTGTGCACGACGAGCCCGAGCGGGCTGAGCTCGCGCTCCGTGTCCTCGCCGGCGTAGGAGCGGTACGCCATGCGAAGCCTCCGGCGGCGCCTGATCGCCTCCGCGAGGAGCAGCACCGTCTCGCCGCCGACCGGCGCGGAGCCCCGCGCGCTCGCCGTGAAGTCCAGAGTCTCCTCGAGAGCCTCGACCCGCCGACGCAGGCCGTCGGGAAGGACGCGGTGGATCTTCGCGAGCGCCCCGTCGACCGACTCGGCGGAGCCCGTGAGACCGAGGCGCCCCGCGGCGAGCGTCCCGAGCGCGACCACGACCGCCTCGTCGTCGGTGAGCATGAGCGGCGGGAGGCGGAAGCCGGGACGGATGCGATACCCGCCTCCGACGCCGCGCTGGCCCTCGATCGGGATGCCGAGATCCTGGAGCGCCGCGATGTAGCGCCGCGCCGTCCTCCGGTCGACCCCGAGTCGCTCGGCGATCTCACGACCGGTGAGGAGCGGCTGTGCCTGGAGGAGCTCGAGAAGCTCGAGCAGCCGGGCCGTCGGAGTCAGCACGCCTCGAAGTCAAGCAGAGATAGAGGGCGGTAGCTGCCCTATTTCCGCGATAGCGTGACGGACGACTGACAACGACACGAAGGAGCACCGATGAGAACCGATGTGAGAGAGCGGGCGATCTCGCAGGACTTCGACTTCTTCATGGGGCGGTGGGAGGTGCGCAACCGCCGCCTCGTCGAGCGGCTCGCCGGATCCGACGAGTGGGACGAGTTCGACTCGAAGGTCGCCGCACGCCAGCTGCCAGCCGGGCTCGGCAACGAGGACGTCTTCTGCACCGACTACGGCGGCGGCTTCGTCGGGATGTCGTTCCGCTTCTACGACCCCGAGACGGACGTCTGGTCGATCTACTGGGCAGACAGCCGCCGGCCAGGGCTGCTCGACCCGCCGGTGATCGGCTCGTTCTCCGGCGACACCGGCATCTTCGAGGGAGCGGACACGTTCGAGGGCAGGCCGATCCGGGTGCGGTTCACGTGGTCGCGCGTGACCTCGCCGACACCGCGCTGGGAGCAGGCGTTCTCCGAGGACGACGGCGAGACGTGGGAGACGAACTGGGTCATGGACTTCGCCCGCACACCGGGGGCGGCGGCGTGAGCGCGCTCGAGCAGTCGGTCAGCGTCACGCCGGAGTACCGGCACGTCGAGAAGGTCGTCACGCCGGAGCCGAGCCTCGCTCTGGAGGGAACGATCCTCAAGTGGTACGACATCGCGCCCGACGAGGCCCCGGTGCCACTCGCGATCCGAGCGCTCGCACGCCGCAACCTGCGCGACGCGGCCCACGACCGGGCGCTCGGCGACATCGGCGACCTCGGCTTCGTGGTGCTCCACCGCTGCGGCGAGGACTTCTACTTCCTCCTGCTCTGCACCTGGCGCAACGAGAACGAGCTCTGGGAGACGGTCTGGGCGAAGAACGGCGCCGCCGACGTCTTCTTCCGGCCCTGGCCGGCGGACGCGGCGCACCGCCCCACGTTCTGTGTCTGGGAGCTCGGCGCCCTGTGCCACGAGCGGGACGCCTGGGGTGAGTACCTCCACTCTGCCCGCGACGAGGCCGCACGGAAGACGTATTTGCGCTCCTCGTACCGGGGAGTCGTGTAAATGGCGAGCGTGCAGGAGGGCCAGGAGCTCTTCCTCGTCCGGGTCGAGCGCGGTGGCCCCTGGGACTGGTCGAAGGACATGCGCGAGCAGGAGCAATGGCCCGCGCACGCGCAGTTCATGAACTCCCTCGTCGACGACGGCCTCATCCTCTTGGGCGGCCCGGTCGAGGGCGAACGCGGTGCGTTCCACGTCGTGGACGCGGCGTCCGAGGACGCGCTGCGCGCACGATTCGCAGAGGATCCCTGGGCCCGGAACGGGATGTTGACGATCACGAGCGTGGAGCGGTGGACGATCCTGCTCGCTCCCGAGGAGTGAGGGCGCCCCGGTAGCGTCCGGGAGGTGGAGTTCGACACGAAGCTCGTAGTCGTCCTCCGGGACGACCTCGCCGTCTGGCAGAAGACGAACGTGACCGCATTCCTCGTGAGCGGGATCGCTGCGAGCGAGCCCGGCGTGGTCGGGGAGCCGTACCGAGACGCGTCCGGCAACAAGTACCTGCCGATGTTCGTTCAGCCCGTGCTCGTCTACGAGGCGGACACTTCGGCGCTCCGGAGGGCGTACGAGCGGGCGATGAGCCGCGGCGTCCGGCCGGCCGTCTACACGCGCGAGCTCTTCGAGACGAACCACGACGAGGCGAATCGCGCAGCCGTTGCCTCCGTTCCCGCCGGCGACCTCGATCTCGTCGGCATTGCCTTCCGGGCGGAGCGCAAGGTCGTTGACAAGGTCGTCGACCGCCTGCGCTTCCACCCGTGAGCACCAGCGCCCGAACCGTCGGGGTCGTCAGCCCGGGCGCAATGGGAAGCGCGGTCGGTGCCGCGCTCGCCCGCGGAGGCGCACGAGTCGTGGCCACGCTCGCGGGTCGGAGTGAGCGGACGCGCCGCCTCGCCGAGGACGCCGGCATCGAGCTCGTGCCCGATCTCGAATCGGTGGTACGCGATGCGGACGTCGTTCTCTCCGTCGCTCCGCCCGAGGCTGCCCGTGCGGTCGCGGTCGACATCGCCGGCGCTGCGCGCGCGGCGGCGGCGCAGCCCCTCGTCGCCGACCTCAACGCGGTCGCACCCGCGACCGCCCGGGCGATCGCTGACGAGCTCTCGCACGAGGGACTCGAGCTCGTCGACGGGTCGATCTCCGGCCCACCGCCGTGGAAGCCTGGGACAACTCGCGTCTACCTCTCGGGAGCACGAGCACCCGAGATCGCCGACCTTCCGATCGAGGGCGTCGAGCGAATCGTCGTCGGCGACGAGGTCGGCACGGCCTCGGCCGTGAAGATGAGCACCGCGTCGGTGTACAAGGGCACGTCCGCGCTGCTCGTCCAGGCACTGCTCGCAGCGCACGCCAACGGCGTCCTCGAGCACGTGCTCGACGACCTTCGTGCGGGGTCGCCGGGCCTCGTCGCCCGCATCGAGCGCCGCCTGGCGATGGCCGCCTCCAAGTCGGCGCGGTACGTCGGCGAGATGCGAGAGATCGCGACGACCCAGGAGGCCGCCGGCCTCACGCCGGCGCTCTTCGAGGCGATGGCCGAGGTGTTCGGGTCGCTGTCCACGAGCGAGCTCGCGCGAGCGGCGGCCCCCGAAGACCTTCCCGAAGGACTACCGCTCGCGCAGGTGCTCGACCGGCTGCGCTAGGAGGCGCTGCCCGGGATCCAGTCGGTCCCGGCGAGCGGAACCCTCGCCATGGCGGCGGCCTCGACCGTCAATGCGACGAGGTCCTCCGGCTCCAGGTTGTGGACGTGCGACTTGCCGCACGCGCGCGCGAGCGTCTGCGTCTCGAGGGTGAGCACCCGCAGGTAGTTCGCGATGCGGCGGCCGCCAAGGATCGGATCGAAGCGCGCGGCGAGCTCCTCTTCCTGCGTCGAGATCCCGGTCGGGTCGCGGCCGGCCTGCCAGTCGTCGTAGAACCCGGCGGCACTGCCGATCTCGCGGTACGCCTCGTCGTGCTCGGGCGCGTTGTCGCCCATCGCCACGAGCGCCGCCGTCCCGATCGACACTGCGTCCGCCCCGAGCGCGAGCGCCTTTGCGACGTCCGCCCCGCTCCGGATCCCGCCCGAGACGATCAGCTGCACCTGCCGGTGCATACCGAGCTCCTGCAGCGCCTCGACGGCGATCCTCGTCGCCGGAAGAGTCGGGATGCCGACGTGCTCGATGAAGACATCCTGGGTCGCAGCCGTTCCACCCTGCATCCCGTCGACGACGATGACGTCCGCGCCCGCTTTGACCGCGAGCTGGACGTCGTAGTACGTTCGCGTGGCGCCGACCTTGACGAAGACGGGCTTCTCCCAGTCCGTGATCTCGCGGAGCTCGTGGATCTTGATCTCGAGGTCGTCGGGGCCAGTCCAGTCCGGATGGCGCGACGCCGACCGCTGGTCGATGCCTTTCGGAAGCGAGCGCATCTCGGCGACGCGGTCGGAGATCTTGTGGCCGAGGAGCATTCCGCCGCCTCCGGGCTTTGCGCCCTGGCCGACGACGACCTCGATCGCGTCCGCCTTGCGCAGGTCGTCCGGGTTCATCCCGTAGCGGCTCGGGAGAAGCTGGTAGACGAGGGTCGCCGAGTGCTCGCGCTCCTCCGGCGTCATACCGCCGTCCCCCGTGGTCGTCGAGGTGCCCACCTCGGTCGCCCCTCGCCCCAGCGCCTCCTTCGCGGGCGCGGAGAGCGCGCCGAAGCTCATGCCGGCGATCGTCACCGGGATCCTCAGCTCGAGCGGCTTCTTGGCGAACCGCGTGCCGAGGACGACGTCGGTGGCACAACGTTCCCGGTACCCCTCGAGGGGATAGCGCGAGATCGACGCGCCGAGGAAGAGGAGGTCGTCGAAGTGCGGGAGACGCCGCTTGGCGCCGAAGCCGCGGATGTCGTAGATGCCCTCGGTGGCCGCGCGCTGGATCTCCGCGATGACCGTGCGGTCGAAGAGGTACGACTCGCGGAGATTCCAGGGGCGCTCGGAGTTTGCTGCGGACATGTCCCGGGACCTGATCCCGGACCTGACCCCTGCACTGTCCGTTTCGGGCATCAGTACTCCGCAGCGTGGTCGACGTGGAAGTTGTAGAGCTGCCGCGCGGAGCCGTAGCGCCGGAACTCGCTCGGGTCGGCGTCGATCTCGGCCGCCTCGAGCAGACCGCGTACCTGCTCGACGTGCTCGTCTCGCATCTTCTTTTCGATGCAGTCGGCTCCGAGGCTCGCCACCGAGCCGCGAACGTAGAGCCGCGCCTCGTAGATCGAGTCGCCGAGCGCCTCGCCGGCGTCGCCGCACACGACGAGGCAGCCGGTCTGTGCCATGAAGGCGCTCATGTGCCCGACCGAGCCTCCGACGACGATGTCGATCCCCTTCATCGAGATCCCGCAGCGCGACGAGGCGTTTCCGCGCACGACGAGGAGCCCGCCGCGCCCGGTCGCTCCCGCCGACTGGCTCACGTTTCCGTCGACGACGACGCGCCCGGACATCAGGTTCTCCGCGATCCCCGTGCTCGCGTTGCCGTGAACGCGCACGGTCGCGCGCTTGTTCATGCCGGCGCAGTAGTAGCCCACGTGCCCGTCGATCTCGACCTCGACCTCGGCGTCGAGCCCGCACGCCACGGCGTGCGCGCCGCTCGGGTTGACGATGCGGAAGTGCCGCGGCCCGGCTGTCCCACGCGCGCGCCCGCCGCCGGAAGGCGGCGGCTTTAGGGATTGTCGCGATTCAGAGTCCGCGCTAGCGGACTCTGAATCTGCGTGAAGATCGTGCAACCGCTGGTTGAGCTCGCGGAGCGACGTCGTCGAGAGGTCGACGACCTCGGCCGCGGCGTGCTCGCGTTCCGCGACCGTCATCCGACGAGCTCCTTCTCCCAGGCGTAGACCACTCCGGGCTCGGGCTCCCACGCGGCCGCCTCCGCCGCACCGGGGAGCACCGCGATCGAGCGCCACTCCGACGACATCGCGACCCAGTCGTCGGTCTCGGCGAGGACGGCCGGCTTGCACGCGATCGGATCGCGGAGCACGGCGAACCCATCGGCCGTCCCGACCGCGAACGTGTAGAAGCCGTCGAGGTCCTCGAGACAGCCCTCGAGCGCCTGCTCGAGCGCGGCGCCCTCGCGGAGCCGCCACGCCAGGTAACCCGCCGCGACCTCGGTGTCGTTCTCGGTCTGGAACTCGATGCCCTCGCGTCTGAGGTTCTCGCGGAGGCGGTTGTGGTTCGAGAGCGAGCCGTTGTGCACGAGGCAGAGGTCGAGGCCCGTCGAGAAGGGATGCGACCCCTCCGTCGTGACGCGGCTCTCCGTCGCCATGCGCGTGTGACCGAGTGCGTGCGTCCCGCGCATGTCCTCGAGCGCGAACCTGCGGGCGAACTCGTCCGGGAGGCCGATCTCCTTGTAGATCTCGATCACCCGCCCGGCGCTCATCACGCGCAACTCGGGACGGTTCGCACGGACCCACGACTCGGCCTCCTCGGCCTCGGCACCGACGACGAGAACGGCGTGACTCGCGCGGACGGACGGTTCCGAGCACTCGCCGAACGCGTCTCGCAAGGCATCGCTCACCTGCCCCCACGACTCGCCCGGGTCACCCGAGTACAGCGTCAGCTTGCTCGCGTCGCTCCCGGCCGAGTCGCGATACACGGCCACACCGGCCGAATCGGGGCCCCGGCTCGACATCTGGACGAGCATCGCGGCGAGGTGCGCACCGAGGCGATCCTCGATCTCGGTCGACTTCGCGAACAGGCCGACGATTCCACACATATGGTCAGTATCTCCACATCCAGATGCATGTTTTCACGGTATTTCGTCTTTGAGTATGGAGAAAAGCAACACCTAGAACCGCGTCAGATACTCCCGGATCTCCCAGGGCGTGACCTGCTCGTGGTACCGGAACCACTCGTCGCGCTTCACGCGTGCGAAGTAGTCGACGTAGTCCTCGTCGCGACCGCGGCCGAGCGCGGTGCGGAGCACGTCGTCGGCCTCGAGCTCGCCGATCGCCTCGAGCAGGTTCGCCGGAAGCGACTGCAGGCCCCGCGCGCGCAGATCCTGCTCGGGGACCGTGTACAGGTTCTCCGAGTTCGGCTCGCCCGCATCCAGGCCCGTTTCGATCCCGTCGAGACCCGCGGCGAGCACGGCCGCCGCCGCGAGGTACGGATTGCACGAGCCGTCGATCGTGCGATCCTCGATGCGCCCCGGCCCGGGAATCCGAAGCATCTGCGTGCGATTGTTGTAGCCATAGGAGATCCAGACCGGCGACCAGGTGGCGCCGCTCGACGTCGTTCCGAGCTTGAGCCGCTTGTACGAGTTCACCGTCGGCGCCGTCACGCCGCTGTACGCGCGGGCGTGCGCGCGCAGGCCGCCGATGAACTTGTATGCGGTGTCCGAGAGCCCGAGCCCACGCGGGTCGGACTCGTCGAGGAACAGGTTCGTGTCGCCGTCCCACAGCGACATGTGGAAGTGGCAGCCGTTCCCCGTCAGGTGCGAGAACGGCTTCGGCATGAAGGTCGCGATCATCCCGTGCTGCTCGGCGAGCGTGTGGACCATGTAGCGGAAGAAGATCGCGCGGTCGCACGACACGAGCGCGTCGTCGTAGGTGAGGTTCTGCTCGAACTGGCCGTTCGCGTCCTCGTGATCGTTCGCGTAGTTGCCCCAGCCGAGGTCGTTGCAGAAGCGGGAGACCGTCGTCAGGAAGTCGTAGCGCCTCGTGAGCCCGGCCATGTCGTAGCAGGGCTTCTCGAGCGTGTCGTACGCGTCGGCGATCTCGATCGAGCCGTCGTCACGCTGCCGCACGAGGAAGTACTCGAGCTCGAGCCCCATCCGGAACTCGAAGCCCTTCTCCCTCGCCCGCGCGAGGACGCGCCGGAGGATGGTGCGCGGGCAGTACGCCCACTCCTCGCCTTCGACCGTGACGTCGCAGGCGAAGCGCGCCAGGTTCGGCTGCCACGGGACCGGCGTGTACGTCGCGAGATCCGGGATCGCCGCGATGTCCGGGTCGCTCGGCACCTGCCCGATCTCGCCGGCCGCGAACCCGGCGAAGCCGGCGCCATCCTCGAGTAGCCCGTCGAACGCGTCGCGCGAGCCGACCGGCACGAGCTTCGCGCTCGGCCTCGCGTACATGTCGACGAACTGCGCGAACACGAACTCGACCCCACGGTCCTGCATGTCCTTCCAGACCGAGTCGGCAGTGGCCACTCCGATACCTCCCTCTGACGTCGGGTCAATAGCCCTACCAGCCCGTCATCGAGGAGTGAAGGTGCGCATCGCACACCTTCGACGGCGCTATGTGTGCGGTTTCGCCGCCCCCAAAGCCTGTTGGAGCTTCACCATCTTCACGGCGATCTCGATGGCGAGCCATTCGTCGCGCCGCAGGTCGAGCCCCGACAGCTCGCCGATGCGCCGCAGGCGCTGGCGGAGGGTGTTCGGGTGGACGTACAGCGCCTCCGACGTGGCGCTGATCGAGCCGTGCCGCCGGAGGAACTCCTCGAGCGTGGCGAGGAGCTGGGCGCCGCGCTGCGCGTCGTAGTCCGCGAGCTTCCCAACCGCGTCTACGGTCGCGTCGCGAATACCGCCGTCGACGGCGACGCGCAGGAGGTACTTGTAGGCGCCGAGGTCGTCGTAGGCGAGCACGCTCGGCGACCCGGAGAGGACGACCGTGCCGACGAGCGCCTGCTGGGCCTCCGCGAACCCGTCGGCGAACGCCGTCTCCCCCTGGCAGACGCTCGAGACGCCGACGGAGACGGGCTCGGCGAGCTCGGCGTGGGCGCGCCGCAGTCGCTCGAGAAACGAGTCGCTCGAGGCGGTCGTGATCCGCACGAGCGCGCGCAGCGAGTCCTCACGGTGGTCGAAGAGCGACCCGGGCGCGGCCAGACGTAGAGCACGCGCGAGCGCCTCGTTCCACGGCTCGGCGACGAGGACCACGTGGGGCTGGTCGAGCTCGCAGCCGAGACGCGTGGCGCGTCCCTCGAGGTCTCCTCGTGAGCGACCACCCGCCAGCTCCTCGAAGAAGTCCTTGATCAGGTTCTTCTCCGTGAGCTGCTCGATGACCTGCACCTTCTTGATTCCGACAGCAACCTGGCTCGCGATCGTGCGGCCGAGCTCGACACGGGTGCTGCCTTCCGCGACGAGCAGTCCGATGAGCTCGCCCGTCGCGACAAGCGGGATCGCAAGCCGTGTGCTCCTGCCGCCGCGCGCAAGCTCGGGCCCGAGCTCCGCGAGCCCCAACGTCGGACGCGCGTTTCCGGGCTCCGGGTCGCTCGCGGCCCGGTCGAGCTCCTCCCGCGCCGGGTCGAGGAGATAGACGTGGCATGCACGCGCACCGAGGAGCGCGCGCGCGTCCGACGCGACCGTCTCGAGGAGATCCTCCAGCGCCTCGGCGCGCGCGATCGCCTCTGCAAGCTCGGTCAGCTGCTCGAGCTCGGCGACGCGCACGCGCGCCTCCGCGTACAGCCGCGCGTTCTCGATTGCGCCGGCGACGAGCGAGGCGGAGGTGACGATGAAGTCGACCTCGTCGTCCGAGAACTCGCGCGGCGCCTCGGTGTGGGCGGTGATCGCGCCGATCGCCTCCCCGCCGCGCCCCACGATCGGCACCGCGAGGAGGGACTGGTAGCGCTCCTCCTCGAGCTCGGGCACGTACTTCACGCGCGGATCCGCGAGCGCGTTGTCGCGGATGAACGCCGGCTCTCCGTGCTCGATCGCCCACCACGCGAGGCTCTCGCCGCGGCCGAACACCACCCCCCCGATCTGTTCCTCGTACGGCGGTGAGGCGGCGCGCATGACCAGCTGCTCGTCCTCGACGAGGTAGACGAAGCAGCCGTGGACGCCGCTCGCGTCGGACATCAGCCGAACAACCGCGGGCAGGACCTCGGCGAGCTCGATCGACGAGGCGACCGTGGAGACGATCTCCTGCAGGAACTTCTCGCTCGTTTGCAGGGACATCGAGCGAGATCGTACGACGTAGGCGACCGGAGAGTCCAGGACTGCCCGTCGCGCGATAGCCTCGAGCCGCTTCGACGCGAGCGAGCCGACGCCGGCGACCACCCAGGAGGAGACGTGGAACAGCGCACCGAGCCCCGCACCGGAATCCCTGCCGCCGAGCTGCAGGACCGGCGCGAACGGCTCCTCGAGCACGTCCGGAGCGAGGGCCTATCGGGCTACGTCCTCTTCGGCGCGGACTACATCCAGTACTACACGGGCTTCTGGTTCCTCTCGAACGAGCGGCCAGTGATCTACGCCGAGAGCGCCGCCGGCGAGTCCGCCGTGTTCGTGCCGGAATTCGAGGTCGAGCGCACGCGCGCCGAAGCCTCGTTCGCGCGGATCGAGTCCTACCCGGAATACCCGGGAATCGAGCACCCGATGCCGATCTTCGCCCGCGTCCTCGACGACCTCGGGATCCGGGGCGCAATCGGCGCGGACGAGGACGGATATCCGGGCATCCTCGGCTACCAGGGGCCGACCCTCGGAGAAGTGACGGGCGCGCGGGTCGCACCGATCGGCCACGTCGTCGAACGCATGCTGGCGCGCAAGAGCGCGACCGAGATCGCACTGATCCGGGAGAGCGGACGCTGGTGCTCGCATGCCCACCGGTTGCTGCAGGAGTACTCCCGCCCCGGCACCACCGAGGCCGAGGCCAGTCTCAGGGCGAGCCAGGAGGCGACGCTCGCGATGCTGGACGAGCTCGGTGACTCGTACGGCGGAGGTCTCTCGTCCTCGGCCGGCGTGTCCGCGGGGTACCGAGGTCAGATCGGGCTCCGCAGCGCCTGGGCGCACGCCGTCGCGCACAACATCGAGTTCCGCCCCGGTGACGTGCTCGTGACGGAGACCGCCGCGCCGATCTGGGGATACAACGCCGAGCTCGAACGGGCGTTGATCGTCGGCGAGCCGACGGACGACATGCGCCGGCTCTTCGACCACGCCGTCGCCGCCCAGCGAGTCGCGTTCGACGCGATCCGGCCGGGTGCGACCTGCGCCGACGTGGACGGCGCCGTGCTGCGGTACTTCGAGGAGAACGGCCTGGTGCGGTATTGGCGTCAGCACACCGGCCACGGCATCGGCCTGCGAAACCACGAGGCTCCGTTCCTCGACGTCGGCGACCACACGCGGCTCGAGCCCGGAATGGTCTTCACGATCGAGCCGGGTCTCTACGATCCGGACGTCGGCGGCTTTCGCCACTCCGACACCGTCGTCGTGACCGAGGACGGGGTCGACATCCTCACCGACTACCCGATCGACATCGAAAGCCTCACCATCCCCGGCTGAGCTACCGCCGAGTGGAAGGTGCGCCGCGGCCGCGAAGCGGACGCCTTCAGGGATTCTCGCGATCGGGACTCGCGCGAGCGAGTTCCGATCTGCGGAGAAGCTAGTGCATGGCGGCGGCGCCGGCGTGTCGTTGCCAGGCGCCCGTCTCGCCGATCTCGACGATCTGGTCGATTGCGAAGCGAAGCTCCTCGTCCGTCGTGAAGAAGTGCGGACCGAGGCGGATTCCTGCGCCCGGCCGGAAGTCGCCGAGGACGGCGCGCGACTCGAGCTCCGCGTAGACCGCGGGGCCCTCGGGTACGTCGATCGTCACCGTTCCGCCTCGCCGCGCCGGATCGCGTGGGCTCCGGACCTCGAGACCAGCCGTGTCCGCGAGCCCGATGAGCAGCTCCGTCTGCCGCAGCGAGTTCTCGCGGATCCGCAGGACGCCGATCTCCTCGATCAGGTCGTAGCCGGCAGTGCCTGCCATGTGTCCGGCGGGATTCGGCGTTCCCGTGAGGAAGCGCGCAGCGCCGGACGCGTACACCATCTCCTCCGCGAACGCGAACGGTCGCTCGTGCGCCTGCCACCCCGTGTACGTCGGCCGGAGCGTCCCGGCAAGATCCGGCCGCACGTACAGCCAGCCGTTCGCAGGCCCGCCGCAGAGCCACTTCACCGAGCCCCCGACCGCGAAGTCGACGCCGAGCGCCGTGACGTCCACCGGAACGATCCCCGCCGACTGGTAGCAGTCGAGGATCACGTGCGCACCGACGTCGTGCGCTCGCTCCACGATCGCGCCGACGTCCTGAATCTCCGACTCCTTGAAGAGGACGTGGCTGATCGGGACGAGCAGCGTGCGCTCGTCGATCCGCTCCACGATCTCCTCCTCGTCCTCGCAGACGACGACGTCGAGATCGGGCTGCGCCTGGTACAGGTAGCGAACGGACGGGAAGTTGGCGCGCTCGTAGACCACCCGGTTCCGCGCCGGATCCACCGGCCGGAAGCACGAGAGCACGATCGCCTCGGCGATCGCGACGTTCTGCTGCATCACCGTCGATCCGGCAGGCGCACCGATGATGCGCGCGACCTGGTCACCGACGCGCATCGGCGTCTCCCACCAGCCCTCGGCCCAGGACCGGATCCCGCGCTCGGCCCACATGTGCGCGAACTCGGCGAGCAGCTCCGGTGCGCGTCGCGGCATCGGCCCGAGCGTGTGGCTCGCGAGATATGTCGTCGACTCGACGATCGGGAACTCCGAGCGGTAGTCCAGTAGCCCGCGCATCGCGCGAGCGTAATCGACTAGCGTGCCCGCTCGTGCGCGTCCAGTTCGACCGCTTCTACACGTACGCCGAGCTGACCGAGACGCTCGAGGCGTGGGCCTCCGAGTTCCCGTCAAAGTTCGCCTTCGAGCCGATCGGCGAGTCGTACGAGGGCCGCGACATCTGGCTCTGCACGGTGACGAACGCGGACACCGGCCCGGCGGACGAGAAGCCCGCCGTGTTCATCCACGCCCAGATCCACGCGATGGAGTTCACGGGCACGACGGCCGCGCTCCACCTGCTCGACCATCTGCTCCACTCCGGCGATGCTCGCGTGCGCCATGCAGTGGACACGCGGACGTTCTACGTCGTCCCCCGCGTCAACCCGGACGGCGCAGACGCCGGGCTCGCCGACGGCCGCTTCCGCCGCTCCAGCGTGCGGCCGTATCCACGCGACGAGCCCGAGGACGGCCTGCATCGCGAGGACGTCGACGGCGACGGTCGCGTCCTCTTCATGCGCATGAAGGACCCGAACGGGTCGTGGAAGCCGCACCCGGACGATCCGCGCGCGCTGATCGCGCGCCGGCCCGACGACCTCGACGGCGAGTTCTACCGCGTCCTCCCGGAAGGGACGATCCACAACTGGGACGGCGTGACGATCCCGATCGCGCGGCCGCTCGAAGGGCTCGACCTCAACCGCAACTGGCCTGCCGACTGGGCGCCGGAGGCCGAGCAGCAGGGGGCCGGTCCGTTCCCGACCTCGGAGCCCGAGGTGCGCGCCCTCGTGGAGGCGATCGTCGCGCGCAAGAACATCACGTCCTACGTCGGGTACCACACGTTCTCGGGAGTCCATCTCCGTCCCTGGTCGGGCCGCTCGGACGACGACTTTCCCGTGCCGGACCTGCGCGCGTTCGAGATCATCGGCGAAGAGGCGACCCGCATCACGGGCTACCCCTCGATCTCGATCTTCCACGACTTCAAGTACCACCCCAAGATGGTCATCAAGGGCGGCGACGTCGACTGGATCTACGACCACCTCGGCGCCTACGCGTGGGTCACGGAGTTCTGGAGCCCGCAGCGCGCGGCCGGGCTCTCCGAGTACCACTTCATCGACTGGATTCGCGAGCACTCCCCCGAGGACGAGCTCGCCGTCTTGAAGGTCGCCGACGAGCTCGGCGAGGGCTACGTCGACTGGTACCCGTTCGAGCACCCCCAGCTCGGCCCGGTCGAGCTCGGCGGCTGGGACCTCGTCCGCTTCTGGTTCAACCCGCCGCTCTCCCGCCTCGAGGAGGAGGTGAAGCCGCATGCCGACCTCGCGCTCTACCTCGCCCTCATCTCGCCGCTCCTCGAGATCCGCTCGTTCGAGTCCGAGCCGGTTGCCCACGGGGCGTTCCGTCTCCGGCTCGTGCTCGAGAACGCCGGCTGGCTGCCGACGAACGTGACCGAGAAGGCCCTCGAGCGGAAGGCCGTGCGCCCGATCGAGGTCGACCTCGAGGTCCCCGAAGGCGCCCGGATCGCGACCGGCAAGGAGCGTGAAGAGACGGGCCAGCTCGCGGGTCGCGTCGAGCGGCGCCAGATCACCTGGTGGAACACCGACCACTCGACTGCGGAGCGGACTCTCGTCGAGTGGGTCGTCGAGGCGAAGACCGGCGATCGCGCCTCGGTGGTCGCGCGGCATGAGCGCGCCGGCACCGTCCGCGCCGAGTTGACCCTCTAGCGGCAGACTCCGGGACATGCGAGCGATGGTGCTCGACGCGTCAGGTGCGCTTCTTCGACCTGCGGAACTTCCCGATCCGACACCTGAAGCTGGGCAGGTGCTTCTGCGCGTTCGGGCCTGCGGTGTGTGCCGGACCGACCTGCACATCGTGGACGGTGAGCTCACGCGGCCGAAGCTCCCGCTCGTCCCGGGCCACCAGATAGTCGGCGAGACCGTGTCCGCGAGCAAGCGCTTCGCGCCCGGCGACCGCGTCGGCGTTCCCTGGCTCGGCTGGACCTGTGGCGAGTGCCGCTATTGCGTCTCCGGGCGGGAGAACCTCTGCGACCGCGCGCGTCTCACCGGCTACGACCTCGACGGCGGCTATGCGGAGCTCGTCGTGGCGGACGAGCGATTCTGCTTCCCTGTGCCGGACGGCTACTCGGACGACCAGGCGGCACCGCTCCTTTGCGCCGGGCTGATCGGCTACCGCTCGCTCCGCCTCACCGGCGAGCCAGAGGCGATCGGGCTGTACGGCTTCGGTACGTCGGCGCACATCATCTGCCAGGTCGCGGTCGCACAGGGGCGCCGGGTCTTCGCCGGCACGCGGGCGGGCGACGACGAGACACAGGCGTTCGCACGCTCGCTCGGCGCCGTGTGGGCCGGTGACGCGGCGTCCGGCCCCCCGGAGGAGCTCGACGCGGTCATCGTGTTCGCACCTGTCGGCGAGCTCGTCCCCGCGGCGCTGCGCCACGTGCGCAAGGGCGGCTCCGTGGTCTGCGCGGGGATCCACATGAGCGACATCCCGTCGTTTCCGTACGAGTGGCTCTGGGGCGAGCGCGTGGTGCGCTCGGTCGCGAACCTCACGCGTGCCGACGGCGAGGAGTTCCTGAAGCTCGCGCCGACAATTCCTGTCCGCACCGAGGTCGAGGCGTTCTTGCTCGCGGAGGCGAACGACGCGCTCGACCGTCTCCGCCGCGGCAACCTGCACGGCGCCGCGGTCCTCGTACCGGGCATGCCGAGCTAGGGTTGCGTCGTGACTACCCATGGAGCACCCACTGCAGCCGCCGGCCCTCTCGTCCTCGCCGATATCAGCGGCTACAGCACATTCCTACGGGATGTCGCATACGAACACCGCAACGATGCGTTCGCCGGCGGGAACGTCCCTCATGCGTACGGAGTGATCTCGAGCCTGCTCGATGGCATCGTGCAGCGTCTCGTGCCGCCGTTCACGCTCTCGAAGCTCGAAGGCGACGCCGTTTTCGTCTATGCGACGGACGACAGCGCGCCGCGCGGACAGGCGCTGCTGGACTGCATCGGCGCGTGCTACGCGGACTTTCGTGAGCGCGTGGGCACTGCGCACACCGTCTGGCCGTGTGCATGCGAGCCCTGCAGACGGATCGACCAGCTCGACCTCAAGTTCGTCCTCCACGCCGGCCCGTTTGTGATCCAGTCGATTGCAGGGCGCGACGAGCTCAGCGGCCCGGAGGTGGTCGTCGCGCACCGCCTGCTCAAGTCGCGCGCAGCGGACGCAGTCGGACAAGCGGCGTTCGCGCTCGTCACGGATGCTGCGTCGGAGTGGCTCGACGTCCCCGCCGACGGCGGCGTTCCCGTCCTCGAGGAGTGCCAGCCGTCACCGCCCGTCAGCGGGCGTGCTTTCGCCTTGCGCTAGTCGCCGAATCGACCGATCTCCACGAGCCCGGCGTCGGTCGCATGGTCGACCTGGAGCGTCGTGTGCTCGATCCCGAACTCGACGTGTAGGAGCCGCTCGAGCTCGCGGCGCCGACCGTGGCAGTCCTCGCCGGGCCGGACGAGGACGTGCGCGGAGAGCGCCGGGAACCCCGATGTGATCGTCCACACGTGGAGGTCGTGCACCTCGACGACTCCGGGCGCCGATGCGAGGCGACGCCCGAGCGCCCCTGCGTCGATCCCGCGCGGAGTCGACTCGAGGAGGATCTCCGTCGAGTCGCGGAGGATCGACCACGCGCTTGCAAGGACGAGCACGCCGATGAGGATGCTCACGAGCGGGTCGGCCTCGACCCAGCCGGTCGTGAGAATGACGACCGCGGCGATCGCAACGCCGAAAGACCCGAGCAGGTCCGCGAAGACGTGTCGGAACGCGGCCTCGACATTGAGGCTGTGGCGACGCGCGCGAGAGAGGATGAGACCGGCACCGACGTTCACCGCGAGGCCGACGAGCGCGATCGCGAGCATCCAGCCGCCGAGCACGTCGCCCGGATCTCGGAGCCGCATCGCAGCCTCGACGAAGATCCAGATCGCGAGCGCGACCAGCATGACGCCGTTCGCGAGCGCGGCGAGCACCTCCGCGCGCTTGAAGCCGAAGCTGCGCTCCGGCGTCGCCGGCTTCGTTGCAAGCCAGGCCGCGATGAGCGCCACCGCGAGGGCGACGTTGTCGGAGAGCATGTGCACCGCGTCCGCGAGGAGCGCGAGGCTGCCGGCGAGCACGCCGCCGACGACCTCGACGACCGTGTACGAGGCGGTGAGGGCCAGAGCGGCACCGAGCGCGCGGCGGCTCTGCACCCGTCCGTGGTCGTGTCCCTGCCCCACGCGGACGTTCTACCGGGCCGAGCGCGCGTTCGCCGCAGGCGGCTCGGCCGGCGGCGGGGCAGCGTTCGTGAGGATCGCCGCCGCGAGCAACACCGTGAGCGCGACGGCCGCCTCGCCGACGAGGCTGTGCCGCACGTTCGGCTCTTGACCCGCCTCGAGACGCGGACGCACGAGAAAGTGGTGGGCCGCGCCCCAGGTGAGGGCGACGGCAACGACGCCGAGCTTCACGACGAGGAGGCGGCCGTACTGTGTCTGCCAGAGGTCACTCGCCTCGGGAAGCCGGGCGAGCGCGAGGTACGCCCCGGCCAGCACCAGCGCTCCGACGAGCAGGACCGCAAGTCGGGCGAACCCGAGGAAGGCATCTCGCCGGAGGGTCGGCGCGAGCGGCCACACGAGGAACGCGAGCGCCATGAGGCCGCCCGCCCACACCGACGCGGCGACGAGATGGAGCCAGTCCGCGCCTTGCGCGAGCCAAGCCGCGTTGCCCTCCGTCGCCTGGTGTCCCGACAGTGACAGGCCCGACGCGAGCGCCAGCGAGAGGACGAGCGCGGGCCACCGCAGCTCCGGCCGGTCGAGGATCCAGGCGAGCAAGAGCACTGCTGCCACGATCCCGAAGCCGAGCGTCATCGCGAGGAACGCGATGCCGAAGCGCGTCTTCTCGGCGAACGGCTGCAGGTCGCCATACAGGAGGTCGCCGAGCGGGAGCTGCAACGCATTCGACGCGCGGAGGACGAACGCGACGATCCCGACGTCGATCACGAGCAACGCCGCAGCCACGCCGAGCAGGTGGAAGCCACGCTCGACTCGGGCGGGTACCGGGCCACGGACGACGACCAGGCGTACGACGAGCGGCCCGATCAGGAGCGCGAGTGCGACGAACAGAGCCCAGCGTGCGACGTCGTCGCGCCAGGTCGCGGCCGAGGCGCCTACTGCCTCGGTCGGCGGCGGCGCCGCCACGCCGACGCCGAACGTGAAGACGCCCGCCGGGGCGTGCCCGTCGGCACCGATCACCCGCCAACGCACGGTGTAGCCGGCACTTCGCGCGATGCGGGAGACAGGCGCGGTGACCACCCTGCCTTCCTCCGAGGTCGTCGTGGCGCCCGAAAGCAGCGTCCCGTCGGGCGCAAGCACCTGGATCGCGCCGGGCGACACCGTCACCGCCTGGTTGAACCGGAGCCGGATCTCCTGCGGCGGCGTCTCGAGCCGCGACTGCGTCACCGGCTGCGAGCTCTCGAGGATCACGTGCCCGAGCGCCGCGTTCGGCGCCAGCAGCGTCAGGAGCGCGCAGAGGAGGAGGGCGCGCCTCACGGCCCACTCGCCCCGAACCGGCCGAAGATCGTCGCGGAGTCCCGGTCGGCGAATAGGAGCACGGCCAGCAGGACGAACGTCATCGCAAACCCCGCGCGCCACACGACCTGACGCGGACGGAGCGCCTGCCCGAGCGGGAGGAGCGCCGAGGCGACGAGCATCCAGCCAATCGCGTGGTGGAGAAACGCAGACCGCGAGTACAGCCAGTCGTTCGGCTCGTGCACGAGGAACGCGGCGCCCGAGACGAGGAGCGCGACTCCCGGAACGAGCGACCACGCGGGGCTCGTCAGCTTTCCGCGGACGAGCGCCAGCTGAACCGCCCCCGCCAGAAGCGCGGCCTGCGCCCACACGGCGTGCGCGAGCAGGTGCATCGTCGAGAACGTCGAGAAGATCGTGATCATCCAGAGCAGGACGCTCGACGCGATGACCACGGCCGGGAAGAGGTACGCGCGCCAGCGCCGGCGGCGGAAGACCTCCGGTCCGACGAGCACCTCGGAGACGAGCAGCAGACCGACGAGAAGCGAGATCGCTCCGGCGATCCAGTGGGCAGCCTCAGGGCGCGGAACCATCTCGCTCCGTCTCCTCCAGGTCGTCGACGAGGCCTGGCGCGATCGCGAACGTGAACACGAGGCCGACCATCATGGCGAGCAGCGGCGCCTGGAACAGGTAGTCGTAGAGCCCGCGTCCGTCGTGGTCGAGAAGGACGATCCGGTACGGCTGGGCGACTGCCCACACGAGCCCGCCGACGATGGTCAGTGGGCCGAGAAGCTGGACGGCGAGCGCCCTCCCCGGCCGCCGAGCCGCCCGGGGCCGCGCGTCTTCGCTCGAGATGCTGGTCGCAACATCGGAGTTCACCCGTACCTCCCGCACGAAGAGTCTTGCGGATGTTGTTCCCTGCAAGGCTCTGTTCAGAACTCGAGCAGGCGCAGTGAGGCATCATCGAGTCGTGCGCCTACGGATCCTCGCGATCGTCGGGATCGTGTGCATGGCGTCGGCCGTTGCCGTCGCCGCGGTGGCGAGCTCGTCGGCGAACGGCCTCCCCTCGTACACGAACGGCTACGCGAAGTGGCCCCGGATCAACAAGAAGCCGTTCACGAGCACCGGGCCACTGTCGAGCGCGCACCAGGGCGTGAAGAACGTCTACGCGAGCAAGAGGAAGGTCGGCAAGCGCTACCCGAACGGCACCGTCATCGTGAAGACGATCCAGCCCGCCGGCCGCAAGGGACCGCCCAGCCAGGTCGCGGTCATGCGTAAGTCGAACGGCCGCTGGCGGTACGTCGAGTACGAGCTCTCCGGCACCCGGTACGGCATCCTCGCGCAGGGACAGCTCTGTCAGAACTGCCACATGGCGGCACGCGCGAACGACTACGTCTTCACGAAGTAGTGCGCGCGAAGACCGGGGCCGCTTCGCGGCCGGTCGCGATTCAGGATCCTGTGCCGCGTCCTAGGTCGCCGCACTTCTTGGTAGCGCGCAGAATCGGAGTCCGCTCTCGCGGCTCTCCGATCGCGCGAACAGATCCCTGCGACGGCCGCGTTCGCGGCCGGTCGCTGGTCAGGCTCCGGTCGCTGGGTACTTCTTGCGCCGGTACGTCATCCACAGCGCCACGATCCCGCCGATGATGAGGATCATGCCGATGATGATTCCGACGAAGTTCAGGAAGTACATGAAAAGGACTCCGGCGACAAGGAGACCGAGTCCGATGATGTTGACAGGCCAGTTATCCATGGCCGCACATTCGTCGCGGGTTACCTGACTCCTCGTGCCCCTTTCTAGGTAAGCGCAGATCGAAATCCGCATAACACGCGGATTTCGATCGCGCAAATCCCCTGAACGTGTCCGCTGTCGCGGCCGGTCTGGTCTAAGGGCGCACGCGGCGGAAGGCGTCGATCGCGCGGTCGAGGTGCTCCTGGCCGAGCGCCGCGGACATCTGCACGCGGATCCGTGCGGTTCCCTCCGGAACGACCGGGAATCCGAATCCCGTGACGAAAACGCCCTCGTCGAGCAGGCGTGCCGACAGCGCCATCGCCTGCGACGTCTCACCAACGATGATCGGCACGATCGCCGCCTCGCCGTCCAACGGGGCGTATCCGGCTTCCGCAAGCAGCACTCGGAAAACGCGCGCGTTCTCCCGCAGGCGCCGGAGGAGCTCCGGCTGTTCGAGCATCAGCTCGATCGAGCGGAGCGCGCTGCAGGCGACCGTCGGTGGGAGCGCGTTCGAGAAGAGCTGCGGCCGCGAGCGCTGCGCGAGAACGTCGCAGACCTCCTCCGACGCGGCGACGTACCCGCCGGCCGCGCCGCCCAGCGCCTTTCCGAGCGTCCCGGTGATGACGTCGACCTCGCCGAGGAGGCCGAAGTGCTCCACGGTGCCGCGACCCGTCTCCCCGAGGACGCCGACTCCGTGCGAGTCGTCCACGACGACGACGGCGCCGTGCTCACGCGCGAGCTCGACGATCTCGGGCAGCTTGGCGAGATCCCCTTCCATCGAGAACACGCCGTCCGTGACGATCAGCTTTCGCGCGTCGCTTGGCGCCCCGGCGAGCCCGTCACGCAGCGCTTCCATGTCCGAATGCGGGTAGATGACCTTCGAGGCGGGCCGCGACAGCCGGATCGCGTCGATGATGCTCGCGTGGTTGAGCTCGTCGGTGAGGATCACCGTGTTCTCGTCGGTGAGGCTCGGGATGCACGCCTCGTTCGCGTTCCAGCACGAGACATAGGTGAGCGCCGCCTCGGTACCCGACAGGTCCGCAAGCGCCCGCTCGAGCGCGAGATGCGGCTCGAAGGTCCCGCAGATGAAGCGCACCGAGGCCGTGCCGGCGCCGTAACGCTCGAGCCCCTCGATGCCCGCGCGCACGACGTCCGGGTGCCCGGCAAGCCCGAGGTAGTTGTTCGAGGAGAGGACGATCACCTCGCCGCGTCCTTCCATCTGCACGACGGCACCCTGCGGCGACTGCACCGTGAGGAAGCGCTTGTAGGTCCGCGCGTCGCGGAGCGCGTCGAGTTCCGCGCCGAGCTGCTGGTCGAGTGCGGTCACGGGGTCGCGCCGTTCGGTCGCAGGACGATCTTGCAGGCCTCGCCCGACTCGAGGAGGCCGAACGCCTCCTCGTAGCGCTCGAGCGGGAGCTCGGCGGTGATCAGGGGGCGTAGATCGACGACGCCGTGCTCGAGCAGCCAGCGCGTCGTGTACCAGGTCTCCCAGATCTCTCGCCCGTTGACCGCGGTCACGGTCAGGTTCTTGAAGATGAGCGACTCGGCGATGTCGATCGTCGCGGGGCGCGCGGGGATGCCGAAGAGGACGACGTTGCCGCCGTGCCGGACGATCCCGAACGCGTCCTCGATCGCACGCAACGCCCCGGACATCTCGAACACCACGCCGACGCCGATGCCGTCGTTCTGGCCGGCGAACCAGCCCGGCACGTCCTCGACCTCGTCCACGTCGACGACCGCGTCGGCGCCGAGCGTGCGCGCAAGCTCCATCCGGAACGGTACGTGGTCGGACGCGAGGAGCCGGCCCGCCCCGAACGCCTTGGCGATGGCGATCGTGAAGAGACCCACCGGCCCGCAGCCGAGGATGGCGACGGCGCGACCCGCCAGGTCCTGCGTGGACGTTGCAAAGACCGCATTGCCGAACGGCTCCTGCAGGCACGCGATCTCGGGCGGGAGCTTTGCCCGATCGTTGCGCCACACCACCGACGCCGGAATCGCGGCGTAGTCGGCGAAGCCGCCGTCACGGTCGACGCCGAGGATCTGCGTCTGCTCGCACATGTGTGCCTTTCCGGTGCGGCAGTGGAAGCACACGCCGCAGGTGACGTGGCTCTCGGCCGAGACGAAGTCGCCCTCGTCGAGATCGCGGACCGAGGCGCCGGTCGCGACGATCGTCCCACAGAGCTCGTGACCCAGCGTCAGCGGTGGCTCGACGCGTTCGGAGGACCACTGGTCCCAGCGCCGGATGTGCAGGTCGGTGCCGCAGATGGACGCTGCCTCGATCCGGACGAGTACCTCGTCCGGACCCGGTGTCGGTACGGGAAGCTCGTCCAGCGTGAGCCCCGGCGCGGACTCCCGCTTGCGGATGGCGCGCATCGTCTCCACGGCGCGCTCATCCTGCCATGCGGGGCTCGGCGGCCTCCCGTTTGTGGGCCTCCGCCCGCTGGGTATCTCCAGGCATGTAGGCGATCGTTTGCGCTATCGACGAGTCTCCCGCAACCGCCGACGTCGTCCGCGTCGCACAGGCGCTCGCGACGGCACTTCGCGGCCGGCTCGTGCTCGTCCATGTCGCGCCCCCGACCGAGACGCCGGGCGTCAGCGCCGCGCCGGCGGGCCAGGAGCGACTGCGCGAGGAGGAGCTCGCCGACGCTCGCGCGCTCCTCCAGGACGTTGCCGTGCGGCTCGATGCGGGCAATGCGGAGCAGCGCGCCGAGCTCGGGCCGCCGGCGGATCGCATCGTCGCGATCGCCGACGAGGAGAGCGCGGCGCTGCTCGTCATCGGCTCGAGGGGACGCGGTGACGTCAAGCGTCTGGATCGTGCTGCCGCTGCTGGTGACGCTGTCGCTCGCGAGCTAGCCGAACATCGCAGCTGCCCGGCAGACCTCACCTGACGAGCGCGTCGCCCGAGCGACGATCCGGTCCGAGCCCGCTCGGTTTCCGACGACCCGGCGCAGCTCGAATGAGCCGCTCGGCCCTCGCGTCACGCGGGTCGTGCGCACGAGTAGCGTCGTGGGCCGCCTGAGCGTCACCGTCCAGCGGACGCCGTTGCGGTTCTGGTCGACTTCGAACTCGACCTCGATCCGGCCGTCCTCCTCGCTGAGCTTGAGCTTGCTCGAGGTCGGGCCCGTACAGGTTCCCTGCACGAGCACGTCGCCATCCTTGGCGGACGTCGCCGGAGTCGCGACCAGAAACGCAGCTGCCACGAGGGCCACCGGCACCAACCGTGTGAGCAGTCTGTCTCTCATGTGACCTCCTCGTTCTCCCCTACGGCGCGAGGCGAAAGCCGGATTGGAGCTAGCGCGCGGACTCCGTCGGCCCGAAGCGCCGGCCGTCGCTCGGCGTCACGGAGCAGCGCACCGTCTTCCCCGAGCCCGCGACGCCTTTCCGGAGCACGTCCGAGAGCGCCGCGCTCCGCACGGCCCGCACGAGCTTGCCGTCGACGATCCAGCGGTACCGGTAACGCACGATGTCGAAATCGGGGTCCTCGGTGACGAGCGACGTGCTCACGAGGCACTGGACGACGTCCCTCGCAGTCGGGTTCGCCGGCCTCAGCTCCGCGGCGACCGCGTTCGGCGCGCGGTTCCGGGCCTCACGCGCCGTCGCCACGACGTCGACGGGTGCGTCGGCCAGAGGCGTGCCGTCGAGGTCGACCACGATCCGCCACCGACCGACCCGGGTGAACGCCGCACGGTGCGCGAAGCTCCAGTGGCCGCGACCGTGGGCCGTCCTCACGGTCGTCCTCGTCTCCGACGCGGCCGAGCCGTTCGGGCGGAGGAAGCGGATGCGCAACAGGCCTCCGCCTGGTGCGGGGACCGCACCGAGCTCGACGCGCGAGTACACCGTCTGCGTGCCACGAACCAGCGTCCCCGTGCGAACGGCCTGGTCGAACGGCAGGTCGCGCTTCCCGGTCATCGGCTTCGTGCTCAGCGCGAGATCGCGGAGATACGGCTCGGTCGGGATCGGCACCTGCTCGCTGTAGCCGCTCGGGCCGTCGTTGCACGGACCGGCGAATGGCTCGTCGACCTGGCCTTCGACCTGCGAGGTGAAGTGGAGGTGAGGCCACGTCGAGTTCCCGCTCGACGCCGTCCAGCCGATCTGCTGCCCGGCGACGACGCGGTCGTTGCGCCGGAGCGCGATCCCCTTGCGCAGATGGCCGTAGACGGTGAAGCGCCCCCTGCCGTGCTCGAGCACGACGTTGTTGTCGAAGCGTGCCGCCGCGGCGCCGTGGTTGCGGTCGAACTCGCCGTCCCGCACGGAGATCACGCGGCCGTCGAGCGCGGCGAAGACCGGCATACCGATGTCCATCTCACGGAAGCTGCGGACGTCCGTGTCGGTGCCGGTGTGGCCGTCGTAGGTCTGGGCCCCGCATGCGTAGTCACGCACGCCGGCGCTCGGGTCGAGGTCGACGAAGTTGTTGGGATAGAGGTCGCGCCAGAGAATGCCCGCCTGGGGGTAGAACGTGAACTCGCCCACCCCGTTCGCGCCTCCAGCACCCGAGGCGGAGACGGCGACCGTGAGGCCGAGGGCGACGCAGACGGCGATGCGGCGGCGCGCGGTCAAGCGTGGGACGGTAGCCGGACGTCAGCGAACGGAGACCGGCGTACCGACTTCGACGAAGCGGTAGACGCGGTCGGCCTCGCCCTCGGGCAGCCGAACGCAGCCGTGGGAGGCGGGGTACGAGGGGACGTCCGGCGACTGGTGTGTCGCGATACCTCCACGGAAGTACGCGGCATACGGCATCCACACCTGGAACGGCACCGACCACGAGTACAGCACCTTGGAGTAGACCTTGAAGTCGCCGACCGGCGTGACCCCGCCCGCTCCCGTCGAGGTGTGCACGGCGCGCACGACCCGGCCGTCCTCGACCATCAGCAAGACGCCCAGGTCGCGGTGGATCTCGATGTGACGACCCGGGCGGTGCGCATCCGGCCTGGGTCGCACAGCTCGGAAGAGCGCGAGTTGCGTCTGGCCCGTGATGGTTCCCGTGCGGTCGAGGTCTTCCCAGCCCTGGAACGCGAGCAGGGCCTGGTCGGTGAGGTAGTCGTCCGCAGCGCCCACGTCGGTGCGGTCGAAATACCCGAGCGCTGCGAGCCGCAGCTCGATGCCGCGCCGCGCATACAAGTAGTCGTTCTCGCCGCTTTCGCCACGCCACGCTCCGGGCCTGACGCCGAGGCGGAGCATGGTCGCGAAGCGCCCCTCGGCCGCGACCACTGCGGAGTCCTTCTCCCCGTGTGGCGCGAGCGTGGCAGCGAGCTGCCAGAGGCGCATCCGTTTCGTCTTCGCGGAGCCGGAGCCCAGCGTCGCGCGGGAGAAGCTGGCGAACCACGTCTCGGCGTCGGCGCGGAGCGAGCGGAGCCGCGCCCGCTCGGGAAGCGCGGTTCGGATCCCTGCGCGTCGCTCAGCCCGAGTCGGCCCCTGCGTGAGCTCGCGAAGCGCGACTTCCGCCGGCCGGGCCCCTCTCGGGACGAGCCTGTCGACTCGTACGACCCAGCCGTTCCGCACGAAGGCGACCTCGACCGTTTCGGGTGCCGGCCTCGGCATGGTGACGCGCGCCGGTTCCGCCACTGCCGCGCGCGACGGGGAGGCGGGCTCGAGGTCCACGGCGAGCAGGCCGGCGAACGCAAGAACCAGAACGACGAGCAGCACGCGCATCGGGCGGTTCTGATTCGCCGCTCGGGAGAAAATGCCTGCAAAGCCGCGCTGGCACTATCGTCGGCGCCAATGCGCACGCTGACCCTGCGAGAGCTGAATCGCGCCACGCTCGCGCGCCAGCTACTGCTCCGGCGGCACCGAGTCTCCGTTACGAAGGCGATCGAGCGGACCGCGGGGCTGCAGGCGCAGTGGCCGCCCTCGCCCTACCTCGGGCTGTGGTCGCGGGTGGACGGCTTCCGACCAGACGACCTCGTGCGTGCGATCCAGCGGAGGCAGGTCGTGAAGGCGACGCTCATGCGGACGACGCTCCACGTCGTCACGGCGCGCGACTACCTCGCGTACGCGGGGATCTACCGCGCGAGCCGGATCCGAGCGCTCCAGCGCCAACTCGAGGCCGCCGGTGAGGACGCCGACTTCGCCGACGACGGCGAGCGCCTCGCGGCGTTCGCGGCCGAGCAGCCGCGCTCCCGCCCCGAGCTCCTGGCGTTGCTCGGGCGGCCGAAGCTCCGGATCGAGGATCGAATGCCGTGGCTCGTGTGGTACGGGCTCTCGGCGCACGCCGGCCTGGTGAGCGGCCCGGAGTCATCCGTCTGGCGTTCCCACACGGCCGGCGGCACGTTCGTACCGGCACGGACATGGCTCGGCGCGGACGGCGCTTCGGGGGACGCTGCCTACGTCCAACTCGTTCGGCGGTACCTCGCTGCCTTCGGACCGGCGTCCCGTGCGGACGCCGCAAAGTGGACCGGCATGGCCCGGAGCGGGGTCGATCGAGGGTTTGCGGGCCTCAGCCTCAGGCGATTCCGCGACGAGCTCGGCCGCGACCTCGTCGACCTCCCTCGCGCACCACTACCCCCTCCGGAGACACCCGCGCCCGCTCGCCTCCTGCCGCGCTTCGACAATCTCGTGCTGAGCCACGGCGACAGGCGTCGCATCCTCGCCGACGAGCACCGGGCGGCAGTGATCCAAGGCGGCGAGGTGAGAGCTACGTTCCTCGTCGACGGATTCGTCGCCGGCACGTGGTCGTTCGACGACGGCCGAGTGCAGCTCGAGCCGTTCGTCCCGCTCCCTCGAAGCACCCGGCGCGAGATCGAGGACGAGGCGGCGCGCCTCGAGGCGTTCGTCCGCGCCGCCGGGAAGGCGTGATGCCCTGGCTCCGGCCGGACGAGCTGCGCATCGGCCTGGGCTGCATGCGGCTCGACCCGGACGACTCGGCGACCGTCGAAGCGGCGTTCGAGGCAGGAGTCACCGTCTTCGACACGGCGCGGGCGTACGAGGGGAACGAGGAGCTCCTCGCCCGCGTGCTCCGCAACGCAGCGGGAGCTCGGATCGTGACGAAGGGCGGGATGTCGAGACCGAACGGCGCCTGGGTGCCGGACGGTCGCACGAAGGCGATCAGGGCGGACTGCGAGGCGAGCCTCGCAGCGCTCGACGGCCTCGAGGTCGACCTCTTCCTCCTGCATACGCCGGATCCACGCACGCCGTGGAGCACGTCCATGCGGGCGCTCGCGCGGCTCGTCGACGACGGCCTCGTCAAGAGGGTCGGCATCTGCAACGTGAGCCGCGCGCAGCTGGATCAGGCTGTCGACCTCGCTCCGATCGCGGCGGTGCAGGTCGGGCTCAGCGTTCTCGACGACCGTGCGCTCCGAGGAGGCGTGGTCGAGCGCTGCGCGGAGCTCGGAGTCGCTCTCGTCGCGCACTCGCCGCTCGGCGGGCCGCGCCGCGTCTCCAGGCTGTCGCGGCACGAGCAGCTCGTCGAGATCGCCCGCGCTCGAGGCGCGACGGAGGCCGAGGTCGCGCTGGCGTGGCTGCTCGGCCTCGGCGAGCACGTCGTCGCCATTCCCGGCGCACGAAAGCCCGAGGCGGCGCGATCGGCTGCGCACGCATCCTCGCTCGAGCTCACGCGTGACGAGAGCGCCCGGATCGCGCCGAGTCGGCCGCGCGCACGCCGGGCAACCACGCCCGGCGACATCGTTCTCGTGGTGGGCGTGCCGGGTGCCGGCAAGTCGCGGCTGACCGCGGGCTACCTCGACCGTGGCTACCTCCGGCTGAACCGCGACGAACGCGGCGGCTCGCTTCGCGAGCTGGCCGATGCGCTCGACGAGGCGCTCGGGGACGGAGCGCGCGAGATCGTCCTCGACAACACGTATCTCACGCGGGCAAGCAGGAGCTACGTCGTCGAGGCAGCCGCTTCGCACGGCGTCGCCGCACAGTGCATCTGGCTCGACACGCCCCTCGCGCAGGCGCAGGTCAACCTCGTCGAGCGACTGCTCGAGCGGTTCGACGGGTTACCTACTCCCGAGGAGCTGAGGGAGGCCTCGCGGTCGGTGGCGGGTGCGCTCACACCAACGCAGCAGATGCGCGCGTTCCGCGAGCTGGAGCCGCCGGCCGAAGACGAAGGCTTCTCGTCGGTCGAGCGCGTCGCCTTCGCACGCGAGCCGGGAACCGGAACGGCCGGTGTGCTCGTCGCGGCCGCAGCGGTCGGCGCGCTCCCACTCGCGGACGTCGATCCCGGCCTGCCGCACCTCGTGTTCGACTGGCGCCCGGACGGCGACGAGGCCGATTTCGCGCAGCCAATCGCCGCTGCCGCCCACGTCGTAACCGGGCCGCTCGACGCCGCGATCTGCCCGCACCCCGGCGGCCCGCCGATCTGCTGGTGTCGGCCGCCGCTGCCAGGCCTCCCACTCGCCTTCGCCCGACGCCACGGCGTCGATCCGGCGCAGGCCATCGTGGTCGGTGTGAGCGCCGCGCACCGCACCCTCGCGAACGCCCTGGGCGCAGGGTACGTCGCGGCGTCGTAGGTCAGCTGCCGTCCGGCCAGCCGCCGCGATGGAGCACCATCGGGTAGTGGGGCAGCCGCCCGAGCGGGTCGTCGAGCACGGCCTCCGTCTGCTGTGCGTACTGCTTGCTCGCACGCCAACCGGCCGGATACGGCTCCAAGCCGGCCGGAAGATCCGGGTGGTCGAGGATCCGCTCGAGCGACATGCGAACGCTTGTATCCCACCGCTTTCCGATTCGCGCGTGGAGGCGGCGCTGATCCGTCTGGAGCTTCGCTCCCGCGGGCGTCACGCGGACCGTTCGCTTCGATGCGGGCGCGCCCTCGACGAGCACGTAGTCGGTCCTCGCCAGCGCCGTCAGCGACACCTCGACCGCCTCCTTCGAGATTCCGACGAGCGCCGGCAGCTCTCGCACCGAGACGCCCGTCTCGTCGAGCACGCGAAGGACATTCGCGCTCAGCGGGAGGGAGAGCGGCGAGCCGGCCTCGAAATCGAGCGTGTACGCCAGGAGCGCGTGCGCGAGGAGGGTGACGAGCGGGATGCCGTCGCCCGCCGCCCTGGTCTCGACGGACGGAAGCTCGAGCCCCATCCCCTGCGTGCTGCTGACGACCGGGAGGAACTCGGGCAACGACGCGTCGACTGCCTCGCCCACGGCACGTAGAGCTTCGACGAGAGCGGCAATCTCCTCGGCGCCGAACCGCTCGCGCCACCGCGCCTCGATCTCAGCCGGCAAGGCAGGCCAGATCTCGGCTGCTCGCAGGCCGGCCGGTGTGAACCGCACGAGCCAGTCGTCCTTCGTCCCGCGGCCGCTCCCGTAGCCCTCGCGCCTCCCCGTCGCTGGGCCGACCGACACGTACCGCCAACGCTCGACGCCGCCCAGCCTCGACAGTGCACTCCCCTTCGGCAGCCCGACGGCGGTGACGAACTCACCCACGGTGGTGCCGTCGCCGACGAAGCGGAGGAGGTTCGACCACATCGTCAGCGAGACGACGCGAGCGCCGCCGCCCGCGCGCTCGAAGCGGTGCTCGAACTCGTTGTCGAGCTCGATCGTGAACGCGACGAACGCCTGGGAGAGGAGGGTCGAAAGCGGCGCGGGCGAGGCGACGCCCGATCGACTCACGATCTCGGTCCTCGCGCTAGCGGCGGCGGGGATCGACGTCCGTGAAGTTCTTCCAGAATTGCTCCTTCGCGTACGTGCAGTCGCGCTTGTCGTACGGCGAATTCCGCCATCCGGGGCACGCGGCGAGCGGGAAACGTCAGCAGCGCCACGACGAGCAGCAGTGCAGTGAAAACCCATCTCCCCATGTCCGGCCCTCCCAGGGTCGGCTCGTCGGAGAATAGCCCCCTACCCATGCAACACGTGAACTGCCAACCGCACCGAGTGACGACCCGCGGCCGACGCCGTACCCATGTACCCGGCCCAACTCGACAGAGCTTGGCGTGCCTAGGATGACCTGATGCCGAGGCACATCGTCCGTCCAACGCGAATCGCGGTACCCGGCGAACCGCCGAAGCTGATCGAGGAGTTCGTCGGCCTTGTGAACTCAGGAACGGAGGACGTGAGCATCGCGCGGATGGTCGCTCCTGCCGGATGGGACGAGCCGGCGCAAGCGCCCGAGTTCGACGAGTACACGGTCGTCTTGCGCGGCGTCGTCCGGGTCGAGTACGACGAGGGCGTCGTGGACGTGCGTGCGGGCGAAGCCATCGTCACGCAGCGAGGAGAGCGCGTTCGGTACTCGACCCCCGACGCGGAGGCCGAGTACATCGCGATATGCCTGCCGGCGTTCTCTCCGGAGGTCGTGAATCGGGACGGCTGAGTGCTGCCCGCACGAGCCACCGCCTCGCCGCAGGTGAAGCCGACGCCCGGACTCGAACCGGGGACCCCTTCATTTACGAGTCAGAAGCAGGTCATGACGACGTGTGAGGGTCGCGTTTCGTGAAATCGTGTCTTTGCAGGGAGTCCGCGTGCGCTCCCGTGTCACGTGTGTCAACGCGTGACGACGCGTTCGAGGCCGATCGTTTGCAGTCTCGTTTGCAGTCTGGCGCGAGAACCTTCTACACCAGGCAGCCCAAATCGAGGTCGGTGTAGTCACGCCACGTTTCCTCGAAACTATCTTCGTTGCCAGCAATCTCCTTGTGATGCACCGGAACATGGCCTGAGAACAAGCCCCACCCGCGATATGTGATGACCAGCCAGCCAGTACGTTCGATCAGGCGCAAGCCCGTCCGGCACTGCTCATCGACCACCGTCATCCCGACGGTCGTGAAGATCTCGTCCGTGAACCGGGCCTCGCAGAAAACGGTGTTGGTCTCTTGGCTATATGTGCAGTCGCTCTTGCTGTAGCGCGACCCCGCCCACCCGCCAGCGGCTGCTGAGCTGCAAAACGTGAGCAGGCCGAGTACGAGCGAGACGACCAGCAGCTTCTTCATGGGTGCCCTCCTCCCCTCGCGACATATGACGGCCCTTACCCCCCATAGTGTGGCACTCCTTTGGGTGATCGACAGGACGGCCGGATGCGCCCAAACCGTCGCAAGAGCGTTAGCCGGATCGCTTCTAGCTCTAATCACAAACTCGGGCGGGAACAGTGTCGCCCCATCGCAGCTCGGAGCACCCTGGAAGTGGTACGCGGGACCCGTCATGTCACCCGTGCCATCGAGCCCGATGTCAGCCACTGCAGTGAAAAATGGCGTCCCTACCGGAATGTCGGCACGATTGGACTCGGTGATCGTCCCGCTCATGTAAGCGACATTGCCGACAACCCTGAGGCAGTCGATCGCGGCCGTGATGCTGATGTCTAGCCCATCATCGACTGATGCTGGTATCGGTGTGGCCGGCGGAATCGGCCTCGCGCTCGTCGCTACCGGGCCTGCTCGGTGTCATGCGACGGCACCGTGGGCGTGGAGCGGTCACGGTGGCCGTCCTCGTTGCGTTGTGGATGACCACGAGCGTGGCGAGCGCCCAGAACGCGTCTGAGCCGTCATGTAACGGCGTCTTCTCGTCATCTGCCGCCGGCGATCCCGGGCATGTTGCTCGTACCCACTGCGAGAGATAGCGGGTAGTGGGCGAGTGATCGCCACCGTTTGCAGCACAGGAGAGCCCCGCAGACGCGGGGTCTCCTGTGCGAGAAGCCTCGTGCCGTGCCGACGAGCGGAGGAGTGCCGGTCAGTCGGTGACCGAGTCAACGGCAACTCGATTGCGGATCGCCCGAATCCCGAAAATTGATGTATGCAGGCTGCGGGTTTGCGCGCCTCGCGACTAGCCGAGGTCGTCGATCACCTCGCCAGCCACGCGCTCGCCCGTCTCGACCGCGCCGTTCAGGTAACCCTGGAAGTCGATGGACGTGTGCTCGCCGCAGAAGTGCGCGTTGCCCTCCTGGCGGCCCTCGATCCCGGCGAATGCCGTGTACTGACCCACTTTCCAGAACGAGTACGAGCCGCGGGTCCACTCGTAGCCTGGCCAGTAGTCGATGGCCGCTTTCCCGTTCCAGTACACGGAGAGGTCGGGGAGCACGGGCTCGACCTGCTCGAGGAACTGCTGCGCGCGGCTCGTTGGCGTTCCCGAGCCGAAGCTCGCACCGACATCCCCTCCGGTGTAGTTGACGAGGATTCCGGCCGAACCCGGCTGCGCTCGTGACACTTCCCAGGTGTTCTGGTAGCCCGTATCGGCGAACGTGTCGCCGTTCACCTCGAGATCGTTCCAGTGCCGCCGTGTGAACTGGAGATGCAGCTTCGAGTTTGTCCCCATGCCTTGCTCGACGATCGCCTCGAGCTTCTTCGATGAGAAACCGGCCTTCGACAGGTTTACCGAGCGGCGAAGAATCGAGAACGGAAGCGCCAGGACTAGCTTGTCTGCGGCGACAGTCTTCGTTCCGGCGGCCTGTCTGAATGTGAGGGAGTAGCCGCCGGCCGGCGTTGCCCTGATGGCCACGAGCTCCGATCCGATCGTGATCTGGCCGGAGAGCTGCTCGGCCATCTTTGCCGGAATCTGGTCGTTGCCGCCGCGCACGTGGTACTTCTCGTTCGACGGCCCGAAGATCCGGAGCTGCCCCTGCCCCGAGTACGCGAGCAGGTACAGCATGTTGAGTGCGCTCTGGACGTCCGGCTCGGCCCCGTACTCGATGTTGTAGGCGATGCTCAGGAGCTGGCCGAGTTTCGATGCTGCTCCACCGTCGGCGATCGTCTCGTCGAGGTACTCGACGATCGACATCTGATCGAGCTCGTACGCGCGCTGGGTGAAGCTGTCGAAGAGAGTCGGGTAACTCGCGGCGGAGACGTCCTTGTGGAGCTTCTGCCAGATTCCTTTCAGGTCGGCTGTCGCCTGTGCGTACGTATACGGCTCGCCGTCAAAGTGGTACAGCGGCTCGGTGCCGTTCACCTCCGCGGCGAGCAGGTTGTCGAGAGTCAGCCCGAACTCTTGCGCGAGCTGGCGAATGTGCTGGTGGCCTTGGTCGATGAGCTCTCCGCCATGCTCATACAGCTGGCCCTGATCGAAGAAGCCGCGCCCGGTCCAGCAACGCCCACCGATGCGGGTAGACGCTTCGTGCACGTGAGCTAGATAGCCCGCTTGCTTGAGACGGAGAGCACACGTCAAGCCTGCGAGGCCTCCGCCGACGACGATGATGCTTGCGGGCGTGGCCGCGCGAGCGTCGGTTGTTACGCGCCCGATGCCGGCAAGGGCCAATCCAGCGATGCCGGCTTTCTTGAGGACGCCCGACCGTGTCGTGGTCCACGCTTCGTCTTCGGCGGCGACGTCGGCCACCGCGCGTTGGATGCTTTCCATCAGCGGCGTACGAGCCATGGCTCCCCTCCTCGCTCGTTTCCAACAGCGCTCCCCAAGATGACGGAACGATGCAGTGACCGCAAGCGCCATCCTGGACCTAATCCCGAAGATTGATGTGTGCAGGCTGCGGGTTTGCGCGCGAGACAGGTCGGCTTCATGGCGTCTTGATCGGGCAGCTTGGCGCGAGACTGACGAACGCCGCCACCGCGGTCCGGACGCCCTCGATGGGGACGACCCGGAGGCGACTGGGAATGTCTGGAAGGCACCTGTGAGAACGCCCAAGCGCCCATACGGCTACGGACGGCGCTCGGACAGGTCCTCCGCTACCGCCAACTCCTCGAAGCTGAGGGGCTGACGGCGAGGGCGATGATCGCGGCGGAGCTCGAGCCGTCGGACCGTTCGACGTCCCGAAAAGGCGTGAGCGGCGTGTTTCTGCGAGTCCCGTGTTGCCCCGTCTGTTGCCCCTCGCCACGCTACGACAAGGCTGTGAAGAGAAACCCCCGGTGTTTGCGGGGACTTCTACGAAGCCGACGCCCGGACTCGAACCGGGGACCCCTTCATTACGAGTGAAGTGCTCTACCAGCTGAGCTACGTCGGCGAAGCCGACTGAGCATAGCCGCCTCCAACGCGGCAAACGCCCGCCGGCATGGTGATAATCGAGCGATGCTTCCGTCCGGAGTAGAGCTCCGCTTGCTCGAGCCCCACGCGGACCCGCGCGGCGTCTTCACCGAGCTCTTCCGTGACTCGTGGGGACTCCCCGTCGAGCCCGTCCAGTGGAACGCGGTTCGATCGGAGGCCAACGTGCTGCGCGGCGTGCACGCTCACTGGCGGCACGCCGACTACCTGACCGTGATGCTCGGGCGCGCGACGATCGGCCTTCACGACCTGCGCGAAGGCTCACCGACCGACGGGGTCGGGACCGTGGTCGAGCTGGATGCCCACGCGCCTGCTGCCATCTCCATCCCTCCCGGCGTCGCGCACGGCTTCTACTTCCACGAGCCGTCCGTGCACGTCTACGCGGTGAGCCACGAGTGGGATCCGAAGGACGAGCTCGGCTGTCGCTGGGACGACCCAGCGCTCGAGATCGAATGGCCGTGCTCCGACCCGCTCATCTCCGATCGCGACCGCGCGCTCGAGTCGCTCAGCGCGCTGCGCGACGCCTGGCGAGCAGCACTCGTGGCGCCCGCCTGAGCACGGCTGCTCGCACCCGCCACGTCAGCGTCGCTCGGAGCTCGCGGACGTGGAGCTGCTCGCTCCGCGCCCACAGGTGGTAGTCCTCCGCCGCACCCCGGATAGCCGCTTGCAGCATCGCTTCGAGCTCCGCGGCAAAGCGCGGTTCGCGGGAGCGACGCAGCCAGTCTCCGAGGATCGCAACGCGCTCCTCGACGGCAAGCCTCCCGAAAACGGGATTCGGGAACGTCAGGTATGTCAGTCGAACGCCCATCGCCGCACGGAGGCCCGGCAGATCGAGCCACTGCAACCACATGTGGTGGTCCGTCGGCAACTCCGGAGGCGCGGTCCTCCACCCGTGAGGCAGTCGCCGATATGCCTCGAGGGTATGGCCGACGCCCGTCAACCCGATGGAGGCCTTCCTGCCGCGGCCGATCTCCACGAACTCGGAGCGTCCGTAGTTCCAGGGGAAGTACTCGAGAGTGCCGTCGCCAACGAACCGCGCCGACACGGCATGCGCGAAGTCGGCATCTCGGAGGAGGTCGCAGAGCTCCGACACGTGATTTCGCAGCAGGAGATCATCGTCCGAGAGGTAGCAGACGATCCGACCGGACGCGTGGCGGAGGGCCTCGTGTCGGTTGAGCTCGCCGTGCCGCGGGCCTTTAGGGAAGTCGGCGAAGCGCACCCGCTCGTCGGAGAGGAACGGCTCGAGCGCCACACGCGTATCGTCCTCGACCCCGTCGCCGACGACGATCACCTCGACCGAGGCTCCCTCCTGGTCGAGAGCGCTGCGGAGCGCGTACGGCAGGAGGGCAGCGTGTCGGAAGGTCGGAATGACGATCGTCGCGTCGGTCACGAAACCCCGGCGAGCCGTCGCAGCTCCGCGATCGTCGAGACGACGGCGGCGCCCTCAGCGGCGCTCGACCGGGGTGGCGGCCCGCCCGCGACGTGGCCGACGAACGCACGGAGCTCGGCAAGCAGCGGCAGCTCGCCCGGAGTCTCGACCCGCTCCTCCTCGACGCTTCCCCGCTCGTCTCGGTAGATGGTGATGTGCTCGTCCCAGCCGTCGGCGAGCACCACGACACCGTCCGCGCAGTAGAGCTCCACCGCGCGCTTCCGTTCGGCGACGCGCCCCGACACCCGCAACGCGTGCCACACGTCGCCTCGGAGGAGGATCGCCTCCAAGTGGAGGACCTCCCCGTCGCGCCGCTGGGCGACCGCAGCCTCGGGGCGGCTCTCCCCGCCGAGGATCTCGTACGCGATCGCGAGGTCGTGAGGCGCCAGCACCCACACGGGGTCGACGTCGTCGCGCGGATGACCCCAGTCGACACGCACCGTCCGTAGGCCGGAGACAGCGCCGAGCGTGCCTTCACGCGCGATCGCCGCCAGCTCCAGCACGCCCGGGTGGTACCGCCATTTGTCCATCACGAACAGACGGTCGGGCGCAAGGGCGGCCAAACGCGTTGCGGTCTCGGGGTCAACCGTCAGCGGCTTCTCGCAGAAGACGGGGATCTCGAACGCGAGCACTCTGTCCAGCACGTCGGCATGGCTGCTCGTCGCGGTCGCGACGACGAGCCCGTCAAGTCGCGGCAGGGACTCGACCTCGGGGACGACAACCGCCGCGCCGCCCTCTTCGGCACGCGCATGGCTCTCCGGTGAGCGAGCCACCACGGGCACCTCGCATCCGAGCGCGATCAGGTCGCGAAGGACATGTCGTCCCCAGTTGCCGCAGCCGACCAGCCCTACGACCACGCGGGCACCGCGTGGAGGGCGCGACGAAGGCGGACGAACAGCGCCTCGAGCGCAAGTGACGGGTTGAGGTTGAACTCCTCGAACGCCCGCCACGCCTCACGAACCGCCTCGGCCGCCCCGGCGGCGCCCTCGTTGGCGCCTCCAGCGGTGTCCTCACGGAGGTCGTCGAGTCGATCCGCGTGAACGGCCGCTTGGTCGGCGCCCGCGCCGACCATTACGAGATCCCGGTACCACGCCTCCAGTCCCTCGAGACCCGCCAGCAGCTCATCCCGCTCGGCCCCTCTGTACGCGCGCCGAACGCGCTGGTCCGCGTCCCTCGCAGGAAGGTCGAGCGTGTCGACGAGCGCCTGCTCGCGCTCGCGTGCCTCCTCGCCTCTCTCGGCCGCTGCCGCGAGCAGGACGCCGGCGGCGGCGCCGGGATCGAAGCCCGTTTCGCGATAGACGGAGCGCGCCGCCTCGATCAGCGCGTCCCGGCGCGCGACGGCGTCCGGATCGAGAAGCCGGCGCGCGCGGTCGAGCCGCCCGCTCGACGCGCGCGACAGCACGCGCACCTCGTCGTCGCCCCTCTCCGGCGCCTGCGCCGCGATCCACGCTCGCACCGCGCGCTCGGAGAGACGGCGGAACGGCACGAGCTGGCAGCGCGAAAGGATCGTCGGCGGAAGCGGGCCGAGCTCGCCGGCGACGAGGATGAGCACCGCGTACGACGGTGGCTCCTCGAGGTCCTTGAGGAGGGCGTCGGCCGCCTCGTCGTTCATGCGGTCGGCGTCGAGCACGAGATAGACGCGGCGGTCGCCCTCGAACGGACGCATGTGCAGGTCGTGCCGGAGCGCACGCACGTCGTCGATCCGGATCATCTCGCCGAGCGGTTCGAGGAGATAGAGGTCGGGGTGGGAGCGCAGCTCGACCCGCCGCGCGTCGCCGAGGAGAGCTCCCGCGAACGCGAACGCAGCCGTGCGCTTGCCTACCCCGGCAGGCCCGTGCAGGAGATACGCATGCGCCGGCGCGCCGCCGTCGGCGAGCGCAGCGCCGAGAAGCCGCTTGGCCTCGGCCTGCTCAGGTACGGACGCGAAGGGATCCATACACCCCCTCGGCAACCTCGTCGACTGGGCGGGTCGCATCGAGGATGACGATGCGCTCCGGGAACCGTTGCGCGAGCTCGCGATAGCCGGCGGCTGCGCGCTCCCGGAAGTCGTCGCCCTCGCGCTCGAGCCGGTCGTGGTGCCGCCGGATCCGGGAGGCGACCTGGCCGGGATCGAGCTCGAGCAGGTACGTGCGGTCGGGGACCAACTTTCCGATCGCCGCGAGGTTGAGGTCGAGCATGCGGTCGAGCCCGAGGCCGCGCGCGACGCCCTGGTACGCGATGGACGAGTCCAGATACCGGTCGCAGATCACGGAGGCTCCTCGGTCGAGCGCGGGGCGGATCACCTCGTCGACGAGCTGCGCCCGCGCGGCGACGTAGATGAGCGCTTCCGCCCACGGACCGACGTGCCCGCCGTGGAGAACGAGGTCGCGGAGCCGTTCGCCGAGCTCGGTCCCACCGGGCTCCCGCGTGGAGACGACGTCCACTCCTTCGGCCTCGAGGCGCGCTCGCAGGAGCTCAGCCTGCGTCGACTTTCCCGAGCCGTCGAGGCCCTCGAAGGTCACGAACATCGGACGTCATCCTACGGCCGTCCGTAGGATGCGAATCGTGCGGGCGATCGTAACCGGAGGAGCCGGCTTCATCGGCTCGCACGTCGTCGATGCGCTCGTCGCGCGAGGGGACGAGGTTGCGGTGATCGACTCGCTCGTCCACGGCTCGAAGGAGAACGTGAGTGCCGGCGCGGAGCTGCACGTGCGCGACATCCGCGAGCCACTGGACGACCTTTTCGACGCCGTTCGTCCCGAAGCCGTGTTCCATCTCGCGGCGCAGGCCGACGTGCGCGTCTCCGTCGAGAACCCCGTCGAGGACGCGGACGTCAACGTTGTCGGGACGATCCGCATCCTCGAGGGCGCGCACCGTCACGGGGCGCAGGTCGTCTTCTCCTCGACGGGCGGGGCGATCTACGGCGAGTGCCAGGAGCCGGCGCGGGAGGACGCCGCGACCGAGCCGCTGTCGCCGTACGGCACCTCCAAGCTCGCGGCGGAGGAGTACCTACGCTCGTACAACCGGCTCTACGGGACGCGGCACATCTCGTTGCGCTACGGGAACGTCTACGGCCCCCGCCAGGACCCACACGGCGAGGCGGGCGTCGTCGCGATCTTCCTCGGCGCCCTCTCGCGCGGCGAGCAGGCGAAGATCTTCGGCGACGGGGCGCAGACGCGCGACTACGTCTACGTCGGCGACGTCGCGCGCGCGACGACATCGACGCTGGGCCAGGATCACGGCGTCTTCAACGTCGGCACGGGCCGCGAGACGTCGGTCGTCGAGCTCTACGAGCTCTGTGCCCGGGTCGCCGACTCGGACGTCCCGGCGGAGCAGGCGGAGGCGCGCCTCGGCGAGCTGCAGCGGAGCTTCCTCGACCCGACGCGTGCGGCGACCGAGCTCGGGTTCTCCGCCATGGTCGATCTCGAGGACGGCCTGCGCGCGACGTGGGATTGGGTGCAGAAGTCGTAGGCACCCGCGGCCGCTGGCGGCCGCGGCTTTAGGGATCGTCGCGACCGGAAACCCGCGCGAGCGCGTTTCCGGTCTGCGGATATGCCGGCACTGGATCCTGAAGGAATAGCTCTCCGCCGGGCGAAACCGTCGCCCGTGGACCACCCACTCGCAGCTCCCGACGCGCTCGTTCGCCCCTGGCGAACCGCCGCCTACATCGCCGTCGGCATCGCGGCCTTCGAGCTCCTGCTCCTCCTCGTCATCGGCGGCGGGAAGCTGACCGGGTTCGTCGCGGATCGGATCCAGGTGGCCGCGCACGATCAGGTGCTGACGACGCAGACCGAGCGCGCCGCGAAGCCGGTGACGCGCAAGCCCGCCTCCGCCGCGGTGGCGAAGCGGCCGCGCGCCAGGACCGTCGTCCTCGTGCTCAACGGGAACGGCCGCACCGGCGCCGCCGCCTCGGCCGCGTCACGTGTCTCGGCACGCGGCTACAAGGTCGGCGCAGTCACGAATGCGCAGCGGCAAGTCCCGCGCAGCATCGTAATGTACCGGCCCGGCTTTGCCGGAGAAGGCCGCCGCCTCGGCAAGGACCTCGGCGTCCGGCTCGTGACGCCGCTCGACGGGATGCGTGGCAGCCAGCTCGGGCGCGCGCACGTCGTCTTCATCCTCGGTCCCTGACCGCCACGTGGCGCCCGTCCGCTACTGCTCGGCATGCGGAGCGGAGCTGCCGTCAGGGCCGCCCGTGACCTGCACGCGCTGCGAAACGAGCCACTGGCGCAACCCCTGGCCATGCGCGAACGGGATCGTCGTGCGTGACGGACGGGTGTTGCTCTGTCGGCGGGCGCACGGTCCCTGGTATGGGCTGTGGTGCTCGCCCGGAGGGTTCTGCGAGCTCGGAGAGCATCCAGCCGAGACCGCTGTACGCGAGGTGCTGGAGGAGACGGGGCTTCACGCCGAGATCGGGGATTACGTCGGAACGTGGGTCGACGTGTACTCCGACGATCCGCGCGATCCGGACGCCGGAGTGATCAACGTCGCCTACTACACCGCTACCCTCGCGAGCGACGGACCCGCGCGCATCGACCCGGCAGAGGTCAGCGAGATCGGATGGTTCCCGCTCGACGCGCTGCCCGACGAGCTCGCCCCTCCGGGCACGCTCGAGGCCGTCCTCGAGGCGGTCAGGACCCCAAGGCGCAGCCACCCGCGTTGACGGCGTCGAGGGCGACCTCCAGCGGCCCCCCGTCGACCCACTGGTTTCCCGCCGGATCACGCGTATAGGCCTCGTTGAGGTAGCGATACGCGGCACACATGTTGTCGCGCACCTCGAACTCGAAGATGCCGGCCGTGTACCAGGTCTCCGGGTTCTCCGGCTGCAGCTCGATCGCGCGGATGTACTCGCGCTCGGCGCGCAACACCCTCCCCTGACGCTCGGCAACGCGCGCGAGCGCGAGGAACGGCTCAACGGCGAGCGGGTTGAAGACGCGCGCCCACAACGCCCGGTCGCGCGCGCCGTCGACGTCTCCCGCCGTGAGCTCGCGGGTCGAACCGCGCTCCGCACGATCCGCCAGCCTGGGAGACGTGAACGAGACGAGGGCTGCCACCGCGACGACCACGACGCCGAAGACGAGGAGCGGCCGCCGCCGACCTGGACCGCTCGCGCGGCCAGCGCCGGCCAGCGCGCCGAGCGCGACCATCGTCGGGGCTGTCACGGCGAGGAAGTCCCAGTTGTAGTCGACGAGCGCGTGTACAGCGTACGCGGCCGGCACCGCGACGAGCGCGGCGGCTGCAGCCCGTTCCGGGCCTGAGAGGCGACGAAGCGCACACGTGCACACCGCCACTCCCGCGAGGACGACGAGCACGAAAAGCCCGAGGCCGACGACGCCACCGTCGGAGAGGTGCTGCAGCGGCACGCTGTGCGGCTGCACGACGTTGCGCGCGTCGTGCCGGAAGCGCTTCCGGGCGACCTCGAAGGAACCGGCGCCCGCGCCTTCGATCCCGTGGTGGGCGTACACGTCGAGCGCCTCCTGCCACCAGCAGAGCCGGAGATTCGGGTCGAGGGACCCGAGCCGGCTCGGGTCGTTGACGACCTCGGCGCACTCCCGGTCGGACGTCACGGCGTCCGCCGCGGAAACGGACGCTGCCGCGGCCGCACCGAGCCCGAGCACGAGCGCCGCTGCGACCAGCGCGCGCCCGACGCGTCGACGCGTCCTCTCGGCCAGCGAACGGCCGAGTCCAATCGCGACGACGAGCGCCACGACGCCGGCGCCGAAGAGCGCGAGCACGCCGAAGGCGGCGCCGTCGGCTATCCGGTCCGAGCGCAACGCCACGTCCTCGGTCAGCGCAGGCCGCGTGAACGCCCACGCCCCGACTAGCGCAGCCGGGCCGGCCGCCGCCATGAGGATCAGTCCGGTCGCCAGGCGCTCGCGGCCGACGAGAAGCCATAGCGCGAGGACGACCACGCCGACGACGACTCCTGCGCGCGAGAGCGTGAGCAGCAGGGCGAGCGTCGCGACGTACACGAGCAGCGCGCCGGGAACCCGAACCGTCCGCGGATGGCCGCGCTCGCTCGCGAGCCAGAGGCCGAGCACGATCGCCACGTCCGCGAGAAGCGCGAGCGCGTTCCAGTAGCCCACCGGCTCGCGCAGACGCGCCACGCGGTCGCCTTCGGGATCGAGTGACGGGACGGCCTTCGCGAGCAGCGCCCACGCGAGCGTCACGCCGAGCACGACCGACAGCACCCACGCGGCAGCCCGCGCCCCCATCTGCCTCCCGACCGAGGCGAGGACGACTCCGACTCCGAGGAACGCGCAGTACGCGATCGCCTTGTTGAACGCGTCCCAGCTGCGATCGCCGACGATCGACCAGCTCATCGTGATCCCGATCCAGAGCGTGAGCCCCACCACGGCGCCGACGAGGACTGCGCCCGAGCGCCCGACGCGCAGCACCGGGAGGCGGCCGAGGGCGACGAGCACGAGCGCGACCGCGAAGGCGACCACGGCGGCGCCACCCACGGGGAGGATCCCGTCGACGTCCGATCCGTCTCCGGCGAAGGTCGACCCGAGAAGAAGCCCTCCGGCGACGACCGCGGTGACGAGGGCCGCGAAGCCGGACGCCCGGACGGAGGGCTCCGGCCCCGATTCCATGGCGTGCCACGCTAGCAGCGGCCTCGGTTTGCGCGGCCCGCGAGGAGGTAGCCGGGTAGGACGTCTAACGGATCGTTTACTCTCCCCACACCACAGGCTCACCCTGTGTCGGGAGACTCCTCAGGCCCAGGGCTTCCGACCGCTCCCATGAGATCTCGCAAGTGACACTCGCACGGTCCCTACGCACGTTCGTCGTGATGGTCGTCCTGGTCCTGAGCGCCGTCGCCGCCCTCACGACGGCCGCTCCAGCGAGCGCTGCGACGCCCTGCGGGAAGAAAGTGCTCGCAGACTGGTTCGACAACGGCCGTATCGATCGTCTGTATCCGCTCAACTGCTACGAGGAGGCGATCGACGCGATCCCGGACGACCTCCGTGACTACGCGGACGCCGAGGAGATCATCACGCGCGCACTCCAGGCTGCGCTTCGCGGCGACCTCGCGCCGGGCGGCCGCGATCCCACTCCAGGAGACGACGATCCGACCGCAGGCGGCGGCGGATCCGACGACGGCTCCGGTGGAACCGGGAACGGGGACAATCCGCAGGCCGCGCCGGACGTCGACACGTCGGGCCCGTCGTCGATCCCCATCCCGCTGCTCGTGCTCGGGGGAATGTCCCTCGCACTGCTTGCCGCGGGCGGTCTCGGGTACATCTCTCGGCGTCGCGCCGCCGCGAACGGCGACGACCCGAGCGGCCCGGACGACCTCCTCTAGGCGCTCCTTCATATCCCGCGCGCGACTGAGCCGCTCGGTTCGCTCCGGCACGCGACAGCTACAATCCACGGGTGGGGTACGAAGGAAGAAATACCTGCAAATTGAGACAAAAATCCTCCGTCCGGCTCGCTCCCTACCATCCCCTGCCCGCTCGTATGACGGCCAGCCCTCACCCGGGCGGGGAGACGTCCAAGAGGTAAATGTCGAACTCGGTCCGGGAGGAAACGATGGCAACGGCGGAGCAGGCGCAGGTTACGGAGCAGGCGACCGAAGAGGTCGTGAACACGGTCGTCGACGCCGAGACGAGCGTCGCCCCGACGCGGTACTTCACGGTTCCCGGGATCGATCCGTTCGACGCGATCGAGTGGGAGCTGCGTGACGCGCACATCCCGGGCAAGGACGGCCCGACGTTCGAGCAGAAGGACGTCGAGTTCCCGAAGTTCTGGTCGCAGACCGCGACGAACATCGTCGCGCAGAAGTACTTCCGCGGCCGTATGGCCTCACCCGAGCGCGAGCGCTCGGTCAAGCAGATGATCGGCCGCGTCGTCGACACGATCGGCGGCTGGGGCCGTGAGGGCGGATACTTCGCGACCGACGACGAGGCGGACACGTTCGAAGCCGAGCTCAAGGCGATCCTGGTCAACCAGTACGCGTCGTTCAACTCCCCGGTCTGGTTCAACGTCGGCTTCGAGGCGCAGCCGCAGTGCTCGGCCTGCTTCATCCTCTCGATCGACGATTCGATGGAGTCGATCCTCGACTGGATCCGGCGCGAGGGGATCATCTTCCGCGGCGGCTCCGGCTCCGGCCTCAACCTCTCACGGCTGCGCTCCTCGAAGGAGCAGCTCTCCAAGGGCGGGTACGCGAGCGGGCCGGTGAGCTTCATGCGCGGTGCGGATGCATCCGCCGGCACGATCAAGTCGGGCGGCAAGACGCGGCGCGCGGCGAAGATGGTCGTGCTCGACGTCGACCACCCCGACGTCGAGGAGTTCATCTGGTGCAAGGCCAAGGAGGAACGCAAGGCGCGCGTCCTCGAGTCGGCCGGCTACGACATGTCCCTGAACTCACCGGACTGGGCGTCGATCCAGTACCAGAACGCGAACAACTCGGTGCGCGTGACGGACCAGTTCATGGAGGCCGTGCTCGAGGGCAAGGAGTGGAACCTCACGGCGCGCACCGACGGCTCGGTCGTCGAGACCACGGACGCGCGCGGCGTGCTGCGCCAGATCGCCGAGGCGGCGTGGGAGTGCGCCGATCCGGGCGTCCAGTACGACACGACGATCAACTCCTGGCACACGCTCCCGAACACGGGCCGCATCAACGCGTCGAACCCGTGCTCGGAGTACATGTCGATCGACGACTCCGCGTGCAACCTCGCGTCGCTGAACCTCATGAAGTTCGTCCGCCAGGACGGCGAGTTCGACGTCGAGGCCTTCGAGCACGCCGTCGACGTCGTCTTCCTCGCGCAGGAGATCGCCGTCGGCTACTCGTCCTACCCGACGCCCGAGATCGGCCGCAACGCAAAGGCGTTCCGCCAGCTCGGGCTCGGCTACGCGAACCTCGGCGCGCTGCTCATGGCCCGCGGGCTTCCGTACGACTCGGACGAAGGTCGCGCGTACGCTGCTGCGATCACCGCGCTCATGACCGGTCGCGGCTATCGCAAGTCGGCCGAGGTCGCCCGGAGGATGGGGCCGTTCGCCGGCTACCAGCCGAACGCGGCGGCGATGACCGGCGTCATCGCGAAGCACCGCGCTGCGGTCGGCAACATCGACAACTCGCACTCGGTGGCCGAGGACCTGCTGGCTGCGGCTCGGCGAGCCTGGGACGACGCGCTCTCGCTGGGCGAGGTCTCCGGCTTCCGCAACGCGCAGGCGACGGTGCTCGCGCCGACCGGGACGATCAGCTTCATGATGGATTGCGACACGACCGGGGTCGAGCCCGACTTCTCGCTCGTGAAGTCGAAGCGGCTCGTCGGCGGTGGCGAGATCACGATCGTCAACAAGACGGTGCCGATGGCACTCGCCAAGCTCGGCTACTCACCGACCGAGTCCGACGAGATCGTCGCCTTCATCGACGAGCGCAACACCGTCGTCGGGGCGCCGCATGTCAAGACCGAGCACTTCCCGGTCTTCGACTGCGCGATCGGCGACCGCGCGATCCACTACATGGGTCACGTGAAGATGATGGGCGCCGTCCAGCCGTTCATCTCGGGCGCGATCTCGAAGACGGTGAACCTCCCCGAGGAGATCACGGTCGACGAGATCTCGCAGCTCCTCATCGAGTCGTGGCAGCTCGGCGTGAAGGCGATCGCGATCTACCGCGACAACTGCAAGGTCGCGCAGCCGCTCTCGAAGAAGGGTGATGCAGGCGCGACGACGCTCGCGCCGGTCTCGGCCGTCGTCGGTGCCATGCCGCAGCGACGCCGCCTGCCGGACGACCGCATCGAGGTCGGCCGCAAGTTCAAGGTCGGCGAGTACGAGGGCTACATCCACGTCGGCCTCTTCGACGACGGGACTCCCGGAGACATCTTCGTGGACATCGCGAAGGAAGGCACGACCCTGGCCGGCCTCATGAACTCGTTCATGATCTCCGTCTCGCTCGGCCTCCAGTACGGCGTGCCGCTCGAGGTGTACGTCTCGAAGTTCAGCCACATGCGCTTCGAGCCGTCGGGCATGACGAACGACGTGGACATCCGGGTCGCGAAGTCGATCGTCGACTACATCTTCCGCTGGATGGGCAAGAAGTTCCTCTCCGCCGAGCAGCAGGAGGAGGCCGGGATCCTGACGCCCGAGGTGAAGGCGCGCCTCGCGGCCGCGTACACCGAGGCCGGTGGCGAGGCGGCGGCCGCGGTCGCCGCGCTCGAGCCGATCCCGCCGGGCCAGACGGCGCTCTTCAACCAGTGGGAAGACGCGCAGGAGTGCGCCCGCTGCGGCGGCCGCATGGTGCGGACGGGCAGCTGCTACACGTGCCGCGACTGCGGGACCAACACCGGCTGCTCCTAGGCCAGCTTTGGCGACGTACGGGCCTCGCGAGAGCGGGGCACGTACGTGTCTAGTACGCCACAGTGAAGCGGCGGCCGACGTGCCGCGGCTCGTCGGCTTCGTCGAGCACGGCCATCGCGTAATCCTCCATCGAGATGGCGTCGCTCTCGCCGTTCTCGTCGGTCAGAAGATCGTCTTCACCGACGCGATATGCTCCGGTTCGCTCGCCCGGGCCGATTCGACCCGGCGGGCACAGGTACGCCCACTGAACGTCGTCCACGCCGCGGTAGAAGTCCAGCGCGGCCTTCTGCCCGAGATGCTCAGGGGCCGCGCCCGTGATCAGTCGAAGCCGAACAGCGGCGGGAGGATGACGACGACCGCGGCGGCCCACAGGGCGAAGACGGGAAGGTAGGTCGTCTGCCAGCGCTCGAGCTGGTGGAACCTCGCCTGCCCCCTGAGGAACCGGCCGGACAGCCACGCTGCCCACACCAGGTTCACGAGCAGGACGAGGTTGAGCCCGACCGCCGCCGTGCGGTTCGGCGTGAACCCGAGGTCGCCGATCCGGGCGATCATCGCGCCCAGCACCATGAGGTCCAGCAGGAGGGCGCTCACGACCGCGACCAACTGGATGCGGTCCATCCACTCGGGCGACGCGGACGGCTCGCGCGCGGACATTCCGTACAGCACGAGCGCGAGGACGACGACGAGGAGCGCGTCGAAGATGCTGACGAGGTCGCGGTCGAATGCATCGCCGAGCCCGGTGACGGCGTAGACGACGGCAGAGCAGACGAGCATCACCGCGAACAGCGGCGTGAAGAGCATCGTGAGCACCGGCGCCATGTTCTCGATCACTCGTTGCTTCGACTCGACGAGCCACGCGGCCACGACGACCGCACCCGCCGCTCCCGAGGGCAGCACCCACTCGGCGACCTTGTCGATGTCGACCCCGGTCGGCTCGAGGATGCCCGCGGTCAGCCCCATGAGCACGCCACCCCCCAGCGCGATCAGCACGTAGTAGATGAACCACTCGCCCGTGAAGCGGACGTAGTCCATGCGCTGCTGGTGCGATCGGATCGTCCCGCCCATGTACGGGTACGCGACGACGAACCACAGCACGACGGGCAGATGGGCTGAGACCAGGATTTCGGTGTCCGACTCCGCGTCGTACGGGTAGACGTTGACCACGATCGCGAGGAGCACGAACGGAACCGCCGTCAGCGCCCAGCCTCCAATGTCGAGTTGACGTCCGCGCGCGAAGTACGCCGCGAGAAACGGGAGCACGAAGAAGCCGAGGTTCCGCGCGAACCACGTCGGCTCTTCGTGCGGGAAGTCGGCCGCGAGGCGTGCGACCTGGATCGCCACGGCAGCAGCCACGGCGAAGGCGAAGGCCTCGACCCAGCCGCTCGCCGCGTGCGCAGGCTCGTCATCACCCGCGAGAACCAGCTGCTTCCACAGTCGGCCGCTGTGCTCGCGGGCGAACTCCCGGGAGATCGTGTCGAGATCGCCCATCCGCTTCACGGCGACCAGGAACCCCTCGTCGGGTGTGAGGCCCGCCTCGGTCAGCTCGGCGATCTGGTGGCGGAGATGGTCCTCGAGCTCGTCGACGTCGTGGCCGTTGACCGCAGGAGAGCCGGCGACATAGGCCCGCCACTCTGCGATCTGCGACTCGATGCTCTCCATCCTCACGCCTCCCCGGCCGCCGCCAGCAGGCCACCCGAGCCCGGCCAGACGTCGTTCAGCGCACGCGTGATGGCAAGCCACTGCCGCTGCTGATCGGCGAGTGCATCTCGACCCTCGTCGGTGATCGTGTAGTACTGCCGCCGGCGTCCTGCGGGTGGCGTGCGCCACTCCGTCGTGACATACCCGAGCCGGCGAAGGCGATGGAGCAGCGGGTAGAGCATCCCGTCGGTCCACTGGATCTCGCCCTCGGAGAGCGCACGCACCCGCTTCAGAATGGCGTAGCCGTAGTTCTCGCCGTCGGCCAGGATCGCGAGCACCAACGGTGTCGCGGAGGCCGCGACTAGGTCCTTGTCGATGTGCACGCCGGCTCCATGACTCGAAGTACCATGCATAGAAGCACAAGGTATTTCGAGCCGCAAATGAACTCGATGAGTTCTCCGGCGCCGCGCTGTCTGATTACGGATGATCGGCCGACATCACGGCAGACGAGGAGGCGGCATGGGCAACGTGGTCATCGACATGAGCATGTCGTTGGACGGCTACATCGCTGCGCCCGACGACAATCCGCAGCAGGGGCTCGGCGAGGAAGGGATGAGGCTCCACAACTGGGCGTTCGACGATCCCTCGGTGTTCGAGCGGGTGTACGGCAACCTGATCGAGGAGACGGGGGGCGTCATCATGGGCCGGCGGAGCTACGACAACTCGATCGAGGCGTGGGGCGGCAAAGGCCCACTGGGCGACGTCCCCTGCTTCGTCGTGACGCACAGGGCGTTCGAGCCGCCGAGCCCGATCTTCACCGTGGTCACGGACGGGGTCGAGCACGCCCTCGCGAAGGCGCAGGAGGTAGCCGCCGACAAGCGGATCGGGATCATGGGCGCCGACGTCGATCGGCAGCTCCTCGCCGCGGGGCTCGTGGACGAGATCAGAATCCATCTCGTCGATGTCCTGCTCGGAGGCGGACGTCGTCTGTTCGACGAGCTCCCGCGGCGAATCGAGCTGGAACAGACCGGGCTCAGCCAGACCGACGGCGTGACGCATCTCGAGTACCGCGTCCTCCGGTAGCGGCGTCTAGGATTCGGCTAACAGGGCCAGCCCTCGTTGTTTCGAGCAGCCGTTGGGTCGAGCCGACGGCTCGGAGGTCGTCATGAGCAAGAGTGCCGACAAGCCAAAGAAGCAGCAGAAGCAGAAGCCGCAGAAGACGCTGAAGGAGCGCCGCAGCGAGAAGCGCGCGGCCAAGAAGCTCGGGTCAAGCCAGCTGCTCCCGGCAGACAAGTAGGGAGGACGACATGGCTGAAGTTCTGCTCCTCCACCATGCGCTGGGTCAGACGGAAGGCCTCGCGACCTTCGCGGAGGAGCTTCGAGCAGCGGGCCACACCGTGCATACCCCCGATCTCTTCGAGGGTCGTACCTTCGGCTCGATCGAGGAGGGCGTCGGGTACGCGCAGGAGGTGGGCTTCGACGAGATCATCGCGCGCGGCGAACGAGCCGCGAGCGAGCTGCCCGACGACCTCGTCTACGCGGGCTTCTCGCTGGGCGTGGTCCCGTCACAGAAGCTCGCCCAGACTCGCTCCGGCGCGCGAGGAGCGCTCTTCTTCTACTCCTGCCTGCCCGTCTCCGAGTTCGGTGCGTGGCCGGAGAACCTCCCGGTGCAGATCCACGGGATGGACGCGGACCCGATCTTCATGGACGAGGGTGACGTCGACGCTGCCCGGGAGCTCGTGGAGTCGACCGAGAACGCCGAGCTGTTCCTGTATCCCGGCTCGGAGCACTACTTCGCCGACTCGAGCCTGCCGTCCTACGACGCGGACGCGACGGCCTTGCTCACACGGCGCGTCCTCGAGTTCCTCCGGTCTCGCTGACGTCAGGACGAGCTCGGCGGCAGAGACGTTGCCCGCTGGAGCGAGACGATGTCGAGACGCTCCGCCGCGTCGAGCGCCTTCTCGGTCTTCCCGCGCGTGTCCCGGCCGAGTGCCCCGCTCACGATCCAGCGGCGCGCGAGCCGGGCGAGTGGGAGGCGGAGGCCCGAGACGTCAGGCGTTCGGCGCGGCTTGAGGTAGAGCTCGAGTGCCAGCTTTCGGAGGAGCGCGGGATCGGGTGGCGCGCCTGTCTCCTTCTCGAACCGGTGGGCGAGAAGGGCGGCAATCGCGCGCAGCTCGCGGACGCCGTTGCGAACCGTCACGCCGAGCGACACCGCGGACGAGGCGACGAGCACCCAGGGAATGCGCGTGAACCGAGCGCCGCGAAACGCAATCCTGACGAGCGGGGTCGCGATGCCGACGAATCGCTGAATAGCGTCGGTCATCTCCTCCGTGTCCTCGTGGTCGGACAGCAGTCGCTTCGCCTCGGCGGCGCTCGTGACGCGGGTGTCCGACGAGAGTAGGCGCTCGAACGCCTGGTGGACGACGTCGCCGGCCGCGCGCTCCACCGAGCGCGGGATGGCGAGCGGAGAGCCGGATTTGGGCTCGGCCTGTGTCTCGGGCGTGCCCACCTAGCCTCGAACCACCGAGTAGCGGGCGGCGACGAAGTCGCGGTTCCGGCCGGTTTCCTCGAGCCGCAGCTCGACCTGCCGGGGAAGAAGTGGCGCACCCGCGCCGAGGGTAACCGGCGCGACGTAGACGATCACCTCGTCGAGGAGGCCGGCGTCCGCGAACTGGCCGACGAGGTCGCCGCCGCCGACGAGCCAGACGTTCTTTCCGCCCGCCGCGTCGACCATGGCCGCGTGCACCGGGGCGACGTCACCCTGCACGAACTCGATCTGCGCATTCGGGACGATCTGGAGCCGGCGGCTCGTGAAGACCCAACACGGAAGCTCGTACGGCCACTTCCACTCCGACTCGTCCTTGTCGGCGAACTCGTGCCGGATGACCCACTCGTACGTCGACGAGCCCATCGCGAGCGCACCGACGCCGGGGATGAACTCCGCGTAGTTGAGGAGACCTCCGTGATCCTGGTCGCGGGTGAAGAGCCAGTCGAGGGAGTGGTTGGGGTCGGCGATGAAGCCGTCGAGCGTCGTGGCGGTGTAGTACTGGGTGAGGCTCACTCCTCGAGGCCCTTCTTGCGGAGCGCCGCCTGGATGCGTGCATCGATCTCGGCGCCGAGGGTCTCGAATCGAGACGCCATGTCGTCGACAGCGGACGGATCGCCTCCTCCGTCCTTGCGCGCGAGCCTCTCCTCGAGCGAGCGAAGAACGCTCTCCTGGATCCCGGCGGAGAGTCGCGCGCCGAAGTCCTCGAAGCGCCGCGGGGCGTCCTGCGCGAGCTCGTCGCCCGGGCCGGGCGGGGCGGGCGGCTCCGGCGGCGCGGGCGCGGCGACGTCGACCGACTCCTCCGCCCGTGAGGGCTTCTCCCGCTCGAGATCGTCGATGGCGATCTCGAAGACGCGCTCCGGCTCGTCGATACCGCGCAGGTGCCGCTGGCCGACCGGGAACACCGATACGCCGTCGGGCAACCCGGAGCCGACGAGCGCACGTGTCGTCTCCGAGAGGAGGATCTGGCCGCCGCGACCGACGGTGCAGATCCGGGCGGCGCGGACGACGTCGAGCCCGACGTAGCCCTCCTCGTGGATCGCAGGCTCGCCCGTGTGCAGCCCCATCCGCACGCGCACATCCACCTCCCCGGGCCAGGCCTCCGTCGCGTGTGCGCGCTGAGCCTCGACCGCAGCTGTCACGGCGTCTCGCGCGCGCGGAAACGCGAAGAAGAAGGCGTCGCCCTGGGTGTCGATCTCGATCCCGTCGCGCGCGGTGAACGCGTCTCGGATGATGCGTCGGTGCGACGTCAGGACGTCGCGGTAACCGTCACCGAGGCGCTTGAGGAGCTCCGTCGAGTCCTCGACGTCGGTGAACATGAACGTGACCGTTCCGCCGGGTAGCTCGGGCACGCCACGATCGTACGCGCGCACGAGTAGCGTGGACACGATGATCACCCTTCGCCCGCTCGACGACGCGAATCGCGACGCAGTTCTCGCGCTGCGGGTCTCTCCCGAGCAGCTCGCGTTCGTCTCGAGCGTCGAGGACTCGCTCCGCGAGGCCGAAGAGGAGCCTGGTGGCCACGCGATTCAATGGGCGCTGTACGACGGTGAGATCCCCGTCGGGTTCGTGATGATCTCCGACGAGGTCGAGGGACCCGGGTATATCGCGCAGTACCTCTGGAAGCTTCTCGTCGACGCGCGCTGTCAGCGGCGCGGGTACGGCACCGCAGCGCTCGACCTCGTCGCCGAGTACTTCCGTGGGCGGCCGGGCGTCGAGGTGATGTGGACGAGCGCGGGCCAGGGTGAGGGCAGCCCGATCCCGTTCTACGAGCGCTACGGCTTCGAGCCGACGGGCGACATCGTGTTCGACGACGAAGTCCTGCTCCGCCTACGGCTCTAGGCGGACTAGCGGACGCAGAAGCCGGTGCCGGCCGTGTCCGCGCAGAGCAGGCCGCGCAGTGTGACCCCATCCTCGTCGAGGACGACGAGGCGCGGCTCGTCCCGGCCGTCGACGAGCGCGAGGACGTCGCGCATGGGCGTACCGGGCGTCGTCGAGAGGGGCTCCGCGTCGGCGAACTGAAATGCGGGCTCGTCATCGCCGGCGGTGCCCGGAAGACCGTCCCGCTCGATCGTGCCTCGGAACACGCCGTCCTCGGCCAGCAGCACCGTCCGCACGTTCTTCTTCGCGAAGACGCCACGCACGTCGCCGACGAGGGCGCCCGCCGGGAGCGTCTTCGGGTTCGCGATCATCACCTCGCCGACGAGCATGCCCGCAGCCTGTTCGCGCGTGAGAGTGCCGTCCACGCCGCCATGGTACGCGCGAGGGCTGCGCGGCGACTAGCGTCCGGCTCGATGGCTGACCTCGCCCAGCTCTTCGAGAACAACCGCGCCTGGGCGGCGGAGATGGTCGCCCGGGACGGCGACTTCTTCGTCGATCTCGCCAGGCACCAGTCGCCCGAGTACCTCTGGATCGGCTGCTCCGACAGCCGTGTGCCCGCGAACCAGATCGTCGGCCTCCGACCAGGCGAGATCTTCGTGCATCGCAACGTCGCGAACGTCGTCGTGCACACGGATCTCAACTGTCTCTCGGTGCTGCAGTACGCGGTCGACATCCTCAGCGTGCGGCACGTGATCGTGTGCGGCCACTACGGCTGTGGCGGAGTCCGCGCTGCGCTCGACGGCTCGCGGCACGGGCTCGTCGACAACTGGCTCAGACATGTGACGGACGTCGGAGAAGCCCACGCCGCGGATCTCGAAGGGCTCCCCGAGGACCGGCGATTCGACCGGCTGTGCGAGCTCAACGTCGGCGCGCAGGTGCTCAACGTGTGTGAGACGACGATCGTCGAGGACGCGTGGGCGCGAGGCCAGCCGCTCACAATGCACGGGCTGATCTACGGGATCGAGGACGGGCTCCTGCGGGACCTGGCGGTGAGCGTCGACTCTCGGGAGCGGAGAGCGGAGATCAGTCCGGTGGCAGCGCGCCCCGGGACTTGAGCGCGAGCACGCGGGCTGCGGCCTCGCGCACGCGAGCCCGAAGCTCCGGCGAGCGTTTCGCTGCGGCGAGCAGGTGCTCGTAGACCGGCGCATACGAGCCTCGACCGGTCAAGAGCAGGAGATCGGCACCGGCGCGGAGCGACCGCTCCGACACCCTCGTGATGCTCCCCGTCGCGAGCGAAGCCCGCGCCTCGAGCGAGTCCGTCACGACGACGCCTCTGAATCCGAGCTCGTCGCGCAGCACGCCTTCCACGATCGGACGGGACTGCGACGCGATGCGGGAACGATCAAGAGCCGGATAGCGCGCGTGGCCGACCATGACGAGCGGGACGCCTGCGGCGATCGCGGCCGTGAACGGCGGCAGGTCGACTGCGTCCAGCACGGCGCGGGACCTTCCGATCGTGACGATCGCGTCGTCGGTGTTGGCAGGCGCGCCGCCGAGCCCTGGAAAGTGTTTCGCCGTGGATGCCACGCCACCCGACCGCCAGCCTCGGACCGCAGCACGAACGGCATCGCTCGCCACGTCCGGGTCTCGTGAGAACGACCGGCCGGCGAGCGCTGCGCGTCGCACGCTGGGAACGTCCGCGACCGGCGCGAACGTGACCGTGACGCCCGCAGCCCGGAGCGCACGCGCCGCGGCAGCCGCGTCGGCGCGCGCCGTGCCTCGCGCGAGCTGCTCCGGCTGCGCGACGCTCGGACCGGCCCAAGGCAGGCGTCGCACCTTCCCGCCCTCCTGGTCGACCGCAACGATCGGCCTCCCTCCGTCGCGGCGCAGAGTGCGGGTGAGCGAGCGCAGCTGCTCGGGCCCGGTGATGTTGCCGCCGAAGAGGATCACTCCGGCGACACGTCGCTTCGCGAGGGCTTCGCTCACGTAGCCCGGCACCGTCGTGCCCGAGAAGCTGAGCACAATGGCCTGACCGACCTGCTGCTCGAGCGTCAGGCCGTCGACCGCGTCCGACGCTCCGCGCACGGCCTCGCCTTTCTGGACACCGACGATGCCGAGCGCGAGGACGACGAGGATTACGCGGGCACTCACCGCGGTGGAGTATTGCTCGCAGTCGTGGCCGCCTCGTATGGCGCGGGCTAGCCGAAGCGCTGCTGGAAGAATCGGCCGACGGGCCACGCGCCGTCGGCCCCGTTCGAGATCACCGTCGCTGTGACGTCCTCGAGCGGGTTGTGGAGCGAGCTGAACGAGACGCCGGCGTCGTAGCCCAACAGAATCACGGAGTCGGTCGTCGGATGGAGCCAGAAGCCGAGGCCGTAGCGCCTCCCGGCGTCGGGCACGTCGGTGCGCGGCCGCGTCATCTCCTGCACCCAGCTCTCCGACACGATGCGACCCGCGAGAAACGAGACCCAGAACCTCCGCATGTCTCCCGCTGTCGTGTAGGCACCGCCGTCGCCGGTTCCGCGCACGGGGAGGTGGAGCACGTTCGTGCGCAGCCCGTCCGCCTGGAGATAGCCGACCGCCGCGCCCCCCGGCAGCTCGTCGGAGCGGAGGAACTCGGTGTCGACCATGCCGGCCGGCTCGCAGACTCGGCTGGCGACGAGCTCGCGAAACGGCACGCCGCTCGCCCGCTCGGCGATCAGCGCGACCACGACGTACCCGCCGTTGCAGTATGAGAACCGCTCCCCGGGCGGGAACTTGGTCGGGAAACCGTCGAGCACCGCGAGGTAGTCCTCCGTCTCGGCGAGCTGGTGCACCGGGACCGCGAGCAGGTAGTCCGTGATCTCGCCGGGGAGGTCCTCGTCGAAGTAGTCGCCGATCCCCGAGCGATGCGCGAGGAGCTGCTCGACCGTGACCGCATCGTCGATCAGAGGCAGATCGTCGCCGAGCACCGAGCGCGCGGTCGTCGCGAGTTCGAGCGTCCCATCCTCGACGAGGGTTATCACGGCGAGCGCTGTCATCCCTTTCACGCCGCTCGCGGTCGCAAAGCGCATCTCGGGGGCGTTCGGGATCTCCCAGCGGCGATCAGCGAAGCCGTAGGCCCTCTCGAGGACGACCTCGTCGCCCCGATCGACGCGAACGACCCCGGAGAACGCCGACTCGACGGCGAGGGCGTCGATCGTCTCGGCGAGCTCGGACATGCTCGGACGCTAGCGGTCTGACAGGATGCGCAGCGTGGTCCCCGAGGCGACTTTCGAGCAGACCGAGCACGGTCTCGTCGCGAACGGTGAGGGCTGGTTCGTCGCGAACGCCCGCGACTCTCGCTGGTACTACGTCGAAGGGCGCGGAGCGTTCTGCGACTTCGAGGGCGAGCAGGAGTTCGAGCAGCTCGGCATCAACCTCCAGGCCCTGATGCCTGGGGACGCGATGGCGATGTACCACTGGGAGGCCGACCAGGAGGACTTCCTCGTCGTGTCGGGCGAGGCCGTGCTGATCGTCGAGGGCGAGGAGCGCACGCTCCGCGCGTGGGATTTCGTGCACTGTCCGCCCGGGACGAAGCACACGATCGTCGGCGCGGGGAGTAGCCCTTGCGTCGTCGTCGCGATCGGCGCGCGCGAGCACCAGGACGGTCCGGACTGGGGCGGGTACCCGGTCGACGAGGTCGCAGCACGGCACGGCGCGAGCGCCGAGAAGGAGACGAACCTCCCGGAGGAGGCGTACGCGCCGATCCGGGCCCGCTTCGGTGCGCGCGAGCCGACGACGTACCGCGAGGGCTGGCTGCCCGACCTCGGGACCTAGCCCGACCGAGCCTGATCCACCTCGGTATGCGAACATGTGTTCGTATATGCCGGTCGCCACGATCCTCCACGCCGACCTCGACGCGTTCTTCGCCTCGGTCGAGCAGCGGGACAACCGAGCGCTTCGCGGAAAGCCCGTGCTCGTCGGCGGCGGCGTCGTCCTCGCGGCGAGTTACGAGGCGAAGGCGTACGGGATCCAGACGGCGATGGGCGGCCGGCAGGCGCGGCGGCTGTGCCCGCATGCGGTCGTCGTCCCACCGCGGATGTCCGCGTACTCGGAGGCGAGCAAGGCCGTGTTCGAGCTCTTCGAGGACACGACGCCGCTGGTCGAGGGGCTCTCGATCGACGAGGCGTTTCTCGACGTCCGCGGGCTCGAGCGGCTCGCAGGAGCTCCAGTCGACATCGCAGAGCGGCTGCAGCGCCGCGTCCTCGAGGAGGTCGGGCTCCCGATCACGGTCGGCGTGGCGCGCACGAAGTTCCTCGCGAAGGTGGCCAGCGCGGTCGCGAAGCCGAAGGGGCTGCTTCACGTCGATCCCGACGACGAGCTCGCTTTCCTCCATCCGCTACCCGTCGAGCGGCTGTGGGGCGTCGGGCACGTCACGGCCGCGAAGCTGCACGCTCGGGGGCTACGGACGGTCGGCCAGGTCGCCGCTCTCGACGAGACCCTGCTCGTCTACCTCCTCGGCCGCGCGTCCGGGCGCCAGCTGCATGCGCTCGCACACAACCGCGACCCCCGCCGTGTCCAGACCGGCCGGCGCCGGCGCTCGATCGGATCACAACGCGCCATGGGGCGGCGGCCGAAGTCGTTCGAGGAGATCGACTCGTCAGTCATCGCGATCGTCGACCGCGTTGCCCGGCGGCTGCGGACCGGCCGAAGGCAGTGCCGCACGGTCGTTCTCCGGCTTCGCTTCGACGACTTCACTCGTGCGACGAGGTCGCGGACGCTGCCTCGATTGACTGATCAGTCACAGGAGATCCTCGCTGCGGCTCGCACCCTCCTCGCGGCCGCGACGCCGCTGATCGAGTCGCGTGGGATCACGCTCGTCGGGATCTCGCTGACGAACCTCGAGGGCAGTGATCCTCTCCAACTCACGCTCGGCGAGGATTGGCGGCCACACGCGCTCGACGAAGCGCTGGACCGCGTGAAAAACCGCTACGGCTCGGCCGCGATCACGCGCGCCGTCCTCGTCGGCCGCGACCCGGGCATCTCGATGCCGCTCCTCGCCGACTAGGCGGTTTCGGCCGGCGCACGCAGCGGTGTCGGGAGGCTCCTTCCGCACCTCCTGCAGCACCCAGGTGTTGCCGTCCGGGTCGGCGAAGTCGGCAAATGACGCGTAGGGCCCGTGCTCCGGGTCGGCACCGGGCCGCCACTCGCCCGCCTCGCGGTCGAAGTGCCGCACGTCACTGACCTCCACGCCGCGTCCGACGAGCTCCTCCCGCGCCGCCTCGATGTCCCAGACGACGAGATGCGTGCCTCGATACGAGCCCGGCTCCGCGTCCGTGATGCCGATGCCGATCGTGATCGAGCAGGCCGAGCCGGGCGGGGTCATCTGCACGACGCGGAAGGACTCGTTCGGCTGATGGTCGACGTCCAGCGCGAAGCCCAGCTTCTCGGTGTAGAACGCCTTCGCCCGATCGACGTCCGCGACCGGAATGAGCACGAGCTCGAGCTTCAGGTCAGTCACCGTCGCCGCCCTGCTCACGAGGCTGGATCTGCTGGACGGCCCACTTGTTGCCGTCCGGATCCGCGAAGAACACGAACGAGCCCCACGGAAAGTCCTGGACGTCGCTGACATCCACGCCGCGCCCGGCCAGCTCGGCATGCGCTGCCTCGATGTCCGCGACGACCATCTGCATCCCCTGGACCGAGCCCGGCTCCGCGTCGGTTACTCCCTTGCCGATCGTGATGGAGCACGCCGATCCTCGCGGCGTCAGCTGGACGAAGCGGACCTCGTCGCTGACGGCGTGGTCGTGGTCGGCGACGAACCCGGCCTGGTCGACGTAGAACGCCTTCGCGCGATCGACGTCGGACACCGGAATCGCGACGAGCTCGAGCTTCCAATCCATGGTCTCCCCTCCGTTTCTCGCGGGATTCGCTAGCGCGGTGGAATATTCTGGTTGCGCCGGAGCACGTTCGTCGGGTCGAACTGTGTCTTGAGCGCCTGGAGCCGGTCGAAGGCAGCATCGCCGAAAGCGGCTCGAACGCGCTCGGTCGGCTCGTCCGCCTGCATGTAGTTGGCGTAGCCGCCACCGAGCGACCACGGCTCGATCGCCCGCGCCGTTTCGCGCGCCCACGCGACGTGCTCCTCGTCCTCATCCGGGTTCGTCCAGACAGCCATCGCGCTGACGTTGAACGCCGCACGACGGAACGCAAGCGCCGAGAAGTCACCGTCGACGTCCTTCGCGGCGCCGTGCAACGACTCGATCAGGATGTGGGAGAGCGGCCGCCCGAAGTCGCGGACGCCCCGGGTCAGCTCGTCGATCAGCTCGTCCGAGAGCTCGGCCACGAAGTGTCCCTTCCAGTAGTGCCGGTTCTCGCCGTAGGGGGAGTCGAACAGAAGCTGCTGCTCGAGGAACGTCTGCTCGCGCACTCCATCCGTGACCAATCCTGGCGCCGACTGGAGAGTGTTCAGCAGGTTGCCGGCCCGATCCGATGGGCCCGTGAAGGCGGGAGCGACGAGAAGCAACGGCGTCAGGGACTCGTCGACCCCGACCACGGCCTGGCAGCTGAGATCCCGGGGTGAGCGAGCGACGAGATCTCGGAAGCGCCGCAGGACCTCGGAGACACTGTCCCCTCGATACTCGAGCCGGCCCCCGACCACGCTGTCGAGTGCGTGAAGCCGGAACTCGAGCGAGGTCGCCACGCCGAAGTTGCCGCCCCCGCCGCGGAGCGCCCAGAGCAGCTCGGCGTTCTCATCGGCGCTTGCACGAACGACGGAGCCGCCGGGAGTGACGAGCTCGGCGCCCACCAAGTTGTCGCACGTCAGCCCGTGCTGGCTCGTCAGGTGCCCGATACCACCGCCGAGCGTGAGCCCACAGACGCCGGTCGAGCCGACGACCCCGCCGGGGGTGACGAGGCCGAACGCCTGCGTTGCCGCGTCGAAGTCGAGCCAGGTCGCACCGCCACTCGCACGCGCGGTGCCGGCAGCCGCGTCGACGTCCACACGGCGCATGTCCGAGAGGTCGATGACGAGCCCGGCGTCGACGACGCAGTGTCCGGCCGGATTGTGACCACCGCCGCGAACCGCCACCTCCAACGAATGCGTGCGCGCAAAGTCGAACGCGGTGGCGACGTCCTGGGCGCCGCTGCAGCGCACGATCACGGCGGGACGGCGATCCATCGCCGCGTTGAAGCATCGTCGAGCTGCGTCGTACTCCGGACTGGCGGGATCGATGACCGACCCCGCCAGTGACTGCTGCAGCGCGTCGAGCTCGGCTCTGCCCACCTTCGTTCCGGACAGCTCGGCCACCGGCTAGGCGGCCTCCGCGGCAGCCTGCGGCTCGGCACCATCGTGCTCCACGGCGTACGCACCCTGCCGCAACAAGAGGCCGCCGAGCGTCGCTGCGGCGATCGCGAACAGCGCGCCGACGAAGAACGCGACGTGGTAGCCGCCGGTGAGCGCCTCCGCCTGGCTCTCTCCGGAAGCAAGCAAGGTGTCCGTCCGCGCGGCCGCGAGGCTCGCGAGCACGGCCAGCCCGAGAGCGCCGCCCATCATGAACGACGTGTTGACGACCCCGGAGGCGAGGCCCGCCTCGGTCGGCTCGACGTCGCTCATTGCCGCGAGCAGCACCGGGTTGAACGCCATCCCGGCTCCGAGCCCGAGCAGGATCATCGCCGGAAGCACGTCGACGACGAAGTTTCCGTCGACCGGAGCGCGCGCGAACAGCAGGAGGCCGAGCGCGGCGAGACCGAGGCCCGTGGCGAGCGGCAGCCTGATGCCGAAGCGCAGCACGAGCTTCGCCGAGAGCCCGATCGAGAGGATTCCCATGATGATGTTGCCGGGCAGGAACGCGAGGCCGACCTCGAGCGGGCTGTACCCGAGCACGAGCTGCAGGTAGAGCGCCGAGAGGAAGAACCACGCGAACATCGAGCCGGCCCAGAGGACGCCGACGACATTGGACACCGCGACGTTGCGGAGCCGGAAGAGGCGGAGCGGCACGAGCGGAGACTCGACGCGCGACTCGATGACGAGGAACGCCACCAGAAGCGCCCCCGCCGCGGCGAGCATCCCGAGCGTTTGCGCGGTGCCCCAGCCGACCTCGTTCCCGTTCACGATCGCGTAGACCGCGAGCATCAGCGCCGCCGTGACCGTCACTGCGCCGGCGACGTCGAGCTTCTGCGCGGCGCTCGCGACCCGCGCGGACGGGATCAGCATGACCGAGAGAACGACGACGGCGATCCCGACCGGGACGTTGACGAGAAAGATCCAGTGCCAGTCGAGAACATCCGTCAGGACGCCGCCGAGCAGCACGCCGAGCGATCCCCCGCCGGATGCCACGAAGCCGAAGACGCCCATCGCTTTCGCCCGCTCGGCCGGCTCGGTGAACAGCGTCATCATGAGCGACAGCGCGACGGCCGAGACCACGGCGCCGCCGATGCCCTGCACGGCGCGAGCGCCGACGAGCATCTCCTGCGACGTCGCGAACCCGCACGCCAACGAGGCGAGCGTGAATAGCGCGATCCCGAGCAGGAAGAGCCGGCGGTGACCGAACAGGTCGCCCAGCCGGCCGCCGAGCAGGAGAAAGCCACCGAAGGTGATCAGGTAGGCGTTCACGACCCATGCGAGTGACTCCTCGGAGAAGCCGAGGTCCTCGCGGATCGACGGCAGCGCGACGCCGACGATCGTCACGTCGAGGACGATCATCAGGTCGCCGAGGCAGAGAACCAGAAGGGCCAGCCAGCGTGCGCGGGAGCTCATGTTCGTCATCGGAGTCCTTTCGTCTGGGTCATGCCGGTACGACTGAGCCGACGACTCGAACTCATCGGTCGGCACACTCCACCTCGATGCTCGACGTCGACACGCCGCATGGCCTCGCACGCGTGCACCTCCAGCGAGTGGAGTCGCCGCGCGGCTGGCTCGTGCTCGGACACGGCGCGGGCGGAGGCGTCCAGTCGCGCGATCTGACCGCGGCGGCCGAGGCGGCGCTCGAGACGGGATTCGCGGTGGCGCTCGTCGAGCAGCCCTACCGCGTCGCGGGGCGCAAGAGCCCCGCACCGGCCCGCCAGCTCGACGCGGCGTGGCTGGCGGTCGTGGAGCGCCTGCGCGACGACGTGGGCGACCGCGAGCCAGTCGTGACGGGCGGACGCTCCGCCGGCGCGCGCATCGCCTGCCGGACCGCGCAAGCGACGGGAGCGGCCGGCGTCCTGTGTCTCGCGTTCCCCCTGTTGCCGCCGCGCCGCTCCGGCGGCAAGCCCCCGGAGAGCCGGCTCGCGGAGCTCGACGCGGTCCAGGCGCCGGTGCTCGTCGTCCAGGGCGACCGTGACCGGTTCGGGATGCCACCCGAGTCGCGGACGCGAACGGTGATGAAGGTTTCCGGCGATCACAGCTTGCGTTCCGACCTCCCTGCGGTCGCAGCCACCGTCCGAGACTGGCTCGACCGCCTCGTTGCGTCGTGAGGCGGGCGGAGCCCGAAGGCTCCGCCCGCCTCGGGTCAAGCTTCCGTCGGCTCCGCGCGCGGGACCGCCACCGGAGTCGGTGACTCCCGGTCGTGCGGAGGCTCGATCGTGATGTTCGGCAGCACCTTGTCGAGCCAGCGCGGCATGTACCACGTCTTCTCGCCGAGCCACGTGAACAGGGCCGGGATAAGCGTCATCTTCACGACGAGCGCGTCCGTGAGGATCGAGACCGCCAGCACGAGGCCGAACTCCTTGGAGATGCGGTCCTGCGTGAGGATGAACGCCGCGAACACCGTGCCCATGATCAGCGCGGCGGCCACGACGACCCGGCCGATCGCCGCGATTCCGTGCTCGACCGCCTCACGCGTCTTCAGCCCGTGGACGTGCTCCTCGCGGATCCGACTCATGAGGAACACCATGTAGTCCATGAACAGGCCGAACAGGATCGCGAATGCGATCGGCGGCACGAACGTTTCGATCGGCCCCTCTCGGTCGAGCCCAGTCAGGCTCAGCAGATAGCCCTCCTGGATCACGAGCGTCAGCACGCCGAAGCCGACGAACGCCGACAGGAGCGTCGCCACCGCAGCGGTGAACGAGACCACCACCGAGCGGAACGCCATCGCCAGGACGATGAACGTGACGCCGATGATGTAGAGCAGGAACCAGGGCAGCCGCTCGTAGATGCGATCGCCGATGTCCTTGAACGCGGCGTTCAGGCCCGAGACGTAGACGGCCGCCTCGCTGCCGTCGGTCGCAGCCGGGACGACGTCGTCACGCAACCGGTCCACGAGCTGCGACGTCTCCTCGTCCTGAGGAGCCGAGTCGGGCGTCACGAAGACGATCGCCACCGACTTGGAGTCGTTGAACTGCGGCTCACTCGCCGAGGCGACCCCCTGGAGGTTGCGGACCCCGTCGTAGATGCGCTGCGGCGCCTGATCGTCGCCGTTCACGTCGACGACGATCGGGATCGGGGCGTTGAAGCCCGGGCCGAAGCCCTCCGCGAGGAGGTCGTAGGCGCGCCGGGCGGTCTGCTCGGTCGGCTGCGTCCCCTGGTCGGACGCGCCGAGCCGCACGAGCAGCGACGACGCTGCGAGGACGATGCCGAGGGCGAGCAGGACGACGAACACCGGCTTCGCGTGCGCCGTCACCCACCGTCCCCAGCGGGCGATGAGCGTTCGCTCGCGCGCCGCCTCGGAATCGTCGATCGGCTTGAGGAACGGCACCTTCAGGCGGTCGACCTTGTGTCCGAGCTTGGCGAGAACCGCGATGAGCAGCGAGTTGGCGATCAGCACGGTCGTGAGGACGCCCAGCGCCGAGCCCATGCCCAGCTTCGTCACGAAGTCGAGGCCGAAGACGGCCAGGCCGCTGACCGAGATCGCGACCGTCAGGCCGGCGAAGATCGTCGCCCGGCCGGCCGAGGCGCCTGCCTCCGCCGCCGCGTCGCGCGGCGACAATCCGTCGTGCAGGTGCTGCCGGAAGCGCGTGACGATCAAGAGCGAGTAGTCGATGCCGACGCCGAGGCCGATCATCGACACGAGTAGCGGCGTGATCGTGTTGATGTCGGTCAGGCCGGCGAGGAGGAAGAGCAGCATGAATGCGCTCGCGACCGCGACCAGCGCGAGCCCGATGGGGATCGCCGCCGCTACGAACGTCCTGAAGACGACGAGCAGCACGATGAGCGCGGCCAACAGGCCGAGCAGCTCCTGCGTCCCTTGCTCGAGTGGCGGGAACTCGGCGTCGCCATTGAACTCGGCGGTCACGCCCGCGGGCTCGACAGCGTCGCGCACCGCCTCCTGCACGGCGACGACCTGCTCGCGGTCCTCCTCGAAGATCACGCGGTCGAACTGCGCCTCGGCGTATGCGATGCGGCCGCTATCGGAGAACGTCTGGTCCGAGAACGGGTCACCGACACTGGTGATGCCCGCCTGCCCGTCCGGATCGGTCCCGGTCGGCTGGAACTCGTCGCCCTGGAGCGTCTGGATCGCCTCTTCGATCGCGGCCTGGCGCTCCGGGGTGTCGAGCCTCTCGCCCTCGGGCGCGGCGAACACGAGGTTCAGCACGCCGCCCTGCTCCTCGGCGAACTCGGACTCGATCAGGTCGGTCGCCTTCTGAGTGTCGGAGCCCGGGATCTCGAACTCGTCCTTCAGGCTTCCACCGAAGGCGCCCACGCTGAAGATGAGCGCGGCGATGATCGCCACCCAGATGACGATCACGCGCCAGGGATGGCTTGCGTTCAAGCGCATCCAGCCCGCGAGCGCCCCCGACGACAGTCGCTCGTGTGCCGCGCGCCGTTCGAAGCTCGCGTTGGTCCCAGTGGTGTGGTCAGACATGAACTGCCCCCTCTATTGCGGTCTTCGTATGACGGCTAAGCCTCTTGAAACTCATCGGCCACCTCGTTTCTTCCCGCCTGCCGGCGATGAGGCGGCCCATGATGCTTTCGACGAGGTGGCGCGCGGAAAGCTAGGACAACCGTATCGATCTCGCCGACCTCATCGCCTCGGCATCGAGCTGAACGAGCGGTACGTCGAGCGCGTGCGGCGGATCGACATCGCCTGGAAACCGAGCTCGCAACCTCTGAGGCTGACCGTCCCTGTCGAGAAGGCTTGCCAGATCAGGACGCTGACGACGATCGTGATGAACGCGATCCCGGCGATGGCGATCGCTGCCGTGGGCCAGCTGGTGACCTCGTCGCCGCTGAGTTCCGCCGGTTTCGGCGGTCTAACCCGCGATGCCGACACCCGCGCCGCACGAGGTCGCCTTCGCCATCAGCGGCCCGATCGCCCGCGCCGATCTCCCTGGTCTCTGCGCTCGTGTGTGCGCCGTGCTCGGCGAGAACGGCTCGATCGCGCGCTGCGACGTCGCGGGCGTGGAACCGGATGCGGTCTGCGTCGACGCGCTGGCGCGCCTCCAGCTCGCCGCGCGGCGGCGAGGATGCTGCGTGCGCCTCGAGAACGCCTCGCCGGCTCTGCTCGAGCTCGTGGACCTGATGGGTCTCACCCACGTCCTGCCTGCGGACGACTGAGCCGAGCGTTTCGCATGGTCGCGCGCGTGGAATCGTCTCCTCATGGCCGACTACACGCACACGAACCTCGCCGAGCTCGAGGACATGGCCGTCAAGGGCGGTTTTTCCGAATTCCAGGAAGCCCGCTTCGCGAACCAGGATCTGGAGCTCGAGAGCCTGGGCGTCTCCTACCAGATCGTCAAGCCCGACAAGCACCACGCATTCGGGCATCGACACCAAAAAGCCGAAGAGGTCTACGTCGTTCTCTCGGGCTCCGGGAAGATCCACGTCGACGATGAGGAGGTCGCAGTGGAGCGTCTCGACGCGATCCGCGTCGGTCCGGAAGTCACGAGGGGCTTCGAGGCAGGCTCCGACGGCCTGGAGCTGATCGTGTTCAGCCCAAAGACGCCCGGCGACGCCGAGATCGTGGCGGATTTCTTCGAGGAACCCGCCGCGCGATGAAAAACGGCGGCCGGCGCCGTCCAACGTACGTCCCCCAAGCTCGAGGAGGAGCGATGTCCGCGTCACGCCAGCTGTTCGTCAACCTTGCCGTCGACGATCTCGACCGCTCGGTCGCGTTCTTCACGGCGCTCGGCTTCACGTTCGACCCGCGCTTCACCGACGAGACGGCCACGATGATGATCGTGGGCGAGGACGCCTACGTGATGCTCCTGACCAAGGCGAAGTTCGGGGAGTTCGCGAAGAAGCCGATCGCCGACGCTTTCTCACAGACCGAAGTGCTCCTGGCATTCTCGGCGGCGAGCCGCGAGGGCGTCGACGAGCTCGCCGATGCCGCGCTGGCCTCCGGTGGCTCTGACGCCAACGACCCGATCGACTTCGGCTTCATGTACAGCCGCAGCTTCCAGGACCCGGACGGGCACGTCTGGGAGGTCGTGTGGATGGACGAGACGGCAGTCGCGAGCGAGGCGGGAGCGGCGGGCGCTGCGGCGTAGCGCGGCTAGGCGTCGGGGTACTCGAGCGGGAGCCCGAAGCGCGGGAAGACGGTCTCGACGTCGAGGAAGAACGTGAGCTCGACGACCCTGCCGTCCTCGATCTCCACGACCTGCAGCGCCCAGGGCTCGTACCCGTCGCCGTCCGGCTTCGGCCGGTACTGGCCGAACGCCGGTGCGCCGTTCGCCGCCGGCGCCGCGACCATGCGCGAGTCGCGACATGTGATGCCGGGGCCGAACCACCACGTGAGGATGTCTTCACGGCCTGCGAGCCAGAGGTCGAACGGAGGCATCGACTGGGTTGCGTCCTCGTGGATCAGGGCGGTCAGCGCGCTCATGTCGTACGCCTCGAACGCAGCGACGTAGCGCTCGAGAAGCTCGGCGTCGGCCGCGTCGACCGACGGCGCGGTGGTCGACGGCGTCGCGTCGCTGGCCTCGAGGGTGGCGCGAGCCCGCTGCAGCGCGCTGTTCACGGAAGCGACGCTCGTCTCGAGAAGCTCGGCGACCTCCGCGGCCTTCCAGCGGAGAACCTCACAGAGAATGAGCACGGCGCGCTGGCGCGGCGGAAGCTGTTGAAGCGCGGCGACGAACGCGAGCCTCACGGACTCGCGCGACGCCACGACCTCGGCCGGATCTCCGTCCGGGACGATTCGCCCGTCCGGCATCGGCTCGATCCAGAGCTGGTCCGGTGTGCGGAGGTTCTCGACGATCGGCTCACCGGCCGGGCCGAGATCCATCGGCCGCGCCCGCCGCTTCCGGCTCTCGAGCATGTCGAAGCAGACGTTTGTCGCGATGCGATAGAGCCATGACCGGAGGGCGGAGCGGCCCTCGAAGCTGTCGTACGCGCGCCAGGCACGGATGAAGGTCTCCTGCACGGCGTCTTCGGCGTCGACGGAGCCGAGCATGCGATAGCAGTACGCGGTCAGCTCGACGCGGTACTGCTCGAGCTGCTCCTCGAGCGGCGGCGCAAGCGTCGTCGGCTGCGGCATCCGACCATGGTACGGAACCAGGGTCAGCGGCCGACGAGAGCCAGTACGCGGTCGCAGACGAGCTCCACGCCTGCGAGCGGCGACCTGCCCTGCGGAGTCCCGAGCTCGACGCGATCCGCACCTGCGTCCCACAGCTCGAGCACGCGCTCGGCGACCTCCTCGGGCGTCCCGGCGATGCAGAAGCGCTCGAGCCGCGGGTCCTCTCCCTGCTCGAGCGTCGGATCGTGCCGTGCGACGACGTCGAGATACGGCTGCACGACGGAGGTCGCACGCTCTCTTGCCCAGTCACCGTCCTCATCGACGACGGTGACGCAGCCGACCACGAGTCGGACGCCCGGATTGGCGATCCAGCCGCGCACGACGGGGAGCAGCTCCGCGTTCGCGGTGCCGCCGATCTTGACCTCGTCGGCCACCGAGCCGGCCCAGCGTGCGGTGTCCTCGCCCCACGTGCCGATCAGGAGCGGTACGCGGTCGCGGGCACGCGGGTAAGCGAGCATGGTTCCGGGCGCGAGCGTGAAGCGCTCGCCGGCGACGCCTGAGTCGTCGCCCGCGAGGAGCGCCTCGATGATCGCGACCGACTCCTTCAGCGCGGAGAGCGGACGCGTCTCGTCGATCCCGAGCCGGTCGAGCCAGGCTCCCTTCGCGAGGCCGAGGTATGCGCGCCCGCCCGAAACGGCGTCGAGCATCGCGATCTGGCCGGCGATCTCGTACGGATGCAGCGTGAACGGATTGAGCGCGGCCGGCCCGAGCCGGACGCGCTCCGTCACGCGCGCCATGAGGAGCAGCGGCCCGATGGCGGGCTGGTAGAGCAAGTCGTGGAAGACGGAGAGGACGTCGATACCCGCGTCCTCCGCGCGGCGCGCGATCGCCTCGTACGCCGCAGGCTCCTGGTCGGTTCGCAGCCCGATGCCGAGCTCGCGGGCTACGTGAGCTCCTCCGTGATGAGCGCCCGCTCGCCGATGCGCTCGATGCGCATGATCACGCGCTCGTCCGGATCGGGACAGGCCACGAGGGAGTCCCGCTCGAGCCAGTCCTCGTCAGGCAGGCGGCGCATCTTCGCGGGAAGGAGCGGAAGCACCGACTGCAGCGCGAAGAGGCAGAAGTGCTTGCCCTCGGGGATGCGCACGCGGCTGGACTCCGTCACCTCGAACCAGTCGCCGACCTCGAGCCCGCAGACGGACCTCCCTTCGATCCGCTCGACCGTCACGCGGAGGTCGTATAGCCGCATCTCAGTCACGGCGCTGACGATAACCGCATGGACTCGATGCGCCTCGCTAGGGTGCGCGGTCATGAGCGAGGCCGTCATGCGCACGCCCGCGCAGGACCACCACGTGAATCCGTGGCTCGTCCTCTGCCTCGTCTGCATGGCCCAGTTCATGGTCATCCTCGACGCGACGATCGTGAACGTCGCACTGCCCTCGATCCAGGAAGACCTGGGGATGTCGGATGCCGACCTGCAGTGGGTCGTCAATGCGTATGCGCTCACGTTCGGCGGATTCCTTCTTCTGGGCGGGCGGGCCGGCGACCTGATGGGGCGCAAGCGGATCTTCCTGGTCGGCGTCGTGCTCTTCACGGTCGCTTCGCTCGCAAACGGCCTGGCCCCGACCTCGGAAGCGCTGATCATCTTCCGCGGAGTCCAGGGGCTCGGTGCGGCGCTCGTTGCGCCAGCCGCCCTGTCGATCATCACGACCACGTTCGAAGAGGGGGCCGAACGGACGAAGGCGATGGGCGTATGGGCCGCCATCGCGGTCGGCGGAGCCGCCGTCGGGCTCGTGCTCGGCGGGATCCTCACGACCGCCTTCTCGTGGCCGTGGATCTTCTACGTGAACATCCCGGTCGGCATCGCGGTGTTGCTGGCATCGCTCCGCTATGTCCCGGAGTCCAAGGACGAGCACGCGCACAAGAGCTTCGATCTCGCCGGCGCGACGACCGTTACCGCCGGCCTGCTGGCGCTCGTCTACGGGATCGTCAAGGCACAGGAGAAGGGCTGGACCTCGCTCCACACCGGCGGCTTCTTCGCGCTCGCCTTCGTCCTGCTGGCCGCGTTCGTCGTCATCGAGAGGCGGTCGGTGGAGCCGCTCGTCCGGCTCGGCATCTTCCGCGTGCGGACGGTACGCGCGGCGAACGTCGTCATGTTCCTCGTCGCCGCAGGCCTCTTCGCGATGTTCTACTTCAACACCCTCTACCTCCAGCGCGTGCTTGGCTACTCGGCGCTCGAAGCAGGCCTGGCGTTCCTGCCCTTCACCGCAGGGATCATCATCGGGGCGGGGCTGTCGCAGAGCCTCGTGCCGAAGCTCGGGGCGCGCGAGGTGCCGCTCATCGGGATGCCCATGGCGATCGTCGGGCTCCTGCTCTTCATGCGCCTCGAGCCCGACGGCTCGTACGTCACTGATCTTCTCCCGGGAATCCTCCTCGCGTCGGTCGGCATGGGCCTCACGTTCGTGCCGATCACGCTCATCGCGACGAGCGGGATTCCCCACGACGACGCCGGACTCGCATCCGGCCTCTACAACACGTCGCAGCAGATCGGCGGAGCGCTGGGCCTCGCGATCCTCGCGACGCTGTCCGTCGAGGCGACCGAGGACACGCTGACCGGGCTCGGGCGCGAACCGCAGCCCGCCGACCAGGCACAGGCGCTCGTGGATGGCTTTCACGTTGCGTACCTCGGAAGCGCGCTTCTCATCGCCGGCGGCTTCGTCGCGCTCCTGTTCCTACTGCGACGCGAGGACGTCGTTGCGGTCGGCGAGGGCGAGGCGGCCATGGGTACCGCCGTCGGGTAGCACACCGCGTGCCCACGCTCGGAGCGATCGCACGCGCGTGGGGAAGGATCGGCGTCGTCGGCTTCGGCGGCCCGCCCGCTCACATCGCGCTCCTTCGCGAGCTCGTCGTCGACCGCCGTAGGTGGATGCGGCCCGAGCAGTTCGAGGACGGGCTCGCAGCCGTCAACCTCCTCCCCGGCCCGGCATCGACACAGCTCGCGATCTACGCCGCATGGAGGGTGCGCGGATTGGCGGGGGCGCTCGTGGGAGGGCTGGCGTTCATCATCCCCGGCCTCGTCCTGATCGTCGCGCTCGCAGCACTCTTTCTCGGCTCGCCCCCCGACTGGATCCGTGGCGGCGGAGCCGGCGCGGGAGCGGCGGTGGCTGCCGTCGCCGTCCACGCCGGCATCCTGCTCCTCCAGCCGGCATGGGCCCGCGTTGCGCCGGCGATCCGCTGGAGGTTCGTCGCTTACGCTCTGCTCGGCGCCGCATCCGCGGCGACGCTCGGGCCCTGGCTCGTCGCCGTGCTCGTCGCGTGCGGGGCCGTCGAGGTCGGCTGGCGCAGGCTCGCCGGCGGCGCGCTCTCGGTTTCCCCGTTCGCGGCGCTCGCGATCGTCGCCGCGAGCGGCGGCACGGTCGCGTCGCTCGCCTGGGTGGCGTTCAAGGTCGGCGCGCTCTCGTACGGCGGTGGCTTCGTGATCATCCCGCTGATGCAGGCGGACGCCGTCGAGCGCTACGGGTGGATGACGGACGCCGAGTTCCTGAATGCGGTCGCACTCGGGCAGGTGACGCCGGGGCCGGTGACGCACACGGTCGCCGTCGTCGGCTATGCGGCCGCCGGCGTGCCCGGAGCGCTGCTCGCCGCGCTCGTCGCCTTCGCGCCGTCGTTCGCGTTCGTCCTCGTCGGTGCAGAGCGGTTCGACCGCCTCGTCGCAAACCGGCACGTCCGCGCGTTCTTCGACGGCGCCGGTCCGGCTGCGATCGGCGCGATCCTCGGCTCGACGATCCCACTGGCACTCGCGCTGCAGGAGAACTGGCAGTGGGCGGTGCTCGGCGGAGCGGCAGTCTTCCTTCTCGTCCTCCGACGGGGGGTCGTCGTCACGCTGCTGGCCGCGGGCGTCGTCGGCGCCGCCGCCGTGGTGCTCGGCGCTCCGCTCGCGTGACTACGCGCTGTCGAGCGCCGCACGCGCGGCGTCCACCTGCTCGCGACGGGCCTTGGTGAGCTCCTGGATGAAGATCTGGATCGTCGCGGCCAGCGGGACCGCCGTGAGTGCGCCGAGCACGCCGAGGAGCGCACCGAAGAGCGTCACCGCGACGATGATGAAGAAGGCCGACAGCTGGACGGCCTTCCCCTGGATCTTCGGCGTGAGGATGTTGTTCTCGAGCTGCTGGTAGGCGAGGACGACGAGGAGCATGATGATTGCCGCCGTCAGTCCCTCCTCCGCCCAGAGCGTGGGGACGAGGACGAACCCCGCAATGGTCGCGCCGATGTTCGGGATCATGTCGAGAAGCCCCGCGATCACTCCGAGGGCAATGGCGTAGCTCGATCCGAGGAGCCATGCCGTCGTCCCCTGGATGGTTCCGGCGATCGTCGCGATGACGATGACGCCGATCGCCCAGCGCGAGATCGTCTCCGTCACTCGCTCCCACACGTTCAGCCAACGGGCGTCGTCGCCGGGCATGAGCACGCTGGTGAGCGAGCGCTGCAGGTTCCCGACGTCGGTCAACAGGAACAGGCAGATGAAGAGAATCGTGAACCCGGCGAGGAAGACCGTGAAGAAGTCGCCCGCAATGCCGAGCACCGCGGAGATCGCATCCGGGACCGAGAGCGAGATCTCCTCCGCGCCGCTCTGCACATTGCCCGCCGCGCCCGAGTCGCCGAGCCACGAGGAGAGCTCGTCGGAGGCACGGAGGCTCTCGACGAGCTCCGGCAGATCCTGGAGGAAGTCGCGCACGCTGCTGACGAGCGGAACGAGCAGGAGGAGCATCAGTGCGACCACGGCGAGCGCCGTGCCGAGCACGGTGACGGTCGCCGCGAGCCCGCGCGACATCCTGGTCTTCTCCATGACGAAACGGACGGGATACTCGAAGACGAACGCGAGGAAGATCCCGATGAAGACGACGAGGAAGGTATTCCCGATCGCGGCGAACGCGACCATGAGCCCGATCGCGATCGCGAGCAGCACGATCGTCCGGACGGGCAGGAGGATCTCGACGCGCTTCGATCCGCTCGATTCCACGCGGCAACTCTAGGAGCCGCGGCGGTCGAACAAGGCCTCTCGCGACTATCGTGGTGGCATGGTCGGCTGGGACGCCGTCAGGGAGATCGCGTTGTCGTTCCCCGAGGTCGAGGAGTCCGGCGAGGGCGCCCGGCGTTCCGCGTGCGGGGCAAGCTGTTCGCCTGGGCTGCGCGCGAGCGCGACGGCGGAGGACTTGCCATCCGGGTCGATCGCGAGGAGAAGCAGCTGATCCTCGACTCGAATCCGGACGTCTACTTCTCGAGCCCGCACTACGACGGCTGGCCGGGCGTGCAGATCCGGCTCGAGGACATCGACCCGGACGAGCTGCGGATGCGGCTCGAGGACGCATGGCTCATCCAGGCCCCGAAAAGGCTGGCGGCGGCCTACGCCACGGAGACCGACTGATGCACGAGTGGGGCACCGTCCGTGAGATCGCCGGGAGGCTTCCCGGAGCCGAGGAGTCGACGACGTACGGCAAGCCTGCCTTCAAGGTCGGCGGCAGGCTCTTCACCTGGATCAGTCCCGACCGTCACGCCGGCGACGCGCTCGCCGTGCGCGTCGACCCCGACGAGAAGGAGCTCCTCCTCGAAGCGGGCGAAGCCTATTTCCAGACGCCCCACTACGACGGCCATCCGATCGTCCTGATCCGGCTCGAGCGCATCTCACGCGAGCAGCTCGAGGAGCGGATCGAGGACGCCTGGCTCCTGCGCGCGCCGAAGCGGCTCGGGGACGCGTACGTCTCCGAGCGCGGCGGCTAGACCGCGTCCGCCACGAACGCCGCGATCGCGGCGGTGAACGCGTGCCGGCTGGTTTCCCAGGCGTAGAACATGTGTCCGCCGCCGAAGTGCTGCACGGTGAGCCGGTCTTCCATCTGCGGGTCGAGGCGCATGAGGTTCCGGAGGCGGTTGCTCGCGTAGTAGGGCGTCACGAGGTCGTACTGCCCGTGGGTGATGAACGCCCTCATGTGCGGGTTCAACGCCATGCCGTAGCGGAAGTCGTCGGTCGCGCCGGGTGGCGCGGCGAACGCGTGCTGCTCGGAGTCGTTCTTCCACGCCGTGTTGACCTCGTAGGAGAGGAGCGTGTACTCACGATCCGTCTCGACGCCGATCTCCGAGCGCAGCATCCGGTTCACGCCCATCGTGTATGCGGGCGTGATTCCGGACAGCGTCGGATCCGGCCACGAGAACTCGTCACGGTCGGGGAACGGGTCGGTGGCCGTGATCGTCGAGTCGTAGAGACCGAGGATCTTGCGCTGGTCGCGCAGGAGCTCGCGGACGAAGGTCAGGATGCCGACGCGGCCCTCCGCGCGCACGACGAGTTCCTCCGGAAGGCCGACGACGTCGGCGAGACGCGAGAGGATCCGAGCACGCTCCTTCGCGGGCATCGACGCGCCGCGCGTGAGGAATGCCGTGTAGTCGCCCGTCGCGAACTCCTCCGAGTCGCGGAAGACCTTGTCCAGCGACGCGCCTTTGCGAAACGCGCGCGAGCGGCCGTGGTGGAACGCCGCCGCCGCCATCGTCGGCACGCGATCGATCCAGCCGAGCACGTCGTAGTCCGTGGGGTTGAGCGGCGTGATCTCGAGGGCCGGTGAGATCAGGATCGCGCCGTTCAGTCCGATGCCCGCCGTCTCCTGGAGCATCCGCGCGAGGCGTCCGACGCGGTAGCCGCCGTAACTCTCGCCCGCGATGAAGACGGGCGAGCCCCAGCGGCCCTGTTCGGAGAGCCAGCGTCCCATGAACTCGCACATCGACTCGAGGTCGCGCTTGTAGCCGAAGTACTCCTTGGGATCGGGCGCGTCGCCCGGCTTTCCGTTGGCGCCCCCGCCTCCACCACCCTCCTTGCCGTCACCCTTCTTCTCGGGCTCGATGACCCGGCTCCAACCGGTCCCGACCGGGTCGACGAAGACGAGATCGGTGAACGACAGCCACGACGACTCGTTCTCCACGAGCTTCGCGGGAACCGCCGGAAGCGTCCCGTCGGACGGGAAGTCGACGCGCTGCGGGCCGACCGCGCCCATGTGCAGGTACGCCGAGGACGCACCTGGACCGCCGTTGAAGACGAACGTAACCGGTCGCGCGCCGTCGTCGCCGGCGGCGACGTACGAGACCGAGAAGATCTCCGCCGCAGGCTTCTCCTTCTTGCGCAGGACCGTCCACTTGCCGGTCGCGGTGTACGAGATCGCCTTGCGCCCGCGCCCCCACGACGCGGTTGTCTCGGCGCCCTTCGGCGGCTCGTGGTCCTTCTTGGGCTCGTCCTTCTCGTTCGTCTGGTCGTCGCTCATGGGCGCGCACGCTACCGACTTCGCTAGAACGCTTGGATGGAGATTGGCGTCTTCACGTTCGCCGACGTCCGCGAGGGCGAGAGCGCCGCAGATCGCCTGCGCGAGGTCGTCGAGGAGGCCGAGCTCGCGGACGAGGTCGGCCTCGGCGTGTTCGGCGTCGGCGAGCATCACCGGCCCGAGTACGCGGTCTCGGCTCCGGCGATGGTGCTTGCGGCGGTGGCAGCGAGGACGAAGCGGATACGCCTGACGAGCGCCGTCACCGTCCTGAGCTCGGCCGTCCCCGTCCGCCTGTATCAGCAGTTCGCAACGCTCGATCTCCTGTCGGGCGGCCGCGCAGAGATGATGGCCGGCCGCGGCTCGTTCATCGAGTCGTTCCCTCTCTTCGGCTTCGACCTTCGCGACTACGACACGCTCTTCGAGGAGAAGCTGCTGGAGCTTCTCCGCATCCGCGAGACGGGGGAGTCACTCGCCGGGCACGGTGTGTACCCGCGACCCGACGAGCCCATCCCGATCTGGGTCGCGGTCGGCGGCACGCCCGAATCCGCGGTGCGTGCCGGGATGCTCGGTCTTCCTATGGCCCTTGCGATCATCGGTGGCCAGCCGGAGCGATTCCGCCCGTTCGCGGACCTGCATCGCCGTGGGGCCGAGGAGGCGGGCATCGAACCGCCGTCCTTGAGCATCAACTCGCACGGCTACATCGCGGAGACGCGAGAGCGGGCGATCGAAGAGTCGTTCCCGTACGTCGCGGAGGCGATGAACAGGATCGGCCGCGAGCGCGGTTGGCCGCCGATGACCCGCGCCGAGTACGAGGCGGCCGCAGGGCCTCGGGGCGCGAACTTCGTCGGAACTCCCGAGCAGGTGGTCGACAAGATCCTCTACCAGCGCGAGGTCTTCGGGCACGACCGGTTTCTGCTGCAGCTCGGCGTCGGCGGCGTACCGCACGAGGGCGTCCTCCGCTCGATCGAGCTGCTCGGCCGCGAAGTCGCCCCCGCGGTTCGCGAAAAGCTCGCAAACCGCGCACTCCAGTCGTCACAATGAGACGTCCGTGAGCCAGGTCATCGACTCCCTCGACGAGGCCCGCGCCGCCGCGGAGCGGCAGGCGTGGCGCGCCGCCTACGCCGCGTTCGGCGACGTCGACGCGGCTGAGCTCACGGCCGCCGATCTCGAGAACTACGGCGAGGCGGCGTGGTGGAGCGGGCAGATCGAGGAGGCGATCCGGCACCGGGAGCGGGCTTTTGCCGCGTACACGTCCTCCGGCGACACGCTCGGCGCCGCCCGGATGGCGCTCACGCTGGGCTGGGACCACGATGCCCGCGGCGCGTTTGCGGTCGCCGGTGGCTGGATCGCGAGCGCCGAACGCCTTCTGGCGGGTTTGCCGACGGCGCCCGAGCATGGCCGGCTGATACTCACGCACGCCATCACCGCACTGTTCGCAGAGGGTGACCTGGAGCGCGCCGTCGAGCTCTTCGACGACGCCTACGAGCTCGGACGGCAGGTAGGCGATCGCGACGTGCAGATGCTCGCGCTTTCCGGCAAGGGAAGAGCCCACGTCAAGGCAGGCAGGATCGACGAGGGCCTGGCGCTGCTCGACGAGGCGAGCGCGTCTGCGATGTGCGGCGATCTCAGGGCGCACTCGGCGGGGCTCGTCTACTGCATCACCATCAGCTCCTGCCAGGACGTCGGTGACTATCGCCGCGCAGCCGAGTGGACGGAGGCCGCGAACCGCTGGTGCGACACGCTCGACCTCACCGGCTTCCCGGGCGCCTGCCGGATCCATCGTGCAGAGGCCATGCGACTTCGAGGCGACTGGGCCGCGGCGGAGGCGCAGGCGCTCGCCGCAACCGAAGAGCTGAAGGACTTCCATCAGGTGATCACGGCTGCAGGGCACTACGAGATCGGCGAGATCCGGCGGCGTCGTGGTGACCTGACGGGAGCCGAGGACGCGTACCGCGTCTCGAACGAGCTCGGGCGCGAGCCGCAGCCGGGGCTCTCCCTCGTCCGGCTCGCCGAGGGCAAGGTGGACGCCGCAGTCGCCGGGATCGGCCGATCTCTCCAGGAGGCAGCCGAGCCGCTCTACCGGTTCCGCCGCCTTCCCGCGCAGGTCGAGATCGCGATTGCCGCCGGCGATCTCAAGACGGCGCGCTCGGCCGTGGACGAGGCCGAGCAGATCGTCGACTCGTACAAGATCGGCGGACGCAGGGCCGCCGCATTCGACGCAACCGTTCACTTCGCGCGAGGGCAGATCCTGCTCGCCGAGAAGGACTGGGACGGCGCCGTCACGGCGTTGACGCGCGCTCGTCAAGAGTGGCAGGACGTCGGCGCTCCATACGAAACGGCGCGAGCGCGCGCCGCGCTCGGCGTCGCCTTCGGGCGCAGCGGCGACGAGCACGCCGCGACCATCGAGCTCGAGGGCGCCCTGGCGACGTTCGAGCGGCTCGGCGCGCGGCCAGACGAAGCACGGATCCAGGAGCTCCTCGGGCGAATCGAGACCCGACGCACCTTTCTGTTCACGGACATCGTCGACTCGACCCGGCTCCTCGACACGCTCGGCGACGAGAAGTGGAGGCGATTGCTGGCACGGCACGACGAGCTCGTACGCGAGGCGATCGCCGAGAGTGGCGGCGAGGTCGTCAAGCAGACCGGCGACGGGTTCTTCGCCTCCTTCGAGAGCGCGAGGGCCGCAGTCGAGGCGGCGGTCGCGATCCAGCGAGCATTGGCGGGCGAGATCGTCGCGCCCGACGTGCGGATCGGTGCGCATGCAGGTGGGGCGTTCCGCACGGGCGACGAGTCGAGCGACTACGGAGGCCAGGGCGTCCACGTCGCATCGCGCATCGGCGCGGCTGCTGCTGCCGGCGAGATCCTCGTGAGCGCGGAGACGCTCGACGGTATCGGCACCGCGTTCCGTCTCTCCGAGCCGCGGCACGAGTCGCTGAAGGGAGTCGAGGCGCCGGTCGAGGTCGTCTCGGTCGACTGGCGCTGAGCGCCGGATCAACCGCAGGCAGCGATCGAGCGACCGAGGTAGCGCATCGCCCCGCGGCAGAGGCCGCGCGCGGCGCGGCGCTGATACGCCGTGGTGGCGAGAAGTCTGTCCTCCGTCGGGTTCGTCATGAATCCGAGCTCGACGAGGATCACCGGCACGTCGGCCCAGTTGAAGCCCGTGAAGTCCGAGCGCTCCTGCAGGCCGCGATCGGGGAAGCCGAGCGCCGCGCGCAGTTCCCGCTGGACGATGCGCGCGGCGCGCTTGCTGTCGGTGTAGATGTCATCGGTCCAGCCGCGGCGCAACGCGGGATGGAGGGTGTGCGTACCGCGAGCAGAGGGATCGGACGATCCGTCCGCGTGGATGCGGAGAAAGAGGGCCGCGCCTGCACGGTTCGCGATTCGCGCGCGGGCGACGTTCCCCATGCTCGTTCCCGCGGTTCTCGTCCGCGTCATGACGACAGTGACACCGGCGCGCTCGAGCAGCGCGCGCAACCGCAACCCGACCCGAAGGTTGAGCTCGGCCTCGCGCAGGCCGCTCACGACGCCGCTCGTCCCGCCTCCATCCTTGATCTTCCACTGCGACGAGCCCGGCCCGATTGGCTCCGTGTCCGCGCTCGCGCGCAGGTCGTGACCGGGGTCGACGACGACGAGCGTCGCCTGCTTCCCCGCTGCTGCCGGGACGACGAGCAGCGAGGCGACGAGGGCGCCGAACGCGAGCCGCATGCCTCAGGTCGCGGAGCGAGCGAGCCGCCCGAGCGCCGAGCGAGGCCCGATCGTCACGCCTCGGCGCGTGTCCGTGGTAGGGAGCTCGAGCGCGAACCGATAGGGCCGACCGGGGTCGTAGATGGGGCACGGGTCCTTCCGGCAGGGCACCATCGACAGCTTCCGGACGCGCTTCCCGGCCGAGTCGAAGAAAACGATCGTGAGCGGGACGAGCGTGTTCTTCATCCAGAACCCGCCGGTCGTCGTGCCGGGGAAGACGAAGAGCATGCCGTCCTTCGGCGCCTGCCTGCGATTCATGAGCCCGCGTGTCCGTTGCGCCGTCGTCTTGGCGACCTCGGGCCGGAAGATCACGCCGTCGAGGCGGAGCACGGCCGTCGCGCTCGCGGCGGCCTGCGTCGCGCCCGCGCCGGCAAGCGCAGATGCGATCGTGATGGCTGCCGCAGCGACGATGAGGCGCGGGCGGGTCACGACCGGACAGGGTAGGCGAACCGCGTTAGCGTCCTGTGTATGAGCATTGGCCTATGGCGGGGTCGCGAGAATACGCGGACGTCTCTCGTCCGCCGCATCCGGCAGCTGTACCTCGACCGCGTGGTCCTTCCGCGCCTCGGGAACGTGGAGGGCAATCGGCGCCTCTGGGACTCGTACGCCGCCGACTGGCGGAGGGAGGACGCCTACCTGGACGTCGAGCTGTCGGAGGCTGACGCAGCAACCTGGCGCGAGCGGAACGTCCGGCTCGTCGGGGACGAGTGGGGCACGCCCGAGGACGTCGACCGCGTCCTCGACGACTTCGTCTTTCCGTACGTCGACAAGGACGACGTCGTCGCCGAGATCGGCGTCGGGGGCGGGCGCATCGCGTCGCGCATCGCCCCGCGTGTAGGAGAGCTGTGGGGATTCGACATCTCGAAGGGGATGCTCCGGCGGTCGCGCCAAGCACTCTCCCGGTTTCCGAACGTTCATCTCGTCCTCCTTCGCGACGCCTCGCTCCCGCCGACCCTCGACCGTCGGTTCGCCTTCGCCTACGCGTTCGACGTGTTCATGCACCTGGACCTCCACGTCCAATACCGCTACCTCCGCCAGCTCCACGACGTGCTCGAGCCAGGCGGACGGGCGCTCGTGCACACGGCGAACCTCCGTACACCGGGCGGCTGGGAGCGCTTCGCCTCGCAACCGGCACCCACCATCCGGGGCTTCTTCTTCGTGACGCCGGAGACGGTCGAACTGCTCGCCGAGAAAGCCGGATTCGTCGTCGAGCGGCGCTCGGCGGTCGATCCGACCAACTTCTACTACCGCCGCGACTACCTCGCTCTGTTGCGCAAAGACACGGCGCGAGCGGACTAGCCCGTCACGGTGACGCTGATGCGCTGCACCGCGTTGTTCACATAGCCACCGAGGTTCCAGGCGGGCTCGAGTGGCTGCTCGTTCCCTGCCGCGTCGCGGGCACGGCAGCACAGCTCGTGCTCGCCCGGCTCGGCGCTCCAGGTGAAGCGCCAGGAGCGCCAGGCCCAGCGGCCTAGACCCGCGTCGCCGAGCTCGGCCGCCACCCACGTGTGCCCGCCATCCGTCGAGACGTCGACTGCCGCGATCTCGGCCGCGCCCGACCAGGCTCGGCCCTCGACGACGCACGGCCCCGCCTCGACCACTCGCGCACGGCTGGTGAACTCGGGGATCCCGGGCGGGATCATGAGCGAGCGCGGCGCGATCGTCGTGACCGGCTCCCCCGGCTCGTCCTCCTCGTAGCGGACACGATACGAGTGGCGCATCTGGTACCCGTCGAACGGTTGGTCGACGAGCGTGATGCGCGCGAGCCACTTCACGCTGGTCATCCCGTACCAGCCGGGAACGACGAGCCGAAGCGGGAACCCGTGCTGCGGCGGCAGAGACACGCCGTTGACCTCGTACGCGAGGAGCGCATCGCTTCCGAGCAGCACCTCGAGGGGAAGGCTCCGCTCGTAGACCTGCTCCTCACCGCCCTCGACACCGCGGTCGAGGCCGGAGAACAGCGCATCGGACGCGCCGGCCGAGACGCCTGCCTCCTCGAGCAGCTCCGCGACGCGCACTCCGCGCCAGCGAGCGGTCCCAACTGCCTCGAGAAGCCACGGCTGGCTCACGACGTGCGGTTCGATGTGCACGCGGCCGTTGCCCGCGCACTCCATCGTCACGGCGACCTCGACGGACGGGCGCGTGCGGAGGTCGTCGAGCGACAGCGAGAGCGGGCGCTCGACGAGCCCGCCGACCTCCAGCCGCCACGAGGCGGGATCGACCTCCGGGATGTCGTAGTGGATGAGGAGGTAGTGCAGGCCGATCGGCGTGACGTCCCAGCGCAGCGCCTCGAGGGGCAGCGCGTGATTGCGCGCCGCCAACTGGAGCTCCTGGACGCTGATCCCCTCGCTCATGTTCGCGCACGCTAACGGGTCCCGGGACGTCGTTCTGCTTGGATCGGAGCGTGCACCCCGACCGCGTCCTGACGAAGCCGTTCGTGCTCACCGTGCTCGCGGAGTTCGCGACGTGCATGTCGATCGGGATGCTGCTCGTGATCCTCCCGGTGTACGCGAACGACGAGCTCGGCGTCGGGAGCTTCGGCGTCGCGCTCGTCATCGGAGCCGTGAGCCCGATGATCCTCGTGTCGCAGCCGATCGCCGGACGCATCGGGGATCGGAAGGGGCGGCGCATCCTGATCGTCGCGGGGGCGCTCATCGCGGCTGCCAGCGTCGCGGCGTACGCGCTCGCGAGCTCGCTTGCGCTCCTCATCGCGTTCCGGTTGTTCACCGGGCTCGGGGAGGCGATGGTCCTCGTCGGCGCGGCGACGATGGTCACGGACCTCGCGCCGGAGCACCGCCGCGGCGAGGCGCTGAGCCTCTACAGCCTCGGCCTTTGGGGCGGGCTCGCACTCGGCCCGCTGCTCGGCGAGCTCGTGCTCGGCACCGACCGCTTCACCGAGGTCTGGCTCCTCGCGGCGGGCTTCTGCGTCGCCTCGGCCGCGATCGCGACGCGACTCCCCGAGACGTCGCCCGAACGAGCGGACGACGAGGAAGCTGCCCGTACGCGAATCATCCATCCGGCGGCCGTCGGACCCGGGCTCGTGCTCGCGCTCACCGTGTTCGGGTTCGCCGGGCTCGGAACGTTCGCCGCACTCTACGCGCGCGAGCTCGGGATGGACGGAGCGGGCGCGGTCTTCCTGGTCTTCTCGATCGTCGTCGTCGCGACGCGGATCGTCGCCCGCCAGGCACCGGACCGGCTCGGCCCCAAGCGGGCGTCGGGCACGGCCTTGCTCCTGATCTCGGCCGGCTTGCTGACGATCGGCTTCTGGAACACGCCCGCCGGCCTGTATGCGGGAACGGTCGTGCTCGCGTTCGGGCAGGCGCTCGCGTTCCCTGCCTTGATGACGCTGGCCGTGAACAGCGCGCCCGCGACCGAGCGAAGCTCCGTCGTCGGCACGTTCACGGCGTTCACGGAGCTCGGCTTCGCGATCGGCGCGCTCACGCTCGGGGTGATCGCGTCGGCGGTCGGCTACGACGGAGTGTTCGTCGTGTGCGCGGTCGGCCCGCTGCTCGGAGCTCTGCTGCTGGTGCGGATCGTGGCGCCGCGCAGAGTCGTCGCCATCGACGCCGCCTGAAGCGGTCTCACCTAGATGCGCACCGTGCGTGTGGCGGCGATGAAGTCCCGATACCACGCGTAGCTCGCCTTCGGCACCCGCTCGAGCGTGTCGAAGTCGACGTAGACGATGCCGAACCGCTTCGTATAGCCGAGCGCCCACTCGAAGTTGTCGAGCAGCGACCACAGGAAGTACCCGCGGACGGGCACCCCCTGAGCGACCGCATCGGCCAGTGCGGCCAGATGGCGCTCGAGATACGAGATCCGCCGCGGGTCGGAGACGCTCCCGTTGCGGCGATCGTCGACGAACGCCGCGCCATTCTCGGTGATGTAGAGGTCCGGGAGCTCGTACTCACGGTGGAGCCGGGCGAGGAGATCCGTCAGCCCGTCCGGATACACCTCCCACCCCATGTCCGTGTGCTCGGCGCCGTGGGTCTCGACGGTCGCGGGCGCTGCGGCGTCCGCCGCCGCACGCACGACGTTCCGTGTGTAGTAGTTGACGCCGAGGAAGTCGAGCGGCGCGGCGATCGTCTCGAGGTCGCCGTGTTCGATCCGCGGAAGGATGCTCGCGTAGGCCTCGAGCATGTCGCGCGGGTACCCGCGGCCGAGCACCGGGTCGAGGAACCAGCGATTGCGGGACCCGTCTGAGCGGCGTGCTGCGTCGACGTCGGCATCGGAGTACGTGAGCGGGTACATCGGGACGAGGTCGATGGTCACTCCGACCCTCGCGCCGGGCGCCTCGCGGCGGAGCACCTCCGCCGCACGTCCGTGGGCGAGCAGCACGTGGTGCGCGGCCGCCAGCGCAGCCTTCTCGTCGGCGCGGCCCGGAGCGTGGACACCGAGCCCATAGCCGAGCCACGAGATGACCCATGGCTCGTTCTGCGTGATCCAGTTGCCCACGCGATCCCCGAGCCTGGACGCGACGACTTCGACGTACTCCGTGAACGCCTCCACCGTGTCGCGGGCCGGCCACCCGCCGCGGTCCTCGAGCGCCTGAGGAAGGTCCCAGTGGTAGAGGGTCACGTACGGGTCGACGCCCGCGGCGAGGAGGTCGTCGACGAAGCGGTCGTAGTAGTCGAGGCCGGCCGGGTTCACGCGCCCGGACCCGTCGGGAAGGATGCGCGGCCACGCGATCGAGAAGCGAAAGGCGTCGAGCCCCAGCTCGCGGATCAAGCGGAGGTCCTGAGACCGTCGGTGGTACGAGTCGCAGGCGACCGCGCCCGTGTGGCCTGCCACGACGTTCCCGGGCACGTCGCTGAAGCGATCCCAGATGCTCTCGCCGCGACCGTCCTCGCCGGTCGCTCCTTCGACCTGGTAGGCGGCCGTGGCCGCGCCCCAGACGAAGTCGGGCGGAAATCGCCGTACGCTGTGGGCTGTAAGCTGTGTCACTGAACCGGTAAAGGATCATACGCGGGCCGATCGTCGCGCGCGAGGAGGGACCGCCCGAGTGTCCGAGCAGAGAACGAGCCGAGTCACGATCAGGGACATCGCCAAGCGGGCTGGTGTCTCCAAGGGCGCAGTCTCCTATGCGCTGAACGGCCGGCCCGGAGTCTCCGACGACACGCGCGTGAGGATCCTCTCGATCGCCGACGAGCTCGGCTGGTACCCGAACCGCGCTGCCCGCGCGCTCTCCGCGGCCCGTGCGGACGCGTGTGGCCTGATCCTCGCCCGACCCGCCCGAACGCTCGCGCTCGAGCCGTTCTTCATGGAGTTCATCGCGGGCGTCGAGGTCGAGCTCTCGTCGCGCTCGGTCGCGCTCACGCTTCAGCTCGTGGAGGACACAGAGCAGGAGATCGAGGTCTACCGACGCTGGTGGGGCGAGCACCGTGTGGACGGCGTGCTGATGGTCGACCTCCGCATCGACGACCCGCGTGTCGACGAGATCGTGCGCCTCGGGCTGCCGGCCGTCGTCGTGGGCGGGCCGCTAAGCAATCGCGCTCTACCAGCCGTTTTCCACGATGAAGCGAGCGTCGTCGTGGAGGCCGTTCAGTACCTCGCGGCGCTCGGCCACACGCGCGTCGCGCACGTCACCGGCGTGAGCGAGTTCATCCACACGGGACAGCGAACCGCCGCATTCGTGCATGCGACGACCGAGCTCGGGCTCCACGCGGACGTCCTCGAGACCGACTACAGCGCCGAGCGCGGTGCGCGCGCGACGCGGAGGCTGCTCTCGCTGCCCGACCCACCGACCGCGATCGTGTTCGACAGCGACCTGCTCGCCGTCACCGGGCTCGGCGTGGCACAGCGGATGGGATTCGCGGTCCCCGACGACGTCTCGATCGTCGGCTGGGACGACTCGCTGATCAGCCAGGTCGTCCACCCACCGCTGACGGCGATCACGCGCGACCTCACGGGCTTCGGAGCGACCGCCGCCCGGCACTTGCTCGCGGCCATCGACGGGGACGCAGGCGACGACGTGCAGACGGTTCGCGGTGAGCTCACGGTACGCGGCAGTACCGCACCCCCGCGAGGAGCGGCTCGGGAGTCGGTGACCAGCTCCTGAGCAGCCGGTGGCTTTCCGGTTGACACTTAACCGGATAAGTGATGGACTACACGTGTCGATGACGACGCCGGCTCGGACCAACTGCGTGACACTCCATCCGTGGCGCTCCTTCTGCTTCTGGCTCGAGCCGCGTCAGGCACTCCGGGTGAGCACACCGGGAAGGAGGGATGCCCGGGCCTAGAGAGCCTCGGCTCGGCAGGCCACGCAACAAACGTCCATCCCCGAGCGTCGTACCGCTGGGGCACGGGGTCTACGCGCTATCCACACCAGACTTGCAGGACGAGGAGGGAAAGCAATGAGCTCGATCTTCCGAGCACGACGAGCGATCGGAGCCGTAGCCCTTGTGGCTACGATCGGCGCCGCAGCGCTCATGGCAGGCGGGGCGGGCGCCGGGTCGCAGTCTCCGTTCGCGCTGCCACGCCAGGCCACGCTGTACACATCGGGCACGGCGTGGGGACCGTTCGCCAGCTTCAACCCGCTCCGCAACGAGCGCTCCACCGGCACGGTCGGACTCCTGTACGAGACGCTCTTCCGCTATGACCCGCTCGCTGACAAGTACATCCCGTGGCTCGCCACGAACGGCAAGTGGGTCGGACGCACGTACGTCGTGACGCTCCGTTCGGGCGTCAAGTGGAACGATGGCAAGCCGCTGACGGGTGCCGACGTGAAGTTCACGTTCGAGACCGGCAAGCTCGCGGGCTCCGAGTACTCGACGATGTGGAAGACGGGCCTCACGAGGATCAACGTGAGGGGCAACACCGTCTCCTTCGTCTTCGCGGGGAGGCCGAACTACCTCGACTGGGACACGAACCTCTACTCGATTCCGATCGTCCCGAGGCACATCTGGTCGAGCTACAGCGCGACCGAGATCACGACCGGCAACGTCGACACTACGTCCAAGATGGTCGGCACCGGGCCGTTCCGCTACGGCGCGGGCAAGGGGACGTCGGGCACGCTGCAGTGGAACCGCCGGAACGACTGGTGGGCCACGAAGGCGCTCGGAGTCAAGATGCCGATGCAGTACATCGTCGACATCCACAACACGCAGAACACGGCGTCTCTGCAGAACTTCCTGCAGAACAACATCGATCTGAGCAACAACTTCTTCCCCGGGGTCGAGAAGCAGATCGGCGGGAAGGTGCAGACGTACTACAAGAAGGCGCCGTTCATGCTCTCGGCCAACACGGCGTGGCTCGTACCGAACACCACCAAGAAGCCTCTCAACGACAGGGCATTCCGTCGCGCCCTCGCAATGTCGATCAACGTCGATCAGATCGTGCAGGCCGGCTACGGGAACATCGTCGCGAAGGCGAACCCGACGGGCCTCCTGCCCACCTGGAGCAAGTGGATCGACAAGGCCCAGGTCGCGAAGCTCGGCTTCAAGTACAACATCGCGGGCGCGAAGGCGCTGCTCACCGCGAACGGCTACCGCGACTCGAACAACGACGGCTACGTCGAGAACAAGGACGGGTCGAGCATCAACCTGCGGATCATCGTGCCGAACGGGTGGTCCGACTGGATGACGGCGATCCAGATCATCGCCGCGAGTGCGAAGAACGCAGGCATCCGCCTCACGCCGGCGTTCCCCGACTACAACGGGCTCGTCGACGAGCGGAACTCGGGCAAGTTCGAGCTCGTCATCAACAACGACAAGCAGCTCGGACCGACGCCCTACACGTTCTACGACTATCTCTTCCACCTGCCGATCGCGGATTCGCAGACGTTCGCGAACTTCTCGCGGTTCACGGGTGCGGGTGCGGCGCCGTGGGCGCTCACGCTCGACCTCAACAAGGTGAATCCGGCGAACGTGAAGAAGGCCAGGCAGATCCACTCGAAGATCCAGCGCTACGTCCTTCAGGATCTTCCTGCAATCCCGCTCTGGTACAACGGCATGTGGGCCCAGTACAACACCACGTACTGGACGAACTTCCCGACGGCCACAGGCAAGGGGCTGCAGAACACGCCGAGCGTCTGGAACGGGTACCTCAACATGACGGGCATCGACGCGCTCGCCAAGCTGAAGCCGCGCGGCAGGTAGTACAGCGTCGATTGATCGAGCCGAAGAGCCGGGGAGCGCGCCTGAAAGCGGGTGCTCCCCGGCTCCAGGCATGCCCGACGAAAGCTACGCGTCGACCACAGTGATCTCGTGACCCGCTACCTCGCACGCAAGAGCCTGCTCTACCTGCTGACCTTCTGGTTCGCGGTCACGATCGACTGGCTGATCCCGCGACTGATGCCGGGCGATCCGATCGACGGGCTGGTCGCGAGGATCCAGGCCGACTCGACGGCGTCGCAGGAGCTCCACGGCTACTTCACCGAGTCGTTCGAGCTCGACCAGCCGCTGTGGCGGCAGTACGTGAACTTCTGGCGCGGCCTGATCCAGGGCGATCTCGGGCCGAGCATTACCTACGTCGGCTCCTCGGTCAGCGAGCTGATCTGGGCCGCGATCCCCTACACGCTCGCCCTGCTGATCCCGGCGATCGTCCTCAGCTACTTCGCCGGGAACCGCGTCGGCGCGATGGCGGCGCGGCGGAAGAGCCTCGACAACACCGTCCTCCCCGTCGCCTACGTCCTGACGGCCACGCCGTACATGTGGCTCGCCATCGTCCTCGTCTACGTCGTCTCGTTCCGGCTGGAGCTCCTCCCGGTCTCCGGGGCGTACGACTTCTCGCTGCAGCCCGCGTGGACCTGGGAGTTCGCGCGGAGCTTCCTCAGCCACTGGTTCCTGCCGTTCCTGACCCTGTTCCTCGTCGCCTTCGGCGGCTGGGCGATCGGCATGCGGAACCTGATCATCTACGAGCTCGAGGCCGAGTACGCGAACTACCTGCAGTCGCTCGGCGCCCCGAGCAGGCTCGTCCGGAAGTACGCGTACGGGAACGCGGTGCTCCCGCAGATGTCAGGCCTCGCCCTCGCGCTCGGCGCGGTCGTGGGAGGTGCCCTCGTGACGGAGATCGTCTTCGGCTACCCCGGACTCGGGACCCTGATCCTGGCAGCGCTCCAGAACCGCGACTACTTCCTCCTGCAGGGACTGTTCCTGCTCATCATCACCGGCATCCTGATCGCGAACTTCATCGTCGACATCCTCTACGTCGTGGTCGACCCGCGAACGCGCACGGGGATCCAGGGGTCGTAGGTGTCGAACGTCGAGCCCACCGCCGACCTCGTCGCAACCCCGGAGATCGCGCTCACCGGCCAGGGTGTAGACGAGATCGAGCTCGGCCCGCGCGGGAAGCGCTTCGAGACGCTGCACTTCGCGGTCCGCAACACGAAGCTCGTCATCGGCTTCTGCGTCGTGCTCGCGTTCCTCGCGCTGGCGATCGTCGGACCGTGGCTCACCGACGCGACGCCGTTCGAGTTCGGCTACCCGCTGGGCGAGCCGCCCTCGAGGGAGTACTGGCTGGGGACGACCGCTCCGGGCCAGGACGTGTTCGCGCAGTTCGTCTACGGACTGCGCTCGAGCTTCATCGTCGGCGCGCTCGCAGCCGTGATCGCCTCGGCGATCGGCATGGCCGTCGGCTTCGTCGGGGGCTACCGCGGCGGCGTGATCGACGACGTGCTGAGCATGCTCACGAACATCGTCCTCGTGATCCCGACGCTCGCCGTCCTCATCATCGTCTCGGCCTACCTGAGCGTCGGCAGCCTCCGCTCCGAGGCGATCCTCATCGGGCTGACCTCGTGGCCGTGGGCGGCACGCGCGATCCGCGCGCAGACGTTCTCGCTCAGCCAGCGCGAGTTCGTCAGCCTCGCGCGGCTCTCGGGACAGGGGACGACGAAGGTGATCCTGCGAGAGATCGCGCCGAACATGAGCTCGTACCTCTTCCTCACGTTCATCCTGCTGTTCGGTGGCGCGGTCCTGACCGCCGCGACGCTCGACTTTCTCGGCCTCGGTCCCTCGCAGGTCATGTCGCTCGGCCTGATGATGAACACAGCAGTCTCGAACGCCGCGCTCCAGCTCGGCATGTGGTGGTGGTTCATCCCACCAGGCGTCGGGATCACCGCGATCGTCGGCGGTCTGTACGTGATGAACGTCGGCCTCGACGAGGTCTTCAACCCGAGGCTGCGCCGCACGTGACACTCGTGGTCGACAACCTCCGCGTGTACTACCGCACGCTCAAGGGGGACGTGCAGGCGCTCGACGGCGTGACCTTCACGATCGCCGACGGGGAGATCATGGGCCTCGCCGGGGAGTCCGGCTGCGGAAAAACGACGTTGGGCAAGAGCCTGATCCGTCTCGACGGTCGCATGCAGCACATGGAGGGAACGGTCTCGCTGGACGGCGTCGACCTGCCGATCGGCAACGACTCGGCGATGAACGACTTCCGCTTCCGGGAGGTCTCGATCGTCCCGCAGTACGCCATGAGCGCGCTCAACCCGATCCGGAAGATCGGCCGCATGATCTCCGAGCTCCTCGACTCGCGCGGCGTCTCCTACGACCAGACCCGCCCGGAGCTCTCGCGGCGGCTTGCGCTCGTCGGCCTCGACGACGACGTTCTCGACCGCTACCCGATCGAGCTCTCGGGCGGTCAGAAGCAGCGCGTGGTGATGGTGCTCTCGACGCTGCTCAACCCGTCGCTGCTCATTGCGGACGAGCTCACGTCGGCGCTCGACGTCGCGACGCAGAAGGCGGTCGCCGAGATGCTCGTCGAGTTCCGTGACCGGGCGTTCGTGAAGAGCACGATCGTCATCACGCACGACCTCTCGATCCTCTACCAGATCGCCGACACCATCCTGGTCATGTACGCGGGCAAGCTGGTGGAGAAGGGGCCGGCCGCCCAGCTCACCGACGACCCGCTGCACCCGTACACGAAGCTCCTCATCGGGTCGCTCCCGGAGGTGGGCGTGCGCGTCTCGGAGAAGCGGCTGAAGGGCATCGCAGGACGACCGCCGTCGCTCCTCGACCCGCCGTCCGGCTGCCGGTTCCGCGATCGGTGTCCGCTCGCGTTCGAGAAGTGCGCGGAGGAGCCGCCGTTCGTGGAGATTGCACCGGGCCGTTTCGCCGCGTGCTGGAAGGCGGAAGCGGCCTGATGCTCGAGCTCCGGGACGTCACCAAGGTGTTCACGACAGGCACATTCGGCGGCAAGGCCGTCACCGCCGTCTCGGGCGTGAGCTTCGACATCCAACCGGGCGAGATCGTCTCGCTGATCGGTGAGAGCGGCAGCGGCAAGACGACGGTCGGGAAGATGATCCTCCGGCTGACGCCCGTGACCGACGGCGCGATTGCGTTCGGCGGTCGAGACGTTTCCTCCTTCGGCCGCCGAGAGCTCCGCGACTACTACGGGCGCGTCCAGGGCGTCTTCCAGGATCCGTTCAGCTCGTACAACCCGGTGTTCAAGGTCGACCGCGTGTTCGAGATGATCCGCCGCGTCTACCTTCCGGGACTGACCGGCGCCGAGTGGGGCAAGCGGAGACAGCGCGCGCTCGAGGACGTCGGGCTGGAGCCGCGGGACATCCTCGGCAAGTTCCCGCACCAGCTCAGCGGCGGCCAGCTGCAGCGCCTGCTCGTCGCGCGCGCGCTGATCCTCGACATCGAGATCCTCGTCGCCGACGAGATCATCAGCATGCTCGACGCGTCGACCCGGATCGACGTCCTCAACATCCTCGCCGACCTCAAGGAGCGCGGCCTGGGCGTGCTCTTCGTCACGCACGACCTCGCGCTCGGCAACTACATCTCGGACCGCGTGGTGATCCTGCAGCGCGGCCGGATCGTCGAGATGGGCCCCACGCCCAAGGTCTTCTCGAACCCCGTCCACCCGTACACACGCATGCTCCTGGCCTGCGTTCCGCAGCTCACCTCGAAGTGGGAGGAGACGCCGCGCAACTTCGACGAGGCCGCGGCGCCCGTAACGCTGCAGCTCGTCGACGACGACCACTACGTGGAGAGGTGACGACACCCGTGCAAACGACAGCTCCATTCGCTCTCTCGTTCATGAGCGCCAACTACGTCGCGAAGGAGCGCGGCTACGGCTCTGCCGACGAGTGGGGCCCGTTCGACGCCGCGACCAACGCCGCCTTCGAGCCGCTCGAGACCTTCGCCGGCCGATTCGACGACCTGCTCGCGACGATCACCGGCATCGGCTTCGACACGATCGATCTCTGGTTCGCGCACCTGAACTGGCACTGGGCGTCGCCCGAGCACGTCGCCCTCGCGCGCGAGGCGCTCGCTCGCCGTGACGTCCGCGTCGTCTCGCTCGCCGGCAGCGTCGGTGCGACGACGGACGAGCTCGCGGCCGCCTGTCGGCTCGCCAACGACCTCGACGTCGACCTCATGGCGGGCGTCGGAGAGGTCGTGCGCCGCGATCGCGTCGGAGCGACCGCTGTCCTCCGCGAGCATGGTGTTCGCTTCGGGCTCGAGAACCACCCGGAGAAGACGCCGCAGGAGGTGCTCGAGACGATCGGCGACGACGCCGACGTGCTCGGCGCAGCAGTCGACACCGGCTGGTGGGCAACGCAGTCGTACGACCCGGTCGCCGCGATCGGCGAGCTCTCCGACCGGCTCTTCCACGTGCACCTGAAGGACGTCGAGGAGCCGGGGACGCACGTCTCGTGCATGCACGGCGAGGGGTGCGCGAACGTCGCGGGCTGCGTCGAGAAGCTGCTCGCGATCGGGTACTCCGGCCCGCTGAGCATCGAGCACGAGCCCTACGACCGCGATCCGACTGCCGAGTGCGCCCGCATGCTGGCGCGCATCCGGGAGCAGCTCGCCGCGACGGAGGTCGGGCACCGTGTCTGAGCAGGCGCTGCGCGTCGCCGTCATCGGGTGCGGGAACATCTCCGGCGCGTACGGCGAGACGATGAGCGCGTACCCGTCGGTCCGGATCGCCGGAGCGACGGACGTCGACCGGGCTCTCAGCGAAGCGTTCGTCGACCGGTTCGGCGGAGTGCACTACCCGTCACTCGACGACGTCCTCGGCGACTCCGCCGTCGACGCGATCGTCAACCTGACCTACCCGGCCGTCCATGCCGAGGTCACGGGCGCAGCTCTCGAAGCCGGCAAGCACGTACATAGTGAGAAGCCGCTCGCCGGCGACTACGCGAGCGCACGGTCGCTCGTCGACCTTGCGGCAGACCGCGGGCTCCGACTTTCGTGCTCGCCGATCACGTTCCTGGGCGAGGCGCAGGAGAAGATGTGGCGGCTGGTGGAGGACGGCGCGATCGGCCCCGTCCGAGTCGCGTATGCGGAGGTGAACTGGAGCCGGATCGAGAGCTGGCATCCGCGACCTCAGCCCTTCTACCGCATCGGCCCGTTCGCCGACGTCGGCGTGTATCCGCTGACGATCCTCACTGCCATGTTCGGGCCTGCGCGCCGTGTCACGGCCTTCGGGAAGGTCCTCTACCCCGAGCGCACGACGACGTCGGGAGAGCGCTTTTCGCCGGGCGCACCCGACTTCGGCGTCGCCGTGGTCGAGCTGGAGAGCGGAATGGTCGTGCGACTCACGGCGAACTTCTACGTCGGCCACCACAGCAAGCAGAGTGGGATCGAGCTCCACGGAGACACGGGCTCGCTCTTCCTCTCGAGCTGGCAGGAGTTCGACGCCACGGTCGAGCTCGCGCCGTTCGGCGGCTCGTACGAGATGGTCCCGGTCGAGAACCCGTTCCGGGGAACCGACTGGGGGCGGGCACTCGGCGAGCTGAGCGAGGCCATCGTGACCGGCCGGCCCCACCGCGCGACAGGCGCCCACGCTGCTCACATCGTCGAGGTCCTGGACGCGACTGCGAGGTCGGCCACCGAGGGCCGCGCCGTCGACGTGACCTCGTCGTTCCCGCCTCCCGCGTTGCGACCGGCGTCGCCACTCCAACCGTAGGATCTCTTCGGTGGAAGCGCGCGGGCTCGGCCGGAGCGGGATCGCCGTCTCGCGGGTCATCCTCGGCTGCGGTAACTTCGGCGGCGTCGGCTCGGCGCCGGCGTTCTTTGGTCAGGGCATCCCGCACGAGGAAGCGCTGCGGATCATGGACGCCGCCTGGGAGCTCGGGATCACGACGTTCGACACGGCGGACGCCTACGGCGGCGGACGGAGCGAGACGTGGATCGGCGAATGGCTCGCAGCGAAGGGACCGGACGTCCGCGACACAATCGTGATCGAGACGAAGACTTTCAACCCGATGGCCGAGGGCGCCGATCGGGGCCTGTCGCGACAGCGCGTCCGGCGGCAGATACAGACGAGCCTGGAGCGGCTCGGGCTCGACCGCATCCCGCTCTACACGGCGCACGCGCCCGACCCCGACACTCCGATCGAGGAGACGCTCACAGCGTTCGATGAGCTCGTGCGCGCAGGCACCGTCGGCGCGGTCGGCGCGTCGAACTTCTCCGCGGATCAGATCGCAGAGGCGCTCGAGATCTCGGGTCTCGAAGGGCTCACACGCTTCGAGTGGGTGCAGAACTCGTTCTCACTCCTCGATCGGGCCGACGCCGAGACGGTCTTCCCCGTCTGCCACGAGCACGGCCTAGGCTACGAGGCGTTCGGGCCGCTCGCGGGGGGCTGGCTGGCGGGCCGGTACCGGCGCGGCGAGCCGTACCCCGAGGGCTCGCGCATGACCCAGCGGCCCGACGGCTACCGCACATACGAGGACGAGGCCGTCTTCGACGCGCTGGAGGCGTTCGAGCGCGAGGCGCTCGGGCGCGGCGTCTCGATGGCGGGCCTCGCGATCGCCTGGCTGCTCGGCGTGTCCGAGGTCACGGCTGTCGTCGCCGGCCCGACCCGTGTGGAGCAGCTCGAGCCGGTGCGCGAGGCACTCTCGCTCAGGCTCTCGGCGGACGAGTACAAGCATCTGGGAGGCTTGTTTCCGTGATCGTCCTCAACGAGCACGAGGTGCGAGAGCTCCTCGACATGAACTCGTGCGTCGAGGCGATGACCGACGTGCTCGCCTCGCTCGCGCGCGGCGACCTCTACAACCCGCTCCGCTCGATCGCACGCCCGGAGAACGCCGACACCCTGCTCGGGCTCATGCCCGCGTACCGCGCCGCGCCCGCGCCGGCCTACGCGCTCAAGGAGATCGTCATCGTTCCCACGAACCCCTCGCGCGGCCTCGACACGCACATGGGCGGCGTGCTGCTGCACGACGGCGAGACCGGCGAGCTGCTCGCGATCATGAACGCCGCGCCGATCACGGAGATCCGGACGGCAGCCGTCTCCGCGGTCGCGACCCGCGCGCTCGCACGACCGGACGCACAGCGCGTCGCGATCCTCGGCGCAGGTGCGCAGGCGCGCGGGCACGTCCACGCCATGCGCGCGGTCCTCGACGATCCGGAGGTCCGCATCTGGGCGCGTCGCCTCGAGGCCGCGGAGGAGCTCGCCGGCGAGGTCGGCGCGACCGTCGCGCCGTCGGTGGACGCTGCGCTCTTCGGCGCCGAGGTCGTGTGTACGACGACCGGCTCGCGCGAGCCGATCGTCGAGAAGCGCTGGCTCGCGCGGGGAGCGCACGTGAACGCCGTCGGCTCGAGCATTCCGACGACGCGGGAGCTCGACACGGAGACGATCGTGCACGCGTCGCTCTTCGTCGACCGCCGCGAGTCCACGCTGAACGAGTCGGGCGACTACCTGATCCCGGCCGCGGAGGGACTGATCGGACCGGATCACATCAAGGCCGAGCTCGGCGAGGTACTCGTGGGGAACCATCCTGGTCGCGAGCACGAGGACGAGCTGACCGTGTTCAAGTCGTTGGGCATCGCGGTCGAGGATCTCGCCTCCGCCGAGCTGGTCGTCAGTCGCGCGCGCGAGCGGGGCGTCGGCGTCGAGGTGGACTTCTGATCCCCCTCGCCGACATCGAGGCGGCCCGCGAGCGCATCGCGGGGACAGTCGTCCGCACGCCGCTGATCCGGCTCCCCATCGACGACGCGCCGGCAGAGATCTGGCTGAAGCTCGAGAACCTGCAGCCGATCGGCGCATTCAAGATCCGCGGCGCCGGGAATGCCGTGTTGAGTGCTCAGCGGGAGGAGCTCGCGGACGGACTCGTCACGACGAGCACCGGGAACATGGCGCAGGGGGTCGCCTGGATGGCGCGCGAGCTCGGCGTTCCCGCGACCGTCATCGCGCCGAACCACGCATCCGCGTCGAAGCTCGCCTCCGTAGAGCGAATGGGCGGGCAGGTCGTGCGGGTCACGTGGGACGAGTGGTGGGCGGCGATGGAGGCCGGTGGCATGGACGGCGTCGACGGATTCTTCATCCACCCCGTCAGTGACGAGCGCGTCATGGCCGGGAACGGCACGATCGGGCTCGAGCTCGTCGAGGATCTCGATCGCTTCGATGCGGTCCTCGTGCCGTGGGGCGGCGGCGGGCTGACGACCGGCATCGCGAGCGCGGTGAAGGCGCTTCGGCCGGAGACGAAGGTCGTCGTCTGTGAGCCGGAGACCGGAGCGCCGGTGTCGGCGGCGATCGCGAACGGTCGCGCCCCGGTTCCGATCGAGTACACGCCGTCGTTCATCGACGGTGCCGGCTCGGGCGCCGTTCTCCCCGAGATGTGGGAGCACGCCGATGCACTGGTCGACGAGGCGTTCGCGATCTCGCTCGCCGACGCTGCGGACGCGGTTCGCGTGCTTGCCGAGAAGGCGCAGATCGTCGCCGAGGGAGCTGCCGGGCTCGCGGTCGCGACCGCCCTCGCCGGGAAGGCGGGCGGCGGCCGCGTCGTCTGCATCGTCTCCGGCGGAAACATCGACCCCGCGCGCCTGGCCGCGATCCTCAACGGCCGTGTCCCGGACTGAAAACCCGCGACCCCCAGCCCCGACTCGGACGGGTAGGAATCCCTCGGTGAGAATCGTTTCGACGGAGGAAGCGCGCCGGATCGCGGTCAACGCGCAGCTGCTCGACGGCTCCGCGACGACGCTTCTCGACACGGTCCGCCGGCTCGGCTTCCTGCAGATCGACCCGATCTCGACCGTCGCGCCGCCGCAGCAGCTCGTCCCCTGGAGTCGGCTCGGGCCGTACGACGTCGCCGAGCTCGACCGCCTTCTCTGGGAGGAGAAGAAGCTCTTCGAGTACAACGCGTTCATCTGGCCCATCGAGTCGTATCCGCTCGTCAGGGCGCGGATGCGGCGGCGGCGGACCGGGAAGTACGCGTGGGAGCGCAGAGGCGAGGAGTTCCTGCGGGCAAACCGAGCGTTCAAACAGTTCGTCCTGCGCGAGCTCGAGCGGAACGGGCCGATGTTGTCGCGCGAGATCGAGGGCGACGCCCAGCGCACGTGGGCCTCGCACGGCTGGTGGGGCAACCGCAGCGTCGCCGTGCTGCTGGAGCTCATGCACGGCCATGGGCTCGTCGCAGTCGCCGGCCGCAAGAACGGGCAGCGGGTATGGGATCTCGGCGAGCGCTGGTTTCCCGAGGTGGAGTCGATCCCGCTGCACAAGGCCGAGAAGCTCCGCGAAGAGCAGCGTTTCCACGCACTTGGCGTGAGGCTGACGAAGAACGGCTGGGAGGCGCACCCGGACGCGAGCGACGCGCCCGTCCCCGACCGCGCCACGTTCCTTTCCCCGTTCGATCGCCTCATCCACGATCGCGACCGCGCCGAGGCGCTGTTCGACTTCCACTACCGGCTCGAGATGTACGTGCCGAAGGCGAAGCGCGAGTACGGCTACTACGTCCTGCCGATCCTGGTCGGCGATCGGATCGTCGGCCGGATCGAGCCACGGTTCGACCGGAAGGCGAAGACGCTCGAGGTGCTCGGCGCCTGGGGAGACACGTCCCGCACGGACGAGGCGCTCGACAGCCTCGCCTCCTGGCTGGGCGCCCGGCGCGCCTAGGATCCCGGGCGATGCACTTCGAGACGCGTGCGATCCACGACGGCCAGGAGCCCGACCCCGCGTCCGGCGCGATCACGACGCCGATCTACCAGACCTCGACCTACGTGCAGGAGGCGGTCGGCGTCCACAAGGGCTACGACTACGCGCGGGTCGCCAATCCGACGCGGACGGCACTGCAGGAGTGCATAGCCTCGCTCGAGGGGGCTGCGCACGGCCGCGCATTCTCGTCCGGGCTCGGCGCGGCGACGACGCTCATGCACCTGCTCTCGCCCGGCGACCACGTTGTTGCCGTCAACGACGTGTACGGCGGCATCTACCGCATGTTCACGCAGGTCTACGAGCCGAAGGGCTACCGCTTCACGTTCCTCACCGCGGAGGAGATCTCGAGCGGGCTCGCCGAGCATCTCGAGGAGCAGACGAAGCTCGTGTGGCTCGAGACACCGACGAACCCCGCGCTCAACATCGTCGACATCGCGGCAGCCGCGGAGGCCGCCCACGCGGGCGGCGCGCAGGTCGTCGTCGACAACACCTTCGCGACCCCGTACCTGCAGCAGCCCCTCGCGCTCGGCGCCGACGTCGTCCTGCACTCGACCACGAAGTACCTCGGCGGACATTCGGACGTGATCGGCGGCTTCGTCGCGACGAACGACGACGCGCTGGCAGAGCGGCTCGCGTTCCTGCAGAAGTCGCTCGGGGCCGTGCCCGGCCCGTTCGACGCGTGGCTCGTGCTGCGTGGGGTGAAGACGCTCGCGGTGCGGATGGACCGGCACTGCGCCAATGCCGCCGCCGTCGCGGCCTTCCTCGAGCGACATGCACGGGTCACGCGTGTCCTTTACCCCGGCTCCCCGTCCCACCCCGGGCACACGATCGCGGCGCGGCAGATGCGGAACTTCGGCGGGATGGTGTCGTTCCTGCTCGACGACGAGCAGGAGGCGGTCGACCTCGTTGCACGGACGAGGATCTGGAAGCTCGCGGAGAGCCTGGGCGGCGTCGAGAGCCTCATCGAGCACCCCGCCCGCATGACCCACGCGTCGACCGCCGACGCGCCTTTCGCGGTACCGCCGACCCTAATCCGGCTCTCGGTCGGCATCGAGTCGGCCGAGGACCTGATCGACGATCTCGAGTCGGCCCTCACCGGCTGATGCCCGAGCCGATCGACCTCCATCACCAGGCGCCGGGGATCGTCAGCTGCTACCTCCTCGAGACGGAGGACGGCCCGGCGCTCTTCGACTGTGGACCGACATCGACGATTCCCCATCTGAAGGCGGAGCTCGCGAACCGCGGCGTGGATCTCACGGACGTGCGCCATCTGCTGCTCTCCCACATCCATCTCGATCACGCCGGCGCGGCAGGCGTTCTCGTCCGGCAGAACCCCTGGCTCCAGGTCCATGTCTCGGAGGTCGGAGCGCCCCACCTGGTGGATCCGTCCAAGCTGGACGCGAGCGCACGCAGGCTCTACGGCGACGCGTTCGACGAGCTGTGGGGCGAGCTCGCGCCGATTCCGTCGGAGAACCTCCACACCGTGGGCGAGCGGGTGGTCGGCCTCGAGTGCTTCCCCACGCCCGGCCACGCCTGGCACCACGTGTCGTACCTCGATTCGGACGGCACGCTCTACGCGGGCGACGCCGCAGGAGTGCGCCTCCAGGGGGCGACCTTCGTCATGCCTCCCTGCCCGCCGCCCGAATTCGACCTGGAGGCTTGGGAGAGCTCCCTCGTCGAGATCGAGCGGCGTGCTCCCTCCCGCCTCGCGCTCATCCACTTCGGCGCGGTCGACGACGTGCAGGAGCACCTCGCCTCGCTACGGGCGACGCTCGCGAGCTGGGGGAGCCGCGTCGAGGACGGGATGGACGAGCAGACGTTCATCGCCGCGGCGCGCTTCGACGTCGAGCAGGTCGACTCCGAGTTGGTCGACGAGTACCAGCGCGCCGGGCCGTACTGGCATCACTTCCGCGGTATCGAGCGCTACTGGCGCAAGCGGGCCGAGGCAGCCAACACCTAGACCGGCTCGTCGGGATCCGGCGGCTCCGGTTCGGGACGCGGCACCGGGTCACCCGGATCCGGCATCGGGTCGGGCGGAACGGGGATCGGATCCGGGCTCGGGCTGGGCGGCGGGACGGGATCGATGCGAACCGTCATGGAGCATGTCTCCCCTCCATCCGGGGACGCGAAACCAACTCGTCGAGAGATCGGCAGTTGAGAACTGCATCCCGAGTCGCTCCGCCCTTACGCGCCGTCGCAACGGCCAGCTCGACGTTGTCGAGCCCGCGCTCGGAATGCGCATCGGAGTTGAGGACGAGTTGGACGCCCGCGCCGAGCGCCTCACGTACATGCGCGGCGGACAGGTCGAGCCGGTCGGGCAGGCCGTTCACCTCGACCGCGACGCCGGTCTCGAGTGCAACCCCGAACACCTCGTCGAGATCGAGCGCGTTCTCGGGACGGTGGTTCAGGATCCGGCCCTTCGGATGGCTCAGCCCGCGGACGGCGGGATGCCGCATCGCCTCGGTCACCATGCGCGTGAGCTCCCGTCGGCTTCGTCGCTGTCCGGCATGCAGGCTGAGCTGGACCCACTCGAGCGTCTCCAGCACGCGGTCGTCCACGTCGAGCGCGCCGTCGGCTCGGATGTCGCACTCGACGCCGCGAAGGACGCGGAACGGCGCAACGAGCTCGTTCACGTGCGCGATCTCGTCGGCCTGGCGCAGGAGCTGCTCTGCGTCGAGCCCCGGCACGACGCTCACGTTCGGGCTGTGGTCGCAGATGGCGAGGAACTCGTACCCGCGCCGCTGCGCGGCAAGCGCCATCACGTGCACGCTGGCCCGCCCGTCCGACCACGTGGTGTGGCAGTGGAGGTCGCCGCGCACCTGTTCGAGCTCGACGAGATCGGATGGTGGCGTGGCGCCGGGTAGCTCGCGGAGCTCCGGCGGGCAGAACGGCACCCCGAGCCGGTCGTAGAGCTCCGCCTCGGTCGCAGCGTCCGGCAAGGGCCCGAGCGCGGCGACGTAGTCGTACGACCCGGTCGCGCGTACGAGCTCCGTGCCGTAGGCCGAAGTGGTCGCGACCACGACTGTGACGGGCACTCCGTCGACGGTCAGCCCGACCGCTCTCCGGTCGGCGCGCTCGAGCACGACGACGATCTGGGCCAGCTCGGCGAACCGGTCGAGCACGCGAGCGGGCTCGTCGGAGGCGACGACCACGGCGAGGTCGTGCGAGAGCTCGGCGTAGCGACGCGCCGGTCCTGCGATCTCGCCGCCGAGCGCGTCCGCGATCTCTCGCGACAGCGCGCGGCTGCGGCTGACGGTCAGGCCACGCGGCGCGGCGGGCTCGCGTGCGAGGTTCGCCACGATCTTCGCCTCGGTGGCCGGACCCACTCCGGGCACGTCCCGCAAGCGGCCTTCCCGCGCCGCCTGGACGAACGCGTCGACGGACCTCACATTCAGATGGCGCGCGATGGTGAGGGTCCGCGAGGGCGTGAGCCCGAGCGTCCGCCCGTAGGCGACGAGCGCGGGCTCGAGCTCCTCCTCGAGCGCGCGCAGCTCCGCGATCTCGCCGGTCTCGACCAGCTCGCGGAGCTTCGACTCGATCCCGGCCCCGACGCCGCGGAGCTCTCGGACACGACCGGAGCGCACGAGCTCGGCGACGGATGCGGGTGACGTGCGAATCCCGTCTGCCGCCCGCGTATACGCGCGAATCGCGAACGGCGACGTCCCCGCAAGCTCGAGGAGCGCGGCGAAGAGCGTGAGCCGGTCGGCGATCTCGGCGTTCGTCGGGTCAGGCACGCGCGCGCACCTTCGCCGTTTGGCAAGGAGCCGGTACGGGGTAGTGATGATTCATGCCACGCGCCATCTGGTCCGGAAGCATTGCGTTCGGGCTCGTCAACGCGCCGGTGAAGATGTACGCCGCTATCGACGAGCACAACCTCGAGCTGCACCTCGTCCACGAGAAGGACGGCTCGCCGATCGGGTACGAGAAGGTCTGCAAGAAGGAAGGCAAGGCCGTTCCCGCGGACGAGATCGTCAAGGCGCACGAGGTCTCGGACGGCGAGCACGTGTACCTGACGGACGAGGACTTCAAGGCGGCCGAGGAGGACTCCTACCGGACGATCGAGATCCTCGCCTTCGTGCCGCGCGAGGAGATCGACCCGATCGTGTTCAAGCGGACGTACTATCTCGGCCCGGCGGACGGGGCCGAGAAGGTCTACGCGTTGCTCGTCAAGGCGATGGAGAGCTCGGAGCTTTCGGCTGTGGCGCGCTACGTCTTCCACGACCGGCAGCAGCTCGGCACGCTCCGCATCCGCGAGGGAGTCATCACGCTCGAGAACATGTACTTCGCCGACGAGATCCGGCCGACGAAGGGGATCGCCCCCTCGAGAAAGCCGCGCGTCGACAAGCAGGAGCTGGAGATGGCCGAGACGCTCATCGAGCGGTTCACGTCCTCGTTCCGGCATGACCAGTACGAGGACGAGTACCGGAGGCGGCTGCTGAAGATCGTAAAGCGCAAGCAGAAGGGCGAGGAGATCCACGCCGAGGCGCCCGTGAAGGAGCGCGAGGAGCCGACGGACATCCTCGAAGCGCTGCGCGCGAGCGTCGAGGCGGCGAAGAGCGGCCGCGCACGCAACGGACGGAAGAACGGACGGGCCAAGAAGACGACGCGCAAACGCCGCACGCCCGCGAAGAGCAGGAGCTGACGCGACATCAGGCGGCCGCGTGCGCCTCGAGGTCTGCCAGCGATACGAACTCGAGCGCCGACGCGTGGGTCGCCTCGAGCACGACCGATGGAGCGACTCCGGCCTCGAGCGCCTCTTGCCAGCGCGCCGCCACGACGCACCAGCGGTCGCCGGGCTTCAGGCCGGGGAACATCCACTGCGGCTGCGGGGTCACGAGGTCGTTGCCCGCCTGCACGGAGAACTCCAGGAACTCTTCCGTCATGACCGCGCAGACGGCGTGGAAGCCCGGGTCGACGCCCGCCGTCCGGCACGACCCGTCCCGGAAGAAGCCGGTCAGCGGGTCGAACGAACAAGGCTCGAGCTTCCCGCCGAGGACGTTCACGGCTCTGAGCTTAGGCCCAGCCTGTGACGAGCCAGCGGCCCCGCCGAAAGCGCGTCGTCATGAGCCCAAGCCGGACGACAATGAGAACGAGCAGCGCCGCCCAAACGCCTCGGATCCCCCAATCCGCCTCGAGCGACGCGAGCAGCACGGCGGCGCAGGCGAGAAAGGCCGCGAGCATCGACAGCGCGAGGAACGGCCCGTCGCTCGCGCCGATGAGGATGCCGTCGAGCGCGAACACGGCGCCGTTCAGCGGCTGCATGAGGGCGAAGATCGGCCACAGCAGCGCTGCTTCGTCGAGCACCGAGGTGTCGCCGGTGAACGCGCGCGGCAGCACGCCCGCGAGCAGGAGCATCGCCAGCGTGAAGATCCCTCCGAGCGCGACGGACAGCCAGATCATCCGCTCGCTCGCACCGTAGGCCTCCTGCTGGCGGCCCGCCCCGAGTTCGCGCCCGACGATGATCTGGCCCGCGATGGCCACGGCGTCGAGCACAAGTGCGAGGAAGATCCAGAGCTGGAACGCCACCTGGTGAGCAGCGATCGCCGCGTCGCCGAATCGCGTCGCGACCGCGCCCGCGAGCACGAACGAGCCCATCAGCGCGGTGGTACGGATGAAGATCCACTTCCCGAGCGAGAGCACGCGCCGGGCGAGACCGAGCCGCACACGCGCCTCGCCGGGCTCGAGCCGCCGCAACACGACGACCACGAACGCGGCACCCATGCCGAGCTGCGCGATCGCCGTCCCCCAGGCCGAGCCGGCGATACCCCAATCGAAGCCGTAGACGAAGAGCAGCTCGAGGAAGACGTTCGCGACGTTCCCGGCGATCAGGACGACCAGCGGCGTCCTCAAGTCGGCGACGCCGCGAAGGTACCCCTGCGCTCCGAGCGCGAGGAAGGCCGCCGGGAACCCGACGGCGGCGATCCGTAGGTACGTGACCGCATGGTCCGCCGCCTCGCCCTCGCCGCCCATGAGGGACACGAGCTGTGGCGCGAGCGCGGCCAGGAGCGCGGAGACGGCGATCCCGAAGGCGATCGAGAGCCAGACGGCCTGCGCGCCCAGCCGGCGCGCGGTCTCCTGTTCCCCGGCGCCACCCGCCCGCGCGACCTGCGCGGTCGTCCCATACTGGAGGAAATTGAAGATCGCGAAGGTGCCGCCGAGGATGGTGAACGCGATGCCGAGCGCAGCGAGCTCCGGCCGCCCGAGGTGCCCGACGATCGCAGTGTCGACGAGGAGGTAGAGAGGCTCCGCTGCGAGTGCGCCCAGCGCCGGGAGCGCGAGCCCGAAGATCTCGCGGTCGTACCGTGAGCGGATCCTCACGCGCCGCGCGTGGCTTCGATCGTCGCCTCATAGGCAGCGACGTAGTTCGCGACCATGTGCTCCGGCGAGAAGCGCTCCTCGACCTCGCGACGGATCTCTTCGGGATCGAGCGAGTCGGCGAGCTCGAGCATCTCGCTGTTCTCCATGTCGCGGTAGTTGTCCACGATCACGCCCGTCCGCCCGTGGTCGACGATCTCCGGGACGGCGCCGCGCCGAGTGGAGATCACTGGCGTTCCACACGCCATCGCCTCGATCATCATCAGGCCGAACGGCTCCTCCCAGTCGATGGGCGAGATGAGTGCACGCGCGCCCATCAGGAGCTCGACCTTGTCGGCGTGCCCGACCTCGCCGACGTACTCGATCGAGCCGCCGAGGTGCGGCCGGATGAACTCGTCGAAGTAGCGGATCTCGAGCGGCTCGCGGCACTTCGCGGCGATCTTCAGCGGGATCCCGGTCTCGAGCGCGACGGCCAGGGCGCGGTGGGCGCCCTTGTCGGGGCTCATGCGCCCGAGGAACACGAGATAGTCGCCGCCGGGCTTGCGTCTGAACGGGTACATCGAGAGGTCGAGGGCGTTCGGGCAGTTCCCGATCCACGGGAAGCTGGGCCTCGGCTTCCGCTGGTTCATCGAGATCGAGATCAGCTTCGCCTTCGGCGCGAGCGCGAGCACCTGCTCGTACATGCGGCCGGGCTGGCCGTCGAGCGGCCCGTGCACCGTGTGGCAGAACGGCGTCGGCACGAGCCCGCCGAAAGCGAGCCCGAGCATTCCCGTGTGGTCGTGGAGGACGTCGAACTCGTCGGCTTTCAGGAACGCGTGCAGCGCGTGCTGCATCTCCCAGTAGGTGTGCCCGATCCACTCGCTCGGCGCCGTGTGGAACACGGATTCGAGCCGGGCGCGCGACTGCGAGTCGCCCGAGGCGAAGAGCGTGACCTCGTGGTCGGCGTCGACGAGTCCGTCGGCGAGGAGCGCCACCACGCGCTCGGTGCCGCCGTACGCCTCCGGCGGCACCGGGAACCACACGGGACAGATGAGGCCTATCCGCATCTATCTAGACACCCTCGGCAATCGTGACATGACCGCGATCCACGGACGCCGTCCATGTCCGACCGTATGCCCTGATGCCCTCGATCCGCAACCCCTCGAGCCAGCTCGGAAGCTCGTCCTTCACGGTCGAGACGAGCCGCTGCCGCTCGCGATCGGGCTCGATCCCGAGGAGGACGCGCACGAGGAGGATCGGCGTTCCGGCCGCCCACGCCTGCGGGCGCGCGGCAGTGGGGTACGCGATCGGGAACGGCGTCTCGTCGCGTGCGTAGCCGGCGAAGACCTCGGGCAGCGACCAGTCGAAGTGCGCTGCCGCCTCGATGAGGGCGCGCGCGATGCGCCGCACCTCGGCCGTGTACCCGTGGCGCGCGAGCCCCCAGGCGGCGAGGGACGTGTCGTGGGGCCAGACGGTGCCGTTGTGGTAGCTGATCGGGTTGAAGGCGGCCGCATCGGACGCCATCGTGCGGATGCCCCACCCGGACCAGAGATCCTCCGAGAGCAGCTGGTCGACGACTGCGCTGACGCGCTCCGGCGGGACGATCCCGCTCCAGAGCAGGTGCCCCATGTTCGAGGTGCGCGCGTCGACGGGACGCTTCTGCCCGTCGAGCGCGAGTGCGTAGAAGCCTCCGCGCTCGTCCACCCAGAACGCCTCGTCGAAGCGCGTCCGCAGCTCGTCCGCCTCCCGCGCGAGCCGTTCCGCGAGCCCCTTGTCGCGCCAGACCTCCCCCGCGACCTCGGCGAGACCGCGCTTCGCGTCGTAGACGTACCCCTGCACCTCCGCGGCCGCGATCGGCGCCTCGGCGAACGAGCCGTCCTGGAAGCGCTGCGAGTCCCCCGAATCCTTCCACGACTGGTTCGCGAGGCCCGCGTCGACCTGGCGGCTGTACTCGACAAAGCCGTCGTCGTCGCGGTCGCCGTAGCGATCGATCCACTCGAGCGCGAGCATGGCCGGCTCGCGCATGCGTTGCACGAAGGATGCGTCGTCCGTCCAGCGCCAGGTCTCCGCGAGGAGTACCAGATAGAGAGGCGTCGAGTCGATCGAGCCGTAGTAGCGCGGGAACCAGAGCTCGGCGCATCTTCCCTCCCGTACCTCGTGAACGATCTTCCCCGGCTCGGCGTCGATCGTCGGGTCATCCTCGTGCGCCTGCAGTTCGGTGAGCGCGTCGAGGGCGCCGACCGCGATCTCCGGACCGAGGAGCAGCGTCTGCAGCGACGTGATCGCGGTGTCGCGGCCGAAGACGGTCATGAACCACGGCATCCCGGCGGCAAACAGCGGCCGGCGATTGTCGCCCGCGCGCATACGCAGGGCCGCCAGATCCGCGATCGAGCGGTCGAAGGCGCGTCGCAGGCTCTCCCACCCGCCGCGGACCCTCGGGACGCGCAGAGTCCACGCGGCGACGACATCGCTCACCGTCTCGCGCTCGTCGTCGAGTTGCTCCACCGTCTCGACCTCGTCCTCGAGCCATGGCAGCACGTCGAGGCTGAGATCCCAGCGCTCGTGCGGATCGAGCGTGAGCGTGTAGGACATCTCGTTGCCCTCGAGGGTGCCCGGCTTCGAGAAGACGATCCGCGTGCCGAGGTCGCCGCGCGCATCGACGATCGAGACCAAGCGCCGCTTCTCGTCGTAGGTCGACGGCGCCGGTGGTGGCAGCGGTTGCGCGTGCTCGGGGTCGCCGAGCGAGAAGTCGTGATGCTTCACCGAGATGATGTCCGCGAAGTCTGCTTCGGCCTCGAGCGCAACCGTGAGCTCGAGCGGCTCAGGGCTCTCGTTCCGCAGCGAGATCCGCTCCTGCATACCGGTCCCGACGAATCTCTCGCGGGCGATCGAGACGCCGTCGCGCGGCAGGCCGTCCCCCGTCCCGTTGCGGAGATAGAACGCTGCCTGGAAGTGCTCGACCCTCCCGGAAGAGAGCAGGAGTGGTGTGGCGCCGCCGACCCTGAGCACGAGGCGCGAGAGGAATCGCGTGTCGTGTGCGAAGAATCCGCTCGTCTCCGCCGCGATGTCGCCGCGGTCGTCGCAGATGCAGAACGTCGATCCATCGAGGATCGTCAGCATGGTCAGGCCTCGCGGCGCAGGATCCGGCCGCCGCTCGACTGCGCGAGCGCCTTGATGACCATCTCGTCGATGTTGACGTGCAGCGGCCGCGTGAGCGCGAAGAGCACGCAGTCGGCCACGTCGTCCGCGGTCAATGGCTCGACACCCTCGTACGGCGCACTCGCGGCCGCCTCGTCGCCCTTGAAGCGGACGAGCGAGAACTCGGTCCTGGCGAGGCCGGGGTCGATCGTCGAGATCCGGATCGGGCGCCCGAGAAGGTCCTCCCGCAGCCCGTAGACGAAGCCGCGCAACGCGAACTTCGCCGCGACGTACACCGCGGCGTTCTCGTACGCCTGCCGGCCGGCGATCGAGCCCGTGAAGAGGATATGGCCCTCGTCACGGACGTGTGGCAGAGCGAGTCGCGTGATCCGGATCGCGCCGTCCACGTTCGTGTGGAGCACCGTCGCCTCGTCCTCGGGGTTCGACTCGGTGAACGGGTAGCGGCCGAGCGCGAGGCCCGCGTTGTTGTAGAGGATGTCGATTCCGCCGAGCGCCTCGGCCGCGCTGGCCACGAAGCCGACGCAACTCTCCTCGTCGGTGACGTCGAGGCGCAGCGCGACGTCGGCGTCGATCCGCTCCACGCGCCGGGCGCCGCCCACTACACGAACGCCGGCCTCGCGTAGCTGACGCACGGTTGCCGCGCCGAAGCCGCTGGACGCGCCCGTAACGACGGCTGTCTTGCCGGCGAGGTCCACGGCCGGAGCCTAGTCCGGCGAGGACACCCCGGTGTCAGACACCGTGTCTGACACCTGCGCCGCGAACCGGCATGGCTGCGCGATGGGCTGCCCCATCGGGCATGTCCGATCTCGCCCGCCGAGAGACGCGTCCGCTCTAGCCGACGGTGAGCGACTCGATGGCGACCGGCTCGAGAGGCCTGTCGCGCGAGTCGCGGTCGACCTCGGAGATGCGGTCGGCCACGTCCTGGCCGGACGTGACGCGCCCGAACACCGTGTGCTTCCCGTCGAGCCAGGGCGCCGCGTCGATCGTGACGATGAAGAACTGCGAGCCGTTCGTGTTCGGGCCGGCGTTCGCCATCGCGAGGTAGCCGCGCGCGACCGGGTGATCGTTGAACTCGTCCTCGAACGAGTAGCCCGGCCCGCCTGTGCCGTCCCCGCGTGGACAGCCGGCCTGGATCATGAAGTCGGCAATCACGCGGTGGAAGATCAGGCCGTCGTAGAAGCCCTCCCCCGCGAGCTTCGTGAAGTTCGCGACGGTCTTCGGGGCGTCGTCGTCGAACAGCTCGAGCTCGATCGTCCCCTCGCTCGTGGACATGACCGCGGTGGACACGGCCGCGAACCTAGCAGCAGCCGCCAACCTTCCGACCGAAGAGGCGTCCCTATGCTTCGAAGGTGGCGACCGAGGCGCAGCCGATGGGGGGATTGCAGCAGGCCGAGAGCTCTGCGGAACTCGCGAGCCAGTGGCGCCGGCTCACGCGCGCGGCGACCGCCGTCGCGCTCATCACCGCCCCCGCAGTCGTCGTCTGGCTGAACCAGACCCAGGGCTGGTCGTGGTTCTGGTCGATCGTCGCGGCGCTCGGGCTCGTCGTCTGCTTCCGCGGCGTCGTCGACATCGTGTTCCACCGGCTGATCCCGCGGCCGAGCCTCTTCGGGCTCGAAAGCCAGCAGTTGCGCGAGGAGGACGTCGTCGCGAGGAGGCGCGTCTGGTTCTGGCGGTTCTGGGTGAAGTTGGCAATCGTCGTCGCCCTCATTCTGCTGCCTTTCTACCTCTGGCTCGACGCGGCACTGCTCATGCAGATCGTCCCGCTGCTCGTGATCCTGCCGTTCTTCCTGGTCATGAACTTCCTCATCCTGTTCGGGCCGCTCCTGATCATGAACCTCTCGCAGATCCAGGCCTTCGAGCCCGGCGACGCGGAGTGGGGCGTGAAGCTCGCCGACGTCCGCGGCCAGGCCGAGGCCAAGGAGGAGGTGCGGCGCGTCGTCTCGATCTGGCAGTCCGGCGAGGCGTTCGAGCGCGCGGGCGGCAAGCGCGAGCGCGGCCTGCTGTTCCTCGGTGCGCCGGGCACCGGCAAGACGATGCTCGCGAAGGCGCTCGCGACCGGCTTCAACTCGCCGTTCATCTCGATCCCCGGCTCCGGCTTCGCGGCGACGTTCATCGGCATCGACGCGATCGTCGTGCGCGTGCTCGCGCGCCGCGCCAAGCGGCTCGCCCGTAAGTGGGGCGGTCAGTGCATCGTGTTCATCGACGAGATCGACGCCGTCGGCATGCGCCGCCAGGCGCTCAACCCCGGCTTCGGCGGGGCTGCCGGCGCGTCCCAGCCCGTCGACGTGCACGACCTGCTCTGGTACGGGCCACAGGGCGCGCTGAACCCTTCCGGCGACCTCATCCTCGAGAGCCGCCGTTGGCGTGAGCGTCTCTTCGCCGAGCGCGCACCGCAGTCTCCCGGCGCATCGTCGGTCGCAACGCGCCTGAACAACACGCTGAACTTCATGTTCCCGGGCGGAATGGGAGGCGGCGGCTCGCTCGCGCTGAACCAGTTGCTCGTCGTCATGGACGGCATCGACAACCCGCCGTTCTTCAAGAAGTTCTTCACGAACAAGGCGAACACGCTGCTCGACGGCGTCTACATCGTCCCGCGGCGACTCGGCCGCAGGTCGCTCCGGCTTCCCGGCGCGCGGCCGCGCAAGGAGCAGATCTACTTCATCGGCGCGACCAACGTGCCCGTCGACCGGCTCGATCCCGCGCTCACGCGCCCGGGACGCATGGGGCGCCACGTCTGGTTCCGCACGCCCACGAAGCAAGACCGACTCGACATTCTCGATCTCTACCTGGGCAAGGTCTCGCACGAGCAGGAGCTGGACCAGGCGCACAAGCGCGAGGAGATCGCGCGCGTCACGAACGGCTATGCGCCGGCGATGCTCGAGCAGGTGACGTCGATGGCGCTCACGATCGCGCACCACTCGAACCGCGACGCACTGACCTGGGACGATCTCGTCGAGGCGATGACCACTCTCGAAGCCGGAACCGCAGTCGGCGTCGAGTACATCCCGGAGGAGAGTCGCGCCGTGGCCATTCACGAGGCTGGCCATGCCGCCGCCGGCCACGCCTACCTGAAGGGCGCAGAGTCGACGCGGCTCTCCATCCGGATGCGTGGCGGCGCACTCGGGCACCACCAGGCGCTCGAGAAGGAGGAGCGCTTCAGCCGCTTCCGTTCCGAGGAGTTCGCGCGGCTCGTGTGGGCGCTCGGCGCGATGGCAGCGGAGCGCGTGTTCTACGGCGAGAACTCGAACGGTGTCGGCGGCGACGTCATGAGCGTGACCGCGCAGGCGGCGTACATGGTCGGCGCCTCCGCGATGGGGCCGGAGCCGTTCGCCGTGAAGCGACGCGAGGACGAGACCGAAGAGGAAGCACGGGAGCGCATCCTCAAGCGCTTCGAGAAGATCGGCCTTCAGATCGTCAACCGCACGAGCGGCGGCGGGCCGTTCGCCGAGAACCCGATCGCCTCCGTCATGTCCGACCGCGACAAGCGCGTGATCGTCGGCCAGCTCGTCGGCCAGGCGTACGTCGCCGCCTACAACCTGGTGACCCACAACCGCGAGGCGGTCGAGCACATCGCCGACGTGCTCGACGCGCGACGCGAGCTCTTCGGCGACGAGCTCCTCAACCTGCTCGACGAGTCGAAGATCACGATTCCGGAGGTCGACCTGTCTGAGGAGAGCTCGTGGCCGACGATGTGACGGGGAAGGCCGCCGCCGACGCGAAGCCGGTCTCTCGCGAGGGTATGGGCAGCTCGATCGTCGCTCGCCCGGAGACGCGCGCCGACCGCGCGCGCCGCCTCGCCTACCGGAGCCGTTTTGCAGCGTTCTACGTCGTGCTTGCGATCGTCGCGGGCGCGGGCGTCGGGACGCTGCTCGTCCTCGTCGGCCGCGGGAGCCCCGCCCCCGCTCCCGCCTGGTCGGCGTGGGAGCCCACGGGAAGCGTCGAACGGCGCTACGCCCAGATCGCCGATCACGTCGGCGACCAGTACCGCCTTCCGAGCGGGAATGCGCTCGCCGCGGTGACCTACGCCGGCCCGCCCACGGTCACGGGTCCAGACGGCTCGAGCTTCCGCGTCCCGGCGATCGCTGTCCGCCCGGACACGACCGCGGGCCGCGCCGAGGCCGATGACATCGACACGATCAATGCCTCGAGCACCGTGATGTACACGCTCTGCGGCCTTGGCAACGCATGCTCGATCCCCGAGGGGAAGCCGACGATCGAGCGCGGCGAGCTCCTACGCCGTGAGGCGCTCGAGCTCGCGCTCTACTCATTCCACTACCTCGACGGGATCGACTCGACCCTCGTGCTCATACCGCCTCGCGCAAACGGGCGGGCCGCGGCTGCGGTGTTCCTCGAGCGCCGCGACGTTCGCGCGGAGCTCGACCGCCCGCTCGACCAAACCCTCACCGCTCCCCTAACGCCGAGCGTCGGGCAGATCCGGGCGGACGAGCAGCGCGTGATCGACCGCGCGACGCGCTCCCGGCTATACCAGTACAGCTACCTCCAGTCGCAGGACGGAAGCCCGGTCATGGTGCTCACGCCAGCCCTGAGTGGCTGACGCAGGCCTCGGCGCCGCGCTCGCGCGCGCGAAAGCCCGTCTCGACACTCTCGACTACTACCCCGAGCCAGTGCGCGTGGACGGCGTCCGCATTCGCGTCACGCCGTGGTTCTTCCGCATCCCCGGATTCCGCCGCTACCGCGGCTACGCACTCTGGCGGACGATCCTGCTCAAGAGCCCGACGCCTTCCGACGATCTCATCACGCACGAGCTGTGCCACATCTGGCAGGGGCAGCACCGAGCGCTCCACCTGAGCTGGAAGCACCTGACAACGCGCTACCGATCCAACCCGTACGAGATCGAGGCACGACGAGCGGTCGAGGCAACTCGGGCTCAGAAGCGCGCTTCGTAGTCGGCGAAGAAGTCGTCCACGGGCGGATGCGCCCGCATCGCGTCGGCCATCGCCCGCGCCGTGTCGCGATAGCGCGCCTCGTCGAGGACAAACCGGATGCGCTGCCCAATCTGGTCGACGGACGAAGCGACGCCGGCGCCGGAGACCGCGACGCGGACGGCGTTCGACGGCTGGTCGCCGAAGAGCGGCACGACGACGAGCGGGCAGCCCGCCGCGAGCGCGCTCAACGTCGTGCCGGTTCCGCCGTGGCCGACGGCGGCCGAGGCACCCGCGAGCACGTCCGGCTCCGACACCCAGCTCTCGACCTGCACGTTCGTCGGGATATCGCCCAGCTCGAGCTCGTTCCCGCCCAGCGTGAGGAGGACGCGAACGGGAAGCTCGGCAACAGCGGCAAGAGCGGCGCCGTAGACCTGCGCGGCCGGCGGGAACGTCGCGGCGACACTGCCGAAGCTCACGTAGACGAGCGGCCGCTCGTCGCCCGGCCACCAGTCCGGCAGCGGCTCCGGCGTCGCCTCGGTCGCTGGGTGCCGGTAGCGCGTCAACGGGAATGGCGCGGGGTCGACTCCGGCCGGGAAGTACGACAGATACGGCGAGTCCACGATCCGCCGAGCGATGCCCGGCTGCCGCTCCTCGAGGGCAGGGGCGGCGATCGCGATGGCCGCCTCTTCGACGAGTGCGACGCCCGCCGAGACGCGCACGTGAGGAACGGCGTGTCGCTCGGCGGCGATCGCGGACGCGAACTCTGCGGACTCGCGCAGCACCACGTGGGGCTTCCACTCCTCGATCGTCTGCTCGAGCGTCGGGAGCATCGCGTCAACGTTCAGCGCCGCGAAGATCTGGCCGACGACGACGAGGTCGCCCTGTCCCGGAGGGAGGGATGCCATCCGTCCCCACAGCGGCCCGAGGAGCTCGTCCGGCGGCGACGCCCCGGGCTTGAACTCGTAGCCCCGGGCCTTGAGCGTCGGCGGCCCGACGACGAGCGTCTCGTGACCGTTGCGCACGGCCGCGTCGATGTACGGGATCAGCGGCCCGAAATGGCCGGTGCCCTGCGTCGACGCGAAGAGGACGCGCACGACGCGCGACTCTAGACCACTAGGCTTTCCCGAAAGCGACCAGGGAGGCTCGGGATGGCAATTGCACGCGTTGTGTCCTTCGAGGGTGTGGACAGGGAGCGGATGGAGCGGGTCAAGAGCGAGATCGAGTCGGGCGAGCGGCCCGACAACATCCCGGCAACGGAGTTCCTCCTCCTGCACGACGCCGACGCGGGCGAGTCGGTCGCGATCGTGTTCTTCGACTCCGAGGAGGACTACGCGACCGGCGACGCCGCGCTGAGCGCGATGCCCACGGACGACACACCGGGCAGGCGCACGTCGGTCAAGAAGTACGACGTCGTCGGCCGCATGACCGCATAGTCAGCGGCCGAAGCTACGCAGCAGCAGCGGCGGCGCCCAGGGTCGCCGCCGCCTGCCGTGCGAGCTCGGCCGGGACGTCCGCAAAGACATCACCTGCCGGCTGATACTCCCGCGTGAACTCGACGGCACCGTTCAGCTCGATCACCGTCCAGCCCCCGAGCCTGTCCTGCACGAGGTCGACGCCGACGAGCGCCGTGCCCGCCGCATGCGCGGCGGCGAGCGCGATCTCGCAGGCCTGTGGAGGTGGATCCGCGACGGGGCGCCTCGAGCCGCCGAGCGCGATGTTCGTCCGCCACTCGCCCTCCGCCGCGATCCGGAAGATCGCTCCGACGATCCGCTGGCCCGCGACGAGGATACGGAGGTCGTAGCCTTGCGGCGGCACGAGCTCCTGCACGAGCGCGCCCTGCTGCTCGAACCACGGCGCCGTGGACACGCGCGCAAAGGTGTCGACGAGAGCGTCCTCGTCGGGACACAGCGTGACGGCGGTGCCGCCGCTCCCGAACCGGGGCTTCACGACGACCGGCGGCCGCACGGCCGGAAACGGCCGATCCGGCCTGACGTGCGCGGTTCGCGGGTGCGGCAGGCCGGCCCGCCGGAGCAGCCGTGCAGTGAGGAGCTTGTCGTGTGTCGCCAAGAGGGCCGCGGCGTCGTTCAGGACGACCACCCGGCGCGCCTCGAGCGCACCGAGCGCCCACATGCCGTCGTCGATCCCGTCAAGCGTCGGCAGGACGTCGAGCCGCCCGAGCGCGGCGTCACCCGGGCGAAGCTCGTCGAGCGCCTGCTCCGGCGACATCGGCTCCCAGCCGACGCCGTCGGCGAGTGCGCCGGCGAGGGACTCGTTCGTCGGCGTTGGACGCTGAGCGATGAGCGCCAGACGCATCGGATGAGCAATCGCACAGATCGCGACCGGCCGCAAGGCCGTTCACCGGCTCGGCACACACTCGTAACCGGTTGCTCTCGCGGCGAGCGAGCTCCTTCGCACTGATCGAGCAGACGTTCCCGACGCCGAGCCGCGCGACACCGATCTGCCGTCGTCAGTAACCGAGCGTCCGACGGATATTCGGTCGACGTCGTTTGCACCGGCGCAGCCCCGGTGGTCTTGCCTGTCCGGGCTCGTCACGGTCCCGCGTTTCGCCGGTGTCCCACTTGGAAAGGAGAGTCGCACTGCCTGGATCTCGCCGCGAGAGACCCCACGCTCCTACCGCTGTGGCAACCTCGACGACCGGCGAGGTCCAGGCTCGAGACGATGGCCTAGATGGTCGGCCAGTCGACCTTCGGCCGGCACGACGGCCTACGCCGGGTTTGCAGAGGGGCGATGCGGGAAGAATGCACGTGTGCCCGACTCCAACCCGACCGAGAACCTCCCACCCAAGCACGATCCCTTCGACGCACCAGATGCCGAGGACGAGGCCGACACGCGCGAGCGCGCGCTCGAGGGTGGGCAGGACGCAGGCGACGGCGACGACGAGGAAGTGCGCCGCGAGCTGGGACTCGAAGAGGACGGCGACTTCTCGTAGTCGATGCGCTGCTCGCGGCGCTCACTACTGCCCTGTCGCGGATGTCTCGTTCGAGGCTCCGAGCGTGCTCTTGATCCGCTCGATCGCTGCCGTCTCTTCGTCCCGAACACCACCCTTGGCCTCCGCCACCGCAGCGACGACGTCGAGAACGAGATCACGATAGGCGTCTAGTTCATCGGGCGCCTTCTGGTTGAGAGCGGCTACCGCACCACCAAGCGCCTTGATGGTTCCGTCCTCGACTTCGTCGGGCGACGCCATCAAGCCGAAGCCGGTGCCGCGGGTCGAGGAGAGATCGCGGACGAGCTCGCTCTCGCTGTCCCGATGGGCGGCGAGCTGCTTGGCGATAGAGCTCGCCTCGCCAAAAGTGTCGGTGAAATCGCGATGGGCTGTGGAGACGAGCAGCCCGGCACCGGTAATGCCCTGCTGGAGGTCTTTCCACTCCTGTTCAGTGAAGTCAGCCTTGCCCGCCATCGTGTCCTCCTCGGCTTGGGGTCGCGCGGTGTTCGTACCCATTACAACGCGTGAGAAATCCTGGCCGGCCGTAGCAAGCTCGTACGTCTGTGCTCGAGAGGGGTTGACTCCGACGACCTAGCGTCGACCATCAGAGGCAAGGGGAGGTTGGGGGACGAATCCCGTTAGCGCGGGCCGCGCAACTAGGAGCGCCGGGGCCAAGAGCCCGCGCTCCCCCGCTCCTGAGCAACGGGCGGGCCGGGACAACACCCGGCCTGCCTCTTCCACGCAGGAGTTCGATGATGCCGACGTGGACACGAACAGGGGGAGGAGCTGGCCCGCACGGCTACAGCGAGGAGGACGGCGATACCGCCGACGATGAGTGCGCGCGTGTCGACTCCAGAACCGCTCATGTCTTTCGGCGACCGCCACGATCGTGCACCCGTCTTGCTTTCGGATCAGGCTTTCACGGCGAAAGCCCGAAGCGGGATTCTGGGTGTCGTGGTCCCGTCCTTCCCCATGCCGGCGCGAGGTTCGTGGACCGTCACTGCAGCGAGCTGATCGCGAACGCGAGTGCGAACCCGACGGTTGTCGCCAAACCCGCCAACCTGCCGCCGTAGTGCAGAGCCTCGGGCATCATCGTGTTGGCGAGCATCGTGAGTACCGCGCCACCCGCAAAAGCGAGCACGAACGCGACCGTCCGTTGTGAGGCGGCATCGAGTACGACGTAGCCCAGTAGGGACGTAACGCCGAAGCCGAGTGCCACGAGCACCCAGAAGCGGATGATGCGGGAGCTGCTGCGGCCCGCTCGGGAGAGGGCCGTCGTCGCCGCGATCGCCTCGGGGAGGTTCGCGAGGAAGACGGCGACGAGGAACGCGGCACTGACCGTACCCGCCTCGAGCACCGTGAGCCCGAGGACGAGCGACTCGGGGATGCCGTCGAGCACGATCCCGAGCACGAGTGCTCGTCCTGCTTGGGCCACGTCTCCTTCGCCCGAGCTCGATCGCTCGCTGCCGCCCAGCCGGTCGATCAGGACTTCCGCCGCGAAGAAGACAGCCGAGCCTGCGAGGAGCCCGAGCGCTATCCCTCCGTCCCCGGCCGAGGTCTCGAATGCCTCGTGGACGAGCTCGTAGGCGACTGCACTGATCAACACCCCTGCGCCGAAGGCCATGATTAGACCAAGCAGGCGTCTTGAGATCGCAACCCGTAGCGCGACGACACCGCCGATCACGAGCGAAGAGCCTCCGACAAGACCCCAGAAGAACGCTTCGCCCATCAGGCAGCTGCGTCGCCATGCGTGGACGTCACGCGTTCAAGCCTATTGTCGGCCCCAACCGTATGCTCGACATCTGCCCACGCGACCTCGAAGGAGCGACGATGGGTGACACTTCCGACAACGGTCTCGACCGCTCGATTCTGCCGCTTCCGGAGCCGGAGAATCCACCGATCACCGAGATCGATGCGCGCAAGGCCATCGCCGCCGCCCCGCTTCGAGCTCAAGCCGCCCAAGGGCGGGTCGCCCGTTGGGAGCTTCCCGCCGAACGCATACGGCCTCCTCGACATGTGCGGGAACGTCTGGGAGTGGACCGCCGACTGGTTCACGTCCCGGCATCCAGATGAGGTCGAGAGCCCTTGCTGCGTTCCACGCAACCCCCGTGCGACCTCGCCGTCGGTTCAGCAGGGCGAGACCGTCGCGCGTCGCGTGATCAAAGGCGGCTCGCACCTGTGTGCGCCGAACTACTGTCTTCGGTACCGACCGGCAGCCCGACAGGGGCAAGCGATCGACTCGTCGACTACACACCTGGGCTTTCGTTGCGTCATTCGCGGCGTCACCGCGTAGCCGACCGGCCATAAGGTTCGGTCACCGAGAAGAAGGAGACTCGTATGGGACTGTTGCGTAGACGCGGCGGTGTTGACGGGACGAAGTACCGGATGCGCGAGAAGATGTTCGCGATCGGGGACGACTTCTGGATCGAGAACGAGGAGGGCGAGCGAGCGTTCAAGGTCGACGGGAAGGCACTGCGCATTCGTGACACGCTCGTGCTCGAAGACGCCTCGGGTGCCGAGCTGTACAAGATCCAGGAGAAGAAGCTCACGATCCGCGACAAGATGGAGATCGAGCGCGGAGACGCCACGGTCGCAACGGTCAAGAAGGCGCTGATCACTCCGCTCCGCGATCGATACTCGATCGAAGTCGAAGACGGAGAGGACATGGAAGCGAAGGGAAACATCGTCGACCACGAGTACAAGATCGAGCGTGGCGGCGAGAGAGTTGCGGAGGTGTCCAAGCGCTGGTTCCGGATCCGGGACACCTACGGGATCGAGGTCGCACCGAGCGAGGAGGATGCGCTTCTGCTCGCTGTCACCGTCTGTATCGACCAGATGGCGCGAGGCTGAAACCGCGGACTCGCATGAGCGATGTGTCCGCCCGGAGCGCCAGGCCGGTCAGCCGCCGATCGTGACCCCGGCAACAGGTCCCCACTCTCCGGCGCCTCCTCGAGGGGCGATGATCCGGTAGCCGCGCCGTGCCCGCTTCCAGTTCGCGCTCCTCGATCCACACCGAGAGGCTCCGCCGGTTTCTCCGGGTGTGCATCCGTGGTGTGCACCACACGGGCTTTCGCGACCTCCACGGCGCACCTGACCCGCATAGCCAAGCGAAATCGCCTCAACCATGCGGGATCAGATGGGCCGGGCAGGCATCGAACCTGCGACCTTGGGATTAAAAGTCTTGAGAAGACGGCAGCAGGCGCGTGCGCCAGGCTGAAAGTGCCTGCAACGCCTCCGAAGCGGTCTTGCACCGAAGTGCAACGAAATGCAGTGCACGGAGCCCTGTCGGTACTCCGCTCTGTACTCCGGCGTACTCCAGCGACTCGGTTTCCTCCAGCTTCACGAGGAATCGTCGAGCGCGACCGTCGTTGACGTTCATGGAGATCGCTATGGAACGCGCTAGAGGCGGGACTGCCGGACTGCCGCACCCTTGCCGCCTGTGTGCGGCAGCTACACGCGCCGATTTCGCCATGACGTGCTACAACAACTCTTGCGCGGCACTGTGCCGTCATCCTTGACGGCAACCGTCGCCGGGCAAGCTCGAGCGGACTGCAGCGGCCCGGCGCCGGTCACGAAGCAGGAGCAGACAAACTCGACGAGCTGATCGACTGGTGCGCGCTGCTGAAGATCGGGCAGGTCACAGTCTGGGCGTTAGCAAGCAAAAAATATGGTCCGCACTGCCGAGGAGCTCGCCGCCTTGCTCGGTGTCATCGCGGACAAACTGGACTTGCTCGCCGCCTTGCATGCACAACAGTCGGTTCGGATCCGCGT
>CAWBER010000011.1:0-141894 GCA_963787855.1 uncultured Gaiellaceae bacterium
GCGACCCGTCTCGGCGAGCTGACCCGCGTCGCGAACAAGCACCTGCTGCCGGTCGGAGCTCGCCGATGATCTACTACCCGCTCCAGCTGCTCCAGTCCGCGGGAATCCGTGACGTCCTCCTCGTCACGGGCAAGGGCCACGCCGGCCAGATGATCGACCTGCTCGGCGACGGCCGGCTCGCGCCGCGCGGCGGAACCCGACTCGAGCTCGATCTCACGTACAAGGTGCAACGGAGCCGGGGGGCATGGCGCAGGTCGTCGGCATGGCGAGGACTTCGCCGGCGGCGCGCCGCTCGTGGTCGTGCTCGGCGACAACATCTTCGAGTACGCGCAGTCTCCGAGCCTGCACGAGTGGGCGGAGCAACCGATGCGGGCGCGGATCTTCGTGAAGGAGGTCGACGACCCGAGAACTTCGGCGTGGTCGTCTACGGCGACGACGGGCAGGTGACGACATCGTCGAGAAGGCCGGCGTCGTGGACATGCGGTACGACGCTCCTCCGACGGCCACGCGGTGGTCGGCCTCGACTGCTTCCCGCCCGATGTCTTCGACGTCATCGCGACCCTGAGCCCGTCCGCACGTGGCGAGCTCGAGATCACCGACGTGAACCGCCACTACGCTCTCGCAGGGCGTCTCGACGCCGCTGAAGTCTCGGGGTGGTGGGAGGACGCCGGCAAGCACTGGCAGCACCTCGCCGACATCGGCCATCGCATCGAGGAGACGGGCGCCAACAAGCGAGCCGGCGCGTGATCGACGGCCTGCTCCGCATCCCGCTCACGGCGTCGAGGACGAACGCGGCTGGTTCTGTGAGCTTCGGCGCGACAGCGTCCTCCCGAAGCCGATGCGGCAGACGAACGTGTCGTTCTCGCGCGCCGGCGTGGTCCGCGGCCTCCACTACCACGAGCGCGGTCAGGACGACCTCTTTGCTTGCGTGCGCGGTATGGCCGCGTGGTCGTCCTCGAACGGGAGAGCGGCGAGACGTTCACGGAGGACATCGGCGACGAGAATCCGGTCGCGATCTACATCCCCGGCGTGAACGCACACGGCTTCGAGGCGCTGACGGACATCTTGTTCTGCTACCATGTCACGGCCGAGTACGACCCGGCCGACCCGGACGAGCACACGTCCCTGGAACGACGCGCGCGTTGCACACCTATGGAGCTCGACACGCCGATCCTCTCCGCGCGGGACGCCGCCGTCGAGTCCTGATCACCGGAGCCCGTGGCCAGCCGGCCGGCGCTCCAGCAGGTCTTCGCGGGCGACGACGTCCTCGCGCTCACACGCGCCGATTGGGACGTGACCCACCCGCCAAGTGACACAGTGTCGCGAGGCGATTTCGACCTCGTCCTGCACACCGCCGCCTGGACGACGTGGACGGAGCGGAGGCGGACCCGCAGGGCGCCGCGGCCGTGAACATCGCGGGAACGGCGCACGCGGCCTCGCTGAAGGTTCCGCTCGTGACCTTCTCCACGGACTACGTGTTCGACGGGCGCAAGCGCTCGCCGTACGTCGAGTCCGACGGACCGAACCCCGCGACCGCCTACGGCCGGACGAAGCTCCACGGCGAGGCGGCCGCAGGCCCGCAGGCGTGGGTCGTCCGCACGTCGTGGCTCTTCGGGTCGACGGGTCGGAACTTCCTGCGGACGATGCTCCGGCTCGGTGAGGAGCGCGAGGAAGTCGCGGTCGTCGACGATCAGCGCGGGTGCCCGACCTACGTCGGCCACCTCGCGGAGGCGACCCGGACGCTCGTCGACGACGATCTCCCGCGCGGGCTCTGGCATCTCGCGGCGGACGGCGACTGCACGTGGGCCGACTTCGCGGAGGCGATCTTCGCGGAGGCCGGACACTCCACGCAGGTTCGGCGGATCTCGACCGCGCAGCTCGAGCGGCCCGCCGTTCGCCCTGCGTACTCGGTTCTTCGGAGCGGCCGCGGAACGCGCCCCAGCTCCCGCACTGGCGGGAGGGGCTTCGCGCCTGCCTCGCCGAGATGGGTCGCTAGCCTTCCCCGCGATGCGCCTCCTCGTCACCGGCGGAGCCGGCTTCATCGGCTCGAACTTCGTCCACTACTGGCTGGAACGGCACGCCGACGACCACGTCGTGGTCTACGACCTGCTCACGTACGCGGGCAACCGCGAGAGCCTCGCGCCCGTCGAGGAGCGGATCACTTTCGTCGAGGGCGACATCTGCGACCGCGAGCTCGCAGAGGACACCCTCCGCGCGCACGAGGTCGAGGTCGTCGTCAACTTCGCGGCGGAGTCGCACAACTCGCTCGCCGTCGTCGATCCGACGCGCTTCTTCCGCACCAATGTCCTCGGGACGCAGACACTGCTCGACGCATCCCGCGCCGCGGGGGTGGAGCGCTTCCATCACGTCTCGACGTGCGAGGTCTACGGCGACCTCGACCTCGACACCGACGAGGTCTTCACCGAGGAGTCGCCCTACCGGCCGCGCACGCCGTACAACGCGTCGAAGGCGGGAGCCGACCACGCCGTGCGTGCGTACTTCGAGACCTTCGGCCTGCCGGTGACCATCACGAACTGCTCGAACAACTACGGGCCGTTCCAGTTCCCGGAGAAGGTCATCCCGCTCTTCACGACGAACGCGATCGACGACGAGCCGCTCCCGATGTACGCGTCGACGCAGAACAAACGCGAGTGGCTGCACGTCCTCGACCACTGCGAGGCGATCGAGCTCGTGCTTCGCGACGGGCGCGCGGGCGAGACGTACAATGTCGGCTCGGGAGTCGAGGCGACGATCGAGGAGATCGCCGACCGCGTGCTCGAGCTGACGGGCAAGCCTTCCTCGCTGAAGAAGATCGTTCCAGACCGGCCCGGGCACGACCGCCGCTACCTGCTCGACGCGAGCAAGCTCGAGGGCGAGCTCGGATGGACGGCGTCGCGCGGATGGGACGAGGGGCTCGCCGAGACGGTCGCCTGGTACGAGGAGAACCGCGCGTGGTGGGAGCCGCTCAAGAAGCGGGCGCCGGTGGAGGAATCGGCCTGGAAATAGGCCCGTTACGCTCAAGGGCGCCCGTTTCTCGGCCGAGAATGAGGATCTGAGCCGGCGTCAGACACGAAGTCTGACCCCGGCGCTGATTTTCTTAACCCTGCGGAGCTACCCTGGGCCGGTTCGTGCGCGCACTCTTCGCTCTCGTCATCTGCGTTCTCACCGTCGCTGCCGTTCCGGCGGCAGGGCAACAGGCGCCTCCGTCCTCCTACGGTGAGGCGGTGTTCCTCGTCTCCGGCCGCGGCTGGGGTCACGGCGTCGGCATGAGCCAGTACGGCGCCTACGGACAGGCCCAGGCGGGCCGGACCTACGCCGAGATCCTCAGCCATTACTACTCGGGCACGACGATCGGCAAAGCGGGCCGCAAGGTCGTGCGCGTGCTCCTCGCCGAGGGACGACAGGCCGTGACGATCTCCTCGACCGTGCCGTACACCGCAGTCGATGCGACCGGCGCCGCCTTCAAGCTCCCGACGGGTGCACTGACGCTGCGCTCGGACCTCACGCTGTCCCCGAAGGCGGGAGTGCCCCCGACGCAGGCGAACGCGCCGCTCGTCATCCGGCCCGGCAAGAAGGCGGTCCTTGCGCTCGACGGCAAGCCCTACCGCGGGAAGCTCGAGCTCGTGCCGCAGGGTGCATTCCTCCGCGTCGTGAACGTCGTTCCGCTCGAGAACTACCTGCAGGGCGTCGTCGCAGGAGAGGTCCCGTTCAGCTGGCCGGCCGAGGTGCTCAAGGCACAGGCGGTTGCGGCGCGCTCGTATGCGCTGGCGAATCTCGTGAAGGGGAAGCCGTTCGACCTCTACTCCGACGTGCGCAGCCAGGTCTACCTCGGCGTGTCCGGAGAGAAGTCCTCCACCACGAAGGCGGTTACGGACACGGCCGGCGAGGTCGTGCTCTACGGCGGGAAGGTCGCAACGACGTACTACTTCTCGACCTCGGGTGGAAAGACGGCGAGCGCCGCCGACGTCTTCGGCTTCGAGGTTCCCTACCTCCAGTCGCGGCCGGACCCATGGGACAAGGCCTCGCCGTACCACCGTTGGGGCCCGGTCGTCCTCGGCGCGCGGACCGTGCAGGCCAAGCTCGGCGGCACCGCGCGCGTCCTCGACGCGACGGGATCGGCGACACGGTCCGGACGGCTCCGAGCGCTCGTTCTCTCGACGACGGCGGGCTCCGAGACGTTCCCGGCCTCGCTCGTCCGAACGGCGCTCGGCCTGCGCTCGACGTGGATCACGGTTGGCGTGATTCGTCTCGACCGTCCGTCGGTCGGCACTGTCACGCTGGGCTCGTCCGCGCGCATGGCCGGCATCGTCCGCTTTCTGGGGACGCCGCGCCTCGCATCCTCGCCGGACGGCTCGTCGTGGTCCCCCGGTACCGAGGTGACGTTCGACAAGAACGGGATCGTCACGGCGGACGTGACGCCCGAGCGAACGATGCGCTACCGGCTCGTGGCAGAAGGACGCGCGTCGCCTGCCGTGCTCGTTCAGGTCGCGCCGCGCATCCAGCTGGCCCGTCCGAGCGCGGTCGATCCGACGACGCTCCGTGGCACCGTGCGGCCGCGACTGACGGGAGCGGTCGTGGCGATCGAGCGGCGCAAGGGCACGTCGTGGGTCGTGGTCGGCGAGACCACCGTCGCCGCGGGCGGATTCTCGCTCACCCTCGACGCGGTCGTCCCGGCGGGCGCCTACCGCGCGCGCGTCTCGGCGACTGCCGGCTACGCCGCGGGGACGTCGCCGATCCTGCAGGTGTCGGGATGAGAAGGCTCGTTCTACTCGCGGCCGTCGTGGGCGCGTGGCTGGCACTCCCTGCCGCTGCCGATGCAGCACGGGTCGCTGTCGGGTTCTCGCCCGGGGCCGACGCCCACGCGGTCGCAGAAGCGATCGAACGGCGGACGGGGAACGAGCCGGAGAGCCTGAAGCCTATTCCGGCACTCCTCGTCGACCTTCCGGAGGGCGTTTCGCTGAGGGGGATCCGTGGGGTCAGGTACGTCGAGCCGCTCGTCACGCGCCGCCTTGCGTTCACGCCGAGCGACCCGCTCGTGTCGAAGCAGTGGTACCTGGGCTTCAGCGGCTTCTACTCCTCGTGGATCACGCTGCCGTCGTTCGAGCCGATCCCGGTGGCCGTCATCGACTCCGGCGTCGACGCGTCGCACCCTGATCTTGCGGGGAGGATCCTCGACAAGGAGACCTTCGTCGGCGGCTCGGCGAAGACCGACGAGCTCGGGCACGGCACCTTCGTCGCGGGGCTCATCGGAGCGGGTGTCGACAACGGCGTCGGGATCGCAGGGCTCGCGCCGTCGGCGCAGCTCCTCGTTGCGAAGGTCGTCACGAAGTCGAGGGCGATACCGGTCGAGGCCGAGGCGAAGGCGATCCGCTGGGCTGTCGACAACGGCGCGCGCGTGATCAACATGAGCCTCGGCGGTATCCGCGATCCGCTCGACCCGGACCGCGACACGTACTCGCGACTCGAGGCCGACGCCGTCGCCTATGCCGTCTCCAACGGAGTCGTCGTGGTGGCGGCGGTCGGGAACTCCGACCAGGCTCCCAGCACCCCGTGGAAGTACGCCAGCTACCCGGCGGCCCTTCCACACGTCCTCGGCGTGAGCGCGATGAGCGAGTCGGGTGCGATCCCGACGTTCTCGAACCGAGACCGGATCTACAACGACCTTGCGGCGCCCGGGCTCCGGATCCTCTCTTCGCTCCCCCGGTCGTTGACCTCGCGGTATCCGTCCTGCAGCGACCAGGGCTACTCCATCTGCGGGCCCGAGGAGTACCGCGAGGCACAGGGCACGTCGTTCGCCGCGCCACAGGTGAGTGCCGCTGCGGCGGTGCTCCTGAGCCTGCGACCGACCCTCCGGCCGGAGCAGGTCACGCAACTCCTCGCGGCCACGGCCGTCGACCTCGAGCTCTCGACGGGCTGCCAGGCCTGCGGAGTCGGTCGCGACGCGTACTCGGGGCGCGGGAGGCTCGACGTCGACGCGGCGATCGCCGCGCTCGACAAAAGGTTGCCGGAGCGCGACTTCTACGAGACGAACGACGACCTCGGATCGAGGGCGTATACGACTTTTGGCTCGAATCGGCGCATCCAGGCGACCGTCGACTTCTGGGACGACCAGGACGACGTGTACGCGATCTCGCTCGACCGCAACCAGCCGGTGTACGTCGGCCTCACGGGCGCCGATACGACGGTCGACTTGAGCCTGGCCTTCTGGCTCCCCAAAGCCACCTCGCTCGAGCGCGTCGCCGACGCTCGCTACCGCGTACGGACCTCCGCACGCAAGGGGTCGCGGCAGTACCTCTCGTACAGGCCGCGTGGCGGAGGCACGTTCTACGTGCAGGTGCGCATGTCGAGCCCCGGCTCCACGCGCTACCGCCTCGTCATCGTCAAGGGCTAGGCACCGAGAAGCTCGTCGTCCGGAACGTCCCGCAGGACCCGGGCGGGATTCCCGACGACGATTACGCGCGCCGGAACGTCCTTCGTGACGACGGAGCCGGCACCGACGAACGCCTCCTCGCCGATCTCGACGCCAGGACAGAGGACCGCGCCGCCGCCGACGCGCGCGCCGCGGCGGATCGTCGGGCCCGCGATCAGCTCGAGTCGGCGCTCCGTGCGTCCCATGAAGTTGTCGTTCGTCGTCACGACGCACGGCGCGATGAAGACGTCGTCCTCGATTGTCGAATAGGCGGTGATGTAGGCCTCCGCCTGGATCTTCGTCCTGGCGCCGACCGTCGTGTCGTTCTCGATGAGCGACCCCCGGCCGAGTACGACGTCGTCGCCGATCGTGACGCGCTCGCGGACGCAGGACTGGTCACCGAGGATCACGCGCGCGCCGATCCGGGAGCCGGCGAAGACGATCGCGCCCGTGGAGACGACCGTGCCGTCGCCGATCTCCGTCGGTGGCAACGGTTCCCGCTTCGTGGTCGTGCGGGGAGAGAGCGTCGGCTGCTTGCCGACGACCGCGTTCTCGAGCACCCTCACCCCCTCGCCGAGCACCGTGCCCGGGTAGACCGTCGCGGTCGGATGGACCTCAGCCGCCATCGAGCGACGTCGTCAGCATGTCGAGCGCGCGCACGACGCGCGCGCCGTCGTCGGCGACCTTGCGACGGTCTCCCTCACCCGCGACGAGGCGGAGGAACTCCCGGCACTCGAGCTTGAGCGGCTCGTCGGTCGCGATCTTCGGGATGTGGATGTCGCCCGTGCGCGTCTGCCACTCGCCGTACGTGTCGACGGGCTTCCACGGCGACTTCTCGTAGACCGTGACCTTGCGGTCGAGCTCCATGTCGTCGAAGACAGCCATCTTCTCGGTGCCGACGACGGTCATCTTCCGCATCTTGTGCGGGTCGAGCCACGAAAGGTGCATGTGCGCGATGCGGCCGGAGGGGAAGCGCAGGAAGCAGAAGACGACGTCCTCGACGCCCGGCTGTAGGAAGTCGCGGCCCTGGGCGGTCGCCTCGACCGGGTCCTCGTCGAGCAGGAAGAGGATCACGGAGAGGTCGTGGACACCGAGCGACCAGAGGGCGTTCTCGTACGGCCTGATCCGCCCGAGGTTCTGCCGGTTGCCGTAGACGCAGAGCACCTCGCCGAGAGCGCCCGAGTCGACGAGCTCCTTCAGCTTCTGCACGCCCGGGTGGTAGAGCAGGAGGTGGCCCGGCATGAGAACGAGGTCGCGCTCGGCGGCGAGGGCAACGAGCTCGTCGATCTCGTCGCCCTTCATCGCCGGCGGCTTCTCGACGAACACGTGCTTGCCGGCCTCGAGAGCCGCTTTTGCGAGCTCGTGGTGCGTCGGGACGGGCGTCGCGATCACGACAGCGTCGAGGTCGGAGTCGCCGAGCATCTCCTCGAACGTCTCCGCCCACTGCGCCTGCGGGTACCGGGCCTGGAACTCGTCGTGCTTCCCGTTCGCCGGGTCGCAGAGCCACGCCAGGTCGGCGAGGTCGGCGAAGTTCCGCGCGAGGTTCTTCCCCCACTCGCCGAGCCCCGCCTGGCCCACCCGGAGGCTCAAAGCTTCCAGACCTTGTCGGAACGTCTCCCGTCGTGTCCGGTCGCGTTTCGCAGGTCGACGACGAGCACGGCGTCGTCGACGAGCGCGTCGTAGTCGATCCCGCCGTGGTTCGTGACCACGACCACGCAGTCGTACTCCGCGGGCTCGAGTGGCTTCGAGCTCATCGTGATCCCGTTCTCCGAGAACGACGGGACGTACGGATCGTGGTACGAGACCTCGGCGCCGGCGCTCCCGAGGAGGGCGATCAGCTTGATCGCCGGGGACTCGCGCGTGTCGGCGATGTCGGGCTTGTAGGCCACGCCGAGCACGAGGATCTTCGACCCCGAGAGCGATCGCTGCCGCGCGTGGTTCAGCGCTTGCGACACGAGCGAGCGGCAGAAGTACGGCATCGACTCGTTCACCTTCCCTGCGAGCTCGATGAACTCGGTGTAGAAGCCGAACTCCCGCGCCTTCCACGTGAGGTAGAAGGGGTCGATCGGGATGCAGTGCCCTCCAAGCCCGGGTCCCGGCTTGAAGGACATGAAGCCGAAGGGCTTCGTCGCTGCCGCCTCGATGACCTCCCAGACGTCGATGTTCATCCGGTCGCAGAGCTGCGCGAGCTCGTTGACGAGCGCGATGTTGACGGAGCGGAAGATGTTCTCGAGCAGCTTCGTGAGCTCAGCGGCCTCGGGTGAGGAAACGGGGTGCACCTCGTCGACGGCGGCCGCGTAGAGGGCGATCGCGGCGGCGGTCGAGCCCTCGTCGATTCCGCCCACGACCTTCGGGACGTTCTTCGTCGTCCAGTCCACCTGCCCCGGATCGACGCGCTCGGGGGAGAACGCCAGATGGAAGTCCTCGCCGGCGCCGAGACCGCTCCCCCGCTCGAGGATCGGCTGCACCTGCTCGCGCGTCGTGCCGGGGTACGTCGTCGACTCGAGGACCACGAGGTGGCCGGCGCGCAGGCGGGTTGCGATCTGCTCGGCGGCCGAGACGAGGATGCGGAGGTCCGGCTCACGCTGGCGCGAGAGCGGCGTCGGCAGCGCCACGAGGATCGCGTCGGCCTCGCGGAGCTCGTCGTAGTCGGTCGTCGCCGCGATCAGCCCGGCGTCGACGAGCGGCCTCAGCACCTCCGTCGGCACGTCCTCGATGTAGCTCTCGCCGTCGTTCAGCTGCGCGACACGGTTCGCGTCCACGTCGACGAGCATCACGCTCTTGCCGGCGTCCGCAAAGGTGCGCGCGAGGGGCAGGCCGACGTAGCCTGCGCCGACGATGGCCACGTCGCGCTTCATCGGCTCGGGATCGTAGCGGCGAGCACCTGTGCGATCCGCTCCGATGCGTGGCCGTCCCCGTACAGGACGGGGCGATTCGTCGGCATCGATGCGGATCCGACCGCATCGGCCAGCGCGGCCGGGTCGGCGTCGACGAGCACGTTCGCGCCGACGGCCACGGTGTCGACCCACTCGGTCGAGGGCCGGACGGTGACGCAGGGCACGCCGTACCAGTACGCCTCCTTTTGCAAGCCGCCCGAATCGGTCACGATCACGCGCGCCTGGGACGCGAGAGACGCGAGCTCGAGGTAGCTGAGCGGCTCGATGACGCGCACGTGCTCACCGAGCGCGAGCCCTTCCTCCTGCATTCGAGCACGAGTTCGCGGGTGCACGGGGAAGACGACCATTCCGTCGATCCGGTTGAGGCCGTCGACGATACGGCCGAGCCGCGGCTGCTCGACGTTCGCCTGGCGGTGGATGGTGACGACGACGTACGAGGCCGGCGCGTGCGGGATCGGGAAGGCAGCTCGCGCGACCGGACCGAAGAGCCGGCTCGCATCGGCCATCACGTCTCCCACGACGTAGATCCGACCGAAAACACCTTCCTCCTGCAGCGTCAGTCTCGAACGGTCGTCCGGGCAGAACAGGAGCCACGCCAGGCGGTCGACCTCGATGCGGGTGTGCTCCTCGGGCATGGACAGGTCAGCGCTTCGGAGCCCCGCCTCGACGTGCGCGACCGGGATCGACGCGTCTGCGGCCGCCCGCGCCCCGGCGAGCGTGGAATTCGTGTCGCCGTATACCAGTACGAGGTCAGGCTCCTCGCCCGCGATTCGCGCTGCGATCTCCGGCTGCATCCGCTCGACGTCTGCCGTGTGCAGGTCGAGCCTGTACCGCGGCTCGGCAAGCCCGAGCTGGTCGAAGAAGACCTGCGACATGACGTGGAACCAGTGCTGTCCCGTGTGCAGCACGACCTCGTCGACCCCGGCGTCGCGGAGTGCGGCCGAGAGCGGAGCAGCCTTGATGAACTGCGGCCGGTTGCCGACGACGGTGAAGACCTTCACGGGGCGAGCAACACTACTGGCAGCCGACTTCTGCGCCGCGTGTGGGCCCAAGACTGTCGCGCGTCCCGCTCCTGAAGAGAAAGCGCCTATTTGCAGCGCTTTCGGTCATGGGCCGTGAAGGATTCGAACCTTCGACCTTGGGATTAAGAGAGGCTCTGAGAGCCCAACGCTTCGAAACGACGCGAAGGTTTCTTGGCTTGAGCTGTGGCATCCGGTCTTAGGAGGCTCGGGCAGTATCGGTCGGTCAGGTTGCCCGCCTGTTGCCCCATCGCGTTGCTCGCCTTGATCGGTTCTTGAAGGTGCGAGAGCATCCTGTCTCCGATGCGACGACGGACGGCCATTTCCGCAGGGGCAACAGTCGCAGTGCTTGGTTCCGTAACGGCACTAGCGGTCCTGTCGACCTCGCGGTCATCGGGTGGGAACCCTGCACTTGTTCCATCACAACGACCGGCTGCTGCTTGGGTGGCGGACGGCGAGATTCACGATGTCGCGCAAGCCGGTGGAAAGGTCTTCGCGGCGGGGACCTTCAACCGCATCACGTCCTGGACGGGAGGGCTGGCACGGACTGACGGCGCCACCGGCACCGTGGTCCGACGCGCGCCGTGGATTGAGGGCGAGGTGTCCGTCATCGCCTCCGATGGCTCAGGTGGCTGGTATGTCGGAGGAGAGTTCGATCGATCGGACGGTGGTGCCTGCCGGAACCTCGTTCACCTGAGCGGATCCGGCGGCATCGACACACGCTTCTGCGCTCAGGTGGATGAAGTCCTCGCAGTCGCGCTGGCCGGTGGGCGCCTGTACATCGGCACGGGCTGCTGCGCCAATGTTGCCGAGAGCGTTGTCGCAGTTGACCCTGAGACGGGCGTGGCCCTTGATTGGACGCTCGACATCGAGGGCGGCTACGACGACTCCGCCGATCAGGATCGAAACACGCTCGGCCCGGGGATTCACGCGCTCGCCAGCGACGGCGAGACGTTGTATGTCGGAGGGTTCTTCGAGCGGCTTGGCGGTGAGCAGCGAACGCACCTTGCTGCTCTCCACGGCCGCACGGGCGCGGTGCTGCCATGGAACCCCCACATCTCCAGCGCCGGAGATGAGTACTCCCCCACGGACGACGCAAGTGATGAGGACATACCGTTCCCCCGGGCGTACGTCGGGGCGCTTGTCGTCGAGAAGGAGCTGATCTACGCGGGAGGCTCGTTCGACGAAGTCGACGGCGAGTCGCGATCGTCGGTGGCTTCGTTCGATCGAGCAACGGGGGTACTGACAGACTGGGCCCCGACCGATCGAGCGCTGAGCGGCGGCGTCGAGGCCCTTGCAGCCAGCGAGAGCAGCGTGGCTGTCGCCGCAGGCCGCTTTCTCGACGGCCAGAAGATCCTGTACTTCAGCGCCGCCTCGACGCAACCGACCTGGGCAGTGCCTGTCGACTACACAGTTGATGGTCCTGACTACTTCCAGGTCAGCGCCCTCGCCTTCGATCGAGACGGGAGCCTCGTGGCCGTCGGTGACTTTTCCCATGTCGGTCGTGTCGCGAGGTCACACGCGGCGATGCTGACGCGCGACGGACGCGTGGCCGCGTGGAATCCGGAACCGACGAGCAGTGTCGTGGCGGTCGCGGTCGACGGGTCAAGCGTCCTGCTCGGCGGCACGTTCGCGGGGATGGGCGGAGTGATGAAGGATGGACTCGTCGCTTTCGACGCTGCATCTGGCGCGCTGCTGCCGTGGTCACCCACCCTCGAAGAGGTGAGCTATCAAGACGAGATCGATGCGAGCAATGCCGTCCCCTATCGTCTCGCTGCCACGGACGAACGTCTGTATGCGTTTGGCGACTTCACGCGAGTCAACGGCGAGTCGAGGAATCGGTTGGCGGCCTTCCGAACCTCAGATCTCCGCCTCGAGCAGTGGTACTCGGATGTCGTGCGCGGCGACGTGCTCTTCGAGCCTTACCTCGAGGCAGCGGACGACATGGTCTACGTCGGTTACTGGTTCTGGGAGGGCGCCAGCGTCTACGACCGGGAGGTGCGGGACAAGCTGTTCGCACTCAACGATGCGGGGACAGTGGAGTGGGAAGCGCCGGCAACGTGGGACTACGACGGGGAGGCCGCGGTCCACGTCGGCGATCGGCTCTGGCTCGGCGGTCGCGACGCCCCGTACCTGATCGCGTTGGAGGCTCGATCGGGGAAGATCGTGGATGACGCAGCGCCCGCGTTCGACGACGAAATCGAGTCGTTGTCGACCGACGGTGAGCTTCTGTACGTTGCGGGTGGTTTCAGTGAGGTAGATGGAGAGCGTCGCCCCGGCATCGCGGCTTTGAGTGGTGACGGACTGGAGGACTGGGCGCCGCTGCTGACGAGCGAGTTCGGCGTCGAACTCGAGACCGTCTCAGTCGCCGGATCGCACGCCTACCTAAGTGGCGACTTCGAGTCGATCGGCCGCATCCCTAGAGCCGGGCTTGGCGCGGTGACGAGCGACACAGCCGACCCGATCGCGTGGCCCGGTGCCGAGCTGAGGCTGGCTGGGACTCCGACTGTGGGCGCGCAGGCGGTGGTTGTAGCGGGGAGCTATCGAGGGTCGCCGGATGGCGCAATCTCGATCTTTCCGCTCAGACCTAGAGAGCCATGAGCGAACCCGCAGGCGATTCAGGCATGGCGGTGACGGACTAGAACCCCAACCTTGGAATTGAGAGAGCCTCCGATGGCGGTTCTCGAGGCGCTGCGAGTAGAACAACACCTCACACTGGATAACCTCGTCGCCCGCCTCCACGGCTACCCCGAGAGCGCTCTGAGAGCCGCTGTGTACGACCTCGACCTTGACCAGAAAATCGAGGTAGCCGCCGAATCTTGCCCATCGTGCGGATCCACGCACAGGTCGATCCGGCTGCGCTCATAGGCCGGTTACCCGCATAGGCGTTGACGGTGCGACGGCTAGGGACGGCGACTACCGCTGGCGGAAAGTAGCCGACGAGCCTGCATCGAGCTGAAGCCGTTCTGTCTCGGCGAATTCAGCTCCATCCGGCGAATACTTCTGAAGAATCGCCCGCATCGCCTCCAGATCCTCGAGCGAGAACTTGCTCAGGTACTCCTGCAGCAGCTGCTCGGGAGTCACGCCCGCACTGACTACAAGCGGCGACTTCCCGAAGCCGCGGTCAGCGAGCCACTTGCCGGCGTCGATTCGGTCGGCCGTTCTCGCACGGTCGTCCTCCATCACGGAGAGCATGTATTCCGCGATCGCGCCGCCGTCGTCTCCCACGAGCTCCCGAACGCGGCGACTGAGACCTCTAGGCCGCCCGCCCGGATTTCCGCTGACGCCAGGAGTGAAGCCTTTGCCAGTGACTCCGCCCGGGCGCGTTGTTTTGGGGCTGTGCTGAACGATGCTCATCGAGACCACATCTTCCGCACTCGAGCGGATGGCGCGATGGTCGCCACACGCCTGAAGGGAAGAGGGCAGCCAAACATCAGTACGCCACCTGAAGGATGATCCTCGGATCCGCCGATCGGGAGGGCGATGAAATCGTGACTGCCGACGCGACTTAGCTTGTAACCCGTGTTCGCAATACCGATCATGGAGCTGGCTGTTCGAGAGGTCGAGGCACTCGGTCTCGACCCGGAGAAGTTTCGTGCCTTCTACGAGGATGCCCTGCCGCGGATCTACGGCTACTTCCTCCACCGCTGCGGTGGGTCGGTGCCGGTCGCAGAGGATCTCACTCAGGAAACGTTCCTCGCTTCGGTGGACGAGCTGAGGAAAGGACGCCGCCCGGAAACGCCGATTCCGTGGGTCTACGGCATTGCGCGACACAAGCTGCTCGACCACTACCGGAGGCAAGCCCGGGCTGAACAGCCGCTGGCTGACGTCGAGCTTGTGCTCGACGAGAGCGCCTTTCCAGTGCAGGATGACGGTGGTCGCGAGCGAGCTGTTGCGGCGCTAGCAGCAGTGCCCGCCTCGCAGCGGACGGTGCTTGTGCTCTGTTATCTCGACGGATTCACGGCGGCCGAGGTCGGCGATGAGCTGGGAAAGAGCACCGCAGCCGTCCACTCGCTCCTCGAGCGCGGCCGCGAGAGCTTCAAGTGTGCGTACCTGGAGTTGGAGCTGTGAACAGCGTCGACCCGGTCGTCAAGGTCCTCGCTGGCCTTGACCAGCCCGCAAACCCCACGGTCGAGTTCAAGGATGCGCTCCTCGCCCGAATCCTCGCGGAGCTTCGCCCCGCTGCGGAGCCTCGACCCGGCAGGGATCGACCGTGGCGCGTCCACTCGTTCCCCGGTGTGCGGTGGCGCCACGGCCGTCGCCGGCGCCTCGTCGCGCTCGCTGCCGCCGTACTCGTCGTCGTCGTTGGCGCCGCTTCCGCATTCGCCATTCGCGCGTACATCGTCGACAAGGGCTTCATCGGCCTGCCCCTGTGGGAGCGACACCAAGCACTCCGGCGAGCGGCGAGCTCGTCCTGGCGGCATACGGAATCGCCGACGCCGGCCGCACAAAGGTCTGGGCATACGCCGACGGGCGGATCATCACCTTGCGGGACGCCGACATCCCCGAGGGCGCGAACCCATCGTCGACTGGCTTTCTCGAGCAACGTCTCACGTCTGAGGGCGTGGAGCTCTTGCGTTCCGAGATCGTCTCGACCGGACTCTTCGACGACGACAAGGAGCTCAAATTTGGCGGGCAACCGTGCGGGAACTTCGTTCAGGTGCGCAACGGCGACCCCCTCGTCCGCGTCACGTGGCGCGGGTCCCAGTGCCCGGGCGCAGAACACAAGTTGGGGACACACGCCGAAGGCACGTTGGCGACACGTGAGCAGGCCATGACGCTCGTGCGGCTCGTCGAGCGGCTAGCAGATCCCGGGTCGTGGCTGCCGGCAAGCGCGTGGGAAGACCGGAAGATCAGGGCGTACGTGGCCGCCAGGTACGCGATCTCGTACGGGGCGCTGCCGCAATCGATGGAAGCGTCTCGCATCTTGACCCTGCTACCGGCACCGGCCGCGGAACTGCTCCGTGCCAAGGACAGGACGCGGGGCGAAGGGCTCTACGGCCTCGCAGGACGGATGCATGTCGTGTACGGCTACTCCTCCGCGGTGACGACCGAGGAGGCTCGCACGCTCGCCGAGGCCCTTGATGATGCGGGGGTCGAACGGTCCGGCGGGACGTACAGCCTGGCATACACCTTCGAGGTCCCAGGCAGCGGGAATGTGGTCGACGTCACGACAGGCACAAGCGGGAATGTGGTCGAGGTCACGTTCGAGCCGATGCTCCCGCATGACGAGGCGACCTGCTCGGCGTGCGGATGAGAAGCCCAGTCCTTCCGAAAGGAGTGCAGATGAAAGCTCGAGTAGCAGCAGCCCTCGTCACGCTGGTTGCGGCGGTCACGCTGACATCCGTTGCGGCGGCCGGCCCTGACGCAGCCAAACAGCGGGTGGCGATCACGACGCAGGCGGCGGAAACGACCCACATGTCTCCGGCCGTGCTCACCCCGTTGCAGACCGGAGCCCTGAAGCGCGACTCGGGCACGATGACCGCTGGCTTGTCCCCTGGACGCGACGTGATGCGCGAGGGGCAGAAAGTCACGATCTACGAGGACGTCTCAACCTTCAAGGGAAAGCGGGGGAATCTCGTGATCCGCTATCGAGCCGAGTATGTCGATGCCGGGAACGGATACCACGTCGGCACCGGCACCTGGAGGGTCGTGCGCGGAACAGGCCAGTACGCTCAGATCACCGGCGGCGGGCGAACGGGCGATGTGACTCTCGATCCCGGGCCCTGGAGCTCGCGCCTTGAAGGTTTCCTCAGCCTTCCGTAGGGCGCTGCACGAGACAGGCGGCGCGCTCGCTGGGTGCGCCAGGCTGACGCGAGACGCGCACACCGGCCTCGGGCTGCGGACTGTCCTTGACCAAGTTGACTCGGAGAGGAGACTGCGATGACCGAGCGCGATCCCGATGTTGTTTCCCATGGCCCACAGCGCCGCTCCTGGTTGACCCGGTGCGGAGGTTCGTCGACATGAGCAACGTCGCCAAGGTGGCGATCGCGGCCACTGCCGTGGTGATCGTCGCGGTCGCCAGCTTCGCGCTGTCTTCGCCTTCGTCCTCGCCCGCAGCGACGATGCAACCGGGCTCTTCGGCGACGGCTACGAGCATCGGTCGTGCAGGACAGCTTCGAGGGCGGCAAACGGTTACCGAGAACGGCGTTCCGTTCTCGTTCAACGTGACGGGCTTGGGCTGGGGGAGATACAGCAGCGTCCCGACCCGCAAGTCCCCTGGCGGGCCTATCTCACTCAACAAGTCCATCGTGGGGCCACAAGGTGCAGAGGCCATCATCTATTGGACGAGTTTCCCCAACGGCGAATACGCCGATCCGTGTGGCCGTCTGCTGTCCTCGTCGATTGGCACATCGGCCGCCAAACTCGCGGCCGCAGTGTCGAGGGCGCCCGGCACCAAGCTCGTCAAGGGGCCTTCGGACGTCACACTGGGCGGGCACCCCGCGAAGCACGTGGCGCTCACCGTTCGCAAGAACGTCGGGTGCGACCCTGGGTTCTTTTACACCTGGATAGACACGGACGGCGGTGCGTTGTGGCCGACGACGAACGCGGGCGACACGATCCGGGTCTGGATTGTCGCCGTCGACGGGCCGCACATCTTCATCCAAGCCGCGACAACTGTGGAGGCTGACGCAAGGTTGAAGAATGAGGTCAAGCGGATCGTCGAATCGATCCGCTTCGAGTAGTCAGCTGATTTCAACCCGCGCCCGCCCTCGAGCTCCCGGGTCATCGATCCGCGGGTAGCTCGCGAGCTCGGATCGTCGCCCCGAAAGAGGCTGGACGCATGCAACGAAAAGCGCAAAGATGCCCTCGATGACCCCTGGTACGAGATCGACGGTCTTCACCGCGAGCGTCGGGGCTCATCGTGATCAGTTTGCCGATCGCGTGAGGCGACAGTATTTGCGCGTCGAGGTTTCTAGGGAGGGCGGAACGCCGGGGTCGAGGATCGCGTAGACCGGCACGGTGACTCCGTCTCGCCGCGCGCGGACGAGCTCTCTCACTCGAACAAAACTGCCGTCATGGCGAAGGCGAAGTACGAAGACCCATGGTTCTCGCCACGCCCGACGGGCCGTGATCACGGCTGGACGAACTGGAGGAAGTCGCGGTAGAAGAGCCCGAAGCCGGATGCGCAGAAGATCGCGCACACGACCCAGAAACGCACCATGATCTTCGTTTCCGACCACGCCTTCATCTCGAAGTGGTGGTGGATCGGCACCATCCGGAACACCCGCCTGCCGGTGCTCTCGAAGCTGACCACCTGGATGATCAGCGACATCACCTCGATCACGAAGATCCCGGCGATCAGCGGCAGCAGCACCTCCGTGCCGGTGACGACGGCGAAGCCGGCGATGGCGCCACCGAGGGCGAAGGGTCCAGTGTCGCCCATGATCATCTCGGCGGGAAAGGCGTTGTACCAGAGGAATCCGATCGTCCCGCCGATCAGCGCTGCGGCGAGCGTCGCGATGTCGAGGAGCGTGTCGCTGCGGGCGCCGGGGTCACCCGAGCGGATCCACGCGATGCCCGCGATTGCGAGGAAGGTGAGCAGGATGATCACGAAGACGCCGGACGAGAGACCGTCGACCCCGTCCGTGAGGTTGGCGCCGTTGACGGTGCCGGCGATGATGAGGAAGAGCAGGACGTAGTAGCCCCACGAGAGGTGGAGGGTCCAGTTCACGATCGGGACGTACACGTCCGTGGAGAACGTCGAGCTCTCGTTCAGGAGCAGCGCCGCGACGACCGTGACGATCGCGAGGCCGACCATCTTCCACCGACCCTGCAGACCGAGCGAGTGTCGCTTGCGAACCTTGAGGTAGTCGTCCACAAACCCGATCACGCCGCAGCCCAGGGTCATGAAGAGGATCGTGAGCCCCTCCGTCGTGTACTGCGAGAGGAGGAGGAACGGCACGATCGCCGAGGCGATGATGAGGAGGCCGCCCATCGTTGGCGTCCCCTGCTTCACGAGGTGCGTCTTCGGGCCCTCCGCGCGGATCTGCTGGCCGAGGTTCATGGCTCGGAGCAGCTCGATGAACTTGGGCCCGATCACGACGGCGGCCACCATCGCGATGAGGCCCGCTACGAGGACAGGGACCATGCTCGGGCGACGTTCGTGATCTCGTCAGCGATGCCTCCGATCCTCACCGAGCGGGAGCCTTTACGAGCACGGCCTCCGCCTGCTCGAGGAGCGCGCAGGCGCCAGGTGCTCATCAGTGCTCTCAGACAAGGGGCCCACGCCCACGGCGTGGTGTGCCCTGCGGCTAAAGAGACGTTCCCGCACACTCCGGCAGGCAGCCAACCCGTCACTCGAGCACACGATCGCTGAACCGCGCCTCGCTTTCGCAGCTTCGAGGGCGTACAACAGCCATGCCATGCATGACATCGGGAACCGAACCTCTGCCGTCGTACATGGGGAGGTCGTGCACGCCGCGAGCGACGGGACTCGAGTTCGTGAGCGGCGCGGCAGGCCCGAAATCGTGCTGATCGGCCCCGCATGCGCTGGGAAGAGCACGGTCGGCGACCTGCTGGGAGACGCTCTCTCGACCCTGCACGTCGACGCTGACCACGTCGCCGAGCGCTACTACCTCGAGGCCGGATGGAGCGTGGAGCGCTTCCGATCCGTAGAGCGGCGAAGCGGCCTGTTGGAGGCTTATCGAGACGGTGAGCGGGCGATGGTGTTTGCACTCGAGCAGGTCCTCGGCGACCACCACGGCTGTGTCTTCAGTCTTGGCGCCGCACACACGCATTTCGTCACGCCTGCGCTCATCGACCGTGCCCGCCGGATACTCGCATCGTTCGAACACATGGTGTTACTCCTGCCATCCCCGGACCCCGCGCGGTCCGTCGCGATCCTCCGCGACCGCTGCCGGGCGCTCGGCCTTCGTAGTTGGCGTGACGCTGGCTGTGACCTGATCGAGCGATGGGCTGCCGACGATTGCAACCGAGAGTTCGCGACGCTGACCGTGTACACCGAAGGACAAGGCGCCGAGGACACCAGGGACGAGATCCTTAGCGCTATAGCCGTCTAGAGTCGCGGATCCGCAAACCAGAACGCCCCGATCTATTGCACGGCCTCAAGCGACATTCCCGCACCCTCGGGCATGCGTGCGAGAACTCCTTACTCGGGGCCAGCGTGCGGCGCGGCGGCGTCGCGCCGGTGGAACTCCCACTCGGCTCCCTCTAGCGCGACGCCGATCTTGCCCGTCTCCGGATACTCGGCCACGTCGGGGCGAGCGTTCGACGAGACGATCAACACCCGCGCCACCTCGCCCGTCTCGTTTCGTACCTGATGGCCCCCTTCGGGGCCTCTTGGGAGCGGCACAACATCTCCCTCGGCGAGTTGGCGATCACCATCGTGGAGTCGGACCGTGGGCTTGCCGCGCAGGACGATTGAAATCGTCACCCGCGCGACCGAGTCGACTCGGTTCGAGGAGAGGTGCTGGACGTTGTAGAGCTCCGTGAACTTACGTCCGTCGTCGGGCGTCGAAAAGCTCTGGAACTCCTTCAGCGTCTGCCGGCCGAGGTTCGCGCGGTCGACGAGGAAGAGGATTCGTCGAGCATCTGCGTGCTTGACGAGGCGATACGCGACGTTGGCCGCAGTGAAGGTCTTTCCCGAGCCGGTCGCCATCTGGATGAGCGCGCGTGGACGGTTGGCGGCGAGAGAGACCTCGAGGTTCTGGATCGCCGTGAACTGTGCGGGCCAGAGGCCTGTCGGCTGGAGTTCTGGCAGCGCTCGGAGGCGGTGACGAAGCGTTGGTGCAGTCGGGCGCTTTCGGATCGTCTCGAGCCAGACGGCGAGCGTCTTCGGCTGGTGGAAGGCGAAGACCTCGCGGCTCGCCGCGTCCGGGTCTCGAGTATTCGTGAAGTGCGTCTCGACGCCCGTCGACTCGTAAACGAACGGGAGCGATCCGTCGACCGTAGGGACCTCGTCGGGGACGCCGTCGACGTACTTCGCGCTCTGCCACTGCACGCCGCGTAGCGTCTCGCCTTCCTTCTTGGCCTCGATCACCCCCACGGCGGCGCCGTCGAGGAAGAGGAGATAGTCAGCGCGCCCGTGTGGCGCCTTCATGACGAACTCGCGGACAGCAACACCGTGTCCGGCCGAGAGGTTTGCGGCACGAGCGTCCTGCACATGCCAGCCGGCTGCGGCGAGCTGGCGGTCGATCTCGACACGCGCGCGTGCTTCAGGTGTCAGATACGCCAGTTCGCCGGACGGCACGTGCGAATCATCGTCAACCGCTCCCGGGTGTGCACGGAGGTGTGCATCAGCTGGGGCCTACACGGCACATGCGACACACCTGACCCGCTTACCTAAGCCAAATCCGCTTAATCAAGCGGGCCGGAATGGGCGGTGCGGGGATCGAACCGAGTCTCTCGCTCACCGCGAACGCTGAGCCAGACGTCAAGAGCGTTTGACGCGGAATCTGTGCAGTTTCTGCCGTGTATTGAGGGCGGCCTCGCGCGGTCAAGAGGCACCCCCCACCCTTGCGGTAGCAGTCGAGTTTCCGACGCCCCCGTGCCGCCGTATGAGTAACCTGATTTGGAGTCGCCTTGTTGCCCCGTCTGTTGCCCCCCAGCCAGGGAGCTGACTGGTGCAACTCAAAGGAAAAGCCCCGTTTCCAGGGCTTTCGAGAGTGGGCCGTGAAGGATTCGAACCTTCGACCTTGGGATTAAGAGTCCCCTGCTCTACCAACTGAGCTAACGGCCCGCGAACGGCAAAGCTTAGCCGCGGTCGGCCGGCTCCCTCCCGGCGAGACCGACCGCGCGGCAGCTTCGGCGTCGCCTGCGCTTGCGGCGGCGGTGATGCTAGGGCCGCAGGCCCGTGCAGCCGCGGAGCGCGCGCCAGGAGGACGCCTCGCGGCGTCGCTCGGCTCCGGCGAGGGGCCGCGGGACGCCGTTGACGATGCGCGCGGGTACCCAGCTGTAGCGGAGCACCCGCCTGCCGTCGACCGTCACCAGCAGGACGCCGGTCTTCGTCGAGAGGTCGCTCGTGCCGTACCAGACGAAGTTGCCGAGCCCATAGCCGACGAGCGCCTTTCCCATGCGGCCTGCGCCCTGGACGCGATGTGCGTGCCCGCCCACGACGACGTCCGCGCCGGCCGCGACCAGCGCCTTGGCGAGGGCCCGCTGGTCGGTCGAGGGACACTGCTCGAGCTCGACGCCCCAGTGCAGGTACACGACCACCGTGTCGGACGCCTTGCGTGCGGCGCGAACCTCCTGGACGAGCCTCGGCACGTCCTTCGCCGATGCGAGGCCCGGCTGCCGGGGCCCTGCCGTCCAACTGGAGATCAGATGGTCGTCGAGCACCTGCGTCGCGCCGATCACGGCGATCCGCTGTCCGTTGATCGTGCGGCGGAACGGTCGGTACGCCTGCTTCGCGTTCAGCCCGATGCCGACGACGGGGAAGTCGTAGCGCTTCGCCGCGGTGAGGGAGTCACGCAGGCCGTCGACGCCGTAGTCGAGCCCGTGGTTGTTCGCCATCGACGCGACATCGACGCCGCCGCCTCGGAGCGCGGCGAACGCGGTTGCGGGAGCGCGGAAGGTGAATAGCTTCGACGCGGCGGCTCCGCCGTTCGTGACGGCCGTCTCGAGGTTCACCATCGCGAGATCGGCACGGCTGAAGACGGGCTCGATCGGATCGAGCGTCCCGGCGGCGTTCGCGGCGAGCTTCGATTCGAGGACGCCTTCGAAGTGGACGTCGCCGCCGAATGCGAGCACGAGCGGCTTCGTGGCCGCCGGAGCCATGCTGTCGGCGCCGGGTTGCGCCTCGTCGTCGCGACCGACGACGGCTCCGGCGAGCACGACCACGGCGAGACCTGAGAGGACAGCAGCGAGCGCGAGCTTCACACGTCGCAGCATCGCGCCACGATAGCCAGCCGGTGGAGAAATCGTGGCGGACGGACGCCTTGATTCGCTTCGATTTAGGGAGTCGGTTCGGCCCTCCGATGATCGTGTCGGTGGAGTAGGCTCGGAGCCAGTGCGCAAGGGGATCGTGCAGCTGGTCGCGATCGGCGTCGTGATCGGCGTTGCCGTCGCGCTGGTGGCTGTCCTCTTCCAGTGGCTGCCGGAGTCCGCGAGCGAGGAGTTCGACCGGATCCAGGACATCTACTGGTTCGCCACGTGGATGTCGGTCGTGATCTTCTCGATCGTCGGAGCGGTCGTCGTGTACTCGGTCTGGAAGTGGCGTGTTCCGCCGGACGACGACGCGGAGGGCCCGCCGATCCACGGGCATACGGGTCTCGAGATCGCGTGGACCGCAGTCCCGGCGATCCTCGTGATCGCACTGGGAATCGTCAGCGCCGTCGTGATGTCGAAGAACGGGGACACGAAGGACGACGCGCTCCAGGTGAGGGCGATCGGCCAGCAGTTCGCCTGGAAGTTCGAGTACCCGGAGCTCGGCGACTTCTCGACCGGCGAGCTCGTGCTTCCCGTCGATCAGCAGGCGCAGTTCACGATGGAAGCCCTCGATGTCATCCACTCGTTCTGGGTGCCGAATCTCGGTCAGAAGATGGACGCCGTTCCGGGGATCGAGACGACGATCAACGTCACGCCGACACGAACCGGTGACTTTGCAGTCGTCTGCACCGAGCTGTGCGGGCTCGGGCACGCGACGATGCGCGCGAGGGCCCGCGTGGTGACGCAGACAGAATTCGACGCGTGGATCGAGGAGCAGCGGACGTGACCGCCACGCATCCAGAGCCCACCGTGCAGCAATACCCGGCGCACTTCGAGCCCCCGCACGGCTCGACGTGGAAGACGTTGTTCGGGCCCGGGCTCGTGCGCGGCGCCTGGATGGCGGTCGCCGGCTTCCTCCTCGGCGCCCTGCTGGTGATGGCCCTGCGCTGGTGGTGGGGCTGGGATCCCGTCTGGAACACGGAGGTGATCCTGGTCGTCGGCGCCATGGTGCTCGCTCCCATCGGGTTCCTCACGGGCATCGGCTCATTCGACTACTGGCTCCATTACATCTCGGGCCGCCCGACACAGCCCGAGGACCATTCGGGGCACGGTGCGAAGACGTGGAAGGACTACTTCCGCGTCAACACGGACCACAAGGTGATCGGGATCCAGTACCTGGTCACGACGTTCGTGTTCTTCTCGATCGGCGGGCTCATGGCGATGTTCTTCCGCGCCGAGCTCGCGCAGCCGGGACTCCAGTTCGTCGACTCGCAGACGTTCAACGGTCTCGTCTCGGTGCACGCGACGCTGATGATCTTCCTGTTCATCATCCCGGCGTTCGCTGGCCTCGCGAACTTCGCGGTGCCGCTGATGCTCGGCGCCCCCGACATGGCGTTCCCGCGGCTGAACGCGCTCTCGTTCTGGCTGCTGCCGATCGCCGGCCTCATGTTCGTGGCGAGCTTCCTCGCGCCCGGCGGGGCGTTCGGCGCCGGCTGGACGGGCTACGCGCCGCTCGCCGAGGGCCAGCCGTTGGGCCAGACGTTCTTCAACATGGGCGTCCAGTGGGCGGGCGCGTCGTCGATCATGACGGCGCTCAACTTCCTCGTGACGATCATCACGATGCGCGCGCCGGGCATGACCTTCTGGCGCATGCCGCTCCTCGTGTGGGCGAACTTCACGACCTCGCTGCTCGTCGTCCTCGCGACGCCGTTCATCGCCGGCTCGCAGTTCTTCGTGATGTTCGACCGGATCATGCACACGAGCTTCTTCGTGCCCGAGGGAGGGGGCTACGTCCTCGGCTACCAGCACATCTTCTGGTTCTACAGCCACCCGGCCGTCTACATCATGATGCTGCCCGGCTTCGGGATCGTCTCCGAGGTGATCTCGTCGATGTCGCGCAAGCCGATCTTCGGGTACCGGCTGATGGCGCTCTCGCTCCTCGGCATCCTCGTGCTCGGGTTTTCCGTGTGGGCGCACCACATGTTCGTGGCGGGCATGGCCGACTGGCTGCGCGTCCCGATGATGATCACGACGCTCCTCATCGCGATCCCGACCGGGATCAAGGTGTTCTCGTGGACTGCGACGCTGTGGCGCGGACGCATCCACCTGACCACGCCGATGCTGTTCGCGCTCGGTTTCGTGACGATGTTCGTGATCGGCGGTCTCTCCGGCATCTACCTCGGATCGGTCCCGATCGACATCGCCGCCTCGGACACGTACTTCATCGTCGCCCACATCCACTACGTCCTCTTTGGCGGCTCCGTATTCACGATCTATGCGGGCGTCTACTACTGGTTCCCGAAGATGACGGGGCGGATGTACTCGGAGACGCTCGGGAAGTGGCACTTCTGGATGACGTTCCTGAGTTTCAACGCGACGTTCTTCCCGATGCACTACATCGGACTGCGCGGGATGCCGCGGCGCGTGTTCGACTACGACGAGGCCTTCGGGAGCATGAACCTCTTCATCTCGATCGCGTCCTTCGTCCTCGGAGTCTCGTTCGTGCTCTTCGTCTACAACATGATCACGAGCTGGCAGCGCGGTCCGATCGCCGAGGCGAACCCCTGGCGCGCGCGCACGCTCGAGTGGCAGGTCTCGTCGCCGCCGCCGATCTTCAACTTCGACGAGATCCCGCAGGTCGTCGGCGGTCCGTACGAGTACGGCGTACCAGGGGCGCGGCACGCGATCCTCACGCCCACGAAGGAGGCGGAGAAGGAGGCCGAGGAGGTGCACGCGTGACGGACGATGCGACTTCCATCCTCGTCGTCGCCAACGAGACGCTTGTAGGCACGGAGCTGGTCGACGCGCTCCGCCGACGTGCGGAGCAAGGCCCGATTCGGGTGTCCGTCGTCGCGCCCCTGACGCAGCCGCGTGGCGGCTACGTCGTCTACCGCGACTCGAGACGCGCGGCGGCCGGCCGCCGGCTCGACCGCGTGCTCGCGGCGCTCCGGCTCGCAGGCATCCCCGCGCACGGCTCCGTCTTCGACGACGAGCCGCTCGCCGCCGTGAAGGACGTGCTCGCGTCCGAGGACGTCGACGAGATCGTCGTCTCGACCCACCCCGAGAGCACCTCCGGCTGGCTCCGGAAGGACCTCGTGGTGGAGGTTCGCAAGGCTGCCGGCGACCGGCCGGTCGAGCACGTTGTGTCCGACGTCAGCGGCCGCGCCGCGGCGAACGTCCTCGTGGTCGCCAACGAGACGGTGCTCGGCGAGCCGCTCCTCGACCGGATCCGGCAGCGCGCAGCGGAGGGCCCGGCGAGCTTTCTCATCGTGTGTCCGCAGAGTGATCCGTCGCGCGGCGAGCACCCGGAAGCGGAGCGCCGTCTTCGTGGCGCGCTCTCGATCCTCCGCTCCGAGGGCATCGACGCGCACGGCCAGATCGCGCACCCGGACCCGTTCACCGCCGCGATGGAGAGCGTCGAGGACGAACGCACCGATGAGATCATCGTGTCCACGTTCCCCGGCGAGCGCTCGGGCTGGCTCCGGAGAGACCTCGTGGGTCGGCTCCGGTCGCAGACGGGGCTCCCCGTCCAGCACGTCGTCGTCGAGGAGCTCGTGGGGGCATCAGCTTGACGGCGCACGCCGAGCCGCTGCACGGTCACGACGACCACCACGGGCCGCCTCCGGCGAACCAGAGCTCGCGCGTCGACCCGCGCACGCTCGGGATGCTGCTCTTCATCGGGTCGGAGATCATGCTCTTCGGCTCGTTCTTCGCTGCGTACTTCTTCGTTCGGGTCGTGAACCCGGGGGCGCCGGATCACTGGCCGCCCGAGCCGTATCACTTCCCCGTCTTCGTCGCCGGCGTCAACACCGCGATCCTGGTCACGTCGAGCTTCACCATGCACTGGGCGCTGCAGTGCATCAAGCGCGGCGAGCGGGCCGGCTTCCTCGCAGGGATGGTGCTGACGTTCCTCATGGGCTTCGCGTTTCTGCTCACGCAGGTCGTCGAGTACCTCAACGTCGGCTTCAACACCGGCGACGGTGCCTTTGCGTCGGTCTTCTTTGGGCTGACCGGCCTGCACGGAGCGCACGTCTTCGTGGGACTCAGCCTGCTGTTGATGGTGATCATCCGCGGGTTCCGGGGGCACTACTCACCCGAACACCACCACGGGGTCGAGCTGCCCGGAATCTACTGGCACTTCGTCGACGTAATGTGGATCGTCGTGTACGCGACGGTCTACCTTCTCTAGGAGGTCTCGTCGGATGGAGAGCCCTTTTCGGAGTGAGGCTGCGGCTTTCCGGTTCCTGCTGATCACGGTCGGCGCGTTCGCACTGATCGTCCTCGCGTCCGCGATCTCGACGGGACTCGGGTTCCTGACGTTTCTCGTACTGTCGGGGGTCGCAGTCGCGATGTACTTGCGGCAGCGGGGTCCCGCGCCCGAGGCCACGCAGGTCAGGCAGCTTGGAGGTCCCGACGAGCGCCGCGTGCTCGTCGTGGCGAACGAGACCGTCGCCGGCGAGGAGCTCCTGAGCACGATCAGCACGCTCGCGCTGTCGCAGCAGACGCGGTTCTTCGTTGTATGCCCGGCGCTGAACTCCCGGCTCAAGACGTACACGTCGGACGAGGATCCGGCGCGTGCGGCGGCGCAGGAGCGGCTCGACGCCACGCTTGCGCGTCTCGCATCCGTGGGGATCGAGGCGAGCGGCGAGGTCGGTGACGGTGATCCGCTGGTGGCCGTCGACGACGCAGTCCGCACGTTCGGGCCGAACGAGATCGTGATCTCCACGCATCCACCCGGGAGGTCGAACTGGCTCGAGAAGGGCGTCGTCGACTCCGTCCGCTCGCGCTACGACGTGCCCGTGACGCACGTCGTCGTCGATCTCGTGGCCGAGGCCGCCGAGTAGGGCTACGGGCCCGCGGCGCCGGCGACGTAGTCGGCGACCGCCTGGATCTGCTGCTCGTCGAGCGAGTCCGAGAACGAGGGCATCGCGCCCTGGCCGTTGGTCACCCGGTCGACGACGAGCTCCTGCGGGGGCCGTGACTCGTCGAGGTTGGGCCCGACGGTGCCGTTCGTCGCTGCGTCGGCGAGCGTGTGGCACGAGCCGCAGTTCGCGGTGAAGATCGACTTCCCGTCGGTCGGCTGTTCGGCCGTGATTCCCGTACCCGCGACCGCGCCGACGTACGTGGCGACGTCCTCGATCGCGCCGTTCTGATCCTCGACGCAGAACCCGTCGCCCTCCACGTCGTCACAGCTCGGGAGCGTGCCGTTGGCGCCGTCGGGGCCGGGCATCCCGGGCACGCCGGTGACGGGCTCCTCGATCGGATAACGGATCTGGCTCGCCACGACCTGCGTGAACGTCTCGGATGTCATTCCTGCCTCGCGCGCCTGGGCAAACGCGTCGTCGAGGTCGGGACCGATGTTCCCGTTGGTGCCCGCATCGGCGAGGGTGTGGCAGCCGCCGCACCGCTGCTGGAAGAGCTCCTTGCCGGCGCCCTGGCTTCCCTCGCTCGTGTAGCCGCCCGTCCCGCACCCCGAGAGGGTGACTGCGAGCGCTCCCGCGCATACAGCGGCGACGAGTACGAGGGGCCTCACGGCAGGCGAGTCTAACCGTGAGTCGCTAGCCGGACTGGCCCAACTGCTTGTACTGCTTGAGGATCCTGCGGACCTCGGGAGCGGTCGGATCGTCGGGCGCGAGCCTCAGGAACGCCTCGTATGCCGCGATCACGGTTGCCGTGTCGTTCGCCGACTGCGCGGCCTGGGCGAGCTCGAGCTGCACCGTGGGATCCTTCGGCTGGAGCACGGTGATCTTCCTGTACTGCTCGACGGCCTGCGCCGACGCCGTCTGGATCTCCGATACTGCAGCCTGGATCTGCTGGTCGTAGGACGTGCTCAGGGCATTCGTGATCGGGTCCGGCGCGAGAGGACTCCCGCCGAGCTGGAAGACGGTGTCTCGAATCGAGCCCGGAGCGAGGTAGTCGGAGCGCACCTGGTAGATCTGGGCGCGCTCCTGCGCCGTGGATGCCTGCTGCAGGTACAGGGCAGCGAGCTCTCGGAGCCCGTCCGCATCCTTCGGCTTGAGCGCGACGTAGCTCGTCATCGCCTCGACCGCCTCGTCGGTGTCGCCCTCCGCCTGGTGCGCGGTCGCGAGGTCCTTGAACGCCTGGGCGTCCTTCGGGTTGTCGAGCACTCGCTGCTCGGAATCGGAGACGGACGGCACGCCGCTACCCGCGCCACCCTCCGCGAGGTTCCCCAGGCCGATCCCTCCGGCGCCGATGCCGAAGAGCACGAAGCCCAGGCCGAGCGCGAGGGCGAGGAAGAGGAACATCCACTTCGCATGCCTGCGAAGCCTCGGGAAGAACATAGTGTCCTCGATTACGACGTCCCTGCGTCCTGCAGCAGCCGGCCTCGCGCTCTGCGCGCGCCGTCGATCAGCTCGAGCCATGTCTTCCCTCCCTTCTCATACCGCGGTTTGCCGGACACGAGAGTAGCGACGACGCCCTGAGGGGCTCCGCCGAGAACCGCTCCCGTAACAGGATCTTCCCATGGTACGAACGACGTGTCCGCGAGCGACAGAACGGTCAGATCCGCCTTCTTCCCGGGCACGATCGAGCCGATCTCGTCGCCGAGCCCAAGCGCGCGGGCTCCTCCCAGCGTCGCGAGCTCGAGTGCGTCCGCAGCCGTCAGCCCGTCGGGCCGGCCCTCGCGGGCACGGGCTGCGACGATGGCAGCGCGCATCTCGTCGAACATGTCGAACGACGGCGTGGACGCGGGGCTGTCCGTCGCGATGCAGACGCGGATGCCCGCCTCGCGAAGCGTCTGCAGCGGCGCCACCCCACAGCCGAGGATGCCGTTCGAGCGTGGGCAGTGCGCGACCGCGACGTCGTGCTCCGCGAGGAGGGCGATCTCCTCCTCGTCGGCCTCGACGCAGTGCGCGGCGATGACGCTCGAGCTCAGCAGCCCCGCCTTCGCAAGCGCCCGGATGCCGGTGGTGCCCGGCGGCGGCACCAGCATCTCGGCGAACGACTCCCACGTGCCGGTACCGCTGCGCAGGAATTGTGTCTCGGCCTCGCTCTCTGCGAGGTGCGTCGCGATCGGCAGATCGAGGTCGGCGGACGCGCGGTAGAGCTCGATCGTGCAGGTGTACGGGGCGTGGGGGGAGATCCCGAGCCGGATTGTCTCGGGGAGGCCGTCGAGCCGCTCGCGCATCGGCTCGAACCGCTCCCGGATCGGCGCGTCGTCTTCGCCGAACACCTCGAGGTAGATCGTGGCACGAAGCCCGAGATCGGCGCAGGCCGTCGCTGCGGCGCCGCTGAAGCTGCAGTCGCCGACGGTCGTGATGCCCGAGCGGAGGCAGTTGAACGCGCCGAGTCGCGCACTCGCCTCCATGTCGGCGAGGTCGATCCGCGCCTTGCGCTGCACGTGCAGCCCGATCCAGTCGGCGAAGCCGAGACCGTCGCCGAAGCCGGCGTAGACCTCGTACTCGAGGTGCGTGTGCGCGTTCACGAAGCCGGGCAGGATCACGGCCTCGTCGTAGTGCACCGAGTCGCCGAGCTCCTCGCGCGGGCCGACCGCGGCGATCGTGCCGGTCGCATCGTCGATCTCGACGGCCCCGTCCCGGATCGGCGCGCCCTCGACCGGGACCAGCCAGTCCGCCGAGAGGACCGTCACAGCACGCCGGTCTCGGCGAACTCCTCGTCCCAGCCGCGATCCCAGCGGCGCTCCATGAAGACGGAGAGCCAGATCGACATCTCGAACAGGAGCAGGAGCGGGACGACCTCGAACGCGAGCGATACCGGGTCGACCGTCGGCAGGAGGATCGCGAAGCACAGGAGCAGGACGAAGGCGATGCGGCGGTTCTGGCGCAGCCGGTCGCTCGTCAGGATCCGAAGCCGTACGAGCCCGAGCACGAAGATCGGCATGAGGAATGCGAGCCCGCCGGCAAGGAGTGTCATCGCGGCGAACGTGTAGTAGTAGCTCGCGCGGATCTGGATGTCGTACAGCTCGTCGTCGTACGACGTGAGGAAGTCGAGCGCGCGTGGGAGCACCACGACGTACATGAACGCGACGCCGCAAACGAACAGCAGGGTCGCGAGCGCGACGAGGGTCAGAACGACGCGTTCGAAGTGCGGCTGGACGGCCGGCGCCAGGAATGCCCACGCCTGCCAGAGGATGACCGGCAGCGCGATGGCGAGGGCGGCGATCATGCTCACCTTCACCGACGTCGTGAATGGCTCCGTGACGCCGAGCGTGACGAGTCTCTTGTCTTCGGGTAGCGGCCCGGTCAGCCACTCCATGATCCGTTCGTGGAACGCGAACGTCACGAGGAAGATCGGGACGATCGCGGCGAGCGCGATGATCAGTCTCGACCGCAACTCGTCGAGGTGCTCGACGAGCGTCGCCTCCTCACCGTGGTCGAGACGGCGCGGGAGCCACCGGCGGAGCACGCGAGAACGCTCCTAGCTGACGGTTTCCCGCTCCGCCCGCGTCTCCGACTCGTCGGTCGCCGCGTCGGGATCGGGCGATGCTGTGGGAAGCTCCGCCTGCGTCGGCGTCGGAGTGGTCGTCGAGACGGCATCCTCGACCCCGGTTACCGAGTCCTTGAACTCGCGCATGCCTTTTCCGAGCGAGCGGCCCATTTCGGGCAGGCGCTTGGCTCCGAAGATGAGCAGAAGCACCAGCAGCAGGATCAGGACCTCCCAGATCGAGACGCCGAACGGCATGCGCCCACCTTACCATCGGGCTCTAGCCGAATCGTTGCGGGTACCATGCGTGAGTCGGCCGGTAGGCCTGGCCACCCGAATCCGAGGAGGTCTTCCATTTCGCATGGCACAGCTCGAGATCAGGAATCTGCACGTCGCCTTGGAGGACGGCACCGAGATCGTCAAGGGTGTCGACCTCGAGGTCGACCTCGGGCAGAAGCACGCGGTCATGGGCCCGAACGGATCGGGTAAGTCGACGCTCGCCTACGCCCTGATGGGTCATCCGGCGTACGAGGTCACCGAGGGGCAGATCCTCTTCGACGGCGAGGACATCACCGAGCTCGGCGCCGACGAGCGGGCGCAGCGTGGGCTCTTCCTCGCCTTCCAGTACCCGCATGCGATTCCCGGCGTCACGGTCACGAGCTTTCTGCGGAGCGCGATCAACGCGAACCGCAAGGCTGCGAGCGGCGGAGAGGACGACCCGGTGCCGATCCCCGAGTTCCGCGACAACCTGCTCGCGGCGATGGAGGAGCTCCGGGTTCCCCGCGAGCTCGCGTCCCGGTATCTGAACGACGGCTTCTCGGGCGGTGAGAAAAAGCGCGTGGAGATCCTGCAGATGGCGATGCTCAAGCCGAAGATCGCCGTGCTCGACGAGACCGACTCGGGCCTCGACATCGATGCGCTCAGGATCGTCGCGAACGGCGTGAACGAGCTCGTCGGTCCGGAGACCGGCGCGCTCGTGATCACGCATTACCAGCGCATCCTCGACTATGTCACGCCCGACTTCGTCCACGTCTTCGTGGACGGACGTATCGTTGCGGAGGGCGGCCCCGAGCTCGCGCACAAGCTCGAAGCCGAGGGCTACGAGGCCTTCGGTTCGAACGGCAACGGAAGAGGACCCTCATGAGCAGCACCCACGAGACCGACGTCGTCCGCGAGATTCGCTCCGACTACAAGTACGGGTTCTCGAATCCGGACGCCGCGAAGGACTACTTCTTCAAGTCCGGGAGAGGTATCTCGCACGAGGTCGTCGAGGCGATCTCGGAGCACAAGAACGAGCCCGACTGGATGCGGCAGTTCCGGCACAAGTCGCTCGACTACTTCTTCGCTCGGCCGATGCCGAGCTGGGGAGCCGACCTCTCGGGAATCGACTTCGAGAACATCTACTACTACATCCGCCCCACGGAGAAGCAGGCCGACTCGTGGGAGGATCTGCCTGCCGACATCAAGGACACATGGGACAAGCTCGGGATCCCGGAGGCGGAGAAGAAGTACCTCGCGGGCGTCGGGGCGCAGTACGAGTCCGAGGTCGTGTACCACAAGCTCCAGGCCGATCTCGAGTCGAAGGGCGTGCTCTTCCTCGACATGGACTCCGGTCTGCGCGAGCACGAGGACATCGTCAAGCAGTACATGGGCACGATCATCCCGCAGAACGACAACAAGTTCGCAGCGCTGAACTCCGCGGTCTGGTCGGGCGGGTCGTTCATCTACGTGCCGCCGGGAGTCCGGATCGAAATGCCGCTCCAGGCCTACTTCCGCATCAACGCGGAGAACATGGGCCAGTTCGAGCGCACGCTGATCATCGTCGACGAGGACGCCTACGTGCACTACGTCGAAGGCTGCACGGCCCCGATCTACTCGTCCGACTCGCTGCACTCCGCAGTCGTCGAGATCGTCGTCAAGAAGGGTGGCCGCTGTCGCTACACGACGATCCAGAACTGGTCGAACAACGTCTACAACCTCGTCACCAAGCGCGCCGTCGCGTACGAGAACGCGACGATGGAGTGGGTCGACGGCAACCTCGGCTCGAAGGTGACCATGAAGTACCCGGCGATCTGGCTGATGGGCGAGCGCGCGCACGGCGAGGTGCTCTCGATCGCGTTCGGCGGGAAGGGACAGCACCAGGACGCGGGCGGCAAGGTCGTCCACGTCGCACCGCGCACGTCCTCGGTCATCACGTCGAAGTCGATCTCGAAGGACGGCGGCCGTGCCGGCTACCGCGGTCTCCTGCAGGTCGCCAAGGGTGCGGTCGGCTCGAAGTCGAAGGTCGTCTGCGACGCGCTCATCCTCGACGACGAGTCGCGCTCCGACACGTATCCCTACATTCAGGTGGACGAGTCGGACGTCGATCTCGGACACGAGGCGACCGTTTCCAAGATCGGCGAGGAGCAGCTCTTCTACCTGATGAGCCGCGGCCTTTCCGAGGCCGAGGCCTCCGCGATGATCGTCTCCGGCTTCGTCGAGCCGATCACGAAGGAGCTGCCGCTCGAGTACGCCGTCGAGATGAACCGGCTCATCCAGCTGCAGATGGAAGGCTCCGTAGGCTAGGAGCCCGGTGGCCGGTCCGATCAGCAAGGTCGACGTCGTCGGCATCCCGTCGTCGGATGGCGAGCGGTCGCGGCAGTTCTACGTTGAGACTCTCGGGCTCCGACCCGACGACAACGCGCGCTACGAGTTCTGGGCGGGCGACACGTGCTTCGCGATCTGGTACCCGGCGCAGTTCGGCGTCGAGTTCCAGCCGCAGGCGAACAGCATCGTCCTGCTTCACGTCGACGACGTGCCTGCCGCGCGCGCCGAGCTCGAGGCGAAGGGTGTGCAGTTCCAGGGTGAGACCCTCGACACGGGCGTCTGCCACATGGCGAACTTCACGGACCCGGACGGCAACCCGCTGACTCTCCACAAGCGGTACGCGCCATACGCGGAGGCATCGTCGTGATCGGGGTCGAGCGCGTCGACTACATCCGCGTCCCCGTGACGGACATCGACGCGGCGAACCACTTCTACGGAGAGCTGCTCGGCTTGAAGCGAAACCCGAACTCGCCGGATGACGACTGGGTCGAGTACGAGGTCGGGAACCTCACGCTGACGGTCATGACGCCGCACACGCACGACTACGAGTTCGCCGCGCTGCCGCCCGCGACGATCGCCCTGCGCGTCGCCGACGTCGCTGCGGCGAAGGCGACACTCGAGAAGGCAGGTCTCGAGGTCGGAGAGATGTGGGACTCCGGCGCCTGCTGCGGCGTGGGGGTCACCGATCCCGCGGGGAACAGCATCCTCCTGCACCACCGCTACGCGCCGTATCCCGATGGGACGCTGCCGTGATGCAGGTCGAGCGCGTCGACTTCGTCTCCTTCCTCACCCAGGACATTCCGAGGGCGAAGCAGTTCTACTCCGAGGTGCTCGGGCTCGAGATCGAGACCGAGGGCGAGTCCGACATGGAGTTCCGCTGCGGCCAGGTGACGCTCGACATCTTCGATCCGTCGAGCATCGGCCAGCCATTCGCTCCGTCGCCGGCAGGGCTGGCGCTCCGGGTTGCGGACGTCGACGCGGCCCGGGCGGAGCTCGAGGCCAAGGGCGTCGAGTTCGACGGCGAGACGATTGAGACGAGCGTGTGCCGGCAGGCCTGGTTCAAGGATCCCGATGGGAACGCTCTCGCGCTGCACCGGCGGTTCGACGTATGACCCGCCCGGAGCTCCTCGAGCGCTACCACGCGCTGCCGCTGCCGACGACCAGGGACGAGCACTGGCGCTTCACGGACCTCGCGGGCTTCGATCCGGACACGTGGACGGCGAACGGCGCGACGGAGATCGCCTCGCCGCCAACGATGCTCGAGCTCGACGCCTCTGGTGTCGCCTACGTCGGAGAGGCGGGCATCGAGATCGTTTCTGCACCCGAAGGCATCCGTTTCGAGGCGCTGCCCGAGGACCATGAGCTCCTCTACTCGCTCGTTGGCTACGACGAGAAGTTCGCCGCCCACAACGCGGCGATGTGGACGAATGGGCTGCTCGTGCACGTCCCGCGCGGTGTGGTCGTCGAGAAGCCGCTCTACATCCGGATCGCGAACTCGGTCGAGGGTGGCTCGCTGTTCTGGCGGCTGCTCGTGGTCGCGGAGCCCGAGAGCCGCTTCACGCTGATCGAGGAATACGCCTCGTCGGCGCAGGGCCTCGTCGCGTATACGAACGCGGCCGTCGAGATCGTCGTCCAGCAGGCTGCGAAGGTCGAGTACGTCTCGGTGCAGAACCTCTCGCGTGGTACGTGGCACTTCGCCTCGCATCACGGCAAGGTGGAGCGCGACGCCGAGCTCGACTGGGTCACCGGTGGGTTCGGCTCCGCCAAGGGGAAGATCCGCATCCAGAACGACCTCGCGGGGCCGGGCGCGACGTCACGCGTGACCGGTGCGTACTTCGCCGACGGGACGCAGCACCTGGACTACGACACCTTCCAGGAGCACATCGCGCCCTCGACGACATCCGACTTCGCCTTCAAGGGCGCGCTTCGGGACACCGCTCGTGCAGTCTGGCGCGGGATGATCCGCGTCGAAGAGGGCGCGCAGAAGACGAACGCGTACCAGGAGAATCGGAACCTTCTCCTCTCCAAGTCCGCGCACGCCGACTCGATCCCCGGCCTCGAGATCATGGCCAACGACGTGCGCTGCACCCACGGCGCGACGCTCGGCCAGGTGGATCGCGAGCAGCTCTTCTATCTCATGACACGCGGCCTGTCGCGAGCCGAGGCCGAGCGCCTGATCGTGCGGGGCTTCTTCCAGGACGTGCTGGATCGCGTCGAGCTCGAACCGGTACGCGAGGCGCTCTCCGCGGCGCTCGAAGCGCGTATTCCGCAGGCGTAACGCGGATTCGGCATCATCGGTCGATGACGCAGGTCGCCGTGCCGCGCCTTCGAGGCGTGTTCCACCTGTACGCGTTCGTCGCAGCAGTCGTCGCCGGAACGCTGCTGGTCGTCCTTGCGGACGGCTACCTCGAGCGCTTCGCGGTCTGGGTATACGCCGTCGCTCTCGCGGCGATGTTCGGAGCCAGCGCCCTCTACCACCGCTTCCCGTGGCGCAGCTCGATGGCGCGACTGCGCGCCAGACGGCTCGACCACGCGATGATCTTCGTCTTCATCGCCGGCACGTACACGGCGTTTGCGCTCGTTGCCTTCACCGGGACGGCGCGGATCGTCGGCCTGGTTACCGTCTGGGCCGGCGCGGCCTTCGGCATCCTCCTCAACCTCGTCTGGATCGACGCGCCGCGCTGGCTCTCGGCGGTGGCGTACCTCGGAGTCGGGTGGGTCGGTCTCATCCTGATCCCACAGCTCTTTCCCGCCCTCGGAGTCGCGGCGGCGGTGCTGGTCATCGTCGGCGGCGCCCTGTACAGCGTCGGTGCCGTGACCTACGCGAGCGCCTGGCCGAACCCGTTCCCGGCGACGTTCGGCTTCCACGAGATCTTCCACGTGCTCGTGATTGCGGCTGCGGTGACCCAGTTCGTCGCACTCTCGCTCGTCGTCCTCTGACCGGGGTTAGCACGGCGTTCATCCGGGAACCCTCCTGAAAACAGCCCGAGGAGGACACATGGCAGTTCGCACCGACCGGCTGGGCATTCTGGCCGAGGAGAACAGCGAGGCGCGGGAGCAGATCGTCGAGCTCCTCCAGAAGGCGTACTGGATGGAGATCGAGACGGTGATGAGCTACCTGGCAGGCTCCGTGAATCCCGACGGCGTTCGCGCCCAGGAGATCAAGGAGTCCCTCGAGGAGGACATCGAGGAGGAGCTCGGGCACGCGAAGCAGTTCGCGAGCCGCATCAAGGAGCTCTACGGCGTCGTGCCGGGCTCGCTCGAGTTCACGGCGGAGCAGTCGTTCCTGCAGCCGCCCGACGAGCAGACCGACATCGTGCACCTGATCCGCGGAGTCATCGAGGCCGAGACCGGTGCGATCGAGCACTACAACCGCATCATCGAGGCGACCGACGGGGTCGACTGGGTGACCCAGGACATGGTCATCGACATCCTCCACGACGAGGAGGGTCACCGACGGCTGTTCGAGGGATTCCTGCGCGAGTACGAGGCCGAAGGGCTCGCCTGACGGACGCGCTAGCCTGAAGGCATGGCCGAGCGAGTCGAGCTGACCGAAGGGGAGTGGCGCGAGCGCCTGAGCCCCGAGCAGTACGAGATCCTCCGCAACAGGGGGACGGAGCGCGCGTTCACGGGCACGTACTGGGACGAGCACGGCGACGGCGTCTACCGCTGCGCCGGTTGCGGTGCGGAGCTCTTCCGCTCCGACACGAAATTCGAGTCGAGCAGCGGCTGGCCGAGCTTCTACGAGCCGACCTCGCTCGACAGTGTCGTCACCGAGACGGACACGAGCTACGGGATGGTGCGCATGGAGGTGACGTGCGCCAGGTGTGGCGGGCATCTCGGCCATGTCTTCGAGGACGGGCCTGAGCCTACGGGTCTCCGCTACTGCATCAACTCCTGCGCGCTCGACCTCGAGCGCGTGTCCTGAGGCTCGGCTGTCAGATGCACGGCACGCGGCCGCGTGAGCGGACGCCTTCAGGGATTCTCGCGAGCGAGAGCCCGCGAGCAGCGGGATCTCGCTCTGCGGAGGAATGATGGAGGAGCTCGGACTCTTTCCGCTCGGCGTCGTCCTGCTTCCGACCGAGCAGCTCCCGCTGCACATCTTCGAGGACCGCTACAAGGAGCTCGTCGACGAGTGTCTCGAGCAGAGCCTCGAGTTCGGGCTCGTCTACGCCGACGACGATGGCCTCCGCGACCTCGGAACGCGCGCGCGGGTCGTCGAGGTGCTCACGAGGTTCGAGGACGGGCGGCTGAACATCCTGGTCGAAGGAAGCGAGCGCTTCAGGCTGACGGAGCTCACCGACGGCCGGTCGTTCAACACGGGGCTCGTCACGCCGATCGACGACGTCGAGGACCCCGCCGAGCGGCCGGCGGTGGACGAGGCCATACGCCTCTTCGACGCGCTCCGCGAGCTGACGGAGAGCGAGGTCGACCCGCCCGACAGCGGCTCGCCGCAGCTGTCGTTCGAGCTGGCCGCCAAGGTGGAGCTCCCGGCGGACGACAAGCTCGCGCTCCTCGCCGAGACGTCGGAGCGACTGCGCATGGAGCTCGTGCAGGAGCTGCTCTCGAACGCTCTGCTGACCGCCCAGCGCGTGCGTCGTGCCGCGGAGCGCGCGTCGACGAACGGCAAAGTCGACCTGGGGTAGGGCGGTACGATCCTTTTGTGACCGTAACGCCCGAGACGAAGCTCGACGCCCACCGACTGCGCGCGGACTTCGCGGTCTTCGACGAGCTCGTGAACGGCCGGGCGGTGGCCTTCCTCGACTCCGCCGCGTCGGCGCAGAAGCCGCGGCAGGTGCTGGACACGATGCGCGACTTCTACGAGCACTCGTACGCCAACGTCCACCGAGGCGTGTACCGGCTCGCGGAGCGCGCGACCGCCGGCTACGAGACCGCCCGCGGGAAGGTCGCGGGCTTCGTGAACGCGCCCTCCGAGCGCGAGGTGATCTTCACGCGGAGCGCGACGGAGGCGCTGAACCTCGTCGCGTACGCGTGGGGCCTCGACAACCTCGGCCCGGGCGACCTCGTCGTGGTCACCGACCTCGAGCACCACTCGAGCTTCGTCCCCTGGCAGTACGTCGCGGGCCGTACGGGCGCAGGGTTCAAGGCGATTCCGATCGACGAGTCGGGCGAGCTGCAGCTCGATGCGCTCGACGAGATCGAGCGCGAGGGGAGGGTGAAGGTCGTCGCGTCCAACCTCGTCTCGAACACGCTCGGGACCGTGAATCCCGTGCGCGATCTCGCCGCCTGGGCGCACGAGCGCGGCGCGATCATGGTCGTCGACGCGGCGCAGGCCGCGCCCCATCGGCCGATCGACGTCCAGGCCCTCGACTGCGAGTTCCTGGCCATGTCGTCGCACAAGATGTGCGGCCCGAGCGGTGTCGGCGCGCTCTGGGGGCGGAAGGAGTTGCTCGAGTCGATGGCTCCGTTCAACCTGGGCGGCGAGATGATCCGCTCCGTCTCGACCGAGCGGACGACCTGGAACGAGCTTCCCTACAAGTTCGAGGCGGGAACGCCCGCGATCGCCGAAGCGGTCGGGTTCGGCGCGGCGGTCGACTACGTGCTCGAGGCGGGTCTCGAGGCGATCGAGCAGCACGAGCACGACCTGGTCGAGTACGCGCTTGGCAAGCTCGGTGAGCTTTCGTGGGTGACGACGTACGGGCCGCCGCCGGACCGCCGGGCCGGAATCGTCTCGCTGAACGTCGACGGTGTCCATCCGCACGACGTCGCCCAGGTGCTCGACTGGGAGGGCGTGGCGGTTCGCGCCGGTCATCACTGCACGCAACCGCTCATGACGAAGCTCGGCGTCGCCGCGACGGTGCGTGCGAGCTTCTACGTCTACTCCATCCCGGAGGAGATCGACCGCCTGGTCGACGGCCTCCACAAGGCGAAGAGCTCACTCGGCTGATGAGCGAGTTCGACCAGCTGTACCGGGAGCTCATCCTGGACCACTACAAGAACCCGCGGAATCACGGGCTCCTCGAGCCGGCGGACGCGCGCGCAGAGGGTCAGAACCCCCTGTGCGGGGACGAGATCACCGTCTCCGTTCGTCTCGGTGACGGCGATGTGATCGAAGAGGTCGGCTTCGACGGCCGCGGCTGCGCCATCAGCCAGGCGGCCATGTCGATGCTCGGCGATCTCGTCAAGGGCAAGTCGGCCGACGAGGTCGCGGGCATGCCGAAGGAGGAGCTCCTCGACGAGCTCGGCATCCCGCTCACGCCGGTGCGTCTCAAGTGCGCGATCCTCGGTCTCGGCGTGCTGAAGCTCGCGCTGCACAAGTCGCGCGGCACGCCGCTCCCCGAGGAGTGGGGCACCTCCAGCCGAGACCTCGTCCTGGAGTGAGCCAGGTTGAGTTAGGGCCGCTCGAGGAGTTGCCGCCTGGTTCGATGAAGCTCGTCGAGGCGGGTCTCGTCACGATCGGCGTCTACAACTGCGGGGGCCGGCTGCTGGCGATCGAGGATCGCTGCTCCCACGACGACGGGCCGCTCTGCGAAGGGGATTGGGACGCGGAGGCGTGCATGGTCGTGTGTCCCCGGCACGGGTCGAGGTTCGATCTCGAGAGCGGGATCCCGATGTCGCTCCCGGCGTTCCAGGCCGTTCCGACGTATCCGGTCTCCGTCCGAGAGGATGGGCTGGTCGTCGTGGAGGTGCCGGACTGATGCTCGACGCGCGCGTTCTCAGCGTGCTCGCCCGCCTCGAGGCCGAAGACGCCGCGGAGCGAGATGCCGGTCTTCCGGCCGCCCAGCGCTCGCGCCAGGTCGAGCCGACGACCGGTCGCTTCCTGTTCGCTCTGGCGGCGTCGCAGGCGGGCATCGAGGTGCTCGAGATCGGCGGCTCGCGTGGCTATTCGACGATCTGGCTCGCCGCCGGCGCTCGTGTGCTCGGCGGCCGGGTCGTGTCGCTGGAGCTCGATCTCGCCAAGTGCGCCGCCTGGCGGGCAAACATCGCGGACGCAGGCCTCGAGGAGTGGGCGGAGCTCGTCGAGGGCGACGCCAACGCGACGCTCGCCGCGACCGAGGACGTCTTCGACCTCGTCTTCCTCGACGCCGAGAAGGAGGACTACGAGGCGCTGTTCTTGCTCGCGCGGCCACTCCTCGAGCCCGGGGGCCTCGTGGTGGCGGACAACGTGCTGTCCGACGCCCAGGCGCTGGGCGCATATTCCGCTGGCCGCCAGGCCGATCTCTCGCTCTCCAGCGTGACCGTGCCCCTCGACCGCGGTCTCGAACTGACCGTGGTTCTCGGTCCCGGTAGGTGAATTCCGGCTCCCTCCATCCGCTCGGAGCGCGTATGCTGGCGCTACCGCGGAAAGGAGGTGGTCCGGCTTGAGCGATGACAGTACGGGCAGTGGAGGTACCAGCGGGTAGAGGCGTGCCCCCGGGACCACCGGGAACCGCCTAGCCAGCGTAGGGGGCTCGCGATTCGCGCTGTGCGTGCCGCAAGGCTCGCGCCGGAAGCGCCTCTACTAATCCAACGCTGGTATCCGTTTCGAAGGGCCGCGACACCGCGGCCCTTCGGCGTTCTTGGCCCCCCGCAGATCGGGAATCCGCTCGCGCGGACTCCCGATCGCGACGATCCCTGAAGGCGTCAGCTTCGCGGCCACGTCGCAGCGACCGATCGGCCGCTGTGGGGTTCAGGCTGCTGCTCTAAGTGGCTCGGCCTCTCGCACGAGTGTCGCGAGATGCTCGCGCAGGCGTTCTGCCACCAGCCGATCCACGAGGTTGCCGTGCGCGTCGAAACGCTCGTGCGCCGTCGACACCGACAGCTCGCCCCCGACGACGCGGGCGCCGGCGATTCCGAGCACGCGCTTGGCGTCCTGCTGGGCCCAGATCGCGCCGTACTGGCCGGTGGTTGCGCCCGCGATCGCGACGGTCTTGTTGCGGAGCCAGCTCCCGCGGTGTCGTGCGGAGGCCCAGTCGATCGCGTTCTTCAGGACGCTGGGCAGGGTGCCGTTGTACTCGGGCGTGATCACGAGGAGCGCATCTGCCTCCTCGATCCGGCGCCGGAGGTCTGCGACGGGCTCGGGCGTCTCGAGGTCCTCGTGGTCGAGGTCCTGGTCGTAGTGGGGTAGCAGCCCGAGCCCGTCGTAGATCTCGATCTCGACCCCGTCCGGCGCCAGCTCACGGGCTGCTCGCGCGAGCGCCGTGTTGAACGACTCGCGTCTGAGGCTGCCGGAGAGGGCGAGGATCTTCATCTCAGGCAGCCCTCACCGCCGCGAAGGTCGCCCGCAGCGTCACGTCGTTCGGGAGGAGGAAGCCGCCGCCGGGAAGCGGTGCGTTCCACTCGAGCCCGAACTCGGTTCTGTCGATCGTGCCCTCGAGCTCGAGGCCGATCCGCTCGTTGCCCGCGAGATCTGGCCCTGTCCCCAGGAACCTGCCGGTGAGCTCGACCGGCTTCGTCGTCCCCTTGATGGTGAGTTCTCCGAGCACGCGCACCGCATCGCCGTCCGACGAGACGTTCGTGGACGAGAAGCGAAGCTCGGGGTACCGGTCGGAGTCGAAGAAGTCGGGCGATTGCAGGTGACCGTCGCGTGTCTCGTCGAAGGTCGTTATCGACGTCGAGTCGACCGTCCCTTCGATAGACGCGTCGTCACCGCCCTCGATCGTCCCACTGAAGCCCGGCACGCGACCCTTGATCGGAATCAGCCCGACCTTCCTGACCTCGAATTCGAGCGACGACCAGACGGGGTCGATGGACCACGTTCCGGACGGGATCTGCGTCGCCGAGGTCTCTGCGATGATGGACATGGCACTCTCCTTTGCGTCCGCTACTATTGAGTACGCAAGCAATACTAGAGGAAGAACAGTGAGCAGTCAAGTATTGATCGAGCAAGCTTCCGGCGCAGCGTTCGCCGCGCTACTACGGGCACATGCCGCCGCGACCCGGCGCCTCAGCGCGCAGCTCTCGGCCACTCACGGGCTCACACTCAGCGACTACGAGGTCCTCCTCCGGCTCGGCCGCGCGCCGGATCGGCGACTGCGTCGCGTCGACCTCGCGGAGCAAGTCCTCCTCTCGCCGTCCGGGATCACGCGCCTGCTCGACGGTCTCGAGCGCAGCGGGCTCGTCGAGCGCGCAGCATGCTCGGCGGATCGGCGCGTCGTCTACGCCGTGCTCACGAACGCCGGCCTCGAGAAGCTCCGGGACGCGTCCCGGAGCCACCTCGCACAGATCGACACGCTGTTCCGCGCGCGTCTGAGCGACGAGGAGCTCTCGGACCTGACGGGCCTCCTGGCACGGCTCGACGAGGGCGGCGACGAGATCGCCTGCGATCCGCCCGAGTAGCGCTCACTCGCCGCTGAAGTTCTGCCAGTAGCGACTGGGCGTAGGCCCGCGCTGGCCCTGGTACTTCGAGCCGATTCCCTGTGAGCCGTAGGGCCGCTCGGCGGGCTCCGACAGCTGGACGAAGGAGACCTGGCCGATCTTCATTCCGGCGTAGATCGTGATCGGGAGATTGGCGACGTTCGAGAGCTCGAGCGTCACATGGCCGTCCCAGCCGGGGTCGATGAAGCCTGCGGTCGAGTGGATGAGGAGCCCGAGCCGGCCCAAACTCGATTTCCCTTCGAGCCTCGCGACGAGGTCGTCCGGAAGCATGAGGCGCTCGAGCGTCGATCCGAGCACGAACTCGCCCGGGTGGAGGATGAACGCCTCGTCGTCGGCGACCTCGACGAGCTCCGTCAGCTCCTCCTGCTGCGCCTTGACATCGATGTACGGGTAGCGCGAGTTCCGGAAGACGCGGAAGTAGCGATCGACACGCACGTCCACGCTGGAGGGCTGCATGAGCGCCGGCTCGTACGGGTCTATGCCGATGCGGCCCTCCTCCAGCAGGCGCCGGATGGTGCGATCGGAGAGGACCACGAGGCGATTCTACGAGCACTGCGGTAAGGTCCACGCCCCGGTGTCGATGCTGTTCCCACCCATCGAGCCGAATGAGCGTTTCCGTGCACGTCGAGCTGCGGCGAGGCGGAGGAAACGCCTCAGGCGAGGCGCTGCGGTCGCAGCCGTCCTGGTCGCGGTGCTTCTCCTCGGAATGGGTGCGCAGTTCGTCGGAACCGACGAGAGCGCCCGGCCCCCCACCGACCTCGCGACGCTGGCCGCAACGCCGTCGAGCGGACCGCGGACGCTTCCGATCGAGCTCCGCGGCGTGCACGTGACGATGGGCCTCGCTTCGCTTCCGGGCAAACTCGACGAGTACCTCGATCTCGAGCGGGACGGCCTCACCGCGCTCGAGCTCGACGTGAAAGACGAGAACGGCGAGATCGGCTTCGTCACGCCAGCCGTGCCCCGGCTTGCCGTCTCGATCGGCGCCACCCGCGACTACTACGAGGCGCGCGAGGCCGCGAAGCGCGTGCACGACCGTGGGATCTACCTCGTCGGCCGCATCGTGGTCTTCGAGGACCCGGTGCTGTCGCATGCGCGGCCCGACCTCGCGATCCGCACGTCGGGCGGCGGAGTCTGGCGCGACGCCGCGGGGCTCGGCTGGACGAACCCGTACGACCGACGCGTCTGGAAGTACAACGTCGGCGTCGCCGTCGCGGCCGCGAAGGCAGGGTTCGACGAGATCATGTTCGACTACGTGCGCTTCCCGTCGGACGGCGACGTGGCCAGTGCCGTGTATCGCAACGAGCGGTCGCTCGCGAAACGCAAGGCGATCCCACGGTTCCTGAGCTACGCCAAGCTTCGTCTGGAGCCGTACGGCGTGCGCATCTCGGCAGCCGTGTTCGGGCTGTCGGGCGCACGCGATCTCGGCATCGGCCAGCTTCCCCGGAAGATGGCCCCCCACCTGGACACGGTGTACGCGATGACGTATCCCTCGTTGTTCGGAGCGGGCGAGCTCGGGCTACACGACCCCAGCACCGCGCCGGGTGCCACCGTGGCGCGGGCGCTGCGTCGCTTCGAGCTCGCGCTCCGCGGGCAGGATGCGCTCGTCGTCCCGTGGGTGCAGGACTTCAGTTTCTCCGTCCCGTACGACCTCGACGAGGTACGCGCGCAGATCGACGCTGCGCGGCTCTCGGGGGCGAAGGGCTACATGCTCTGGAACGCGGAGGGGCTGTACACGGACGGCGCGCTCGCCCCACCCTCCTAGGGCGCTAGGCGCTCGCTGCGCCAGCCGCCGTCCTCCCGCCTGTACCGCACGCGGTCGTGGAGCCGGTCTTCGCGATGCGTCCACAGCTCGATCGACTCGGGAATCAGGCGGTAGCCGCCCCAGAAGGGCGGAATGGGGACGTCCTGACCCTCGAATCGCTCCTCCACCTCGGCGACGCGTGAGTCGAGAGCGGCACGGTCCGCGAGCGGCCGTGACTGCGGCGACGCCCACGCGGCGAGCTGGCTTCCCCGCGGCCGCGTCGCCCAGTACGCCGCGGACTCTTCGGGCGCGATCTCCTCGACGCCGCCCTCGACCCGAACCTGGCGGCCGAGCTCCCACCAGTGCATCGCGACCGCTGCCCGCGGGTTGGCGCTGAGCTCGTCACCCTTGCGAGAAGCGCGGTTCGTGAAGAACGTCAGGCCGCGCTCGTCGAGGCCGCGGAGGAGGACGACCCGTGCCGAGGGCTTCCCCTCTGCCGTCGCCGTCGCCAGGGTCATGACGTGCGGCCCGCCGACGACCGCGCGCGCCTCTTCGAGCCAGGCCTGCAGCTGAGCGATCGGATTCTCGTGAGACATGCTCCGGAGGATGCTTCATCTAGGCTCCCGCGCGTGGCGGCCACCCGCGTGATCGAGATACGCACGGAGATCCCCGGCCCGCGGAGCCGCGAGATCCTCGAGCGAGAGCTGCAGGCGGTCGCGCACCCGCTGATCGTCCACGAGCCGATCGTCGCCGACCGCGCGCGCGGATCGACGATCACGGACGTCGACGGCAACACGTTCGTCGACTTCGTCGGCGGAGTCGGCGTCGCGAACGTCGGCCACAACCATCCGCGGGTGCTCGAAGCCATCGGAGAGCAGGCCGAGCGCTTCCTCCACACGGACTACACGGTCGTCCCCTACGAGGGCTACGTGGAGCTCGCGGAGCGGCTCGGTACGCTCGTCCCGATCGGCGGCGAGAAGCGCGCTGCCTTCTTCAATGCCGGCGCGGAGGCCGTCGAGAACGCGGTGAAGCTCTCGCGGCTGTACACGAAGCGCCAAGGCGTCATCGCCTTCGAAGGCGCGTTCCACGGGCGCACGTGGATGGCTCTCACGATGACGTCGAAGACGCACCCGTACAAGAAGGGTCTCGGGCCGTTCGCGCCCGAGGTCTACCGGACGCCGTATCCCAACGCCTATCGCGGCCCGGACGCCAAGACGGCGCTCGCCGCGCTCGAGGGCCTGTTCACGACACACGTCTCGCCAGAGCACGTCGCCGCGATCGTCTTCGAGCCGCAGCAGGGCGAGGGCGGCTTCCTCCCCGCTCCGCAGGAGTTCGTGGACGGGCTGCGGCGGATCTGCGACGACCACCGGATCGTGCTCGTCGCCGACGAGGTGCAGACGGGCTTCGGACGAACCGGGCGCATGTTCGCGATGGAGCACTTCGGCGTCGAACCGGATCTCGTCATCGTCGCGAAGTCGATCGCAGGCGGCCTGCCGCTCTCGGGTGTGGTCGGGCGCGCAGCGATCATGGACCACCCTCACGCCGGAGCCATCGGCGGGACGTTCATCGGCAATCCGGTGGCGCTCGCGGCGGCGCTGGCCGTCCTCGACGTCTTCGAGGAGGAGCAGCTCGTCGATCGCGCACAGCTCCTCGGTGCGGCGCTGCGCGCGAGGATGCTCGACTGGCAGTCGCGCTGGCCGCGCATCGGTGACGTCCGGGGGCTGGGCGCGATGCTGGCGATCGAGCTCGTGCGAGACCCAGCTACGAAGGAGCCGGCGCCGGAGCTCGTCGAGGCCGTCGTCGACGAGGCCTTGCAGCGGGGCCTCTTGCTGCTCAAGGCCGGCGTCAACGGCAACTGCATCCGCGTGCTCTGCCCGCTCACGACCACGGACGCCGAGCTCGACGACGGCCTCGGTGCGTGGGAAGACGCGCTCGCAGCGGTGCTAACCAGTTAGCGCAAGATCGGAATCTGCGATCGCAGATTCCGATCGCGCAGTTCCCTGAAGGCGACCGCTTCGCGGCCGCGTCGTTGCGGCACCCACCTCATCGGCGAAACTCCGCTTCGTGCACGCGGGTGAAGAGCGCAAGCTCGTCACGGTTCTCTTCGCCGACCTCGTCGGGTCGACCGCATACGCAGGAGATCGAGACCCGGAGCGCGTGCGGGTACAGCTCGAGCGGTACTACGACGCGATGCGCGAGGAGATCGAGCTCACCGGCGGCACGGTCGAGAAGTTCGTCGGCGATGCGGTGATGGCCGTCTTCGGCGCGCCCGCGGCCCTCGAGGACCACGCCGAGCGTGCCCTCCATGCGGCGGTCGCGATGCAGGAGCGACTGCACGAGCTCTTCGGCGGCGAGATCGAGATGCGCGTCGGCGTCAACACGGGCGAGGTCGTCGTGGGCGCGGCACGCGAGGGCGGCTCGTTCGTGACCGGCGACGCCGTCAACGTCGCGGATCGGCTGCAGAAAGCCGCCGACCCTGGCGAGGTGCTCGCCGGTGACCGCACGGTCGCCGCGGTCGCCATGGCGTTCGAGTTCTCGGCCCCGCGGACGGTCGAGGCCAAGGGGAAGTCAGGCGGCGTGGTCGCCTCCGCGGTCGTCCGTGCTCTTCGCACCATGCGGCCGCGTGGCGTGGGCGGGCTCAGGCGTGTCTTCGTCGGTCGGGACAGCGAGCTCGAGCTGCTTCGGGCCACGTACCGGCGTTGTGCGGCGCAGTCCGAGCCGCACCTCGTGACGATCGTCGGCGAGCCGGGCATCGGCAAGTCCCGGCTCGTGAGCGAGCTCTGGGACGCGCTCGCCGAGGAGGACCCGGCGCCGCTCAATCGCACCGGACGGTGTCTTGCCTACGGCGCGGGGATCACGTACTGGCCGCTCGGCGAGATGGTGCGCGAGCACTTCGGGCTGCGCGAGGGGGCGCCCTCGGATGAGGTCGTCTCGCGTCTGGCGGACCGCGAGATACTCGCGCTCGCCCTCGGGCTCGACGTGGCGCCGGACCTCCACCCACTCGACGCTCGCGAGCGTCTCCATGCCGCCGCAGTCGCTTTCGTCGAGGAGCTGGCCGCCGACCGTCCGACGGTCCTCCTCGTCGAGGACATCCACTGGGCCGAGCCGGACCTGCTCGACCTCCTCGAACGGCTCGTCGCGGACGCGCGCGCGCCCGTGATGCTCGTCGCAACCGCGCGGCCGGAGATCCTCGACCTGCGGGCGACGTGGGGGGCCGGGAAGCGCAACGCGACGGTGCTCTGGCTCGACCCGCTGTCCGTGGGCGCCGTGTCCCAGCTCCTCGACGAGAAGCTCCCGGAGCTGACAGGCGAGCTCCGCGACCTGCTCGTGCAGCGCGCCGGCGGCAACCCGTTCTTCCTCGAGGAGCTGATGGGCGAGCTCCTCGACAGCGGCGTGCTCGTCGAGTCGGACGACGGCTGGGCGGTCGCCCGCGATCGGGGCGACCTGGCGATGCCGGACACGGTGCACGCCGTGCTGGCGGCGAGGATCGACCGGCTCCCCGAGATCGAGAAGGCGGCGCTGCAGGCGGGTGCGGTCATGGGGCGGGTGTTCTCGAGATCCGGTGTCGTCCACCTGCTCGGTGGCGACGAGCCCGACTTCGGGCTCCTCGAGGAGCGCGACCTCGTCGTGTCCGTTCGCTCTCCGGTCTCCGCCGAGGACCGGGAGCTCGCGATCAAGCATGCGCTCACGCGCGAGGTTGCCTACGGCTCGATTCCGAAGGCGCGCCGCGGCCGGCTTCACGCCGCGCTCGCCGGCTGGCTCGAGGGGGGAAGCTCGGACGAGCGCGCTCCGGTGCTCGCATACCACTACGGCGAGGCCGCGAAGGAGGAGGACGCGGACCTCGTGTGGGCGGGAGAGCCCGCTGAGCTCGCGCGTGTTCGCGCCCGGGCGGTGCACTGGCTGACGCGCGCCGGCCAGCTCGCGCGGGGTCGTCATGAGATGCAGGAGGCGGTAGGGCTGTTCACCCGCGCCGTCGAGCTCTCCGACGACGAGCACGGGCAGGCGCTCCTCTGGCGTGCGATCGGGGAGGCGCAGGCGCTGCGATACGACGGCGAGGGAATGCGAAAGGCGCTGCTCCGCGCGCTCGAGGGCCCGCTCGACGACGCCGAGCGGGCGGATGCGTACGCGTTCCTCGCGTTCCAGTCGTCCATCCGGTCGGCGATGTGGTCGATCCGGCTGAACATGGAGCGCATCGACGAATGGGCGGCCAGGGCTCTCGAGCTCGCCGGCGACGAAACCGAGGCAAAGGCGCGCGCGCTCCTCGCCCGCGCCAACATCGAGCTGGTCGGCGCGCCGGAGGCGATCCTCGACGAGGCGGCCGGCATCGCCGAGGCTCTCGGCAGCCTGGAGCTCCGCTCGTTCGCATTGGGGGCGAGGACGCAAGCCGCGTTCGATCAGAGGCGTTTCGCGGAGGCAGCGTCGTGGAGCGAGCAGCGGCTCGCGTTGCTCGGCGACATCGACGACCCGGACCACCTCTGCGAGGCGTACGAGGCGGGCTCACCGGCTTCCGCCGCCGTCTGCCGCTTCGACGAGGCGCGGCGGCTGGCAGAGCTTCACGGAGACCTCTCGCAGCGACTGTCGGCCCATCACCGCGTCCACTCGGTCTCGCTCGACCTCGAGCTTGCGGAAGCGCTGGGAGACTGGTCGGGGCTCGCGGCGCAGACGCAGCGCGCCTTGGCGGCGATCGAGGCGAACCTCGCGACGCCGTGCGTGCGGAATCCGCGCGACCTGCTCCTCTGCAGCCTCGCGCATCTCTGCCTGGGCGACGAGAGTCGCGCGGAGGAGCTCGAGCGAGACGGTCTCAGCCTTGCGGGACAGGGATATGAGACGTACCTCAGCGGCGCGAAGATCCGGATTGCGATGCAGCGCGGCGACCGGCGCGCGACGGAGTCGCAGGTCGAGCTCCCGGTGGCGCGTGCGCTCGTGTGGGGGCCGGGGATATTCGCGGCCCGGCTCGACGCATTCGTCGCGCTCGGCAGGCTCGACCGCATCGAGGCCGAAGCGCCCGAGCTCACTCAGGACGGGACCACGGTGGAGCCGTTCGCGCTTCGTGCGCTCGGCGTCGCGAGGAACGACGACGAGCTCCTCGCGCGGGCGGACGAGCGCTTCGCCGCGCTCGGCCTCGCATGGCACCGCGCACAGACGGAGCGGCTGCTGGCCGGCCTATAGCGCGAGGCTTGCCTCGTCCTAGTAGATGAGCCTGGCGCGGCGCTCGTGGCGCTCGAGCGCGAGCTCCACGAGCCGGTCGAGGAGCTCCGCGTACGGGATGCCTGCGGCCTCGAACAGCTTCGCGTAGACGCTCGTGGACGTGAAGCCGGGAATCGTGTTGATCTCGTTCACGACGACCTCGCCGCCGGGACGCACGAAGAAGTCGATGCGCGCCATGCCCTCGCACTCCGTGGCGACGAACGACTCGACTGCGAGCTCGCGCACGCGCTCGTCCGACTCGGGAGAGATTCGTGCAGGGACGACGAGATCCATGCCGCCCTCGTCGTACTTCGCCGAGTAGTCGTACCAGTCCGCGTGCGCGACGATCTCGCCGACGACGGAGGCCATCGGTTCGCGGTTTCCGAGGACGCCGCATTCGACCTCGACGCCGTCGACGCCCTCCTCGATCAAGACCTTGTCGTCGTGCTTCCGGGCAAGCTCGACGGCCTCGACGAGCTCGTCCGCGGTGCCCACCTTCGAGATCCCGACCGAGGACCCGAGCCGAGCCGGCTTGACGAAGACCGGGTAGTCGAATCCGTGCAGCGGCTCGTCGCCGTCCCGGAGCGTGACGTTGCGCGCGACCGGTATTCCCCGGTCGCGGAGCACCGCCTTGAACAGGTCCTTGTCCATGCACAACGCCGAGGCGGCGACGCCGGCGCCGACGTAGGGCACTCCCGCGAGCTCGAGGAGCCCCTGCACCGTGCCGTCTTCTCCGAACGGCCCGTGCAGGATCGGCAGGACGACGTCGACCTGGCCAAGGGTGGCCGCCGGTGCCGAATGTGCGACCACCGGAAGCGTCTCGATGCTGGCTTCCGGAAGCTCCGAGCGCCCTGAGCCGAGCTCCCAGCGCCCGGCCTTGTCGATCTCGACGACGGTGGTCTCGTATCGCTCCGGGTCGAGCGCCGCGACGACGGAGCGCGCGGACGCGAGCGAGACCTCGTGCTCGCTCGAGCGGCCGCCCGTGAGCACGGCGACCCGTACGCGCCGGTTCACGGAGTCGTCGTGGTCTCGTCCGTCTCCTCGCCGACGAAGCGGCCGACGAAGAGGGTGATGATCGCGTTCGGGGCGGCCTGCGACCCGCCGATCGGGTCCTGTGCGGTCACGATTCCGTCCTGAGTGGGGTCGAAGACGTCCTCCAGAACGACTCGCGACCGGAAGCCCGCGTTCTCGAGAGTCGTTTGCGCGATGGAGACGTCCACGGTCGTGACGTCCGGAACGGCGGACGTCGTCGGTCCTCTCGAGACGTACACGGTCACCGTCGATCCCCGCGAGCCCTCGGACCCGCCGCTGGGCGTCTGGCGCGTGACGGTTCCCTCGGCCTGGTCGGAGTCCTCGTCGAGCCGCGACACGACGAAGCCGGCGCCCTGGAGCTCGGCCGACGCCTGGTCGTACGGCAGCCCGACGACGCTCGGAATCGTCACCGGTCTCGGCCCCTTCGAGACGTTGATCCGCACCTGCGTGCCTTCGACGACAACCAGGCCGGCGCTCGGTGCCTGGCCCGTGACAGTCCCCTCCTCCCGCTCGGAGTTCACCTCGACGACCTGAGCGACGAGCCCGGCTCGAGTCAGCTCCGCGACGGCGTCCTCGCTCGTCTGGCCGATGACACTGGGGATGGTGACCTCCGGCTTCCCAGAAGACACGTCGATCCGGACGACGTCGCCGGGGTCGACGCGCGTGCCCTCCTGCGGATCCTGGGCGAAGACGACGCCTTCCTCGACGTCCGAGTTCGACACCCGACGCACCTGCGGGACGAGGCCCTCGTCCTCGATGTCCTGAACCGCGAGCGCGGCCTGGATCCCGACGACGTAGGGAACGGCGACGGTGTCGGCGCCCTGGAACTGGTCTTTGATCGGCCCGAACAGGAACCAAGCGGCGATGAGCAGCGCGATGAGCGCGCCGATCCCGAGCAGCCACGGCCAGAGCGATCTCGAGCGGTCGGGCGGCTCGTACGGCCGCAGTGGCCGCCGAACGACCTGTGTCGCAGCGGTTGCATCGATCCCGCGCTCGCCGGAGAGCACCATCGTGGCCGCCTCGGCCGTCTCTGCCGCGACGCGACCTCCTCGCGCGACTGTCTCCAGGTCGGCATCCATCGCGGCAGCCGACTGGTAGCGGTCGGCAGGCTCCTTTGCGAGCGCGCGGACGACGACCAGGTCGAGGTCGGTCGGGACGTCCGGGCGGAGGTCCGACGGAGCGGGAGGCGTCTCCGAGAGATGCTTCATCGCGATCTCGACCGGGCTGTCGCCGGTGAAGGGCACCTCGCCCGTGAGCAGCTCGAAGAGCACGATCCCCGTCGAGTAGAGGTCCGACGTCTGATCGACCGGCGCGCCGCGCGCCTGCTCCGGGGAGAGGTACTGGGCGGTGCCGATGATCGCGCCCTCCTCCGTCATCTGGCTCGCGCCGGCGCGCGCGATGCCGAAGTCCGTGACCTTCACGACGCCCTCGGAGTCGACGATCACGTTGTGCGGCTTGATGTCGCGGTGGATGACGCCGTTGCGGTGCGCGTAGCGGAGCGCGGCGAGGATCTGGCGCGTGTAGGCGATCGCGACGGGCACGGGGCAGAGCCCGCGGGAGCGGATGAGCTCCTTGAGCGTTCGCCCTTCGACGTACTCCATGACGATGAAGTAGGAGCCGTCGAACTCGCCGCGGTCGAAGATCGAGACGATGTTCGGGTGCGAAAGGCCGGCGGCATGCGTGGCCTCTCGCCGGAAGCGCTCGACGAACTGGTCGTCGTTCGCGTACCGGCTGTGCAGCATCTTGACGGCGACCCGCCGGCCCAGCTCCTGGTCCTCGGCGAGGTAGACGTCCGCCATGCCACCTCCGCCGAGCTTCCGGGCGATGCGATAGCGCCCCGCGAAGAGGGTGCCGGAGAGGGTGTCCTGTGTCGTCATGGCTGCGCGCGAACCTCTAGAGGTTAGGGATTCTCCGTCCCCTGCAGGATTGCCTGCATGACCTCGCGGGCGATCGGAGCGGCAGTCGTGCCCCCGGTGCCACTCTGGTTCTGGAGAACCACTGCGATCGCGAGCTCCGGCGGCCGTTCCTCGTCCTCGCCGGCGAAGGCGATGAACCAGGTGATGTTCGAGCCGGGCACGCCGGTCTCGCCGGTTCCGGTCTTCCCTCCGATCGAATACCCGGAGATCTGCGCCGCCGTCCCGGTGCCGCGCTCGACGGCGAGCCGCATCATGTCCGCGACGGCGTTGGCGGTCTCCTTGCTCACGGCTTGCCGGATGAGGCGCGGCCGCTGCCTCTCGATCGCCTTGCCGCCGGGAGCCACGATCCGATTCACGACGTGCGGCTCCATCAGCCGTCCGCCAACGCCGATCGCGCCCGCGACCATGGCGTTCTGGAGCGCCGTCACGAGCATTCGCTCCTGGCCGAACGCCATCCGGCCCGCGTCGACGTTCGCATCCACCTTCGGGTAGAAGAGGCGGCCGTCGTCGTACAGGCCGCTCGCGAGGCGCTCGTCCGACGGCGTCTCGAGCGGCGGGCGCTCGTAGAAGCCGAAGCGCTTCGCCGTGTCGAGGATCTTCTTCGCCCCGAGCTTCTTACCGATGTTGCAGAAGACCGAGTTCACGGAGTACGCGAGGGCGTTCGTGAGATCGATCGTGCCGAACGGGCTCGAGGTGTCGAAGTTGTTCACCCGCTTCCCGTAGACCGTGCAGTAGCCGGGATCGACGAACGTCGAGTCGGGCGTGTACTGCTTCGACTCGAGCGCGGCCGCGGCGGTCACGACCTTGAACGTCGACCCTGGGACGTAGAGGCCTGCGCTGGCGCGGTTGAGGAGCGGCGCCGCCGGCGAGCAGTCCGCCGTGATTTGCTCGATCTTGCCGAAGTTCTCCTCGACGAGGTTCGGGTCGAAGCCGGGGGACGACGCCATCACCAGGAGCTTCCCCGTGCGCGGGTCGAGTGCCACGACGGCGCCGCAGTTCGAGCCGAGCGCCTCGTTGGCCACCTCCTGTGCGTCGAGGTCGAGTGTCGTCACGACGTCGTTGCCCTGGACGGGTTTGCCACGGAGCTCGTCGAGCGTCTTGTCGAAGACGGTCGAGAGGCTCGAGTTCGACGCGGTGAGGAAGTCGTTGAGCGAGCGCTCGAGCCCGGTGCGCGAGCGGCCGACCGTCGAGTAGCCGACGACGTGCGCTGCGAGCGGCCCGTAGGGATAACGGCGGAAGAAGAGCGTTCTGCCGTCGATCACGCGTTGGCGGTTTCTCGCGAGGCGCTTGCGGGGCTCGAACGAGAAGATGAGGCCGCGGTCGATTGAGAACTCCGCGACGCGCCGGATCGAGTTGTCCTGGCGCTCGGCGAGGCCCGCCGCTGCCCACGTCTGCCAGTACGTCGTCATCACGACGAGCACGGCGACGAGGATCAGCGCCACATACGTGAGCCGGACGATCTGCGGGTTCATCGCGGCTCGTTCGCCCGGTTCGAGACGTGGAGGAGGAGCGCGAGCAGCACGAAGTTGGCGACGATGCTCGTGCCGCCGTACGAGACGAACGGCAGCGTGATCCCGGTCAGCGGGACGACGCGCAGGACGCCGCCGACGATGATGAACGTCTGCAAGGCGAAGCCGAAGGTGAGCCCGGCGGCGAGCAGCTTCGAGAAGCCGTCGTCGGCCTGCAGCGCGACGCGCATGCCGCGGACGACGAAGAGCATGAAGACGAGGAGGACTGCCGCGGCGCCGACGAGCCCGAGCTCCTGTGCGATCGCGGAGAAGATGAAGTCGGTGCGGAGGTAGGGGATGAGCTGGGAGCCGTCGACGGAGGTGAACGTGCCCTGGCCGAGCCCCGTGCCGCCGAAGCCGCCGTTGGCGATCGAGTAGAGGCTCTTCACGAGCTGGTACGACGCGCAGTCCTGGCGGAGCGCGAGCTCGCCCGTGAGAGAGCAGTAGACGGGCTCGTCCGTCCAGGGCTGCAGCCAGATCGTCACGCGGTCCTGCACGTGCCCGATCGCGTTGTAGAGCACGGCGGCGCCTCCCAGGAACAGCGCCAGCCCGGCTGCGACGAACAACGCCCGGCCGGTCGCGACGTAGAGCATCGCGAGGAAGATCCCGAAGTTCAGGAGCGCGCTGCCGAGGTCGTTCGTGACGACGATGACGAGCATCGCTGCGCCCCAGATCGCGAGCAGCGGCCCTACGTCCTTCAGCTGCCCGCGTGCCAGTGACTCCCGCTTCTCGCGGAGGTAGCCGGCGAGGAAGAGGATGAGGCAGATCTTCGCGAGCTCCCCGGGCTGGAACTGGATCACGCCGAGGTCGACCCACAGCCGCGCGCCGTTGACCGTCTCGCCGAGACCTGGCAGCGAGGGGAGCAGCAGGAGCGCGACTGCGCCGACGCCGAACAGGTACCGGTACGACTCGAGGACGCGGTAGTCGTGGCGGAGCCAGATCAGCGTCCCGGCGAGGGCCGCGACACCCACGGCGATCCACACCGCCTGGCGTCCGCCGTCATCGGGGTCGAGCCGGTAGATGGTCGCCACGCCGAACGCCGTCAGGACGGCGGTGAGCGGAAGGAGCGCACCGTCCGCGTGGGGCGCGGTGCGCCGGATCACTACGTGCGCGACCACGTACAGGCCGAGGAAGAGCGCTCCCCACGTGACCACGTCGGGTGAGATCTCCGCGTCCCGTGCGAGCGTGACCGTCGCGAGCGCCACGCTCGCGATCAGGCCGGCGAGGACGAGCCCGAAGAGCTCCCGCCGGCGGGCGTTCACCGACTGATGCCCCAGTACAGGGCGAGGGCGCCGACGACGACCACGAGCGCCACGAGCGCCAGCGACGCCAGCCGGCCGCCCGATCCTGCTCCGTGCCGGCTCACGCCGACCTCCGGGTCGGCGAGGGTGGCTTCGGTCGCCCCCGCGTCCGTTGTCGGCGGATCGTCGTACGTGACGGGCTCCGGGTCGCCTTCGACGAGCTCGAAGAGCACGACGGTGATGTTGTCCTCGCCGCCACGCGCGTTCGCTGCCGCGACGAGCCGCTCGGCCGCCGCCTCGGGATCGCGGTCGGCTTCGAGGAGCGCGGACGCGATCTCGTCCTCGGAGAGCATGTCGGTGAGACCGTCCGAGCACAGGAGCACGAGGTCGCCGAGCTCCGCCGGAACCCTGAAGACGTCCACCTCGATCGCGCTCTCGGTGCCCACCGCGCGCGTGATCGCGGAGCGCTGTGGGTGCCGCTCGGCCTCCTCGGGCGTGAGCACGCCGCTCTCGACGAGCTCCGCGACGAGCGAGTGGTCGGTCGTGATCTGCTCGAGCACGTCGCCGCGCAGGCGATAGGCGCGCGAGTCGCCGACGTGGCCGAACACGACCTCGGCATCCGCCGCGTCAACGAGCGCGACGGTCACGGTCGTTCCCATCCCGGCCGTGCTCGGGTCGGCGACGGAGCGCTCCCAGACGCGGCGGTTCGCCTCCCCGATGCTCGCCTCGAGGCTGGCCTCGTCGATCACGTCGCGCCGGCCGTCACGAAGCGCTGTGGCGGCGATCCCGGCAGCGACCTCGCCTGCCCGCGCGCCCCCCATCCCGTCCGCGATCGCAAAGAGCGGCGGCTCGAAGACGTACGCGTCCTCGTTCCGCGTGCGCCGGCGGCCCGTGTCGGTCAGCCAGGCTGCGCGTCCGATCTTCACGCCTGCACCTGCAGCTCGGTTGCGCCGATCTTGATCACGTCGCCGACCCTGGCGAGCTGTGCCCGCTTCACCTTCGTGCCGTTCACGAAGGTCCCGTTCGTCGAGCCCAGGTCGTCGACCATTGCTCCCTCGGGTCGCGGCTCGATTCGCGCATGGCGCGCGGAGACGAACTCGTCGTGCTCGAGGCGGATCCCACTCGTCACGTCGCGACCCACGACCGTGGGTGCGGCCACTTCGATCGTTCTCCCCTGGCCCAGCTCGGGGCTCGCGAGGACGAGCAGTCGGGCCGGTGGGAGCTCGTGCTGCGCGCGCAACGCGTTCGCTTCCGCTGCGCCCAGGACGATGCTCTCCTGTGGACCCTGGGTCATGCCCTTCGTGGCCGAGCGCACGACGTAGAGGATGAAGAGATAGAGCAGCACGAGGAAGGCGATCTTCCCGATCAGGAGCGTTTCGTCGGTCTCGAGTGCAAGGGGCGTCACGACGGGAGCGAGCGACCGAACACGACCTCCGTCGCGCCGAGCGTGATCCGATCGCCGTCGCGCAGCCGCGCGCGGTCGACGCGCTTGCCGTTGACCTCGAGGCCGTTCGTCGAGCCGAGGTCGACGATCCAGTAGCCCGCGCCCTCCTGCCTGACCTCGGCGTGACGACGCGAGACGTTCACGTCGGCGACGCGGACGTCGGCCTCCCGCGAGCGGCCGAGGACGACGCTCGTCGCGCTGACCTCGTGCTTTCGCCCGCCGACCGTGAGCGTGACGACCTCGCGCTCGGGCTCTGGTGGCGGCGCGTCGGGGTCGACAGGCGCCGGCGCCTTGTAGATCATCGTCTGCGCGGGCTGGTCGACGGGGAGCGAGGGAGGTGGTGGAGCGGGGCCCGGTGCCTCGGCGGACGCGACGAGCCTCGTGGCGATCCCGAACTCGCCCACGGCGAGGTCGTCGTCCACGGTTACGAGCACCGTCGGCGCGTCGAGGAGCGCGTAGCGCTCGCGCCGTGCGTGCTCCGCGAGGTACTCCTGGAGCTCCGCGACGAGTGCCTCCTCGTAGCCCTCGAACTGCCTGCGGTCGTCGAGGGAGAGATAGACCGTGTATTCGTTGGGGACGTAGACGTTCGCGACGGACACGTTGCGATGGTCGTCCATCTCCTTCACGAGCTTGCGCGCCAGCTCGATCGGCTGGACGTGCGTGCGGAATGCGCGACCGAAGACGCCTTCGAAGAGGCCTTCGATCTTCGCTTCGATGGTGCGCAGGACTGCCATGAGCAGGGAGTTCGCGACGAGTGTAGTTACCCGTTCGGTGTGTTCGTTCAGGCCGCGCGGCGTGGTGCGGCCGCTGCCAGAGCCAACCCGGCCCAGGCGAGCATGACGACGATCGTGCTCGCGACGCCGGCTCCTGCGAGGACGGATGCGCCCGTCACGACGAGGCCTACTCCACCGACGCCGAGCCTCGAGCAGCGCCGGGCCCAAGGCAGGAGCGCGGACGCAGCCCCGACCAGGATCGCAGCGACGAGGACGAGCGGCTCGTGGAGCAGCCAGCTCCACACGGCCGCCCCGACGGAGCCGACGGAGTCGAGAGGCGTCAGGCCGAGTGCGGGCGCAGCGCCGCCTGCGACGGGCAGCTGCTCACCGGCGACGGCCGACAGCAGGACGAGCGAGAGCACGGCAAGAACGCCGTGCGCGGCGCGCCGAGCAGTGTTCTTGACGGGAATCAGCGCGAGCGGTACGAGCGGCAGCAGTCCGACCGACGCGAGGATCGGCCCGGCCATGAACCACAGGCCGTGGCGTGCGTCACGCCAGTTCGCAACCAGCCAGCCGGCAGCGAAGATCCCGTAGAGCCCGGCCGCGGCCACCGCGACGTTTCCGAGCGGAAAGAGCGGGACCGCGAGCGCGAGTGCAAGGCCGACGCGAGGATCGAACCAGGACGCGAGAGCCGTCGCGGCCACGAGCAGCGCGACGAGCTCGGGGGGCCAGAACGGAAGGAACGTCGCGCCGAGCGCTGCGGTAAGGGCGCCGAGAGCGACGGGGAGGACCCGGCGCGCGTGCCTGCGGGCGGGAGCCACCGTCTCCGCCGGCTCTTCCTGGCGCGTCTTCCGGGGAGCTCGGCGCTCGGGGGCGCGCGAGGCGTTGCGGAGCTCCGCGGCGAAGTCCGACGCGCTCGGACGACGGCTCGGATCGATCGACAGCGCCGTGTCGACCGCGGTCACGAGCCGGCGGGGAAGCCCGCGTCTCTCCGTCGCGAGCGGTGGCGCACCGGCCTGGATCGCCAGCGCGACCTCCTGGATCGGCATGCCCCAGAACGGGTGCCGATCCGTGAGCGTCTCCCAGAGCAGCACGCCGACGGACCAGACGTCGCTGTGCGGGGTCGCATCGCCGCCGTTCAGGCGCTCCGGCGCGATGTAGGCGAGTGTTCCGGGCACGTCGCCGACTGCCGTCAGCGTGTCGGCGCCGTCGAACTGGGCGAGCCCGAAGTCGAGGAGCCGCACGGCGACCTCGTCGCAGTCCTCGAGCAGGATGTTCGCGGGCTTGACGTCTCGGTGGACGATTCCCGCGCGGTGTGCGTGGGCGAGCGCGTCCAGGACCTGCGCGGCGGCGGTCACGGCGTCGTGGTCGCCGAGCGTGCCGGTGCGGATCGCGTCGCGCATCGTGCGGCCGGGCACGTACTCGTAGGCGATATAGACGTGACCCGCGTCGTGGCCGACGTCGTAGGCGCGAACGCAACGGTCGTGGCGGAGGCGGCGTGCGGCAAGCGCCTCGCGCTCGGCACGCGCTGCGGCCTTGCCCTCGCGCGGGATGATCTTCAACGCGACGTCGAGGCCGTTCTGCTCGTCGAGGGCGAGCCAGACCGAGCCCGAACCTCCGGTTCCGAGCGGTCGCACGGGCCGGTAGCGCCCGAGGACGAGCTCCTGAGTTGACGGAACGAGGGCAACGGAGGACACGGCTCCACACTCTTTGCCGCGGCCCCGTGGACTCCTTGCGGCCGCTGGACGCTCCGGTCAAGCGTCTAGAGTGGCGACTCGGCGCATGAGCACGCGCGACGAAGACATCCTGGATTTCGACTTCTTCGACGAAGAGGACGCTCCGGCGTGGGAGGAGCCCGAAGGCGTCGAGCCGGCTCCGCCGAGCGATCGTGGCCGCCGTGGCGGCGGTTCGCGGTTCGGTCCGCCGCGCAACCTCACTCCGCTTCTGCGCCTGATCGGCCTCATCGCGCTCGCGATTCTCGTCGTCGTCCTCCTCGTGGTGTGGATCGAGGGCTGCACGGCCGATGCGAAACGGGATCGCAACAGCACGTACCTCGCGGAGATCGGCGCGATCGGGAACGCGTCTGCGCGGCTCGGCCAGCAGGTGAGCACGTTGCTCACGACGCCCGGCCTGAATCAGGAGGACCTCGATGCGAGGCTCGGCGGCTACGCCCAGACGGCCGAGAACCAGGTGCAGCGCGCGGAGGACCTGAACCCGCCGGGCGCGATGGTCGGCCCGAACACCGGTGCGGTCGAGGCGCTGAGCTACCGGGCGAACGGCCTGCGCGGGCTCCAGAACGCCTTCCAGGAGACGGTCGACGAGACCGATGCGAGCATCGCCGGCGAGCAGCTCCTCGCGCAGACGCAGCGCCTGCTGGCGAGCGACATCATCTGGACGGACTCGTTCCAGGCGCCCGCGGAGGCGGTGCTCCAGGAGGAGCAAATCGAGGGACTGGACGTCCCGTCGTCGGAGTTCATCACGGCCGACGACCTCGTCAACCAGGGCTCGCTCGCGGCGATCTGGCAACGGATTCAGGGTGCGTCGACGGGAGGGACGCCGACCGGCCTGCACGGCAACCAGATCTCGTCGGTCAAGGCGCTGCCCAGCGGCCAGCTGCTCTCGACGACGACGGAGACGACGATCGAGGTCACGGACGAGCTGGCCTTCGAGGTAGGCATCACCGACTCGGGCGAGAGCCAGGAGGTGCGCGTCAAGGTGACGCTCACGATCCCGAAGCAGCCCGAGCCGATCGTCAAGACCGCGACGATCCCGATCATCGATCCCGGCGAGACGAAGACCGTGACGTTCCAGGTGGGAGCGCTCGTGCCGTTCGGTGAGCAGACGACCGTGAAAGTCGACGTCGACCCGGTGCCGGGCGAGACGAACACGTCCAACAACTCGTACGAGTACCCGGTCATCTTCACGCTGTGACCGCGGAGCTCGCGGTCGCGATAGCAGCCTGTGTGGCGGCGGGGATCGCGCTCGTGGTCGTGCTCGGGCTCTGGCGACGCACCTCGCGCCTGGCGGCCGCCCAGTCGGTCGTCCTGGGGCAGGGCTCGGCGGACCTGCTCGAGTTCGCGGTCTCGCTCCAGGGCCGGGTGGACGATCTCTACCGCGCGGTCGACGAGGTCGCCGCGGGGCTCTCGCGCGTCGATCGCCGCGTGGACGGCGCCGTGAGCAACACGGCGGTCGTTCGCTACGACGCGTACGAGGGCACGGGCGGGCAGCAGTCCGCATCGGTCGCGTTGCTCGACGCCACGCGCACGGGAACCGTCGTGACGGCGATCCAGGGCCGCGACTATGCGCGCATCTACGTCAAGGATCTCGATCGCGGACGCTCGTCGGTCGCGTTGTCGCCGGAGGAGCAGGAGGCCGTCGACCGCGCCATGGCGCGCTGATGGCCTCCTCCGGAGCGCTTCCGCGGCAGGCTGACAACGTCCTCCTGCCGACGTTTCGCACGGTCATGCCGTATGCGAACTGATGGAGTACGCAGTCGCCGGCACCGGGGTGAGCGCCGACGAGTGGGCGGTCCTGAGTGCCGTCGGACTGTCTCGATCGGTTGCGCCCACGCAGCTGGCGAAGGTCCTGCGCGTACGACCGACGAGCATCTCGCGCTTTCGCCGGTGAGCTCGAGCAGGTAGGAACGCCGGTCCGCCTCGTTCGGCACGCGAGCGACGAGACCCGAGCCCGCGAGTCGGGAGACGCAGGGTGTCCCACCAGGGGAACAACTCCGTCGCCAAGCTCGACCCCGAGACCGGCGAGATGCTCGCCACCGTGCCCGCGGGGGCCGCTCCTGCCTGGCTCGTGGACGCCGGCGACGGGACGCTGCTCGTTCCCAACGCACGCGACGACACCGTCACGCGAATCGACACGGTGACCAATCGGGCGGTCCAGGCGATCCGCGTCGGTGGCGGCCCGGTCGTCTTCAGGCGCGCGTTCGGAGACCTGTGGCTGACGCACCTCCGCGGCGTGGTCTGGCGCCTGCGGGTCGGCTGAGATTCAGGCCGCGGCTGCTGCCGCTTCGAGCCCGGGCAGGTAGCGACGCCAGACGTCCGGCACATGCTCGGTCGCGAGGCGGATGAAGAGCACGGGCGTCGGTGGCCGCGGCGGCCGGTGGAGCGTCATAGACGTCTCCTCGAGGAGTCGATCGCCCTTGCGGTGGTTGCACGGCGCGCACGACGTCACGACGTTCTCCCACACGGACGTCCCACCGCGGGAGCGGGGGATGACGTGGTCGAGGGTGAGCCGGTTGCCCTCCGTTCCGCAGTAGACGCACTTCCAGCCGTCTCGGGCGAAGAGGACACGGCGTGAGATGCGCTTCGTGACGCCGCGCGGCACACGGACGTACTTCACGAGCCTGATGACGTGCGGCCGCGTGAAGGTCGACGACGAGGTGCGCAGTGGCTGGCCGTGGCTCTCGAGCACCTCGGCCTTCCCCTTCCACACGAGGACGTGCGCGCGGCGCACAGAGCACACGTTCAAGGGCTCGTAGCTCGCATTGAGGACGAGGACGCGCTCCACCGCGCGAGCAATGTAGCAGGCACTTCCCCGCTCACCTAGGCGGAGAGCATGCATGATACGCAGTAGATATGCATAATACGATGCATGGCGACTGTCGCGATCGTCGGTGCCTCCGGATACGCCGGTCAGGAGACGCTCGACCGCGTCCTCGCGCACCCCGCGCTCGAGCTGTACGCCCTCGGCTCGGACTCCCTCGCCGGCGAGCCGGCGAGCACACTCGACCCGCGGCTCGGCCGGAACGGGTGGAGCCGGATCCCGCGGTTCATCACGAACGCCGCCGCGCTGGCGTCGGGGGCCGACGTGACCTTCCTCTGCCTGGCGCACGAGGAGGCCGCGGCGCTCGAGGTCCCGTCGCGCGGGGTCGTCGTCGACCTTTCGGGCGGGCATCGCTTCCTCGACCCGGTCGTCTACGAGGACTGGTACGGCTTCGAGCACCCATGGCCCGATGCGCTTCCGAGCTGGTCGTACGGGCTCCCCGAGCTGGGCCTGACCGCGGGGCGCCTCGTGGCGAATCCCGGCTGCTACGCCACCGCCGCGCTTCTCGCGCTCGCGCCGATCGCGGCGGAGATCGAGCCGGTCGGCGTCGTCGTCGACGCGAAGTCGGGGATGACCGGAGCGGGACGCGCGCCGCGTGCGTCGTCGCATGCCGGTGTCGTGCTCGAGAACGTCGCGCCGTACCGCATCGGCACGCATCAGCACGCGCCGGAGATCACAGCTCACCTCGGGTTCCCCGTCACGTTCGTGCCTCACCTCCTGCCGGTGCGGCGCGGGTTGCTCGCGACCTGCGTCGTTCGCGCCCGTGGCGCCGACCTGCGCGGAATGCTCGATGAGCGCTACGCGGAGAGTCACGTCGTCGACGTCCTGCCGGAGGGAGTCGTCCCGGAGCTCGCGCGTGTCCAGCAGACGGACGGCGCCGAGATCGGCGTCTTCGAGGATCGCTCGACCGGCGCCACGATCGTCGTCTGCGCGCTCGACAACCTCGGGAAGGGCGCGGCGGGCCAGGCGATCCAGAACGTCAACCTCCTCTTCGGCCTCGACGAGACGACGGGGCTCCGGCTGTCGGGAGTGCTCGTCTGATGTCGGTCACGGCCGCAGGAGGATTCGTCGCAAGCGGCGTTCACGCGGGGATCCGCCGGTCGGGGCCGGATCTCGCGATCGTCCGCTCGACCGTGCCGGCTGTCGGGGCGGCCGTGTGGACGACGAACCGCGTGCTCGCGGCTCCGGTCATCGTGTCGAAGCGACATCTCGAGCTCGCGGAGCCGCAGGCCGTGGTGATCAACGCCGGCGTCGCCAACGCTGCGACCGGCGACGCGGGAGTCGCGGATGCCGTGCGGACCGCCGCCGAGGTCGGGCGGGCGCTCACGCTCGCCGCCGAGCAGGTCGTCGTGCTCTCGACGGGCGTCATCGGGGTTTCGCTTCCCATGGGCGCCGTCCTCACAGGCGTGCGCGAGGCGGCGGGGGCGCTCGATCCCGATGGCGGCGATGCCGCTGCGGCTGCGATTCTCACCACCGATCGGTGGCCGAAGCAGGCACTGGCCGAGGGAGACGGCTTCGTCGTCGGGGGGATGGCGAAGGGCGCGGGCATGATTCATCCGCGGCTCGCGACGATGCTGGCCGTCGTCACGACGGACTACCCGCTCGACGCGGGCGAGTCGCCCGGGTTCCTCCGAGACGCCGTCGATGCGAGCTTCAACCGCATCTCGGTCGACGGCGAGTGCTCGACGAACGACGCAGTGGTGCTGCTCGCCAACGGCGTCAGCGGCGTCGAGCGGACAGCTGCGAGCGACGAACGGTTCGCTGCGGCGCTCGGCGAGGTCTGCGCCGCTCTCGCACGGGAGATCGTCTCCGACGGGGAGGGCTCGACGGTTCTCCTCGAGATCGCCGTCTCGGGCGCGGCGTCGGATGCAGAGGCAGAGGCGGTCGCCCGCAGGATCGCGACCTCACCCCTCGTGAAGACGGCCGCGTTCGGCCGCGACCCGAACTGGGGACGAGTGCTCGCAGCGGCAGGGTCCGCGCCGTGGAACGGGGGTTTTGCGCAGGTGGACGCGGATCGCCTCACCGTCTCGTTCGACGGCACCCCCGTGTTCGTACGCGGCGAACCGACCGGAACGACGCCCACCCTCAGCGGCTCGGCGGTCGCGATCGACCTCGACCTCGGCCTCGGTGTCGGAGAGGCCTCGTATCTCGCCTCCGACCTGACGTACGACTACGTGATGCTCAACGCGGAGTACACCACGTGACGCGCGTCGTCCTGAAGCTGGGCGGCGCCGTGGCGACTGACTCGATCGGCCTCGCGCTCGGGCACCATGCCGCGGGCGACGAGGTCGTGGTCGTCCACGGCGCGGGTCCGCAGATCACCGCAGAGCTTCGAGCGCGCGGGCTCGGGACGCGCTTCGTGGGCGGCCGCCGGTACACGGATCCGGCGACACTCTCGGTCGTACGACAGTCGCTCGTCGCCATGGGAGCCGGGCTGACAGCCGCGCTGGGCCCTGCGGCACTCCATCTCGTCGGCGACGAGATCGGGCTGGAAGCCGCGCCTCTAGCCGACCTCGGGCTCGTCGGCCAGCCGATCCCTTGCGCACCGGCCGCGATCGTGCAGGCGCTCGCCGCCGCTCGTATCGCGGTGGTGACGCCGGTCGCGGTCGGACCTCTGAACGTGAACGCCGACGAAGCGGCGGCGGCTCTCGCTGCCGGCCTCGGCGTGGCGCGGCTGATCTTCGTCTCGGACGTGAGGGGCGTCTACGTCGATGGCGGCGTAGCACAGCAGCTCCGTGCGGACGCCGCCGACGAGCTGCTCGCAGCGGGCGCGTTCGAGGGCGGGATCGTGCCGAAGCTCCTCGCTGCGGCGCGAGCCGCCCGGCTCGGTATCGCCGCCGAGATCGGCGAGACGGCGGTCGTCGCGTGACCACCACGCCAAATGACACTGTGTCACGAGGGCTCGAGCGGCTGCTGCGGACGTACGCGCGTACCGACTTGACGATCGTGCGTGGTGACGGCTGCCGCGTCTGGGACGTCGACGGCCGCGAGTACCTCGACTTCGGCGGCGGGATCGCAGTCGTCTCGCTCGGGCACTGCCATCCCGCGCCGCTTGCCGCGGCCCGGGCACAGCTCGACCGGCTCTGGCACGTGTCGAACCTGTACCGCTCGGAGCCGGCGGAGGAGCTCGCGTCGTCGCTCTCCGACCGCTTCGGCGGCGCGCAGGCGTTCTTCTGCAACTCGGGCGCGGAGGCGGTCGAGGCAGCGCTGAAGTACGCCCGCAAGGCGACCGGGAAGACGGGTGTCGTCGCCCTCGAAGGCGGCTTCCACGGCAGGACGCTGGGCGCGCTCTCCGCCACGGGGCAACCGGCGAAGCGCGCCCCGTTTGCCCCGCTGGTTCCCGGCGTGCGCTTCGTGCCGCCGAACGACGTCGCCGCGCTGCGAGCGGCCGTTGACGCAGAGGTCGGGCTGATCCTGCTCGAGCCGATCCTCGGGGAGGGTGGCGTGATCCCGCTCGACGGCGCCTTCATCGAGGCTGCCGCCGAGCTCGAGCCGCTCCTTTGCTTCGATGAGGTGCAGACGGGCGCCGGACGAACGGGAACGTTCTTCGCATTCGAGCGGCTCGGCGTCCGACCCGACCTCGTCACCCTCGCGAAGGGTCTGGCGAACGGGCTCCCGATAGGAGCCCTGCTCGTCGCGGACGGCGCCGCCGGTTCCTTCGCGCCGGGCGATCACGGCTCGACGTTCGGCGGGAATCCCGTGTCGTGCGCCGCCGCGCTGGGCGTTCTCGAGACCGTGGACGAGCTGCTGCTCGAGAACGTGCGCGAGCGTGGCTCTCAGCTCGTTTCGGGGCTGGAGAGCCTCCCCGGAGTCGTGTGTGTCCGCGGTCGCGGGCTCCTCATCGGCGTCGTGATCGACGGCAACGCCGCGGACGCCGTCGACGCTGCGCGCGCCGAAGGCCTCCTCGTGCTCACCGCCGGGGAACACGTGGTTCGCCTGGCGCCGCCGCTGACCGTCACGAAGGACGAGGTCGACGAAGCTCTTACCGTGGGTAACCGCATATTCTGCTAACCTCGCGCATACTATGAATCGACGGGAACGACAGAGTGCCATCCTCGAGCTCGTGCGCGAGCGCACGCTCTCGACGCAGGCGGAGGTCGCGTCGGCGCTCAGGGAGAACGGCTTCGAGGTCGTCCAGACGACGGTGTCGCGCGACATCGCGGACCTGGGGCTCGTCAAGGTGCGTGCGCCGAGCGGCCGCCTGGTCTATGCGCCGCCGGGAACCACGGACGCCGACCGGCTGCGTGCGCTCGGCGCGGCGATGCGCCGCTACGCCATGTCGGTCGAGGCTGCGGGACCCCTGGTCGTGGTGACGACGCCTTCGGGATATGCGAGCGCGCTCGCCCAGGCGATGGACGAGGCGGCGCATCCTGCGATCGCCGGCACCATCGCCGGCGACAACACGATCTTCGTCGCCGCGCGCGACGGCGTCTCCGCGCAGTCGCTCCGCGACGAGCTCTCGGGATACCTCCTGCAGGGAGCCGCATGAGAACGGCCGTCGTCGCGTACTCGGGCGGGCTCGACACGAGCTGCATCCTCGCCTGGCTCAAGGAGGACTGGTACGGCTTCGACGAGGTCGTCGCGGTGCTCGTCGACGTCGGCCAGGAGTTCGACCTCGAGGAGTCGATCACGCGGGCGAAGGCCGCCGACGCCGACGATGTCCTCCTCGTGGATCGCAAGGACGCGTTCGCGGACGAGCAGTGCGCGCGAGCGATCCTCACCAACGCGCTCTACGAGGGGAAGTATCCGCTCGTGTCGGCTCTCTCCCGCCCCGTGATCGCCCGGGCGGTCGCCGAGATCGCGCTCGAGCTCGGCGCCGAGGCGGTCGTCCACGGCTGCACCGGCAAGGGCAACGACCAGCTGCGCTTCGAGCTCGCGTTCAAGGCCCACTACCCGGGCGTGAAGGTGATCGCCCCACTCCGCGACCGGATCTGGACGCGCGACGAGGAGATCGAATACGCCCTGGCCAAGGGGATTCCCGTCGTCCAGACGGCTGCGTCCCCGTTCTCGATCGACGAGAACCTGTTCGGGCGCGCAATCGAGGCCGGTGTGCTCGAGGATCCGTGGAACGCGCCGCCCGAGGAGCCCTATGCCTTGACGTCGGATCCCGTGATCGCGCCACCGCCGCTCGAGATCGTCGTCGGCTTCGAGAAGGGCCTTCCGGTCTCGCTGGACGGCGAGGAGCTGCCGCTCGCGGAGCTGATCGCGCACGTGAACGGGCTCGCCGGCGCCTACGGGATCGGGCGGATCGACATGATCGAGAACCGCGCCGTCGGCATCAAGAGCCGCGAGGTGTACGAGGCGCCCGCCGCGATGACGCTCATCGCGGCCCACTCGGCGCTCGAAGACGTCGTGCTCACGAAGGACGAGGCGCGACTCAAGCGACCGCTAGAGCAGCGCTGGACGGAGATCGTCTACGAGGGCAGGTGGTTCAGCCCAGCGCGCGAGGCGATCGATGCGTTCGTCGACTCCACACAGGAGCTGGTCACGGGCGAGGTTCGAGTAGAGCTGCGGCCGAACGCCGCGGTCGTGACGGGGCGCCGCTCGGCGCACATGATCTACGTGACCGAGCTCGCCTCCTACGGCACCGGTGAGACGTTCCCGCACGACGCCGCCGAAGGCTTCATTCGCATCTCATCGCTCGAGACCGAATTGCACGCAGCGCGCGAGCGCGCCAAGATCGGCATGTGACAACCTGGCAGGGGCGGGTCGAGGATGCCCTCGACCCAGACGTGTGGCGCTTCCTCCGCGTCGACGACGCCGAGCTCCTCCCGTACGACTGCGAGGCAACCGCCGAGCATGCGCGCAGGCTCGCGGCGGCCGGGCTGCTCACCGACGACGAGCTCGACGAGGCCGAGTCTCGGCTGGCGGAGATCGCGCAGGATCCCGACGGCTACCTCGAGTCGGACGAGGACGTCCACTCCGCGATCGAGCGACTCCTCGGCCAGGTCGGCCGCAAGATCCACGCGGGGCGCTCGCGGAACGACCAGGTCGCGGCTGCGTTTCGGATGTACGTGCTCGACGCCTGCGCGGAGGCACGCGAGGCGATCGACGCGCTCGCGCTCGTGGTCCTCTCCTTCGCCGAGTCGGAGACCGAGACGGTGATGCCGGGCTACACGCACCTTCAGCGCGCGCAGCCCGTGACGCTCGGACACCACCTGCTCGCGTGGGTCGAGATGCTCGATCGCGATCGGACGAGATTCGCCGCAGCTGCCGGCGCCGCCGCCGAGAGCCCGCTCGGCGCGGGGGCGCTGGCCGGCTCGACACTCGAGCTCCCACCGCCTCCCCGCCAGATGCGCAACTCGATCGACGCGGTGGCCGATCGCGACTTCGCGCTCGACTACCTGTACGCGTCGGCCGTGCTCTTCACGCACCTCTCGCGCATCGGCGAGGAGATCGTCCTCTGGGCGACGTCGGAGTTCGGGTTCGTGCGGCTGCCGGAGACCGCGGCGACGGGCTCGTCGATGATGCCGCAGAAGCTCAACCCCGACGTCGCCGAGCTCGTGCGCGGCAAAGCGGGAACGGTCATCGGACGCCTCACCGGGCTGCTCGCCACCGTCAAGGGGCTGCCGCTCGCCTACGACCGCGATCTGCAGGAGGACAAGGCGCCGGTCTTCTCGACTCGACACGAGACGCGCCTCGCGCTCCAGGCGCTGACGGTGCTCGTGAGCGGGCTCGAGGTCGACCGCGCGCGCATGGCGAAGGCAGCGTCGGATCCGCTGCTCCTCGCGACCGACGCGGCAGAGGCACTCGTCCGGGAGGGCATCGCCTTCCGCGACGCGCACGAGCAGGTTGCGGAAAGCGTTCGCGACGGCTCGTTCAAGAAGCCCCGCAAGGGCGCGAAGCGCGCAGCACCCGGGCCTGGCGGGATCCAGGACGCGCTCGCCGATGCACGCCGACGCTTCGTCGACGATCTGTGATTTCCTGCAGCACTGCTCTACGCCGCGGCAGTCAGCGCCTCGAACATACGCCGCTGGAAGTCCGCGATGGGCTGCTCGCGTTTTCGAGCGCGGCGCGGCGCCATACCTCGGCTGAGGCTGACGCACGGCGTGTGACGTGACGCCGCCGCGGCGGCGTACTCGCTACGTCACCGACGTAAGCGGAGGTTCCGATGAAGCGCATGCTCCTACTCGTTGCCGCAGGACTGACCGTTGCCGCGCTCGCGGGCGCGGTCGGGCTTCCCGACCTCGCTGGCGCCCAGGACGCCGCGGACACCGAGGACTCCATCACCGTCAGCGGCGTCGGCGCTGTCGACGCGGTTCCGGACGAGGCGAAGATGTCCTTTGGCGCCGAGACCCGGGCCGCGACCGCGAAGGCCGCAGTTTCGGCGAACGCGGACGCGATGCGGAGGATCCTCAACGCCCTGCGCCAGGCCGGCGGACGCGAGCTCGCGACCGAGTGGGTGAACGTCTATCCCTACACGGACGAGACCGGAACGGTGAACGGCTACGCGGCGTCGAACAGCGTGTCTGCCGTGAGCGACGTGGGGGACGCGCCCGCGCTCATCGACGCGGCGTCCCAGGCCGGCGCCAACCAGATCTCCGGGCCGGGTCTGAGCTCCTCGAACGCCGAAGCGCTCTACCGGCAGGCCCTCGGGAACGCGATCGACGACGCTCGTCTCAATGCCGAGGCGCTGGCCAAGGCCGCGGGCCGATCGCTCGGCCCGATCACGACGATCGTCGAGGGCGGCGTCTCCGGCGGCCCCGAGCCGTTGTACCGCGCCGAAGCGCAGGCCGCGGACTCGTCTACTCCGATCGTTCCGGGCGAGCAAGAGACTTCCGCGACGGTCAGCGTCACCTTCGCCCTCCGCTGAGGTCGGTCTACGAGGCGCCGCCGTCTGGCCGGCGGCGCCTCTGTCGACTGCTCGCTTCGTGAAGATGGGCGGCGTGTCGGAGACCATCGATCGCAGCGCGCGCGTCTCCACGCTCGAGCTGTTCTTCGACCTCGTCTTCGTCTTCACGATCACGCAGCTGACCGGAGTGCTCGTCGCCGGTGGAGACGCAGAGAGCGCGCTCCAGGTCGTCGTGATGCTCGCGGTGATCTGGTGGATGTACGACGGCTATGCGTGGCTGACGAACGCGATCGCGACCGATCTCCTGCGCTTCCGCCTGCTTCTCCTCGGCGGCATGGGCGCGTTCCTCGTCATCGCGCTCGCCATTCCGAGCGCGTACGAGTCGACCGGCCTCGCCTTCGGGCTGGGGTACGCGGCCGTTGTCCTTCTCCATGCCGGCATGTACGTGCGGGGAACCTCCGTCTCGGAGGTCGCGGCGATCCTCCGTATCGTTCCGTTCAATCTCGCGGCTGCGGGGATCGTGCTTCTCGGAGGCGTTCTCGGCGGCCGACCGCAGGATCTTCTCTGGGGCGGAGCGGCGCTCCTTCTCTGGCTCACGCCCTGGTTCACGAGCACCGAGGGCTTCGTCATCGCGGCGGAGCACTTCTGCGAGCGACACGGGCTCGTCATCATCGTCGCGCTCGGCGAGTCGATCGTCGTGATCGGCGCGGGTGCTGCCGGCGTCCCGCTCGATCTTCGCCTGGCCGTCGTGGCCCTGCTCTCGCTGGCGCTGAGCGCCGCTCTGTGGTGGCTGTACTTCCGTGACGAGCAGGCCGTCGAGCACGCGATGAAAGCGGCGTCGGACGTCCGACGTGCGCGTCTCGCGCTCGTCGGGTTCGGCTACTGGCACTACGGGTTGCTCCTGGGTGTCGTGGCCCTCGCTGCAGGGCTCAAGAAGGCGGTCGGCGACCCGTACGAACCGCTTGCCGGATGGATCGGGACCGAGCTCGGCGTTGGCGTCGCTCTCTTCGCGGTGTGCACGGTGGGGTTCCGCACGACGCTCGGCATCGGTGTCAGCCGCTCTCGCCTCGTCGCGGCAGCCGCCGCGCTCGCGACGATTCCCATCGGAACCGAGTGGTCGGCGGTGGGCGAGCTCGCCGTTCTCACGGCGATCGTCGTCGCCACCCTCGTGGTCGAAGCGAGACACGCCATCGAGCTTCCCGGCGCGTGACGGCACTGTTTGACCTCGTCCAGCGTGGTCGCTAAGGTGGCCGGGCTGTGAAGCTCTTCGCGCGTATCTGAGATACCCGTTGCCGGGGCCCACCGGTGGCTCTTTTGAGACCTCTCAAAGGAGCCAGGGCCGGCCACTGGCTTGCACGTTTCTCGCTACGCAGTTCGACGAAGGAGCCACAGATGATCGACACCCAGGAAGCACCTATGGAGGTCGTACCCGTTCGAAAGGACGCGGTCGAGGTGCGCGAACTCCGCAAGGTGTTCGTGTCGCGCGACCGCAAGAAGGGCCGCTTCGGCAAGCGGACCCGGGTCGCCCTCGACGGTGTCACGTTCTCGCTCGAGCGCGGCGAGACGGTCGCGATCCTGGGCCAGAACGGCTCCGGGAAGTCGACGCTCGTCCGCCTGCTCTCGACCCTTCTCCTGCCGGACGGGGGGTCGGCGCGGATCCTCGGCCACGACGTGGTCGCGGAGCATCGCGCCGTGCGCCGGGTCGTGAACCGCGTCTCGGTCGAGGCGTCGTTCTTCAAGAAGATGTCGGCCGCCGAGAACCTGAGCTACGCGGCCCGCTACTACGGGATGACCTCGGGGCAGACGCGCGACAAGATCCCCGAGATCCTCGGGCGCGTCGGCTTCCCGCACGACCGTCGCGACGAGCCGATGGAGAACCTCTCGCGCGGGATGCAGCAGAAGGTCGCGCTCGCGCGTGCCCTCCTCACGTCGCCGGTGGTGCTCCTGCTCGACGAGCCGACCACGGGGCTCGACCCGAGGTCGAAGCTCGAGGTACAGGACTTCATCCGCGAGATCCGGACATCGCACGACTCGACGATCCTGCTCTGCACGCACGACCTGGGCGAGGCCGAGATCCTCGCCGAGCGCGTCGGCATCCTCGACCGGGGTCGGCTGCTCGCGCTCGAGCCTGCCGAGGAGCTCAAGCAGCGCTACGGCTGCGGAACGCTCGAGGAAGCGTTCTTCAAGGCGACGGGCCGTGAGTTCGAAGCCGAGGAGGACGAGGACGACGACCGGGAGGTGATGGCATGAGCGCAGGCTTGCCGGAGCGACCCTGGAGCGGAGCCCCGGCTCTGCCGGGGCGGGAGCGGGAATGAGAGCGCTGATGGGAACTATGCGCGCCGAGCTCGTCGGCGCCGGCGGCGTCGTCGAGCGGAACGCCTATCTCACCAAGCGCTACATCTGGTGGGACGTCGCCTGGTTCGTCTGGACCGTCGCGAACACGCTCACCATCGTCTTCATCGCGAAGGGGATCGAGGCGACGGGCGGCACGCTCGACGTCAACGCGACGATGACGACGCTCCTCATCGGCGCCGTCGTCTGGGCCTACCTCGGGATCCTCTTCGAGTTCCTGATGGAGACGGTTGCCTGGGAGCGCTGGGAGGGCACGATCGAGTACACGTTCATGGCGCCGCTCTCACGCGCCATGCACCTGGCGGGCCAGGGCGTGTTCGCGATCCTGTACGGGCTTCTGCGGGCGACGTTCCTGTTCGTCATCTGCGCGTTCCTCTTCTTCGACCTGGTGATCCCGGACGCCAACTACGTCGCGGCGCTCGCGGTGCTCATGGTCGCGTCCGTCTCCTTCATCGGGATCGGGATGATGATGTCCGTGCTGCCGCTCATCTCCCCGGAGAAGGGGACGCAGCTCGGGTTCGTCGCGCAGGGAACGCTGCTCGTCGTCTCGGGCGTCTACTACCCGGTCGAGGTGCTGCCCGGCTGGATGCAGGCGATCGCGACGATCTCGCCGGCGACGTACGCCCTCGACGGCATCCGCGAGGCGATCCTCGAGGGCCAGGGGCTCACTGCCATGTGGGACGAGCTGTGGCCGCTGATGATCATCGGCGTGGTCTCCATTCCGCTCGGCCTGTGGGTGTTCTCGCGCGGCGAGCAGTACGCCAAGAAGCACGGGAAGCTGAAGAGGTCCGGATGATGGACCCTGCGGTTCGAGTCGAGGGCTTGCTGAAGGTCTTCGACGTCCCGGAGCGCGAGCCGGGCCTGGTCGCGGCGACGAAGAGCCTCATCCGACGCAAGACGCGCGAGGTTCGCGCGGTGGACGCCATCTCGTTCGAGGTCGCACCGGGCGAGGTCGTCGGCTTCCTCGGCCCGAACGGCGCCGGCAAGACGACGACGCTGAAGATGCTCTCCGGTCTGCTCTACCCCACCGGAGGCACGGGGCTCGTCCTCGGGTACGTGCCGTCGAAGCGGCAGCGCGAGTTCCTGAGCCGCATCACGCTCGTGATGGGGAACCGCAACCAGCTGCAGTGGGATCTCCCCGCCCTCGACTCGTTCGAGCTCAACCGCGCGATCTACCGAATCCCCCGCGAGGACTTCGCGCCGATGCGGGACGAGCTCGTCGAGTTGCTCGAGATCGGCGACCTCGTCCGCAAGCCGATCCGGCAGCTCTCGCTCGGTGAGCGCATGAAGGCGGAGATCGTCGGTGCGCTGCTCCACCGCCCGCAGGTGCTCTTCCTCGACGAGCCCACGATCGGCCTGGACGTCACGATGCAGAAGCGCATCAGGACGTTCGTCGCCGACTACAACGCGCGCTACGGCGCGACCGTGCTGCTGACGAGCCACTACATGGCCGACGTCGAGGCGCTGTGCAAGCGCGTCGTCGTCATCCATCACGGGCGCATCCTCTACGACGGTGCCTTGACCGGCCTCGCGGAGACGTTCGCGGCGTACAAGACCATCGGCGTTGCCGTCGAGAACGGGCGAGACCTCTCACGCTATGGCGAGGTCATCCATCGCGACGGCGACTGGGTCACGCTCCGCGTGCCGAAAGCGGAGACCTCGGCGGTCACCGCACGGCTGCTCGCCGATGAAGAGGTGCTCGACCTGAACGTGGAGGACCCGCCGATCGAGGACGTCATCGAGCTCGTCTTCGCGCAGGAGAAGCCCGCATGACGGTCGTACCGGAGGTCGCGCCGCGCCGCGAGGCGGGCCGCCTCCGGTCGATGGTCGACCTGTACCTGACGACGGCGCGTACCGCGATCCAGGCCGAGTTCCAGTACCGGACCGGCCACTACTTCTTCATGCTCGGGATGGTCGCCGAGCCGGTGATCTACCTCGTCGTCTGGACGACGATCGCGGAGCAGCAGGGCGGATCCGTCAACGGGCTCACCGCCGGGTACTTCGCGGCCTACTACATCGTCTGGACGCTGGTCCGGAACATGAACATCGTCTTCGGCGCTCCGTATTGGGAGTACCGCATCCGCGAGGGCGACTTGAACCGCGATCTCCTGCGGCCGGTGCTGCCGCTGCACTACGACATCGCTTGGTTCGCCGGTTGGAAGGTCGTGATGATCGTGCTCTGGATCCCGATCGCGATCGGGCTCTCCCTCGCGTTCGATCCGGCGCTCGATCCCCGTCCTGCGGAGATCGCGACGTTCGCAGTGGCGATCTGGGGCGCCTATCTCATCCGCACAATGCTGCAGGAGAGCCTCGGGATGCTCTGTTTCTGGACGACGCGCGGGGCGGCGATCTTCGACCTGTACATGATGACCGAGCTCCTCTTGTCCGGCCGCCTCGTCCCGTTGCCGCTCATGCCGGACTGGGTCCAGGACATCGCACGCTTCCTGCCGTTCCAGTGGGCGTTCTACTTCCCCATCGAGAGCCTCGTCGGCGATCTCTCGAACGAGGAGCTCGTACGCGGTCTCTTCGTGCAGCTCCTCTGGATCCTCATCGGTCTCGCGATCTTCCGCGTCGCGTGGCGGTTCGCGATCCGCCGCTACTCGGCGGTGGGAGGCTGAGTGAACGCCGTCCGCGTCAGCTGGCTCTTCTTCAAGCTCGGCGTCCTGAACGAGCTGCAGTACCGCGTGAACTTCTTCGTCGCCCTGCTGCAGTCCGCGCTCGCGCTCGCGGTCGGTCTGGCAGTGCTCGCCCTCGTCTACTCGCAGACCGACGAGCTGAACGGGTGGACGCAGTCCGAGCTGCTCTGCCTGCTCGGCGTGCAGATTCTCATGGGCGGGCTGATCAAGACCTCGATCCAGCCGAACATGACGCGGCTGATCGAGGACGTGCGCGAGGGGAAGCTCGACTTCGCGCTCACGAAGCCGGAGGACGCCCAGGTGCTCGTGAGCGTGCGCGAGGTGCGGATCTGGCAGGTCGTCGACGTGGTGTCCGGGCTCATCGTGCTCGGATTCGGCCTCTCGCGGATCTCGACCGAGGTCGGACTCGCGGACGCATTCGCGTTCGGCATCGCCCTGCTCGTCGGCGTCATCCTCATCTACTGCTTCTGGCTCGTCATCGCGACCGTCGCTTTCTGGGTCGTGAACATGTGGCACGCGGTCGAGCTCTTCGACGGGGTGTTCCAGACCGGTCGCTGGCCGATCGGCATCTACCCCGGCTGGCTGCGCTACAGCGTGACGTTCCTCGTGCCGATCGCGTTCGCGGTCACCGTGCCCGCCGAGGCGCTCACATCGCGGCTCGACTGGGAGACGCTGGCGCTCGCGATCGGCTTCGCGTGCGTGTTCTTCGCCTTTACGCGCTGGTTCTGGCGCTTCGGTCTTTCGCGTTACTCGGGCGCCTCGGCGTGACAGACACGGCTGCGCAGACCTGGCACTACGGCCTCGTCGCGCGCTGGTGGGCCGAGTTCAACCTCGACGGGCCCGAGATCGACTTCTTTCGCCCGTACGTCGAGTCGGGTCAGCCTGCGCTCGATGCCGCGTGCGGGACCGGGCGCCTGCTCGTCCCATACCTTCACGACGGGCTCGACGTCGACGGATCGGACATCTCGCCGGACATGCTGGCGCTCGCCCGTGAGCGAGCCGTCCGCGAGGGCCTCGAGCCGCCGACCCTCTATGCCCAGGCGATGCACGAGCTCGACCTCCCGCGCCGGTACCGGACGATCTTCGTCTGCGGCGGCTTCGGGCTCGGTGGCCGGCGCGAACACGACGTCGAGGGTCTCCGGCGGATCTACGAGCACCTCGAGCCCGGCGGTACGCTCCTCGTGGACAACGAGGTCCCGTATGCCGCCGGCCACCTCTGGAAATACTGGCTCGGGGAGGAACGCGATGCGCTTCCGCGGCCGTGGCGCACGGAGGGCTCGCGCCGCGCGGGCTCCGACGGGAAGGAGTACGAGCTCCGTTCCCGCGTGGTCGCCGTCGACCCTCTCGCGCAGCGTGCGACGATCGAGATGAAGGCTGCGATCGTTCGTGACGGCGAGCGCGTGGTCGAGGAGGACCACGTCATTCGAATGACGATGTACTTCACGAACGAGATCGTGCTCATGCTCGAGGCGGCAGGGTTCGTCGACGTGTCCTTGCTGGCGGGATACGAGAACCGGCCGCCCACGAGTGACGACGCCTTCACTGTTTTCGTGGCCACGAAGCCCACATCGTGATCCGCGAGGCCTGCTAGAGTCGCGCGGTCTTGGTGAGGCGACGTGGCCTCGGACGGGAGCTCCCGTCCGGGGCTTTTTCCATTTCAAGGGAGGTTTCATGGCACGACCGAGGACGCAGGCGAAGAGCACGATGGTCAGGAGCAAGGACCGCGCGACGTCGAGCCTGGCGGCGCGGCGCGCGGTGCTCAAGCGCATCAGGGACGAGGACGTGGAGCACGTCCTGTTCTGGTTCACCGACCTCGAGGGCCACCTCAAGTCGTTCGCGATCACACCGTCAGAGATGGAGGAGGCGCTGAACGACGGCATGGGCTTCGACGGCTCGTCGATCACGGGCTTCAACGCGATCGAGGAGTCGGACATGGTGGCGATCCCGGATCCGGCGAGCTTCCAGCTCATGCCGCGGCCGCTCGACGAGCACGGGCACCCGCTCGGCGCGAACGTGGCGCGCATGATCTGCGACGTCGTCACGCCCGACGGCTCGCCGTACGAGGGCGACCCCCGCTACGTCCTTCGCAAGGCGCTCGACCGGATGAAGTCGATGGGCTTCGACGCCTTCAACGTCGGACCCGAGCTCGAGTACTTCCTCTTCGAGGACGACCAGGGCACCGAGACGCTCGACGAGGGCGGCTACTTCGCGATGACCGCGCAAGACGCCGCGACCGAGGTCCGCAACGACACGATCCACGCGCTCGAGGCGGTCGGGATCCCCATCGAGTACCACCACCACGAGGTCGGCCCGTCGCAGCACGAGATCGACATGCGTTACGCGGACGCGCTCGCGATGGCCGACTACACGATCACCTACCGGCTGATCGTGAAGGAGGTCGCCGCCTGGCACGGCTACTACGCGACCTTCATGCCGAAGCCGCTCTTCGGCGAGAACGGGTCGGGCATGCACACCCACATGTCGCTCTTCAAGGGCAATCGCAACCAGTTCTTCGACCGGCGCGACGAGCACCACCTGTCCCCGGCTGCGAAGAGCTTCATCGCCGGGCTCCTCGTGCACGCGCGCGAGATCTCGGCGGTACTCGCGCAGTGGGTCAACTCGTACAAGCGGCTCGTGCCCGGCTACGAGGCGCCGGTGTACGTCGCCTGGTCGCAGCGCAACCGCTCGGCGCTGATCCGGATCCCGCTGTACAAGCCGGGCTCCGAGCAGGCGACGCGTGCGGAGATCCGCTGCCCCGACCCGGCCTGCAACCCGTACCTCGCCTTCGCCGCACTGCTGCATGCGGGTCTGGAGGGGATCGAGAAGGGCTACGAGCTACCCGATCCGATGGAGCGGAACCTCTACCGGCTCACCGCTACCGAGCGGCGCGAGCAGGGGATCGTCTCACTCCCCGAGTCGCTCGGCGAGGCGATCGACGAGTTCGCCGGCTCGGAGCTGATGAAGAGGGCGCTCGGGGAGCACATCTTCCCGCGCTACGTCGAGCTAAAGCGCCGCGAGTGGGACGAGTACCGCGTCCAGGTCACGGAGTGGGAAAAGGGGAAGTATCTGGCTGCTCTGTGACGATCTGGACTTGAAGTCAGCCGACAAAAGTCGGATGATGCGCGCTGCAGGGTGCGCCGCGAGGCGAGCGGCACCCCTGTATCTGACGGCCGATCGCGGGCTCCCTGGTGTGGAGCCCGTGGTCGTTCGAGTGGCGGGTGGAGACCTACGGTTTCCCCCCGCCGGCCCCCCTTCCCTCACCGCTGCGACTGGCCGGCCGCGCTTGGCCTCCCGGCCGGCAAAGCCGGCCTCCGGCCATGGTTGCTTCCGCTAGTGGACGTACCGCTATCCCAGCCTGCGCACCTGGGACACGTCTCGCGCGAAGACGCGAAGGGCGTGGAGGGTCGCGTCCGCGGAGCGGGTCAGCGCCGTATCGTTCACGTTCGCGAGCGTGTCGCAGGCGCGGTGGTAACAGGGGTCGTACGGCTCGCCCGCGCGGCCGCCGAACTTCGCGGCTTCCGCCTGGGACTTCTGTCCGTCGGCTCCGGTGAACATCCCGCCGACGGGGATGCCGGCAGTCACGAACGGAGCATGGTCCGACCGGTCGCCGAGAGCAGACTCTCCGAAGGGAATGCGGCGTGTCGTGAGATAGCGGGACAGGACACGCTCGATCGCTGCCGAGCCGGGCGCACGCGACGAACTGTCGCCGTCGTAGACGAGGAACACGTAGTTGGGCGAGCCGACCATGTCGAGGTTGAGGTAGAGGGCGTGCTCACGCCGTGCCTTCTGCGAGAGTCGCCTGACGTAGTTGCGCGAGCCGAGGAGGCCGAGCTCTTCACCGGCCCACCAGACGAAGCGAAGGCGGTGCCTCGGCCGGGTGGTCGCGAGCCGCTCGGCCACCTCGAGGAGCACCGCCGACCCGCTCGCGTTGTCGTTGATCCCGGGCCCGTCTCGAACGCTGTCGAGGTGCGCCCCTGCGACCACGAGGCTGCGGGCGTCCCCCGATCTGCTCTCGGCGATGACGTTCCGCGTCCGTCTCGTCTCGGCGACGACGTCGGCTCTCAGCTCGGCCACGGCGCCCGTGGCTCCGGTCCGCGTGCCGCGCCTCAGCGACTCTCCGACCTCGAAGCTCGCCGCCAGGGCCGGGATGCTCACCTGCGGGGTGCCGAGAGTGGCACCGAAGAGCTCGCGCCGCTCAGCGTTCCCTTCGTTGAAGACGACGACGGCACTCGCTCCTGCCGCTACGGCGTTCGCGACCTTCGTCCGGAAGAAGCAGGTACCTCGCTGGAGGAGCGCGATCGCGCCACGTGGGAAGACGGCGAAGTCGGCCGCTTCGCAGCCGCTCGTGGACGCGTTGGGCCGCGGGCTCGGGACGAGCAGGTCGACCGCGACCACCTCAGCCTCGACCCTGCCGGCGCCCGAGTAGGCGAGCGTCGCGTAGTCGCGGTTCGCACGGAAGCCCCAGTCGGCGGGTCCGGTGGTCCGCAGGAGCGGGGGAGACCTGTCGACGACGTACGGAAACGCGAACTCCTGCAGGCGGACGGCGTATCCCGCCCGGCGCATGCGGGTCGCGACGTAACGCGCGGATGCGTCGTAGCCGGGGCTCCCGGTCGCACGGTTCCCTCCGTTGCGATCGGCGATCCGTTGCAGTGCGGTCAGGTGCTCGCGGACGGCCGAGGCGGGCACGCGCGGCCCCGGCTGCGTCGCCTCGAGCGGCGACCGAGCGGCCGACGCCGCCGCTCCCTCGAGTGCCAGGGCGAGGGCGCCCAGGGCGGCGATCCCGAGAACCGTGCGCACGCGCTCAGAGTACGTGCGGTGTGCGCGTCAGCTCGGCTTGCCGGACATCGCCCAGACGGCGACCAGCGCGGCGGCGAGGACGATCCACGCGATCACCATCGCCGCCTTCAGGAGCCCGGCTCCGCCTCCGCTTCGGAGGCGACGGACGCCGATGCCTCCCAGGATGAGCGCGATCAGGGTCAGGAGTGCGCCGACGTCGGCGATGACGTAACCGATGTCGATCCATGCGGGGATCGCGTCGTCCGGCAGGTCGTCCCAGCCTTCCTTCGAGTAGATCCACTGCGCGCCGATCCGCATGACGATGTATCCGGGAAACGCAACCAGCAGGAGCGTCCAGTAACCGAGCCTCAGGAATCGCGCATCCCCGCGCGCGAATGCGATGGTGCTTGCACCCGTCAGCAACCCTCCGACAAGGATCATCGCCCCGAGGACATGGACGAACAGCGGGAAGTTCCAGCTGTCGGGCCTGACCGCTGCGAGCACACTGATCATGCGCCGGGCTTCCAGATCATGTCGATCACGATCAGCAGCAAGACGACGCTGCCTGCCGTGTGCAGCCAGAGTCCTCGCTGGGTGCGGTTGATTGCGAGGAGCTCGGCGCTCGGGTCTGCCTGCCCTGCCGCCTCGAGCTCCTTCGCCTTGGTCATCCCGGCGGTGTACTCGACGCCCGTGCGCTGGCCGATTGCCCCCGCGACGGCCCACAGCACGAGCGCGATGATGATCCACGGATCCCAGATGTCGTACCCGCCCGCAGAGAACGCGAGCCAGATACCGAAGATCAGCGTTCCGCCGGCTCCGATCCCGGTGGCGGCGTTTCCGACCTTCACGATCGGCTCCATGCGAATGGTCCCGTCCGGTGTGTCCGTCTTGCGAACGGCCACGATGAGCGCCCAGAACAGGATCAGCCCCGCGACGAACGCGAACGCGCTCAGGACGTGGAGCGCGAGAATCCAGTCGTCGAAGCTCACGACCGCGATCCTAGGACAATGAGTCTGGTGGACGCCACCTCACGGCACCTTCGGCTACTCACCGAGACGATCGCGGCCGTCAACTCGTCGCTCGACCTACAGGAGGTGCTCGAGCTCGTCGCGAGCAAGGTTGCCGACGCTCTCGGCACCGACGCGTGCTTCGTGTACCTCTACGACGAGCGTTCGGACGAGCTCGTACTGCGGGCGACGCACGGCACGCGCGTCGAGGAGCTCACGCGCACGCCGCGCATGCGTCCGGGCGAGGGGATCACGGGTGTCGCCGCCGCGGAGCGCGCGCCGGTCATGATCGCCGCGCAGGCGCACCTCGATCCGCGCTTCAAGCAGTTTCCGAACCTGCCCGAGGATGAGTACGAGTCGATCCTCGCCGTCCCCATCGTGACCCGCGCCGACGAGCTCGAGGGTGCGCTGAACGTCCGCACGCGCGAGCCGCGGGCGTTCACCGACGCCGAGATCGAGCTCCTCGTCGCCATCGCCTTGCAGGTCGCGCAGACGATCGAGCACGCGAAGCTCTACGAGCGCGCGCAGCGTCGCGTCGCCGAGCTGGAGGCGCTCGCGCGAATCTCGGAGGCCGTGTCGGAATCCCTCTATCTCGAGGAGTCGCTCGAGGCGATCGTGAAAACGACGATGGAGTCGCTGCACGCGACCGGTGCGGCGCTCGTGCTCGAGGACGGGAAGATCGCGTGGCCGGAGGGCCGCCCCGGCCTGTACAACGTGCGGCTTCCGCTTCGGTGGAAGCGCCGGCAGATCGGCGAGCTCGTCTGCGACCGCGACACGCCGTTTTCCGCGGACGACGAGGCCCTCCTCGAGGCGATCGCACACCACGCCGCCGTCGCTCTCGAGCACGGGCGCGCCGTGATGCGCGGCGTGCTTGCGCAAGAGATCCACCACCGCGTGAAGAACAACCTGCAGTCGGTGGCCTCGCTCCTGCGCGTCCAGGCGCGGGCCGAGCACGTCGACGCGCAGAAGTCGCTGAACGACTCCGTCAACCGCATCCTCGCGATCGCTGCCGTCCACGAGGTGCTGACGGAGCACCGCGAGGACGACGTCGACCTCGGCGAGCTCGTCGATCGGTTGCGTGCGATGCTCGTGCAAGGGCTGGTGGCCGGCAAGGACGTGACGGCCGAGCTCGAGCGCGTCTCCCTCGCAGGCCAGCGCGCCACCGCGCTCGCGCTCGTCTTCACCGAGCTCTTCCAGAACGCGCTCGAGCACGGCGGCGACCGCGTCTCGATCGTCCTCGAGCAACGTGACGGCGAGGTCGTGCTCACGATCGCCGACGACGGCGCCGGCACCGACGGGGAGTCCACAGGGACAGGGCTCTCGATCGTTCGGGCACTCGTGCGCGACGAGCTCCGGGGAGAGCTCGTGCTCGAGAACGTCGGAGGCCTCCGGGCCGAGGTGGTGTTCCCCGCGTGACGCGGGTGCTCATCGCCGAGGACGAGACGCTCATCCGGCTCGACCTTAGAGGCTTGCTCGAGGACGCTGGCCTCGAGGTCTGCGCCGAGGCGCGGGACGGCGAGGAAGCCGTCTCGCTCGCCCGCGAGACCGAGCCGGACGTTGCGCTTCTCGACGTGAAGATGCCACGGCTCGACGGGATCGAGGCGGCCCGGCGCATCCTCGACGAGCGGCCGATCCCGATCGTGATGGTGACCGCCTACGGCGAGCGCGAGCTCGTGTCGCGAGCGGTCGAGGCCGGTGTCTTCGGCTATCTCGTGAAGCCCTTCCGGGAGACGGATCTCCTGCCTGCGATCGCGACGGCGACCGCCCGGCACGAGGAGCTTCGCGCGCTTCGCGAGGAGGCGGACTCGCTTGCCGAGGCGCTCGCCGCCCGCAAGGCGATCGAGCGCGCGAAGGGGATCCTCATGCAGCGCGAGGGGCTCACCGAGGACGAGGCGTTCGCGCGCCTGCGTAAGGCGAGCCAGATCTCGGGCAGGCCGCTCAAGGTGGTTGCAGAGGCGCTGATCGCCACCCTCGGCGGCGACGCCGGCGGCGCTTCTCCACCGCGAAACTGATTGACGCCCGTTTGGGGCATGTCCGAAACGGACGTGCCCAGGCCCGCCGCCGTTCGCCCGCGTCGCGCGGGTGCATCCGTCAGGGAGGGGAACTGGCGAGCTTCCCGCGGCTCTACGTCGCGAGCAGGCGCTCTTCCTCGTGCCGCCGGTACAGCCGGCGGCCGAGCCAGGCGGCGAATGCGACGAGGGCGAACGGTGCGAAGACGATCAGGATCCCGAGAGCGATGATGCCCTCCCAGGCCAGCACGTTCAGCGCCTCGTCGACGGTGCGATCGATGCGCGACGGGGCAGCGACGGCGCCGAACGCGCCTGGCGTCACGACCGTGAGCTGGATGGTCGACATGCGGGCTTCGGCCTCGGTCGACGAGATGCCGGCGCGCAGCTCGGTCAGCTCTGCTCGAAGCGTCGACAGCTTCGCGCGGAGCACCGCTTCCGTCTGGGCGTCGAGCGTCTCCGACTCGAGGCGGGCCCGGATCCGAGCGATCTCGCTCCGAACGGTCGCCTCCCGCTTCTCGAGCTCGTCGAGAGTCGCTTGGAGATCGTCGATCGTCACCTGCTGCGAGACGATGCGACCCAGCCCCGAGAGCCCGGTGATCGCGTCCTGCACCTTGGCAACTGGGACGCGCACGGTAATTGAGGCACTTCCCTCTTCGCCGGTGGCAACCGACGACGACACGACGAACCCGCCGAGCGAGCGCGTGAGGTCGAGTGCGTCCTGTGCTGCGCGCGACACTGCGTCGGAGTCCGAGACCTCGACCGTGAGCGTCGCGCTGACGCGCTGAGCGCGATCGCCGGCGCTGAGCGCCGTGGCGTCCTGCGCCGGGGCGACCTGCTTCCCGGCCTCCGTGGTCGCCGGCGCGTCTGCGGCTCCGCTCTGGCGCAACGCCTCCGTGCTCGGCGCGTCCGAGCTCGCGAGCCCGATCACTCCGGCCGTGGCGAACACGACCGCGACGGCGGCCGGCACGGCGACGAGCACGCCGCGCCTGACGGGGAAACGCCAACTCGCCCAGGGAGCGGGCTTCGGCTGAGCGGCCGCGATCTCTCGCACCCGTGCGCGTAGCTCGAGCGGAGCGGACGGGCGCGAGGCCCGCAGCTCGTGGATCAGGTCAGGCGACGACGTCATGGTCTCTCATCCTCTCCTCGAGCTTCGAAAGTGCGCGACTCAGCCGGGTGGAGACGGCGGTCACGGAAATCTCCAGCAGGCGTGCGGTCTCCTCGCCGTCGAGGTCGAGGACGATCCGCAGCGCGACGACCTCTCGCTCACCGGCACTGAGCGCGCGGAGGGCCCCCTCGAGCTCGGCGGAGAAGCCCTCGCCGAACGAGCCGGTGTCGTCGCGGCGTTCGGAGGCTTCGGCACGCTCCTCGCGCTTGCGGCGGCGGGCGTCCGAGCGGAACCAGTCGAGCGCGGTCGTTCGTGCGATCGCGAGCAGCCACGCGCGTGCGGTGCCTCGACCCGGGTCGAAGCGGCGCCACTTCCCGAGCGCCTCCTCGAAGGTCTCGCTCGTGAGATCTTCCGCGACCGCCCAGTTCTTCGTGAGGTAGAGCAGGTAGCCGTACACGTCGTCGAGCAGCTCCTCGGCGACGGCGGAGAAGCTCGGCGCGGCTGTGGTGTCGACCGCGCGAGTTCTGTCGAAGGTCACCGCGTGCACGCCCTCTGTACGCCGCCGAGTGCCGTCGGCGTCACGTCGCGTGTGCTTCCTCGAACAGCACCTCCCAGCGCGCGAGGAGCGCGGTGAGGTCGTCTCGGGCTGCCCGGTGCGCGGTCAGGACGTCCATGTTCGTCCAGTCGTCGGAGAGGGTTCGCTCGAGCTCGGCCACGCGCGCCTCGGCTGCGGCGATCCCGGCCTCGAGTCGCTCGAGCTCGGAGGGAGCGCGCTTGACGTGCTTCGGGCGGGCCGGTTTCGCCGTGTCGACCGGCGGCGGCGCGGGCTCGGGTGCACTGGCCGGCGCGGTTCGCTCGCGCTCCATGTCGGCCCAGCCGCCGTCGTACGAGCGCAGGCGCCCGTCTTCGATGGCGACGATCCGGTCGGGCACGGCGTCGAGGAGCGCCCGGTCGTGCGAGACGAGCAGCAGCGTGCCGGGGAACGCCTCGAGCGCGGCCTCGAGCGCCTCCCGCGACTCGACGTCGAGGTGGTTCGTCGGCTCGTCGAGCACGAGGAAGTTCGACCCCGAGGCGACGAGTAGCGCGAGCGCAAGCCGCCTCCGTTCCCCTCCCGACAGCGCCGTGACGGGCCGCTCGTGGGTCTCCCAGCCGGAGAAGAGGAACCGGCCGAGCAGGTTCTGCGCCCGCGGGCGCTGCAGGCCCGTAGCAGCAGCCGTGGCATCGAGCACCGATCCGCTCGTGGGCAGCTCGAGCCCGTGCTGGGAGAAGTAGCCGGGGACGACTCCGTGCCCGAGGCGGATCGACCCGCTCTCCAGAGGATGGCCGTCGAGAATCGCCGCGAGCAGGGTCGTCTTTCCGGCGCCGTTCGGGCCGACGAGCCCGACCTTCTCCCCGCGCTCGACGACGATCGTCGCGCCGTCGAGGAGCTGCTTGTCTCCCGCGGAGAGCGTGACGTCCTCGGCCTCGAGGACGATCCGGCCGCTGCGGGGTGGGTCGAGGAAGTCGAAGCCCAGCGTGCGGCGCTTCTTCGTGAGCGACACGATCTCGTGGCGTGCCTCCGAGCGCTCCTTCTCGAGGCGCGCGATCTGCGTGAGCTTCGCCTGCGCCTGCTTCGCCTTGTCCTTCTTGTAGCGGAACCGCTCGACGAAGCGCTCGAGCCGGGCGATGTCCACCGAGACGCGGTCGGCGACCTTCCCCGCCGCCGTGGCCCGCGCAGCTTTCTCCTGGCGCCACTCGTGCCACGGGCCGGAGAAGTAGTGCGCGCCACCCGGTGCGAGCTCGAGCACCGACGTCGTGACGGCCTCGAGGAACCAGCGGTCGTGTGCGACGAGGATGACGCCCGCGTCGATCGTCTCGAGCTCGCGCTCGAGCCACTCGAGGTTCTGGACGTCCAGATGGTTCGTCGGCTCGTCGAGCAGGAGCAGGTCGGGGCTGCCCGCGAGCGCCCGCGCGAGCGATGCGCGCGTCAGCTCGCCGCCCGAGAACGTGCCGAGGGGACGGTCGAGGGCGTCGTCGGCGAACCCGAGCCCGCGCACCGCAGCGGCAGCTCGGTCGCGCCAGGCCCATCCTCCCGCATGCTCGAGCCTGGCCTGCGCGTCGGAGTAGCGGCGAAGCGTGGCCTCGTCGTGCGCGCCCTCGGACATCGCGGTCTCCAGGCGTCGGAGCTCGCTCTCGACCTCGAGCAGGTCGCGGGCGCCGGTGAGTGCGTACTCGCGGAGCGTGATGTCGAACTCGAGCGGCGGCCGCTGGTCGTGGAGCGCGACGCGCGTCCCCTTCGCGAACGCGAGCTTGCCGCCCTGCAGCGACGTCTCGCCGGCGATCGCGCGGAGCAGGGTCGTTTTCCCGGCCCCGTTCGCCCCCGCCAGCGACAGGCGATCCTTGCGGCCGACGGTGAACGAGACGTTCTCGAACAGCGGGTCGCCGGAGAACTCCTTGCGCAGCTCGGATGCGATGAGGACGGCCATGACCGCCGAAGGGTAGTGCCGGTGCGGCTAGGTGGCTCGAACGGCCCGGGCGACGAGTTGTCGGGCTGCCTCGGCGATGTGCTCGGCGTCGATGCCTGCGCGCGCCAGGAGCTCCTCGGGCTTGCCCGACCTCGGCATCTCGGTCACGGCCAGCTTCACGATCCGCGGGGGCTCGTCCGAATCCGCGAGCGCGGCAGCCACGGCGTCGCCGAGCCCGCCCTCAGCCCAGTGGTCCTCGACGGTCACGAGGCGTCCGCCCGTCGCCTCGGCAGCGGCGCTCAGGGTCTCGTCGTCGAGCGGCTTGATCGAGTAGAGGTCGATCACGCGCGCGCCGATGCCCTCCTCAGCGAGAGCATCGGCCGCTTTCAGCGCCTCGTGCACCGTGATCCCGGCTCCGATCAGCGCGACCTCGTCCTCGTCGCCGCTGCGCAGGACGCGGCTCCCGCCGATCGGGAACTCCTCGTCCGGCGAGTAGAGCACCGGCGTCGCCGGGCGGAGCGTGCGCAGGTACGAGATGCCCTCGGTGTCCGCCATCGCCGCGACGAGCTTCGCCGTCTGGTTCGCGTCGCAGGGGTGGAGGACGGTCGAGCCGTGAACGGCCCGCAGCGCTGCGATGTCCTCGAGCGCCATCTGAGACGGGCCGTCCTCGCCGATCGAGACACCCGCGTGCGAGCCGCACAGCGCGAACGTCGCGCGGCTGATCGCCGCCATGCGGATGAAGTCGTAGGCGCGCGAGAGGAACGCGGCGAACGTCGACGCGAAGGGCCTCCAGCCGACGGCCTGCAATCCCACCGCAGCGGCGACCAGCTGCTGCTCGGCGATGAACATCTCGAAGAAGCGGTCGGGATGCGCCTTCTTGAACGTCTCCGCGAAGGTCGAGTTCGAGACCTCGCCGTCGATGGCAACGATGTCGGGGCGGGCAGCGCCGAGCGCGGCGAGCGCCTCGCCGTACGCCGCACGTGTGGCCACCTTCTCGCCGAGCTCGTACCGCGGGAGCTCGAGCGTCCCGGTGGAGGGTCGCTCCCGAGCGCGGGCGTCCGGCTCGGCCACGTCGACGCGGACGTCTGTGGTCCCGCCGAGCTCGGCGATCGCCCCTTCGGGGTCGTCGAGAGGCTTGCCGTGCCAGCCGTTCTGATTCTCGACCGCCGAGACGCCCTTGCCTTTCACGGTCCGGGCGACGATGACCGTGGGCCTGCCGGTGGTCGCGACAGCGGTTGCGAACGCATCGTCGATCGCAGCAAGGTCGTGCCCGTCGATCGCCATCGCATTCCAGCCGAACGCCTCGGCGCGCGCGACGTAGGTGTCGAGGTCCCAGCCGACCATCGTCTCGCCACGCTGTCCGAGCCGGTTGACGTCGATGATCGCGGTGAGGTTGTCGAGCTCGTAGTGCGCCGCATGTTCGAAGGCCTCCCACATCGAGCCCTCGGCCATCTCGCTGTCGCCGCACAGCGCCCACACCCGGTTGGAGACGCGGTCGAGGTGCTTCCCCGCGATCGCCATGCCGACCCCGATCGGCAGGCCCTGGCCCAGCGATCCCGTTGCGACGTCCGCCCACGGGATGCGTGGCGTCGGATGCCCCTCGAGCATGCTCGTGACCTTGCGGTACTCGAGGATGTCGTCGTCCGAGACGACGCCTGCCGCACGGTAGAACGCGTAGAGCAACACCGACGCGTGGCCCTTCGAGAGCACGAGGCGGTCGTTCGCGGGGTTCCTGGGATCGGAGAAGTCGAAGCGCAGGTACCCGTCGGCGAGCACGGCGAGGAGATCGGCCGCGGACATGGACGACGTCGGATGACCGGACTTGGCAGCCGCGCTCATACGCACCGAATCGACCCGGAATTGCTGCGCGAGCTGCCGCCGTTTCTCCTCCGTGCTCACGAACGCCATCTTACGGCGGCTGTTTGTGGAACGGACGGAGAGGTAACGTTGCGAACGTGAGCAGTCGTCTGCACGAGCTTTCCGAGCGAGGAGTCAGCGTCTGGATCGACTCGCTCTCCCGCGAGATGCTGGACACGGGCGAGCTGAAGCGGCTCATCCACCAGGATGCGGTCGTCGGAGTGACCTCGAACCCCACGATCTTCGAGAAGGCGCTGTCGACCGGTAACTGGTACGACGAGCAGCTTCGCGTCGAGTGCGATGGGAGCGAGGACACGAAGGAGGTCTTCTTCGCGCTCGCGATCGAGGACATCAAGCGCGCATGCGATCTTCTGCGGCCGGTCTGGGACCGGACGGGCGGCGTGGACGGGTTCGTCTCGCTCGAGGTGGACCCCGACCTTGCGTACGAGCAGGAAGAGACGATCGAGCAGGCCAAGCTGTTCCACGAGCTCGTCGACAAGCGGAACCTGTACGTGAAGATTCCGGCGACGGTGCCGGGCCTCGGCGCGATCGAGGAGTCGATCGCCGCCGGACGCTCGATCAACGTGACGCTGATCTTCTCGCTCGAGCGGCATGCTGGCGTCGCCGAGGCGTACATCCGCGGGCTCGAGCGGCTCGTCGAGGCGGGCGGAGATCCGACTCACGTCGTGTCCGTTGCGAGCTTCTTCGTGTCGCGCGTCGACACGGAGGCGGATCGGCGGCTCGCGGAGGTCGGCCGCGAGGATCTCCAGGGTCGTCTCGCGATCGACAACGCGAAGCTCGCCTACCAGCACTACCGCGAGGTCTTCTCGGGGCCGCGATGGGAGGCGCTCGCTGCAGCAGGTGCGAGGCCGCAGCGCTGCCTGTGGGCGTCGACCTCGACGAAGAACCCGGCCTACCGAGACGTCCTCTACGTCGAGGAGCTGATCGGGCCGGACACGGTGAACACGATGCCGCTCGAAACGGTCGCGGCGTTCCAGGATCACGGCGAGGTGCGGGGCGACACGCTCCTCGAGGGCGTCGACGAGGCCCGCGCGCTGCTCGACGAGCTCGCCGCGGCGGGCGTCGACTACGACGACGTCACGGAGACGCTCGAGCGCGAGGGCGTCCAGAAGTTCTCGGACTCGTTCGCGTCGCTCCTCGAGGGCATCGACGCGAAGCGCGCTGTCGTCACGGGTTGAAGCGGGCCGAGCCGGTGCTCGCGATCTAGCCCGGGGCTCCGAGAGCGGCGAGCAGCTCGTCGTGGATGAGGCCGTTCGAAGCGACACTGCTGCGACCGTCGATTCGTGGCGCTCCCTGACGGTCCGAGAACCGTCCGCCGGCTTCCTCGACGATGACCTGCATCGCCGCGAGATCCCATACGTTCACGCCGATGGCGTCGACCGCCCCGTCGACTCCGCCCTCCGCGACGAGCATGTACGGCCAGAAGTCGCCGAAGCCGCGCGTGTGCCACGCGCGCTGCGCGATCGCCGGCACGTTGTCCTCGATCGCGAATGACAGCACCGAGTCCTCGATCCGCGAGACGGCGGAAACGTGGACCTGCTCGCCGTCCGCGAAGGCGCCGGACCCGCGCTGGGCCCACCAGCGATGTGCGAGAGACGGCGCCGAGACCATGCCGAGCCGAACGATCCCGTCCTCCTCCAACGCGATGAGCGTGCCCCAGACCGGGATGCCGCGCGCGTAGTTCCGCGTGCCGTCGATCGGGTCGAGGATCCAGCGGCGCGAGCCGGACCCGGCAGCGCCCTGTTCCTCTCCGAGGATCGCGTCGCCGGGTCGCTCGTCTGCGAGGATCCGGCGCAGCTCGACCTCGACCGCGCGATCCGCCTCGGTCACGGGCGTGAGGTCGGGCTTCGTCTCGATCGCGAGGCCGGAGCGGAAGCGCGGCAGCGAGATCGCGTCGGCGGCGTCGGCCAGCCGGCGTGCGAGCTCGAGGTCGGCGCTCATGCCACACTCGACCCTAGCTGCGACGCGGCGGCAAAGCCGCCGCCTTCAGGGATCTTGTCTTGCGCAAATGGACTAGTCCAGTTGCAGGTACAGCACGGCGACGACGAACGTGCCGGCGAAGAGCAGCCAGAAGAGGAGGAAGAGCGCCCAGCCGAAGCGGAGGTTCCTGCGCGAGAGCTCGGGATCCATCAGACGAGCACCGGGTCGAGCGCCGCTGCGGTGAAGAGCAGCGCGAGGTAGAGGAGTGAGTAGTGGAAGAGGACTTGCGCGCGGGCGCGCGAGAGATCTCGGCGCAGCAGCACGGCGAGCGCGACGAACACCGTTCCGAGCACGACCGCCGCGATCGTGTAGAGAGGCCCGAGCCAGATCCCCACGACGACCGTGAACGCGACCATGGCGAGCGAGTAGAGCACGATCTGGCGCGCGGTCTCGCGGTCGCCGCGCACGACCGGCAGCATCGGCACCCCGGCCGTCGCGTACGCGTTCTTGATCATCAACGCAAGCGCCCAGAAATGGGGCGGCGTCCACAGGAACACGATGAGGAAGAGCCAGAGCGCCGGCAGCGCCAGCGATCCCGTCGCGGCCGCATAGCCGACGAGTGGCGGAACGGCTCCTGCGGCGCCTCCGATGACGATGTTCTGCGGCGTCGAGCGCTTCAGCCAGCGCGTGTAGACGAGGACGTAGAAGAGGTTCCCGACGAGCGCAAGCACCGCGGTGAGCACGTTGACCGCCGACGCCAGGAGGGCAAACGAGGCGGCGGAGAGGACGATCCCGAACTCGAGCGCCTGCGCCGGCGTCACGCGCCCGGACGCGACCGGGCGTCGCTCGGTTCGCGATCCCATGAGGACGTCGATGTCGCGATCGAGCACGTGGTTGAGTGCCGAGGCTCCCCCGCACGCGAGCGCGAGCCCGAGCATGGTGACGCCGAACAGCCCGAGCGGCGGCACGCCCTGCGCTCCGACGAACATCCCGGTGGCGCCCGTCAGGAGGAGCAGCGTCATGATCCGCGGCTTCGTCAGCGTGAGGTAGTCGCGCGTCGCCGCGAGCGGGACCGCCTCTCCGCGGAACGCGCCGGCCACGACGACGAGCGCGACACCGAGCGCGGCGGCGGAGGCTCCTACGTGCGCCGTTGTAGCCGACATCGCGTCTCCGCTCCAGGCGACAACGCCTCCGAGCGCGATCGCGACGAGGAACGCCACGAGCGCGACGATCGAACGCAGAAGGAGTGAGGGATACGCGAGCCACGCGAGCAGGACGTTCGCGACGAGGAGCGGGAGCGCGACGAGCGCGATCCCCCAGTGTGTCGTCCCGAGCTCGAGCACCGCGCTGACGACCACGAGGCCGACCGCCGTCGCTCCGGCGACCGTGCAGGCCCGCAAGACCGCGCCGGGCTCGACTCGCGCCGCGCTAGGCAGGTTCGCGCTCGCCACGCTGCTCACGGAGCCTCCTTCGCAGGTCGTACAGGGGCCTGGCACTGGTCACGTAGGGCACGTCGTCGAAGTTGTGCGGGGGCGGCGGCGACGTCGTGTACCACTCGAGCGTGTCCGCCTGCCACGGGTCGTTTCCGACTCGCCGGCCGCTCGCGCGCGTCTTCAGCACATTGATCGCGAAGAGCAGGATCGCGATGGCCATGATCCACGAGCCGATCGTCGAGGCGAGGTTGTAGCCCTCCCACTCCTCGTTCGCGTAGGTGTACACGCGTCGGGGCATGCCCTCGAGCCCCACGAAGTGCTGCGGCATGAAGGCGACGTTGAAGCCGACGAAGAGCAACCAGAACTGCCACTTGCCGAGCTTCTCGTCGAGCATGCGCCCGAACATCTTCGGCCACCAGTAGAAGAGGCCTGAGAAGATCGCGAACACGACCCCGCCGAGGAGCGTGTAGTGGAAGTGCGCGACAACGAAATAGCTGTCGTGCACCTGCCAGTCGATCGGGAACGCCGCCAGGTAGATCCCCGTGAGCCCGCCGATGACGAACAGCGAGAGGAAGCCGAGCGCGAACAGCATCGGTGTCTCGAAGCTGAGATTCCCGCGCCAGAGCGTGGCGAGCCAGTTGAAGATCTTCATCCCCGTCGGGACCGCGATCACCATCGACGAGATCATGAAGAAGGCCTGCAACGAGATCGGCAGCCCGATCGTGAACATGTGGTGCGCCCACACGAGCATCGAGAAGAAGCCGATCGCCACGGTCGAGGCGACGATTGCCTTGTAGCCGAAGATCGGCTTGCGGGCGAAGACCGGGAGGACCTCCGAGATCATCCCGAAGGCCGGGAGGACGATGATGTACACCTCGGGGTGCCCGAAGAACCAGAACGCGTGCTGGTAGAGCACTGCCGAGCCTCCGTCCTCCGGGTTGAAGAAGTTCGTCTGCACGTCCACCGGGCCGATCGAGACGCCACGGTCGAGGAGCAGCATCGTCAAGGCCGCCGAGAGCACAGGCATCACGGCCATGATCAGCCAGCCGAAGAGAAGGATCGACCAGACGAAGAGCGGCATGCGCGTCCAGCTCATGCCACGTGCGCGCATGTTGTGAATCGTCACGATGAAGTTCACCGCGCCTGCCACTGTCGAGACCGTGAGCAGGTGGAGCGAGAGGATCCAGAGGTCCTGCCCGTTGCCAGGCGCCTGGATCGAGAGCGGCGCATATGCCGTCCAGCCGGTGTCGGCGGCGCCGCCGTCGGCGAAGAAGCTCAGCATGAGCACGCCGCCGCCGAACAGGAAGAACCAGTACGAGAGCGCGTTCAGGCGCGGGAACGCGACGTCCGAGGCGCCGATCATGAGCGGAACGAGGTAGTTCGCGAAGCCCGCGAGAATCGGGACGCCGACGAGGAAAACCATCGAGGTCCCGTGGATCGTGACGAGCTCGTTGTAGCGCTCCGGGCCGACGATGTCCGCATTCGCCTGTGCCAGCTGGAGGCGCATCACGAGCGCCATCAACCCCGAGAGGACGAGGAAGACGAGAGACGTCGTGATGTAGAGGATCCCGATCCGCTTGTGATCCGTCGTGACGAGCCAGCTCGCGACCTTGCCGCGCTGCCAGGCGGGGACCGTTGCTTCCGCCCTAGCTGCCACTGGGTGGGCTCTCAGTCAGGTAGTCGGCGAGCGCGCTGACCTGCTCGTCGGTCCAGCCGGCGCCGACTGCGGGCATCGCGCCGCGCCCGTTGCGGACGAGGTTGCCGAGGTCCTCGGCGTCGGTGAGCGTCGGCGAGCCGCCGATACGCGGCCCGATGCCGCCCTCGCCGTTCAGGCCGTGGCACTTGGCGCAGACGCCTTCCCACTCCTCACGACCGAGCTCGGCGGGGTCGTCGGCGCGTTCCGCGAGCCAGGCATTGAACTCGTCCTGCGAGACCACTTCGACCGAGGCGAGCATCCGTGCGTGCTCGAGCCCGCACAGCTCGGCGCACTGCCCCGAGTAGGTCCCCTCGTTGTCCGCCTGGAACCACGTCTCGTTCGTGGTCCCGGGAATCGCGTCGATCTTCCCGCCGAGCGACGGGACCCACCAGGAGTGGATCACGTCCGAGTCGGGCGCGGTGACCTCGAGGCGGACCGGCACCCCGACGGGCGCCTGCATCGTGTCGACGGCGATGACGCCGTTGGGATACTCGTACTCCCAGTAGAACTGGCGGCCGGACACCTTGATCTCGAGCTGCTCCTCGCCCGCGGCCGCGTCGGGCACGTCCTTGATGCCTGGCAGCTCGATGAAGACGAACGCGGCGATCAGGAAGAGCACGACCACCGGCCCGGCCGTCCACGCAAGCTCGAGCTTCGTCGCCCCGTGTACTTGCGCCGCGTCCTCGAAGCGGTCCCGCTTCTGGCGCCGGTACCTCCAGATGAACGCGATCAGCAGGCCCTCGACGAGGACGAAGATCGCGAAGACGAAGATCGAGACGAAGAGCCAGCTGTCGCGGATTCCCTCCGCGTTCGGCGACTCGGGCGCCACGGGCGCGAACTGGGCCAGGAGGGAGGAGACGGCCACCGGCTGCCATTCTATGAACGTGCCCGAGAGCCCGCCCCAGGGAACGCGCGTCCGCCTTCCTGCCGACGTCGTGCGGCCGTTCGACGTCTTCGTGAACGGCATCGAGCAGCGTGAGGGTGCCGACTACCACATCGACGGTCGCACGCTCGTCTTCGAGCGCGCGCTGAAGACCGAGGGCAAGCTCGGCTTCTGGCGCTGGCTGTCGCTGTGGGTGGGGATCGCGGGCACGTACCGCCAGAACGACTCCGTGGACGTGGCGTACCAGCGGGCAGGAAAACCGGTCGTCGCCACGCGCCTCCCGCTTGAGCCGTTGGCCTGAGGTACGCCGGCAGCGCGTCGCTAGTGTTGGACGGTGACGGACGGGAACGGCATCGAGGTTCGCGGGCTCGTTCGCGAGTACAAGAAAGGGCCACGGGCGGTCGACGGGATCGACATCACCGTCGAGCCGGGCGAGATCTACGGCTTTCTGGGGCCGAACGGGGCCGGAAAGTCCACGACCGTCCACGTCCTGACCACGTTGCTACCGCCGACGGCGGGGACGGCGCTGGTCGGCGGCTACGACGTCGTGAAGGACGGGCCGAGAATCCGAGGGCTGATCGGCGTCGCGCTGCAGGAGGCCGCGCTGGACCCGCTTCTCACCGCGCGCGACCACCTCCGCCTGCAGGCGACCTTGCAGAGCGTCCCGAAGGAGCAGCGCGAGTCGCGTGCGGAGGAGCTTCTCCACCGGGTGGGCCTCATGGACGACTCGGATCGCAAGGTCCAGGGCTTCTCGGGTGGGATGAAGCGCCGCCTCGATCTCGCGCTCGCGCTCGTCCACACGCCGCGCATCCTCTTCCTCGACGAGCCGACGACGGGCCTCGACCCGCAGAGCCGCACGGACATCTGGAACGAGGTCGCTCTCATGCGGCGCGAGGCCGGCGTGACAGTCTTCCTGACGACGCAGTACCTCGAGGAGGCAGACGTCCTCGCCGACCGGGTCGGGATCATCGACGCGGGCAAGATCGTCGCGGAGGGAACGCCCGCGGAGCTCAAGGCGGAGATCGGGCGGCCGAGCGTGCACGCGATCCCTCGCACCGAGGACGACCGGCCGAAGATCACCGAGTTCCTCGCGCGCTTCGGCGAGCCGCTCGCGTCGACGCGGGACGTGGCCGTGCGCCTGAACGACGGGCTCGGGCTCACCGACATCGTGCGCGCGGTGGACGCCAACGGCGTCGACATCGCGGACCTCGAGCTGCACGCGCCGACCCTCGACGACGTCTTCCTGGCGAAGACCGGCCGCACACTCGAGGGCGCCGCCGAGGAGGCGGAGGAGGCGCAGCAGGAGAAGCGGAAGTGAGCACCGCTCGCCTTCGGCTCGCGTGCCCCTTCTTCTTGAGAACGTGGGGAACCTCCCGGTTCCCCACACCCCTCCCCGCTCATAGGCCACAGGTCGGCCTATGAGCACCGCTACGACGCAGGTCGGCGCGATCGCGCGCCGCTCGGTCGTACGCACCTCGCGTCAGCCGGCGAGCATCGTCCCGCCTCTCGTCTTCCCCGTCGCGCTGATGGCGGTGAACGCTGGCGGCCTCGCGTCGTCGACCGACCTTCCCGGCTTCCCGACCGACTCGTTCCTCGCGTTCGCGCTCGCGGTGCCGTTCATCCAGGGCGCGCTCTTCTCGACCATGAACGCGGGCAGTGACATCGCGCGGGACGTGCAGACGGGCTTCATCAACCGCCTTTCGCTGACCGGTCTGCGCGATTGGGCGCTGCTCACGGGGCAACTCGCGGGCATCGTCGTGCTCGGCGTCGTGCAGGTGCTGTTCTACATCGTGGTCGGCCTGGCCGCCGGCGTCACGTTCGAGTCGGGGCCGGCCGGGATCGCGGTGTTGCTGGTCTACGGCGCGGTCGTCGCGCTCTGCTTCGGTGCGCTCGGTGCGTGGCTGGCGTACCGCACGGGATCGGGCGAGACGATCCAGGCGCTCTTCCCCGTGCTTTTCGTCTTCCTCTTCATCTCGTCCATGAACGCGCCGCGCGACCTGATCGGCGTCGAGTGGTTCCGGATCGCCGCGACGCTGAACCCGGTCTCGTACATGATCGAGTGCGTCCGCAGCCTGATCATCACCGGCTGGGACTGGCAAGCGCTCGCGCTCGGGTTCGGCTTCGTCATCCTGCTCGGCCTCGTCTCGTTCTTCCTCGCGTCGAACGCGCTGCGCACGAGGATGACGCGCACGTGACGTACTGGAACGTCGTCTCCGCGGTGGCGTGGCGGACGCTCAAGAACGCCCTCACGAACCCGCAGATCCTGCTGCCGACGATGATGTTCCCGCTCTTCTTCTTCACGGCGTTCGCGGGTGGCCTGTCACAGGTGTCGCAGGTGCCTGGCTTCGACTTCCCGCCCGGCTACACCGCGTTCCAGTTCGTGTTCGTGCTCCTGCAGTCGGCCGCGTTCGGCGGTGTCTTCACCGGCTTCGGCGTCGCGCGCGACTTCGAGGGCGGCTTCGCGAAGCGGCTCATGCTCGCCGCGCCGAGACGGAGCGGGATCGTCGCCGGCTATGCGCTCGCGGCGTTCGTCCGCTGGCTGCTGGTCGCGGTGATGCTGACCGTCATCGCGTTCGCGGTCGGGATGAACATCGGAGGTGGCGCCGTCGATCTCGTCGGCCTCTTCACGCTCGCGGCGCTCGTCAATCTCTGCGGCTTCTTCTGGGCGGGAGGGATCGCGATGCGCTTCCGCACGATCCAGGCGGCGCCGCTCATGCAGATGCCCGTGTTCCTGATTCTGTTCTTCGCTCCGGTGTACGTGCCGCTCGAGCTCCTCGACGGGTGGATCGAGGGCGTCGCCTCGGTGAATCCGGTGACGTATCTCCTCGAGACGGGGCGGGGCTTCGTTGCGGGCGACGCGCCGCACATCGCAGGCGCGTTCGCAATCGCGATCGGGCTCGGACTCTTCTTCTGGGTGTGGGCGTTCCGCGGCCTGCGGAACGCCGAGGCGGCCGGCGCCTGAGGGCGAGGCAAGCCTCGCTGCCGAGGCGTCGGCTCGATGCGGGCAGGGTCGGGCATGCGCCACGACGGTCATCGGACGATCCCGGAATCGGCTGATCGCGCCCTCTGCGAAGATCCGGCCGCGATGGGGACGACGGACGCACGGCGCGCGCTCCTCGCGCGCCTGATCGACCACGCGCCGACGTTCCCGCCGGCGTCGCTCCCGCTCGCGGAGGCGCTGGCCGAGGACGCTCGCGCGGCGGCGAGCCCGCATGCGTTCATGCTCGCGCGGCTGGTGTGGCCGGCGACAGAGCTCGCGCAGCTTGGGTCGAGCGAGCGCGCCGTCAGTGCCGTTCTCGACGCGCCGCTCCCCGAGGACGCACGCATCGAGTCGGTCGAGACGCGGGCCGCCGGGCGAGACGGGATCCCGTCGCACGTGACCGAGATCTACGTGGAGACGCCGATCGACGACGTGCTCGAAGATCGTCTCGACCACCTCTCGGAGCAGGGGCTCCGAGCAAAGGTCAGGTGTGGTGGGGCCGACGTTCCGGGCGACGCTGATCTCGCACGCTTCGTCAGGTCGTGCCGGGAACGCGGGCTCGTGTTCAAGGCGACCGCCGGCCTCCACCACGCCGTTCGTGGGAACGGCGAGCACGGCTTTCTCAACGTCCTGGCTGCGGCGGTGTTCGAGGGCGACGAGGACGCTGCGCTCCTGGAGACGGAACGCGACGCGTTCGGCCTCGACGCCGCCGCGTTCACCTGGCGGGATCACTCGGCGTCGCGCGATGAGATCGCCCGCGCGCGCCAGGGGCTCTTCCACTCGATCGGGAGCTGCAGCTTCTTCGAGCCGGTCGAGGAGCTCGAGGCGCTCGGGATGCTGCCGCCGTGAAGGGCGCAGTCGGCTTCGGCGTGTTCTCGGTCGGCGAAGGTGCGCCGCGCGTCGGGTTCCGCGCGGGTGAGGGAATTCTCGATCTCGCCGCAGCAGGTCTCGGCTCGGTCTTCGAGGCGAGCTCGCTCAACGCGTTCCTCGCGCTCGGGCGCTCGTCGTGGGAGGACACCGTCGCGCGAGTCGACGAGCTCGTCACGGCTGGAACCGAGCTCGTGCCGGTCGAGAGCGCGATTTCGCACCTTCCGTTCGAGGTCGCCGACTACGTCGACTTCTACTCGTCGCTCGAGCACGCGACGAATCTCGGGCGGCTGTTCCGTCCCGACGCCGAGCCACTCCTTCCGAACTGGCGGCACCTGCCGGTCGGCTACCACGGTCGCGCGGCCACCGTCATCGTCAGCGGGACGCCGGTCGTCCGTCCATCCGGACAGATCAAGTCGCCGCAGGAAGCCGACCCGCGATTCAATCCGAGCGCGCGGCTCGACATCGAGCTCGAGCTCGGATTCGTCGTCGGCGTGCGGAGCCGCATCGGTGAGCCGGTGCCTGCCTCGGCGTTTCGGGATCACGTCTTCGGGGTGCTGCTCGTGAACGACTGGAGTGCGCGGGACATCCAGGCCTGGGAGTACCAGCCGCTGGGGCCGTTCCTCGGCAAGTCGTTCGCGACTTCGATCGCCGCCTGGGTGACGCCGTTCGCGGTCCTCGAGGATCGGTTCGTCGCCCCGCCACCGCAGGATCCCGAGCCGCTGCCGTACCTTGCAACGTCCGGTGACTGGGCAGTCGATCTGGACCTCGAGGTCGAGCTTTCCGGCACCGTGATCGCGCGGGGCAATGCGCGTTCGCTCTACTGGACGATGCCGCAGCAACTCGCCCACGCAACGGTGAATGGCTCGTCGATCAGGACGGGCGATCTCTTTGCTTCCGGGACAATCTCCGGTGCCGATCCCGGCTCGGAGGGATCGCTCATCGAGCTCACCTGGAACGGCGAGCGCCCGGTGCGACTCGCAGACGGGTCGGAGCGTACGTTCCTCGAGGACGGTGACGAGGTCGTCCTTCGTGGCCGTGCGGGTGACGTCGAGCTCGGCGAGGTGCGTGGGACGATCGTGCCGGCGCGCTATGCGGGAAACGAGCCGGCGCGGTAGAGCTGGCCGTCGAGGCGTCGTCCGAGCACGTCCGCGAGCCATGCCGCGACGCCGATCAGCGCTTCCAGGTCCACGCCCGTCTCGACGCCCTCGCGGTCGAGAACGTAGACGAGATCCTCCGTCGCGATGTTCCCCGTCGCGTTCGGCGCGAAGGGGCAGCCGCCGAGGCCGCCGACCGAGGCGTCGAGCACGACCGCTCCCGCGTCGAGCGCGGCCAGCGCATTCGCGAACCCCGTGTTGCGCGTGTTGTGGAAGTGCCCTCCGATCGGGACGCCCGAGGCGACTGCCTGTGCGACGAGCGACCGCACGGCGCCCGGCGTGGCGACGCCGATCGTGTCGGCAAGCACGAGCACGTCGGGAGCTCTCGCGTCGACGACCCGTCCAGCGAGCGCAAGGACCTGCTCTGGATCCATCTCGCCCTCGAACGGGCAGCCGAACGCGACGCTCAGCGTCACGGTCGAGCGCAGGCCGTCTTCACGGGCACGCGAGACGATGCGTGTCGCGGCCGCGAGGGACTCGTCGATGCTCGCTCCCTGATTTCGCTGGTTGAACGACTCGGTCACCCCGAAGGCGAACCGCACCTCGTCGAGCCCGGACGCGACGAGCCGCTCGTAGCCCCGCTCGTTCAGGGCGAGTCCAGCGCGCGTCACGCCCGGTGTTCCGCCGACGGCGGCGACCACCTCCTCGGCGTTCGCCATCTGCGGGACACGCCGTGGGTCGACGAAGCTCGCCACCTCGATCGCCGGAAGCCCGGTCGCGGCGAGCCTTTGCACGAGCTCGGCGCGCGCTTCGACGTCGAGGACCTCGGGCTCGTTCTGCAGGCCGTCGCGTGGGCCGACGTCGTACAGGGTCACACGCCGCGTGCTCATGGCCGCGGCCACCTTACTCGCACCGAGCGGCGGTACGCTGGAGGTCGTGAGCAAGCCGATCGTGGTAGGGATCGACGGCTCGGACGCCTCGCGGGAGGCACTGCGCTGGGCAGCCGATGAGGCGCGTCTGCGCTCTGCGCCGCTCGTCGCGGTCTACGCATGGTCGTTCATCCCCCCGCAGCCGATCGGCGATCCGGGGCTGCTGGCGGTTCCCGCCGGCGACTTCCCGGGTCAGCTGGAGGCCGAGCGCGAGGCCGCATCAGGCGCGCTCGAAGCCGCGGTTGCCGACGCCCTGGCGTCCGCGCCCGGCATCGAGGTCGAGCAGAAGCTCGTCGAGGGCGACCCTGGAGATGCACTCGTGACGGAGAGCGCGTCGGCGCAGCTGGTGGTGGTCGGTTCGCACGGCCGCAGCGGCATTCAGGCCGCGCTCCTCGGCTCGGTCAGCAGGCACGTGACGACACATTCCACCTGCCCGGTCGTGGTCGTGAAGTCCTCGAGCTAAACGCGTCCGGACTTCTCGGCGAGCTCGCGATCGCGGTCGGTGACTCCGCCCGCAGTGTGAGTCCACCAGCGCAGCGTCACGCGGTTGTAGTGGATCGCGATGTCCGGATGGTGGCCTTCCGCCTCCGCCAGCTCGCCGACGCGGTTCACGAACGCGAGCGCGTCCACGAAGTTCTCGAGCTCGAAGGTGCGCTCGAGCGCGTCGTTGACCTCTGTCCAGCCTTCGGGAGTCATCGCAGCAGTATCTACGATCGTGCGCAATGGGCGCCTCCAGCGAGGACACGCCGTTCTCGGCGGACGCAAGGCGGGCGGGGCGCGAGCTTCTCCTCGAACTCGTCTTCAGGCCGCTCTCCAATGCCCTCGTTCCCGGCCTTCGCCGCCTTGGCATCCCGCCGCATGCTGTCGTGCTCGCGAATGCGGCGACGGGCATCTGCGCGGCGCTCGTCCTCGCCCGGGGTGAGCTCGTGGCCGCGGCCGTGTTGTTGCAGGTGAAGACGCTGCTGGACAACGCGGACGGCCAGCTCGCGCGGGTGACCGGGCAGGTCACACTCGTGGGCCGCTACCTGGACACGATCGCCGACCTCGTCGTGAACGTGGCGCTGTTCGCTGCCCTCGGCTACGTCACCGGCTTGCCGGTGCTCGCACTCGCGGCCTTCGTCGCGCTGACGGTCGTGCTCGCCGCGGACTTCAACGCGACCGAGCTCTATCGGCAGGCGCAGGGGATCCCGACGTCACAACCTCCTGCAACGGGCGGTCGGGTCGAACGTCTGCTCCAGGGGATGTACGGCGTGGTGTTCGGCCCGCTCGACCGTGCGCTGCGCGCGTTCGCAGCCCGCCGCTTCGACGGCCGCGGCGGCTATGACCGGTTCACGGTGACCGCGCTTGCGAACCTCGGTCTCACCACCCAGCTGGTCGTCCTCGGTATCTGCCTCGTGCTCGGTGCACCGACGGCGTACCTGTGGTTCGTGCTCGCCTGCCTCGCCGCGCTCGTCCCGTTGCAGCTCCGCGCGGAGCGGCAGGCCCGTCAGACGGCGCCGCGCAGCGTCACGCGCTGACCGTTCATCGACGACGCTGCCTCGGAACAGAGGTACGCGATCGCTGCGGCGATCTCCTCGGCCGGCGTAAAGGTCGAGAAGTCCTTGCCGGGGCTCTCCGCGCGCATCTGCGGTGTGACGATCGAGCCCACGACGACGATGTTCGCCGTCGCGCCTGTCCCCTTGAAGCGGTCCGCGAGCGCGAGCGTCCACGCCTCCGACGCGGCCTTCGCGGCGGCATAGACGGCGTTCTGGTGCGTCGGCGACTGCGCCTGGCCGGCCGAGACCAGCACGAAGCGGCCATGGCCGCTCGCGGTCAGGTGCTGCGCGAACGCCTGCGTCGCGTGCTGGACGGTTCGGACGAGCAGCGCGCTCAGGAAGTCCCAGTCCTCGAGGGGTGCCTCCTCGATCGGCGTGCCACCCCGCCAGCCGCCGACGAGGTGGACGAGCCCGTCGACGTGGCCGCCGTGCCGCGCCGCGAGTTCCGACGCCCAGCCTCTCGTCGCAGTGGCGTCGAGCAGGTCGACGACGTCGGTCTCGATGGGCTGCTCGATCTCGGACGCGAGCTCGTCGAGCCCTTTCCGATGCCTCCCACACACGCACGGCAAAGCTTCTGCGTCGGCAAGGCGCTGTACGACCGTAGGGCCGAGATTGCCGGCGCCGCCCGCGACCGCGATCACCCGCCCGTCCAACGCGCCCGCCACACGCCCACGCTAGCAACGCTCGGCAGGTTCGTAGCGCACAGTTCTGCGGTGACCGTCGATCCCATCTCATGCGTCAGTCAGTACAGAGGCGGTCTCCATCCAGGACGCCGGGCGAAGGCGGCGGGATCGGATCGGTGGCGGAGATGACCGGCGAGAGCGAGTTGAGCGATCGGAGGGCATCGAGTGCTCTCAGAGCGATGCCCGGGTCGGTTCCCTCACCGCGATAGACCTTGATCTGCGTTCGCTGGGTCAAAAGGACCGGAGCGCCGTCCTGAGTACCGACAGGCGCACCGCGAATGACACGCCTGCGCTCTCGTGACGGTAGCGCCACTGAGTCGAGGTGGTAGCAGAGCGGGAAGATCTGGATCTGCAACGGGACGGTGCAGCTCGACTCGAAACCCTCTGGGCTACACGTTCCGTAGTCCAGCCCGGCTGCGCTGGACTGATCACTGGCGGAGACCCGGCTCACCTCGTAGCCCTCGAACTCGGCTCCCAGCCAGTAGATCGGGAAGCGGTCGAACTTCGTCGCGCTCTCGATGTCTGGCCCACGATCGAACGAGCACCCTCCTGCGAGCACGACGAGAGTCGCTCCGCCGAGCGCCACGAGTGTCCTGCGCCTGATGGACACGGAGCGTGCGAGCGTGGCGAGTACCCGGGCGAGCACGGCTCGCCTTATACAACGGACGTATGAAGGACTAGCGGTGCGCGGCTCCGCAGGACTTGCGGTACGTCGCGCGAAGGGAGTCGGACAATGGGCTGGCGGCGAGACGAGACGTGGCTCGACGCCGAGCTGGACTGGCTCCGTGAGCCGTCCGCTGAAGGCGCTGCGTCGCTCGAGACCCACGCGCCGTCGTTCTGGAAGCTCACCGCTGAGGCGCTCGAGTTCAAGATCCCGGACGGTCTCGCGGAGTCCCGCCGCCGCCGAGCCGAACGCCGCCGCCGGCGCTCGGCGCGGAGAACACGCACCGCCGCGCTCGTGGTCGGCCCGGCGGTGGCGCTGACGCTCGCCGGCCCGCGACCCAGTGGGGCGGCGCGGCCGACGGAGGCGCTCCCGGAGGATCCGCCGAGCCGGACGTTCCGCGTGCAGCCGACCGGACCACAACCCTCCATCGGGACTCGCCCCGAACGAGCGGAGACGACGGAAGAAGCCTTTCCGACGATTCGGTGGGCTCGCGCCGATTCACACGGCCTGCCCTATGCGGGCCGACTCTCGTCCGGCACGACGCTGCCTGTGGAGGGCCCGGACTGGGTGACGTGGAATCCCGTGGCGGACGAGGTGCCGAACCGGTCGCACCGGCTCTACGGTCACGAACGCACGATCCACGCGGTCCTGGCCGTGTCCGCTTCGTACGGCGCGGAAAACCCGGACGCACCCCGCATCGTCGTCGGGGACATCAGCTTCCAGGAGGGTGGACCGATGGAGCTCCATCGCTCGCACCAGAACGGGCTCGACGTGGACGTCTACTACCCGCGGCGAGACGGCGTGGAGCGAGCGCCGGTGACAAGACGACAGATCGACCGCGCGCTGACGCAGGATCTCGTCGACCGCTTCCTCGCGGCGGGCGCGAAGGTGATCTTTGTCGGGTATTCGCTCGATCTCGTCGGGCCGAGCGAGCGAGTGGTTCCGTACCCGAACCACGAGGACCACATGCACGTCCGCTTCCGGCCGCCGTCGTGATCGGCAACGGCTGCCGAACGCGAAACTCAGTCGCATCTCACACTCTTCCGCTACACCTGTCGAGACTGTGACGCTGCGACGGATCCCGCTGGTGGTCTCGGTCGTCGCGACCATGCTCACTCTCGTGGTCGTGCAACCCGGCGGCGCCTCGGGCACCGCGCTCAGCACCGGCGTAGTCGAGATCCAGACGCGCTACGCCTCCCCCGGCGCTGCGGGTGCAGGAACCGGAATGGTCGTCACGGCGTCCGGCGAGGTGCTGACGAACAACCACGTCATCCGCGGGGCAACGCAGATCCGAGTCCGAGTCCCCGAGAGCGGACGTACCTACCGCGCTCGTGTCCTCGGCTACAGCATCTCGGCCGACGTCGCGCTGCTCCGGCTCACAGGCGCGACCCGGCTCGAGACGGTGTCGCTCGGCAACTCCTCCACCGTCGCGATCGGTGACGAGGTCGTCGCGGTCGGCAACGCCGGCGGGACGGGCGAGCTGACCACGAAGAGCGGCACCGTGACTGGCCGCGGTGTGACCATCGCTGTTGGCGACGGACGGAACGGCACCGTCCGTCTGTCGCGGCTCATCGAGAGCAGCGCAGATCTTCGCCAGGGCGACTCGGGCGGGCCGTTGCTCGATGTCTCGGAGCGGGTGATCGGCATGAACACAGCCGCGACGACCAGTGATGGACGCGACACCGACGGTTACACGATCCCGATCAATCGGGTGAGGTCGATCGCAGGTCGGATTCGCTCAGGCACCTCGACGGCGACCGTCCACGTCGGCGACACCCCGTTCCTCGGTGTGCTCATCGCGTCACGGTCGTTCGGCTCTTCACGCGGTGTTCAGCTCGCCGGGGTGCAGGCAGGCTCGCCCGCGGCACGTGCTGGGATGGGACGCGGCGACGTCCTCCTCTCGCTGAACGGCACGGTCATCCGCTCGTCGTCGCAGCTCGTCATCCTCTTGCTGCGGTTCCGTCCAGGCGATTCCGTGCGGCTTGCGTGGACGGACGAGCTGGGCGCGCGGCAGACCGCGAAGGTGGTCCTCGCCAGCGGGCCGCCGCAGTAGGTGCCCCCGGGATGAATCGAACATGCGCACGCGGTTTAGGAAACGGCTGCTCCCTTCACGAATGTGCAAATACGCCGGTTCCAGCCAGCGCTGGAGCCAAATTCCTGAGGCATTATCACTCGCGCTTTTCATAATGCGGTGGACCGCGGCGTCGCCGTTCACCCTCCTGTCGCGGGATAGAGACACGCCAGGGCTCAGAGCTCGGCGGCGTGGCGCGCGCAGACGGTGAGCCACGGGGAGCGCCAGACGCGCTCGGGGTCCTCCGCCATGTCCGCGATCCACGCGTCCCGATCCCGCGAGGACGGTGCGGCGCGCGCGAGCGCTGACGCCTGCTCGCCCGCATCGTGGTCGCGGCGTACGAGGGGAAGCGCGACGGCAGCTTCCTGACGGGAGAGGATCACGTCGAGGGCCTCGACGCCGAGGGCGCGTCGTTGGCCGTCGGCGCGATCGACGACGTGAACTGCATTGCGGACTCGATCGCCGTGGCGAAGGGTAAGCACCGCGATCACCAGTCTGCGCGCGAGATCGGTCTCGTCGTCGAGTGCTCTCCGCAACGAGCCGTCGCGGACGTCCAGCGAGCGACGGGCTTGTTGCGTGCGCTCTGCGTGGGCTGCGGCGTCGGCGAACAGGTCGTCGAGGAGATCCGACGGAACGACATCGCGGCCGCCCGCCGCATCCAGCGCGTCCAGCGCTGTCAGCACGATCATGCGGTCGGCATCGCGTAGTGCCGGCTCGATGACGGCCAGGCCGTGCTCCGTCGCGGCCGTCGCGGCTGCATGCACGAGAGGCGGGCGCCGCGGCGCACCCTCGCGGGCGAGCGCGGCCGCAAGGAGCGGGAGCGTCGAGTCGCCCAGCCGCTGGAGCGCACCGACCGCAGAGCCCGCGGTCCCAGGCCGCTCGAGCGCGGCGACCACACGCCGACCGACGTCCGGCTCGGCCGCGTCGTGTGGTGTCACTGCCTCGAGCGCTGCAGCGCGCACCGTCGAGTCGGCGTCGTCGAGGAGCGCGACGAGTGCCCCGTGGTCGGAGGCGCCGCGCCAGCCCAGCCCGGCTGCGGCAGCCCGTCGGTCGACCGGGTCACCGGAGCGAGCGAGGTCGTCGACGAGCGCGGCGACGTCCTCGACTGCCCGGGCATCTCCGGACTCCGCGAGCCGAACGAGCGCCCGGACGCGAACCTCCGGATTCGGGTGGCGTGACACCTTGCGAAGCTCCAGAGCGGATCCCGGCGACACCGCATCGGCCAAGAGATCGAGCCCCAGGCGCACGTCCCGGGAATCCTCGGAGCCGAGAAGCGCCCCAATCGCGACGTCGTCCCCGGCGAAGACGACGTCGTCCGTGACGAACGAACGGCGAAGCATCTCATCGGCGAGCGCTCGTCTGTACGACCGATAGACGCTCCCGGCGACGACCATCCAGACAAGACCCAGCACGAGGCCGAACACGATCACCGCGCCCACTCCGAGGTGGAGCACGTTCAGGCTGAGCAGGACGAGGCCGGTCACACCGATCGCAACGGGAACCCCAATGCCCTCCACGACCGCTTGCACGGCAACACGCTCCTCGACGGGGACGATCTGATACGCGGCATTGATCGATGTGCGCGTAGTGCCGTCGGTCGTCGCGATGTCGGCGATACGGAGCACGCCCGCTAGCACGAAGAGGCCGAAGGTCGCTGCGCCCGGCGCTGCTGCGACGGCGGCCATCACGGCGAGCACGGCGGCGACAGCGGCGGGGTTCAGGAACAGTCCGAGCCGCAGCCCGAATCGCCGCATCAGCGGCCCGGCGAGAAGGGCGAGGAAAAGGATGTCCGCCAGGTTGAGCAGCGCCGTGTACGCGGACAGAAAGCGCGTCAGCTCGTCCCCGCTGTACTGCGCGGCAGCACGGTCGAAGAGGAGGAAGTCGACGACCTGTGAGCCCATCGCGGACAGCACCTGGTACACGAGGAGGAGCAGGACCAGCCCGGAGGCGAACAGGATCCGGAGCGGTGGCCGGACGACCGCGGGCGCGTACTCCGGGGTGACGGCGCGGACCTCCGGAAAGCGCCATTCGGTGGCGATGAGGAGGGCGAGGAACGCGAGCTGTGCAGCCGTCGTGGCCAGGAGCAGGTGCTCCGTCGACCCGAGCAGAGCGAGCAGCGGAATCCCGAGGAGGCCGCCGACCAGGAAGCCCACCGCGAATCCCGACACGACGCGGGGGAAGAGCTCCTTCATCTGCCGCACGTCGAGCAATCGACCCGCCTGCCCGCCGATGAACACGAACCCGATCTGGAGTGCGATCGGGAAGAGGACGAGGAGGAGTGCCGAAACCCAGACGCCGCCGGCGACGAGGATCAGCCACGATGCAGCGTAGAGCGCCGCCAAGGCGCCGAGAACGGCCGTCGCGACGCGAACGAGTCGCGTGCGGCGCGCCGCTCGAGCGATGAGCGCTGACGCCGCCGTGCCGAACACGGCGATTGCGATGTACGTCGCCGGCAACCACTCCGACCCGTACTCGTCGAGGAATAGTGCGTTCGCGGGAACGAGCAGGAGCGCGAGGGTCACGCCGAAGGCGAGCGCCTGCGCGGTCAAGAAGGCGATGACGCCGCGCGGAGGCGCGGCGCTCACTGCGCCTGGCCGGCTTGCCCTGCCGTCGCTCGAAGGCGCGCGACGAGCTCTGCGATCACGCCGTGGGCGAGCTCGGGCCAGTCATCGAGGAGCTCGTCGAGCACGACCTGGTCGACGCGCAGGACGAGCGTCGGCTCGAGCGCGATCACCGACGCGGTGCGCGGCGCCGGCACGAGTGCGGCGAGCTCGCCAACCGTTGCGCCCGGACCCAGCTCGACGATGCTGCGACCGCCTCGCCGCACCTGGACGCGTCCGTCGACGATCGCATACAGGTAGGCCTCGACCGCTCCCTCCTCCATGAGGACATCACCCGGCTGGGCGCGCACCTCGACCGCCGCCTGGCCGACCGCAGCGAGCACGCGGCCCGGAATCCCGGCGAAGAGCTCGACGCGATGCAGCGCGGCCACGCGCTCGACGATCCCGAGCGACGCGTTAGACGTCGACGCCATGTCGGTCATCGCCGTGGAACGTAACCCACCAGGAGCCGAGCGACCAACCTGGCGATGCCATCCGTGAGCACTCGCTCTGCGAGGCGCTTTCGATTGCGGCCGCGCGCCTCGTAGACTGCGCCAAAATGGCGCAGGACCCAACATCGGTGGCGATCGACCACTACCTCCCCGCCGACGTTCGCGAGGTCCTCGAAGACCGGTTCTGGCAAGCCATCGAGGTGGTCTCGAGGCTGGAGGCTGTCTGGGCCGACCCAGCGCTGGCGTCGGCGCCCGACAAGCACCCCGCGCTCTTCGCCGACCACGGCATCGTCCATGCTCGGGACGTCGCGGCCGGCGTCCTCGAGCTCGCGGGCGTCGCGAACGGGCGTCTCCTGCCCGCGCGGCCCGGCGACCGCCAGGGGTTCGTGGTGGGACTCGCGATCCTGCAGGCCTACATCCACGACGTGGGGATGACCGAACCGACAGCGGAAGGCCGCCGGATGCATGCCGTACAGGCGGCGCAGATCCCGCACTCGGGCAAAATGGACGACGTCCTCGCCCGGCTCTGGGCAAGCGGCGGCCCGGTCGTCTCGCGGATCCGCTCCGTCAGCGCCGTCGCGCCCTTCCGCGTGCCCGACGAGGTCGTTCTGCGGGAGCTTGCCTCGCTCGCGGTCGGCCACAGCAAGTCGACCGTGCCTGCGGCTCTCCACGCCGATTTCACGGGCCTCCGCCGATTGCTCCAACACGCCGTCCTCGTCGAGCTCGACGAGCACCGCGCTGCCGGGCGCCTGAACCCGACCGACGGTCTGCCGCCGCGGCTCGGCGCGAACGCGCGCTGGTACGAGGACCCCGCCCGCGATGCGTTTGCCTGGTTGGAGTCGCCCGATCCCGTGCACCGGGGGCTCGCGGACGATGCCGTGGACGCCGTTCGGCTGCTGCGCGCAGCGGACGCCCTGCGCCAGCGCGGAACGGCGCTGCGAACTGCGGCCGGCTACGAGATCTTCATCGACGCCGATACCGGTCAGGCGGTGTTCTCATTCCGCACCGCCCCAGCGGGCGACCGGTTATTCCTCCTCCGTGTCGACAGTCCGTACAGCGCCGGTGAGGCAAACGTCCGGAACGCGGTGGTCACTCCGAACGGTGACGTGCGCGTCTCGTTCCACCGGGGTCGGTTCAGCTCGGATGCGGCGGCCGCAACTGCCTGGACCTCCACAGCGCGGGTCGTGGCCGACATCGGCGCCGACGTGCTCGGGGCGTTCGCCGTCCGGCGTCAGTCCACCGATCTGCCTACGCCGACACGCGACTCGGACTCGATGCGAGTCGAGCTCGAGCGTCCAGCCGACGAGCCCGCTTTCGCGGAGTCGGTGGCCGAGTGCGCAGTTCGCGATGACCCGCGCCTCCTCGGGAGGATCTTCGTGGTTGCGGGCCTCGAGAACGCATCGTCGGCCGAGCGGGCTCGGTATCTCGAGGCGATTCCGATCGCCGCGGAGAGCGAGGAGGCGGCCGAGATCCTGGATGCGCTGGACGCCCACGGGATGCTGGTGGCCGGCATAGATCGCCCGCGAGCGTTCGAGGACGTGCGGCGCGTACGCGTTTGTCAGGGGGAACTGCTCCTCGAGGTCGGAGCGCCGCCCGCGTTCGTCTACGTCGCCATCGACTGCGCGTTGAGGATCGAGCAGCGGGGCGGCTACGACCCCCTCGACGTTCCGCCGTGGATTCCGATCGGCGTCACCGGCGTCGTGCGCCGCGCCGAGCGCAATGCCACGGTCCTCGTCGCCGAGCCGGGGGAGGTGCTGATGATCCCCGGCGAGCTCTTCGTACGCGAATGGTTCCGTCCCTACGAGGAGAGCGAGATCGGGGACGTCCTTGCAGCATTCGCGGGTCACGATGCGAGCGCGGTAACGCCACACTGATTCGCGTGTCGAGGGCGTTCGCCGGACGCGCTAGTCCAGTCGCCCGCCTCCAGTTCCCGCTCCTCGATCCGCAGGTAGCTCGCGAGTCGAGGATCGTCACCTCGGAAAACGACCCCGCCCTAGGCAACCGGCAGCAGGCCCGACTCGGAGCGCCGGGTGGAGGGGGTGGATGCCCGCGTGCGTGCGCGGGAAGCGGCTGCTCGCTCGCTCGCAGGTCAGCACCCTCGGGATCAGGCCCGATATGCAGTGCAGTTCGGAAGGGGTGGGTGGGACGATCTCCGGCATGCATGGTCGGAGGTCGCTCGGAAACCTTGATGAACAAACGCCTCGCGCACGTATGTCAGGCCGATGTCAGATATGCACGAGGTCTCACGCGACGTCGGGAGAGTCTCACGCGACGAGCCCGAAATGGCCCCGGGAGGACTCGAACCTCCGACACCAGGTTTAGGAAACCTGTGCTCTATCCCCTGAGCTACGAGGCCACACTCGAACGGTAAATGAAACGGGCGTTGGCCTCTCGGCGTCAGGAGGCCGCAGCTGAGAGGCGCAGCAGGCTCGAGCCAGGCACTCGCTCGCGTAGCGCGCGGTTCTCGAGCGCGACGTCGAGGTTCTTGCGCGCGATCCGGGCGTGCTCGCGCGCGATAGCATCAGCGCGCGCGCCCTCACGTCGCCCGATGGCATCGACGAGCGCGTGGTGCTGATGTTGGGCGACGAGGAAGATCTCCCACGACTCGGGCAGCGCGGCGTGCATCATCACGAGCGCACTCGGCCCCGCAAACGGGAGCGCGAGAACATGCTCGAGCGCGCGCTCGAGCTGCCGGCTCTTCGCCAGCTCGCCGAAGGCGACATGGAACTCTTCGTTGAGCCGTAGGTACTCCATGAACGTCTCCATGCTCGGGCTCCGCACGACGACGTCGAGCTCGCGGCAGAGCTCGCGGAGCGGCTCGAGCTCGTCCTGCGACTCGAGGCGCTCGGCGGCCAAGCGCGCCGCGGTGCCTTCGAGGACGCCCCGCAGCTCGATCGCATCGTCGATGTCGGTGCGCGTGAACTCACGGACGACGAAGCCACCGCCCGGAAGCGTCTCGAGGAAGCCCTCGTGGGCGAGGGTCATCAGCGCGATCCTGAGGGGTGTCCGCGACACCCCGAGCTCGTCGACTAGACGCAGCTCGGGAACGCGTTCGCGAGGCTTGAACACTCCGCTCAGCAGCAGTTCACGGAGCCCGAGGATCGCCTTGGTCGTCTGTGAGTTCGCGTGGTTCCCGCGCGGCACTACCGGCAGCGTAGCCTGCTCTCAGCGGATTGCGTGCAATTCGTGCCTTGTTTCCCCTTCTCACGCCCGCCCAGGTCGGAATTGCATGCAGAGACGGCATCGTCGGGAGGGAGCGCTACTCGCGTGACGGATGCGCGTCTGGCCGCGGCCGTCGGCCCGGGCCGAAGAAGCGGTCGACGAGCGAGACGATCGCCTGCACGACACCGCGCCTGAAGAAAAGGAAGATCGCGATGACGAAGACGCCGTACAGGACCTCGCGCAACTCGAGACTGGCCGTCAGCCGCTCGTCCAGGATCGCGAAGACACCCGCGCCGACGACCGGTCCGAGCAGCGTCCCCAGGCCGCCAAAGGCGACCATCACGAGAACGCGCACGTCCACCCGGTCGAAGCTGTAAGTCGCCGGGCTGATGAAGCCCGCGCTAAAGGCGAGGAGGGCCCCGGTCAGACCTATCATGGCCGACCCGATCGTGGCCGCGTAGATCCGGTATCGCGAGACGTTCACGCCGGCGAGCTCGGCGGCCACCTGGTCGTCACGAAGTGCGCGGAACGCCCAGCCGACGTGCGAGAGCTGCAGCACCCGGAAGACGATCAGAAACGCCACGAGGAGGCCGGCGAAGAGGTAGTAGGCGCCGACACGATCGTCTGCGAGATTCGCGGGGGGCGCCGGCAGGATCAGGCCCGTCTCACTTCCCGTCAGATCGCGCCGGCCGATGAGGAAGTTGGCGAAGGCGAGCGAGAAGACCAGGGTCACGATCCCGGTGAAGATGATGCCGAGCGAACGCCGGACCGCTATCCAGCTCAGCACGCCCCCGACTATCGCCGCGCTCACCGCACCGAGCGCCACTCCGGCTGCCATGGGCAACGAGGTCTCGTTCGCGACGATGGCGGTGCCGTAGCCGCCGATTCCGGCCAGGGCGCCGACGCAGAGGAACAGCTGGTTCGTGCTCCCGAAGATCAGGTTGAAGCCGACGCCGTACGAAGCGAAGACCAGGGCCTGAACTGCCAGCGAGGTCGTATACGGCGAGTCGCCGAACCAGACGGACGGGAGAACAGCGAGCACGACGGCCGTCGCTGCGATCGGCAGGACTGCCCAGCCGACTCGGCGCGACACGGCCCCGCTGAGACGCGCCCCGCTTGTCGTCTCCGCCATCTTTCCTACCGTCCGAGCAGCCCGCGAGGTCGGATGAGGATGGTCAGCGCGGCGGCGCCGAGCAGAATCATGATCGTGTAGTACTGGCCGATGTAGTGGGCACTCAGGCTGTCCACGACGCCCAGGAGGACGCCCGCGAGGAACGCTCCGGCGACGCTGCCGAGGCCGCCGACGACGGTGACGATCAGGGCGAAGGTGGTGAGCTTGAAGCCGGCGCTGACCTCCAACGGGGCGCTCATCCCGTTCGCGATCGCCACGACACCGGCCAGGGCGCCGCTCAGCGCAAAGATGACCGTTCGGACGAACGAGGGGTTGATTCCCACGAGCCGCGCGCCCGTCTCGTCCTGGATCACGGACCGCACGCCGCGTCCGAAGGTCGTGCCGCCGAAGAACAGGAGCAGCAATGCGGCCACGGCGAGAGCCATCACGGAGGCCCAGATGCTTCCCCGCGTCATCGGCACGCCGAGGATCGACACGGGATCCCCAGTGATGTCGATGTACAGCGCGCCGAACGGGTAGCGCCAGGTCAGCACGCCCCCGATGACGAAGGCCGCCCCCAACGTCAGCAAGAGCCCCAGGAGTGTCCGCTCCTCGCCGTGCTGGCGGTAGACCGGCCGCATCAACGTGAGGTCGAGCAGGACGGAGACGCCGGCCGCCGCCGCCACGCCAACGAGAGCGGCGAGAAGCGTCGCGCGGCCGTCCTCCATGACGACCGACGCGACGATCGCAGCGAGCACCACGATCTGGCCGTACGCGAGATTGAGGACGCCGCCGAGACCGTAGACGAGCGTCATCCCGACGCCGAGAAGACCGTACGCCAGCCCGAGGACGACCCCGTCGAGGATGGCCGCCGTCATGCGACACCCAGGTACGCGCGTCGTACTTCTGGGTTCCGCTCGAGCTCCTCCGAGGCCCCGCTCAGCCGGATCCGACCGTTCTCGAGCACGTAGCCCCGGTCGGCGACGGAGAGAGCGAGCGGCACCTGCTGCTCGGCGATCAGCAGGGTCATGCCCCCGCTCTTGAGCCCTTCGAGCGCCTCGAACGCGACTTGGGCGATCTTCGGAGCCAGCCCGGTCGTCGGCTCATCGAGCATGAGCAGCCGCGGTCTCGCCATGAGCGCGCGACCGACCGCCAGCATCTGCTGCTCACCGCCGCTCAGGGTTCCTGCGTGCTGACGCTGTCGCTCCTTGAGACGCGGGAAGAGGTCGTACACGAGCTCGAGCGTCGCCGGGTCGGGACGCTTGGGATACGCGCCCAGGACGAGATTGCTCTTCAGGGTCATCGCGGGGAACAGGTGCCGCTCGGCCGGCACGTACGCGATTCCAGCGCGCGCTCTGCGGTGGGCAGGGCGTCGCGTGAAGTCCTTCCCGTCGAGCACGACTCGACCTGCCATGGTCGGGAGCAGGCCGGCGATGGCGCGGAAGAGTGTCGTCTTGCCGGCGCCGTTCGAGCCGACGATGGCCACGGCCTCACCGGTCCGCACCTCGACGTCGATCTCGTCGATGACCCGCTCGCCGAGGTACCCGGCTGCCAGCCCCTCGACCTCAAGCAACGCGTGCCCGCCCGAGATACGCGTCGACGACTTCCGGGTCCCGCATGACGACCTCGGGCACGCCCTCCGCGAGGAGCTTGCCGAAGTTGAGGACGATCGCTCGCTCCGCGAGCTGAATGACCGCGCTCATGACGTGCTCGACCCAGAGAATCGCCGTTCCGAGCTGGTCGCGGATGTTCCTCACGATCTGGACCGAGGCTGCGAGCTCCGCCTCGTTGAGGCCGGCCATCACCTCGTCGAGCAAAAGGACCTTCGGCTGTCCCGCGAGCGCCTTTGCCATCTCGAGGAACCGCTGCTGATGGAGGTTCAAGCTCGAGACCGCCTGCCCCGCCCGGTCGCCGAGCCCGACGAACGCCAACGAGTCGAAGGCGCGCCGCCTCGCCTCTCGTTCGCCGACGCGTCCTTCACCGCTACCGAACATCGCGCTGAGAACGGCGTTCTCAAGAACCGTCATCGACCCGAACGGCAGCGGTCGCTGCATTGCCATCGCGATCCCCCCGTGTCGCACCTGATGGGCCGTCAGCCCGTCGATTCTCGTGCCGTTCAGCCGGACGCTGCCGCTGGTCGGCTGCTCCAGTCCGACGATGACCTTGAGGAGCGTGCTCTTCCCGGCGCCGTTCGGGCCGACGACGGCGACGATGTCGCCGTCGTCGATCCCGAAGGTCACGCCGTCGACGGCCGGGAGACCGCCGAAGCGCTTCGAGACCCCGTCAATCTCGAGGAGCAGGTCCGGTCTCCACGGCTACGACGGGGGCCGGTAGGGGGCCAGCGGCTGCGACTTGAACACCACTCTCGGCCAGAAGGTGGTCGGAGCCGTGTTCAGCCCGGGCTCGGGCGGCGCAGCCCTGGTGAGGATGGCGAACTGCACCGTGGGCCTGTTCAACTCACCCCACGCGGTCCAGCGCAGCGGGAACGCGTAGCCGGGGATGTTGAACGTGTTGGCATGGACGTAGGCCGCGATTCGCTGGCTGTTTGGACCGACGTTCTGAATTGCCTGGGCGACAATCTTCACGTACGCGTAGCCCGAGAGCGCGTCGTCCTCGAGGAACTCGTTCTGCGGGAACGCCCGCAGGTAACGCTTCGCGAGTGCCTTGTACCCCCGTGTCGCTGTGGCCATGCACTTGAAGTCGCTCCAGCGGCCGAAAGCCGACGCCCCTGCGCTCCTCGCGGTAAGCGAGTACGGCGAGTACGCACCCACGACCGGCGCCTTCATGCCGAGCTGCCCTGACTGGGCCAGGATCGGCCCACCCCCCGGCGGCGCACCCGTCGCCACGATCAGCGACACGTCGCCCAACGCACGCAGGTATGGCGTGTAGTTGGCCGTGCCGAGCGGCGCGACCTCGACGTTGAACCTGATGTTCGGCACCTTCTTGGCCTCGTCCTCGAGCGACGACTTGAACGACTGACCCCATGCGTAGTCGAGGACGATGACGCCAACGCTCCTGATCTCGCGCCGCTGCGCAAGCTGCACGACCGAGACCGCCACCATGGCAGCGCTTGGCAGACACGTGCGGAACGTGTAGCGACTCGACCGCGTCAGGATCTCGTTGTTCCCCGCCTTCGTCAGGAACATCGGGACCCTTGCCTCCTCGGCGAGCCTCACTGTCGCCAGCGCGGTGGGGCTGCCGATGATGCCCCCGATGGAGACGACGTTCTCCTGCTGGGTCAGCCGTCTGAAGCCCTCGACGGCCGCGGTCGTGTTCGTGGACTGGTCGTCGGCGACGACGAGGCTCAGCCTGCGGCCCTGCCCGCGCCCCTTCACGCCACCCGACCGGTTGATCTCGTTCACCGCAAGGGCCATCCCAGCACGCGCCTGGACACCCCAGGGTACGAAGTTGGAAGCACTCGGAGTGAGCGGGACGAGCGCGCCGATCTTGATCGGGCCCCCCTGCGCCGCTCCGCTCGACCCGCCGGGAGCTGTTGCCCCGCCTGCAGCGACCACGAGCGCCCCCAGGGCACCGAGAGTCGCAATCAACAAGAACCGCTTCACGACTTTCCTCCTTCCGTCACGCATGTCGCGCGACTAGGCCTGCCCAACGACTGAGACATTGCATTTGGACTGCCGGATTGGTGAGACGCGGTATCGGCCGAAACGACCATGTCGCCACGCTCGCCGAGAGCACGCACGGCGGCGAGGTTCCCGACCGCGGCCGAGCAGATGAGTCGTGGCATCGGCGCATGTATACAACAGGTGCTTTCCGCGGCCAAATGACGGGCCCGTACGTGCCATTGCATCCACGGGCTGCATACAAGAGCGCACGGCTACGCGACTCCGGCTCTCGTGCGCCACCCCTCGTGGTACGACGTACGCGCGACCTCGGAATAGGGCACGGGGCTGACGACCGCACGGATCTCCGTCTGCACGTGTCGCTCGACGACCGGCTTCGACGAACCGCCCCCCTCCTCGCCCCAGACGAGCGTGACCTCGGTGCCGAGGTCGACGTCCGATTCCACCATTCCAAGCGAGAGGTACGAGCGCTCGTTGTAGCTGTAGCCGGAGAACGTCGAGATGCCGACGAGCTCGCCGTCCTGGAGCAGCTTGTCGTACGGCCAGGTGGCGTAGTTCGAGAGTGGGATGTCGATGTACTTCGCAGGGTCGCCCTTCTCGAACTGCGTGCCGATCGCGTGCGCGACGTCCTCGCCGTTCCACGCGAGCGTGACCTTCTTCCGACGCGGTTCGTCCGCCATCGCCTCGAGCGTGTCGCGCCCCACGAAGTCGTGGTCGAACTTCACGAACGGCCAGTACCCGAGGTCGTGTGGCGTCAGGTAGTAGTCCGAGATGTCGTCGGAGTAGTAACTCCCGCCGAGCGAGCCCGTGCCCTCGTACCCGTTCGCGGGAAGCCACTCGCGGTATGCCTTCATCTCATTGGCGGTGAAGACGGCCGGCAGCGGGCACGGGATCCAACCGGACTCGAGCGTGTTCGTGGCATAGGCGCGGGATCCGACCTGTCGCAACCCGAAGTCCGCTCCCGCCTCGACGATCGCCGCGCGGACGTCCTCCCGCTCCTCCCACGGCCCGAAGAGCTCCAGGCCGGGCACGCCGGACATCCCGTGATGGAGCGCGCGCACCTTGTGACCGGCGACTGTGAGCTCGCCCATGTTGAAGAACTTGATCTCGGGGAGCGTGCCGCCGTTCGCCGTCTTCAGGACGTCGAGCGCCGTCGGGCCCTGCACCTGGAAGCGGTAGATCTTCCGTCGTCCGGTGGGGTTCACCGCCGTTCGCTCGTCGCGCTCGACCGTCACGTCGTAGTCGCCGGTCTCCGCGTGGTACTGCACCCAATTGTGGGCCGCCGGGCGACCGACGAGACTCACGCGGTCCTCGTCGAGGAAGAACAGGATCGCGTCCCCGATCACGTAACCGTCGGGGTTGCAGGCGACGAACTGCTTCGCCTTGCCCACCGCGAAGGTCGCGAACGAGTTGACCCCGAGATCGGAGAGCAGCCTGATGACGTCGGGGCCTTCGACGTAGAGATCGGTCATGTGGTGTGACTGGTCGAAGAGCGCGCTCGTCTCCCGCCATGCCACCTGCTCGTCGCGCCAGTTCGTGAACTCCGGCGGCACTGCCGGGTAGACGTACGGGCCGATCTGCGAGTTGCGGGCCATGTCGACCGCGCCTCCGACCTCCTGCAGCTTCTCTTCCAGGCTCGCGTGACTCATTTCCTCCCAGCTCCTCTCTCGAGATACACGGAATCAGCACGTGCCGGCGCGCGTTCCGGCCACCTCACTTCCGCGGACGATCGTAGATCTGTCATGCCGCCGGGCTCTCGGGGTCGTCCGAACGGGCGAGGTGGTCCCGACCGAGAAACGTGTTCGCCCATGCACTCGTTCCGGCGAGCGCGTTGTCCTTGACGACGACCGGTCCGTCGACCAGGGACTCCTCCTCGCCGTACGCCTTCTCCCGCTCGTAGGCCTGCGACCAGATGCACTCCGTGTCGTACACCTCGCACAGCCCGTCGCGCGTTCCGCCACAGGGGCCGTTTCGCTGGTTCTTCGCGCATTGCGACTCCGGGCACACGTACGCGATCTCGGAGAGGGAGCAGTCGCCGCAGTCCTGACAGCCGAAGAGCGGGACCTTCGCGGCCTGCTCGACTGCGTGCGCGATGCGCTGGACCGGACGCGGCGCCCTGTCCACGCCGCGGTAGAAAGCTCGTGCGGCCGGCCGGAGCGGAGCCTCGGTCGCGAACACCGTGTCGTGGAAGCGACGGCTGAAGCGGTACTTGAAGGGGACGCGGAGGTCGGTGTTGCGCGCGTGCTTCGACGCCAGATACGTACGGCTGACGACGTCGGACGAGAGGCCCGTCTCGGGGTCGGCCTCGAAGAGATGGAACTCGTCGGCGACCGGGAACCGGATGTCGCGCGCGAGCTCTCGCCACTCGCCGTCGCCGTACCCGTCGGCGAGATCGATGATCTCGCCGAACGTCGTCGCCGGCATGTGGCCACCGAGGTAGACACCGTCGTAGCCCAGTCCGCGGGTGACCGCGACATGCTTGGCGGCGAGCTCGACGAAGAACGCGCGGCCCTTGTCCGGACTTGCACTCTGCCGCTCGGCGAGCTCGAAGAGCTCGTCGCTCACGACGACACCCGGGATCCTTCCGGAACGAAACACGCGCACCGCACCGCGCGAGAGGACGTGGACATTGGCCACCGCGTGGAGCTCGAGCTGCTCGCGGCGGATGAAGCGCAGGAGCTCGTCGTCCTTGCGTGCGTTCCAGCCGATCTGCTTGATGACGAAGCGCGCGCCGGCCAGCGCCTTCTTGCGGAGCTTGAAGTACTGCGGCATCACCTCGCGCTCGTGGCGCTTGTGGTTCGTGACCACGCAGCCGAGGAAGAAGTCCGTGCGGTCGAGGCGTCCTCCCCTGCGCTCGTCGCGAAGGCCGGCGTTCATCTCCGAGAGGAGACTCAGGAGCCCGACCGAGTCGATGTCGAAGACGGGCGCGGCGAGCCCCTTGTGGCCGGTGACCGGGTAGTCGCCGGAGAGCGCCAGCACGTTGTGGAACCCGGCGGATGAGAGCTGCCAGCCGCGGCTCTCGAGGGCATTGCGGTTCCAGTCCTTGCAGGCGAGGTGGATGATCACTTCCTGCCCCCGGGAGATCATGTCCGTCCCGAGAGCGTCCGGCGAGAACATCGCGTGCCCGCCCGGGTTGTCCGTGATCGAGAGCACGTCGATCCGGGGATCGGCCGCCAGCTCCCGCGCCAGCGCCAGGAGCTCTGCACCGCGGCTCGCGGTGAGGAGACCGCGTGACGTGACGACCTCGGCCACCAGTGCGAACGAGCCCGGCTTCGCGAGGAGCTCGCGGAGCGGGATCACCGGCTCGTCTCCGCGGCGACGTCCGGCGTTCCGTACGTGTGGAAGCTCTCGATCGTCTTTACACCCCAGTACTGGCCCCGTGCACGCTCTGCCTGTGTCCACACGATCGGCTCGAAGTCGGGGTCGTAGACGAAATAGCCGCCCGTGGTGACCTCGATCCGGTTGCCGCCCGGCTCGTAGCCATAGAGGAAGAAGCCCTGTGCCACACCATGCTTCGAGGGGGCGGCCTCGATCGGGACGCCGGCGTCGACGAAGAGGTCGGCGGCGCGCAGGCACTCCTCTCGCGTGTCGACCCAGAACGCGAGATGGTGGAGCCGGCCGCTCGCCCCGTGCGCGTCCTTGACGTAGATCAGCTCGTGCGCAGCGATGGACACGCTGAGCCACGCGCCGCCCTCGGTCCCGTCGTCGAGCTCGATTCGCTCGTAGAGGCGGTAGCCGAGGACACCCTCCGCGAACTCGCGGTTCGCGCGCACGTCGGCGGCGAGCACGTTGACGTGGTCGAGTCGCTTCACGGCCGCGCCGCGCCCGACGTAGCGCTGCGGCTGGTTCCTCCACGACGGCTCCAGATGCTCAGGAGGCTCGTACCGCTCGGCCTCGTAGAAGAGCTCGAAGACATGCCCGTCGGGGTCGGTGAACCTGTAGGCGGGACCGTGACCGATGTCGCCGTCGACCCACCCCGCCCCGAGCCCGGTCGCCTCGATCGCAGCCACGCGCCTCTCGAGTGCCTCGGGACTCCACGCTCGCAGCGCGATGTGACCGAGCCCGGCATGGGACGACTCCGTGAGCTTCATGCTGTAGCGCAGGTAGTCGCCCCATCCGCGCAGGTACACCGACTCGCCGTCGCGAGCTTCCACCTCCATGCCCAGCACGTCTACGAAGAAGCGCACGCTCTCGTCGGGCGTGGGCGTGAGGAGCTCGGCGTGACCGATCCTCGCGATGTCGTGGAGTGGCTCCGTCACCCCTCCACCAGCCCCCGCAGTCCGTCGAGATCGTACGAGAGCGCGCCGGCCTCGAGCCTCGCGCGCTTCTCACGCTCTCGGGCTTCGCGCTCGAGACCTGCCGCAAGGACCTCGTCGAGCCGCTCTTGCTCGACCACGACGGCTCCGTCGGCGTCGAGCACGACGACGTCGCCCTGGCGAATCGGTGCGCCCGCCACCTCGACCGGCTCGCCGATCACGCCCGGGAGCCGCTTGTCCGCTCCGCGGACACGCACGTGCCGCGCCCAGATCGGCAGCCCGACCTCGACGAGCTCCTCGAGGTCGCGGACCGCCGCGTCCACGAGAACCGCTGCGACGCCGCGCACCTTCGCCTGGGTCGCGAGCAGCTCGCCGACGAGGGCGACAGGGCTCGGCTCGGGCATCGTCACGACGAGCACCTCGCCAGGCTCCGCCTCGGCCACCGCCGCGTGAACCATGAGGTTGTCGTCCTGGCTGCAGCGCACGGTGCGTGCGGGACCAGCTGCGCGGGAGCCAGGCACGATCTGGACGAGCGCAACATCGACGACCGGGGTGCGCCCCGCTGCCTCGTGGACCGTGGCGGTGCCGAGTCGCGCGAGCTCGGCGTAGTGCTCCGTCACAGTGCGCTCACGACCTGCGGCGTCACGCGCTGAAACGCCTCGGCGTGACGAATCGCCGAGTCGCCCGACGAACGCCGCGCGTGGTTGGCGCGCTGCTCCGCGCGCTGGGCGTAGTACGTCACGAGGTACGCCTGCGCCTTCATCTCCGCCATTGCCGCCTGCTTCAGCTCGACCACGGGTGTGATGTCGACGAAGGTCGTCGGCACGAAATTGCAGAGCTCGGGCTGGTGCGGCTCGAACAGGATCAGCTCGGGCGGCTGCACGGTCTCGAACGCGCTCGGCACTCCGGCACCCGCGGCCAGTGCACGGGCTCGCTCGGCGGCGACGAACGCGGTCGCGTGGTCGGGGTTGAACGGGTCGCGGTCCGTGTGCGTCAGCACCACGTCGGGTGCGAACTCGCGGATGCGATCGGCGATGGCGACGAGCGCTTCGCCGTCGACCTCGAGGGGATAGTCGCCGAGGTCGAGACATTCGAACTCTGCCCCCAGCGCCTCCGCGGCCCGCTGCGCCTCCGTGTGGCGGATCTCCTTGACGCGCTCGACCGTCTGGCCTGGCTCCTGCCAGAGCTCTCCGGACTCGCCACGCTCTCCGTACGAGAGTGCGAGCACGCGCGCCTCGCCGCCTGCGGCAGTGGCGACGGCGATCACGCCGCCTGCCCGCCAGACGAAGTCGGCCGAGTGCGCTCCGATAACGAGCAGCCGGCGGCTCATCGAGCACCCGCGAGTCGGCGGGACTGCCCGACGATCATGGTGCCCACTTGGTCTTCGTCGAATCCGGCGGCGAGCAGCCGATCGGCCCAGAGCGCCAGCCCGTCCTCGACGGGCGGGTACTCGGGATTGCCGCAGTCGCTCGAGAACAGCGTGCGCTCGATGCCGACCGCCCGCACGCCGGCGAAGACATGCTCCCACGTCGTCTTGCCGCTTAACGGCGTCGTCAGGCAGCGCTCGAGGAGACACCCCCGCCGAGCGAGCTCGACCTGATCCTCGATCGAGAAGTCCTGGCAGGTGAACTCCGGATGCGTGACGACGATCTCTGCAACGCCCTCGGCCACCGCCCCGTCGACCACCGCGAACGTGTCGTCGCGGGCGAGGTGGCCCGTAGCCAGGGTCAGCCCGTGGCGTGCGATCGCGCGGAGCACGTCGCGGGTCGCGGGCAGCAGCTCCCCGTTCGCGTCAGTGACGTGCACGGGCTCGACGCCGAGTCCGAGCTCGCGCAGCTCGTGCTGGAGCCTCGCCCATTGCGGCACCTTGTCGCCCGGCTTCGGCTCCGAGCGCCCGGCCGTCTCGGCCGGGGAGTCGACCGTCGGCATCCAGACGATCCGCGCTCCTTCGCGGGCGGCGATCTCCACGGCGAGCGCGTTCATGCCTCCCACCGCCTGATTCAGGGTCAAGGTGCCGATCGCCGCGACCTCCGGCACGAGGCTCGAGACCACCTGGGCGCGCTCTGCCGTGGACGTGTAGTGCGACTTGAGCCCGAAGCCGGCCAGGCCGACCTCCGCGAAGCGGCGAGCGAGCGTGGTGTCGTCGATCCGGCGCGGCGGCACGTCGGGGGCGACATGGACGTGCAGGTCGTACGCCCCCCGGACGAGCATCCGCGCTCGCTCGCTCGGACGCGCCTCGTCGGCGGGTGCCCTGGTCTCGGCTCGCGCGGTCACGGGCGAACGTCCGGACTCGCGCGCGCGACGGGCTCGGACGCGAGCTCGGTGAGAAGTGACGCGCTCGCGGACGCGATCCGGGGCTCGACGCCGAGCTCGAGGAGAAGGTCGCGCGCAGCCTCCATCTCGTCGATGCGGCGCACCGCATGTCGAGCGCTGCCGTCGACCAGCCGTTCCAGGAACGGCTCCCCGATCGCCGCCGCGATCTCGTCGCGGAGCCAGCCGTCGTGGCCGATGGCCTCGGCGGCTCGGAGGCTCTCGACGGCGGACGCCGCTAGCCCTTTCATGAAGACCGAACGGACGAGCTTCAGCGCGGCGGCATCGCCGGCCTCGGCCGAGACGATCGTGACGGGCATGCCCAGCGGGGCGAAGAACTCGGCGAATGCCTGCGCTCCAGTGCCCGAAGCCAACGCCGGCGCCCCGAGCCCGCGGCTCGGGATCGGTCCCAGCAGCCCGACGTCAGCGAAGCGCACACCGGCGTGATCGGCCCGCTCCGCGAGGTCCCGCTTGAGCGCGGGTGCTGCAGTGTTCAGATCTGCGTAGATGGCACGTGGGGCGACGGACGGGAGGGCCGCGGCACACACGTCGAGAGCGACCTTCGCCGTGTTGACGCTGAGCACGACGTCGCATCCCGCGGCCGCAGTTTCGATGTCCGGCGCGCGCACGGAGACCGGTACGTCATCGGCCGCGTTCGGATCGAACCCGCGGACGTCCACTCCCGCCGCGAGAAGATCTGCCGCGAGTCGGCTGCCCGCCTCGCCGAGCCCGAGCATCGCCACGCGCCGCGGGCTCACCGTCACGGCCTCCTGTTCAGCGGAACCGGTGATGTCGGGACGCTACCAAGTTCACGACAAGATTGTTGACGATCCTCGCAACGATGTGCAGTATCGAGTTCGTGGCGACGAAGGCCAGTTACGACGCGCTCCGAGACGCCATCGTGCGCGGCGACCTCGCACCCAACGGCAGACTGGTCGAGGCCGATCTCAGCAAGACCTTCGCCATGTCGCGCGGGGCCGTGCGTACGGCGCTCATCCGGCTCGAGCAGGACGGGCTCGTCGTCCGCGAGCCGCACCGCGGCGCGCGCGTGCGACAGGTCTCGGACGCGGAGGCCATCGAGATCCTGCAGGCGCGCGCCGTCCTCGAAGGGCTCGCCGTCCGTCGGGCCGCCGAGCGGATCGACGATCCCGGCCGCGCACGGCTGCAGGCGTGCCTCGCCCGCCAGCGCGAGCGGCTCGAGTCCGGTGACCTCCTCGGCGCGTCGGACGCCAACGCGGATCTGCACGCGACGCTGCTCGAGCTCTCACAGCACGGCACGGCTGTCCGCCTGATCCACGCTCTGAACGCGCAGACGGTGCGCTACCAGTACCGCACGATCCTGATTCCCGGACGTCCCGCCGCGTCCCACGCGGAGCACGCCGCGATCGTGGAGGCAACGGTTGCTGGTCGTCCGGACGACGCGGAGAACGCCATGCGCAGACACCTGCTCAACGTCGCGGAGGCGGTGCGGCACGGGCCGCTTCCCGGCGGCATCGACAATGCGAGCCGCGGCGCGCTGTAGTCGAAAGGGAGAGTCGGCGTGAGCCACGAGAGCCTCGAAGACCTGCTCGGAACGGTCGACAGCCCGGTCGAGCTGCTCCGCAACTCGCAGACCGGGCCCAATGCCTATCCGGGCGTGCCGGCCGAGTTCACCAACTGGCGCGACGAGCAGCGGGCCTGGCAGACGACGTGCGTGCTGTTCGACCAGTCCTTCCACATGAACGACCTGCTCGTTCGCGGGCCGGATGCGTTGAAGTTGCTCTCAAGGCTCGCGGTCAACAGCTTCGAGTCATTCGACCCCGGCAGAGCCAAGCACTTCGTGTCGTGCAGTCCCGACGGGTACGTGATCGGCGACGTGATCTTGTTCGCCCGCGGCGAGAGCGAGTTCAATCTCGTCGGACGTGCTCCGGCGCTGAACTGGTTGACCTACCACGCGGAGACAGGCGGCTACGACGTTGCGCTCGAGCTCGACCTGAGGACCGCTCTCCGGGCCGACGGGCGCCGAAGGTCCTACCGATTCCAGCTGCAGGGACCGGCTGCGATGGACCTGACGGAGGCGGTGCTCGGCCAGGCTGCGCCGGATCTGCGCTTCTTTCACCGGACGGCGGTGACGATCGCAGGCAAGAGCGTCGGGGCGCTTCGGCACGGCATGGTCGGTCAGCCGGGCTGGGAGCTCCACGGGCCGTGGGAGGACAGGGATGCCGTGCTCGAGGCGATCCTCGCGGCCGGGGACGAGTTCGGCCTCAGGCAAGCAGGCGGACGGGCGTACTCGTCCAACACGGTCGAGTCGGGCTGGATCCCCTCGCCTCTTCCGGCGATCTACTCGGGCGAAACCCTGACGGCGTATCGCGAATGGCTCCCGGCGAACGGGTACGAGGGCGCTGCGTCGATCGGCGGCAGTTTCGACTCCGGCCGGATCGAGGACTACTACTTCACGCCCTGGGACCTCGGCTACGGGAGCTACGTGAAGTTCGACCACGACTTCGTCGGGCGCGAAGCGCTCGAGCGCATGGCCGAGGACGACCATCGCCGGAAGGTCACCCTCGCCCTCGACGACGACGACGTGACCCGGACGATCGGAACGATCTTCGGGACCGGCGAGCGAGCGAAATTCATGGACTGGCCGTCGGCCGTGTACTCGATGCATCCGTACGACAAGGTCATCGGGGACGGCGAGACCGTCGGAATCTCCACCTGGATCGCCTACACCGCGAACGAGGGAAAGATGCTGACGTTGGCGGTGGTCGACGCCGCATTCGCGGAGCCCGGAACGGAAGTGACGTTCGTCTGGGGCGAGGAAGCCGGCGGCACGGCGAAGCCCACGGTCGAGCCGCACGTCCAGACCGAGATCGCTGCGGTCGTGAGTCCGGTCCCCTACGTGCAGGCGGCGCGCACGTCCTACGCGCCGGGCGGCTGGCGGGCGCACGCCTGAACGTTCGAACGCGGGCTTCGGCCGCTCGACGAGAATGAAGGGGTGACAGTGAGCGGGCTCACGAGCGCGGAGGAGGCGGTCCGGCACGTCAGGACCGGCGACACGGTCATGGTCGGCGGATTCGGGCTCGTCGGAGCGCCCCTGACGCTCATCGACGCGCTCGCAGACCACTCGGACGCGACCGACCTCACGGTCGTCTCCAACAACATCGGCGAGCCGGGCAAGGGTCTCGGCAAGCTCCTGCGCCAGGGGCGCATCCGCAGGGGCATCTCCTCGTTCTTCACCTCGAACCCCGAGGCCGTCGCCGCGGTCAACGCGGGCGCGATCGAGGCGACGCTCCTCCCCCAGGGCACGTTCGCCGAGGCGATTCGGGCCGGCGGGGCGGGAATCGGCGGATTCTTCACTCGCGTAGGGGTCGGGACGTCGCTCGCGGAGGGGAAGGAGGAGCGGACGATCGACGGCGTGCCGCACGTGCTCGAGCCACCGATCCGCGCGAACGTCGCCCTCGTGTACGCGGCCCGGGCCGACGAGCTCGGGAACCTCTGGTATCGGCACACCGCGCGCAACTTCAACCCGCTCATGGCGACTGCTGCGACCCTGACCGTTGCGGAGGCGGGGGAGATCGTCGGAGTCGGCGAGCTCGAGCCGGAGGCCGTCGTGACCCCGCACCTCTACGTCGACTGCCTGGTGGCTCGGTTGTGAGCGTCGACACGAAGACGCGCATCGCGGCGCGCGCTGCGCGCGAGCTGCGCCCCGGCGAGGTCGTCAACCTGGGGATCGGGATCCCCAACCGGATCCCGGGACACCTCGGCGCCGACACCGAGATCTTCCTCCACACCGAGAACGGCCTTCTCGGGGTCGGGCCCCCACCGGCCGCGGACGAGCTCGATCCCGACCTCGTCGACGCCGCCAAGCGTCCCGTGACCGCCCTGCCCGGCGCTTCGTACTTCGACAGCGCCTCCAGCTTCGCCATGATCCGGGGTGGTCATGTTGATGCGGCGGTACTCGGCGCGCTCCAGGTCAGCGAGCGAGGTGACATCGCGAACTGGGCGATACCGGGGAAGGACGTCCTCGGCGTCGGCGGGGCCATGGACCTCGTCGTCGGGGCGAGGCGTGTGATCGTGACGATGACGTCGACCACACCGACCGGTGAGGCGAAGCTCGTACGCGAGTGCACGTTCCCGCTCACCGCGCGGGCGGCCGTGGACGTCGTCGTCACCGAGCTCGCGGTGTTCCGCTTTCGCGACGGGTCGCTCGTGCTCACCGAGCTCCTCGGGGACGCGGCGATCGAGGACGTCGGACGGGTGACCGAGGCGCGGTACGCGATCGAGCTGGGGGCCTGACGTGTCGACGCCTTCCGCGCTCGAGCGGGTTCGGGACGTCGATCGGCTCGGCGTCGATCCCCCGTACGACTATCCCGAGTACGTCGGCACGCGGCTCCGGCATCCCAAGGAGCCGCTCGTGCTGCTTCCGCACACCCTCTCGGAGCTGACGGGGCCTCTGCTGGGAGAGCGACGGCTCGGCGAGCTCGACCACGACCTGACGCGACAGCACGCGGGTGAGCCGCTGGGAGAACGGATCACCGTCTCCGGACGCGTGCTCGGCTCGGACGGGCGACCGCTCGGCGGGCAGCTGATCGAGATCTGGCAGGCGAACGCCGCCGGCCGCTATCGCCATGCGGTCGACACGCACGACGCGCCGCTCGATCCGAACTTCACCGGTGCGGGGCGCTGCCTGACCGCCGAGAATGGTGCGTACCGGTTCGTCACCGTGAAGCCTGGGGCGTATCCGTGGCGGAATCACCACAACGCCTGGCGGCCGGCGCACATCCACTTCTCCCTCTTCGGCCGAGCGATTCCCGATCGTCTCGTCACCCAGATGTACTTCCCGGGCGATCCCCTTTTTCCGTTCGACCCGATCTTCAACTCGATTCGTGACGAGCGGGCGCGCGAGCGATTGGTCAGCTGCTTCGAGCTCGAGCGGACCGAGCCCGAGTGGTCGCTCGGCTTTCGGTTCGACATCGTGCTGGGAGCCCGCGACGCCACGCCGCTCGAGGAGCCGCACGATGACTGAACGGACGGCTCTGCCGGCGCCGTCCCAGACTTCCGGCCCGTTCCTCTCCATCGGGCTCCTCGACGGCTACCTCGGCGCGTCGCTCGTCTCCGAGGACGACCCCCGCGCGATCCGGATCCGCGGACGCCTGCTCGACGGAAACGGCGACCCGGTCCCGGATGGCCTGGTCGAGATCTGGCAGGCGAACGCCGCAGGCCGCTACGCGCATCCGGAGGATGCACGTGACGACATCCCACTGGAGGAGGAGTTTGTCGGGTTCGGTCGCTCCGGAACGGTGGAGGACGGGTGGTTCGAGTTCGTCACCGTGAAGCCGGGCCGGGTCCCGGCGCTCGACGGAGGGCAGCAGGCGCCGCACCTCGTCGTCACGGTGTTCGCCCGCGGGCTGCTCAAGCACCTCGTCACGCGGCTGTACTTCCCCGACGAGGTCGACGCGAACGCCGAGGACCCGGTGCTGCTCGGCCTCGAGCCGGACGAGCGCGAGACGCTCGTCGCACGGGTCGCGGACGGCGAACTGCGGTTCGACATCGTCCTCCAAGGCGTCGATCAGACGATGTTCTTCGCGGTGTGACCCCGTTCGCGGCGATCTTCGTCCCCGTGGAGCTGCGCGACGCAGTCTCTGAACGCGCGTGGTTCGTGGGCATGCTCGAAGCGGAACGCGCGCTCGCGGCGGCGTGCGCCGCCGTCGGTCTCGTCTCGGAGGAGGCCGCCGCGCAGATCGCGGATGTGTGTCGCGTCGACCTCTACGACACGGGGAGACTCGTGGAGGAAGGGCGCACCGTGGGCAATCCGGCCGAGCCGCTCGTCCGCGCGCTCCGCGACGCGGCCGGCGAGGGGGCTGCCGATGCCGTCCACTTCGGCGCGACGAGCCAGGACGTCGTCGACACGGCGGCGATGCTCGTGGCGCACCGAGCGACCGGGCTCGTTGTCGCCGAGCTCGATCGGCTGGCGGGTGGTTGTGCGAGCCTCGCACGCGCCCACCGCGACGCTCCGATCGCCGCGCGCACGCTCCTACAGCAGGCCGTGCCGACGACCTTCGGGCTCAAGGCAGCCGGGTGGCTCACCGCGGTCGTCGAGGCACGACGGCGCCTCGCGGTCCTCCGGGGCGAGCGGCTGGCGGCGCAGCTGGGCGGTGCGGCCGGAACGCAGGCGGCGTTCGGCGATCACGGCGTGGAAGTCGCTGCGCTCTATGCGCGAGAGCTCGGTCTCGAAGAGCCGCTGGTTCCATGGCACACGAACCGGCAGCGACTCGCCGAGCTTGGATCGGCGCTCGCGGGTGCGGCAGGTGCGGCCGCCAAGGTCGGCTTCGACCTCGTTCTTCTCGCCCAGACCGAGGTACGGGAGGTCGCGGAGGCGTCCGGCGGAGGTTCGTCGACGATGCCGCAGAAGCGCAACCCGGTGTCCTCGACGCTCGCGGTGGCGTCGGCGCGGCTCGCGCAGGCTCATGCAGCGGTGTTGATCGTCGGCCTCGTGCACGAGCACGAGCGAGCGGTCGGCGCATGGCACGCGGAGTGGGAGGCGCTCTCGGGCAGCCTCGCCTTTGCCGGCGGTGCGGTTGCGGCCGCGGCCGACGCGGTGTCCGGACTCGAGATCGACGTGGAACGCATGCGGAGCAACCTCGAGGAGAGCGACGGCCTCATCCTCGCCGAACGCATCTCGTTCGCTCTGACCCCCCGTCTCGGGCGCCGTGACGCGCACGCCGTCGTTGCGGAAGCCGCACGCGCGCCGTCGTTCCGCGACGCGCTGCTGACGGACGAGCGGGTCGGGATCTCTGCCGAGGAACTCGACGAGCTGATCGACCCCGACGGCTACCTCGGAGCTGCGGGGGCGCTCGTCGACCGCTCCCTCGAGGACTACGAGAAGGATCGGCCGTGACGCTCGATCACCGCCTCCACGGCCCTGCCGGCGCTCCCGTGCTCGTGCTGTCGAACTCGCTCGGAACGACCCGGCAGCTCTGGGAGCGCCAGCTTCCTGCCCTCGCCGAGCGGTTCCGCGTCCTCACGTACGACCACCCGGGTCACGGCGCCTCGCCACTGCCGGACGAGCCGTGCACCGTCGGTGGGCTCGCTCGCGACGTGCTCGCGCTCGTCGACGAGCTCGGGATCGAGCGCTTCTCGCTGTGCGGTGTCTCGCTCGGCGGGATGGTAGGCATGACGCTCGCGCTCGAGGCACCCGAACGCGTCGAAAAGCTCACCCTCGCTTGCACGTCCGCCTACGTCGGGCCGCCGGACGGATGGTCGGAGCGGGCGAGGATCGCTCGTGCCGAGGGAATGGCGGGGCTCGTGGACGCCGTCGTCGGGCGGTGGTTCACGCCGGAGTTCGAGCGCGACGACCCGAAGACGGTGGCGCGCTTTCGCGCGATGCTCGCCGCGATCCCGGCCGAGGGCTACGCGCGGTGCTGCGAGGCCGTCGGTGCGTGGGATGCGCGCGGTCGAATACGAGCGATCGCTGCGTCCGTCCTCGTCGTCGCAGGCGAGGACGACCCCGCCACACCGGTCGAGCACTCCGAGGCTCTCGCGTCGGAGATAGCCGGTTCCCGGTTCGTTCTCCTCGAGCGCGCGGCGCATCTGGCGAACGTCGAGCGCGCGGAACAGTTCACGGAGGCCGTTCTCGAGCATCTCGGACAGGAGGTAGCGGTGTGAGCGACGACGGCATGAAGACGAGACGGGAAGTTCTCGGCGACGAGCACGTCGACCGCGCGATCGCGGGCGCGTCGGCGTTCACGGCCGACTTCCAGGACTTCATCACGCGATACGCATGGGGCGAGGTCTGGTCGCGTCCCGGCCTCGATCGCCGCACGAGAAGCTGCATCACGATCACCGCTCTCGTTGCGACGGGTCGCGAGCACGAGCTTGCGATGCACATCCGCGCGGCTCTCCGCATCGGGCTCACGCCGGACGAGATCAAGGAGATACTCCTCCACTGCGCCGTCTACTGCGGAGTCCCCGCAGCGAACGGCGCGTTCGCGATCGCCCAGCGCGTTCTCGAGGACGACGGACACGCGTGAGCACGACGCGGACGCAGGTGGCGATCGTCGGCGCTGGCCCGGCGGGGCTCACACTCGGCCATCTGCTGAACCGCGAAGGGATCGAGAACGTCGTCCTCGAGGACCGCAGCCGCGAGTACGTCGAGGCACGCGTCCGGGCGGGCGTGATCGAGCACGAGATCGGCGCGCTGCTCGTGGAGGCGGGTGCCGGCGAACGTCTCCGACGGGAGGGAATCGTCCATCACGGGATCGAGCTCCAGTTCGCAGGAGAGCGTCACCGCATCCCGCTGAGCGATCTCGCGGGAGGACGCACGATCGTGATCTACGGACAGACCGAGCTCGTCAAAGACCTCATCGGGCTGCGCCTCGACACAGGTGCGAGGCTCCACTTCGGCGTCGAGGACGTGAGCGTCCACGATCTCGATACGGAGCGTCCACTCGTTCGCTACTGGCACGAGGGCCGCGACGAGGAGCTCGAGTGCGACGTGGTCGCGGGATGCGACGGATTCCACGGGATCTGCAGGCCCAGCATTCCCGCCGGTGTCCTCACCGAGTTCTCGCGCGAGTACGCGTTCGGCTGGCTCGGGATCCTCGCCGCCGCCGTCCCGTCCAGTGACGAGCTCGTGTACGCACACCACGAGCGTGGGTTCGCGCTCCTCAGTCTGCGGTCCCCGGATCTGAGCCGCCTGTACATCCAGTGCCGACCCGACGAGGACCTGGCGGACTGGCCGGACGACCGCATCTGGGAAGAGCTCCGCACCCGGCTCGGTCTCCACGGCTGGACGCTCACGGAGGGACCGGTCCTCGAGAAGGGCGTAACCGGCATGCGGAGCTACGTCGCCGAGCCCATGCGTCACGGACGCCTCTTTCTCGCGGGCGATGCCGCGCACATCGTGCCGCCTACCGGTGCAAAAGGGCTGAATCTCGCACTGCACGACGTCCGTGTGCTCGCCGAGGCGATCGTGGATTGGTACGGGTCGGGAAGCGCAACCGGCCTCGATGCCTACTCCGCGACGAGTCTGCGCCGTGTCTGGCGAGCCGAGCATTTCTCCTGGTGGATGACCCAGATGCTCCACCGCTCTCCAGATCAGGATGCGTTCGATCTGAAGCTGCAGCTCTCGCAGCTCCGATACGTGACGACCTCTCACGCCGCGGCGACCGCCCTCGCCGAGAACTACGTCGGGCTTGCGGTCGCGTAAGCGGGTCGAAGTGGACGCCGCGGCGCTGTGCGAAGGTGTGCGCGTGGCGTTCCCGCAAGGTGATGCCCGGCGGTGAGTGCTGTCCTCGTACGGCCGATGGTTGCCGGCGACCTCGACGCTGCGGATCGCGTCATGCGTGTGGCGTTCGGCACGTTTCGTGCTCTCCCCGATCCGAGTGCGGCCTTCGGCGACAGTGAGAGTGTGCGGACGAGATATCGAGCGGCTCCCGACTGTGCGTGGGTCGCCGAGGTCGACGGCGAGGTGGTCGGATCGGTGTTCGCGGCACGCTGGGGCTCGTTCGGCTTCTTCGGCCCGCTCTCCGTCCGGCCCGATCTCTGGGATCGCGGAATCGGGAGCGACCTCCTCCAGCCTGTGCTCGCGGCGTTCGCGCGCTGGGATGTGCGACAGGGCGCGCTCTTCACGTTCGCGTCCAGTCCTAAGCATCTCGGCCTCTATCAGACGCACGGCTTCTGGCCCGGAACGCTGATCGCTGTGACGGCGAAAGCAGTGATCCCGCAGACGCCGAGCTCGTACTCGCTCTACTCGGCCCACAGCTCGACTCGGCCCGAAAGCGCGCTGGACGAGATCCGCGGACTCACCGACGAGGTGTTCGCCGGGCTCGATCTCGGGCGGGAGATCGTGGCGGTGAGCGAACAGGCCATCGGCGACACTGTCCTCCTCCGCCGCAAGGAGGCGCTCGAGGGAGTGGCGGTGTGCCACTGCGGAGCAGGGAGCGAGGCGGGGCGAGACACCTGCTACGTCAAGTTCGCCGCGGTTCGACCCGGCGAAGGCGCGCCGGAGCGGTTCGAACGTCTTCTCGACGCCTGCGAGGCGTTCGCGCACGAGTCGGGACACGACCGTCTCGTGGCTGGAGTCAACACCGGACGGCTCGACGCGTACCGCCGCATGCTCGCCCGTGGACTTCGCGTGGAGCTCGTCGGTGTCTCGATGCGCCTGCACCCCGCAGGTCCCGCATTTCGATACACCGGCGAGCTACGTCATCGACGACCTTCGTTAGACGGTCGGGGCGCCTCGTTCGCGCTCACACCGGGAGCACTAGACTCGCGATTCGTGAGGCGGAACTGGTTCATCGCCGCGGTCGTGATCGGCGTCCTCGCGATCGTCATCGCAGCGGTCGTCATGCGCTTGACCGAGGACGACCCCGAGACCACGGCCGAGTGGGCCGACTCGGTGTGCACCAGCCTCACCGACTGGCGGTCGTCGATCGCTGCGCTCGCCGACCCGGGTGACGAGCCGCTGACGGCGGAGACGCTCCGGGATCGCCTCGACCAGGCGGACGATGCCACCTCCGACCTCGTCGACGAGCTGCGCGACCTCGGGCCGCCGAACCTCGACGCAGGCGACGAGGTTCAGCGGGCGCTCGACTCGGCCGCTGCGGGATTGGCGGCGGGCTACGAGGACGTCCAGGCCGCCGCGGAGGACGCGGCGGACGCCGACGATGCGACGGAGCTCCTCGAAGCGCTCGCGGACCTCGCTGACGACTTCGCTGCGCTCGCCGGCCAGGCGAGGGACATCGTGGCGACTCTTCAGTCTGCGTCGCTCTTCGGCGATGCGTCGGACGAGCTGGAGCAGGCGTTCGCCGCATCCGACTCCTGCCAGGCGCTCCGGGCCGACGGTTAAGAAGCCGCGTACTCGGCGCCTGCTCTCTTGCGGGGTGCCGGCAGTCGACGGATACCATCCTGCGGGTGGGACCCTTCCTCATCGCCTTCATCGTCCCGATGGTGCTCGGCTTCTGGGCCCAGCACCGCGTCAAGTCGACCTTCGCCAGGAACCTCGAGGTACCCATCGCCAACGGGATGACGGGGGCACAGATCGCCCGCCGGGTCCTCGACGCGAACGGCCTCAACGAGGTGCCGGTGGAGGAGACGCCGGGGACCCTCTCCGACCACTACGACCCGCGCAGCCGTTCGGTCCATCTGTCGACGCCGGTGTTCCACGAGGTGTCCGTCGCCTCGACCGCCGTCGGGGCGCACGAGGTCGGCCATGCGATCCAGCACGCGCAGGCGTACTCGTTCTTCCGGTTCCGCAGCGCGATGTTCCCGGCCGTTCAGTTCGCGTCGAACATCTGGATGCTCTTCCTGCTCGGAGGCATCTTCCTCAACATCCTCGGCTTCATCTGGATCGCGATCGCCCTGTACTCGATCGCCGTCCTCTTCCAGTTCGTGACGCTGCCGGTCGAGTTCGATGCGTCCCGACGGGCCAAGCAGCAGCTGCAGGATCTCGGCCTGGTTGCCTCCAGCGAAGCCGCCGGCGTGAATGCGACGCTCAAGGCTGCCGCGTGGACGTACGTCGCCGCAGCACTCGCAGCGGTCGCCGTGCTCCTCTACTACCTCTCGCTGCTCGGTAACCGCTAGCGCTCGCGCGGCGTCCAGCCGAAGCGCTTGAGCGCGACGACGAGGCCGGCGAGACCCCACGCAACGACGATCGCGAGCGCCTTGGGGTCGGCGAACAACGAGTCGCCGTCCAGGTAGACGCCGTAGACGATGTCGAGGAAGTAGGTGAGCGGGAGCACGTCCGCGATTGCCTGCAAGGCCGCCGGGAAGTCCGTCGTCGGGCCGAACGAGCCCGAGAGGAACGCCATCGGCAGGATCACGACGTTCACGACGGCCGACACGCCTTCCGCCGAGCGGATGAGCGAGGCGGCGCCGAATCCGAGACCTGCGAACGACGCAACCCCGAGCACGATCGCGCCCGCGAAGCCCAGCCAGTTGCGCGGCATGCTCGCGCCGAACCCAAGGCCGCCGAGCGCGAGCAGCGCCACGGACTGCAGCGCAAACGTCGTCAGCGTCGAGAGCAACACCGCGAAGAGGTAGACGGGCGGGGGCAGGGGCGTGACGCGCAGCCGCTTCAGCACGCCGGCCTCGCGCCGGATCACCAGGCTGATTGCAAGCCCGCCGAAGGCCGTCGTCGCGGCGCCGTAGCCGAAGAGGCCGACGAGGAGGACGTCCTCGGCGGGAATGCCGTCGATCTCGTCCCCGTACACCGAGCCGAGCAGTGCGTAGAGGAGAAGCGGGAAGACGAAGATGAACACGGCAGCCTCGCGGCTCCGCCAGAAGGTCATCTGCTCGAACCGCAGCTGGTGGGCGAGCATCGTCATTCGAGCGTCTCCGGCTCTTCCCCGACGAGCTCGAGATAGACGTCCTCGAGCGTCGGCCGTCGCACCTCGAGGTGCTCCAGCTCGTGTCCGGCGGCAAGCGCGGCCGTCGTCAGCTCGCTCAACGCGCGCGTGGGCTCGGTCGTCTCGACCACGACGGCCTCTCCGTCGCGCCGATAGCGGATCTGCGTGACCCCCGAGTCGCCGATGAGCTCGGACGGCGTCCCCTCCCGGACGATCTCGCCGTCTCGCAGCACCGCGACGCGGTCGGCGAGCTGTTGCGCCTCGTCGAGGTAGTGCGTGGTTAGGAGGATGGTCGTGCCGAGCGAGCGGAGCGCGCGGATCATGTTCCACGCGGCCCGTCGCGCCGCAGGATCGAAGCCGGTCGTCGGCTCGTCGAGGAACACGAGCTCGGGGTTGCCGACGAGCGCGACGCCGAGGTCGAGCCGTCGCTTCTGGCCGCCCGAGAGCGACTTCGCCCGTGCGTCCCGCTTCTCGGTCAGGCCGACGAGCGCGATGACCTCGTCGACGTCGCGCGGGCTCGCGTAGTAGCCCGCGAAGAGCTGGTGCGTCTCGCGCACCGTGAGCAGCGGGCTGGGCTCGGACTGCTGGAGCACGACGCCGATGCGCTCGCGGAGCGCCTTCGGGCTCGTCCCCGGGTCGTGCCCGAGCACCGACGCCGTCCCTCCGTCGCGGGCGCGATAGCCCTCGAGGATCTCGACTGTCGTCGTCTTGCCGGCACCGTTCGGGCCGAGCAGTCCGAAGACCTCGCCGACGGCGACCTCGAAGCTGATCCCTCGAAGGGCTTCGATCCTCCCGTAGGACTTGCGGAGGTCGGAGACGACGATCGCCGGTGCCACGGCCCGAGACGATATTCGGCGCGGTGGCGCTGGGTAGGGTGGCCGTCGTGCCGACGCTGCGCTACGTCGTCGTCGACGTGTTCACGGACGCCCCTCTGACCGGCAATCAGCTCGCGGTCTTCACCGACGCGCGCGAGGCGGACGCCGAGCTGATGCAGGCACTGACCAGGGAGATCGGCTTCTCGGAGACGACGTTCCTGGTGCCTCCCGAGGCAGGAGGCCACGCGCGCGTTCGTATCTTCAACCCGCGCCACGAGATGGCCTTCGCCGGCCATCCGGTCCTCGGCACCGCCTGGGTGCTCGCGCAGCCACTCCAGCGTGGCGTGATCGAGCTCGAGACCGGGATGGGGATCGTTCCCGTCGAGCTCGACCGTGACGAGTCGGGAGCCCTCGTCTTCGGCCGGATGCAGCAGCCGGTGCCGACGATCGGCGCCGTCGCCGACGTCGACGTGCTATTCGGGGCGCTGGGGATCGGCGGATCGGAGCTTCCGGTCGAGCTCTACGACAACGGCGCCACTCAGATCGTCGTGACGCTCGGAAGCGCCGACGAGGTGACCGCGCTCTCGCCCGATCTCTCGGCGATCGAGCAGTTCCGGGTCACGGGCGTGAACTGCATCGCCGCGCTGGACGGACGCTGGAAGAACCGGATGTTCTGGCCGCTCGGCGAGGATGCGGCGACGGGCTCGGCTGCCGGACCGATCGCCTGCCATCTGGCCCGTCACGGGCTCGTGGAGTGGGGCGACTGGATCGAGATCTCGCAGGGTGTCGAGATCGGCCGCCCGTCGACGCTCTTCGCGCGCGCCGACGGCGCCGGGGGCGAGATCGTCCGGGTCTTCTGCGGAGGCCGCGCCGTGGTCGTCGCGCGCGGCGAGTTCAGGCTCTGAGCCCTCGTCCTAGGGCGACGCGAGGAAGGCCGACACCGTCGCGGCGGCCGCCCGCGCGGCCTCGACGGGCTCCGCGCCGGCGGCGCGCTGCACGACGTACGTGACCGAGTAGGTGTCGCCCGCGCCGGTCGGATCCACCTCACCAGCGACGGGTACGGACGGGACGTGCTCCATCAGCTCGGGCGTCACGACCCAGGCACCGCGCGAGCCGAGCGTGAGAACCACCTCGGGAACGCCGAGGGCCTGAAGCCTCTCCGGCTCGGCGCTTCCGACCAGCACCTTCGCTTCGTCGTCGTTCAGCTTGAGGACCTCGATGTGACCGAGCACGTCGCCGATGTGCTCGTCTCGCTGGAGCGGCCCGAGCGTCGCGGTGCGGACGAGACCCTGCGCGTCGACGAGCAGCTGACGTCCGTCTCGCGCGAGCGCGGCGAGCGTCTCCGGCGGGAAGTCCGTGCGCGTCAGCGCGCACACGTTGACCCACGTCGCGTCGCCGGCCGCCTCGACGGAACGATCGACCGACCAGGGATCGCCCACCGCCTCCTGCCACATGATCCGCCGGTCACCCTCGTAGTGGAAGTGGTACTCCGTCGTCGTCGACGACTCGTGCCAGGTGACGGGGAGCCCGAACGCCTCGAGCGGCGGGACGAGCGCTTCTCGGTCGTGCGAGCTGCACGACGCGTGCACGCTCGCATCCGCTCCGAGACGCGCGAGCGCTCTCGTCGACCAGAAGACGCCCCCGCCCGGGCGCGGGTCTCCTTCTGCGACGACATCGCGCGTGAGATGACCGAGCGCGGCGATCGTCGTCATGCGGGAGCCGGCCCAGCGGCGTGGCGACGGGTGACGAGTGCGACGGCCATCGCCACCCCGAACGAGACCAGGAAGCTGGGAACGGTGGCGCCGATGCCCCAGTCTGGCGGGTTCAGCTTCTCCACGAGATCGACCCACCGGGAAGGCCCGGTCGGGAAGAGCCACTGGTAGAGCGCGAACCCCGCGATCCACGCGGCGATGAGCCCCGTCCGCCAGGCAGGTGAGTCGAACACGTCTGCAGTCGTGTAGTGCGCTCCGGCGACGAGCCAGTCCGCGAGCAGCACGGCGAACAGCGGGACGAACACCGAGCCGAGCAACAGGAGGAAGCTCTGGTAGCTGCCCATGTCGATCACCAGCGCACCGGCCGTCGCCACCGCCGTCACGAGCACGATCAGCAGCGCCTGGGGGGCGCGCGGGAAGGCGTTCTGCAGCGACATCGCGGCCGAGTACGCGTTCGCGAACGCCTCGTCGGTCTCGGTGACGAGCAGCGCGAAGAGCGCGACGATCGCCGCGAAGCCTCCGGCGACGACGGCTGCGGGAAGCGCGGCCGGATCACCGAGACCGCGCGAGAGCACGAGCACCGCGCCGAGCGCGAGCAGCCAGGCGTCGAGCGTGAAGTACCCGATTCCGGTGCCTGCGAAGGCGCCGCGGCGCGTCTTCGAGAACCGCGTGTAGTCGGCGGCATATGGCACCCAGGACACCGTGATCCCGACGACGACGTCGGCGCCCTGCCAGACCGAGAGCCCTCCCGCCCCGTCGGCATCCCAGAGCGCGCCGAGATCGGCGCCGTCGAACGCCCACCAGGTGAGATAGACGAGCGCGAGGGGCACCGCCCAGATTGCGAAGCGGCGAATGAATCTCCTGCACGAAGCCGATCGGCCCGAGGAGCGCGAGGACGAGCGCGAACAAACCGAACACGATCGTCCAGAGCCACTGCGCGCGGAAGCTGAAGAGCTCGTCGGAGAGCGCCGCCGCCGCGGTGGCGATGACGAGGAGCTCGAAGACCGTCCACCCGACTCCTTGCAGGACGTTGATCCCGGTCGGGAGCAGCGAGCCGCGCTGACCGAGCGGCGCGCGCATGAGCGTCATGCCCGGGACGCGCGCGTCGGCGCCGATCAGTCCGGCGGTCGCGAGCATCAGGTTCCCGATGAGGCAGCCGAGCAGGATCGCGACGAGCGCGTCCGGGAGCGAGAGCGCCGGAACGAGCACCGCACCGGCGACGATCACGAGCAGCGAGGCGCCGAGGTTCCCCCATAGGAGCCCGGTCTCGACGCCACCGAGGACCTGCAGTCGCGCCGGAACCGGCTCGATGCCCCAGCTTCCCTCGACTCGTTCGGTCGGCGTCATCGACGCGTGAGGCTAGATGATGCGCTCGTGATTTCCCGCTACTTCGTGGTCGCCGAGTCGGGGCACGAGCTCCAGAATCCGACGTCGCCGGCGAAGCTCCTCCGCCTCGGGCAGCTTCTCGGGCTCGGACCCGAGTCGCGGGTGCTCGACATCGCCTCGGGCCGAGGGGGTCCCGCTCTGCTGCTCGCCAATGAGTACGGATGCACGTGGCACGGAGTCGAGCTGTCGCCGGACTTTCACGCCGTCGCGGTCGAGCGGATCGCCGAGGCCGGGCTCGCGGATCGCGTGACGTTCGAGCTCGGCGACGGTGCCGCCGCGACGTTCGAGCCGGAGTCCTACGACGCTGCGCTGTGCCTCGGCGCGAGCTTCGTCTATGGCAGCCTTGCCGACACCCTCGACGCGCTCGCGCCGACGGTCCGGCCGGGTGGCCACGTCGTCGTGGGCGAGCCGTACTGGCGGAGGCTTCCCCTGCCGGACGACTACGAGGCCCGGAACGAGCCGTGGACGACGCTCGAGGGAACGGTGGTCGTCTTCGAGACCTCGGGGCTCCCGGTCGTCTCGGTGATCGCTTCGTCCGAGGACGACTGGGACCGTTACGAGACGCTTCACTGGCAGGCCGTCGAGCAGTGGCTCGCAGCGAATCCCGGAGATCCGGACGCCGGGGAGATCCGATCGCGCCACGAGCAGTACAAGCGGAGCTACCTCCGCCACCAGCGCGAGCACCTCGGCTGGGCGATCTTCGTCGGCTGGAAGCGGCCCTAGGCGAGCAGCCGGCGCAGCACGTAGGGCAGGATCCCGCCGTGGCGCAGGTATTCGCGCTCACGCGGAGTGTCGAGGCGCACGGTCGCGCGGAACTCCTTGTCGTCTGCCCGCACGGTGACCTCGCTCGCCTCTCCGTTCTCGAGGTCGCCGATCGAGAACTCCTCGAGGCCCGTGAGGCCGAGTGAGTCCTTGCTCTCTCCTGCCAGGTACTGGAGCGGCAAGACGCCCATCATCAGGAGGTTCGAGCGGTGGATGCGCTCGTAGCTCTCCGCGACGACCGCGCGCACGCCGAGGAGCCTCGGCCCCTTCGCCGCCCAGTCGCGTGAGGACCCGGAGCCGTACTCCTTCCCGGCGAGGACGACGAGCGGCGTGCCATCGGCGCGATAGCGCTCGGCTGCGTCGAAGATCGTCATCTCCTCCCCCGACGGCACGTGCACCGTCCACGTCCCCTCGGACTCCGGGACGAGCTGGTTGCGGAGGCGGACGTTCGCGAACGTGCCGCGCACCATCACCTCGTGGTTTCCTCGCCGCGAGCCGTACGAGTTGAAGTCCTTGCGCTCGACACCGTGGTCGACCAGGTAGCGGCCGGCCGGCGCGTCGGGCTTGATCGACCCGGCGGGAGAGATGTGGTCGGTCGTGACGGAGTCGCCGACGGACACGAGGCAGCGCGCTCCGACGACATCCTCGACGGCGCGCGGTTCCAGGGGCATCCCGTCGAAGTACGTGGGGAGCCGCACGTAGGTCGAGGCAGGATCCCAGTCGAAGAGCTCGCCTTCCGGCACCGGGAGCGAGCGCCAGGTCTCGTCCCCCGTGAAGACGTCCGCGTACGTGGCGCGGAACATCTCCTCGCCGACCGCTCCGGCGACCGTCTCGCGCACTTCCTCGGGCGTGGGCCAGATGTCGGACAGGAACACGTCCTCGCCGTCCGACCCGACGCCGACCGGCTCTGTCCCGAGGTCGACGTCCATCCGTCCCGCGAGCGCATAGGCGACGACGAGCGGTGGCGACGCCAGGTAGTTCGCCTTCACCTCCGGGTGGATGCGAGCCTCGAAGTTGCGGTTTCCGGAGAGCACGGCGCAGACGACGAGGTCGCCCTCGGCGACGCCGGCGGAGATCTCGGGCGGGAGCGGGCCCGAGTTGCCGATGCACGTCGTGCAGCCGTATCCGACGGTGTGGAACCCCAGCTCCTCGAGGTACGGCGTGAGACCTGCCTTCTCGTAGTACTCGGTGACGACCTTGGAGCCGGGCGCAAGGCTCGACTTCACCCACGGCTTGCGAGTCAGGCCCCGCTCGACCGCTTTCCTCGCGAGGAGGCCGGCACCCACCATCACGGCCGGGTTGGAAGTGTTCGTGCAGGACGTGATCGCGGCGATAACGACCGCACCGTGGCCGAGATGGAACGTCTCGCCCTCGAACGTCACCTCGACGGCGGACCTCTCGGCGAGGACGAGGCGGGGTCCCGTCGCGATGTTCGCGTCCCCCCCGACGGGCTCGTGGCCGGGCACGCCGGAGGCGAGCGGGTCGCTCGCAGGGAACGTCTCGTCGACGGCTTCGTCGTGGGCGTTCCCGTAGTCGATGCCGAAGGTCGGGAGCGTCTCGATGAACGCGCGCTTCGCGTCGCGTAGCGGCACGCGATCCTGCGGCCGGCGCGGGCCGGCGAGCGACGGCTCGACGGACGAGAGGTCGAGCTCGACGACCTGCGAGTAGGTCGCGGGCTCGTCAGGCTGGTGCCAGAGCGCGTTCTCCTTGCAGTACGCCTCGACGAGCGCGATCTGCTCGTCGGAGCGCCCGGTGAGCCGGAGATACCGCAGCGTCTCGTCGTCGACGGGGAAGAAGCCGCACGTCGCGCCGTACTCGGGCGACATGTTCCCGATCGTCGCGCGGTCCGCCAGCGGGAGCGTGTCGAGTCCGTGCCCGAAGTACTCGACGAACTTCCCGACGACGCCGGTCTCGCGCAGGATCTGGGTGACGGTGAGGACGAGGTCGGTGGCCGTGGAGCCCTCGGGTAGCGCGCCGGTCAGCCGGAAGCCGACGACCTGCGGGACGAGCATCGAGATCGCCTCGCCGAGCATCGCGGCCTCGGCTTCGATGCCGCCCACGCCCCAGCCGAGCACGCCGAGGCCGTTGATCATCGTCGTGTGGGAGTCCGTTCCGACGAGCGTGTCCGGAAAGGCGACTCCGTCGCGCTCGTCGACGACACGCGCGAGGAACTCGAGGTTCACCTGGTGGACGATCCCCGTGCTCGGAGGCACGACCTTGAAGTTGTCGAACGCGCCCTGGCCCCAGCGCAGGAACGCGTAGCGCTCCCGGTTCCGCTCGAACTCGAGCTCGGCGTTCCGGAAGATCGCGCGCCGCGTCGCGAACTCGTCGACCTGCACCGAGTGGTCGATCACGAGCTCGACGGGCAAGAGCGGGTTGATCCTCTTCGGGTCGCCGCCGAGGGTGTGCATCGCGTTCCGCATGGCGGCGAGGTCGACGACTGCGGGCACGCCCGTGAAGTCCTGGAGGAGCACGCGGCCGGGCGCGAAGGAGATCTCCTGCGAGGGCGGTGCGGTCGCCACCCAGCCGGCGACGGCCTCGACGTCTCCGGCCGTGACGCCGACGCCGTCCTCCATGCGCAGAACGTTTTCCAGGAGGACGCGCAGCGTGTACGGCAGGCGCAGGATGTCGTGGCTCGCCTGGAGCGCCTCGAGGCGGAAGACCTCGCGACTCGTACCTCCGACGCCGAGCGTCGAGCGGGCGCCGAAGCTGTTCGGATGCGTCACGTCTCGATTCAACCAGACCTGTCTTCGGGTCGACCTTGTGACACCGCGTCACTTGGCTTCACCTTCTCGAGGCCGCGT